>CAVYAX010000049.1:0-4111 GCA_963766525.1 uncultured Actinomycetes bacterium
TGAGGCGCGCTCGTCCGGAAGCGGCCGCTGCCCGCTCACCGCACTGAGCCGCCTACGGCACAGGCACCGTCGTCGTCGGCGCCGGGATCGTCTCGGCGGGTGGCACCGGGGCCTGCTCGGCGGGGGGAGCGGGCGTCGTCTCGGCCGGCGGCACTTCCTCAGGCGCCGGCTCAGGCGCGGGAGTGGTCGTGGTCGTCTCCTCGGCGGGATTCGTGCTCGTCGCGGGCGGCACGAGCTCCTCCTCGTCCTCACCCACGGGCCCGATCACGCCGGAATCGTCGGCGCGCCGCTCGCGTACGGTCGGCTCGCGACCGTGCTCCTGCTCGCGCGCCGGCGTCCACGCCGGGCGACCGGAAGGGATCGACGTCACCGACGTGGCCACCTCCGAGAGCGTGCCGCGCTCCCCGGGACGGATCGGCTCGTAGTCGCCGTTGGGCCACCACGTCCAGGCGGCCAAGCCCGCGACCGCGAGCGTCGCGCCCGCGGCGAGCGCCGTGCGCGGGGCGCTGCCCGCCGTCCAGCCGAACAACCCGCTGACGGCCCGGCGGCCGATCCGCGACGCCGTCAGGATGATCGCCAGGCACGGCAGCACGAGCGTGATGACCTGCAGCACCGCCAGCGCAGCGAGCGCCACCGCGCCGTCGGCAACCGCGTCGCCGACGCGATCGAACTGCAGACCGAGCGAGTCGTAGGCCGTGGCGAAGATCCGCGGGGCGGCCATCACGAGCACGACGAGCAGCCCCAGCAGCGTCGGCACGAGCAGCACGACGTACGTCGCGACGACCCGGCGCACCCACGGCTTGAGCTCGGTGACCCGCGGCCCCGGCTTGCGGCCGGGCACGAGGCTCGCGAGGATCGGCTTGATGCGAGCGAGGATGTCGGGCACGCCGGTCACGTCGCTGAGCACGTAGTAGCCGTCGAAGCGCAGCGTGGGGATCAGCTGCTGCAGGACGATGAGGTGCTGGCCGAGGATCACGAGGACGAGCGGCTCGAAACCGGTCGCGAGGAACGCCGCCGCCACCGCCACCGAGAACAGGCCGTTGAAGTACACGCCGCCGAGGTCGGTGCGCAGACGCCCACGGCGGCTGAGCCGGTAGGCGTCGGTGACGTCGCAGTAGAACGCGGGCCAGACGAGGTAGATGCCCGCGCCGAGGACGCCGGGCCGCGCTCCACCGTAGCGGCAGGCGGTCGCGTGGCCGATCTCGTGCCACACGGTGGCGAGGATGACCGCCGCGAAGAGGGCGAGCATGATGACCGGCTCGTAGAGCGTCGAACGCAAGCTGGCCGCGACGCCGTGCTCGAAGAGCAGCCAGACGTCGAACGCGGCCAGCGCCCCCAGCGCCAGGACGAGCACGGGCGGCGAGAACAGCCAGGTGAAGACCCGCGCCAGCCGCTGCACCGCCGGTGCCGGCACCAGCGCGGTGCGGTACTTCAGAGCAAGCAGCGGATCGGCCTTGCGCAGGCGCGGGCTCGATCCGTCCGCGGCGGCGAGCACGCCGAGCGGCCGCAGCTTCTTCTCGACGAGGAAGCGGACGTTGTCGGTGCTCACGCGGCGGCCGAACCGCTCGCTCACCGCATCGGCGATCCGCTCCTCGTCACGTTCGCCGTTGGCGGCCTCCGCGACGAGGTGCAGCAGCTCGGTGAGCTGGATGACCTGGCCGTCGGCGCGGCGCGCCAGATGGGGCGGGTCCTGAAACCCGGAGTCCTCGAACTCGCCGAGCAGCTCGACGCCGTCGGCGAGGCGCGGCGCGGGAGTGCCGGCGCGCGAGCCGCGCGAGCCGGCGTGGCCAGTCTGTGTGGCCATGCCGGCTCGCTACGGCTAGCGGTCGTCGGTGAAGCGATTCGACCGGGTACGGAAGCTGGCCTCGTCGCCGCTCGCGACGACCACCTCGTCCGTCAGCACCCGAACGACGCGCGCCTTCTGTGCCTCGACCTCCGTCGCCAGCTCGTCGATCGCCAGGTCCTGCCCCTCGAGCGCGCGCAGGTCGTTGCGCACGTCGGCGAGCGTGGCGCGGCCCTCGTCGGTGAACTCCGGATGTCCTTCGGTGACGATGCGGATGAACTGGCCGGCCCCGGCGTAGACCACGCAGCTGGTGCACTCGGTGTTGAGGGCGAGCGCCTGGTTGCGGGGACTGCCCAGCGTCGCGCCACGGCTGGCGAGCACGACCTGGAACGCGATCGAGGTCGCCCGGCAGTCGGTGCAGCGCGCAGCCGCGTTCGCGACGTTCTGCTGGTTGACGACGCCGCCGCGCTGGCGCAGCAGCGACCACGAGAAGTCGAACGCGCGTCCGCCGTCCTGCTCGGTCGTCGCGACGGCGCGGTTGACCTCGTCGCCCGCCGCGTTCTGGGCCTGCGCCACGCCCAACGGCGCGGCGCAAGCCAGCAGGGCCACCCCCGCGATCAGACGACCGCGCAGCGTCTTCATGAAGTGCTGCCGTCGGTCGTCGCCGTCGGGGCCGGCTCCGCGGCCTCGCCCTGGTCGATGTCCGACGCCTGGTCGGGGTCGGCGATCGCGACACCGTCGAGCTCCTGGTTGATGACCGACGTCTGCGACGCGACGGCCACCGACTCGGCGTCGGGCGACAGGATGTTCGCGCTGACCGCCGCGTCGATCGGCGCGGCGATGTTGGCGTTCGCCGCCACCCCGGCATTGATCGGCGCGGCCGCGTCGGCGTCGAGGTCGACGTTGACGTCCAGGTCGAGCAGCGAGCCTGTCGCCAAGGTCGTCGGGTCGAGCAGCGACGACGGATCCAGCGTCGACATCGCTTCGCGATCCGGGAGCGCCGCGGCGTCCTGCGCCTCGAGCTCAGCAGGGGTCAGTCCCTTGTCAGCCATGTCATGAGCCTCCCGTGGTGGCCGTCGTGTCGGTGCCGGCGGTGGCGTCAGTGCCGGCCGTCGTGTCGGTGGCGCCCGCCGCGTCGGTCACGTCGGTTGCGACGGTCTCGCCCTGATCGATGTCCGACGTCTGATCCGGATCGGCGATCGCGACGCCGTCGAGGTCCTGGTTGATGACCGAGATCTGCTCTGCCTGCGCGCCGGACTGGGCGCCCTCGGACAGGATGTTGGCCGACGCCGCAGCGTCGATCGGCAGCGCGGCGTTGGCGTTGAGCGCAATGCCGGCGTCGACCGGAGCGGCGAGGTCGAGCGCCGCATCGACGTTGACGTCGAGGTCGAGCAGCGACGTGGGGATCGTCGACATCGCCTCGCGATCGGGCAGCGCGGCGGCGTCGTGCGACGCAAGCTCCTCGGGGGTCAGCCCATCATCGCGCCGGCTCACGGTGTCGCCTCGCCATCGGATGGCGCCGCGTCCGTGTCGGCCTGCCCGATGATCACCGTCTGATCGGCGTCGGCCACCGCGACCGAGTTCACGGACTGGTTGTTGATCGCGACGGCCTCGTTGATGGGCATCGCAAAGTTGTCGATGCCGGTCAGGTCAAGTCCGACCGTGGACATGGCCTCGCGGTCCGGAAGCGCGGCCACATGCTGTGCATCGAGTTCCTCGTCGCTCAGGCCGCTGGCCTGCTCGACGGATCGTCCGGTGTCATGTTCCATCCCCCAGCGGTACCCGAGGGCGCTTCCCCACACACGGGGTCGACCCCCGATCGACGGCGCGGCCCGCGTTTCAGGCGGAGGCGCAGCCGAGCACGAGCGCGACCGCGGCGTCCGCGTCGGCGGCCGCGTGGACTCCTTCGATCTCCCACGTCTGGATCCCGGCGACCGGCTTGCCCGCCTTCAGCGCCAGCGCGATCTCAGACAGCGTCCCGTAGGCCCCGCCGACGGCGACGAGCGCATCGGCGCAGCGCACGACGAGCCCGTTGCGCAGCTCCCCCATCCCGGTCGCCAGGGCGATGTCGACGTACGGGTTGGCGTCCGCGCGGTCGCTGCCCGGCAGGATGCCGAGCGTCGCGCCACCCGCCTCGCGCGCGCCGCGACAGGCCGCCTCCATGATCCCGCCGAGCCCGCCGGTCACGACGACGGCCCCGCGCAGCGCGAGCCGCGCGCCGACCGCCTCGGCGACCGCCAGCAGGTCGGCGGCGACATCCTCGCCGGCGCCCACGACCGCGACGTAGGGCGCCATGACGGCCGCTCGCTAGGCGGCCGGCTGCGGCGC
>CAVYAX010000050.1:0-92735 GCA_963766525.1 uncultured Actinomycetes bacterium
TGCCCAGCATCCCGACCGCATTCGGATCGCTGCGCTCTGGGAGGCCGTCGAGCGCGAGATGCGCCGGTCAAACGCGTTCGACTTCGCCGACCTGATCACCAACAGCGTCACGCTGCTGACGGACGATCCTGAGGTGCGCGCCCGGTACCGCGACGCGTGGCGTCACATCGGCGTCGACGAGTTCCAGGACACCGATCGATCGCAGCTCTCGCTGCTCGCTCGCCTTACAGGTCCGGGCGGTGGCGCCCCGGGCGGATCGCTCGTCGTCGCCGGCGACGACGACCAGCTGCTGTATCGGTGGCGTGGGGCCGAGCTCGACAACCTGCTCGCGTTCGGGCGCACGTACCCGTGTGCCGCCGAGACGGTGCTGCGCCGCAACTACCGCTGCCGACCGGAGATCGTCGCGGCGGCGACCCAGTGCATCGCCCACAACCAACGCCGCCGGCCCAAGGCGCAGCTTGCCGACCGACCGCCCGGCGGAACCGTGTCGGTGGCGCGGTTTGCCAACGACCACCACGAGGCCGCGGTGCTGACGAGCCGGATTGCCGCCGAGGTCTCCCGCGGTGTGAATCCGCGGGAGATCCTCGTGCTGTGCCGGTCGCTGCGCTACACGCAGCCATTGCAGAACGCACTGGCCTCGGCAGGGATCGCGTACCGGGTGATCGGCGCGCACTCGCTGTGGGAGCGCGTCGAGGTCCGCGACGCGCTCGCATACGTCGCGCTCGTCTGCAACCCCCATGACGCAGTGGCGTTCCGACGTGCCGTCGGTGCGCCGAGCGATCGCCGGCAGTTCCACAAGGCCAAGCGCAGCGCGCCGTCACGGGGCGTGGGAGCGGCGACGCAGCGCGCGATTGTCGAGTACGCGCGCGACGCGCACGTCGATCTGCTCGATGCGTGCGCGACGGCCAGCGACCGCACGGACGGGGGATATCGATACGCAGCGACGCCCGTGGCCAGGACGTCTCTGACGCTGTTCGGACAGCAGCTCGCGGGCGTGCGATGCGAGTTGCTGCGTAGCGGCCAGATTGGCAAGGCGGTGGTGGGTGCGTTGACGATCGCCGGCGGCCCGGTGGACTGCTACGACGAGCTCCTGCAGAGCACCGACAGCGCCGAGATCGCCGCCGACTGCGCACGTGTGAAGGAGGATCTTCGATCGCTCTGCCGCGCGGCGCACAACTACGAGCGCACGAGCACCGAAGGCACTACGGCGGCCGGGTTCCTCGAGCACACACGCGTGGACCCTGCGGCAGGGCTCACGGCCGAGGACGACACGAGGCTCACGATCAGCACGATCCACGGCGCGAAGGGCACCGAAGCCCTAGTGGTGTACGTGGTCGGCTGTGAGGAACGGCTGCTGCCGATCGGCTACGCGATCGACAGCGCCGACAACCTGCGCATCGAAGAGGAACGCCGCCTGTTCTACGTCGCCGCGACCCGAGCGAAAGACCGCCTCACGTTCACCACAGCCGCAGAGCGCCTGGCCCGACCAACCCGAGGGCCGTCTCGCTTCTTAAACGAAGCCGGGAATGACCGCGACTGAGCCACACCCACAGCCGACGACGAGCGTCACATCGAGGGAGCCCGGCACACGCCGGGCTCCCGTCGGCGACGCATGCGGACGAAATGAATCCTTCCGGGCCTTTTCGTCGTTAAGGACAGCTCGCGCGATTCCGTTGAGGATTGTCGCCCGCGCTTGTCGGAGCTCACCCAGCCTCGGACATGGAGGGTCGCATCCCGGACACGCATCGGACATGAGCACCAGTCGGCGCAGCTGGCGCTCACTCCGATGCCATCGACGTCGCGGCCGCTGTCTTCGTCCGAGTACCGCCTCGCCGAGCCGCGCGAGAAGCGGAACAAGCGGACGATCTGGTGGCAGCGAAGGGAGCAGAGGCGTGTCGCGCGCGTCGTCGCATCAGCACCGCCCGCTGATCGCGACTGGCGTCCGTCGTCGCGCGGCCCCCGGGGCCGAGACCGTCCTCGCCGCACATGTCTCCGATCAGAGTTCGCGGCGCTCGATCGAACGGAGGACGAGCCATGGTGGCGGCTGGCGATCTGGGAGTGCCTCGGGGTCGCAGGCATCGCCGTTGGCGATCCACAGGACGCAGTTGTTGGCGCCTCCTGGTCGAGCTGACCGGTACATGAGGCCGAGCAGCGGCGGTCCGGGACCGACGTCGAAGGCGTCGCGCAGGTACTCGGTCACGACCTGTGTCGGAACGTACTCGACATGTTCCGCGCCGTCCCGGGTCACGTCCTGGCTGAGGTCCGCCGCGAAGCCGCCCAGAAACAGCAGCGGCTGGCGAGCGGTGCGACCGGCAGCATCGAACATGCTCGGCGGGGACGGCGGGTCGGACAGATCGACCACCCGCAGGTCGTGCAGCGTCTCGAAGCACCCGATCGTCGCGAGTGAGGCTGCGTGCGGGTCGGCGCTTGACGCCTCGATCGCGGCGGTGTCTGAGTCGGTCGCTCCGTAGAACATCGCGATCCCCGCGGGACTCATGCGATTTGAGGTGCGGGCAAGGTCAACCGGCGGGGCCCCGAGCCGCGCTGCGCCGGCGAGGATCTCCTCGGGTCCGTGGGTCTGGGCTCGAAAGAGCTCCGTGCCTGCAGGAAGCGTGCGGACCAACCCGGCGTCGAGAATCGCACTGCACAGCGCCTCTAGCGTCCCTATGGGGCTCAGGGCGTCCGGATCATCGGGGTCCACAGCAATCTGGGTGAAGAGGAACCGGTTGCGGTGCGTGACGACATTGCGGAAGCTCTCCCAGCCGAACGCCAGCGCTTCGTGTCGCCGCAGTCGCCAGAAGTCGCGTTGGACCCAAGCCGTATCGGCCATCGCGTCGGCGACGTCTCCCAACAGGCGCTCGTGCGAGAGCACTCCCCAGAGGAGGTCGTAGGCGTGGTAGATCTCCGTCTGCCAGCCGCCTTCGCGCGACTCGTAGGGGACGCCCTCCTCGTTGGCGTCCCCATACTCGGACGCGAGGCCGTCGTGCACCACCGCGACGAGTTCGTCGACGGGCGCCGCGATCGGCACGTCACTGGAGGAGCCGCAATAGTCGCATCGCAGCTCTTCAGCGTGCGCTGCGATGTGTGCCGCCAAGGCATAGTCCTCCACGCAACCGGGACACACGTATCCGTCGCCTGCGGTCGTCCAGCCGCGTTCCTCCATGTCGGCCAGCAGCCGTTTCATCCCGCCCACAAGCAGAGCGTAGGGGGCGCCCGCGCAGGGGGGGCGACGCGTGTGCCTGGCCCGCTAGGCGTTGAGCTGGCTCACCAACGAGAACAACAGCGCCATCCTCGAGCAGCAGGCGGAGGCTCAAGAGCAGACTGCCCGTCTCGAGATGCTGATCGGGAGGGTATCCGTCCATGTTCTCGGACCCGCGCTGGTGGCGACAGTGTTTGGCGCCAGCCCAACGTGGTTCGACGAGCACCAGGGGCTACGTGCTGTCCTGATGTTCGTGGCGATGATCGGGGTGGCCGGCACGGGCTGGATCCTCATCAGAAGGCTCAATGCCGCGCCGGATCAGACGATCGGTCCGCTCAGTACGCCGGTCTACGGCTGGGCCCTGAAGCTGGGAGCCCAGATCAATCAATCGCTCGATCAAGTAGCTCCGACACTGAAAGCTCCCTCGACGGCGGCGCCGGAGGTGGATGCGTCCGTTCCGATCGTTTGGTCGTTTAGTACGGCTCGTGACGAGCCCTGCGCGATATAGGGCGAACTGCTGCACCTGCCGGGCGCAGGTCGTCGACGATGCGTCGGGTGCCCAGCCGAGTTCCTCCCCGAACTGAAGCCAGGATCGTCGGAACATGTCCGGGGCGGTTTCACCGAGAGGTCACGGTTCGACGCGCGCGAGAATGCCTTCGCGCATGAGTCCGCCGATATGGGCTGTGATGTCGCGGGCAACCGCGCGATCACGTGCGAGGAGTCCGAGCTCGATGTTGTGGGCGAGGGCGTGGCCCGTCAGATTGGCACTCGTGACCAGCGCAACCTCATCGTCGGCGACGATCGCCTTGGCGTGCAATGAGCCGCCCGCGTTGGGCCGTTTGTCGGCAGGCCAGTGCCAGACGCGCACGCGGTCGAGCTCGGTGAACGCCGGAAGCTGATCGAACGACAGCGCGCCGCCGCTGTCGCGCGCCGTTTCGAGCACGATGTCGACGATCACACCGCGCAGCGCCGCGGCTTCGAGGCCGGCGAGCACCTGCGGAACCTTGTACGCGGCAAAGCTGATGACGAGGAGGCGGTGCTGCGCTGCGTCGATGACCTCTGCCATGACCGACGCGGTCAGGCGGACCGGCTGCCCCGCGTCGGGTCCGGTCCAGACCGGACGGACCCGCCGGTCGTGATCGCGGTCGCATGCCTCGCCACCAACGGCGATTGCGAGCCCGAGCCCGGCACCGGACACCTGTGGCTGCAATTCCCAACGGCGGAAGAGACGACTGATGATCGCTGAGTAGTCGGGGCCGGCGGCGATCGCGAGCGCTTGATGCTTCGTTGCCGCGCTGGGCCCGTCCCCGTCTCGCAGCACGGTGGCGAGCTTCTGGCGTTGCCCCTTCGGCAGCGTTTGCGCCAAGGCGAGGACGATGTCCTCGAGGTCGGTCACAGGCCGGGGAAGAGCGCTGCGCCGCTCACTCCGAACGTGTCGACCAGCGCGGCTCGGTCGAGAAAGCGATTGCCGCGCTCGCACGAGGTCTCCGACGCGAACTGGCACGAGTGGCAGGCTGCGTGGTGGACGGCCGAGCCGTCCGCGCCGTGCTCCGAGCACAGCGGATCCGACGAGCACAGGCGCGCGCGTTCGAGCGCTTGGGTGAGCAGCCGGCCCAGGAGGTCGGGCTCGCCGAGGCTGACAAGCCCACCGAGGGTGCCTTCGCTGTCAGGAGCGGCCGTGTACAGAAGGATGCCGGCCATGTCGGGTGCGTCCGGCCGCGCCGAGTAGATCCGCTCGCGAATCGACGACGCGCCATAGCCACATTCGAGTGCGAGTTCGCGGATGAGCGCATGAGCGAGGGTATGCAGGACGATGTACCGGGTTCCGGGCCAGCCCTGTCCTTCGTCGTTCGGGAGCTTGCGACGCTGCCGCCACTGACGATGCGCCTCGTAGAGTCGCTGCGCTCGGCCGCTGTCGCGATAGCGCTGCTCCCAACCGTCGAGGGCGTCGATGTCGAACCGCAGGAGGAGGCCTTCGCCCCGGACCTCGGTGCAGGGAACCCAGCTGGGTGCGCCACGGGTCATCGGTGCCGCGACGACCTGTTCGCCACTCGCGTCGATGTCGTCAGGGGCCTCGACGCGGGTGAAGCCGGTGAGAGCGATGACCTCGCGGAGCTTCTCGGCGAGGACGACCTCGGCGATCACGCCCGCGTACCGCACGGGAGGGTCCACGACCCGCAGTCGGAAGTCATCGGACTCCGGTGCATTCGTGGGGTCGCTGAAGATCTCCCATTCCGGCAGCCGTAGGTCGTTCGCGGTCTCGTCGTCCTCTTCGCCATTGCGGCGACGCCGGATCGCGGCGAAGACGTCCTCGGGGGCGTGCTCCCTGAGGACGGCGAGCTGGACGTCGGTGTCCAGCGCGTAGCGCAGCACCTCGAGACTGGGGATCTTGTCCAGGACAGCCCAGCGTGCGGCGATCTTCTGCTCGAGTTCGCCCTCTCGCGTGGGAATCGATAGGGCGGACAGTGAGATTGGAAACCACGAGTTGCTCGCGCCCAGCAGGATGGTCTTGACGGGCTCGTCGCAGCCAGCGGTCGTACCGAGATGCGGGTGTCGTCCGCGGCACCGTCGAGGGAGGTTGTCGACGGCCTTCTGTCCAAACGCATCGCCGAGGCGACGCTTCAGACCGCAGGTTCCGCACTCGATCTGGACATCGACCGGCCCACCGCCGCTACCGAGCTCGGTGAGCTTCAAGGTGCCGGCACACGGCTGCCCGCGGTGGACGAACTCGCTCCAGGGGAAATCGTCGAGATGTCCGTTGCGGCATGCCAGGAGAAATCGCGCCGGGTAGGCCGTCGGAGGGAGGCCCTTGGCGTTGCACTTATGGACGAACCGGGTGCGCTCTGCGCGGTAGCGGTCCTTGACGAGCTCGAACAGTCCGCTGCTGACCGGCGCGAGCAGCTTGCAGACCGGACAGCGAAGCCATTCCGGAAAAGGCGCGACGGGCACACCGATCGCGGTCGGGCTGTGCTCATCCTCGCGGGGCGGTGTGCGCAGTTCTGCGACCTGATTTCCGAGGCGCGAGCGCACTGCGGCAAGCAGCCGGGGTTCGCTGACGAGCAGTCCGTGGTCGCGGGGCCACTCGTCGAGGCCGAGCACCATCGTGGACATCTGCGGCAACTCCACGCTGGCGCCAACGCCATAGGTGAAGAGGATCTGGCTCGGGCGCAGCTGCCCGACGACAGCCGTGTCTCTCATTCGGAGGTCTCTTCGTCGTGACCCTCATCTGGCTCAGGCTCAGGTTGCTCGTCGTCCTTGGTTGGCATCTCCCATACCTCGGACACCGGGACGATGCCGCGGTCGCGCAGCACCAGGTCCACAGATGGCTCCACGTCGCGCATCGACATCGGCACCGTGAAGTCCGTCCACGGCGAACCATCGGGGCTGTGCAGCAGCCCGACCTGGGTGCCGGCTCCGACGCCGCGGCTGTAGACGAGTTCGCGTTGCGGCACGTCCTGCTCTTGCTTCCACTGATCGAGGCGGTGCTCGAGCTCTTGGCGGACGAGGTCTGCGACGTCCTTGTCGTTGGCGCGGTCTGCCGCGCGGGCGGCGATCTCCTCGACGATGTCGGCCAGCCGTGCGTCCGTGCGGGGCACCGTCGCAGCTGCCTCGTTGGCGTTCCATTCGGCCTCGCCGAGGCGGATCATGGCGCCAAGCACGCCCGTGAGCCCACGCCTCAGCGCCATGGGCGCAAAGGGCGTAACCGACAGTGCTTCTACCTGGCGATAGACGGTCGCGTGGTAGTGCTCGAACGTCTCGTAGTGCGAGAGGTCGCGTGGTCGCGCCCAGTTGAACACCGTCAGAACGAGGCCCGGGAACCGGCGACCGACACGTGATGTGGCCTGGATGTACTCGCTGGTGCTTTTGGGCTGACCGGCGACGATCATCGCTCCAAGGCGAGGGACGTCGACTCCGACGGAGATCATGTTCGTGGCCAGCAGCACGTCGATCGGGTATGTGTCGTTGCGGCGCGGGTGCTCATGTTGCACGCCGAGCTTGTCGAGCACCTTCGGGATCTCGTCGGCGGTGCGACGTGACGTGAGTTCCTCGACCTCGAGGCGACCGCGGGCCTTGAACCCCCGCTCTTCGATGCGCCGGCCGTAGATCCGTGTCTGCACATCGTCCTCGACGATCCGACGCGTGCCGCCGAGCTCGCGTAGCGAGTTGAAGTATCCGACGAGTGTCATGTAGGCATCGGCCGGATCGCCAGGGTGCTCCTCGAGAAGCTTCTGTGCCGCGCCGAGCATCGCGGTGTAGACGCGGATGAGGATCCCCTTGAAGCGACGACCGGGCGCGCAGATCCCGACGTATCGCCGGCCGGGTTTGCCGTCCAGCTCGCCGGGAAGGTCACGCTGGATACTGAAGAACGTGTCGCGGGCGTCCAGCGCCGGCGGCGGAAAGACGGCGAGGTTGCGGGCGTAGAGTCGATCGACCTGCAGGCGGGCCCGGCGGATCGTCGCCGTCGAGGCGATCAGCTTCGGACCCGCCCGGTGGCCGTCGTTGTCCCACGAGCAGAGCCGGTCGATCGCGGTCTCGTACAGCCCGACGAGACTGCCGAGCGGCCCGGCGATCAGGTGCAGCTCGTCCTGGATCACAAGGTCCGGTGGGCGCAACGGCCCGCAGAGCGCCACCTTGACACCGGCGTGCTTTCCATCTCGGGACTGCGGGTGGCTCTGCTGCTCGTGGTCGTCGGGCGTCAGAAAGCCGTGCCGAGGACAGTGCCGGCTGACTCGCCCGAAGAGCGCCTGCGTGGCGCCGATCCATGGCATCAGCGCAAACTTGTCGACCGTCGCGATCACAAGCGACGGCACCAGCCGGTACAGCTCCGAGTCGACGACGACGACAGGCAATCCTTCGCCGGGGCTGTGGCGACCTGTGAAGGGGCAGGAACCGGACTTGTCCCCGCAGTAGAGCAACGTGCGTTCGAGGTCTTTGTCGACCTTCAGATCACGCCCGGGTACGAGGTTCGTGCTGCACCACGGGCAGCGCGCAAGCTGCATGGGCGACCCGGAACCGCCGCCCCCGCCTGGCGAGCTCTTCGCGGTGCGCTGAGCCCATTCCGCTGCCTGCGCCGTGTTCGTCGGCGTCGACTTGCGTCCGACCCACAACCCGATCCGAAACGGAGTCGTGCCCCATCGCGGATCGCCGGCGAGCCGATCGCGCCGCAGTAGCTCGCACGCGCAGATCAGCGCCGCGGCCCGCTGGAACTGCTGCAGCGTCAGTAGCCGCAGCGTGTAGCGCATCAGGACCGCGACCCCATCGGCGCCGCTACGCCCTGCGACGACGCCCTGGAGCCGCCGGATTGCGAGCGTGAACGCCGTGAGCCCGAGGTATGCCTCGGTCTTGCCGCCGCCGGTGGGGAAGAACAGTAGATCGACGAGCCCGTCGTCGCCGGTCCGCTCGGGATGGCATGGATCGGCAAGCGCCGGGAGGTTGAGCAGGACGAACGCAAGCTGGAACGGCCGCCATGAGCGGTTCTTCGGCTCGTCCACCTGTCCGATCGCATCGCGCAGCGATAGGCCCTCCGCTCGGCGAAGCTCCTCGCCAGCGAGGGTGTGCACGCGCTGTTGCCACATGGCGAGGTTGGCGAAGCGGAACGCCTCGGCGACATCGGGGTCGCCCAACGCGTCGATCCCCAGCCGAATCCGGGCGCCCGCATCGCGGCAGGCCGCGAGGTTGACCTGGCCTGCGCCCTTATGTGCGCCCAAGCGGTCGTCGCCGCGGTCAAGGCGGCCTTGCTGCTCGGTGATCCATGCTTCGTAAGCGTCCGCGAGCGGCGTGAGCAAGACCGGCAGGTCGGCGTCGGCGGCGTCCCCGAGGACCTGCATGTCGGTGATGACCTTCGCGAACGGCGCTTGGATCGCCGGGGCGTTGGCGAAATCATCGACCGTCGGCGCCTCGGTCAAGGGCACGTCAGCCGTCGGCATCGCCACCGTCTCGATCCGGGTCGCGCGGGTTCGGTCGCTGTCCGGATGCGTGGCGTGCGTCGCGATGCCGTGTCCGACCGCAAGTTCTCCCTCGTGCCGATAGAGCATGTCGAGCGATGCGAGTTCGTCGCGGTCGACCTCGGGGATGGCATCCGCGCCGGCCACCGGCCGGCGCACGAACACCGCACGACCATCAGGCGCGCGCACGCCCAGCATGACCTGAAACAGCCAGGCCGCCTGCCCAGCACGGTCGAAGTCCGACTCGTCCTGCTCGTTGACCAGGAACAACGTCACCACGCGGCAGCTTCCGTGTGTGCGAATCCGACCCTTGACGAGGACCTGGGGGTAATCCGCGTCGGGAGTGATCAGACCGAGATCGCCGTCCGCGTCGAGCGCGAGGGATTTCGACGTGCCGCCGGCCGGCTGGCGCTGCCACATCGTTCGCGGATTGCCCTCAGCAGTTTCGGCAACCTCGCTCTTGCCGCGGGTGTAAGCGCCCCACGAGGCCACGACGTCAATCTGCGCACACTCCGCCTCGACGACGAATGTCATCCCAAACGCCGAAGGCATCAGCTGCTCCACCGCCGGAGCCGGTGGTTCGACCGCGCCCTCCTCCGGCGAGTCGGCTGCGGGGTTGCCGGTACCCAGTTCTTCGTCGGGCACGCTCGGCACTGACTGGTACTCCCGCGGCGCGAGCATCCCCGCGAGATACCGCTCAGACGGCGGCTCGTTCGTCGGCAGCTCCTCATAGTTGCCGCCGACCGGGCCGATCAGATCGTCGCGCACCATGCGCTCGAGCTCGTCGCGAAGGTCGCCGGGCGACCGGGTGAGCGGTGCTTCTTCCCCGGCGGCCGGCACCGTCGCATCACCGCGGAAAGAGGCGTTGGGTTGCTCCGGCAGGTTCATGTGGGCACTTGCCTTACCTGAGGTATTCCGCGACTACCTGGTCTGGTGCTTCGCCTAGCTGCCCTAGAGCCAACAGCAGTTGGTCCGCATCGCCCGGTCGAAGCCGGAGAAGCGGCTTGCGAAGAACAGTCATCCACGACCTTGGGCCGTACGTGGGGAATGTCGTGAGTTCGTTCAGCAGAGGTGGGATCTCGACCACTTTCTCGTAGGGAGCCAGAAGCCGAATCGCCACCCGGGCGCCCAGGGTGAACTCGCGTCGGGCGATGCGGAGAGGAGCGTCGAACGGTACGACACCAGTTGTCGCTTGCGCGCTACCGATCACGCCCCCGACGACACCTGATCGCCTGAACGCCGCTCGAGCGGCGTAAAGCAGGACGCGGTCCCCGGCTTGAAGGCGCTTAACCTCCCTGCCGCGCGAGGCCTCGAACGCAAGCCGCTCATGTTCGAGCACCCACGCAAGGCCGTCGGGATGTCCAAAGACGGCGAGCCAGTCTTGGGAAGCCTGGCTAGGCATCATCAAATATCGTCGTCTGGGATGAGGATGGATTACGTGGCGTCGCTGATTGGCCCGGTCGCATCTTGACGTTCTTCTCCTCCGCGTAGCGCTGCTGGTTCAGTTCAAGTAGGCGGTCGAGAATCTCCTGTCGCACAGTGCCTTCAAAGCCATACCGAGTCCCATATCGTGTCTCATGAAAATCATGGGCGAGGTCGAGGTCCGTCCAGCCATAGGCATCGCGGACGGCGTAGTCAAGATCGACATGGATCGCGCGAAGGCGTCGGATGTCTGTGCTTTGTTCTCCCGCCGAGTGCACCCGGTTATATGTCTGCGTGAGGCCTTCGTTGCGCTCGATCATGAGCGGGCGTCGGTATCCCTCGAGTGACTTACCGAGTTCCGCGATCTCTGCCGAAAGGTCGGGTTGGACGAATGTGTCGAAGCAGTCGCTCGGGGTGTAGCGGACGCGTGTCTCGAGCGTCGACGCTCGCGCCGTCGCCCATGACCAATGGAAGCCGCTCGAGAGCAAGCCAAAATGAGCATCATCGTCGTAGGCGAACACAACGAGCATGTGAGAGAACACGGTGCTCGTCGGGGCGAACATGGGCTGCACGACCTTGCTAACCGAGGTCAGGACTATCGCGCGCTCGATACCGCTGATCTCGCGGCGAAGAGCCATCCGCGTATCTCCGAATCGCCACCAGTACTCGCGATGAGCTGCACGATTGACCTTGGCACGCACGGGCATGACACGCTCGCGCACGATGGCGATGCATGCCGGATATCGCTCGGCCTCTTCGAGCGACCAGTCCCGAAAGTCGATGACCCACCGGGAGGGGGAAGCGTCAGGTCTCGAGTTCAGATCCTCGCCGTTGAGATAAGGACGAACGACTTGCGCATTCTTGGGATCGAAGGTGAGTAGCTCGCTGGCTTCCTCAGGGGTGAGAACGAATCCGGCACCATTAACGAAGCATCCGACGTACGAACGCTTGGTTCCGGTCATTAGTGGTTGCGGGGTCCCAGTGACTCGACTCGAGGGCCTGAGCGACGGACCAATTGCTCTGACCGGTTGGCCATCCAGCACGGCGGGCGTGGCCCAGTCACCTCGCCTCAGCCAAAGATGAGTCACCTCCAGACTCGCGCCTCCCGGCCACGGCTCGCTAGCGTTGGCCCGGATGAACGTAATGCCCGTCGACGCCAGCGCATCCAGGCAAACCTCCCGGGTGTCGCCCTGCCCGAGCGTGTTGGTCGCAAGAAGCCCAGCTACCCCGTCTGGTCGAAGCGCATCCGCAGCCCGCAAGACGAAGTAGGCAACCAGATCCGCGCTGCCACGGCGTCCGTTGGCGAGCCACGAGACTACGTACTCGCGGTATGAGGTCCCAAGTGTGCCGGTGATGCGTTTTCCGCCCTGAAAAGGCGGGTTGCCGACGATCGCATCGAATCCCCCCCGTCGCCAGACCTCGGGCAGTTCCAGGGCCCAGTGGAAGCATCGGCGGTCGACGGCCACGTCGACCCGTCCGCTCTGGAGCCAGCGCTGGGACGCGTCGCGCAGCGCCTGCAATGCCAGGGTACGCGAGGCCAGCGAGGCGTCCACGTCGAGTGCTGCCGGCACATACGACTCTACGGACGCAATCGCGTCGTCGAGGTCCGCCCCGTCTCCGTTCGCCAGTGCCGCGCCTACGACGACGTCCGCAAACAGCCTCGCGTCGTTGAGCGCGGCGGTCGCCTGTGCGTGCAGATCTGCCTTGCGCTGCGAATCGCGCACGTCGCGCACAACGAACGACTCGAGCTCATCGCGCAGCTCGAGGGCGCGGTCGACGGCGCCGTCGACATCGGGAGCGATCGGTCGCAACCGGGCGTGAAGCGCACGTCCGCGGGCCGGGTCCATATGCAAGGCCTTGACCTGCTCAACTGATGTGACGCCTAACAGCGAGTCGCCCTCCCGCAGGGCGTGGTCGAGGAAGCTGAACGGGCGGTCCTTCGCAAGCGTCACGAGCCAGAGGGAGAGCTTGGCCATCTCGACAGCCATCGGGTTGCGATCTACGCCGTAGAGGCAACGCTCGGCGACGAGGCGATGGGCGAGGACGTCGCGCTCCAGCGGATCGACGGGCAACGTGGCCTGAGCAGACGGATGCGGAGGCGCGCCAGAGGGCCCGTCGGGCTTGCGAACGGCCCGTTCGTCCCACGCCTCAAGCAGCCTCGCGGCGAGGTAGCGGCAGGCCGCGACTAGGAAAGCGCCGGACCCCATGGCGATGTCGGCCACGTTGAGGGCGAGGAGCTCGTCGGGCGACTTAAGTTTCCACTGCGCGGGGTCGTGCTCGTCCGCCGGGCCGGGGCTGTAGGCGACTGGGTCGAGGGCGTGCCGAACCACCTCCTCGGCCAGTGAGCGCGGCGTGTAGTACGTCCCGCTCGCGCGGCGGTCGCCGGCGCTGGTCACGTACAGCGCGCCCGGAAGGAACACGCGCGGGTTGTCGCGCAGGTCGTCCCGCACGAGCCCGAGGAACGGGAGGACGCGGTCGCGGAGCTCCGGGTCGTTGTCGCAGACGGCGAGGAGCTTCGCGACCCGATCCGGGTCAGGTGTTGCCGCGAGCGCCTTGGTGATCGCCGCTGGCGACTTGCGCGTCTCGTCCTTGACCAGCGCCATGAGCTGCTCGTCTCCCTGCGCTCGGGCGTTCTCCAGGCGTTTGAGCGAAACCTCGGCCTCGAGGCTGCCCACGAGCCCGAGCGCCGCGTCGAACGTCCGCACGGCGGTGTGGTCGAGAAGGCCCTCGTAGACGTGGCCGATCTGCTCGACGTCGAGGGCTCGAAAAGAGAGCCGAACGCTTGTGGGCGGTTGCCCGATGCGGCCAGGCTCGGTGAGGACCTGCAGCGCGCTCAGCAGATGGAGGACGGTGCGATCGTCGACAGGCAGCGGCGCGGCGGTGTCGTCGCGCCAGCCCGTGCCGGCGTTGCGGCCTTCCAGGAACGGATAGCGGTCGGGGTCGAACAGGCCGCCGCCGTAGGCGGGGAGTCGCAGTGCCTCGTGGTCGATGCCGCCGTGTACGGCGCGCGACAGCGCGAGCAGCCTGTACCAAGCAGCCGATGAACGCTCGAGTGGGTCTTCGCCGAATCGGGTCGCGCGCTCCTCCAGCTGCTCGCGCAGGGTCGACGCGGCGTAGCTCCCGGCGTAGAGCGGATCGTCGAGGGGCAGCAGGCGGCGTTCCTCCGCGACGAAGAGGAAGACGAGCCGCATCATCATCGTGACGGCCGCGCGGTATAGCTCCTGGTTCGGGATCTCGCCGAGCAACTCGCCCTTGCGGTCGTGGTCCGCGCGGTCGAGCGCGTCGATCAGCAGCTCGACGGCTTGGCGGACCTGTGCGCCGAGCCTGTCGGTGACTTCCTGCTGGTTCTTGGCACTCTGCTCCAGTAGGGCACGGAGCGTGTCCTCTCGGGCACGCTGAAGAAGCGGTGGGCGCCCAGCAGTGTGCGGAACGCGCGCAGGGTGATGGGTTCTTCGAGCCACAGGTCCGCGTCCCAGGTGCAGACGCCGGTCGTCTCGCCGCGGCGGGCGTAGACGAGCGCCCACGAGTGTCCGTTGGTGGTGAGGCCGAGCTGCACGTCGGTCGCGCGACAGAGCGCGGCGATCCGGTCGATCGGTGTGGCGGACCAGCCGGCGTCGGCGACGCGCCGATCGAGCTTCTGACCGGGTTCGTGAACGGTGACGTGGAGGACGGGCCTGGGCGCACCGCCTCCGTGATCGAGCACGACCAGATCGGGGCGAACGGTGTCGCCGTGCTCGGCGGCGCGGTGCTCCTGGCCGGCCGGGATCTGCGCGCCCGTAGCGAGTTCTCGATCCAGTTCGAGGACCTCGCGGAGCACGAACTCGCACCACGTGCGGTGCAGGGTCGAGTCCTCGTCGAGTTGGTCGCGCGCCGAGCGCAGGCGGGCCGACACGTCGCGGTCGGGCGCGTCGAGGCCTTGTGGCAGAGCCTTAGACAGCACCGGGACGGACAGGAACGGGCCGCTGGTTTCGACCAGCGACAGCCACTCCGCGTGGTGACGTCCGATCGCGGAGGCCATCAGGCGATCCTTCCCCCCTCAGGCACGAGCAGGGTGATCGTCGCGGGGAACAGTCGCGGCGACGGATCGGCGTAGCGGCGGCGGATCGCGGCCGTCTCGCGCTCAATGTCCTCGGGTATGCGCTCAAGGCGCTGCTTGAGCGCGTCGACGTCGCGATCGAACTGGCGGCGCTCATCAGGGTTGAAGAGCTGCTGCTGCGGATCTTCCTTCGGAGCGAGCTCGGCCTCGATGACCTGGCGCAGCTCGGTCAGCACGCCGGTGATCGCGCCGGCCTCCTGATCTGCCTTGTCGGTCAGAGTTCGTTCGAGGCTCGCAGCGCGCTCGCGGCCACGGGCTTCGAGCGCCGCCAGCAAAGCGGCGCGGATCCCGTCGAGTTGCGTTGCGAGGTGCCCGCGCATCGACCCGGGCACACCGGCATCCCGGGCGGCGGCCGAAGCGTGCTGGGTCCGTCCGACGTTGAGGCGGGCGGTCGCCGCCGGATCGGCGAGCGGCAGGCCGGCGGCGATGACTTCTTCGTGCAGACGGTGGCCGTCGGCGCCTGTGACGACGAGGCGGCCGTGGGCGATCGCGGTGGGCTCCGTGACGACCGCAGGGTCGGCGGCGCGCATAGTCACCCGCGCGAGGCGGCTGCCGTCGGCCTGCCAGACCTCGGCTCGCAGCAGTCCGAGCGCGAGCTGGACGAGGCGGTGTCCGAGGTGGACGAGGACGACGTCGTCGTCGCCGCGGGCGCGATCGTGGTCGAACGTGATCGGCCGCGGCGTCCCGGTGACCGGGTGCTGAAGGCCGATCGTCGCCGGCGCCCAGCTGCCGGTGAGGCGCGGCATTGCGAACAGATTGTCGCCGAGCGGTTCGAGCGCAGGCTGGCCGGCCAGCGTGAGCGCGACGGACACGACCTGCTTGACCCGGTCCGGGCGAACCCGGAGCTCCTCGCGGCTCTCCTCCAGCCGTGTGCGCAGGCGTGCCACCTCCTCGCGCATCCTGCGCTCGACCCCAAGCAGGCGCCGAAACGCCGCGCCGCGATCGGCGCCCCGATCCATCGCGCGTTCGTCGAGCAACGAACGATGTCCGAGCATGGCCTCCTCGACCTGACGCTCGATGACCGGACCTGCGCTGCCGAGGTCTTCTCTGATCTGGTTGACCTTCCGTGCCGCGACGGCGAGGAAGTGCAGGTCACCCTCGAGCGAGTGGGGGTCGGGCTGGCGCCCGGTCGACTTGAACTCCCGCCACTGGGAGCTGACGAAATGATGGATCAGCACCTCGTCGGCGGGCTGGCCGTGGCGGTCGATGCGACCGTTTCGCTGCTCCAGCCGGTTCGGGTTCCACGGGATCTCCGCATGGACGAGGCGGTAGCAGCGCTTCTGAAGCGAGATGCCCTCGGACGCCGCGTCGGTGGCCAGCAGGATCCGGACCGGGTCGAGGGACGGATCGGCCTGCCAGCGCGCCTTGATCGCCTCGCGGTTCTCTTCCCGGGTCGTGCCGTCGAGCAGCGCCACGCGGTCGCCGGCCAGCTTGCGGGCGGCAAGGCGCTCATGCAGGTAGCGCTGCGTCGCGCGGAACTCGGTGAACACGATCACCCGCTCGTCCGACCAGTGCCCATCGGGTTTGACGGTCGCCGCGATCCAGTCGAGCATCCGCGCGGTCTTTGCGTCGTCGCGACTGGCTGCGCGACCGGCCCACTCGCGCATCCGAGCGAGAAGCTCGAACTCCTCAGGGCTCGGCGGCGTCTCCTCCACGTCGGCAGCCAGCAGCAGAGCCTCCTGGGTGAGCTCGTCGACCTGCTCGTCATCGGCGACGTCCTGGTCGACCTCGTCGAACCGAGCGCGCAACACCTTCAACGACGGCCTCGCAGGGCGCTTCTTGCTCGGACCGCGACGCAGCGTCGCCTCGTGCACCTCGAGCGTACGGTTGAACGCAGCCGGCGACGAGAACAGTCGCTTCTTGAGCAGTGTCGTGACGAAGTCCGCCGACAGCTTCGAGGACTGGTCACCGCTCAGCCTGCGCGCGCGCAGCTTCGAGTACGCCAGCAGGTCGCCGTGGACATCACGTTCGTCCTGCGGATGGTCGACCTCGAGTGCGACGATCTCGCGCTTGGGGAACCGGGGCTTGCCGTCCTCGTCGACCATCTCGTGCTTGAGCCGACGGACCGTGACCTCCCGCACTGTCTGCGGATCGGGCTCGACGCCCCGCGCGAAGCGATACGGGTCGAGCAGCTCGAGCAGCGCCGCGAACGAGTTGGAATAGCCGTTGTGGGGTGTTGCCGACAAGAAGAGCCGGTGCTCGCAGTGTGGCGCAAGCTCTCGGATTGCCCTTGTGCGCAACGTGTCCGTGGCGTACCGCTCGCCCGCGCCCGCTGGCGCCACGTTGTGCACCTCGTCGACGATCAGCATGTCGAAGCGCCGCGGGATCTCCGGTGACGGCGGGAGGACCTCCCGCAGCAGTCGCATTCCGAGATCGCCCTTGAGCCAATCGATCGAGACGATCAATCGCGGGAAATGCGTGAACGGGTTCGCGTGGACGCCACGCGTACGTCGCAGGTCCGCAAGCAACGGCCGGTTCACGATTCGAAACTCGAGCCCGAACTTCTCACGCATCTCGTCGCGCCACTGAATCTGCAGCGATGCCGGGCACGCCACCATCACGGTCCGTGCGCGATGGCGGAGGATCAGCTCCTGCACGACCAGACCGGCCTCGATCGTCTTGCCGAGGCCGACGTCATCTGCGATCAGCAGATTCGTGCGCGGCATGCGCAGAGCGCGGACCACCGGTTCTAGCTGGTAGTCCTCGATCACGATCCCCGACCGGAAGGGGGCCTGGAGCGCACGACTGTCGGCGCTCGTCACCGCCCCCCAGCGAACGGCGTCCAGGAACGCGTCGAGCTCCCGCGGGTCGTCGATGCGGTCGGCATCGACCTCGGGAAGTTCGGGGCGCTCGATCGACGACGCCCCCGGCTCGAGCTCCCAGATGATCGTGAGCTCCTCGCCGGTCGCGTCGTCTTCGACGCTGACCAGAGACACCAGGTGCTGGCGACGCGGAGGCATGTCGCCACTGACGTCTGCTGGCAGTTCGGAGCGGATCACGTCCGATACAACCCACCGACGGCCGCGGACGACGGCAAGCTGCCCGGACTCCGGTGCCGCGCCTGTCGCTGTCTCTAGATCGATCGCCACGCCCACGAGAACCTATCCGGGTGGGTCGTCGGTGGCCGGCCCGACCCGATGTCCGACACGTCGGCGTATGCCTGGCCCAGCGATTCGGGACTGCCAAGCAGCGCAAGGCCGAAACCGGCGGGCGGAGTTCGCCGTGCCGTCAGTCGCGGCGACGACTCCGTGCATCGGGATGCTGGGCGACACCGCCGGTTCGCTCAGGTCGCATCGCCTGCAGCTCTTCGAGAACCTCGAGCACTCGGTGCGCCATGACGTGAGTCGGCTCGTGTGCCCAGAGCCGCAGGACGGTCCAGCCGGCTTCGCCCAGTGCCTTGTCGTTGCGACGGTCACGAGCGACGTTGCCGTCGAGCTTGGCTTGCCACCACGCGCCGTTCGCCTTCGGATCGGAAGCGTGCTGTGGACAGCGATGCCAGAAGCAGCCGTCGACGAAGATCGCCAGCTTGTCGCGTGTGAACGCGACGTCGACGCGACATCGAAGGCCGGCGACGGGCGCGTAGTCCTTGCGGAAGCGGTGTCCGCGAGCGTGCAAGGCGCTGCGAAGAGCGCGCTCGGTCGCGCTCTCTCGACGATTGCCGAGCATGACCTTCCGCGCGGTGGCCGAACTCGCCGGCGGTGGAGGAGCCAACGTCATCGCACGGTGCCTCGGACGTGCGATTCGCGACGGCGGTCGCTCAGAACGGCAGCGGCAGTGCTGGATACCAACGTCGCAGTTCCGCGTAGGCGTCGCATTGGCCGGCCGTCACGCCGTTGAGCCTCGGCGGTTGGCCTTCGCTCATCAGTTCGTTGAGCCTCGTGACCTCTCTCGTAGAGAGCACGGGGACTGTGACCGCCAACGGGTCCGGGCCATCGCGGAATTGCTCCAGCCGTCGCATCGTCTCGTACGCCAGGGCGATCTCGGCGGAGCCATCGTCGAGCAGCGCCGCCCAGAACGCCATGGGCGGGCCGTCGGCGTACGTGATGAGCATCAACTGCCGAATCCAGAGCGGATCGGGCCGCGTCGCGGCCGCATCGGCCACCTGCTCCATGAAGATGCGCTGCTGGACGCGGGGGAGCCCGTCGCGGTCCAAGTCCTCCTCGATGACGTCTCCCGGCACGACGTCCTCGCCGACTGCACTGCGCAACCGCGAAAGACGCTCGTCCTCCTGTCCTGGATGGGCGTTGACAGTTGCCGCGATGATGCTCCCCGCGGGCAGGCGCTCGGCGAGAAGGCGCAAGTCGCGTAGCACCGGGTACCGAAGGTCGACGGTGTAGTCCAGCCACGCGATCGTCGGGACATCGGTCTGGAGGCTCTGGAGGTGGTCGTAAGCCTCGCCGAACTCGAGCCGAACCTCCTCGAACGGCAGGTTGTCCTCGAACCGGGGTCGGTCGTGTGTGTTGCGCTCGATGCTGAGCATGTGGGTCACCCCGACCTCGCGACGCATGAGCTCGAAGTCGACGAACTGCCAGTGGCCCAGTCCGACGTAGAGGTAGTCCTCGATGGGTCGCGCGGCTCGCAGGCAGCGCAGCATGTCGCAGAACATCAGGCGCTGGATCCGCTTCGCAGGACGGAAGGCGTATGGCGCCTCCGGCAATCGTGTCGCCGTGTCAGTCATCGAAGTCCTTGTCGACCTCGCGGCGCATCCAGTAGCGAAACGTGCGCTGGCCGATCTCGGAGGGCTTGTCGGTCTCCAGCGCGCCGGCGGCTTGGGCGAAGACGGACGTCGCGATGCTGTATGAGATCTTGGTCGTCTCGTTGACGACCTTGGGGGGTGGATCGGGGACGACCCATGTGCGGTGCTGTTCGAGCGCTTCGACGACGCTTGGGCGAGCAGCCGTGAGCGCTGTCACCAACGGGCGCTGGTCGGGCGGCATGCGCTGGACCTCGCGCTTGATGCGGTTCATGACGGTGACCGATTTCCGTAGCGCATCCACGATGTTGCGCCGGACGTGCTGCCAGACCACGCTGTCCTCGTCGACGGCGGTCTTGGTCGTATTCCAAGGCATGGCTCGGCTGTCGCCGTTGAGGTACACGAAGCCTCGAAAGCGTCTGTATTGCGGGTGGTAGCGCGGAACCTCCTCACCCCAGCCGGTTAGACGTCCGCGGTCGGCGAAGACGAGCGCTCGGTCGTTGCAGAAGACGTACCAGCCTGCCGCATCGTGCCCGGTGAAGAGCATCGGCTCGTCGGTGTCCACCTCGTCCTCGTGCTCGCCCGTGGCATCGTCGAGACTCGTCAAGCCCGCGTACAGGCGCATCGTCAGCGCGGGTACGTCGTCGTCGTCAGTGGCGATCTCGTCGAAGTACGTCAGCGGTTTGACGATGTCCGACTGGAGCAATTGCGCTGGGCGCGGAGTCAGCGGTCGCTCGTTGACGGTGATCGTCAGTCCCTGTTCGAGCGCGATGGCATGGCGCATGGCGATCTCCGACGTGACGCGGCTGATGAACGCCTGGCGGTCGAAGCGCGCTGCAGCGCTCGGGAGGAGTCGATCGCTGCGCAGGACCGTCCCCTCATGGCCATTCGCATCGCGTTCCGCGATCGGGAACGCCCACGGGGTATCGGGGTCCAACCAGGTAGGAGACGTCTACCGTGACCTCCCAGCGCTCGCCGTCGTGCTGGCTCTCGACGGTGAACGCGCTGCCCAGCTTGAAGAGCGCTCGCTTCATCCCGACCCCGAACTGACCGACCTCGCCTTCAGTCGTCGGCTGTCCGACCGCCCGCCCGAAGCGAAAGGCGTAGTCGGTGGCTACCTGTCGAGAGAAGCCTCCGCAGTTGTCGGAGATCTCGAAGCGATCGGGCGCGACGACGAGATCGACATGCAGTCCGACGAAGCGTTCCGGCGCTTGCGCGGTGCCGTTGCCGCCAGGGGTGGGACGCACCCGCTTGGCGCCATCGACGCTGTTGTCGACGAGGTCGATCACCGCCGGGGCGAACTCGATGTCCCGGGTCAGCATCTCGACGAAGAAGCGCTTCTCGGGTCGCGCATCGACGAAGCCGTCAGGGGGTGGGTCCTCGATCGCCGTCATGGGGCAAGGCTATGCGGCTGGCGTTCGCGTCGCCACCCCTGCGGCCCTGATCAGGCGGCCGTCGCGCATGCCGGAGCGACAGCGTCGCTGGTCGGTTGCTCTGCTCGGAGCTCGAACTGTGCCTTCGCCGCCGAACGACCTCCACCGGCAGGCGTACGTAGCAGCGATGGCTTGCCGAGGGCCAAGCGCTCTGTGGGCAGGATACGCGGTAGGTCGAGGGCCTGCCGAACCGACACTGCCACAGCTCGCGCGACCGGAGGGCAGACGGAGTTGCCGACCTGCCGGAATCCGTGCCACTTGGCGGCGCTGAATCGAAACCAGTCCGGGAACCCCTGGAGCCGCGCGGCCTCGCGCACGGAGATGACGCGATCCAACGTGGGGTGGATCGGTCGGGGGGCACTGAAGCTGCCTCGGTCCGGGGTGCTGCCAGCGCGCAGCGTCGGTGCGATCCCTTCGTCGAAGAGGCGTATGAAGCGGCTGATCGGTTCACGGTCGCCCTGCGACGTCGCAGCGAAGCGCTCGACGACGGCTTTGGCATGCACGGTCCTTAGCGACGCCGTCAGCATCGAAGGTGAACGCCTCCTGGGCCAGCTGAGGTCGTCGTCGTCCATTCGGCCGTAGGCGAGCGCCTTCGCGTAGTCCGATGCTTCGTCGACGAGCGCTCGCCGCTGGTCCGCCGAGAGCACCACGCACTCATCGTGTAGCAACTCGTCGAAGATGTCGAGGTCGGGCAAACCAGACAGCGCGTCGCCGACGGTCGGCCCCTTCGTTGCCGCGTCGTCGGTGTCTGCGTGGTCGATCTCGCCGATGCGCGGGCGCCGATCTGGATGCCTCGTCCGTGGCGCCACGCAGCCGACCACGGGCGTCGGAGGGACGATGGGACCCATCGTGCCGACGATGAGTAGGCGTCGCCGATCCTGGGGAACGCCGAAGTGGCTCGCATTGAGCGGCATCGGATCGCCGACGGAATAGCCGGCGTCCTCCATTCGGACCGCGAGCCATTCGGGGACGGTGCAGCTCTCGCCTGGAAGGGTGCGAGAGGCCATCGCCGGCACGTTCTCGAGGACGAACGCTCGTGGCTTCAGCGCCAACACCAACCGTACGAACTGCTCCACCAACCGGTTGCGAGGATCGTTCGGGTTCAGCAGCCCTCCGACTGAGAAACCCTGACATGGAGGGCCGCCGAAGACGACGTCGACCTTCGTGTGCGGCGGACGCCCGTGTCGCCGAACGCCGCCGGCGACCGCCGCGACTAGCCGCTCGGGCGTCACGTCGGCCGCGTCGGCTTCGATGACCTCGCAGCGCGGGAAGTTGAAAGCGTGTACCGCCGCGTGGGCTCGGTCGAACTCGAGAGCCGCCACCACATCGAAGCCGGCCTGCTCGAAGCCCAACGACATGCCGCCTGCGCCGGCGAAGAGATCGACCGCAACCGGACGCTGAGTCACCGCGGTGTCAGGCAAGGCCGCGGCGCTGCGCGTCGTTCTCGTGCAGGAGCCCGAGGTGCTCGAGCGTCGCGCGAGCGCGCCGAGCAGCCACCTGACCGCTGTCTTGCTCGGCGGCCGGGTTGTGATAGCTCGCGATGTCCTTGAGCGCACGTCGAAGCTCCATCGCGACCGTCCGCAGATCTTCGTCGGCACACACGCATGCGTGAATAGCAGACTCATCGGATGCGGGGAAGGGGAGCGGCCGGTGCCGCAAGCCGGGTGGGCTGCCGACTGGTAGCCGGCGAGCTACGTCCTTCTGGCCGAGGCTCGGGCGGTCGCGCGTCCACCGAACGACCGATGTGGGCCGTATGGCGTCGCTGACGAAGCGCGCTGCGTCTGCCGTGCTTTTCGCCGTTAGGCTCGCGGTCCATGATCGACATCGAGCGTCGTCGCAACGACTTACACCACGCTGTCGTCCACTCCGTGAGGACTCGCCTTCGACGACACATGATCCTGAGCAGATGGCGTCTCGTGTGAAGGATCGATTCAGCGAGGCGGTGACTCGGACGGCATGGGGAAGGCTGCACGATGGCGAGCCTCTCTGACGTTCCGTCGGTGTCTCCGGCGTTGTGCGAATGGATCGAGCCTGGCTTACGTGAGATCGCGGGTCAGGATCCTCTGGGTCTGCAGACGATCACCACCGATCGGATCCTGCCTGGGCTGCTCCCGGGAGTTCTGGCCCTGTCCGTCCGCGCTCGCTACTTCTCGATCTATGCGTTCCTGCTTCGGCGCTACGCGTCTATGGGCGGGACTGCGGATAACGACGGTCTCGACGACTTCATGCGCAAGCGGGAGTTCGAGGTGTGCATCGCAGCGAACCTCTGCCCGCGATGCGAGGCGGAGAGCGTTATCGGAAATGGCGTGGGCCGGCCGCTCGCCGTATCGCGTCCGGCCGAGTACGCGCGTCAGCTCTCCGTCAAGAGCCATCTTGGCGGCTATGGCTTGTACTACCGCAGCCCGATGGAGGAGTTGGGCATCGTCGTCCGTCGTGGCCAAGGGCTCGTCGGTGAGGAGCCGAATCCCATCGACCTCCTGCGGAAGGACGACCGTGCCCAAGCGCTCGCGGATCATTACGAGGCTGCCGTCGCGGATACGCGCTGGTATCGCGATTGGATGCATGGGATAGACCCGGTGCCCGCGGAGGTTCTCGAGGAGTTGGGCCAAGTCGGATGCCTGTGCCGGCTGGATGAGCATGGTGCCGAGCGCGACGCGATTGCGGCGGTGCTGCTGAGCGCGCCTTCGGCTGAGCGTGCCGAAGCGAGCGAACAACGCCGGCGCGCCTTCGCTCTCGTGCTCGACCTGGCCGCCGAGCACCCCGACGTCGTGTACTCGGATGCGAGCTTCAGGGAGGCGGTCCTGTCGCGGTTCATCGCGGACCCTCGGGCCGATGATGCGGCCGGGCAGGCACGCGCTCGTTGGGCCGCCGCCGTGATGCGGGAGTCTGCTCAAGATCCGCTCGCCGCGGTGTGGACCTCGTTCTGCCGGGCCGGCATGGCTGCTCAGCCCTTCGACGGCCTGACTCGCAGCGAGCTCGAGCAGGTAATTCGCGAGCGGCTCATCGGCTCCAGCGAAGTGGTGTTCTCGGGCACGACCATCCCGTGCACACCCGACACGCCGTGCGAGACATGGCTCGAGTCGCTCATCCACGCGACGAGCGACATGAGCTGGGAAGAGATCCGCGAGACCGCGGCCAAGGCGGGAGATGCCGTCAACGGACTCGCCGGCTTTCTGCTGCTCTGTGCTCGCGTGCCAGATCGGGATGACGTCACGCAGGCGTGGAGCGATGTGGCGCGCGTCGATGGCGATCGTCAGCCAGGACTCGCCGGCATGGCGAGCGCTCGTCAACCGTCGACTCGCTGCGGGGCCCACCGTGAGCCAGATGCTCGCTTGGACGATCGACAACTTCATCGTCTCGGTCCATGAGACGGTCGCGATGGGCAAGCTGCCGAATTCGACTTTCAGGTTCTTCTGGGAGCACGGACGACTTCGGTTCGTCGACAACGGCGTCTGGCGATTCGAGATGTCTGGCCTGCGGCGTGACGCGCTCGCGTCGCTCGCGTACGACCTTGGCTGGTGGACGTGGTACGAAGGCGATGAGGAGCCTGTGGTAACCGACGGCGGTCACGCCGTCGTGGCGGAGGTCTTCGGCCGATGAAGCCAGTCGAGCTGTTCAGTCGTGACGTCCACACGTGTTGGGCGACGACCTACCAGTTCGATCTCAAGCTCTTCGACCAGTTCCTCCTCCGGCGACTCGGCAACGCGCCGCTGAATGCCGTGGTGCTGTGCGACGAGGACGGCGTCAGCGATGCGCTGGTGGGTCTCGCTGATGTTGACATCCACGTGGCCGCCAGCGCCAACCGTCGCTACCTACTGCGCGGCGTGCGACTGCCGAGCGGGGGGCGCTTCCATCCCAAGACCTACCTCTTCGCGAGCGCGCGCAAGACGATCCTCCTCGTCGGATCTGGCAACCTCACGCGCAGCGGGCTCGACCGAGGCCGCGAGGCGTTCACGCAGTTCGACGCGGAGACCGATGACTCGATCGCAGTCCTTCGAGCCTGGGCATCCTGGATGCGCGATGTCGTGCGCCGACAAGACGACGAGCAGTTGCGACGACGTTTTGAGCACCTGACGACGTCCGTGCCGGTCCTGCTTGGCCCTTCCGGGGACAGCGCGTTCGTCGCGAACCTCAACGAACCGATTCTGGACGCTCTGGTTCGACGCGCTCCGGAGCATGTCGCCGAGTTGCACGCCTGCGCCCCATTCTTCGACGAGCGGGCGCAGGCCCTTCGTGAGGTCATCCAGCGCTGCTCTCCCAAGGTGATCCATCTCTACCTCGGAGCGCGCGTGAACGTCGACGGAGGAGCGCTACGCCACGTGCTCGAGTCGTCTGAGCTCGAGGTCCACGTCCACGGATACGACCCGTCGAGCTTCGTGCACGCGAAGCTCATCGGGCTCGTCGGAGCGGACGGCAGCGGCGTTCTCATGTGTGGATCCGCGAATCTCTCCCATGCCGCGCTGACGCGGGTCTACACGGAGCCCGGGTCGTGGGGCAACTGCGAGGCCGTCGTGATGCGCAGCGGGACAGGCGACGGTGTTCGTGCCGTGTTCTCACCTCCGGGCTACGCCGTAGTCGACGTCGGGCTCGACGATGTCGAGGAGCTCACGTATGACGACGACTCGACGGACCTACCGTCGTGGACGGTGCGGCTGAGGAGCGCGCACGTAACGGCGGGTCGCCGGCTTCAGCTTCGAACGGATTCCGACCTTTGTGCGTTGCGCCGTGACCTGGAGCGAAGCAAGTGTTCCGCTCGCGCTTGACGCTGCTGGGGTGACGCTCGAAGCCGTGCCCGACGACGGTGACGCGGTCGTGGTGTGGCTGCTTGACCAAGCTGGCGAGCAGTGCTCGAACCCTGTCGTAGTCGACGACCCTCACGCGCTGGAGGCGGTGCTCGGCGACGGCGACGGCGGGCGCGACTTGCCCGTCGAAATCCGAGACCAAGACGGCAAGTCCGAGCTGCTGCGGCTGTTGGCCTGGGCACACCGTCGCTTCATCTTCGACATCGAGGACACACCAGCCCTCAAGCGCGCGACGAACGCCCAAGAGCAGCAGCAGATCGACGACACCGGATTCTGGGAACGGTACGCACGAGAGGAGCTCGTCTCGGACCCCCGGAGCCAGACCTATCGGCCGATCGGGACGAGCGCGAGCCTCACCGACGCGGACGCGCTACTCCGCGAGATCGAAGCGATGCTTCAAGCGGCTCCGGAGGATCGTCGGCTCCGCATCGTCACGGGGCATCTGCCCGGCAAGTCCAACGGCGGCGACGGGACGAGCTCAACCTGGTCGCTCACCGCCCGCGAACGTGTCCGTGCCCGCAACCTCCTTCGACGCTGGGCGCGGGCTCTCGCGGATCCACGCCACGCGTGGCTCTCGCCGGGGGCCCCGGCCATCAACTACGAAGCCCTGCTCGAAGTCCTCACCATGATCTGGATAAACGAGGCACTTGACGACGGCGACGTGCTCGACCTGCTTGAGGAGGTGTGGACAGGCTTCCTGGGCTCCAACGCCAGGTCCGGACTGCTTGACCGAGCGGAGCCGGGACTCGTGACGGAGATTCTCCAGTCGCTCACCGAAGGCGCTCGTGAGCTGGCCGCGGCGCTGGCGTATTGCGCGCTGCACCGCGACGTCCCTTGGGCGGGCTGGATCTACGACTGGCAGCCGTTCCTTGTGCGCGGCCTCGAGCTGGACATCTTCCGCCCCGGAGCCTTGTCCATCGACGTCATCGAGGACATCTGGGCCGAGCGCCCCGCGGTAGCGTCGGTGGCAGAGACCCTTGTCGCACGTGCCGCCTGGACGGATGACGAGACATGGGGCATTCGACTGGCGAACGAGCTGGCGCTCTCAAGCATTCGGCTCGTCTCGAGCGCCGGCTACAACCGAGTCGACGCGGCGGTCGAGGTCGGGAGCCTGCCTGCCGCGGCACAGGACCCGCGGCTGATAACGATCGCCCGTCGCGTCATGGCATTCAAGAAGACCGACCACGTGCTCATGGTGGTCGGCCGCGAGCGGTTTCTCATTCGAGTCGGCGAGCGATGCGTGGCGAAAATCAACGACGCCATACATACGTCGATCCACGTCATCGACGACGAGCGCCTCGTCGCAGTGGAGCGTCAGCAGGGCAACCTCGCCGATCTGCTCGGCATCGCGTCGGCCGCCTGACCAGTCCGAATTCCCTCGGGCGGAACACTGGCGGCGCCGTGGCCCGGGGCCGGCAGCTACGGCGCGATGTCGCCGGGGGTCACGCGGCCGCTCGCCTCGACAGAGGGCATCGATGGATCGACGCCACCGCCCCATTCCGGTGCGGCCGCTTCAGTGGCAGCCGCTTGTCTCACCACGCCAGTGGGCGATCCTCGCGCACGCCCTCAGCGACCGCCCGGAGATCCTCGACGATCTGCGCGTCGTCCTGACGCAGCTCTCGCCCGGCGTGCGCAGCGCGCTGGTGGCCAACCTCATGGAGGCTCTCGCATCAGATGCACGCCCGACGCGTGCCGTCTGGAGCGCCCTGGCGATCACTGGACACGAGGTCAAGCTGTGCTCGGCGGCGGCGCTCGGGCGGCTGCACGCTCTCGGCGACGATGCGCCCCTGGGGCGGGTGAAGCCGCTTCGGCCGACGGAGTAGCGCCGGTGGGCCACGTCCGTACACTGGCGGGACTTCTCGCCTCCGTTCGCCGATGCCCGTCATCACCCCGACAGAGATCCCGATGAGTCGCCCCGCTCACGATCGGTTCGAGCGGGTGATCGCCGAGCACTACGAGAGCCTCAAGCCCGAGGTGCTCGCGACCGTCCGCGGCAAGCTCGCCGTCGACAGCCTGCACCCCGACCCGTCCGATCTCGACGCGGCGTACAACGCCGCGTGGCACGCGCTCTACGAGCAGTCTCGTCGGCGCGACGAGGAGGTCAGCAACCTCGGCGGCTGGCTGGCGATGATCACCTACCGGCGCGCGATCGACGACATCCGGCGCGCGCGCATCAAGTACCGCGCGCCCGTGGCCGTCGGGGAAGGCATCAGTCAACTCGGCTACGAGCACGACGTCGACACCGAACTCGCCGATCGCCAGCGCTACCACCAGTGGCTCATGTCGGTCCGGCTGCGGCTGAACGCACGCGAGCAGCAGGCGGTGAGCCTGTGCGTCCTGCACGAGCACTCGCGCAGAGATGCCAGCGACATGATGGGCATCGACATCAAGCGCCTGGACAAGATCATGGTGGCGGCCAACAAGAAGCTCGGCGGGCTGCTGGAGGCGATCAACCGCGGTGACTGGTGTCAGGAGCAGCGATCCCTCATCAAGGCATACGCCCTCGGTCTGCACGAGGAGGGCGGTGAGCGCCACGAACTTGCCGTGGCGCACGTCATGGAATGCCAGGCATGCGCGGCTTACGTGCGGTCCTTGCGAGGCCTGGCCGTCGTCCTGCCCGCACCTGCGCTGCTGGCCAGCGCTGTGGGAACCGGCGGGGGCATCCTCGGAGGGCTGAGCGGGCTGTTCAATGGAGGCGGCGCGACGGTCGGCGGCACGGGCACCGCTGCCGGAGGAGGCGGGGCAGCGCTGCTGAGCGGCATCGGCGCGAAGACCGCGGCGCTGTGCGTCAGCGCTGTGTGTGCTGCCGGCGGAGCAGCGATCGTCGTGGAGAGCGCGCCCGATGCCAAGACGCCTGCGGACTCGGCGTCAGCGAGCCGCGCGACACCCCGTATCGGGGCAGCGAAGACCGTGACCCCCAATCACTCCACGACGACCAGCTCTGGCACGACGGCCCCGTCCAGCATCCCCAAGAAGCGCAGGCCGCCCGATCCGAAGAGCAAGGGCGCGCAGGAGATCGCGGAGCTCGGCATCGAGCCGCAGGCCACGTCGGCGCCACCGACGAGCCGGTCTGTCGCGGCCTCGGTGCCGCGCGCAGCCTCCGCCTCAGAGTTCGGAATCGGCCCCTGACGCGCAACTCGTGAGGTACACGACGGTTCACACCAGCAGATCCTTGCGAGCGTTCGAGCAGATCGCGAGGGGCCCGCGACGGGCGTACTCTTGCCGCCAAGGTGACGCTGCCACGGTGCGCGCGAACCCCCGGAGGACCCTCGTAGGCGTCGCAATGATCACGACCAAGGGGCGGAGATGAAGCGAATGTTCAGCAACGGGCGCTACGCCAACGTCACGGCGACCTTGGCGCTGATCGTCGCCCTCGGCGGCACGAGCTATGCGGCGGTCGTCCTTCCGCGCAACAGCGTCGGCAGCAAACAGCTCAAGAAGGGAGCGGTGACCAACAGCAAGCTGCGCACGAGCGCCGTCACGTCGGGGACCGTGAGGAACGGATCGCTTCGCGCTAAGGACTTCAAAGCCGGCCAGCTTCCGGCCGGACCTGCGGGACCGGCCGGTCCTGCGGGTGCGACGAACATCGTCAGCCGCCGAGTCCCCTCGGCGCCAGTGGCGGCCGGTGCGGTCGGCGCCGTGAAGATGTCATGCGTCCCAGGAGAACGGGCGATTACCGCGGGGCTACAGAGTGACGGGGATCTGCTGAACATCTTCGACATCACGGAGAGCTTCCCGACGACGACAAGCGACGTGCCGACCGGGTGGTACCTGGAGGCGAGGAACACGGCATCCGCGTCGAACCAGTTCCTCGCGTTCCTGGTGTGCGCAAAGCCGTGAGCAACGGCGGCAGGACAGCCGCTACGGCGTGACGAGCACGCGAACGCTGCGCGAGTGTCCAGTCGCCCAGTCGTAGCCGGTCTGGGCGGGAACGACGGCGCGGAACGTGTACCGGGTTGGCCGGCGCGTAGCCTCGAAGCGGTGCGTCATTCGCCAGCGGCCCTGGGAGTCGGCCTCCGTCGTGGCGAACGTGCGCCACTTGCCGCGGACGATCGCCTGGAGGTAGACGCTCTTCTTGTCGATCAGGTGCTTCTTGATGACCTGCCCGGTGAAGGTGAGCGTGTCGCCGTTGCGATAGCCGCCCTGGTCGGACTGGATCGTCGTGGTTGCCTGCACTCGCAGGTCACCGCTCGGCGATCTGGCGTCGGTGTTGCTGTTCGTAGTCGGGAAGTAGACAAGGCGCACCTGGCGGCTGGGGGTACGGGCGGGCAGGCGCGCCGACACGACGCCGTTGCGCGACGTGATCAGCGGCTTGCGCGCGATTCGCCACTGGCCGCTACGCACCCGCGACGCCAGCCACACGCGCGCGCCGGCGATCGGCTTCCTGCCGGCCGTCCTGACGCGGCCTCGGATTCGCGCGGGCGTCGAGTACCGGACCGTCCGTCGCTTGGCGGTGCGGCGACCGCGCACGAACCCCAGCGTCAGCTTCGTACGCGTGCCGGCGTTCGAACCGTTGGCCTTGCCACCGCCCTCAACGCGCAGGTCGGGGTTGTAGAAGCCGTTCTTCGGGTCGTAGAAGCCGCCGGGCGCCGCGAGCGCGGCGCGAGCTGAGCTCAGAACCGTGTCCTGTCCCGCGGCGTCCGTCGCGACAGCGGTCACCTGATGGGGCTCGTTGTCAGGCATCTGCGCCGCGCTGAGCGTCAGCAGTCCCGTCAATGAGTTGGGGCACGGCTTCATGAGGTTGTACTCGAGCGGATCGGCATTGGACGGGTCGACGTCCGTGCACTCGGCGCCACCGGAGACGCGTTGCACGACGTTGCCGTCGACGCGGAGGGTGACCTCACGCACGCCGCCTCCGCCATCGGACGCCGTGGCTTCGATCGGCGTCCCGGGGCCGACCCGCAGCCCGTCGCGCAGGCCGTCCGCCTTGCCCGTCGGCGCGGCGGCATCCTCGACGACCGTCTTGACGCGATAGGCCTGATACTGGGCGACCGCCTCGCCGGAGCTGCACGCGCTGACGCACGCGGCTGACAGCCCCACGACCGGCGTTCCGCGTCTGTTCAGGACGCGAAGCTGTGGGAACGATTGGTGGTTGAGCCGGGAGAACGCGACGCTGGGATTGCTTGTCGTGATCGCGCCGAACGCGCCGGTCTTCTGAACGACGAACGCACTGTCGTTGCAGCATCGCCCCGTGCCGTCGAACGGGTCGGTTGCGCCGGTCGGGTCGAGGAACACGTTTCCCAGTGCATAGACGCGGATCGCCCCTCGCGCTGACGAGGGAAGCACCTGCCAGCTCCACCAGACGTCAAGGCTCGTGATACGCGTGCCTTGCGTTGCCGCGACGACCCAACCAGCGTTTGCGGGACGATCTCCTGAGGCCGCCCGGGCGCGTGCGAGGAGCGCCCCGACGGGCGTCGACGGCTCGGCGCAGGTGGCTTGCACGTCGGCGAGGCCGGCGTCCATGGCCCGGACCCAGCTTCCAACGCTCAACGGGGCGCCGCTGCCGTTCGCGCACGCCCAGACCGTGTAGGAGGCCGCTTCAGCGTTGGGCGGCGCCGCGGCGGCGATCATCGAGAGAGCGAGCGCGATGAGGAGGCACAGGAAACGCGTGGTGGCGGCAGGCCGCCCGATCGTCAGCTTCGCTCTGGAGGCGTGGCGTGCCCTGCGGCGCCCGCGAACCCCGGACATCAGCGCTTCCTTCCGTGCCGTCGTGACAACCCGGCCAGATTGCGGCGCGATGCTATCGAGCACAAGCTGACGGCTCCACTGGGTCACTGCAGTGCGACGCGCTCGTTGACCACCTCGGCAGATCGTCGCCGTCCCAGCGGACGCAAGACGGCGCTGCGTCGGGCTCGGCGCCGGCGCCGCGTGCCGGTTCCGACATCTCGATCGAGGAACGCGCAGCTCTGGTCGGGTTGCGCAGCATCCGTTCTCCCTTCGGTTTGCGCGAGCGGGGCCCGGCGGCTTTGAGTGCCGGAGCCACCAGGGCGGCCGCAGCTGAGACGACTGGCCGGGTACCGGGCAACCGGATCGGGCCGGCGACGCTCGCGACAGCGGTCGACGAAGTCGACTGTGCCCTGCCTGCACAGGGGCTCCGACAGTCCCGGGTCACCGAAGGCACGCGCGCCCGCACGCGATTGTCATACCCGCCTATCGCACCTTGGCGCTGGTTGACACCCCCTGAGTCGGCCCTGGTGCGAATCCGGGTCGTCGGCGGTCTCGCACGATCTGCCGGGGGTCAGGTGCGCCGGCGGCACGACAGCACCACGCGACTCGCGACCGCTTACCCAACCGAAAGGAGGCGAATGACCATCACCAACGTCGGCTCCGACTCCTCCGAGGGCGCAGGCGTCGACGAGCCTCACGCGTCCGACGCGGTGTCCGCGAATGCTCCCGACGGTCGTGCGACCACGTCGAGCTGTGGCTGCGACTCGTTCTGCGAGGGGCTGCACGATCTGTCGCACGAACGACCGCAGAGCTGCCCCCCGCAGGACGGTGCCCTCGCAGGTCCGCCTCAGCAACCACAGCCGATGCTGCCCGGTCTGGAGGGGTGCTGATTGGGCCGCTTCACCGAGGACTCCAAGCAGCGCGTGCGTGATGCAACGGACCTCGTCGAGCTCGCCGGCAGCTACACCGAACTGCGGCGGGCTGGCAACGACAGGATGGTCGGCCTCTGCCCACTGCACGACGAGCGCACGCCATCGTTCACGGTCTCGCCCAGCAAGCAGCTGTTCAAGTGCTTCGGCTGCGACGCAGGAGGGGACGTGCTCAGTCTGGTCCAGCTCAAGGAAGGGCTCGACTTTCCCGCGGCGCTCGAGTTCCTCGCCCATCGTGCCGGGATCGAGCTACAGCGCGAGATGGAGGACCCCGGCGTCGAGGCGCGCCGTGCGCGTCGTGCGCGAGAACTCGTCCCGCTCGATCGCGCCGCTGCGTTCTATGCCGCGCATCTGCGCACCCCGCGATCGCCCGAAGCCGCGCAGGCAGCCGAATACCTCGCCTCCCGCGGGATCAACGAGGCGACCCGCGAGCATTTCGTTGTCGGGTTCGCGCCGGTTGGCAAGGACCCGCTGCTGCGCTCAGCGACGTCCGCAGGGTTCTCAACGAAGGAGCTGAGTGAGGTCGGGCTGGTGAGCCGACCGCGCGGGGGAGGCCCGCTGCAGGATCGCTTCCGTGGCCGCCTGATGTTCCCCGTCTGCGATATGCGGGGTCGTGTCCTCGGGTTCGGTGCGCGGAAGCTCGGCACCGCTCGTGGCCCGAAGTACGTCAACTCACCTAGCGGCGCGATCTACTGCAAGAGCGAACTGCTGTACGGCGCACACCACGCTCGCGCCGTCGCCGCGAAAACCGGCATCGCGATCGTCGTCGAGGGCTACATCGATGCGTTGGCGATGCACCAAGCCGGGATGGTCAACACCGTCGCCTTGATGGGCACCTCGATCACCGAACACCAGATCGCAAGGCTCAAGAAGCTCGCGCCGACCGCGGTGCTGATGCTCGACGGCGACGATGCCGGTGCCGCGGCGATTCTGCGCGCGGGCGCGCTCGCCCGGCCGCTCGGCCTCGAGGTGCTCGTCGCGACGCTTCCGGCCGACACCGACCCTGCCGACCTGCTGCAACGCGAGGGCGCCCCGGCCGTCCGCGAGCTCGTAGCCGACGCCGGGGCCTTCGCACGCTTCCGTGTGCAGCGTCACCTCGAGCGGGCCGACATCGGCACGGCCGAAGCCAAGGACCGGCTCATCCACGAGCTGCGGGACGTCTTCGCCGACATCCAGCCGAGCGCCGTGCGGGAGGATCTGATCGCTTGGGTCGCGCGACATTTGGAGCTACAACCGTCGCTCCTGAGTTCGTGGTTGTCGGGTCCCGAGAGCCGCGCCGAGACATGTTCGACGGGGGTGTCCGCCGGCGATCCCGTGCAAGCGACCACGGCGCATGGAGGGAGCCGTGGCCTTCTCCTTGAATGCATCGCCGACCCTGAGATCGCCGCGGGGCTCCCGTCGGGGGACGCGCTGGAGCGGCTGTTCCCCGACGCGTTGCAACGACGAGCTGCCGAGCACATCCGCGTGCACGCGCACGATCCTGCCGCGGGACTCCCAGACGACGACGAGCTCGTCGCGCTCATCACGAGCCTTCTGACGGCGCCGAGCGGCACCGCGAGATAACCAATTAAGGAAGCCGACGGTCGACGCGATCGCCGCCGGGAGGCGGACGCGGGGTTCCCGTTCGGTCGCGCCGCAGTTCGCTCAGCACGCCATCGTCCCCGTAGGGCGGGATGAGGTCTAGATCGTCACTGTTCGTTCTCCTACGTGTGGCTCGCGGTGTTCTATTAGGCGGAGCGCGATCACCCGCCGTGAGAGCGTTGGAGCGGCGTGTTCCGCGTGGGCGGCCGCAACACATGCGCAGTCCGGTCCGTGGGTTCCCGAGCGATTCGGCCTCTGGCGTCGCACTGGGTCCCTCGAGTAGGAGCCCAACGTCAGCGAGTTTTCAGCGGCCGTCGATTGACTGCCTGTTGTCACCGCAGGCGAGCTGCTGCCAAGCATGGCCACAGCCGACATCGAGGAAAGGACAGCGCATGTTCGACGGCTCCACAACGCGGATCTGGTACGCGGGGGTGCTCGCTGCGCTGGCTATGTGCGTCTTCGGCGTCGCCGACGCACGAGCGGCACTGGATCTGCACGCTCCTGAGGCGGGTATCTCCGACCCGGTAGCGGCGATGGCGCCGACCGACCGAAACTGCTCAGCCGGCCAGGTCGACGTGAACACGGCCTCGCCGACCCAGATCGCCGGTGGGCTGGGCATCCCCAGCCGACCGACCGTGCAGCGCATCATCGAGGGGCGCCCCTGGTTCAAGGGCGCTGATCTGGTGTCGGTCCCCGGCGTCGGGCCGTCCGCCCTGCCGACCCTGAACACCAAGGCGTGTGCCACGCCGACGACGCTGCCGATGGCGACACCGCTCGCCTGTGAGACCGACTCCTCGGCAGTGGACCTGCAGTCTGCGACGGCGGCGGTGATCGCCGACCAGCTCCGGCTGCCCCGCACCGTGGCGGCCGGGATCGTGGGGGTGCGTCCCCTGTCGCAGGACCTGCTGCAGATCGTCGCCCCGCGCGTCCCGGGTCTGGCCGCCCCCACGGTCGAGCGGCTCCTGTCCGATGGCGCGGTCTGCGTGACACCGGCCCCGTTCGTGTTCGCCGAGGTCACGTGGCGCTGGGCCGCTGAGCAGCATGGTGCCGTCGTGGCGGTCGCGAACGACTCCGAGCACGCGCTGATCGTCCCTCCGGGCGTGGTCGACGGACCCACCGGCGCCTGGGGCCGCGTCCGCGTCGTCGACGACGTGCTTCCGCGGCTGGATGCCCACATCCACGGCTCGTGGGAGGACGAGGTCGCCGTCCGGCTACCGGACATCAGCGATCCGCAGGGCGGCCGGCCGGCCGTGATCCACGACATCGGTGCGGGACAGTCGGCGTTCTCATGGGGCCAGTCAGTGGTAACCGAACCCAGCGGGACGGTGGTCGCGGCGTTGGCGTCGTTGTCCGAGTCCATGGAGGTCGACCTGTCGCCGTTGTGCAAAGCCACGCACGACAACGGCTCGCTGTACTGCGCCTCGACGAGCCCGCGTGACCTCAGCCTTCTGGAGATCCTCAAGCGCAGCGGCGAGTACGCCGGAACGTACGCACGCTTCTCCCCGGAACCGGGGAAGTGCGGCGGCAACGATCGTGCCCGCTCTTCGGGCGATGTGCTGCTCACCATGGGGTGCTATTTCGAAGGCGCCGACGGACAGACCGCCACGTGGCGATTCGCCAATCACACCGGCACCTCCACAGCCGGCGGACTGCTGACCGCCTTCGGTGCAGTTCCGCGCCGGACGCCCAAGGGCAACCATGCCTACGAAACCGGCGACGTCCAGGTCGACGGCGCCAACTACGGCCTCGTCGGCGAAGCCGCCGCACGGGTCCTGGTGGAGCGCTTCGGGCTCCTGCTGCCGAGCACGAGCCTCGCGATCTCCAAGAACGCCGGCACCGGCCCGTCGACCTTTACCCACAGCGTGTCGCTCGATGACCTCAACGACATCTGGGCGGCCTTCCAGGTGCTCAGCCTCGCCGACGCCGGCTTTGACGTCGCCGGGGTCAACACCTACTACCAGATCGGCATGCTGAACTGCTTCAACTCGCTGGCAGGGAGCGGCGGTGCGATCGACCTCGGGACGATCAAGGACTGCCTCGATCCGCAAGCCGACGCGTTTCTCGACGGCGCCGAGAGCGCGGCGAAGGCCTCCGGCGATACGAGGAAGGCCTCGAAGATCGCCGGCTTCAAGCAGCTGTTGCGGCGCGCCACCCTCGTGCTGCTCGCTGAGGACTGGGCAGCCAGCTTCATCTTCCAGGCAGGGGACGCGATCCGCGGCGCCAAGGACGTGACGCTCGAATACCTGCCGCCGCCACCGACCGTCCCCGCTGGGGGCGGGCTCGGCGGGAGCGAGCTCTTCATCGCCCGCACCCCGGATCGCAAGGGCTACATCGTCGATCAGGACAGTCAGACGGCAATCGAGATCAAGAACGGCGGAGACTTCCTGTGTTACGCGAAGTCGCTGTTCGTGATCGACCTCGTACGGTCGTACTCCGATGGCGCGGCGACGTATCTGAACCTCGGTTCCCCGACGCTGGTCGTCGGTGGCAACGCGCCGCCGTGTTCGGCCCCGTCGGTCTTCTGGAATTACGGTGAGCCGCCGGCCGGCAACACGCCGTTCAACGTCATTCTCAAGGGCGAGGACGACGGGGGCGTGGACTCGGCGTGGCTGATCAACCGCAGCGGTGAGATCCAAACCATCCCTGACGGCGGCACCTACGAATGCCTGGTACTCGCCAATCCCGTCATCTGGAACGTGCCGCTGGCGAAGATCAACGCGTGGAGGAACGTCGGAACCGAACCAGCTCGTTGCGGCTAGCAACGGCCGGGCGCCGGCGGGGGAACTCGTCCCGCCGGCGCAATCAGCGACTTTTCAGCGGCCTGCGCGAATCTGCAGGCGCAGCAACGACGCCCGGCGGCGTGCGCCCTTCCCCGTCGCCGCCGCCGGGCCCAGCCTGGGCGGGGAGCACGCCGACGCGACCTGGCGTCAGGCCGCCGCCGGGCGGTCGGCGCTGTCGTCGTCGCCGTTGCGGGTGAGCGCGGCGTACGTGACCCGGGCTCGGAGGGGGCTGGCGAGCCGAGCGTCGACCGGGATGCCGGGCTCGGGTGCCATGCCGGACGCCAGCCGCGAGACGAGCTGGTAGGCGCTCGTCGCGATCGTCACCCGCGAGCCGTCCGGACCCAGTTCGCGACGCGTCACGTCAGACAGGCGCTCGTCGTGCAGCAACTCGTCAACTGCGCGAAGCGTCGCCGCCTCGCGCCCGACGAACGCGCCGCCATCGGCCGCGATGCACGCGATCTCCCGCATGGTGAGCACCGCGTCGAGCGAGATGAAGACGTGACCTCGCCACGCGTAGGAACAGTTGAGCTTCGCGGTCGTGCGCAGCGCGATGATCTCCAGCATCCTCGGCGACATCTCGTTGCGCAGGGTGTCGAGCAGCCTGCACAGGGCGCCGCCGATCTCCGGCTCGGGCGTCAGCAGGGCGAGAAAGCCATTCGGGCTCGCGCCCCTCCACGCTGGGCGGCGGCCGTCGTCGTCGGCCAGCGACGTGTGTGTGCGCATGAGATGCCTCCTTCGGATTGGCTCGGCATGGGTTGCATGCTCATGAGCAATCGCGCGTGCGATGTCAGATGTGTGACATCGATCCTGCCGGCGTCCGCCGTCGTGGCGGGACCGATCTGCTGGCGCGCGACGCGACAAGGAGGCAGAACGTGAGCTACGCGAGGAGCGGCGGCTTGGACGGCGGCAGCCGGTGCCTGAAGGCGGTGGCGCGATGCTCGGGGTGCGTTTCTGGCAGCAGATGGCGATGTGCGAGCGGCACCCAGACGATGCCGTGATCGTGCGCGGCGCTGACGATCTCGCGTGCTTCCGTCCCCGGCGGCAGACCGAGCGCCTCGAGCAGTCGGCGCTTGGCCTGGAAGAGCCGGTTGTCGGCCCTCTCCACATCGCTGTCCGCGAGCTCCGGCAGGTCGAGCCGAGCGTTGTACTTCCAGTGCGAGTGCTCCATGTACGGCAGCACTCGCCCGTTGGCACCGGCGATGTCGATCGCCGATCGCTGGTTCGCGGTCGGCGTCCAGCACGCGCCGTCGAGTGTCGCCCAGAGGATCTGCATGCGCTCCTGCGCCGCGAACTTGTCGACGGCATGGTGGCCGCCCAGCGCGCAGAACGTCCACACGTCATTGGGTTGAAGGTCGCTCGTGTGCAGGACGCACTTCGGGCGGCGCTCGCCCAGCATGTTCGTGATGAGCCGCATCGCCTTCAGCGCCGAGCGCACCGGGGCGCCGCCGCGCTCGGGCTGCAGGCGGTCGTCGATGAGCACGAGATCGGGCAGCACGCCCGCGTCCTCGCTCTCCTCCAGCGCGTCGCGCAGCTCGGCCAGCGTGCGGCAGACCGGCCCGTCGACCTCGAACCAGCGTCGGTCGGTGCAGGTGGGAGAGGCCAGGCGCTCCGCTCGGTCGGCTGCGAACCACTCCTCGAACACGCCGCGCCGCAGGTCGTCGTCACAGATGAGGACGCGTCGAATCTCCTGCATCGGGCGGAGTATCGCTTGCGGTGAACGAGAAGCGCACGCCGAACAGCACGCCGGCAGGCTGGCGGCCGACGAACGCGTAGTTCGTGGGGCCGCGGAAGAGCTCGCCCGACCCGGGCAGGGCGGCCGCGAGGGCTGTCACAGTGCGTCCTCCGCGCCCCCGGCCTCTGCGCCGCGTCGGCTCGGGGCTCGGCTGGTTGGCGACTCGGAACTCGATCCTCCCCTCGGCGCGCTGCACGATCGTCTGCACCCGGCGCGCGCCGTGGACCCGCGCCTCGACGATGCACGCGACGAGCAGCTCGTGGAGGGTGGCGGCGACGGCCTCGTCGACGACGACGCTCGCCACGTCGTCGCTCGAGAACTCCGGCCGCTGCACGACGACCGGTAGCGGCCGGCCCTCCGCTCGGGCGCGCGCCTGCGCCGCCAGCGCGCGCGGGTCCTCGACCCACATGTCATGACCGCCCTCAACGAGCGCGGCGGTGACGAGCGCGCCGAGCGTGGCCGGCCCGCGCCGATCGGGCGCCGAGGCCACCGGTCGCATCGTGTCGACGGCACGTCGCAGAACGTCGGCTGCCGCCGCGTCGGCGGGCCGCCGATCGGCGACGCGGGTGAGCTCGTCGGCGGCCAGCGTCATCGCCTCGGCGATGTCGTCGATGATCCGCTGCGCGTCGCCCGCCGCGAGCCGGCGGTGCCGCGCGCCGGAGAGCAGCACGCGCCCGGCGACGCTGGCGGACACCGGGAGCATCGCGCCGTAGCTGCCCCCGATGACCGCGATGACGCCGAGCGTCACCGCGACCTCGAGGACGGCGGCCCACCACACGACGTCGCCGGCGCCGAGGATCAGCCCGGCGGCCTGCGCGCCGGCGGTGACGGAGACCCAGGCCGCCAGCCGCGGCCACGAGAAGTCGGGCACGGCGGGCGTGGGGCCGAGCCGCTGCCACCAGTTCGTCCAGCCCGCGGCGAAGGCGACCGCCGGCCAGCCGGGGTGGGTGAGCGCCAGCGCGACCGCGAGCGGGAGCTCGACCGCGAGCAGCACGCGCCGCGTCCGCAGGCCCGCGACCGAGTCCTCCATCGCGAGCGCGCCGATGCGCGGCGCGGCGAGCGCCGTGGCGATCGCCCAGACGAGCGCAACGACCCACGGCACCAGGCGCGGCCAGCTCCCATCGAGGTCGGGCGCCGGCGCGAAGCTCAGCGCGCCGAGCGTCGGAGCGAGCACGAGCAGCAGCGCGCGGGCCCAGAGCGTGAACATCAGCACCGCCCGCTCGATCGCCTCCGAATGCAGCAGCCGGATGTCGTCGAGCACGCGCCCGATCTGCAACAGCGCCGCCCGCGGACGCGCACCGGGCAGCCAGCCGGGCAGGTTCGCCGGATCGCCGTAGCGCTTCAAGCTCTGGCCCGACTCGGAGACGCCGGCGAGACCGCCGATGAGCTCGGGGACGCCCGGTCGTGTTCCACGCGGCTCGCTGCGCGCGCGTGCTGGCTGAGCGCGCCATCGACGCGTTCGAGTCGCTCCTCGAGCGCGCGCAGCGCGCGCGTGACGCGCTCGGCGGTCGGCTCGTACTCGCTGAGCATGCGCGCCACGTGTGCGAACGGATCGTGCGAGCGCGCGTCGACGGTCTCGTCGGCGTGCTGTGATCGAACGCTCGCCAGCCGGGCCAGCAGCTCATCGCGCAACGCCCGCGATCGCGCCTGGACGAGCCCGAGCAGCTCGCCCGACAGCGTGGTGGCGAGCCCGGCGACGGCCACGAGGAGCCCGGCGACACCGCCGAACAGGGCCGCCGCGCCCGCGGTCGCCGCCGTCCCGAGCACGACGCCCGCCAGCCAACGCGCCGCGAGCGGAGCGATCGGGCGCGAGCGCGGTCGTCGGCATCGGTTCCATCCTCTCCGGTCGGGGCGGCCGCTGCCATCCGCGGACACGTTGGCCGCAGACGCCGCGCTGCGTGTCAGGTTCCTGACGCGGCAGCCCGCGGCCGCCGGCGTCTCACGCTGAGCAGGAGCGCTGCCTGCCACGCGCAGCCCGTCGCGACGAGCACGCGCTGGCGAATCCCATCCACCGGGTCGCCGATCGCCAGCAGCACGCCCGCCGCGACGACCGCGCCCACGAGCAGGCGGCCCGCCAGCACGCGGAAGCGCGCGTCCCGGCGGCGCGCGAACATGCTTGCGATGCACGCGCCGAGCAGGGCCTGCATCGCTGCGAGGGAAGCGAGGTCATGGATGTGTCCGGCGCTGCTGCGCCGGGTTCCCGGCGGCAGGACGCCCGCGCTGGTCTGTGTCGCGAAGGACGCCGTCAGCACGATCCCCACCGCGGCCACCGCCAGCAGGCCCGCGAGGACGGTCGTCGCCGGTGAGCGCCGGGCGCTGCCGTCCGCGCGCCAGGCGAGCGCGGCCGTCGCGAACAGCGACGCCGCCCAGGCGAGAAGGCCGGCGACCATCAGCGCGCCGGCATCGGCGTTGACGTACTCGGAGATCGTGTGACGCGCCGGCCCGAGCTCTGGCACGAGCACGTGCTGTGCGACCGTGACGACCACGAACGCAAGCAGGCCGGCGAGCGCGATCGCGTACGTGACCCGTGCCTCCCGTGCGGGGTGGGTCGCATGACGATCCGTCATCGGGTGTCGGTCATATCCGTGGCATGAGGCCGTGTGTGGCTGGCGCCTTCAGCGGGATATCAGTGTCACCTGCGAGAACCCGCGGCGTGTGCCAAGAACGCACCGTGCCGCCGCCGACCTGGGCGGATTTCGAGGAGCAGCCAACCGCGGAGTTCGAGCTGCACTCGCCCGCCGAGGAGCTCGCCGGGGTGCTGCGGCGCATGCGCGCACAGCTCGATCGAGCCGGCCGCGCCGGCGCCGAGCAGCGCGCCGACGCCCTGCGAGCGCTCGCCGAGCAGGCGGTGCTCGCGGTTGAGCTCGAGAAGCTGCTCGAGCGCCACGGTCCGCAGTTCGCCGAGCCTGACCTCGAGCGGGCGTATCGCTCGCTGGGACAGCTCAAGGACCGCATGCTCGCCCACGTCGCGGCGGCGGGGTTGGAGATCGTCCGCCTGCGCGGCGCGCCCGCGGGCGAGGTCGCCGACCTCGTCGAGATCGACGGCTGGCGCTGTGACGACATCGACGCGAGCCCGACCGTGATCGCCGAGCTCGAGGTCGCCGTCCGGCTCGACGGCGCGCCGCTGCGCCGCGGACGCGTGATCATGGGCGGCCTGGGGGAGACGTCGCGGGACGCCGGGTCGCCGCGGCGCGGCGTGGCGCGCACGCCCGCTCGCTCCGTCGCCGCAGCCGCCGCAGGCGCGCGGCGCGGCGACCGAGCGTGGCGGACCGCCATGGATCGTCTGTCCGATTGCCGGCTGCGGCGCGGAGAACCCGGTCGGGGCCGATGCCTGCGTCGGCTGTCTCACTCCGCTGGCCGGCTTCGGTCGGCTGCTCCTGCACCCCGCGGCGCTCTTCAACCAGGGCCTGCGGGCGGCGCGCCAGGGCCACAGCGCGCTCGCGCGCGAGTGCTTCGCCGCGGTCGCGCTCTGGCTGCCCGACGACGTCACGACCCGTAACGCTCACGCGCTCGCGTGCCTGGACGCCGGCGATCTCGACGCGGCCAGGGGTGCCTGGGAGGCGTTGCTCCAGCGCTCGCCCGGCGACCCCCTCGCCCTGCGCGGCCTGGCCGCGCTCTCGCCGTCGCACGGACGTTGAGCGAACTTGACGGCGATCGCCTTGACCGTGACCCTGAGCTCTGGTTGGCTGGCGCGCGGCCGGGGCCACCGTCGACGGACGAGGCGACGGTGCCACAGATGTCGAACCCTGACTACGCAATCCTCGGCTCGGTGACCGTGCGCCCCGCGCCGGGCGCGGCTGCGCTGGCCCTGAGCGAGCAGAACAAGCTGCTGCTGGCGCGCCTGCTGCTCGAGCCCGGCGAGCGCGTCAGCACCGACGCGCTGATCGATGCGCTCTGGGGCGGGAAGCTCGGCCGGCACCCTCGCAATGCGGTGCAGGTGGCCGTCAGCGCCGTGCGCGGGCTCCTGGGGGACACCGGTCGTCAGCAACGCGTCATCCTCACCGACGGCGACGGCTACCGGCTCGTCGTCGGCGACGCGCTGCGGATCGACGCCGAGCGATTCCGGCGCCTGGCGGCGCGCGGTCACGATCTCGTCGCACGCCACCCGCGCGCCGCGCTCGCGATGCTCACCGAGGCGCTGGCGACGTGGCGCGGACCGCTGTTCGGCGAGCTCGGCGAGCGGGAGTGGGCGATCGGCCATGCGCGCGCGCTCGCCAGCGTCCGCGATCGAGCGCCGAGATCGATCGCAACGAGGTCCTGCTCGCGCTCGGCGAGCACGCCGAGCTCGAGCGCGCCCTGCGCGTGCAGATCGTGCGCGACCCGCTCGACGAACGGCGGCGCGGCCAGCTCGTGCGTGCTCTGCACGCCAGCGGTCGCACCGCCGAGGCGCAGCTGGCCTACCGCGAGGTCTACCGCGAGCTCGGTGCGGTCGGTCCCGACCTGCGGCAGATCGGCGCGCAGGTCGCGCGCGGCGGGCCGGTCGCCGCGGCGACCGACCGCGCGGCCCGATCCGCCGGCCGAGCCCGCCGTCGGCGCCGGCGCGGACGGGCTGCTGCTGTGCGCGATCCTCGACTCGCGCCCGGGCGCGTCCGGGCGGCCGGGTCTCGGGATGCTCACGCTGCTCGTCGATCGGGCGGGCGGCGAACCGCACCTGCTGAGCGCCGACGTGCTGGTCGCGACGTTCGCCGATCCCGAGGCGACGCTGAGCGCGGCCGCAGCGATCGCCGCCGAAGGGTCGCCGGCCGCGCGGGTCGGCGTTCACGCCGGCGGCATCGTGCGGCTCGGCGACGGGCTTCGCGGGTCCGGGGCTGGCGCGCTGCCGGCAGCTCGCCTCGGCGGCCCACCCGGGCCAGGTGCTCGTGACCGCGCGCGCGCGCGAGTGCTCGCCGGCGCCGGAATCGAGCTGCGCGACCTCGGCGAGCAGCGGTTCTTCGACCTGGGTCCCGGCGAAGTCGTCTTCGAGCTGCCGACCAGGCCGGACGGCGAGCGCTTTCCCCCGCCGGCGACGCTGAGCCGGGTGCCGAACAACCTGCCCGTTCAGACGACGCGCTTCCTCGGCCGCGAGCAGGAGCTCGCGTCGCTGTCTCGGATGGTGGGCGGCGGCGAGCTCGTCACGCTGACCGGCGCCGGCGGCTGCGGCAAGACCCGGCTGGCGCTGCAGCTCGTCGCTGGCCTGGCGCCGTCGTTCGCCGACGGGGTGTGGTTCGCCGAGCTCGCGGAGGTGGCGGCCGGGGCGGACGCGGAGGCGGTCGCGACGACGATCGCCAGGCAGCTCGGGGTCCGCGCGCTGCCGGGCGAGACACAGTCCGCGGCGCTGGTGCGCCATCTGTCCGATCGTGTCGCGCTGCTCGTGCTCGACAACTGCGAGCAGGTGCACGCGTCGTGCGGCGAGGTCGCCGCCGCGCTGCGCGACGGATGCCGCGGCGTCTGCGTCGTGGCGACGACGCGCCGTCCGCTGCGCATCCACGGCGAGCAGACGTTCACCGTCGCCTCGATGGGGGTCGACGACGACGGCCGCGGCCTGCCGGTGGCCGCCGTACAGCTGTTGCTCGAGCGCGGCGGCCTGCTCAGCGAGCGAGGCGTCCGCAGGAGACGCTCGAGCTCGCGGCGCGCATCTGCCGCGCGCTCGACGGGCTGCCGCTGGCGATCGAGCTCGCCGCCGCCCAGATCCCGACGCGCGGGCTGCACGCCGTCGCCGAGGGCGTCGAGGCGATGATGCGCGGCGAGCACGGCCTCGACGACTTCGCCAGCGCCGATCCGAGCCGCCCCGACCGCCAGCAGACGATCGAATCGGCGATCGACTGGAGCTACCGCCTGCTCAGCGCCGGTGAACAGCGCGTACTGCAGCGTCTGGCCGTGTTCCACGGCACGTTCTCGCTCGCGCAGGCGCGTGCCGTCGCGGAGGCGCGAGACCGCGCAGGGCGGCCGCCTGCAGGCGCTCGTCGACTGGTCGATGGTGGCTGTCGCCCCGCCGCTCGACGGCGCCGCGCGCCTGCGCCTGGCCGAGCCGATCAGGGCGTTCGCCCTGCAGCGGCTCACGCGCAGCGGCGGGCTGCGAGGCGGCGCGGGCCAAGCACGCCGAGGTCTTCTGGTCGCTGGCCATCGAAGCGGCGCCGCGGCTGTTCGGCCCCGACGAACAGCGCTGCCTGCAGCGGCTCGAGGCCGAGCACGACAACCTGCGCGCGGCGCTCGGGTGGTACGTGGATCGGGGCGACGCACGCGCGGCGCTGCGGCTCGTCGGAGCGCTCTGGTGGCTGTGGTTCTCCCACGGGCACCTCGAAGAGGGCAGCGCGTGGGTGCAGCGCGCGCTCGCCATCGACGCCGAGCCGACGCGCGAGCGCGTCCGGGCGCTGCGTGTGGGCTCGCACCTGTCCTGGTGGCGCGGCGACCACCAGGGATGCGAGGCCTACAACACCGCGCTGCACGAATGCGCGAGCGCGATCGACGATGCGTGGGGCCTGGCCTGGGTGAAGATGGGCTTCGGGGCGACCGCGATCTTCCGCGATCCGGTCACGTGCCTTCCGCTGTTCGAAGAGAGCAAGCAGCGCTTCGACGACCTCGGACATCGCTGGGAGGCCGGCTACACGCTGCACCTGATCGGCGGCGCGTACTGGTTCGGCGGCGACAACCGGGCCGCCGCCGCTGCGTTCGAGGAAGCGGTGGACATCTTCACGCAGCTCGGCCATCCGTCGGTCCTCGCGTCGGTCCAGCGCTGCGCCGGGCTGATGGCCGCGCGCTGCGGCAGCCCGGCGCGCGGGCGCGCGCTGTGCAGCGACGCCCTGCGGCTCAGCGACGCGATCGGCGACCGCGCCGGCAGTGCGCAGGCACTGAACTTCCTCGGCGCGATCAGCCGCGACGAGGACGACGTCGCGGCCGCGCTCGAGCGCCACGCCGAGGCGCTGCGGCTGGGGCGAGCGGCCGGCGATCTGTGGTCGACGTGCTGGGCGCTCGACGGCCTCGCCGGCGCGGCGCGCGAGCTCGGCGAGCCGGAGATCGCGGCGCGCCTGCTCGCCAGCTCGGCGAAGCTCGCCAAGCGCTCGTGGTACGTGCCGTCGCCGCGCGAGCGCGAGCTGCGCGAACGGGACGTCGCGGCGCTGCGCCGCGGGCTCGGCGAATCGGACTTCGAGCAGGCCACCGCTGAGGGCGAGCTGATGAGCGTCGGCGAGGTCGTCGCCTGCGCGCTCGCCTTCGTGGCCCGTAACGCGTAGCCCTGGTGCACCCGACGCCCCGGCCGCCGGCGCGCGCCGGGACGTCGTCTGCCGGGCCTCGCTCTTTCAGCGGGATATCAGCGTCGTGTGCGACAACCGCATCGCGCGCCGCCCGAGAGCGACGCGTGCAACCGTGAACGTGAGGAGCCACATGCCCGGCTATAACCCGAACTGCCCCAACTGTCATCGCTGCATGAAGTGTCGCGGTGACGGAACGGTGTATGTCGTCAAGTACGTCAACGGCAAGGAGGACAAGCGCCGTGTCACCTGCCCGTCGTGCAACGGCGTCGGTGGCAAGGTCGGCGTGGGCCCGCACGACCATCGGTAGGCCGCGCGCGGCGATTGGCGTTATCCATTAGCCATGCGCGGGGGCCGCCGCGCGCCGATGTCGTCAGTGAGCTTAAGTGCAACTGTCGTTTGTGCGACATTACGCGCGCGTCGGCAGCCGAACGGGGGACGGGATGAGATTTGATCGACACGGGCACGAGGCAGCCCGCATGAGGTACAGCCCATGACGCGGGCCTACGCCGGCGCGCCCGGCCCCGCGGCCGACGAGACCGGCGGCGTCGACCTGCACGTCCGCGAGCTGACGCGCCTCGAAGCGCGGCTGCAGGCGCGCAGCCAGGAGGCGGCTGATTTGCTCGGGGCCGCCTCCCGTGCGTGCGCCGAGGCGCTCCAGCGGGCCGACGAGAGCGAGCGCTCCGTGCGTCGCGCCGCGGCGCAGACGGCCGAGGATGCCCGCGTCGCGCGGCGTGCGCAGACGGAGTCGACGTCGCGCGCCTCGGCCACGCGGGCCCGTGCGACGCTGGCGCAGTGGCCGAGCGTCGCGGCCACGGGCGGGTGGACGGATCCGCGCTGGGGCGCGCCGCAGGGCCCGGTGTTGCCTGACGGCGCCGTCCGGATCGGCACGCTGGCGGGCGCCGCCGCGCTCGACGGCCTCGCCGCGATGGTGCCGTCCGTCGGGGGTGGGCACGTGCGGGTCATCGCTCCTACGGCCGCCGACCGCGGCCGCGCGCTGGCGGTCGTCGACACCGTGCTGCTGCGGACGATCGCCGCCGCGCCGCCGGGCAGGATCCGCTTTCGCATCCACGATCCCACCGGGCTGGGCGCGACGCTCAGCGCCTACAGCCAGTTCGACCGCAACCGGGTCGCGCACGGAAATGCGAGCGCCACGTCGCGCGAGCTCGAGGAGTCTGTCCAAGCGCTCACGATGCACGCGACCGAGATCTCCGCCACCTACCTGCGCGGCATCTACCGCACGCTGGGGGAGTGCCTCGCGGACGACCCGTACGCCGATGTCGGCTTCGAGCTGCTGGTCGTGCTCGACGCGCCGCGCGGGATCGAGCCGCCGCTGCTGGAACGCATCTCGGTGCTCGCCGGCCAGGCGGCGGACCGCGGCATCATGCTGCTGACGCTGGAGGCCGGCGAATCGGGGTTCGACCTCGGCCCCGCCGCGGTGCGCGTCGAGGTGGACGCGGACGGCACGGCGCGCATGCCCGACCTCACGCAGGCGCCGGTCACGCTCGACCCCCCCGCGCCGGCGGCGCTGCTGCAGCGCGTCGCGGGGCGGTCGGTCGCCGCGCGCACCGCCCTGACGTTCCTCAGCCTGCACGAGCCGGGCGCGCCGCCGGCGTCCTCGGCGGAGCGGATCGAGACCCCGATCGGGCGTGCCGGCCGCGAGCTCGTCGCCGTGCGCATGGGAGACGATCCGGTTCACGGTCTCGTCGCCGGTATCGCGGGCTCGGGCAAGTCGAACCTCCTGCGGACCTTCATCTACGGCCTCGCGCGCCGCTACGACGCCAGCGAGCTGCAGCTGTACCTCCTGGATTTCAAGGAGGGCGTCGAGTTTCAGGAGTTCGCGCCCACCCCGATCGACCGCACGTTCCTGCCGCAGGCGGCGGTCGTCGCGGTGAACTCGAGCCGCGAGTTCGGCCTCGAGGTGCTGCGCCATCTCAACAAGGTCATCGCCCAGCGCTACGCGATGTTCAGCGCAAGTGGCTCGCCGCCGAAGCTCTCCGGGTTGCGACGGCTGCGCAGTGACGTCCCCTCGCCGCGCATCGTGCTCGTCATCGATGAGTTCCAGCGCATGTTCGACGTCGACGACGCGCTCTCGGCGGCGGCGGTTGACGAGCTCGTCAACATCGCCAAGCAGGGCCGGGCGGCGGGCGTGCACTTCCTCCTCGCGACCCAGTCGATCGGCGACGTCGGGGCGGGGACCGCGGTCGGGCTGCGCCTCGATGGCGTCTTCAAGAATGCGGCTCTGCGGATCGGGATGCGCCTCAGCGAGACCGAGTCGCGTGAGCTGTTCTCAAGCGCATCGAACACCGCCGCGGCGACGATCCACGAGGCCGGGGTTGCGATCGTCAACACGTCCGGCGGGGCGGAGGCCTTCAACCGGCGCACGGTCGTCGCGCTACTGGCGGACGACGTCGCGCTCGAGGAGCGTCGCTCCGCGGTCACCCGCGCAACGACGGGGCGGATCCCACCGCGGACGTTCGACGGCGCGCACGGGGCCGACGCGTCGGCCAACCGCGCGCTACGTGCGGCGATCCGCGGCCGTGGCCGCCCGGGGCTGTGGCAGACCTGGCCCGCACAGGCGCTGCGCGTCGGCGTAGACGATCCCCGCGGCGCGGAGGGCGTCGCCACGAGCTTCGGGCGTGACGCCCGGCGCAACGTGGCGGTGATCGGGGCGGGACTCGCCAACGCCGTATCGATCGTGCAGTGGTCGCTCGTCGGGCTCGCCGCCGGCCGGCCCGAGGCACGATTCGTGCTCGTCGATCTCATGCGCTCCGACGACAGCGCCGAGTACGGCGTGCCGGCGGACGCCGTCGACGCGACGCGCCGCGCGCTCGAGCATCTCGGCGCGGTCGCCGAGATCCATCGCAGCGATGCGACGGCCGACCTCGCCGGCCTGCTCGCGGGCGCCGCCGGCGGCCGTCCGGCTGTCGTCGGCATGTTCGGTGGCTTCGAGCGGCTGCGCGGGCGCGGCGAGCTCGCGGATCCGGATGGCTTCGACACCGCCGAGGATGCGCTGCGGCGCACCCTCGCCGACGGGCCCAACGAGGACGTGCACGTCATCGGCGCCTTCTCCACGCGCGATGACTTCGAGGTCCTCGACCGCGGCCAGGCGTTCGGGCTGCGGGCGTACCTGCAGCTGCCGGCCGCGGCGCTGATGGCGTTGTCGGGCTTCGATCTCGCCGTCCCCGGCGGTCGCCTCGCGCTCTGGCACGACCTCCTCAACGCGCGCGCCCCCGAACCCGTCCACTGCTACACGCTGTTCGATACGGCGGGGATCCCCTCGTGGCTCACGCGCTGACGTCCGCGTACGACGCGTACGCGGCCGCGCTGCGCGACGTCGATCTCGTCGTCGCACGCGCAGGGGCCGACGAGCGCGCGGAGGCCGAACAGGCGCGGACCCGCGAGGTCGAGCTCGACCGCCGCGTCGGCGAGGTCCGCAGCACGGCGGAGGCGGTGCTGCGAGCGCGCGACGGGGTGGCCCGCAAGCTGGCGGACCTGCCGATCACGGTGCCGGCCGCGCGCAGCACCGCGCCGCCGTCCTCGTCGGACCCCCTGGCGCTGGCCGAGCAGCTCGTACGGCGCGCCGACGGGGTGGTCGACGCCTGCCGCGAGGACCTCGCGGCCATCGAGCGACAGCGCGCGCGGGTCGCCGAAGCGCGCGCGGGCGACGACGCCCAGCGCCGTCAGGCCGAGGCCGAGCGGCTCGCGCGCGAGCATGCGGCCCGCGAGCGGGCGGCGGCCGGCGATCGCGTGCTGCTGGGGTGCGCCGGCGCGATCGCGCTCTGCGCGGTCGTCGCCGGGCTCGCCGGGCCGCCCGGCAGCGGTGTGCTCCTGGGGATCGTGCTCGCCGCCGCCGCGGCGCTCGTCGCGCGGTCGCGGCCGTCGAACCTCGCGGCGCGGATCGGTGGCTCCTTCGTCGCCGTCTTCGCCCTCGGATGTGCGATCGCCGGGATCGCCGCCCTCGGCGCCGCGCTCGCGCGCGGCAGCGGCCTCGACACCGCGCTCGCCGGCGCCGCCGCCCTGCTCGCCGCCCTCGGTTTCTGGCTCGTCACCCACCGACCCACAGGAGCACCTCGACCATGAGCTCTCAGCTCGGCAATCTCAAGGGCGCACTCGCCGCCTACGCGCGCTCGACCGAGCAGCAGGCATCGGGCCTGGACCCGATCCAGCGGGCGTGTCAGCAGTCCTCGCAGCAGATCCTGTCGCTCATCGGCGGCAGTTCCCAGCGCAAGGAGGCCGAGGTCCAGGGAGCGGTCAACGAGGCACGCGAGCAGGTCGGCCGGGCCGCCCAGGCGCTGCGCCGTGCGGCGAAGATCGCCGAGAACTACGGGTCTTCGCTATGACCGACACCGCCCCGCAGCAGTCCGAAGCCGAGGCGATGCGCGCCGCCGTCCGCGAGGAGCTCGACGAGGTCGTCCCGCACATCGTCGCGGCGCTCAAGCGCAACGACGGGGTCGCGGACCTCGTCCGCCGCCTGGACGACGCCGAGCGCCGCCTCGCGGCGCGCGACCAGCGCCCGCTCATCGCGCGGCTGTACCGGCTCGTGGGGCTCGTCCGGCGCCTCGATCTGCCCGACGAGGTGCGCGAGATGCTCCTCGACGAGCTGCTCGACGTCCTGCGCGGCGCCGGCTACAGCGAGTTCGGAGCGGTCGGGGAACCGTTTGACCCCGTCCGTCACCAAGCGCTCGACGCGGGCGCCCTCGACGGTGCCGCCGTCGTGGCCGGCGTCTACGAGCCTGGCCTGGAAACGCTCGGCGAGGTCGTCATCCCGGCGCGCGTTCGGGTCGGCGCAGACGTGCCCGAGGACCACACGACCGAGGAGGCTGAGCAATGAGCACGCCCGTGATCGGGATCGACCTCGGGACGACGAACAGCGTCGTCTCCTTCACCGACGGCGCGGGCGTGACGCACGTCGTCGCCGACGAGAACGGCGACCGCATCGTCCCGAGCGTCGTGCAGTTCGGCAGCGACGGCAGCGTCGTCGTCGGCAAGAACGCCAAGGCGTACGCCAAGGTCGAACCCGACCGGGTGGCCAGCGTCTTCAAGCGCGGCATGGGCGACTCGACGTTCCTGCCCGGCGGAAGCGACTTCGTCGTCGACGGCGTCACGCACACGCCCGAGCAGCTCTCGGCGCTCGTGCTCAAGAAGCTTGCCGACGTCGCGAGCCGCGAGCTCGGCGCGCCGGCGACGCGCGCGGTGATCACGGTGCCGCACTACTTCGGCGAGCCCGAGCGGGCCGCGACGCGCTCGGCCGGTGAGATCGCCGGTCTCGAGGTCGTGCAGATCATCAACGAGCCGACGGCGGCCGCGATCGCGCGCGGCGCCGACGGCGAGGGCGACGCCTCCGGCCGGCTGCTCGTCTTCGACCTCGGCGGGGGGACGTTCGACGTCACCGTCATGGAGTACGGCGCGGGGCGCGAGATGACCGTCATCGCGTCGGACGGCGATCGCGAGCTCGGCGGCGCCGACTTCGACCGCAAGATCGTCGAGCGGATGATCGAGGTCGCGCGCGCCGAGCGCAACATCGAGCTCGAGGACGATCCGTGGCTGCTGGCCGATGCGTTCGCCCAGGCCGAGGAGCTCAAGAAGGAGCTCTCGACGGCCGACAGCGCGCGACGGCCGCTGTCGGTGGGCGGGCGGCCGCTCATGTTCGAGCTGACCCGCGCGGAGTTCGACGAGCTCATCGCCGAGGAGATCCAGTTCGCCGATGACGCCGTGCGCAACGCGCTGGACAAGGTCAGCGGCCCGCCGCCGGGCCAGGTGCTCATGGTCGGCGGGTCCAGCCGCATCCCGCGCTTTCGCGAGCTCGTGCGGGAGATCACCGGCATCGAGCCGGACTTCACGAAGAACCTCGACGAGGACGTCTCGCGCGGTGCCGCGATGCTCGGGGCCAAGCTCGAGGGCGTCCTCGATCCGCGCAGCGAGCTGGCGAAGATGCCGGTGCCGCAGGACGCGGCCTCGCACGCCGTCGGGATCCAGCTCGTGCGCGAGTCCCCGACGGGCGACTTCCTGGAGTACAACTCGGTGCTCATCCCGGAGGGCACCGCGGTGCCGCACGCGGCCATGTACGAGTTCGCCGCGGCCTCCGACGGGCAGACCGGCGTCGAGCTCGTCCTGCACGAGGGCTCCGACGAGAACCTCACGTTCTGTCGTGAGCTGGGCAAGTCCCACGGCAGCTTCGGGCGGCCCGTGCCGCGCGGCTATCCGCTGCGCTGCCAGGTCGAGTACACGGTCGACCAGATGGTCGTCGTCAACCTGCACGACGGCGAGACCAACGCGCACATCTGCGAGCTGAAGATCCTTCACGAGGGTCTCTTGAGCGATGCCGAGCGCGCCGCTGCCCGCGAGCGGCTCGCGGGCCTGACCGTGCGTTGAGTCGTGGCCGCGCTCCCGCCCACCGATCCCGCCGCGCAGCGCGTCCTCGACGGGTGCGCGATGCAGCTGCGCACGACCTCACGAGCGGCCGACACGCTCGCGTCACGGGTCGGTGTCGTGCTCGGGGGCTCGGCGACGAGCGTCGACCGCGATCTCGCCGCGGAGCTGCGCCGCCTGGCCGCGCGGACGTACGCGGCGGCTGCGGCCCTCGAGCTGGCGCGGTCGCGATGAGCGAGCTTGCGGGGGTCACGCAGGAGGTGCACGCGTTCGTCGCTCAGATCGGCGGGCTGGAACGCCCGATCCGCCAGAGCCGCGATGCGATCGCGCGTGCGCGCGAGTCGACCGCGCGCCAGCAGCGCGACCCGCGCGTGCGGCGCGAGGCGATGGAGCGCCAGGCCCACCTCGAGCGCGCCGATCACGCGCTGCGTGACGCCCTGCAGGCGTCGTCGCGGGCGGCGACCACAGCGCAGCGGTGGCTGGCACAGCACGCCGCGAGCGGTGGCGGCGCGGGCGCGGGCAGCGACCGGACGGCCGGCGCCGGCGCGGGGATCGTCTTGCCCGATCGCGACGGCGCGATGTCGGCGCGGGCGGCGTTCGCGCAGGGGTATCAACGCCTGGCCGACCGCCACGGCCAGAAGGTCGTCGACGGCTACGCCTTCGGGGCGGTCGCCAGCGTGGTGACCGGGGCGTTCAGTCCGGCGCTCGAGGACAGCGCGACGGCGCTGCTGGAGGCGGTCGCCGGCGCCGCCCTGCCACCGCCCGCCGGCATCATGGCGGCCATCGGCATCGGACTGCTGATCGTGCGCTCGAGCGAGCGCCTGGGCCACACGAAGGACACGGGGGAATACAGCTCGTTCCGCGCCGAGCTGAACCTGTGGTCAAAGCGTGCGCCGCAGTCGCGCTGGTCGTTCGCCGAGCTGGCCGCGGCGACCGCGCAGGTCACCATTCCCATCGCGGTCGGCGGCGTTCTGCTTGCGACCGGCAGCGGTCCGGTCCTGGCGGTCGCCGCCAGCGCGGCCGCGGGGGGCGGCGGGTGGGCGGTTCGCGCCTTCGCGCACTGGGCTCACGGCCACAGGCCCCCACTGAGGCGCTGAAGCGATGACGACCGTAACGCCCACCGAGGAGTTCTGCCCGGAGCTTGCCCGCAGCGTGGCGCTCGCGCTGACGACGTACGGCCCGGCGCTGCGGCTCGCGGTCGACTACGCCGAGGACGGCGACGCCAACTCGCTCGAGCTGCTGCACGAGGTCGCCCGCTCGATCGGCCTCGAGCTGCTCGTCTTCGGCCGCGCGTCCCGGCTCATCGACGCGTTCGCGCCGGGCGACGATCCGGCGCCGGTCCTCCCGCTGCTGCAGGTGATGGGGGAGAGCCTGGCCATCCTCCTGCTCGTCGCCGATCAGGAGACGGCGTCGCGCCTGCCGATGGCGTCGATCGACATGGTCGACGCGCTGTACGACGACGGCGCCCGCGCCTGGCTGAGCCGCTTCATCGACGAGCTGCCCGAACGAATCGAGGAGTCGCAGGATGGCAACGACAACTGACCAGAAGGGCTGGCTGCAGAGCCTCGACGTGCCGGAGCGCCCGACGCCGCGCGACGTGCGGGCGTTCTTCAACGTCCCGCCGGACCCGGACACCAAGCTCGACGCCAACATCCGCGACAAGCGGCGCGCCTGGAACGCGAAGGTCCGCTCGCGCGAAGACGAACGCCGCCGCCGAGGAGCAGGTCCGCGCGGCGGTGCGGCTGATCGACTTCCTCGCCCAGCAGCTCAAGCGCGGCGGCGACGCGCCGATCGACCTCAGCGAGCTGGCCGACGTCTTCCGCGAGGCGCCGAAGACGCGCGTCGGCGAGATCGACGAGCTGTGGGAGATCGTCGAGCGCCTGCTCGCCGCGGGCAAGCTCGAGGAGGCGCTGAAGGTCGCCAACGCCGCGCGCGAGCGGTTCGTCGACTCCAGCGTGCCGCACCTCGTGTTCGCGTGGGTGGCGGCGCAGGCGTCGCGCTTCGGGGCCGCCGATGACCGCCTGCGCGCGGATGCCCTGCGCTCGGCGGACATCGCGCTCGCGCAGGACGACGCGCCGGCCGAGGCGTTCCTGGCTCGCGCGACGCTGCTGCTGGACCTGCGCCGCGGCGACGAGGCGCTGGTGACGCTCAAGGACGCCGAGCGGCGGCTGACCAACGGCCTCGACGCGGGGCTCGAGGTGCTGCTCGTCGAGGCGCTGGTCGCCAGCTCGCAGGTCGAGGAGGCGGTGCGCCGCGCGATCGACGCGATCGAGGCGGACCCGGACAACCTCGCCGTTCGTTCGAGCGTCACGGCCTCGCTCGTGCAGGCGCTGCAGTTCAGCCTCCTGCCGATTCGCAGCACCGACGATCTCGTGCGCTACCAGCGCGTCGTCGAGGTCGCCGCGTGGTGCGCCGACGGGGCGCCGGAGGCCGAGGACGCCGTGCGGCCGTTTCGCATGTGGTCGGTGGTCGCCGACAACCGGCTCTACGTCGGCGACGTCGCCTCGCGTGCCTACGCCGGCGTGCTCACCGGCTTTCTCATCCTCCCGATCCTCAACCGCGTGCGCGCCAAGCCGCAGTGGAAGATCGTCGCCGAGGGTCCCGAGAACGTCAACCTCGAGGCGTTCGACGAGGTCGCCCTCGGCGGCGTCTCCCGCTTGGTGCACGAGCCGATCAAGGACCGGCTGCCGTGGTGGAACACGTACTTCGCGGACGCCGCCCGGCGTTCGCCCGAGACGCAAGGGCGGGCGGCATGATCTGGGTCTTTCTCATGTACCTGTTCATCGCGCTGCAGGTCATGGCGCTGGTCGGCGGAGTCGTCACGCGGCGCTGGCCGCTGCGACCGCAGCGGCTCGTGTGGCGCGGGACGTCGGTCGAGCACGCTTCGGCGCAGATCCGCGCGCTGCTCTACGACATCGACGACGTCCGCTTCGCCTATCCGACGGGCCAGTTCGTCCCCTCCGAGGAGGAGACCGACCTCGCCGCCGGCCGGGTGGTCATGGACGAGGCGAACTTCACGGGCAGCAAGGGCTTCGGGATGGTGATCCACCTCTTCGTCATGGCGGGCGCAGTGACGCGCGGCGTCATCGACGACAGTCCCCTGCTGGGCCTGCTCGTCGGGCTGTTCGCCTTCTGGTTCGCCGCGATCCTCGCGGCGCCGTTCTTCATCGCGTCGCTGATCGACGTCGTCTACCGGCGCCTGTACCGCAGCCGGATCACGGCGGACGTCCGCCCCCATGCGTCGATGCCCAACGCGGTGACGGTCGACCTCGAGTTTCGCGGCCTGAGCTCCTTCGGGATCGTCGGCGACGTGCTGCGGGCGGTCGCGACGCCGGCGGCCCCGGCCGGCTCGCGCGCTGCGCTGCAGACGACCGGCGATCTGCCGGGCACGACCTCGGCCGCCCGCGCCGCCGTCTGGGCGAGCGCCGCGGGACGCCGCTCGACGGTGATGTACGGCTCCGGGGTGCTGGCGTCGGTCGTCATCGCTGCCCTCCTGCTGGCCATCAGCCCACACCCGTTCGAGCAGCAGTACGACGACGGGACGAGCGCCGATTCCTCCTCGTCGTACTACGACGAGCCGAGCGACGAGATGCCCGTCGACGAGCCGGTGGAGCAGACCGAGGAGGACACGGTCACCGAGGAGTCCGGCCCCGACGAGACAGCGACCACCGACGAGACCGACGAGGGGACGCGCTACGTGTCCGCGCGGGGCAATTACTCGGTTCTCCCGCCGTCCGGATGGGTGCAGGACAGCTCCGACAAGAACAAGGGCTCGTTCTACGAGAGCCGCTGGCATCTTCCGGGCCAGCCCACGGTCTACGGCCTCGTCGACTACACCCCCGGCTTCAGCGGCACGCCGCTGGAGGGGGCGACGAGCCTCCGCGCCGCCAGCCGCGCCTCAGCGGCTACGAGGAGCTCGACTTCAGCGCTCAGGGGGAGGCGCGCCGTTGGGAATTCATCGCCCAGGGCGCGCACAAGCTCGACGTCTTCCATCGCTGTGGTGGCGTCGGGGTCGCCGTCCTCGCCTCCGCGCCGCCGGAGGATTGGGACGATCACGAGTCCGAGTTGACGGCGTTCGTCGATTCGCTCACCTGCGGCGACGCGGTCGATTCGAGCCCGGACGAGACCGAGACGACGCCCGCCGATGACACGCACACCCCGACCACGACGACGCCGTCGGGCGACGGCAGCGACACACCGAAGTCCGGCGGCGGCGACGGCCAGGTCTACGCGCTCGACACGAACGCCGGCAGGATGGAGCGCGCGATCCGGGCGCACTGGCAGGCGCGGCTGGACGGCGACTACAGCACGGCCTACGGCTACTACACCGGCGAGGTGCGCAGCCGCGTCGGGCTCGAGTCGTCGTGGGGTGAGCAGGTGCGCCGCGACGGGCTGACCGATGTCGACTTCAACGACTTCGACGTGGAGCTCTCCAACGAGCAGCGGGGGCGGATGCGCGCGGAGATCCGGACGCAGTCAGACGCGAGCGGGTGCCGCGACTGGGTGTTCACGTACACGATGGTGCGGCAGTCGAGCCGCTGGCTCATCTACGACTCGCGGGCCCAGGACACCGCGTGCTGAGGCGGCGCGGCGGGGCGCTCGCGTGCCTCGTCGCCGTCGCGCCGGCCGCATGGCTCCTCGGCTGCGGCTCGTCGGCGTCGCCCGGCGCCGTCACCGGGGAGCGGCGCTCGGCCGAGCCGGGCGCCGCCGCCGCCGCGCGACGGCGCAGGCGGCGCCGCCGCGCATCCGGCCGCCGCGGGCGACCTCGTCATCTCGGGGGTCGACGGCCCGCGGGCATCCCCCGCCCTGCGTGAGCGCGTCCGCCGTGGCGAGATCGCCGGCGTGATCCTGCTCGGCGCGAACATCGCGACGCGCGACCAGGTCAGCGCGCTCACGCGGGCCCTGCGCGCCGCGGCGAAGGCGGGGGGCCGGCCCACGCCGCTGCTCATGGTCGACCAGGAGGGCGGCGACGTCCGGCGCCTGCCATGGGCGAGCCCGCGCACGTCGGCGCGCGGGCTCGCGCGCCTCCCGCTCGACGCCGTCGAGCGCGAGGGGGCGGCGACGGCGCGGGAGCTGCTGGCGCGGGGCCTGAACGTCAACCTCGCGCCGGTCGTCGACGTGAAGGCCGACGCGGCCAACTTCCTCGGGTCGCGGACGTTCGCCGCCGACGCGCGGGCGGTGGCCCGCAACGCGTGCCGGTTCGCCGCCGGCCTGCGCCGCGGTGGCGTCGCGCCGACGCTCAAGCACTTCCGGGGCTCGGCGCGGCGGGCGCCGCGAACACGGACTTCGCAGCCGTGGCGATCAGGCGCTCGCTCGCCGCGCTGCGGCGCGACTGGCTGCCCTATCGGGCCTGCGGTCGCCTGGGCCGGACGCTGACGATGGTCTCCAACGCGTCCTACGAGGCGCTCACCGGACCCGTGCCGGCGGTGCTGTCCGCGCGCACGTACGCCGCGCTGCGAGCGGCGGGGGTGGCAGGTCCGGTCATCACCGACGCGCTCGGAGCGGCGGGCCTGGCGACGCAGCGCGACGTCGCGGTCCGCGCCGTCAACGCGGGCGCCGACCTGCTGCTCTACACCGACGAGCGCGGCGCGTCGGCGGGACGCCGGGCGCTCAGCGCCGCCGTACGCGACGGACGCCTCTCCGCGGCCACGCTGGCCGAGCACGCGCGCCGGGTACGCGCGCTGCGCCGCTCGCTGGGACCGGTCGGATGAGCTCGCCGCGACGGCGACCCGTGACGCGCCGGGTGCCCGCGTCAGGAGCCGCCTCCGAGCTGCGCGTTGACGCTCTTCTCACGCGACTTCATCGGCGGCTTGACGCCGCGGTCCGTCAGGGCGTCGACCACGAAGCAGCCGTCGAACGCGAGAGCCTCCTCCAGCGCGCCCTCGATCTCGTCGTCGCGCGTGATGCGCCGTCCGCCGACCTCGTCGCTGCCGGCTCTGGGTGAAGTCCCAGTCCGGCAGCAGCGTGGTCTACTGCGCGCCGAAGGCCAGGATGCTGTCGCTGCCGTGGAAGGGCAGGCTGAGGCGCGCGTCGTTGAGCACGACGAGCGTGAGCCGGAGGCCGTGCTTGACCGCCGTCGGCAGCGGGTTGAGGAGGTGCAGGGAGCCGTCCCCGGTGAGGACGATCGCGCGCTGGCCGGTGACGGCGCAGAACCCGAGCGCCCCGGAGAGGGCGTGACCCATGGAGCCGAAGTGCATCGAGGCCCGCGCGTACGGATGTGCGGCCTCGGTCAGCCGGTCCAGCGCGTACGTGCTGAAGAACATCGCCGAGCTGGACTCGGCGAAGAGCGCCGTCGTGGCGCGGCGCAGCCCGGCGGCGAGCACCGTGGCGGCCGTCAGGCGATAGGGGTTGACTGCGTCGGACATGTCGGCTCCTTCGGTCGGCGGGATGGATGTGGGGGTGGTCATGCGCTCGGCAGCAGGGCGTCGAGCGCGGCGATGAATTCGCCGATCTCCGACATCACGGAGAGCAGCGGGTGGCCGCGCACGGCGGGCGCGCTGCCGACCGCCTCGTAGGGCGCGACGTCGACGTGCACGACCGGGCAGCCCTTCGGCAGCAGCGCCGCGTCGCCGCCGCCGCTCGCGGTGCCCAGCCGGGTGCCGAGGACGAAGACGCAGCGCGGGCCGACGCGCGCGCAGGCGCGCAGCGACATCCGCCTCGGCCGCGGTGCCGATCAGGCCCAGCGAATCGGGCAGCAGGCCGAGCGCGGCCGGCGTCGTGATGTGGACGGCGCCCATGCGGGTGATGAGCGCGCCGAGCGTCTCGGCGTAGGCGACCGAGCCGCTGCCGAGCACGAAGGCGGGCGGCCCGCCCGGGCGCTGCAGCCAGTCCGTGATCTGCGCGAGCGCCGCGGCGCCGGGCGCCGGGGGCGCGATCTTCAACGTGGCGGGATCGAGCAGCTTCGGGCACCGCCGGTCGAGCAGGTCCGTGGGGACCGAGATCTGCACGACCGCACCCTGCGGGCGGGCGAAGAGATGGCGCAGCGCGACGGCGATGCGCGGCATCTCGCGCACGTCGGCGAGCGGGAACGTCGCGTCGTAGAGCTCGGAGCCGACCGTGTGCGGCATGCTGAAGTACGAGCCTCCTGGATGTCCGTCCTCCCGACGAGCGGCGCTGGGGTGCGCGGCGCGAGGACCAGCAGGCTCGCGCCCTGCGCGCGCGCCGCGGGGATCGCCCAGAGGACCCCGAGCGTGCCCGGGCCGCTGCCGCAGATGACGATCTGCGGGCGGCCGGTCGCGATGGATGCCTCGATCGCCGCGAACGCGCCCATGGCCTCGATCGAGACGTCGAACATGCGAACCCGCGGATGCCGGCGGCGGCCTCGACCCAGCGCACGCTGGCGGCGCTGATGAGGCCGAACGCGCAGCAGGCCGGAGCGTCGACCTCGATCCGGCCGCCCAGCGCGCGGGCTGCGCGGTGCTGTCGGCGATCGCCGCGACGAACGTCGATCCAGGCGCTCCGCGAGGGTGCCGCGCTTCGGCGGCGTGCTGACGGCGAGGTGCGGGATGTGGCGTTTCGTTGGCCATGGTCGGGATCGTTCTGCGAGCCCCGATCCGCGGTGTCAGGTTGCTGACGGCGACGGGAGCTCACGGCGCGAACGGGCGCGGTCGGTGCTGTTCCTCGTCTGCGCCGTCGGGCGGTGAGATGTGACAGCTCGCCAAGGCCAGGCGGGTACGGCATGCTCAGCGGCGTGAGCGCTCGATCGCGCGACGCTCCGGCGATCATGCGCGAGCAGCGGACGCCGCGCGCGTGGCTGCTGCCCGGCGTCTCGGGGCTCTGTCTCGCTGGGACCGTCACGGCCCTGCGACCCGTCCTCCGCGACGCGGGGCTGGGCGGCGTGGCCGCGTCGCTGGCGACGGCTGCGGCCGCCGGCATCGCGCTGGCGACCCTCGTCGTCCTCGTGCGCTGGGGGGCGTCTCAGCTGTGGACCGACACGGCGCCGCCCGACTCTCGGGCCGTCGCCGCCGGCCTGGCGACGTCGGTCGGCGTCGGGCTGGTGCTGCCGGCCGCCGCCTGGCTCGGAGTGCCGCCACCGCTCGCCGTCGTCGCCGCGCTGCGTCGCGGCGGCGGCCACCTTCCGCGCGACGCGCGCCCGGGCGATCGCCGCACGCGGCTCGCTCGCCGACGAGGTCCTCGCGCTCTACCACCCGGTGCAGGTCGAGGAGTTCGTCGAGGCGCGCCGGGCCGAGCTCGACGACCCGTCGACGGCCGACCGCGACGTCGTCCGGGTCGCGCTTGCGAGCGGCATGGCGATGCTCGCGCGGCTTACGGGCCGGCCGGAGTTGCTGCCCGCAGCGCTCCGCGAGCTCCAGCACAGCCGGCACGCCGTGCACGTGGCCTGGGTGATCAACGCCGTGCTCGACGTCGTCCCGCCGATCACCGCCGCCGCGGCCGAGAGCGGCCACGGGGAGCTGCTCGAGGAGGCGGTCGACCTCGTCGCCGAGGTGACCGCTGCCGCTTCGACGGCGCTGCCCGCGGCGCAGATCATGCTCCGCTCGGCGCGCGCCGAGGGCCTGCTCGTGCTGCGCGCCATCGCCGAGGACGCCGACGACGAGCCGCGTGCAGCTGCGTTTGCAGGACGCGGCGATCGACGAGCTTCAGCGCGCCCTCGAGCTCACCCGTCGCGGGTCGCGCGTTCGCGCCTTCCGCACGCTCGAGCTCGCCGCCGCGAAGCTGGAACCGTCCGTCCGGCGACGGGATCGACGGGGCGATCCGCGCGTGCCGGCGGTCGCTGCGGCGCCTGCGGCTTGCGATGGCGACCGAGCCGGGCGGCCTGGTGGGAGAGCGGATGCCTGACGCTCGTCGAGCTGCTCGGCGAGCGCGCGCTACACAGCGACGAGCGTCAGGCCAACGCCGACCTCGCCGAGGCCGTGCGGATCTGCGAGCTGCGTCGCGCGCAAGGGCCGCCATCCGCATCTGGCGCTGGTGTGGTTGCCGGTCTTCCACGAGGAGCTCGACGCCGATGCGGCGGTGATCGGAAGCGCATTTCGGCGCGCGTTCGCGGCGTGCGCGGCGCGGTCGCTGGGCGACGCCGTCGACGTCGCCGCGGACTGGGCGGTGTGGGCCGTCGACCGCGGCAGCACCGAGGAGGCCGCCGAGGCGCATTGGTGCCTCACCCGGGCGCTGCTCTGCCGGTCGCGCCAGGAGCGGCTGAGCGCCGAAGGCGAACCGCGCCTCTCCGATACGCAGCTGCTGGCGGCGCAGGCCGGGTACTGGCTGCTGGAGGCCGGCCGTGCGCGCGACGCGGCGGTGGCGATGGACCACGGCCGCGCGAGGCAGCTCAGCGAGCGCCTGCACGAGCCGCGCGAGCGGCGGCTCGAGGATCGCCTCGAGGAGGCGCAGCGCTTCGATCTGCGCGACCGCTGGCTGCAGGCGATCGGCGAAACCTCCCCGCTCGCCGGCGCGGCGACGATCACCGCGTCGAGCCGATCGGTCGGCGCAGCGTCCGCGTCGGCAGGCAGCGGTTCGCGCTGGCGTTCGGCCCGGACGACCCCGCGGCGCTGGCGGCCCACGAGCGGCTGCTGCGCGAGATCGGCCGGCTCCCCGGATTCGACGACGTCGACGTCGCCGCGACGTACGAGGATCTGCGCGAGGCCGCGCAGGACGGTCCGCTCGTCTACCTCGCCGCGACGCCGGAGGGCGGGTTCGCCGTCGTCGTCTCCGGCGATGGCGCCGAGCCGGTCGTCGTCGGGCTGCCGCGCATGACATCCCTCGAGGCCCGACGCAGCGTGCGCGATCTCACGTCCGGCCGGCCGGACGGGGAGGGCGCCGGCGAGCTGAGCGACGCCCTGCGCTGGATCGCGCGCGACGTGCTCGCTCCGCTGGCGCACGCGATCGAGCCGGGGGCGCTCGTGACGCTCATGCCGATCGGCGAGCTGAACCTCCTGCCGCTGCATGCCGCCGGGTTGGAGCGCGCGGCGACGGGTGCGGCGTTCCGCTACGCGCCGTATGCGCGCGCGCTGTTGCGCGCGCAGGCGGCGGCGCGCGGGCTCGGCGGGCCCGAGCTGCGGCTGCTCAGCGTCGCCGGCGCGAGCCCGGTCGGCGACGAGCCGGCCGTCGATGCATGCCGTGCGGTGGCCGAGCTGTTCGGGCGTACGGGGGCTGCGCCGGCGCCGGTCGCGACCTCGAACGACGCGATGCTCGGATCGATCGGCGACGCCCCGATCTGGCATCTGGCCTGTGCCGCCGACCACGAGCCGATCCTGCCGCTCACCAGCGCGCTCGTGCTCGCCGACGGGTGGCTCGGCCTGCGGACGCTGCGCGCGCACGAGCACCCGACCCAACGGCTGGCGTTCGTGGCGACATGCCGCGCGGCGGCGCCGGACGACGACGTGCTCGACGAGGGGGTGCGCCTCGCGATCGCCCTCCTGGACTGCGGCGTGGCCGGCGTCGTCGCGCCCGACGGCATGGTCGCCCCGCGCGCGGCGCGCCTGCTCGCGCTGCGCTTCTTCTCGCTCTACCTCGAGGGGCTCGCGCCGCCGCGTGCGCTGGCCGCGGCGCAGGCGTGGCTGGCGACGGCCACGAACGGCGAGGTCAGCGACGCGTTCGGCGACCTGCATCCGTCCCCGCCGGGCGAGCGTTCCGCCGACCGACGGCGCTGGCGCAGCGCGCGCGCATTCACCGACCCGCGCGACTGGGCGCTGTACAGCTATGCCGGTGCTTGACCAGGCGGCGCGACCGACGGCGGTGGGTCGATGACCGCCGCGCCGGGAGTGACCCACCACGTCGCAGAGCGCCACCGCCCGCTGTCGTTCATCGGGGACGCCTGGTCGGCGCTCGGCTTCGTCGAGCAGCGCTGGGCCATGGTGCGCTACCTCGCCAGGCGCGCATGGTGGTGGCCGATCCTGTTCGTCCTCTGGCTCTACGTCGGCAGCGGCGCGTCGGCGCCGCTGTACGAGGCCTGGGGTCTGGGCCATGCGGCGGCGGTCTGGCTGTCGGTCGCGCTGCTGCTGCTCAGCGCCGTCAGCCTCTTGTTCGTCATCGTGTTCGTCCTGCGTGGGGCCTACTCGCGCATGCGGCCGCCCAACGGGCTGTTCTTCTCATCTCGGTCGGACCGTTCTTCTACATCTGCGCGATGGCCAACAAGTTCGGCCTCGCGCTGCCGGCGGCGAGCGCTCTGTCGGCGGCGATCCTCACGATCTTCAACGTATGGATGCGCTGGGCGACCGACCGGGTCCCGACCCCTGTGACGGCGCCCATCTGGCTCGACGAGCCGTCCCGCGCTGCCGACATGGTCCGAGACTGCGAGCGCGCGCTCGCCGAGATGGCGCCGGACGACGAAGACCGCTCCGACGTGGAGATCAACCTCGCCAGCGCGCTGGCGCTCGTCGCGCTGGGCTCCGAGGGCGACGAGGCGCTCACGCGGGCCTGCGACCTGCTCGCCGCAACGCTGGAGCGCGCCGAGCCGACGGAGGTCTACATCGGCGCCGCGCGGCTCGTCGAGGCGATGGGCGCCAAGGCCGATCGCACCGGCGACATCGAAGGCTACGACGAGGCGCTGCAGCTCATGCTCGACGCCGCCGGGCTGCGTGCGCAGGTCATGCCCGGGGCGCTGCCTCGCGCGCTGCTCATCAGCGCCACGCATCTGAGCGCCCTCAGCGCGCGGGCGCAGCAGGACGGCCAGCCGGGACGCGCCGCCCGGCTGCACCGCGACGCGCTGGAGGACCTGCTCAAGGCGCTCGAGCTCGCCTCGCCACGCGGCACCGTGCACGCGCTCGCCCGGCTGAAGTTCGCGGCGCTCGTCGATCGCTCCGGCGCCAACCTCGACGCCGCGATCGCACTGTCGCGAGGGTCGCTGCGACGGCTGCGCGTTCAGCTACGCGATCCAGCGCGACTTCGGCCGCCTCGTCCTGTGGGACCTGCTCATGGCGCGCGCCGAGCGCGACCCGGCGCGGGCGCGCCGCGATCTCGCGCGAGGTCAGGCGGCTGGACCGCCGGCTGCAACGCCGCGCGGCGAGCCGCGTCCCCGCCGCGCGCCGCCGTCCCGCGCTGTTGCGGGCCACGGGCAGCGACCACGCGGCGATCGCCGGCGCGTACCGCGCAGGCGTTCGACGGACTGTCGCTGCAGTCGGGCAGCGGGGCCGCCGATCTCGCCGCCGAGTGGGCGGCCTGGGCCGACGGCCGGGGGGACGCGGTCGAAGCGGCGCAGGCGTACTGGTCGTGGATCCGGGCGGTCGCCGACGACGCGCGGCGCCGGCCGCTGCGCGCCGAGAAGGAACGCCGGCTCGCCCACGTGGCGGGCCTGGCGGCACGCGCCGGCGAACGGCTCATCGCCGCCGGCCGCACGCGCGATGCGGCGGTGGCGTTCGACCTCGGGCGCGCGACGTTGCTGACCGAGCGCATGGAGCGCGACCGCGACCGCCTCACCGAGCGCCTCGCCGCCGCCGGCCACGACGAGCTCGCCGCGCGCTGGGAGCAGGCGTCACGGCAGATCGCCCAAGCCGACCGTGACGGTTTCGTCACGGACGGCGACGGGGGTCACGCGACGGTCATCGGCGGCCGCCGCTTCCAGCGCCGCTTCACCTCGATCGACCAGGTCGTGCTCGCCGAGCGCGAGGAGCTCCTGCGCGCCATCCGGCGCATCCGCGGATTCGAGGACATCGACGCGCCGGCCGACTTCGACGACCTGCGCCTCGCTGCCGCCGAGGGTCCGCTCGTCTACGTCAGCGCGACCGACGCGGGCGCGACCGCGATCGTCGTCACCGATGCCGCCGAGCCGGCCGTGCTCTCGCTGGAGTTGGACGCGGCCGGCCTGGAGCCGTGGCTCGCGCGGTTGCGCGACGCCGACGAGGCCGGCGCGCTGAGCGACGTGCTGGCGAAGCTGCTGCCGTGGTTGTGGGAGATCGTCGGCGAGCCGCTCGCGGCGCAGATCGCTCCCGGCTCGCTCGTGACCCTCATCCCGCTGGGCGCGCTCGCGCTGCTGCCGCTGCACGCGATGGCGATGGCGCCCGCTGCGGAGGGTGGCTGGCACGACCGCAGCGCGGGGCTGGTCTTTCGCTACGCGCCGAACGCCCGCGTGCTGGCCCGGGCGCAGGCGCAGGCGTCCGCGCTCGCCGGCGATCCGGTGCGGGTCCTCACCGTCGCCGTGCCCGACGCGCCCGGCGAAGCGGTCATCGCGCACGCGCGGGACGAGTCGGCGGCGATCGCCGCGCGTTGGCCAGGGCGGACCGTGCACCTCGATCCGGGGTCGCGTCCCGCCGTTCTGGAGGCGATGGACCGCTGTGGCATCTGGCACTTCGCCTGCCATGGGGTCCATCTGCCGGGTCGTCCGCTCGACAGCCGGCTCGTGCTCGCCGACGGGCCGCTCACGCTGCGCACGATCTTCGCCCGCCCGCAGGCGGCGGGGCGGCTCGCGGTGCTGTCCGCGTGCCGCACGGCGACGCCGGACGAGCGACTGCTCGACGAGGTCGTGGGCTTTCCGAGTGCGCTGCTGCAGGCGGGCGTCGGCCGGTGTCGTATCCGCCGCACTCCGACGTCGACGATCGTCGGCGCGCCGCTGCTGGTCCTGCGCTTCTTCGACGAGCTCGCCCGCGGCGTGGCGCCGGTTCGTGCCCTCGGCGCGGGCGCAGCAATGGCTGGCCGGCGCGACCAACGCGCAGATCCGTGCCGAGCTCGGGGACGTCTACGGCTATCCGGCGGGGTACACGGCGGCGCAGCGCGCGTTCTGGGACTACGAGCGGGAGTTCAGCGATCCGCATCACTGGGCGACGTTCAGCTACTGCGGCGCGTAGACCGGGGCGCGCGATCCCAGCTACGCTGCGCCGGCACGCGCATGCGATCCGATCAGGCAGCGAGGGAGCTTCACGCGGCCGACAGGCTGTTGGCGGTCGGGGACATCGATGCGAGCGCGGCAGCGCGCGAGCGTGCTCACGAGATGTTGCACGACCTGCGGGCGACGACGGCCGTCTTCGATGCCGACGCGGCGCTCTGGCACTTCGGTCACGAGACGGCCGGACCAGCCGGCGCCGCAACGGTGCGGCTCGGGGCGGGCTGCGCGCTGACGGTCGACGTGGCCGATCCGCAGCGGCTGCTCGGGTTGACCGCGCCGGTGGTGCAGGATGCGTCGGCCTCCGCCGCGGTGCGCCGCGCCGTTCGCCATCTGGTCGGCGCCGATGCGGCCGCCCGCCTCGCGGGTGACGGTGACGGCCGGCGGCGTGGCGATCGTGCCGTTCGAGGCCGGCACGGGAACGCCGTTGCGTGCGCTCGGCCGGCTCGCCGTGCTCGATCGACTGCGGGAGGTCGACGAGACGCGAGCACGGCGCCTGGTCGCTCTGGGGCGCCGAGGCGGCGGTGCTGTGTGCGCGGGCGTCCGCCGTACCGGGTTGCGAACGTCGCGCCCGAGCGGAGGCGGCGGGCTGCGCAGCGACGGTGCTCGCCGCGGCGCAGGCCGGTCTCTCGGCCGCCGCGCGCGCACGGCTGGCGGAGCTCGTGCCGGAGCTGCGGCCGCTGGCGGACTCGCCCGCCGAGGCCGAGCGGCTCGATCGCGCGCTCCGCGCGCTGCAGACCCGGCGCGAGGAGCGTCCGGCATCGTGGGACGAACGGCTGCGGGAGATGTTCGCGGCGGTCGTGTCCGCGGTGACGCCGCAGATGCCGCGCATCGCCTGGAGCAGCCCGCGCGCGGCGGCGCGCCTGCCACACGGGCCCCAGGCATCGGCCACGTTCCCCATCCCCGAGCGCTTCTTCGCGTTCGGCCTCGCCGACCGACGGGCGCAGGTCATCTGGGAGCCGGGAGCGGTCGAGCTCGAGATCTACTGCCACACCGTGCCCGGCGGGGCCGATCGACTCGCCGAGCTGTGGGCCCGAGCGTTCACGCCGCCGCCCGACCTCACGTTCCTCGACGGCGCCCCGTTCGCGCTGGCATCCGACGAGCCGCCCGACGAGGACGGACGCCCGTTTGCGGTCGCCCGGCTCTCGCTCCCGCCCGGGCTGTCGCCCGAGCTGCTGCGGTTCGACCTCACCGACGAGCCGGCCGAGCCGCCGGCCGAGAGTCGCCTGGGGCTCTGCCGTCGCGCGCGCGAATGCGGCGAGGCCGCGGCCGCCGCCGAGCGGGCGGGGCTTCACCTGGACGCGGCGCGCCTGTGGGAATCCTCCGCCGAGCGCTGGGCGCGCGGTGGCGCCGAGCTGCAACGGACGATCGCCGAGATCTTCCGCTCGCAGGCGCTCGACGAGCTCGCCGGCGAAGGCGGTGCCGCGCTGCGCGAAGCGATCCGCAGTCGCGCGCCGGTGTCGGCCTGGCGGATCGCGCGCGATCGCGAGCGGATGACGCCGTTCGTCGGTGAGCTCATCCGCCGCGAGGACGTGGGGCCAACCGACGCGGCGTGAAGTAGGCCTGCAGCAGGCCGTTGGTGGCTCGCCGGCGGAAGCTGACATCGTGGCGTCGCGCGAAGTCCGCGGCGTCGGCCGCGATCTCGTCGCTCTGGGCCGGGTCGGCCACGACGCGGGTCGTCACGCGCTTGCCGCCGATCGCGAGCGGGACCGCGTAATGAAACCCGTGCTTGCGCTCGGACCCCTCGCGCTGCGAGGACGGACGGCTGCGTGGCCAGCGCCTGATCTGCGCCGGTGAGAGGATCTCGAAGGTCGCGCCGATCCAGTCGTCGGGTTGATCGGTGAGGTACTCGGTGCGCTCGACGTCGGTGACGTCGGTGTAGACGACGTCGACAAACCCGAAGCGCTCCCAGGGCAGCACGCTGCGCAGCGTCATGCGATCGGGCAGGTCGCGGCGCTCGCAGCCGCCGCAGCAGTGGTCCGAGCCGCCGTACGCCGAGCACGGCTTGGCGATGAGCTTGACCCGCTCGTGGTCGAACGTCGCCTCGAGCGCGGGATGGTCGACGACCCAGACCTGCGTGTGCGGGCTCGTCGTCGCCACTGTCAACCGCGCCGGACGCCAGGCCAGCCGCAGCTGCTCGACGACCGCGTCGCCGGTGAGCCACGGGAAGTGCTTGCTGAGGTGCGGGTAGCCGAGCGCCGCGTCCGTCGCGAACACGTATACCGGCGCGAGGCTACGGGTGCCCGGCGGCGCTGAGAAGACGACGCCGGCGTCGTAGCCACGCGAGAAGCGGCAGCCATCGGACAGGCAGGAGCTCAGCGGAGCGCGCACGGCGCGCAATCGTACGGGCCGCGCTTCGCGGCTGCGCACGAATCGACAACTTCGTGTCACATCGCGCGCGCCGGGGACGTATCAAGGTCAACGGCACTGAAACGAAGCCGACGCCCGCGCTTGACGGCGAGACGGGCGGCGACTACGTTCAGGACCAGATCGGACTTGTTCCGCACGCACGACGAGGCCAGCCGGCGAACGCCGGGCCGCGTGCAACCGGAGGGTCTCGATCATGTCGCAGCCGCAGTTCATGGAAGGGCCATGCGCGCCTCGTGCGCATGACCGGCAGCCGCACGAGCACCAGCGCTCCGACGCGACGACGGATGCCGCGCGAACGCACTACCGCCGCCAGCGCCGCGCGCTGGACGCCGCCTACGCGGAGCTCGCGCCCGTGCACATGTCGGGGCGCCATTTCGTCGACGAGCGCCTCGACAGCCTCCACCAGGCGTACGTCGAGATGCTCTGCAAGCTCGAGGAGAACCCCGACTGGTGCTTCGACGGGGCCGTCCCGAGCGTCCACGTGGCGCGCCTGCAGCTCGCCTTCCGCGTGCGCCGGCGCCAGATCGACGCGTGGCGCCGCAGCCGGGAGCAGGTGGTCATAGACGACGTCGAGTCGCTGGGCGCGTCCTCGCCCGATGGCCCTCGCGACGGCGGCCTGCGCGAGCTCCACGCGTACCTGCGGTCGCACCTGTCCGAAGCGGAGCACGCAAAGCTCGACCGGTTCGTCCAGCATGCGATCCTGGACATGCCGCACGAGGCGATCGCGCTGCGTCACGCGATGTCGCACGAGGCCGTCCGGACCGAGAGCCGCCGGTTCGCGAAGCGGATCGCGCCGCTGCTCGTGGGCTACGCCGCGTAGGAGCGGCGGTCCCCGATGCCTTGCACCGCGCCGCCGCCGCCATGCAGGATCGGGGCGCACGCGGGTCCTCAGTGGGTCTTCAGCGCGAGGTGATTGATTGGCCGGCGTGCAAGCGGCGTCGCATCAGAAGAGTCCACCGGTGTCACACGTGCGCCGGCGGGCGCGGTTCGGCGACCGCGATTCGCAACCCCAAATCGGGACCATCGACCGTGGCTCGACGGGTCCAGGAAGGCAGGACGACCATGCTCGAAGGCGCTCATCTCGGCAGCGTATGGCCGCCGGAGCTGCCCGACGAGCTACGCGTCGCCGTCGAGGCCGATGCGGGCGAGCGCGGGTTCTCGCACGTCGTCGCGATCGGTGTGGAGGGACCGGTGCTCCTGCTCGCGGCTGACGCGCTCGTCGTCTGGCATGCCCCGGGCGAGCTGCGGCGGCTCGGTTACGACGAGGTCGAGGTCAGCAAGCGACGGGGCAAGTGGGCAGTGGCCCTGCCGCCCCCTCCTGCGGACATCGCCGACCCGGTCGCGGCAGCCCAGCCGTCGCCGCCGGCGGAGCCGCTGATGTTCGAGGTCACCAAGGATGTCGGATCGCGCGTGCGCGACCGCGCGCAGCGCGCCCTCGTGCAGGGCGCCCTCGTGGACGAAGCCGCCACGGCACAGGCGTTCCGGGCTCTCGACATGCCCGCCGCCCGGGTCCGCGAGCACGTGTCCCCCGAGCGCCTCGAGCCTGCTCGCCCTGCATCACTCGAGCGCGCTACGACAGCCGCGTCCGACGCGCGGATCGGGCACGACACGAGGTGCCGCGGCCGGGGCGCACGCCTCCGCCGGCGCGACGGTTGCTTCGCCCGGGGCGAGCGCGCCGACGGCTGCCCCGCCGATCACCGGTGTGGTCGTCTCGCTCCTGGATTCGATCGGATACGTCCGGGTGCAGCCACGCGACGTCCTCGTCGCGGCAACGTCGCTCGCCGGGCGGGTGCTCGTCGACGAGCACGTGACCCTCGTGGCCGGGCCGGACGCGAGCCTCCTGGCCACCGTCGCCGGCGCGCCGTCCGCGGACCCCGCGCCATGAGCGCGCGTCCACTCATCGACCCGGACGTCCTCACCCAGGCGGCGCGGCCCATGCCCGTCGTCGTGATCTTCGACTGGTCGTACTCGATGCGCTTCGTCCAGCAGGACATCGCGGCGGCGCTGCGCGCGCTGCCCGGCGAGTTCGAGGGCCGCACCGTGCTGCGCAACTCTGGTGAGATCGCGCTCATCACGATGAGCCACGAGGGGGTCGTCCTGCGCACCGGTGAGCCCGACGTGCCGCCGTTCGGCTTCGTCAGGGCACCGGCGTTTACGCCTCCCGACGATGTCGTCTGCGATGGCACCACGCAGCTGGACCGTGCGCTGCAGCTCGCGGTGGACCTCCTGGAGCGGCGCTGCCGGCAGTGCGCCGAAGCCGGCCGCGCCACCTACCGGCCGTACATCGCGATCATCTCCGACGGCGACCCGACCGACGAGGACGGCGCGAGCGACGACACGCGCTGGCGGCGGCCGGCGCAGCGCGTGCGCGAGACGCTCGACGGCAAGGTGCTCGTCGAGGCGTTCGTGCCAGCGGGAAGCCCGTGCGGGATCCTCGCCGAGCTCGTCGGCGGCGACGATCTCGTGCACGAGCTCGACCCGGCCAAGCTCGCGCGGGTCCTGGAGGCCGTCTCGTTCTCGGCCGAGCGCGGGGCGACGACGCATCCGCGCAGCGCGACCGATGTCGTCCGCGACGACATCGCCCGCGGCCACGATGACGCGACAGGTGGTGGGCAGCCATGATCGTCCGCGGGTGGCATACCGTCGCCGCCTCGGCGACAGGCGCCTCGCACGCCGCGGCGGGGATCGGCAACTGCGATGCGCACAGCTTCGCGCCGTACGGCCCGGCCGGGGTGTCGCTGGTAGTCGCCGACGGGCTCGGATCGGCGCCCGAGGCGGCGCTCGCCGCACGGGCCGCTGTGGCGCTGGCGGCTCGCCGGCTCGCGGGCGGCCCGGCAGCCGGCGAGGACGCCGATCCGCTCTTGGCCCAGCGCGATCATGTCCGCACGGCCGTGGCCGAGGCCCGCGCCGGGTTGCATGACCTCGCCGGGGCCCTGCGGCTGCCGATCGCGGATCTCGGCACGACGTTGTTGGTGTGCGTCGTCTCCGAAGCCGGCGCCGCGTTTGGGGGCGTGGGCGATGGATTTCTCGCGGTGCGAGCGCGCATGCCCGGCGGGACTCGACGCCATCACCTGCTCACGCTCACGCCGCCCGGTCGCTTCGCCAACGAGACCGCGACGCTCGCGTCGGCGAGCGACATCGTGGTGGAGGCGATCGACGACCCCGCGATCGATGGGCTCGCCCTCGCCAGCGACGGGCTCGAGGCGGTGGCGATCGACCGACCCCTGGCGTCCGATCGCGACCTGCGCTCCGGCAGCATCGACGTGCTGCTCACGCACGCCGACACGGCCGTGGACTCTCGCGGCCTGCATCGCGACATCGTGCAGGCGACGTGGGACCGGGCGACCGCCGACGACCGCACGATCGTGATGGCGGTGGCGCGGTGAAGACCGCCGGGTCACCGGTGCTCGTCGACGGGCACGGGCAGGAGATCACGCTCGGCGCCGAGCTGGGCCGCGGCGGCGAGGGAACGGTCTATGAGATCGCCGGGCGCGGCAACGGTCCACGCGTCGTGAAGCTGTGGCATCACGGTGTCGTACGCGAGTCGGCCGCGCTCGCGGCGGTCGCCGAGCAGCTCGCCGGCGGATGGCCCGATCCCACGGCGCACCGGCGGTTGGCCGCGATCCTCACCTTCGTGCACGACGCCGATGGCCGGGTGGTAGGCGTGACGCTCGAACGGCTTGCGAACGACTGGATCGCGCTATCGGATCTGCTCAGCGCCGCCGATCGGGCCAAGGCAGGGCTCGCGGCGACGTCACGCTGGCAGCTGCGCGTCGCCACCCGCGTAGCCGACGTCGTCGCGCGCGCGCACGCTCGTGGGCTCGTCATCGGGGACCTCACCCCCCGCAACTACGTCGTCAACCGCGGGCGCGCCCGGGTCACCGCGTTCGACACCGACGCGTGGCAGCGGCTCGATGCCGGGCTCGACCCCCGAAGGATCACGCCGGATGCGCTGGCGCCCGAGCAGCTGCGATCGCAGGCGCACCTGCCGTCCATAGAAGCCGACCGCTGGGCCCTCGCGGTGGCGATCGTCCAGATCCTGCTCGACGGCCGTCACCCGTGCGACGGCGTGCGGCCCGACGGCTCGCTGGACCTCGCGCTCGTGGAGGACAATGTGCGCGACGGGTACTCGCATTTCTCGCCGGTCGCACTGCGCCCGGTGCACGGCGCCCCGCGGCTGGAGCACTTCTCCCCGCGCGTGCGAGACCAGGTCGAGCAGGCGTTCGGGACCGGTCACCTGGATCCGGCGCGCCGCCCGGACGCGCGCGCGTGGGTGCAGGCGCTGCGTGACGACGCGGACCTCACGGCAGAGCGGTACGCGTGATGACAAGCGCCTCCGTACGCGTCGGGCGCATCGAGCACGACGTCACGGTCCTCGGCCCTGGACGCAGAACCGTCGTATGGGTCGCGGGCTGTCCGCTGGCCTGTCCGAGCTGCATCACGCCCGAGCTGTGGTCCCCCGACAGTGGGACCGACGTGGAGCTCGACGTCCTCGTCGACGAGCTCGTCGCGCATGCGGTCGACGGCATCACGTGGTCGGGGGGCGAGCCGTTCGAGCAGGCGGCGGCTCTCGCGGCGGTCACGTGTCACATCCGGGCGCGCCGGCCCGGACTGTCGGTGATGGCGTACAGCGGATTCACGCGTCGCAACCTCGAGCGACGCGACGACCCCGGCAGCGCTGCCCTGCTCGCCCAGCTCGACCTGCTCGTCGACGGCCGCTACGTCCGGGCGCGCCACCGCGCCCTGCGCTGGCGCGGATCGGACAACCAGATCGTCCACGACATGTCGGGTCGGCACGCAGCCGATCTCGCCGGACCGGACACGCCTGCCGGCATGCACCGTCACCTGACGGGCGCGGGGGAGTTTCGCTTCACGGGCGTGCCGCCGGTGCCTGACTTCCACGAGCGGATCGCGGCCGCGCTGGCTCACCCCGGCAGCGCCGACGCCGCGGGGTCAGCGTCATGAGCGGATCGGTGACCATGGCGCGGGTCGCGCTGACGCCGGCTGAGATCGAGCGCCAGGAGCAGGAGCGCGCCAGGCGCGAGCGCGAGCGCGAGATCCGCCAGGCGTTCGAGCGCACGGTCTCCGGCATGCGGGCGGTGACCGTCGCCGCCGCGCGTCCGCAGGGCGTCCGCGCCGAGCAGGCCACCGAGCGCGGCGTGTCCGCGGCGCGCGGCGAGTCGAGCACGCGAAGTCGCGGCGAGACCGCGAGCCGACCGCAGCGCGCCGCGCGGGCGGCCGACCGCGAGACGACCGCGGTCCCGGAGCGCGGCTCGGAGCAGGAACGCGGCATCCCGCCCGCGCGGCCGCCGAGCACCCCCGAGCCGCCCCTCGCGGCACTCGCCCGGAGGCTCGCCGACGACGCCCGGGAGCACGGGTTTGCGCAGTTCGCGCAGGCCGCCGAGTCGGCGCCGGACATCGCCGCGCTCGCCGAGGTCGAGAGCGCGCTCGACGACGCGATCGACGACGCCGACACCGCGGCGCTGGTCGAGGCGCACGTGGACGCTGCCGCCCGCGCCGTGCTCGGAACGGGGTGGACGCCGCAGCCCGACGACGTGGGCCGGCGCCGCGTCACCGCCGCCGGCGACACGCTGCGGTCGCACGTGCGCGTCGACGATGACGGAAGCGCCGTCGTGGAGGTCGTCGTCGACGCCCGCGCGTCGCAGATCAACGGGCACGCATCGGCGACATGCGGCCAGGAGAACCGCATCTCCGGCGCGATCATCGGGAAGCTGCAATCGCCCGCGCTCGAGATCGTCGAGCCGCCGGCCGTCGCCCGCCACTCGACCACCCGCCTCGGCGGCGTGGCCGACGACGCGAGGAAGTCTGCGGCGAAGCGCTCGAGGCGGACGCGTCAGCGGCAGGTGCCGCGGTCATGACGACGACACACGCGATCCGCCAGGCCGTGCGCTCCTCGGTCTTCGGACAGGTTCCGCTCGTGACGGGGATCACCGACGACCTCGTGCTCCTCGACGGGCAGCTGCGTGCCGTTCCGGCGGCCCTGGCCGAGGAGCTGCGCCGCACCTACGAGGGCATAGTCGTGGCGATTTACGACATCAACCACGGCCTTCGCGCGCAGAACCCCGAAGAGGAGGCGAAGCTGCGGCGCACGTACGTCGACGTCGTCGCCGACTGGCCGGCGGGGACGACGCCGCCCCCGCCGGCGCTCGGCAACGGCCAGCAGCTGTCCGACCTCGACGCGCCCGAGGCGATGTCAGCCGTGGCGGTGCTCGTGCGCCAGGCGATCACGCCGCTCGGCGTCATCGTCGACCACGCCGATCTCCTCCTGCACGACGCCATGTCCAGCGACGCGGGCCGCCATGTCATCGGCGCGCTGCGCGACGCCTTCGCACGCCGTGGCCAGCCGCGCTCCACCGGCGACGTCAACCCGCTGCTGCTGATCGCCGCCGACTCCGCCTCGATCGACGGCGGGCTGGCGACCCATCCGCTGGCGCAGGCGATCGTGGTCGTCCCTCCCGCGCTCGACGAGCGCGCGTACATCGTCGCGGAGCTGAAGCTCGACGAGGATCTCGGCCAGAGATCCAGCGGGCTGTCGCGCCGGCGCCTGCTGACGCTCAAGCCGATCACGACGTCGCTCAGCAACGACCCCAGTCCCGCGCGGGTCATCCGGGTCGCGGTGAACGGCATGCCGCGCCGAGCCTGGTCGCCGCGCGATCGCGCTCGCACGCGCGAGCACGTGGCTCCCGAGGTCCGGGCCGCGCTGCCCGGCCAGGAGGCCGTGGTCGACCGCGTATGTGGCGCGCTCGCGGTGGCCGGGCTGCCCCGGATCCGCGCGGGCGGCCCGCGCGACGTGTTCCTGCTCGCCGGCCCGCCGGCGGTCGGCAAGACCGAGCTCGCGCGGCTGCTGTCGCGCGCGATGTTCGGCGACGCCAACGCGATCCGTCGCTTTGACATGACCGAGTACATGGAGTCGCACTCGCGCGCGAAGCTCATGGGCGCGCCGCCCGGCTACGTCGGCTTCGAGGGCGGGGGCCAGCTCACCGACTGGGTGCTCTCGAACCCCGACTCGATCGTCCTGCTCGACGAGATCGAGAAGGCACACGAGGAGGTATTGCTGTTGCTGCTGCAGATCCTCGAGGACGGCCGCCTCACCGACGGCCACGGACGCACCGTCGACTTCAGCGGGACGGTCCTGCTCATGACGACGAACCTCGGCAGCGCCGACGCGATCGCCGAGCTGACCCGCAGCGGCGAGGACCCCGACCGCGACGAGCTCGCCGCGCGCGTCACCGAACTGATCCGCGTCGCGCTGCAGACGCCGCGCGGCGAGGACGGCGCCGGCGGCCTCGGGCGTCCGGAGCTGTGGAGTCGTCTGCAGGGCGCCGTCACGCCGTTCGACGTCGTGCGCCGGCGCAACGTCCCGCGGATCGTCGCTCGCCTGCTGGGCGACTTCCGCGAGGCCTGCGCGGACGACGGATACGAGATCGCGATCGAGGTCGAGGCGATCGGCGCGGCCCTCCGCGACGACGTCGCCCTCGCCGGCCCGGAGGGCACGTGGGACACGCGCACGATCCTGAAGATCCTGCGTGATCGCGTCGAGTTCCCGGTCCGTGAGCAGCTCGCCAAGCACGGCGAGGACGCCGTCTATGGAGTCAGCGTCGAGGAGAGCGGCGACATCGTCGTCGGGTCGATGCCTCGGGCGGTGCGGACGTGAGGCTTCCGTGGCGGCGGCGGGCCGACGGATCCGACACAGCAGCGCATTCGTCGCCGCGTGGGCGTGGCGACACGCGCCCGCCGGATCCCGACGATGGGCCGCGCCCGTCTCGTGCGCCACGCTGGCCGCCGCCACGGCGTGAGCCGCGTCCGCCGCGTCCGCGGCGCGAGCCGCGCCCGCCGCGCCCGCGGCGTGAGCCGCGCGCGCGCCGGCCGGTGCGCCCCCGCCGTCCCCCGCGTCCACATCGCTTGCTGGCCCCCGACGACGCCTCGCCATGGGTGGAGGGCGCCAGCGAGCCGGGCAGCGCCACGCTGGCTTCGACGAAGCGGCCGCAGCGCCCATGGCCGGGCTCGATCCTCGGCCGCTTGACGTTCGGCCGGCGGATCGTTCGCGGCCGACGTTCGGCCACCGAGGACGATCACGTGCTGCGCCTGTCGACGATCGCCGCCGGGCGCGACATCGGCGAGAACGTCGACGCGTTCCGCGATCCTGCGGGAAGCGTCGTCGCCGACCCGCCGCACCGCGGCCTCGGCCGGCTGCGTCTGCTGCGCGCGCTGGAGCAGCGCACGCCCGCTCTCTCGCGTGCCGTGACCGAGACGACCAGTGCGGTCGAGCGGGTGGACGGCCTCGAACGGCGGGCGGCCATCGCCCGGGCGGACCTCGCCGCCGCGCGCCAGGGCCTGCCGGCGCCGCCTGCCCAGGGCGACTTCGGGCGGTTGCTGTGGCTGGCGATGGTCGCGACGTTTGCGGCCATCGAGGGGATCGCTACCCGCGCGCTGTGGGCAGAGGTCACCGACGACAAGCGACTTGGCCTGATCTTCGCGGTCGTTTTCGCGATCGTGTTCACGGCCAGCGTGCACGTGCTCGCCACGTGGCTGTGGGGTCTCGCCGCCGACTTCGACCGGCTTCGCGGGGTCACGATGGCGATCGTCGTGGCGATGCTGGTCTGCGCCGGCGGTCTGCTGCTCGTCGCGGGCTTCGAGCGCGACAAGATCCTCATCGCCAACCTCGACAAGGAGCGTGCCCAGCTCGAGCTCAGGCGCGGCGGTTCGGCGGCCGGCCAGAGCCTCATCACGGGGAGCATTCCGGCGACCGATCCGGCCGCTCGCGGTGGCGCTGGTGCAGCGCCGTCGTCGTCGCCCGCGGCGCCGGCAGCTGGTAGCGCGCCCGCCACCGGCGGCCTGCTCGGCGCGCTCGGTGCAAGCCCGGCGCCGGGCGCCGCGACCGGCGGGCAGGCCGCGCCCGGCGCGGTCCCCGGCGCCGGAAGCGGCGGACTGGCCGGCGCCGTCCCAGGCGCCACGACGCCGGCCGTCCCGCGGGCGTCGCGGACGACCGTTGACAGCGAGGACGACGTGAGCTTCCGCTTCGTCATCTGGCTCAACATGCTCGTCCTGCTCGCGATGCTGCTCTTCACCAGGGGCCGCACGCTGGGCGGCGGTTATCGCCGGGCGCGGCGCCGCGTGGAGCGGCTCGAGAAGTGCGACGGCAAGGTGCGCAAGCAGCTGGCTGGAGCCGAGGCCAAGCGCCACGATACGAGCGCGAAGGTTGACTACTGCCAGCGCGTGCTGTTTCCCATCGCGCAGCGGTGCGCCTCGGAGGAGGAGCGCCTCGACCGGCTCTTCGTCGACCAGATCGCGCGGTCGGCCTTGGCTGCCGGGCACGGCCGCGTCGATGTCGTCCGGCATCCGCCCCCGCCGATCCCCTGGAGACCCTGACCGAGCTGCTCCAGACGGAGCCGATCACGCTGACGGCAGCCACCATCAACCTGCCCAACGTGCCGTTCACGTACCGCGACGTCGTCGACGGGCTGGCCGGCGCGCCCGACGACGTGCCCGAGCCGGCGCCGGTGTCGCCGTTCGCGCCACCCGCCGGCAGTGAGCGCGTCCGCTCCAATCCCGCCACGGGCGAGGCCGCAAACGGACCGCCGCACACGCCACGCATGTCGCGCTGGCGGCGGTGGCGCGAGCGGCGGGCCGGCTTCTCCGCCGGCGACGACGCGTCACAGGCTCCGAGCGCCGCGGCTTCGGCCACCGAGGGCTCGCCCACGGAACCCGCGGCGGGGACCGGCTGGGCCGCCGGTGCGACCTGGCACACAGGCGGGCCGGGGCCCGACGAGGCTGGGGAGCAACCCATGGCGGACCGCCCGCGGGATCGCGGCATGCCGCGCTGGCGGCCGCGGTTCGGCGGCGGTGGCGCAGGTGATGCACGCGGGGAGCGGGCGGACCCGGTGGACGCGACGCACAACGGCGTGGTCGACGGCGACGCCTTCGATCTCGGCGAGCTGATCGCCGACGCCAGGTCGGAGGAGCGGCCCCCGTGGCCGCGGGATGCAGAACGGTGACGAGAGAGCGAGGACGAACGTGAGCGCTGAGATACCCCGGTCGGCGGGCGGGTGGCGATCTGCCGCCCGGCTACTCGCGACAGGTGCCGCGGCGATCGTCGCGGCGACGATCACGGGATGCGGCGGCGGCAGCGACGGCGCCGCTGACGTGCGGTTCTGCGCGGTCGCCGAGGGGTCGCTGAGCACGAGCCGCAGCGACATCCGCGTCGAGTACCTGAACGCGTTCAGCCGCGACGTCGAGTGGTTCGCGCGCCAGCCCGGCACCTCGACGATGTGCTTGATCCTCGCCATCGGCAACCCCACCGCCAACTCGATCGGCGAGCTTTCCATCCGTGCCGCGAACCCGAACTCGCCTGACGCCGACGGTGAGGTGACGGGCAACATCGAGCTTGCGAAGAGCCAGTTCGCACAGGTGCTGGCCAGCGCCAACGACCCGGTGGGCTCGCCGATCCTCGAGGCGCTCTACGCGCTCGCCGTCCGCGGCGACCTGCGCGGCGGCGACACCGTGTCGGTGTACAGCGACATGCGCCAGGACAGCGCGCTCGTCAAGACGTTCACCCTCGTCGGCAAGACGCGCCAGAAGCAGAAGATCGACGCCGCACTCGACCGCTTGCGGGCCGTCGGCGTGCTGCCGGACGGCCAGGCCGGGCGTCCGTCGCTGAAGGACGTCAACATCGTCGTGCCCGCGCCATCCGCGAGCGCGGAGGTCAGCAAACCGAAGCTGAAGCTCGAGGCTGCGCGCCAGGTCGTCGCCAAGGAGTTCTGGTTCGCGTGGGCGGACGCGACCGGCGCCAACCTGAAGTGGGGCGAGCCCGCAAGCGGCGGGCGCTCGGACGCGAGCTCGCTGTAAGCCCCGAGCAGGTTGGTTGACGCGGCTGATCGCTGGTTGTCGGCCGAGGGCTGCGTGTCGTCGGTGTCGGATGCGGCCGGGCCGGTGATCCGCCACCGCCGCAACGCCGCGATCGTCTCGATCGTCTCGATCGTCGGCTTATCGGTGCGGTTGGCGACATTTCGTTTCGGACTCAGCGGGGCGTTGGCTTGCCGAGGCGCCGACGCCGGCTGATCGGCATCTACGACGAAAGGCCCCGCGAGAGCGGGGCCTTTGAGTCGCGCGGCACGTGCCGCGCTGCTCGTCAGCGTTTCAGACGCGTGGCCGACGGCTCGTCCTCACATTCGCCATGTGGACGTGATCCGACGCTGCGACCTGGCGTTCGAGGCTCGGATCGTCACGGTGCGCTTCGTCGCGCGGTAGGGGAAGAGGAAGCGCACGGTCAGGCGGCCCGACCTCGCGCTGGCGACGCGTCGCCCGTCGACGCTTCCCGTCATTTGCGTCGCGTTCTTGGCCGCGAATCGCTGTACGACGATCCATCCGCGCGACGTGCGACGCATCGTCCGGCCCAGCGAGCGGATACGTCCGAGGGCCGGGCCGTGGAAGCGGGGGGTGCCCGCGACGACCCCGGATCCGGGGCCTGCCCCACCGGTGGTCGCACCGGGGATCGTCGCCGTCGTCGGCCCGATCGCCGTGCGGTTGCCGGTGGCGTCCACCGCCACGACGCGGTAGCTGACGGTCCGCGGACCCGAGACCGCGTCGGTGTAGGTCAGCGCGGTCGTCGAGCCGACGATGCTCCCGTTGCGCTCGAGCTCGTAGCGCGCGAACTGCTCGTCGTCGGTGGCCTGCGGCCAGCTCACGACTGCCCGCCCGACGGACGCCACGACGCGCGGCGTGCCGGCGAACTGCGGGGCGACGTCGTCGACCAGGGTCGGCATCGCGACCTCGACCGCGGCCCCGTCCGGCGCCACGCCAAGGTTGATGGCGAGCGCGGGGTCGGAGAACGAGCCACCAGGCGCCAACGGTGCGTCGAGCAGCGTCTCGGTCGCGGGCAACATGTCGAGCAGCCGGGTCTGCTCGGTGCCGCTCAGGCGCCCGACGAGCCGTACCGTCACGCCGCTGCTCACCGGGTCGGCGACCGCGAACGTGTCGAAGCGGTCCCGCGGCGAACGGCGCTCGAGCGCGTACCACTCGCTGACCGGCTGCCCCGCCGACTTGCGCGGGACGAGCAGCAGCCGGACGCCGGAACCGAGGTTCGCGGAGCTCAGCGAGTACGTGCCGCTCGTGGTGACGCGCTGGACGGCGTCTTCGGTGAGGTCGCCGTTCTGCGCGCGGTGGAAGCTCGACATCAGCCGCGCCGGCATGCCCATCACGTCGAACGGGTCGCCGTACTCGCTGCTCGTGCACGAGCCCGAGAGCGCAGTCGGCTGGCCGCCGGCATCGGTGCAGCGCAACGATGACGCATGGTGGTTACCGCGATTGTGGCCGACCTCGTGGGCGATGACGCTCGTGTCGAGGTAGCCGTTGGTCCACGCCCGCTTGCCCGGCAACTGGCCGAGCCCGGCCCACGCGCAGTCGGGGACGCGCGGGAGGACGTAGACGATCTGCTGGTAGCTGGCCGGGGCGAATCCGTTCGCGGCGGCGGCTGAGTCGGCGGCCTCGGCGATCGCGTCCTCGTCACATCCGCTGCCCGCGGCGGCAACCGCCAGCGGCCCCGCGACGTCGCCGTCCCCGCGCTGGATGCCGGTGAGGGAGCTACGGCCCCCGGACTGCTCGGCGAAGAGCGCCGACGCGGACGTCGGGCCGGTGAAGACTGCGGTGCGCGCCTGCTCCGGGGTGAGCGGCTGGCTCAGATCGCTCAGGGCCACGAGCACGACGAGCGTCGTGCGCGCGCCGGACGACGGCGCCATGGCGGTGCGCCGCTGGGCGGCCGCCAGCTTGACGTCGCCCTGGATCCCGAGGCGGCGCTCGTCGGCGTCGGTGACCGTGACGGTGCGGCCGACCCAGTCCGGGTTCGGGGCGCTCGTGAGATCGAGCGTCCCCGAAGGCGAGACGACCTCGTACGTAGACGGCGTCACCGTCCCGTCGAGGCGATCGCCATGCTTCTCGGTGAGGATGCCCGTCGTCGAGGCGCTGGTGGAGGCCTGTGCCGGGCTGGCGAACGGCACGCCGGCGGCGATGGAGAGGGCGATGGTGAAGCGGAGCGCGTGGAAGAACATGCCCCGTCACCGCTTCGCCCGCCCGTCGGTGTGACAGGGTCGGGCAACCCGGCGGTGGTTACTGAGCGCGACGCGACGCTCGCGCGTCACAACGAGCGCCCGCGTCGCGGTATGAAGACATGTCCGCGCGCTTCAGCGCGTCGCGGTCGGCCGGTTCGCCGCCGACGCGATGGTGCTCCCTGATCCGCCGCCGCCGCGCGGCGACGAGGCTACGTCGGCTGCTCGGGTCCGGGGTCGTGGTGGACGACGCGGTCGGCCTCGAGCTGCTTGGGATGCGGCGCCATCGTCGTGTAGCCCAGCGCGAGCACGCCGACCGCGTCGCCGCGCATGCGCAGACGCCGGCGGATCGCATCCTCCGCGATCTGGACGTCCCCCATGAAGACGCCGCCCAGCCCGAGCTCCGAGGCCGCCAGCCACATGCTCTGGATCGCGGCGCCGATGCCGATCATCTCGAAGCCGTACCCGACGAGCGCCTCCTCGCGCAGGTCGTCGGGTGTGTGCGCGACGCGCTGACGACCATGACTGAACTCGCCCCGGTTCTCGATGAACAAGCCGAGCGGCACGCTCCGCAGCACCTCGGCAGACTCGGCCACCGTCGACGGCCACTCCGGATGCGGCTCGCCAGTGACCGGGTCGAAGGGCACGTAGCGGTCGGCGTCCTTGCCGGTCTGGACCGCGTCGGCGAGCTCGCCGAGCACGCGGCGATCGGTCACGACGTGGATTCGCCACGGCTGTGCGTTCTTCGAGGACGGGGCGGCGCAGCCGCAGCCGACGATCTGATCGATGACGTCCCGCGGCACAGTCCGCTGGTCGTAGTCACCGCGGAGGCTGCGTCGTCGCAGGATGGTGTCGATCATCGGAAAAAGACGATAGCCGGGCGCACCAGCGAATACGCTCCGCGCGTGACGAATGCGATGAGCGATGTCTGGTGCCGGTCCCCGGCGCGAGACCTGCGTGGCATGACCGCAGACGAAGCGCGAGACCACGGCTTTGTCGTCGACAAGGAATGGACGAACGACGAGGGAGAGCAGACCCACCGCCCCTACCTCATCGCAGGGGTGTTCAAGTCGGTGGCTGTAGTCGTGGAGGGACGCGGACCCAATCCAGCGAAGGTCGTCTGGCACGAGGGCAATCGCAGGATGCAACCTCGCAACGCGAGCTTCTGCAAGCCCACTGAGCACCTTCAACTTCTGATGGTGAAGCCACACGACGTGGATCGGGGCATTCCATCCAAGCCCGGCCTCGGGAAGAACACGTACTTCTGGTTTCGCCCTCAGTTCAACCCCACCGATGTGGAATATCGAATGGTTGAGCTCGATCTGGCGCGCGTTGACCCCCTTGCCGAGCGGGGCGTTGTCACACGTGACCATCTACCAGCGATCCGCAAGGCACTGATGAAGTTCAAGAAGTATCGGCGCGCGCTCGACTACCAGCCCAGGAATGAAGCCTATGCCGACGGTTGAGGCGTACCGCCACGAACTCGCCGATGGGCGGGCGCCGGGCCCACTGACCGAAGCTCTGCTGCGACGTGTCGCGCGGCGGCACGCCCCGCCGGGTGAGGACGGCGCCGACACGATCCTCGGAGTCCTCGAGCGATGGCTGACCGAACGACTCGACGCCCGCGGAGAGCTGGAGCGCATCCTGGACCAGGCGGGCACCGAGGAACGACTCGAGCAGCTGCTCCTCGCATCGCTCAGCCGATGGAACGCCGCGGCGCCCGTCGAACGATTGTCGGAGAGGTTGGATCACGTGCTGGGCGCGAGTGCGAGCATCGAGTGTCGGCAGATCGACGCTGGTCGCGTGCTGTGGTCCCCTGCCGGCGATGGTCGGGGGCAGTCGCGTCAGACCCTTCGCGCCCTGCTGCGGTCGCTGCCCGAGCGGGGCGAGCCCGTCGGCCCGGACGAGCTCGACGACGCGGCTCTGGTGGCATTTGTGGAGCGTCTGTTCGAGGTCGCGGACGGCGCTCTGGAGGCCGGCCGCATCCACGACGTGCTGCGTCACCACTACGGCTTTGCCCCCCGCGTCGAGTACGGCGGGGCGTCGCGTGGGTTCGGTTCGATCGCCCCGCGTCGCCGTGCGGACCGGCCCTCGCACGGGCGCCGCGGGGATCTGTGGCTGACGCGACGTTTAGGCGAGGGCGACGCGTTGACGGTGCTGCTGATCGATGACGGCGAGGACGACGGGACGGACGTCTCATACGGAGCTCTGCAGATCGACGACGACCTCGATGCGGCGACGTGGCTGCATCCGATTCTCCGTGGCGCAGAGACGACGCTGGGGATCGCGCTGCGCGTCCGGCTGGACCGCGAGGTGCAGCTGACCATGTCCCGTCTCGACACGCGAGTGGGCAGCCTCACGACCGCCGGCAGCCGCGCCCTCGCCCGTGTGGAGCTTGGTCTGCTGCCCGACGAGCGGTTCGGCACACCGACCACGCGCGGCCTATCCGACAGCGGAGACGCGACGGAGCAGGCTGCCTTCGACGGGCTCGCGGTCCTAGACTCCATGCTGGAGTCCAATGACGAGGACGACCGCGATGACGTGAGCGTGCTCGGGGATACGGAGGGTGCCTGGTCGCGGTATGTGGCGGTAGCCGATGGCGTCATCGCTGCGGTGGACCTGCTCGCAGGCGACGAGCCGCCCGCGGCCTTCGTCCACAAGGCCGACCCGCAGGCGCTGGCGCTGGCGGAGCATCTGCGCACCGACCCGGCCGCCGCCGGTTCCGTCCGCCGGCTCGTTGCCGCGGAGGCGCGGGCCGCGGCGCGCCCGCATGGGCTATGGGCCCTCGACAGCGCGGTCGCGGCCGCGGACCTCATCGAGGCGCTGCCGCCGGAGCTGGGTCTGGTCGCCTCGTCGCTCGCCGCGCTGCTCGACCGCCGCGCGACGCAGGCGGTGCAGCGCCTGGACGCGCTGCCCGACGAGGTCCACCGCGCCGGCGGCGGTGATCTGCGCGGGCCACTGCTGGGGGAGGTCGCCAAGCTGCAGGACGCGCTCGCGGGGACGCCGGAGCTCACGGTCTACGAGGCGTGGCGCGCGAGGGTGACGGCGATCATGGTGAGCGGTATCCCCAACGCCGGAGAGGGCGACGAGGCCGGGGACCTGGAGTTCGACTTCGCGCTCGCCGGCGACCCATGGGATCGCAGCATCCCGGTGGCGCTCGACGTGCTGCGCTACGGCCTCACCGAGGACGAGGCGATGCTGATCGTGAGCACGCGTGGCGAGCGGGTCGACATGCGGCTCGGGCTGCGCATCAACGTCGTGCGCGCGTTGCGCACCGGCCCGGACGACCCAGAGCGCGTTGCGCTCATGCCAGACGGCGTTCTGCCCGACGTCTGGGTCCAGCTCTTCGACCGGGCGACCGGTGAGGTGCTTCGCAGCCGTCTGCTCGAGCTCACCGGCGACGGGCGCGCGCTCGCCGCGGGCGCCGCACGCCCGGCGGAGCGCCTCGGCGTCGCCGTGCAGCTGGCGCCGGCCCGCTGGATCTCCCCCGAGACGCTGCGCGTCGACGCGCTGCTCGCGCTGCCGGCCGAGCGAACATGGGTCGCACGCCAGCTGCTGAGCCTGGCGGAGGACTTCACCGATCCCGGTATGCGACTGTCGCTCCTGCTCGCTGCCGAGGCGACGGCGGAGGCCGCGGATGCGGGCGATGCGGTTGCGCGCGACGTGGGCACGAGCGCCGCGCAGCGTCGCCGGGAGGGATTCGCGGAGGCGAGCGCACCGCGCCTCCCCAGCGGTGTCGCGGACACGATCGTCGTCAGGCTGCTCGAACACGCGCGCACCGCGCGCAACACGATCGGCGACGAGCTGCTCGAGCTCGACCCGGCCGCGCGCGAGATCGCGCTCTCGGACCTGCACGAGCTCGACGACGTGCTGCGCTGATCGCCGATGTCCGCGACGTACCTGAGATCCGAGCTGCGCCAGACCCTCGAGCACATGAAGATCGTCGCGCTGGCGCACGGCATCCGCATCGGCCAGGACGTGCTCGACGGCCTCGGGGGCACCGCTGCGCTCACGGTTCACGAGTACGCGACGACCGGTGGGATCACGCTCGCCCTGCCGGAGGACGTGATCGTCAATGCGCCGTTCGACGCGTCGTTCTGCGAGCGCAGCACGCTGCGGCTGCGCGCGGGCGACGGCGGCGATCTCGTGCTCGAGCTGGGCGACGCGGTGGTCACGGTCGAGCGCGTGATCCCTCTGCCCGGCTTTCTCGGACGCCCTCGACGCGGCCGGGGAGCGCGTCACGGACATCGCGATGTCGCACGCCGATCGGATCCGGATCTCGCCGATCTTCGGCTGCGCCTACGACTGCCGCTTCTGCGACCTCGCCCACGCGGGCTACGGGCACCGGCCGATCGAGCAGATCCTGCGCGCCATCGACATCGCGCGCGCCGACGACGCGCTGCCCACACGCCATCTGCTCATCAGCGGCGGCTCGGCGCCGATCAAGCACGCCGCCGGTCAGGACTACTTCGAGGACGTCTGCCACGCGGTCGCGCGCCACCTGGGCGACGCGCCCAACGCGGACGGCAGCCCGTTCGAGATCGACATCATGATGAGCGCCCGGCCCGACGGCCCGGCCTTCGTCGAGCGCGCGGTCGCCGCCGGCATCACGGGCTTCTCCTTCAACGTCGAGATCTTCTCCGAGGAGCACGCGCGCCGCCATCTGCCGCTGAAGCACAAGTGGTCGCGCGCGCATCTCGAGCCGACGATCCGGCGCGCGGTGGAGCTGCTCGGCTGGGGCAACGCCTCTGTGCGGTCGCTCATCATCCCCGGGCTCGAGCCGCCGGAGGACACGCTGGCGGGAGTCGAATGGCTCGCATCGATCGGTGCCAGCCCCGTGCTGAGCCCGTTTCGCCCCGCGCCGGGCACGGACCTCGCCGATACCGATCCCATCACGCCCGAGCTGCTGCGCGCGATCTTCGACGAGTCGCGCGAGATCGTGCGCCGTCACGAGGTCGTGCTCGGCCCGCGCTGCGTGGCGTGCCAGCACAACACGCTGTCGCTGCCTTGGGACCTCGACCGGCTCGAGCAGCCGTGACCGGAGCCGAGGCGGCGCTCGCTGCGGCACGGGAGGCACTCGACGGGCGCCGGCTGATCTGGTTCGGCATCCGCGGCGAGGACGGTGAGGCGCTGCTGCAGCTTCCGGAGCTCGACGCCAGCTTCGCGGTCATCGCCGCGCTGCGCAGCGCGAGCATCCGCCCCGAGGCGAATGTCTGCCTCGAGGACATCAGCGGCCGGCGGCTGGACCTCGATCGTCCTGACGTCGACCGCGACGTCGATCACGGCGACGCGGCAGAGGAGTTCCGCGCGCGCCTGCTGCGCGAGGTCAGCGGCCGCTGCGTCCTCATGACCTACCGGCCATCGACGCTCACCTCGGCGCTCGCCTTCTCGATGAGCGAGACGATGACGCTCGCGGGGATGTACCGCGAGCGCCAGCTCGCGTTCGAGCACAAGCCGTGGGTCGAGCGCTCGCTCGAGCGCCGCGGCGTGCGCGGCCTGGAATGGCGCTACGTCGCGGACGAGCATCGCGTCGCGGGCGACGCGGATGGTCCGCGACGGACCGCACATCCTGCGCGCGACGCGTACATCGGGCGGCGTGGGGGTCGCCCTCGTGACCGACCGAGGAGGAGGTCGAACGGGCACTGGCCGCGCGACTCGGACGCGTTCGCGGCGCTGTCGCCGTACCTCGAGCCGACGATCCCGCTGAATGTGACCGGATGCGTCTTCGCCGATGGCAGCCTGCGTCTGCACCCGCCGTCGGTGCAGCTCATCGGCATCGCGTCGTGCACCGATCGCCGCTTCGGCTACTGCGGCAACGACTTCGGCCCGGTCGCCGCGTTCGGCGACGACGTGCTTGGGCAGCTCGACGACATGGCGAGGACGGTCGCGGCATGGCTGCACGAGGAGCGCTACGTCGGCGTGTTCGGGCTCGATGCCCTGCTGCACGACGACAAGGTCCATTTCACGGAGATCAACGCACGCTTCCAGGGTTCCTCGGCCCTGTCGGCGGAGATCGCCGGCGCAGCTCGAGCTGCCCGACGTGTTCCTCGACCACCTCGCGGCGACGCTCGGGATCCCGCCGAGCGGGCCGGGCCTGACGCTGACGGAGTGGGCGCGCATGCAGCCGGCGGTCGCCCAGATCGTCGTGCACAACACCACCACGACGCATGTCGAGCGCGACGAGTCGCGCGTCTTGCCGGGGCGCCGTGAAGGAGTCCGACTCGCCCAGATCCCGCGCAACGTCAAGGTCGAGCCCGGGGCGCGCTGTGCAGGGCTACGATGGCGCGCTCCGTGACGCGCACTGGATTTGAGATCGACGATGACAGCACCTGGCTCGTCAGCTGGCGTGCTCGATGCGTTCGAGCCGGTCGCTGGTCGCTGTCAGTTCGACACCCGCGCCGGGTGAGCAAGGACTTGTCGCCTAATGCCGCTGGATCTCGGAGAACAACCACCTGACGTCGGCGACGTACTCGTCGACGGTGAGCCCGTGCTCGTGCTCGGGCCGGGGGTGCGCCGTATCGGCTACGACGACGCGCACAGCCCAGGCTGGCGTGAGGTCACGCGGCGCATGCGCGTCCTGCACGCCGCGTTCGATGGCCGCCTCGACGCAGCAGTCGTTCCTCGACGCGTACTGGCGAGTCGAAGCTCAGCGAGGAGGCGCTCGCGCGGAAAGAGACGAAGGACGGGAGTTCGAGCTGCACTACGGACTCCGAGCGAGCGGTCGGCGACGACGCCGAGCCGCCCGCGAGCGACCGCGTGCGCGTAGCGCTCGCTGCGCCCTTGCTGCGAACGTTGATCGACTGCACCCGATGCCTCGGGGAGGCCATCCGCAGGGGCGAGGTGCCGGTCGTCAGCTGGCACAGCTTCAGCGACCGTTCGTCGCCCGCGGCCGACGGCCAGGACGCGACCAAGGCCCGGGAGCAGGCGACGAAGGAACTGGCCGCTGCGCCCGCCGGGCGGAGGGGCTGTGGCGTGGCCCGAAGGCGAAGCCCGCTCGATGCCGCTACGCGGCGAGCTGAGTGTCATCGGCTTCAGCGCGCGCGACCTCGATCGCAGCGGGCCGTCGCCGTTGACGGAGTCCACGAAGCGCGATGCTGAAGGTTCTCAAGATCGGCGCGATCGCGAAGAGCACGAGCCACGTTGTCGAACAGTGCCTGCGAGGGCGACTCAGCTGCCGCTGTCTGGAGCGATCATCGAGTGGCTGGCGGACTTGCTTCTGGCACGTCATGACAAGCGACTCCCCGGTGCCGCCGTCACAGGCACAGCTGGCGTTCTACGTCAACCTGCGCCGCACCGATCATCCGCGTCCACGCGTGTTCAGCCGCGCGATTCCGGGCGAGTACCGCATCAGCACCGCGGAGCTGCCGACCGGCCAGCTGCCGGATCCATCCAACGAGGTCAAGAGGCGGCTCCGCGGCGCCAACGGCCTCGAGCGCACGGCCAGGGGATCGTGACGGGACAGACATCTGGACGTCGCGCGCACGATGGCCGCGACCCTCGCTGTCATGTGGAGCGCCCACGACGGCCGGGTCCGTGACGCGCCGACGCGCAAGCAGCTGCCGATCGCGATGAACTCCAGCTACGACCTGCGTGCTCGAGCGCCAGCTGCTGGAGCTGCTCAAGGCCGACCTCGCCGCGGCCGAGGAGCCGCGAGGCCGCGTGTTCGCGCGTTTCACATCGTCGTTCCAGTCTGGTCGAGCGGAGGGGTGCTGACCGGCGACTCGACTGGCTGTGGGGCACCTACGTCACGCAGACGAAGCATTCACGGCCTCGCCAACTCACGAGCCACAGCGGCGGCATGCTCACGTGGGATTGGTTCCGGGGCGACGACGAGAGCGATGAGCGGGTCCCGAGGGGCCGATCATCGTCAAGGTCAACGGCTCGCCGCTGCTCGATCTCGGGGGGGCGACGCGACGACCGTGTCGCTCGGGCTGTCGTCGCCTCCCGACGCGCCGGAGACGGCGTCCAGCTCGCGACGATCTTCTCCGAGCATGACTCGGTGGCGTCGATGATCACCTTCTCGGCACGGGCCTGCCGGGGTCGATCCTCTCGCACCTCGCGTGGGACCGGCGCAGCTGGGTGTTCCTCGGCGACAGCCTGCCAGACTGGATCCCGCGGCTGCGATTGCTCTTCAATGCTCGCGGTCTGCGCTGTCGGCCGGCGTCCGGCGTAAGCGCGGCGGCCGCGCACGGCTACAGACGAAGATCGCGATCGATCGCGCGTTCGACTGGCCCGAGGAGGCAATGCTCGAAGCCCTCAAGGTGGATGCCTATACCGGTGACCTCGGTTGGCTCGCGGACTTTCCCTATGCGGCGGCCCCCGAGCACGCGTGGTTCTTCGCCGAGATGCTGGCGCTGTTCGACAACGTGTCGCGAGTGCGAGGCCAGCAGTGAGCATCGAGAAGCTCCCCTTTCATGGCCCGCGCCCACTGAAGCCCGGCGAGCATCTTGCCGGTCGCAAGGCGGAGCTGCGGGAGATCTACGACGCCTGCAGCAACAACCACGTCATCTCGCTAACCGCCGACAGCGGGGTCGGCAAGACCTCCTTCGTGACCGCGGGTCTGATCCCGATGCTGCGCGACGATGACCAAGAGGTTCCGACACCGGTCGAGTGGCCCAAGGCGACGGCGAACGCCCGGCTGTCGGACTCCGAGGTCACGCCGAAGCTGGCCGCCGAGCGCCTCTACCGCCTCGCGCTCGGCGCGGCGTTCGACGATCCCCGGCCGATCGCCAAGATCCTCGACGACCGGGCCGGCGGGCAGGCCGGTCGTGGTCGTCCTCGACCAGTTCGAGGAGCTGTTGCGCTACCAGCAGGCGGTGGGCCAGGAGCTGCTGCGGCTGGCCGGGCGTACCGCTCGCGACATGGACACCGCCCATATCGTCATCGCACGCTCGGAGTACCGCGACAAGCTGCGTCCGTTCGAGGTCCAGCGGGCCGACAAGTGGCCGATGACGCTGTCGGAAATCACCGATCGCGCCACCGTGCGGAGCATCGTCGAGACAGCACGCGACCAGGCGGAGGTGACCTTCGACGACGACGCGATCGACCAGCTGGTCACGTGGTGGGAGGACGCACGCGAGGCCATCGTTCGCGAGCGCGCCCGCCGCATCGGGGCCGAGGGCTTCGCCGACGCCGGGCTCCTGCACTTCCACGCGCTGTTGTGGGCGTTTCGCGACTGGGCGCTCGGGCAGTCGCTCGACGATCACATCACCAAGCGTGCCGTAGAGGACTTCGTAGGCCACCGGGCGTCGCTGCGCGACGACCAGGTCGCGGCGGTCAAGACCGTTGATCGCTGGCTGTTGCAGGACGTGATGGTGGCCTATGTCTCGTCGCAAGCCGGTCGGCTCGTGGATGCGGCCTTCCTGCGCTATCCGGAGGGTCGTGATCGGCCGTCATGGCGCAACGGCCCGCGGTTGCTGTTGAGCCGCGCGGCCCCGGCGCTGACGGCCGCCGGCTTCAAGCAGCCGCAGACGCTGCTCTCCCTGCTGCCGTACGCGCTCGGCGACGAGCTGACGACCCTGCGCGCTCGTACGCTCGCGACGCGGCTGGAGCAGGACCAGCGCAAGGGAACGGGCCTGCGGCGCAAGATCCTGGGTGAGCAGCGCGTGACCGGAGCCGGCATCGCCGACAGCTGGGCGGAGGCGGACATCGTCGAGGAGATGATCACGTGTCTGCACACGGCGCTGCGCACGATGAGCCTCAAGGAGGTCAACGTCCTGCGTGAGTACGACCGGCCCGGCCAGCCGATCTATGAACTCGTGCATGACGGGATGGGAGCCGCGCTGAACGCCTGGGGCGCATCGTTTCTCGACGAGCCCGTGGCTACCCTGGCCGTGATCGCGCACCAGCCAGGACGGGCCGTTGTGGACACGTCGATCGGCGCGCACCTGCTTGACGGCCTGGACGCGGACGCGCTCGATGTCTGGGGAGCGGCCGAGCCGATCACCGAGGACGGCACGCGGATGGCGTCCTTCCGGGCGCTCGGCTGGCCGGCGAGCGCGATTTTGAACACGACGATCTCCGACGTGCGCTTCGACGAGTGCGACTTCAGCGGCGCGTACTTCGGGGGGTGCACGCTGGAGAACGTCGTGTTCGACGGCTGCAAGCTCAACGGAGCCCTGATGAAGGCGTGCGCGCTGCGCAACGTGTCCTTCCGCGTCGGGGCCGAGCACGACACGCACTCGCTCGATCTCTTTACGGTCAAGACTCCGGAGGCCGATGCGGACATCACGTTCCTTGACGTGCCGGGCACGACCGGACTGTTCCTGCAGGGGCTCGCGGGTGGCACCGTGCGCTTCCACAACGCGCGGATCGGCCACCTCGTGGTCGAGTGGACCGAGCCCGTTGAGCTGGAGTTCGTGGACTCGCACGTCTCGTCGTCGTCGGTTAACGACGACGACCTGCACGTCGGCGGCGACGTGCCATCCGCGACCTGAGATATGTGCCTGGACCTGCTGGCCGAGATGCTGCTGCGCCCCACCTTTCCCGCCGACGAAATGCCGGAGATCCGCGACCAGATGCTGGCGGCGTTGGCGGCCCGCATCGATGATCCTCATCAGCTGGCCGCCGAACATTTCGACAACCTGCTGTTCGGCGAGGAGCATCCGGATGGCTGGATGCTGTCCGACGAGCACGTCACCCGCATCACCCGTGACAGCCTCACCACTTTCTGGAAGACGTTCTACCGCCCCAACAACGCCATGCTGGCGGTGGCCGGGGACTTCGATACCGCCGCGCTCAAGGCCTCCATCGCCCGCGCGTTCGGCGGCTGGCGAGCGGCGCCCCTCCCGGCGCGTCCGCGTTCCCCGTGCCCGAGCCGCGGGGCACGCGGATCCTCCTGGTCGACAAGCCCGACCTGAGCCAGGCCACGCTGATGTTTGGCCACCGCGGCATCCGGCACGGCGATCCCGACTGGTACGCCACCACCCTGGTGAACTACGTCCTGGGTGGTTCCGACTTTTCCTCGCGCCTGATGATCGGAGGTGCGCTCGAAGCGCGGCCTGACCTACGGCATCGGTTCGTCGTTCGGCGCGTCGCTGTACCGGGCGCCTTCCGGGTCTCGGCGGCGACGCGCAACGAGACGGCCTGGGACGCGCTGACGGTGACCATCGATGAGCTTCGCAAGATGAAGACCGCGGGACCCAGCGCCGGCGAGCTGGCCAAGGCGAAGGGCTACTACGCCGGCAGCATCCCTTTCGAGCTGGAGAGCGTGGCCGGGATCGCTCGCGGCATCGTGGCCGCGGAGCTGCACGGGCTGGGCGTCGACTACGTCAGTCAGTTGCCGGTGCGGCTGGCGGGGGTGGACAGAAGACGCGGCGCGCGCCGCTGCCCGGACTCCACCTGGATCCGGACAACATGTCGATCGTGATGGTGGGGCGCGCGTCGGTCATCGAGCCGCAACTGCGCCAGCCGCCGCCCGGGTGGAATGGCGGGGTTGCCGGTCGAGCGCATCGACTATCGCGCCCCCATCAGCGCCGCCCGGCGCTGGGAGGTGTCGCCAACCGCCGCACCTCCGCCCGCCGCCGCCGCCGCCGCCGCCGTCTCCCTGACGGCGATGCGTCGGCTATAGTGGAGGTGAAACCCCGTGGCCGACTACCTGAAGGACTATCAAGCCGAGCTGCGGCAGGTTGGCGACGTCGTCTTCAAGAGTCGCCATCGCTCG
>CAVYAX010000051.1:0-9269 GCA_963766525.1 uncultured Actinomycetes bacterium
GCCCGTGCCCTTGCCGACCTCCTTCGTCGTGAAGAACGAGTCGAAGATGTGCTCGCGGACCTCCGGCGGGATGCCGGGGCCGTCGTCGGAGATGTCGACGATCGCGCACTCGCCGTCGCGCCGGGTGGCGATCGTGATCGTGCCCGCGTCGCCGAGCGCGTCGATCGCGTTGTGGATGAGGTTCGTCCAGACCTGGTTGAGCTCCGAGCCGCGGATCGTGAGCTTCGGCAGGCTGCGGTCGTAGTCGCGCGCGATCTGGATCCGCGTGTGCTTGAGCTTGTGGCCCATGATCACGAGCGTGCTTTCGAGGCCCTCGTGCAGGTCGACCTCGACGAGCCCGCCGCGGTCCATGTAGGCATACGTCTTCACCGCGCCGACGAGGTCGGACATCCGCTGCGTGGAGTCCTTGAGCTCGGCGACGAGGTCGTCCGCGGTGAGCGTCGCCGCAACCCACTTCAGCGCCTTCGGGGTCGCGGGCCCCGCGAGCGCCGCGACCTGCTCGAGCCATGCCACGTCGACGCCCGCCGCCGCGAGCGGCTCGGCGATCTCCCACGGCGACGGCACGCCGAGGTCCGCGAGCGCGTCCTGCAACGCGTCCTCCGCGTCGGCGGCGTCGAGGGCCGCGAGGGCCGAGCGCCGCGCCGCGCCGTCCATCGCCTGCTGATGCAGCGCGAGCAGCTGCCCGGCTTCCACCCGCTCGACGCCCGCCTCGACGAACGCGCGCAACGCGTAGTTGATCGTGAGCAGGGCGCGGGCGAGCTGGTCGGCGGCGCGCTGGGCGGCCGCGGCGGGGTTGTTGAGCTCGTGCGCGAGGCCCGCGGCCATCTCGCCGAGCGACGCCAGGCGCTCGCGGTTCTGCTCGATGTCGTTCAAGCGCCGCACGACCGGCGCGATCTGCGCCATGACGCGCCTGTGCACCACGGGCTGGGACATGATCAGCCGCTCGAAGTCCGGGCCCGCGATCAGCGCCATCCGGCAGGTCGTCTCGGCCACCATGCGCACGCCCATGAGCCCGCCGGTCAGCACCGCGATCGCCCCGATCCACGTCGGCGCCCGCTGGCGGCCGACCGGCTCGGGGCGGTCGCCGTCCATGAGGAACGTGCGCGCGCTGCCGTTCAGCAGCAGCTGAAGGCCCGGCGCCGGCGCCCCCTGCTCGGCCAGGCAGTCGCCGGCCTGCACCTTGCGGCACGTCACGACGTCGAGCCACGGCGACAGCTCGGCGTCGGTGAGGTCGTCGAACAGGTCGATCCTGCGCAGGTCCTCGAGCGTGACGCCGTGCGCGTTCATGCGTCGAGCAGGTACTGGTGGATGAGCGACACCGCCATCGAGCCCTCGCCGACAGCGCTCGCCACGCGCTTGATCGAGCGGGCGCGGACGTCGCCGGCGACGAACACGCCGGGGACGCTCGTCTCGAGCAGGTAGGGATCGCGCTGTAGCGGCCAGCCGTCGCCCTGGACGTCGAGCCCGGCGAGGATGAAGCCGCGCTCGTCGCGCTTGACGACGCCGGCGAGCCAGTCCGTGCGCGGTGACGCGCCGATGAAGACGAAGCACGCGTCGACGTCGAGCGAGGACTCCTCGCCGTCGCCGTCGCGGGTCGTCAGCGCCCGCAGCCGGTCGCCCTCGCCGTGCGCGGAGATCGCCGACGTGCTCGTGCGGACGTCGACGTTCGGCAGCGCGGCGAGCTGCTCGACGAGGTAGTGCGACATCGACTTCTCGAGCGACGGCCCGCGCACGAGCATCGTCACCTGCCGCGCATAGCCGGCGAAGAACACCGCGGCCTGGCCGGCGGAGTTCGCCGCGCCGATGATCACGACGTGCTGGCGGGCGCACGAGCGCGCCTCGGTCATGGCCGCGCCGTAGTAGATCCCCGAGCCCGTGCGCTCCTGAAAGCCGGGCGCGTCGTACTGGCGGTAGGAGACGCCCGACGCGATGATCACGCAGTTCGCGCTCAGCTCGCCGCCGCCGCGCAGCTCGACGATCCGCCCGGAGCCTTCGACGCGCAGCCCGGCCGCGTCCTTGATCGTGAGCAGCTCCGCTCCGAGGCGGCGCGCCTGATCCGTCGCGCGTCGCGCGAGGTCGGACCCCGACAGTCCCATCGGGAAGCCGAGGTAGTTCTCGATCCGGCTGGACTGCCCCGCCTGGCCGCCCGGCGCCTCGCTCTCGATCAGGACCGTCCGCAGGCCCTCCGACGCGCCGTAGACCGCGGCGGCCAGCCCGGCGGGGCCGCCGCCGACGATCACGAGGTCGTAGTGGTCCTGCGACGGCGCCGCGCTGACGCCGAGGCGCTCGGCGAGCTCGAGCACGGTCGGGCGCTCGAGCACGCCGCCGTCTTCGAGCAGCACGACCGGCAGGCGGTCGTCCCGCACGTCGGCGACCCGCAGCAGCTCGCGCGCCTCGCCCTCGCGCTCGATGTCCAGCCAGCGCGCCGGGACGCGGTTGCGCGCGAGGAAGTCGCGAAGGTCGTGGGAGTCCTTCGAGAAGCGGTGGCCGATGACGCGCACGCCGCCGGCTTCCAGCGCGGCGCCGGACTCCCACGTCGTCAGCAGGTCCTCGACGACGGGGAAGAGCTGCTCCTCGGGCGGGTCCCACGGCTTGAGGAGGTAGTAGTCGAGCGCGACCTCGTTGATCGCGGCGATCGCGGCCTCGGTGTCGGCGTAGGCCGTCAGCAGGACGCGCTTGGCGTCGGGGACGATCGTGCGCGCCTCGACGAGGTACTCGGTGCCGGACATGCCGGGCATCCGCTGGTCGGCGATGAGCAGCGCGACCTGGTCGCCGCGGGTGCGCAGCTGGCGCAGGATGTCCAGCGCCTCGGCGCCCGACGGCGCGCGCAGGATCCGGTAGCGCTCGGCGAACGCGCGCCGCAGGTCGCGCGCGACGGCGGCGAGCACCGCCGGCTCGTCGTCGACGGCGACGATCGCGGGACGCCGCTCGCGTTCGGGAGGTGCGGGCATCGCCAGACATCCTGGCAGCCCGGCGACCCCGCCTGAAGCCGTAGCGCCTTCAGCGGCGCACGCTGTCGAGCTCGATGACCACGCCGGGATGCAGGTGCGTGTGACCCAGCGCCTCGAGGTGGGGCAGCAGCACGACGCTCTCCTGCTCGTTGGGATCGGTCCTCGCCACGATGCACGTGGCCTGCTCGTCTGCGCTGGCGTTGACCGGCAGGGCGGGACGCACGCGGGGATATCGATCATGTCGCCCTGGCGCACCGTGACGCGGTGCTGCAGGCGGTCGCCGTACCAGCAGACGGTCGCGCCCTCGACCTGGTAGACGGCCGACTCGTGGCTCTCGTGCAGGTGGGCGCGAGCCCGGCCGCCCGCGGGGATCGCGATGACATGCAGGCACAGCGCGCGAGCTCCGGCGCTCTGCGCCGAGATGCCCTCGAAGACGTGGTGGCCCTGCTTTGAGTGCGAGAGCGCGGCGGGCTTGATGGCGATGCAGTGCTGCTCGGCCGGGAGAACGTCGAACAGCGGTGCGGCGGCGGTGGCGGTCATGGTGGCTCCTTGTGAGTGAAGGTGGGTGACGGCCTGACCTCCCGGGTGTCCCGAGGAGGTCAGGCGGCGGTCGGGCGGTCCTACGGGCGTACGCGGTGATCCACGCCTGGGTGGCGACGAAGAACAGCGACGCGGTGCGGTGCAGGTTCACGTCGTGGCCGGCGCGCGGCACGATCGCGACGTCCATCCGCGGCGCGTTGGGCCAGTACGGCGTCTCGTTGTCGCGGACCTCGCTCGTCGACTCGCACGACACCTGGCCGCCGCAGAACAGCGAGTCGTGCTCGCCGGTCGCCAGCAGCACCGGGACGTCGACGTCGATCGACGGGTTGGTCGCCGGCGGGCTGTAGACGCCGTCGTTGAGGCCGGGGAACTCGGCCGCGGACATCGGCTCCTTGAGCGTCTCGTCGAGGGCGACCACGGCCGGGTCGGCGCCCGGCAGCCAGTAGAAGACGCCGCGCGAGCCGGGCTGGGTGGTGAGATAGCCCTGGTCGGCGATCGTGGCGGCGAACTTCGGATCGAACGCCGCTGGGTACAGCGCGCCTCCGACGGCCTCCACGCCAGGCCCGAGGCTGTGCAAGAAGCCGCTGAGCACGAGCGCGTCGACGTCGTGGTAGGTGCCCGCCTCCTCGACGGCGAGCGCCGAGCCGAGGGAGTGCCCGACGCTCACGACGCGCTGGAAGCCGGGGCCGTGCGTCAGCCCCGAGCGCAGCGCGCCGACCCACTGGTGCAGCACGTACGCGTTGGCCGCGGCATCGACGAGCTCGCTCGCCGGCCGCGACGTGTCGCCGACGCCGAGGCGATCGACGGACAGCGTGGAGTAGCCCGCGGTGAGCGCCGCCCGCACGTAGGAGTAGCGCTGCTGCGGCCAGTCCCAGTAGCTCTTGCCGTACGTCGCGCCGTGGATGAGCAACTGGGCCGTCGAGGCGCGCGGACCCGGATGCGCGGGCCGGCAGAGCTGGCCGGCGGCGACGCTCGTCTTGGCGGCTCCCTGCGAGAGCGCGACCGGCAACCTCACCGACGTGCAGTCGCCATGAGCATGAGCTTGAGCGGCCGCCGGCAACAGGCCGATCGCGAGTCCCGTTGCTGCCAGAGCCCGGCGGATGGTGGAGCTACGTCGTGTCATGGTTGCCTGCTTTCGAGTGGAAGGGGTGCTGCGATGCGTGGCGATCCTCGTCTCAGCACTCGGCGCTTCGCGTCGGAGAGGGTCCCTGAACTTCTGCGCTCGCCCCCCCGCGGATCCGAGGTAGGTTGAGGCGTGGACGCGATCGCCTGGAGGCCGCGGGGCGCGCTGCTCGAGCGCGAGCCGGAGCTGGCTGCGCTGTCGGAGCTCGTCGACGGTGCGTGCGCCGGCGACGGCCATGCGGTGGTGATCGCCGGGCCGCCGGGCATCGGCAAGACCGCGCTCCTCGAAGCCGTGACGGAGCTTGCGCCGCAGCGCGGGATGCGCGTCCTCGCGGCCCGCGGGGTCGAGCTCGAGCGCGACTACCCCTTCGGCGTCGTCCGCCAGCTCTTCGAGCCGCCGATCGCGTCCATGCCACCCGCCGAGCGCGGCCCGCTGTTCGAGGGCGCCGCGGGCATCGCGGCCACGCTGCTCGGCGCGCAGTCGCCCGCCGGCGCCGCCCCGCCGGCCGGAGAGCTGTTCGCGCTGCTGCACGGGCTGCACTGGCTGACCGCCGGGCTGGCCGCAGCGGGCCCGCTGCTGCTCGCGATCGACGACGCCCACTGGGCGGATGGCCCGTCGCTGCGCTTCGCGCACTACCTCGCCCGGCGCCTGGACGAGCTGCCCGTGCTGCTCGTGCTGACGGCCCGATCGACGGCTCCCGAGGCACCCGTGCCGCTCGTCGAGGCCATCGGCAGCGAGCCGGGCGCGAGCACGATCCGGCCCGAGCCGCTCAGCACGACGGCGTCGGCGGCGGTGCTGCGCGAGCTGTTCGCCACCGAGCCCGACCGGGAGTTCGTGCGCGCGTCACACGACGCCAGCCGCGGCAACCCGTTCCTGCTGACCGAGCTCGCACGCGCCCTCGAGGCGGACGGCCGCGCCCCGGATCGCGCGGCGTGCGCGCGGATCCGCGACGTGCGACCCGAGGCGATCGCACGCAACGCGCTGGTGCGCCTCGGCCAGCTCGGGCCGGCGGCGCAGCGGGTCGCGCGGGCGGTGGCCACGCTGGGCGACGACGCCGCGATCCGTCACGTGGCGGCGCTCGCGGCGCTACCCGACGACGATGCCGCCGACGCGATCGACCATCTCGTCGCGGCGGGCATCCTGGCCGGCGGCCGGACGGTGCGCTACCTGCACCCGCTGACGCGGGCCGTCGTCTACGACGACCTCGGCCAGGCCGGGCGAGCGCGGCTGCACAAGCGGGCCGCGGCGATGCTCGCCGGCGAGGGGGCCGAGCCCGAGCGCGTGGCGGCTCATCTGCTGCTGACCGAGCCCGCGGCCGACGAGCAGCGTCGTCGACCGGCTGCTCGAGGCGGCATCGCGAGCCCAGCGCCAAGGTGCGGTCGAGGCGGTCGGCGCCTACATGCGCCGCGCGCTCGCCGAGCCGCCGCCGCGCGCAGACGTTGCCGTCGATCCTGCTCGAGCTGGGCCGGGCCGAGTCGGCAGCCGCGCAGCCGGGGGCGTCCTACCACCTCCTGCAGGCGTTCTCGCTCGCGACCGACGCCGGCCTGCGGGGCGACATCGCCGAGGCCGCGACGCCGTTCCTGCTGTCGGCCGGGCGCACGACGGAGACCCTCGAGCTCTTCGACGCGGTGATCGGGGAGGTCGCCGGGCACGACCCCGAGCGCGCGCTTCAGCTCGACGCGCTGTACGTCGCCGCCGCGATGCTCGACCCGGACGAGGTGCACCACGCGGTCGCCCACATGCAGCGGGTCGGCGAGGAGCTGGCGGGCGACTCCAGCGGCGCACGGATGATGCTCTGCCAGATCGCCTACCACCGGGCGCTGCGCTCGCAGGACGCGATGCAGGCGGTCGCGCTGGCTCAGCGGGCGCTGGGCGGTGGCGCGCTGATCGCCGAGCGCGGCGTCGTGCCGTACGAGCTCATCGGGCCGCTGACCGCGCTGATCTGCGCCGACGAGCTCGGCGCGGCCGCGTCCGTGCTCGACGACGCCGTCGCAAGCGCGCGGCGGCACGGCTCGGAGCACGCGTTCTCCTTCGTCTGCTCGCAGCGTGCGGCCGTCGCCTATCGCCGCGGCTCGATCGGCGACGCCGAAAGCGAGGCACGCGTCGCGCTGGACGCCACGCTGAGGTCGGGGCTGTTCCTCGGAAGCGCCGTGAACACCGGCCTGCTGATCCTGGCGCTGATCGAGCGGGGCTGCCTCGACGAGGCCGAGGCGTCGCTGCAGGAGATCGGCCTGGCGGACGCGTACATCCCGCCGCCGGCGCCGTTCAATACGCTGCTCGCCGCACGCGGGCGGCTGCGCCTGGCCCGCGGCGACGAGTCGGCGGGCCTCGACGATCTCGAGGAATGCGGGCGGCGCGCGACGGTGTTCGGCGCGCTCAACCCGATCGTCTACGCCTGGCGGATCGACGCCGCCCTGGCGCTCCGAGGCCGCGGCGAGCTCGAGGGTGCGCGCGCGCTGGCCGAGCAGGAGCTCGCGGCGGCGCAAGCGTGGGGCACCCCGGGCGCGCTGGGCGGCGCCGAGCGCGTCGTCGCCTTGCTCGAGGACGACCCCGAGGAGATGATCGCCGGGCTTGGCCGCGCGGCCGCGCTGCTCGCGGCATCGCCGGCTCGCCTGGAGCACGCGCGCGCGCTCACCGATCTCGGAGCGGCGCAGCGGCGGGCCAACCGCCGCGCCGAGGCGCGCGAGACGCTGCGCGAGGCGCTCGAGCTGGCGCGGCGCTGCGGCGCCACGGTCGTCGCCGAGCGCGCTCACGAAGAGCTGCTGGCAACCGGCGCCCGCCCGCGCCGGGTCCAGCTGACGGGCGTCGAGTCGCTGACCGCGAGCGAGCGCCGCATCGCCGCCATGGCCGCCGAGGGCATGTCCAACCCGGCGATCGCGCAGGCGCTGTTCGTGACGCGCAAGACGGTCGAGACCCATCTCGGGCACGTGTACTCGAAGCTCGGCATCGCGGCGCGGGGCGCGCTGGCGGCGGCACTCGAGTCAGGCGACTGATCTGGCCGGGCCCCCGATCGCGTACTCCAGGTCGTGCGTGTTGAGCCGCCAAATGTGGGTACACGCTGCGTCAGGAGAGGCTGTCGTCATCGTTCTGGGGAGCTTTACATGACCGCCGTGGCGCAGGGTCCCGGCGCGCGGCGTGCGGCAAAGGCCGAATGGTTTGCGATCGGTGATTGAGTATGCCCATGAGGCGTTCGTCGCGATGGGTGCTTGCGGGAGGTGGGACCATGACGTTCGACGAAGCGCTCGGGCACATCCATGACCGCGTCGGGCGCTGCGTGACCGTGTCCGTCAGGAGCGATTGGGAGACCGGGCCCAGCGCGGCGATGGCGGCGACCGGCATCCTGCGAGCCGTCCCTCATGCTGCGATCCCCACGTTCAGCTTCGACGGAGCGCCGGATGTTCGCGTCAACATCGATGGAGCACAGTTCTACGATGCCCGAGTGGACGGCGAGCAACTCACCGTGAGCCTCGGCGAGGAACTGCAGATTACGTTCAAGCCGTGTTTTGATCGTCCTCGGCTGAGCGTTCACAACTCCAGAGCGAATCGTTCCGGGTCGGTGTAGTCGGGACTTTGCGACGACTCCCTGCGTGTCCGATCATGTGCGGATGTGTGCAATGTGCCTGTGCGACGATCTCCGGGGCGACCGACCTCTCGTCATACGCGCAGAGAGCGGTCAACGGAGCAGCGCTGAACACGAGGTTGAGGAGCGACTCGTATCGAGTCCAGAGGCGAACCTGGGCGTCGGACCGCTCCTTCCACGCGGGCTGACCGACGAGCCGAACCCAGTTTGCGCCGGCTTTGAGCTTGGCGTCGGCAAAGGATCTGTACGCCTGCAGAGCCGCGATGGGTGTGCTGTACCACGCGCTCGCATCGACGAACATGAGGGCTCGCGCCGCAGTGCCGAGGTAATCGCGGAGGAGCTCGATATTGGCCGCGCTGGTCACGGCGAGCGTGGCTTCCGAGCGCTCGATTCCTTCGGCAAGATACGGTCCGGCGAGGATTCAGGAACTGCTCGTCGGTGCGGTAGCAAAATGCTGAATGGCTCAGCATGGTGGTCGGGCGCGGCACGCCGCCATCGATGAGGTAGTCGGTGCTGACCCCCAGGGCTCGCGAGAGCGCGGCGAGCGTGCTGGGCCGCGGGTTCGTGCGCCGGCCCGTTTCGACCTGCGCGATGGCCGACCAGCTGACGTCGGCATGAAACGCAAGGGCTTCCCTGCTCCAGCCGAGTCGTTGTCGCGCCGCTCGCACGCGGGCTCCGATCCCCCCAGAAGCGATCGACATGCAACGCATCATACCCGTTGGTACGGTTGACTATGTCAACTGACACACCTGGATCGGGGATGACTGAACCCAACGCTCGGTCAGAGCATGTCCGTCGCAACGTCGCCGCGGCGGTCGAGGCGGTACTTGATGCACGCGGCCACCTCCCGAAGCTCAAGCAGATCTTCGAGCAGACCCGAGTGCCGATGGTGATGGCCGATGCGCAACGTCGCTTCGTCGAAGTCAACGATCCCGCGCGGGTGTGGTTTCGCCTCGGCCAGCAGGGTGCGCGGCCGTTCGCGGTCGACGACCTCACGCCAGCGAGACCTGATGTGGACCTCGTCTACTGCGGAGTCGCACACATCCTGCCGGGGCTGCACCTCTTCGCGTTCGCG
>CAVYAX010000052.1:0-487478 GCA_963766525.1 uncultured Actinomycetes bacterium
TGCGCGTTCGTCGCCTGCCCGCTGATCGTCGCGCGCAGGGCGGCGTGCACCATCGGCGGTGTCGTCAGCCGATCGACGGCAGCTGCCTGCGCCTCGCCGGGCGTGGTCGCGAGCGCCAGGAGTTTGGCCTGGGAGTCGATCGGGCGGTTGCCGCCGGGCTCGCGCTCATAGACCACCCCTCGTTCCCGCACGACGTGCGGCTTGATCGCTGACTCGGGCACATGAAGCACGCCAACCGGTCCGTCGACCGTGTCGACGAGCTCGGCGGTGAACGCCGGCATCGGGTCCACACCCCGCAACTGCTCGCGCAGGTGGTCGTGGATCTGCGCGCGACCGGGCGGCCGCCAGCCGACGATCGCCCCGGCGTCATCGACACCAAGCAAGATCCAGCCCCCATGCGTGTTCGCGAACGCGGCGACGCTGGGACACAGGCCGTCGCCCTTCGGGATGGCGGCCTTGCGCTCCACGCCGCCCGGTTCGCCTCGTGCGATCAGGCCCCGAACGGCCGCCTCATCTGCCCCTGGAAATCGGATGGCGTGCATCTCACGCAGCGTAGTTCGCGAGGATCTCGTCGAGATCGCGGTAACGCAGGTCAAGGTGATCGACAGTTCGGGGGCACGCGGCCGGCCGACAGCGGCCTATCCTGGCGTCCGCACCGGCGCATGGGGGATCGGCCAAGGCACCACGCGCTACTTGACGCGGCCGGATCAGCACGCACCATCATCGCGGCTGCGGCGCCGAGGTAGCGAAGCACCGCGCCAGTCCGGCCATGTCGGCAGGCCTCACTCTAGACGGAAAGCGTACGGATCGACGGGCGAGCTCAAGAACCCGTTGACGACGCGTCTCGCGTCTCGGACCTCGACTGTGTTCCAGTGAGCAGCAGCGGTCAGGGCGGCATCCGAAAGCTCCGGGCGAGATGCCGTCGGGAAGATCCGCGACGTAGTTGTCGTGCAACAGCACGCGCTCCACGAGGCGCAGCGCGTCCGGCGGCGAAGATAGTTTTGGATGCGCCAGACATCCGGATCGTCGAGCCATCGGGAAACCTCAATGCTGTTGACGCGAGGTTCGTCCCAGTGCGGGTTGAGAACGAGCAGGTTCTCGGCGGATAGATATCGCGCGGCGTGCTGCATTGCGACCCTGACCTGGGGTGCAGGCCCATCGGCAGGTGGACGCTCGGAAGCTCCAGATCGTCGATCCGGATATCGCCGCCGTGTGACCGGGACTGTGCTGCAGCCATGCGCTCTTAAACGTCGCGGCATCGGCACCCCGAAGCTGAGCCGTGGTCGGCGAGTCCGATCGCGTTCCATGTCTCTCCTGCCTCCTCGGCGAGAAATCGCAGAGCGCCGTCAATACGCTGCAGCGTCCTCGGGATCTAGCTCGAAGAGAGCGCCGAAGATGAGCGTGAGAGCATGAGGGTCATCCGCGTAGAGCTTCTGGATCACCTCCCAGTCGAGCATCTCGGAACGCTGCGTCCGACGTGCGGGCACCAGGCGCCATATAGGGCTGTGATCCACGCGTACGGCGCGCAGACCCTCGCGGCGCTCTCGGTCTTCGACGGCAGCGCCGAAGATGTGATCGAGACTCTCAGCGCTCATAGCTGTCCGCGGAACGACGGGCGCCGCTCGATATGCCGACGTGATCGCGTCTGGTGCCGTCAGCGTGTCAAGTGCTTGCATCGCGGCTAGCCTCTGCGGTTCGTGCAGGAGGACGTGCACGAGCAGTTGACCGCGCGCGAGCACTTCAAGCCAAGGCGTCGCGTGAGCGTTTCGGCGCCAGATTTTGCGTTGCTCGTCGATCTGTTCTGCGACCTCGAGCGCCTCCAGATAGTTGAGGGCGTTGGTCACTTCGGTCGATGTTCCGCAGAGCGAAAACTCACTGCGGAACCGTTCCGTCGTCGCAGGCCCCAACATCGCACCGAGCACCGCTCGAAACGTCCGATTGCGCAGGCGCTTCCAGACGTTCGCACTGGTATGCGCGCGCCTGATCGCGGCGATGAGGTCGAGCACCTCCGTCGCCACGAGGGTCCACCCGCGCTTCTTGCCCCCATCGAGCAGCCCGAGCACGCGCATCCGTCCCAGATCCTGCTCGATGCTCTGATCGCGGCTGGAGCCTTCTACGAACGCCGAGAGCTTCACCGGCCCGTCGGCGCAACGCTTGAGAAGCCGTCGTCGGCGCTCGGTCGAGATCAGGGAGTACAGCTCGTCAGCGAAGCGCTCATCGTTCATTACGACCGGACATGATGAACGAGCTGCGTCACGGCTGCGGCAGGTCGAGGCCCTCGCCCGCGGGGGTAGGGTGCGCTAGTGTGGGCCTCATGGCGGTCATCGGCTATGACGTTGAGGAATGCGAGCTGCCGTTCGCGCAGGCGGTCACGGAGCTGAAGGAGCGCTCGGGGATGAGCTTCCGAGAGCTCGCTCGAGCCGTCAGCGACTCCGGTCCCGCGATGTCGCGCGGAGCCTGTCAAGCTCGGTGAGACGCCTCGCGTTCGATATTAGTGAGCGGCGGCGACCTCCTTCGGCTTGTTGATCCACGCTGAGGTAGGCAGCTGGGGCGGAGCGGGCGGCTTGCGAACGAACCGCTCGGGGTGCCGCTGGTAGGCCGCGTCGAGCACGTCTGTCCGCGCGGCGTGCAGCTGTGCGGCGTGGCCGTGGTGGAATGCGGCCGGGGTCATCAGCCCGATCCCGGAATGACGGTGGGCGTGGTTGTACCAGTCGACGAACGCTCGGCAGTGAGCGCGGGCGTGGTCGATGTCTTTGAACCGGGCGGGGAACTCGGGCCGGTACTTCAGGGTCTTGAAGTTCGACTCCGAGTAGGGGTTGTCGCTGGAGGTGTATGGCCGGCTGTGCGTCTTCGTGATGCCGAGATCCGCGAGCAGGAACGCGACCGGCTTGGCGCGCTGCGGCGCGCCGCGGTCGGCGTGCAACGTCAGGATCTTGGGGGTGATCTGCTGCTGCTCGGCGGCCTGCTCAATCAGGGCCTTGGCCAGCTGGGCGTTCTCGCGGTACTGGACCGTCCAGCCGACGATGTAGCGGCTGAACACGTCGAGGATCACGTACAGGTAGAACCAGGTCCACTTCGCCGGGCCCTTCAGCTTGCTCACGTCCCAGGACCACAGCTCGTTGGGCCGCTCGGCGAGCAGCTCGGGCTTCGCGTAGGCGGGATGGGTGAGCTGGCCGCGCCGCTCTCTGACGCCGCCGTGATGGGCGGCGAGGATCCGGTACATCGTGCGGGTCGAGCACAGATAGGTGCCCTCGTCTAGCAGCGTCGCCCAGGTCTCCTCCGGCGAAACGTCGACGAAACGCTCCGAGTGCAGCACCTCGAGCACCTGCTGGCGCTCGGGCTCGCTCAGTGCCCTGGCGGGCGTCGGTCGCGGCCGCGCCGGCCGTGGCTGGGGCGGGCGGCGCCGACGGTAGATCGTCGCCGGCGACGCGCCCAGCGCCCGGCACGCCGGCCTGGTGCCGATCAACGGCGTCAGCTCTTCGACCGTGGCGGCGATCATCGCTCGGTGCTCCTCGGCGCGCTCTCGGAACCGAGCATCTCCTCCAACAGCGCTGAGACGTTTCCCTGGATCTCGATCGCCCGACGCGCCTTCACAAGCTCGGCCTCGGAGCGCTCCAGCTTCCGCTTGAGCTTCGCGACCTCCTCATCGCGCCGGTCGACCGGCTTGCGCCCGCGTGGGCGGCCGAGCTCCTTCAGCGCCCCGTCGCGCTGCTGCTTGCGCCAGTACGTCAGATGCGACGTGTAGAGCCCCTCGCGGCGCAGCAGCTCGCCGATCTCACCCGGCTTGGTGCACGCCTCGGCCTTCTCGAGGACCTCCAGCTTGTACTTCGCGGTGAACGACCGACGCTTGGCCTGCAACGTCAGCTCAGGGTCGGGGACCCCGGGCGCAGCGCGGCCGCCGGCCCCGAATCCCAGCTCGGCTACGCCTCCCTGGTCTTCGCGGCCGGCGGCAGCCTCGGCTCCATTCGTGCTCTTCTCCAACATCCTGGCGTTGCTCCGTTCTCGCCCTCAAGGTTCATTGATTCCTCGATGGTGAGCGTCTCGCCGGACGTTGACAGAGAGGGGACGAGCTACTTGTCGGCTCTCGCCAACGGCTTCGCGCGGCCGTCGTTGAGGACGATCCGACGCGTCGCTGCGGCCTTCGACAAACAGCCCAGATACTTCGCCGAGTACCGCCTCGCGCAGTGGCGCTCCCTGCTTGACGAGGGCTTCGATTCAGGTGTCGCCGGGGCCCTCGCTGTGGTTCGTGAGATGCCACCCCAACTGCATGTCCGGGCCCTCGAACAGGACCCTGAAGACGCGCCCAACGCCGTCCCGTACCGCAGCGGGCCCGTGGCTCGCTCCCGCGCGCGCTGAACCCTCGCTGCGACGTGGCGCGCTGACAGACGTCGCCGATCGTGTAGTGTGCCCATTGTGGAGCACATGACGAGCATCCATCGACCCAGTTTCGCCGCTGGCACGGGAACCGCCATGAGCGCTGCACCACGCGGCTCAGTCGTCTTGCAGTTCGTCACTGCCCCGACTCGAGTCCAGACCCGATCACGCAAGCGCGGCCCTCCCAGCTGATCCAGGCTGGGAGCGAATCGTCGTCGCTCCCGACCCGCCCACCCCAACCAGACGACCCCCCTCTCTCACCACGATCACGCATCCGTCGCGCACGCCAGTAGTGCCATCCCAGTGCGCGCGTCAAATCGATTCGCGAAGTGCCAATCGAATATGAAGCGTCAATCGAATACGGAAGAGAGATTCCAAATGTCAGGTTTCCAGGCCGAAGGTGGGCCGGTGGGCGGTCCTGCAGCTCGGACCGATGCCGAGATTGCACATGATCACGCCGCGCGCGCGGCTGGCAGCATGAGCTGGACCGGTGACGTCCGCGAGACGCAGATCAGCGGCAAGCTCGCTCGCCGCGCTCCACACCTGAACCGGCCCGAGCACAAAAGGCCACGTCGAGCAGATCGCCGCCGATGCCCTGAATGCCTCGCCGGCACTACGACGCAAGGTCGACAAGCTCAAGCTGTCGTCGCGTAGCCCACGCGCATGAACATCGTGCCCGAGATCGAGGTCGCTGCGGCGAACCGCGTGCCGGCCATGGCATGGCGCTACGAGCACATGGTCGGCTGGGTACGCGGACGGCCGGCCAGTAAGCGCTGCTCCCTCGCCGTGCTCGTGCATATGGCCACGCTCAACCGTTGCCCGAATGTAGAGTGCGCCCTCCGCACGGTTCGCGGCGTGTTCGTCATCTCAACCGATGTCCACGAACGAACCGTCATCCGATCATGGCCCACAGCCAACGCGTCATGGCGAGGGTGCGGCTCGCAAGCCAGCATCAGTGAGGCTCTGACGCTCCGCAGCAACCTCATGCTGGACCTGTGTGAACACGCCGCACATTCGGAAGGCACAGGATGAGACGGGCGCGCGCAACACGCCAGGCCGCGACCGCGTCGCGCCGCCACCCCATGCGCATATCAGCGTCGCCTTGGCCGTTCGGCACAGTGCCGCGCCTCGTACTTGCGCGGCACGTCGGCGCCGTACGCGGACCCGCGGGAGCCCGCGCCCCGCCGGACTGATCGCAAGCCGGACGACCGCCCGCCTACCGCACGGCACTCGATGACGCGTCAAGAGTCCCTCGAACGCCGAAGAGCCCCCGCGTCAACGGGGGCTCCCCGAATCGAAATAGCCGTCAGGACCGCGATCCAAGCGTCAAACAAAGCTCGCGGCCCGTCACCCGTAGGAGGAACCCCATGGGCGCGATTCAAGCGTACCGCAGCACCCTGCCAGACACCAGGCATCCCGTCCGCCGGCGGGACGCGACCGCGCCGAGCCGTCGACCCCTTCACGACGATCGTCGAGGGCGGCGGCATGGTGCGCCTCGCCGGCAGTGAGTACCACGCCGCCGCGCTGCTCCGATACGACGGCCGGCGCGTCACCGTCCGCCCGACCGCGGCCGGGGCAGTGCTCGAGGTGCGCATCGACGGCAGGCTCCTCTGTCACGCCGGCCTGATCGGGCCCGGCGACGACGACACCGGATCGGTGCCGGCATTCGTACCTCGATCACCCCACGATGACGGCGGAAGCGCACGACTGCCGCTGCCATCCGAAGCTGCCTCGCGGTGGCTTGGGTCGTTCAGATCGGCGGTGTGCGCCGCGCTGCCGCGACAGCCGGCCGGCATCACGACGAGCCCCGCCGAAACGGGTCGGCCCGCGAACTCCTCCTCGGGCACCCGAGGCGGTCCGACGAGCCGGACGCCCCGACCAGCAGGATCGGCGTAGGCGTAGCGCAGCGCCGAACTCCTGACGTCTTGACCGCGGCGGCGCGCGGGCCTCCCATCGTGCTGTCCGTGCCACGGACGGCCGCTTCGGCGCCGCCACAGCGGCAATAACCGCTGCGACGCACGACGAGGCCGGGCCGTTGACGCCTCTCTCACACAGACCATCGCGCCCGAACCTGGCGCCTCATTCACGCCGGACTTGCAGCCACGGCCGCGCCCGGCAGCTCAGCGGAACGAAAGGAACCCTCATGCCCAGCAGCACCCGCACCGATCAGCACGACGATCACGGCGCACCCAACGACGCCCGGATCGTGCAGGACCACCCCGCACGCCGGCCCGGCAGCACCTGCCGGCCCGGACGCGTCCGCGTCCACAACGCGCAGATCAGCGACCAGCTCGCCCGCCGCTCCCCGAAGCTCAGCGACTGCGAGCACCACGCGGAGGTCGCGCGGATCGCCGCCGAGCAGAACCACACCTCGCCGGCGCTACGGCGCGAGCTCGACAAGCTCAAGCCGTCCTCGCGCAGCCCCGCGCGCGTGAACGTCGTGCCCGAGATCGAGGTCGCGGCCGCGAACCGCCTGCCGGTCATGGCCTGGCTCTACGAGCAGCTGAGCTGGTGGGCGCGCGGACGGCCGGCCAACCGGCAGTTCGCGCTCGCCGTGCTCGTGCACATGGCGACCCTCAGCCGCCGGCCCGAGGTGCAGGCGCGCCATCCGCGGACTGCGGGGCGCGCCGCTGGCGATGTGGGCGTTCGACAACCCCAAGATGCCCGCGAGAACGAGCGTGTACGACCACATCGACGGGATCTGCGAGCGCAACCTCACCGACCTCGCCGTCCACGCCAACGTCGAGCTCATCCTTCAGCTCCGCGAGCGGCGCGACGCCGACGGCAACCTGCTGCACCCGAACATCGGGAAGATCGGCATCGTCGACGCGTCGCTGCTGCAGGCCCACCTGCCCCAGCACAACCCCAAGGGGCCGGCCGAGCGCGCCGCGATGCTCAACGGCCGCTGGCACAAGGTCGGCTACATCGTCTACACCGACTCCAACGGCAACGTGACCGCTCGCTGCCACGGCCACAAGGTCGTCGCGATCTGCGACCTCGACTCCACCCTGCCGATCGTGTGGACGAACGTCCCCGCCTCCATGGGCGAGCGCGACGCCTGCCGCCAGCTGCTCAAGACGCTGTTCGAGCTGTGGCCGGACTGCCCGATGCACACGCTGATCGGAGACAGCCTCTACGACCAGGAGGAAGCGTTCGCGATGGAGCTCGAGTTCGACTGGGACCTGCACCCCGTCTTCCCGCGCGCCGGGAAGGTCTCCAAGGCCTTCCCGCACGTCGAGACCGAGGGCGTGCCCTCCTGCCGGCACGGCCTCATGCATCGCGACAAGGCCGAAGGGTTCCCCACCACCAACTGGCGTCTGAAGAACGGCATCCCGCGCGGCCAGCGCGCCCGCGAGGACGACGCCCGCATCCGCTGGAACTGCCCCGACGACATCCCCGGCTGCGCCAACGTCACGACGCGGCCGCGCGACAACGCGCGCCTGTACACCTTCTACCCCCGCGCCGGAGACAGTCCCGCTCGCAATCAAGAGGGCCGCCCTTCAGATCCGGAGAGGGAGCATCGAGTCGCGTCTTCTCGTCGCTCAAGGGCCGCGGCGTCGGCGGCAAGGGCCACCACCGGCTCAAGCTCATCGGCGACAGCCCCGCCGACTGGATCATCAGCCTCGCCGCGCTGCACCTCACCGCAGCCCGCGTCGCACACGAGACCGGCGCCTACGCCGACACCTATGCCGCCGCGGAGCACCTCGGCTACCTCACCGACACCACCGCCGACGAACCGTTCCCGCACCCCACGATCGACGAGGCCCGCCGCGCCGCCGCCGCCGATCCGGCGCCGCGCCGATCGCGCCGCGCTCGCTGCGCCGCCCCACATAGAACCACGCGGACCCCGGGTCCGCCCGCCGCCGCACCCGCTCGGCCGCCTCGATTCGAGGCGGCCGAGCGTCTTGTGCCAGTTGCACCGACTTCCCGGACCGTCGCCCCCCTCCGGGCAAAGCCATGCGAGTCGCGCAGATTCCGACCGCCCAGCGACCCGAAACCCCAGATCCACCGGGTTTCGAGACCCCCTTCCCGGACCCATCCGGATCGTCCAGCGACTTATACGAACTCAACATCGTTCTTGTCCTAACCTTTACATCGCTACGCGACACTGTCGCAGCCTTCAGACCGGGGCAGCAAAGGGAAAGGAGCTCCTGCCAGATGTACCAGTTCAGCCGCGCGATCTACCGCGAGCTGTCGCCGCACATCACGGGGGCGCGTGAGCCGGCCCACTCCGAGGTGCTGCACGCTTGCGAGGCCACGATCGAGCGTCTCGCCACGGATCGGCACTACTTCGCCAAGCCCGCGCGGACGCTGTTCAACGACATCCGCATGCACTTCCCGATCGGCGTCCAGCCACGGGTGTGGCAGGTCTGCACGACGTACCTCGACGCCGCGCAGGACTGGCTCGCCAAGCAGCCCCAGCACGGCTACGACATCAACGGCAACCCGCTGGAGTGCCGCGCGACGACGCGCCGTGGGACCCCCTGCCAGCGGATGCCGCTCGCCCACAACGGCTACTGCCCGTCGCACCAGCATCTCGCCGAGACCGAGGAGTACGGCCAGCCCCTGGCCGCGTAGGCCCCGCGGGCGCGTAGCGCCGCCGCGCCAAACGCCACCCGGATGGCCAGCCCCGGACGCCCTGAGGACCGGCTAGGTTCCCGCGGGTGGCCGCTCCGCCCCGCCGCACCGCCGATCCCGCCGTGGCCCCGGTGGACGCCGACGCCGCCCGCCTGCGCGAGCTCGGCTACGAGCAGGAGCTCGACCGCCGGCTGAGCGGCCTTGGGAACGTCGTCGTCGGCTTCGCGACGACCTCTCCCATCGTCGGCCTGTACGCCGTCGTCCTCGTCGGCAGCATCGTGGCCGGCCCGGCTTGGATCTGGGTGCTGCCGGTCGCCCTCCTCGGCCAGTGCCTGCTGCTCGCCGTCTACGCCGAGCTGTCGGCGGAGTTCCCGATCACCGGCGGCGCGTACCAGTGGACGCGTCGCCTGATGGGCTCGGCGTACGGCTGGTTCGCGGGCTGGGTCGCGATCTGCGCGTACGCCGCCGCGAACACGACGATCGCCTACCTCGGTGCGCCCTGGGCCCTCGCGGTCCTCGGCATCGAGCCCGCGCCCAACACGCTCGTGCTCACCGCCATGATCTTCGTCGTCGTCTGCGCGCTCGTGAGCCTCGGCGGGGTCCGGGTGCTCGAACGGGTGCTCCGCGCAGGCGTCGTGGCCGAGGTGCTCGCGCTCGTGGGCGTCGGCCTGGTCCTGCTGCTCGCCTTCCGCGTGCAGGACGTCTCGCTGCTGTTTGACACGCTCGGCGCCGAGGCGCTCTCGGGGGGCTCGGTCGGCGCCGCGCTGCTCGCGGCGCTTGCGGTCGGCGGCTGGGTGTTCATCGGCTTCGACGCGTGCATCGGCAGCTCGGAGGAGACCCGCGGCGCCTCCCGCCAGGTGCCGCGCGCCGTGTGGATGGTCGTGCTGTCCGTGGGCGCGTTCGTGATGCTCAACGCGGTCGCGTCCACGCTCGCGCATCCCGACCCCGCGGCGGTCGTCGCCGGCGCGGACGCAGACCCCGTCGCGACGGCCGTCATCAGCTCGTTCGGGTCGTGGTCGGAGCGGCCGTTCGCCGCCGCGGTGCTCGTCGCGTTCGTCTCCTGCGGGATCGCCGCCCAGAGCCTGACGGCGCGCACGATGTACTCGATCGCCCGCGACGGCGTGCTGCCGGGCGCGCGCTTCCTGCGCCGCGTCGACGCGCGCCGCACGCCGGTCGGCGGCGTGGTCGTCACCGCCCTGGTCGGCTGCGCGGGACTGCTGCTCGCCCTGGACTCGACGGCGATCGGCAGCATCATCGCGTTCGGCACCGCGGCGATCTACCTGTCGTTCCTGCTGACCGCGGTGGCCGCGCTCGTCGCCCGGCTGCGCGGGACGTGGCGGCCAGCCGCGCACGTGCAGCTCGGGCGCCTCGGAATGCCGGTCAACGTGCTGGCCGTCGCGTGGCTCGCGTTCGAGACCGTCAACATCGCGTGGCCGCGGGCGTCGCTCGCGCCGCCCGGCGCGCCGTTTCATCAGGTCTGGGCCGCGCCGCTGCTGCTCGCGGCCATCGCGGTCACGGGCCTCGCATATCTCGTGCTCGTCAAGCCGCACCGCGAGGTCGCCGGCGGGCCACCGCTCGTCGCGGGCGGGGCCTAGCGCGTGGACGACCGCACCGTCGGACGCGATCGCGAGCTTGCTCGCATCGCCCGCGCCCTCGACGCGCTCGAGGGGGGCGAGCCGAGCGTGCTCGCGCTGGTCGGCGAGCCGGGCATCGGCAAGACCCGCCTGCTGCGCGAGCTGGTCGCCGACGCCCGCGGGCGCGGCATGCTCGTGCTCGCGGGCCGCGCCGCGGGCTTCGAGCGCGAGCTGCCCTACGGCCCGCTCGTCGATGCGCTCAACGACCATCTCGACGCGCTCGACCGCACCCGCTTGCGCGGCCTGACCGCCGACCGCGAGGCGCAGCTCGCCGCGATCTTCCCGGCGCTCGCGGACATCGCGCCGGACGCGCCGTTGCTGGCGGCCGAGCGCTACCAGGCGCACCGCGCGGTGCTCGACCTGCTCGAGCGGCTCGCGGCGACGCGCCCGCTCGTGCTCGTGCTCGACGACCTGCACGACGCCGACCCCGCCTCGCTCGAGCTGCTCGCGGCGCTCCTGCGCCGTCCTCCGGGCGGCCGCGTGCTCGTCGCGCTCGCGGTGCGCGCGGCGCAGATGCCGGCAGGGCTGACGGAGAGCTTCGGGGCCGCGCAGCGCGACGGCACGCTCACCCGCCTGGACCTCGGCCCGCTCGATCCCGCCGACGCCCTGCTGCTCGTCGGCGAGGATCTGACCCCCGCGCGCCGCGACGCCCTGCTGCGCGAGAGCGGCGGCAACCCGTTCTACCTCGAGCAGCTCGCACGCTCCGGTCCCGATCCGGGGCCGACTGGCCCCGTCGACCCGGTCCTGAACATCCCGCGAGCGGTGGCCGACGCGCTGAGCGGCGAGCTCATGGCGCTCGATCCGCAAGCGCTGTCGCTGCTGGAGGGCGCCGCCGTGGCGGGCGAGCCGTTCGAGCCCGAGATCGCGGCCGCGGCGGCAATGATCGACGCGCCCGCGGCGCTCGAGCTGCTCGACGACCTCCTCGGCTCGCGGCTCGTGCGCGAGACCGACGTCCCACGGCAGTTTCGCTTCCGCCACCCGCTCGTGCGGCGCGCGGTCTACGAGCAGGCCGGTGGAGGCTGGCGGCTGGCGGCCCACGCGCGGGTCGCGGCGGCGCTCGCCGAGCGCGGGGCCCCCGCTGCCGCGCGCGCGAACCACGTGCAGTTCTCGGCTCGCAGCGGCGACGAGGACGCGATCCGCGTGCTGCGCGCCGCCGCGGATGCGGTGACCGCGCAGACGCCCGCGACCGCCGCGCGGTGGTACGCGGCGGCGCTGCGCCTGCTGCCCGACGGCGATCCGGAGCGCCGCCGGTCGCTGCTCGAGGATCTCGCAGGAACCCGGTCCGCCGCCGGCCAGCTCGACGAAAGCCGCCGCGTGCTGCTGGAGGCGATCGAGCTGACGCCCGATCGCTCCAGCGCGGTGCACATCCGCCTCGTCGTCGAGTGCGCCGCGGTGGAGCACTGGCTCGGGCGCCACGACGACGCGCGGCGCAGGCTGCTCGCGGCGATCGTCGAGGTCGGCGACGAGCGCTCGCCGGAGGCGGGCGCGTTGTCGCTCGCGCTGGCGTTCGACGCGCTCTACGGCCTCGATCTCGCGGCGAGCGCCGAGCGCGCGGCGCGGGCGCTCGACATCGCGCGCACGCACGAGGATCGCGGGGCGACCGCGTCGGCGGCCGCGTTGTTGAGCCTCGTCCGCGCCGCCGACGGCCGGTCCGGCGAAGCCGAGGCGTCGCTGCGGTCGGCGGTCGCCGCGCTTGACCAGCTCACCGAGCGCGAGCTGGCCGGCCGGCTGGAGCTGCTCTGGCACTTGGCGTGGGCGGAGACGTTCCTCGATCGCTACGAGGCGTCGCTCGAGCACACGCGGCGCGGGCTCGAGCTGTCGCGCGCGACCGGCCAGAACCGGCTCGTCGTGCCGCTGATGCTGTCGTCGGTGTTCCCGCTGGAGATGCAGGCCCGCGTGGCCGAGGCCGAGGAGGCGGGCGCAGCGGCGGTCGAGGCAGCGCGGCTGTCAGGCAACGCGCACCACCTCTTCTGGGCGCTGTGGGAGCACGGCCTGTCCCTGTGGTACGCCGGCGACACGCCGCGGGCGCGGATCGAGCTCGAGGAGAGCCGCGGCCTCGCCGGTGACGCCATCCGCAACATCCTGTGGGAGTCCGAGCCGGGCTGGGCTCTTTCCTCGGTGCTGCTCGAGGACGGCGAGCTGGCGCTCGGCCGGGAGACGAGCCTGCGCTGGTGCGGCGGGCCCGAGCTGCTGCGCGTCAGCCCGGCCGAGCGCAGCATCGGCTGGGACATCCTCGTCGACACGTGCATCGGCCTCGGCGACTTGGAGGAGGCCGACGAGCACGCGCGCCGGCTCGAGGCGCGGGCGCCGGAGGTCGGGCGGCCGCTCGGGGTCGTGCTCGCGCTGCGCTCGCGCGCCGCGATCCAGCTCGCTCGCGGCGATCCGGCGGCGGCGGCGGTCACGGCCCGCGAGGCGGTCGAGGCGGCGACCGCAGCCGGCATCCACTTCGAGGCCGAGCGCGCTCGGATGCTCGTGGGCAGCGCGCTGGCCGAGCTCGGCGACCGTGCCGGCGCGGTGCGCGAGCTGCGCTGCGCCGAGGCCGTCCTGGACGCGGGCGGCGCCAACGGCCTGCGCGACCACGCGCGCCGCGAGCTGCGCCGGCTCGGCCATCGCGTGGACGCCGCGCGGCGGCGCAGCGGCGAAGGCGGCGACGCGGGGCTCGGCGCGCTGTCCGAGCGCGAGCGCGAGGTCGTCGCGCTCGTCGCCGCGGGCCGCACGAACCGCGCGATCGGCGAAGAGCTGTTCCTGTCGGTGAAGACCGTCGAGACGCACCTGCGAAACGTCTTCGGCAAGCTCGGCGTTGGGTCGCGCGCGGAGGCCGCGGCGGTGTTCACGCGGGCTACGGCACGAGGGTGACGATCCGCTGCACGATGCAGACGAGCGAGCCGTCCTTCGCGGACTCCGCCACCGCCTCGACCATGCCGTGCTGGCGGCCCGAGACGCCGCTGTAGGTCACCGTCTGGTTCCACGGCCCGTTCGCCGTCACGATGCGCCGGCCGACGACCCTGCCGAGGCCGTCGCGCACGCGGATCACGAAGTTCGCTTCGAAGAGGTCCTTCGCCGTGCCGCGCACGCGGAACGTGTGGCCGGTCCGCTGGATGCTCGTGAGCGTGAGGCAGCCGTTGACGCCCTTGCGGATCTCGGCCGCGGGGTTCCGCGTGGCGGCGCGATAGAGGTCGATCACGACGCGCTCGGGACCGTGCAGCACGAACACCCGGACGTACTTGAACCTCCCGGTCGTCGCGGTGATCTGGATGCGGGCGCGGTTGGCGGTCGCGAGGCTCATGCGGACGCGCACGCCCTGCGCGGTGCGGTCGCGCGGCGTGACGACGATCCCCGGATGGCTGATGTCCACGCGGGCGTTGCGGTCCGCTATCCGCGGATCGGTGGCATCGACCTCGTTGAACGCGGCCTTCCCGCCCGTCATGTCGACGACGACGCGGACGAACGCCGGCTGCGCGCCGATGCGCACATCGGAGGCGGTGAGGGCTGCGGATGCCGGCGCGGGGAGGGCGGCGACGGCGACGATCGCGAGCACGGCAAGGCGGAAGAAGCGCATGGCTGCATTAACGCCGTGTTTCGGCGATCGGTGCGTTGCTGGTCGTTAGATTGCACATCGTGCTGCTCGGGGTCGACGTCGGCGGGACGTTCACCGATGCGGTGCTGGCCACCGGTGGCCGGCTCGTCACCGCGAAGTCGCCGACGACCCCCGGCGACCAGTCCGAGGGCGTGATGGCGCGCGGTCGGCGACGCGCTGGAGCGGGCGGGCGCGCCGGCGAGCGACGTCGAGCTCTTCGCGCACGGCATGACGGTCGCCACGAACGCGCTGCTCGAGGGCCGCGGCGCGCGGACGGTGCTCGTCGCGACCGAGGGCTTCACGGACGTCGTCGAGCTCGGCCGCCAGGCGCGCGCGGATCTCTACCGGCTGTGCGCGGCGCGGCCGGCGCCGCTCGTGAAGCCGTCGCTGCGCGTGCCCGCGCCCGAGCGGATGGGCCCCGATGGCGTACTGCGCGCGCTCGAGGACCCGGCCGCGCTGGCGGACGAGGTCGCCGGGCACGAGCCCGAGGCCGTGGCCGTCGTGCTGCTGCACGCCTACGCGCATCCGTCGCACGAGCAGGCGATCGCTCGTGCGCTGGCCGAGCGGCTCCCGGACGTGCACGTGTCGCTCTCGCACGAGGTCGTCGGGACGTTCCGCGAGTACGAGCGGGCGGCGACGACCGAGGTCGACGCCGCGCTGTCGCCGCTGCTGGCGAGCTACCTGCGGCGGCTGCTCGAGCGCGCGGCGAGCGAGGGGCTGCCGGAGCCGCGAATCATGCAGTCCAGCGGCGGCCTGGCGGCGGCGGACCTCGCCGCGCGCCATGCCGCGTTCACGGTCCTGTCGGGGCCCGCGGGCGGCGCGGCGGCGGCGGCGCTGGTGGCGCGGCGCAGCGGTCGCGAGGACCTCGTCTGCTTCGACATGGGCGGCACGTCGTGCGACGTGTGCGTGGTCGAGGGCGGCGTCGTCCGCGAGACGGCGGGCCGCGAGGTCGGCGGGCGGCCGCTCGCGCTGCCGATGGTCGACATCCACACCGTGGGCGCGGGCGGCGGCTCGGTGGCGTGGCGCGATCCGGGCGGTGCGCTACGCGTCGGCCCGCGCAGCGCGGGCGCCGATCCGGGGCCCGCGTGCTATGGGCGCGGCGGCGAGGAGCCGACGGTCACCGACGCCAACCTGCTGCTGGGGCGGCTGGACGCGGACGGGTCGCTGGCGGGCGGCGTCGCGCTGGACCGGGAGGCGGCGCAGCGCGCGGTCGAGGCTCTCGCGTCGGAGCTCGACCTCGACGCGATCGCGTGCGCCGAGGGGATCGTCCGGGTGGCGAACGCCGAGATGGTGCGGGCGCTGCGGGTCATGACCGTCCAGCAGGGGATCGACCCCCGCGGCTTCGCGCTGCTCGCGTTCGGCGGCGCCGGGCCGCTGCACGCGTGCGCGATCGCCGACGAGCTCGGCATGACGACGATCCTCTGCCCGCGCGCGTCGGGCGTCCTGAGCGCCCTCGGCCTCGCCGCCGCCGACCGCCGCGCGACCGAGCAGCGCACGGTCCTGCTCGCCGGCGACGCGCTCACCGGCGAAGCGCTCGCGGAGGCCGCGGAGGCGACCGCCGGGGCGGCGCGAAGCACCCTCGGCGGCGACAGCAGCGGCGGCGCGCGCGGCGAGGAAACCTCGGGCGGCGGCGCACACCGCGAGGAAACCTCCGGCGGCGGCGCACACCGCGAGGAAACCTCCGGCGGCGGCGCACACCGCGAGGAAACCTCCGGCGGCGCGCGCGGCGAGGAACCCTCCGACGAGGAAACCTCCGGCTGCGCGGGCGAGGTCCGGCTTGAGGTCGCCTACGACGTCCGCTACCGCGGCCAGGCGCACGAGCTCACCGTGCGCGACCTCGCCGAGCCCGGCCTCGCCGAGCTGCGCGCGGCCTTCGAGGACCTCCACGCCGAGCGCTACGGCTACCGCGACGAGGACGCGCCGATCGAGGTCGTCACGATCCGCGCGACCGCGAGCATCGCCGGGCCCCAGCTCGACCTCGCCGCCGGCGACGCCGCGGACTGCGAGCGCTCGCGCCGCGAGGTCGTCTTCGACCGCGAGCGCCACGACGCCGAGATCCTGCGCGGCGAGCCGGCGCCCGGCGAGCGGATCGAGGGGCCGGCCGTCTGCGAGCTGCCCGAGGCGACGCTCGCGGTCGCTCCGGGTTGGGCAGGCAGCGTCGACGACGCCGGCACGATCGTCCTGGAGCACGCATGAGCCTCGACCCGATCGACCTGCAGGTCGTCACCGGCGCGCTGCGCGCCGCGTGCGAGGAGATGGGCGCGACGCTCGTTCGCAGCGCCCACTCGGCCAACATCAAGGAGCGCCGCGACTGCTCGACCGCGCTCTTCGACCCCGCGGGCGAGATGGTCATGCAGGCCGAGCACATCCCCGTGCACCTCGGCGCGATGCCGGCGGCCGTCGCCGCGGTGCTCGACGAGGACCACGGCGAGGGCCGCCCGTGGATCCTCAACGACCCCTACCGCGGCGGCACGCACCTGCCCGACATCACGGTCGTCACCCCCGTCCACGACCCCGGCGGGGAGCTGCTGGGCTTCGCCGCGAGCCGCGCGCACCACGCCGATGTCGGCGGCCGCACGCCCGGCTCGATGCCCGCCGACTCCACCACCCTCGACGAGGAAGGCGTCGTGATCGCGCCGCGCCCGCTCGACGGCGCGGCGATCGACGAGCTCGTCGCACGGATGCGCCAGCCCGACCAGCGCCGCGCGGACCTGCGCGCGCAGCTCGCGGCCAACCGCACCGGCGCGCGCCGCCTCGTCGAGCTTGCCGAGCGCCTCGGGACGGACGCGCTGCGCGAAGCCACCCGAGCGGTCCTCGACTACGCCGAGCGGCGCACGCGCGCCTGCATCGATGCCCTCGACGACGGGCCGCGCCGCGCGCAGGACGTGCTCGAAGCGCGCGAGGGCGACCTCGAGCTGTGCCTCACCGCGACCGTCGACGGCGACAGCCTGACGCTCGACTTCTCCGGCGGCGCCGCCCAGCACGAGGGCAACCTCAACTGCCCGCTCGCGGTCACGAGATCGGCCGCGTACTTCGCCGTGCGCGTCCTCACCGACCCGGACGTGCCGCCGAGCGCCGGCGCCTACCGCCCGATCGCCGTCATCGCGCCCGAGGGCTCGCTCTTGAACGCGCGCTCGCCCGCGGCGGTGGCCGGCGGCAACGTCGAGACGTCGAGCCGCGTCGCGGATCTCGTGCTCGCGGCGTTCGGACGCGCGCTCGGCCAGGGCACGATGAACAACCTCACCCTCGGCACGGAGGGTTTCACGTACTACGAGACGCTCGGCGGCGGCCAGGGCGCGTGCCCCGACGCCGACGGCCCCAGCGGCGTGCACGTCGCGATGTCGAACACGCTGAACACGCCCGTCGAGGCGCTCGAGCTCGAGTTCCCGCTGCGCGTGACGCGCTACGCGATCCGCCGCGGGTCGGGTGGGGCCGGCGAGCACCGCGGCGGCGACGGCGTCGTGCGCGAGCTCGAAGCGCTCGCGCCGATGGCCTACTCGCTCATCACCGAGCGCCGCCGGCATGCGCCGCCGGGCGCCGCGGGCGGCGAGCCGGGCGCGCGCGGTCGCAACCTCCTCAACGGCGAGGAGCTGGAGGCGAAAGCGACGGGCGAGCTACGCGAAGGCGACCGCCTGACGATCGAGACGCCCGGCGGCGGCGGCCACGGGCGCCCCGCGCACGGCTGACCAGCGATTTGGGGTGCTGAGGTAAGTTGTTCGGATGCCGCTGGGGTGACGAGCGCCGACGCTCGGCAAACCCGCGGTACAGCTGCTTCTCCGCGTACCGCTGCGCTCCATGGATGGGCGTGGCGCGGCCTCGGGTGTTGTCCTTGACATCCGACCCGGAGCATTCTTGAACATGGACGCCAGTCAGCCGGCGCCGGCATCCACCGGCAGCAACAACGAGCAGGGCATGCTGAGCACGATCTCGAACGAGATGGTGCGCATCTACAAAGCCCAGTTCGGACGCGGCCCGACGAAGACCCGCACCCAGTGGGCAGGGCCGGACGTCCTTGTCGTGACGCTCGAGAAGACGCTCACCCCGGCCGAGCACAGCCTCCGCCGCCTCGGGGAACACGGACGCCTGCGCGACCTGCGGCTGCTGTTTCAGTACGCCGAGCTCCAGGTGTTCTGCGAGCCGATCGAGCGGCTCAGCGGGCGCAAGGTCCGGTCCTTCCTCAGCGGCATCGACACCGAGGCCGACGTCGCCTGCGAGATGTTCGTGCTGCACCCCGAGGGCTACGACGGGCCGTCGCGCACCGAGGCCCCCAACTACGACATTCGCCCGACCGTCTGAGGACCGTCAGCGCGAGCGACCGCCGACGCCCGTCAGCAGCTCGCGCACGCGCAGCGGCCCGTCGCCGCCCGGCGCCAGCGGCGCCGTCTCGATGCCGTCGCCGCGCCGCATCCCGTCGAGCAGCTCGAGCAGCGCGGCGCCCGCGTCGCGCGTCGCGGTCCACCCCAGCTCGCGCTCCGCACGCGAGACGTCCATGAGCGGCACGCCGAGCGCCATGTCGAGCCAGCCCGGCGGCGTCGGCTGCAGGCGCAGCTTCCAGCTCGCCTTCGCCAAGCCGCGCACCACCCGCGGGGACACCGGCACGGGCCGCGCTCCGAGCAGCTCGCCGAGCGTCTCCGGGTCGAGCACGGGCTCCGCCGCGATGTTGAACGCGCCGCGGGCGTCGCCCACGACCGCGCGGTGGTACGCCTCGCCGATGTCGAGCGAGTGCACGGCCTGGAAGCGCAACCGATCCATCGCGGGCACGACTCCGATGAGCCCGCGACGCACGAGCGCCGACGGCAGGAGCGGCCCCGCGAACAGCCGGCGGATGCCCGAAGCGGCCTGGGCCTTGAAGATCAGGCCGGGGCGCAGCCGCACCACGCGGACGTCCGGGTGCGCGAGCTCGAAGTCGTCGAGGATCCGCTCGACCTCGGCCTTGTCGCACGAGTAGAACGAGGTCGCGACGCCGCCGGTCGGCCAGCTCTCGTCGACGCGGCGGTCCTTGGGGCCGGGCGAGTACGCGCCGACGGAGGACGCGTAGACGAGATTGCGCACGCCGGCCGCGGCGGCCGCTTCGAACACGCGCCGGCTGCCGCCGACGTTCACCGCGTACGTCGTCGCGCGGTCGCGCGAGGGCTGGATGAGCCACGCGAGGTGCACGACGCAGTCCGCGCCGCGGAAGTGCTCCACCAGGTCGTCGGAGGCGACGTCCGCGGCGACCCAGCTCGTGCGCGGCAGCTCGAGCGCGGGGCGGCGGCGCGCGAGGCCGACGATCTCGTGCGCCGCCGAGTCGCGGGCGAGCGCGAGCAGGGTGCTGGTACCGGCGTTGCCGGTAGCGCCGGTAACGACGACGCGCATCAGATGACGCCCTGCGACGGTGGGCGGCGACCGCCGCGACGCGCGTCCTGCGAGCGCAGCGCGGTCAGCGCGGCGGTGAGCGCCGCCTGCATCGCGCGGCGCTGGGCCGCAGCGCTGCGCGACGGCGGCAACTTGCCCTCGCCACCCGCTCCGAGCGGGCCGATCTTGGTGTGTGTCGGTGGCATTGCGACTGCGGGATTACCCGGGCCGACAAGGCCGCGAACGCCGATTCGGCGCGTCGCGCGCCAGCTTCGCCGCACGTTGCGACAGAGCCGAATCTCGCTACGCCGCGACCTCGCTCCCGACGCCCAGCGACGCGCAGATCGCCAGCAGCTCGTCGACGCGGTGCGCACACGTGTGGCGCTCCTCGATCCGGCTCAGCCCGCTGAGGCGCAGCGCCCAGGCGAGCTCCGGATCGTGCAGGACCTCGCGCAGCAGCAGCCCCATCTCGGCGCCGTCGCGCGCGACGAGGTAGTCCTGCCCCGCGCGAAACAGCCCGTCGGCGTCCTCCCACGGCGCGCTGACGAGCGGCAGCCCGCAGGCCAGCGCCTCGAACGGGCGAATCTCCGGCAGCGACTCGGCGTGCGGCCGGCGCGGGACGTGGATGAAGACCCGGTGGCACGCGAAGGACTCGGGCACCCGGTGGTCGGGCAGCCAGCCGCCATAGCGCAGGCCGGCGCCGCGGATCGCCCAGCGCGCATGGCGCGGATGGCCCGCGCCGTGGACCGTCCCGTGCAGGCGCAGCCGGCGCGCGGGCGCCAGCAGGAGCTCGCGCAGCTCGCGCGTGCGGTGGCCGTCGCGCCAGTCGCCGATCCAGACGAGCTCGCCGCAACCGCCCGCCGGCTCGCGCGGGAAGAAGACCCGCGTGTCGGCGGCCTCGTGCAGCGTCCACGCACGCTGCGCCCAGCCACGTTCGACGTAGGTCCGGCGGATGACCTCGCCGGAGGCGAGCACGCCGTCGTAGTGCTCGAGGTCGAAGGGGGCCATCTCCTCGTGTGCGCTGACGGCCCGGTGATGCGTTTCGTGGAAGAGCAGCCGGAACCCGGCGCCTCCCGCCGTCCCGCGGCGAGCCCCGATGCGCGCGACGAGCTCCGGCGCGTTGCGCTCGTGCACGATCACGACGTCGGCGCCGTCGAGCGCGTGGTCGAGGTCGAGCGCGTCGGCGTCGTACTCGCAGACGACGTCGTCCATCCATGGGAACGCCCGCCGCACGTCGTCCAGCGTCTCGCGACCGGCATCGGCGAGGACGCTCGTCGCGCTCCACCCGCCGCGTGGCTCGTAGCTTCGGACCTCGTGCCTACGGTCCAGCAGCTCAGCGACGATCCCGCGCTGGAAGTGGGCGTCGCCGTTGTTCCAGTCGCTCTGCAGCGAGTGGCAGAACATCACGATCCTCATGCCGCGACCGGGATACCCCGCCGGGCCTCGCGACAGGCTCGCAGTCTGCGGACTCCGCGGCGTAGGGCTTCCGGTTTCTCGCAACGGCTGCTCAACGAGGGCTCTCGGGGGTAGTCGAGAAACCGTGAGCGATCGGATCGGCTTCGTCGGGCTCGGGATCATGGGCTCCCGCCAAGCGGCGAACCTCGCGCGCGCGGGCTGGGAGCTGACGGTCTACAACCGCACCCGCGCGACCGCGGAGGCGTGGGTCGCCGAGCACGGCGGGACCGTTGCTGACACGCCGGCGGCCGTCGGCGCAGCGAGCGACATCGTGATCACGATGGTCGTCGACGGCGACCAGGTGCGCGAGGCGCTGCTCGGGCCCGATGGTGTCGCCGAGGGCGCCGCGCCGGGGACGCTGTGCGTCGACATGTCGACGATCGCGCCGACGCAGACCCGCGCGATCGGGGCGCAGCTCGCCGATCGCGGGCTACGACTGCTCGACGCGCCGGTAACGGGCTCCTCCCCGAAGGCCGAGGCGGGGACGCTGACGATCATGGCCGGCGGCACCGCCGAGGAGTTCGCGCGCGCCGAGCCGCTGCTACGCGTGATGGGCGAGTTCGTCCTGCACGTCGGCGAGCTCGGCCAGGGCGAGATGCTCAAGCTCATCAACAACTCGGTGGCAGCCGCGAACGCGGCGGCGGTCGCGGAGGCGATGATCGTCGCGCAGCGCGCCGGCGTCGACCTCGACGCGCTCGTCGCGGTCATGAGCAAGGGCGCGGGCGGCTCGGCGATGCTCGAGCTCAAGTCCAGCGCGATGCGCGACCACGACTACACGACGCTCTTCAAGCTCGAGCACATGCTCAAGGACGTGCGGCTGTGCCTCGAGGAGGGCCAGGCCGCCGGCGTGCCGTTCGCCGCGGCTGCCCGCGCGCGCGACGTGCTCGTCGCTTCCATGGCCCGCGGACACGGCGACGACGACTTTGCCGCCCTGGTCGAAGCGCTCGAGGCGTTTGCGGACACGCGCCTCGGGAGCTGACGACGGGGTAGCCCCCGCACGCGCCTCGGGGCAGCCCCCGGCCGCGCCGGGAAGGGCGCCGAGGGAGCGCCGCAAAGCACAAGCAGAAGCTATGAATTACCAGGGAAGTTTGGCGATTTTGCAAGACCTGTGGCACAATGTCGCCGTTCCCGTCGTCCGGATGACGTTGAGTCCGGGTGCGACGGGTTCATTTCGTCCCGTCCCCGTCCCGTCGTCGTCTGGTCACTTATGCCTATTGCATTCAAGGAGTGGGCGGTCACCGTCCGCGCCCTCGCCGAGGGCGAACAGCTCATCACCCTGCGTAAGGGTGGGCTTCGCGAATCGGACAAACGGTTCCGCGTCGAGCACGACCGCTTCTTCCTCTACCCCACCTTTGACCACCAGCGCCACGACCTCGTGCGCGCGTCCCACATGCCCGAGCTCTCGAGGGCGCTCGAGGAGGGGGTGTGGGCCGACGGCGAGCCGCCTGTGGAGACGCTCAACTGCGACATCCCGGGCGCGATCCCGCAGCCCGATCGCGTGCGGATCCGGGCGTGGGCGGAGCTTGCGGGGCACTTCACGATCACCGATCCTCGCTGTGTCGACGCGCTGTCGCCGTTCTACGTCTGGAGCACGGACTACGCGGAGAAGCGCCTCGAGTGGAAGCGCCATCATCCGCTGCACGTCCTGCTGCTGCGCACGTACCGCATCCCGCGGCCCGTCACGGTGCGCGTCAAGGACGAGTACGGCGGCTGTCGCTCGTGGCTCGAGCTGCAGCGCGACCTGCCCTTCGAGGGCACGCCGGTCCTCTCAGACGACGAGTTCGAGCGGGCCGCAGAGGCCATCGGCGCGATCGCCGACGGCGGCGTTCCCGCCCTCGTCTAACGCTGAGCGAGGTTCGACCTTGATCGCCGCGCTCGGCGAGGCCGAGCGCGTGCTGGCCGTCGGCATCGGCGGCGGGGGTGACGTCGTCGGCGCGCTCGCGGTCGCCGAGCTCGCGCGGCTGCTCGGCACGCCGTGCGTCGTCGGCGGGTTGACCTGGGAGCGCCGGCCGATCGATCCGGGGCCGGGCCCGCGGCGGATCGACGAGCTGTCGCCCGACGCGCGCCGGATCAACGAGGCGACGGCGCTCGCCGGCCCGGACACTACCGGGCCGGGCGGCTTTCTCTTCGCCGAGTCCGGCATGGCCCGGCACCTCGGCGAGCCCGTGCTGCTGCTCGATTGCAACGGCGGGCCGTCGGCGGTCGCCGCCGGTCTTGCGGGCGCCGCGCTCGAGCTCGGATGCGACCTGATCGTGCTCCTCGACGTCGGCGGCGACGTCCTCGCACACGGCGACGAGGCCGGGCTCGCGAGCCCGCTCGCCGACGCCGTCTGCCTGGCCGCCGCGCCGGAGCTCGTCGCCGCCGGCTTCGAGACGCTGCTCGCGGTCTTCGGCGCCGGGTGCGACGGCGAGCTGACGCCCGCCGAGGTGCGCGAGCGCGTCGCGGAGGTCACGCGCGCGGGCGGGCGCCTGGGCACCTGGGGCCCCGGGCCCGCCGAGATCGGCCGGCTGGAGGCAGCGGTCACGCAGATCCCGACCGAGGCGAGCGCGATGGCGCTGCGCTGCGCGCGCGGCGAGACGGGCACGACGTCGATCCGGGGCGGCCGGCGCACGGTCCAGCTCACCGACACCGGCGGGCTGCTGTTCTTCCTGGACCCGCTGGTCGCGATGCGCACGGCCGCTCGCTGCGCGGCGCTCGTCGAGCACGCGCGGTCGCTGGATGCGGCCAACGACATCCTGCTCGCGCAGGGCATGTCGACCGAGCTCGCATACGAGACGGAGCGCGCCGCGGAGCAGTAGGTTTGGCCCTGTGGCGCCTCGCCGCGGGGGCGGGGCCACTGCGTCGTCGACAAGGAGGTTCGGGTGCGGGGTCGTTGGCTCGTGGCAGGCCTGGCCACAACCATCGCGTGCTGGGGTCTTGCCCCGCCCGCGACCGCCGACGTGCAGCCGTACCGCACGAACGACTTCGGCGGCTTTCTCGACGTCCTGCCACCCGGCACGAACGGCCGTGCCAACCTGGTCGAGCTCGCCGCGTTCCTCGCCACCGGCGCGCGGCCGCGGCACAACGACGACCAGCGCGCGATGTACGCGCGGCTGCTGAGCGCGACGCCCGGCGTCGGCAGGGCGACCCTCGGCCTGCTCTACAAGGACTCGAGCTTCGGCGTGGCCCCCGGCGACCAGGCGCGCGTCTACGGCCCCGGCCAGCGCGAGGGCCTCACGATCGCGCGCGACGCGTCCTACGGCGTACCGCACGTCTACGCGACGACGCGCGCCGCCGCGATGTTCGGCCTCGGCTACGTCGCCGCGGAGGACCGGCTGTTCTTCATGGACGCCCTGCGCCACGCCGGCCGCGGCGAGCTCAGCGGCTTCGCCGGCGGCGCCTCCGGCAACCGCGACATGGACGAGGACCAGTGGCGCCAGGCCCCGTACACCGAGGCCGACCTGCAGTTCCAGGCCGACCAGCTCGACGACCTCTACGGCGAGGAGGGCCGCAAGCTCCAGGCCGACGCGGCCGAGTACGTCGCCGGCGTCAACCAGTACATCTCCGAGGCGCGGCTCGACGTCACGAAGATGCCGGGCGAGTACGCGGCGATCGGCAAGTCGCTGGAGCCGTGGAAGGTGACGGACATCATCGCGACGGCGTCGCTCGTCGGCGGGATCTTCGGCAAGGGCGGCGGCGACGAGCTCACGCAGATGGAGCTGCGGCGGCGGTTCGTCGCGCGGTACGGCTCGCGGCGCGGCCTCGCGCTGTGGCGCGAGTGGGCGTCCTACGAGGACGCCGACGCGCCGACCACCGTCCGCGGCAAGCGCTTCCCGTACCAGACGCCGCCGCGCAAGCCGGCTCGCGACGGCGCCGCGATCGCCGACGCCGGATCGTTGAAGCGCACGAGCGCGATCGCCGCCACGAGCGGCGCCGGCGGATCGTCCAACGCGCTGGCGGGGCTGCTCGACGGCCTGCTGCCGCCCGCCGGCTCGTCGCAGCAGCGCGCGATGTCCAACGCGCTGCTCGTCTCCGCAGCCGAGTCCGCGAGCGGGCGCCCGGTCGCGGTCTTCGGGCCGCAGGTCGCGTACTTCTCGCCGCAGATCCTCATGGAGCAGGACGTCCACGCGCCCACCATCGACGCGCGCGGCGCCTCGTTCCCCGGCGTCAACCTCTACGTCCAGCTCGGCCGCGGCCAGGACTACTCGTGGAGCGCGACCTCGGCGGGCCAGGACATCATCGACACGTTCGCGGTCGAGCTCTGCTCGCCCGACGGCAGCGCGCCGACGACCGCCTCCACGCACTACCGCTTCCGCGGCGCGTGCCTGCCGATCGAGGTGCTCGAGCACACGAACCGCTGGGCGCCGAGCCTCGGCGACGCGACCCCCGCCGGCAGCGTGACGCTGCGCGCGCAGCGCACGAAGCTCGGCATCGTCTCGGCCCGCGCGACGATCAAGGGCAAGCCCGTGATCTACACCCGGCTGCGCTCGACGTACATGCACGAGATCGACTCCGCGCGCGGGTTCTCCGATCTCAACGACCCGGCGAAGGTCGCCGACGCGGCCGGCTTCCAGCGCGCCGCGCACAAGATCGGCTACACGTTCAACTGGCTGTACGCGGACGACCGCGACATCGCGTACTTCAACTCCGGCGACAACCCGCAGCGGGCCGCGGGCGTGACCGGCCAGCTGCCGATGCCGGCGAAGTACGAGTGGCGCGGCTATGACCCGGACCGCTGGACGGCGGCCTACACGTCGTTCGCCAAGCACCCGCGGACGATCAACGGCCAGCCGTACATCACGTCGTGGAACAACAAGCAGGCGCCGGGCTACGCGGGCGCCGACTCGAACCTCTACTCGTCGGTCTACCGCTCGCAGATGCTCGACTCCGAGATCGAGGCGCGGATCGCCGGGGAGCGCAAGGTCACGCTCGCGGGCCTCGTCGAGGCGATGGGCGAGGCGGCCACGACGGACCTGCGCGCCGAGCAGGTGCTGGCGCTCGCGCTCGACGTCATCGGCTCGCCGCGCGACGACAAGCTCGCCGATGCCGTCGCCGAGCTGCGCGACTGGGTCGCCGCGGGCTCGCACCGCCGCGACCGCGACAACGACGGGCGCTACGAGCACGCCGGGGCGATCCGCATCCTCGACGCGTTCTGGCCGCTGTGGATGCACGCGCAGTTCGAGCCGTCGCTGGGATCGGCGCTGTTTGACGTCCTTGGAGGCGGCGCACGAGCTCGACAACTCGCCCAACGGACACGGCTCGCACCTCGGCTCGGCGTACCAGGGCGGCTGGTACGGCTACGCCGCGAAGGACCTGCGCCGCGTGCTGGGGCGGCGCGTCAAGCAGCCGTACTCCAAGCGCTACTGCGGCGGCGGCTCGCGGACGCGCTGCCGGACGCTCCTGCGCGACGCGCTGTCGCGGGCGCTCGAGGTCCCGGCGTCGCGGCTCTACGCCGACGCGGCGTGCGCGGAAGCCGGCCAGGCCGGCGACCAAGCGTGCTTCGACAAGATCGTCTTCCGCTCGACGGGCGGGATCACCCAGCCGATGATCGGCTGGCAGAACCGCCCGACCTACCAGCAGGCGGTCGAGATCCAGGGCCACCGCCCGCGCGGCGGCTGAGAGTCCTCGCGGCGGCGCCCCGAGGGGGTCCTCGCCACGCGGCGGCGAAGATCCTCCACCGATGGCTTCCTGGGTCGAGACGAGCTCCGAGCACTTCAACGCCCGCTACGACGAGGGCGACCGCCGCGACGTCCGCGGCGTCCTCGAGCTGCTCGAGGAGACGCGCGAGCGCCTCGGCACGATCTTCCCGGCGGTGCCCGGCGAGACCAGCGTCGTCCTGCACACGAGCCGCGCCGAGCTCGATCTCGCCCAGCCGTTCCTGCCGATCGTCCGGCGCATCACCACGCCGGCCGCGCGCCGCTACCTCGCGGGCTGGGCGGGCCGCGGCGCGGTGCACGTGCTCGCCCCGCGGCGGCTGCGCGAGCGCGCCGCGAACGTCGAGGGCTCGCGCGAGATGCTGCTGCTGACGCCCGCCGCGCTGTACGTGCAGCTCGTCATCGCCGAGTGCAACCCCGCGCTGCCGCCGCCGTGGAGCCCGCGCAGCACGCTGCGAGCCAAGCGCTGGGCATGGCTCGTCGCCGGCACCGCGCAGTGGTTCTCGGGCCAGACGACGCTCGCGCGCCCCGCGATCGCGCGCCGCCTGCGCGAGGACGCACGGCCCGAGTTCCCGCCGGGCCTGCGCGACGCCGCGCTGCTCGGCGGCAGCCTCGTCGACCTCATCGCCCGGGAGCAGGGCATGCGCGCCGTCGTCAAGCTCGCCTGCTCGCCGCTACCGCCCGGCGGCCCGCGCCAAGCGCTGCTCGAAGCGTTCGAGGGTCGAGCGCTCGTGCACACCGAAGGCACCTGGCGAGCCCACCTCTCGCGGCTCGCCGGGCACTGAGCGACCCCGCGCCTACCGGGCGACCGTGAACGTCGCGGCCTTCACCCGCGGGCCCTCGACGACGATGTCCACCCGCTTCGCCCCGCCGGTGAGGTCGACGCGCGTCGCGAGGCGCAGCGTGCGGCCGGCCGCCACACCGCGCGCGACCGCCTGCCCGTCGACGATCACCGTCGCCAGCGGATCGCCGGGCGGTGGATCGCCGAAGTCGATGACGATCAGGCGGCGCTGCAGCTTGAAGCCCGGCCGCCCGATCGCGAGCGTGGGCGCCACCTTCACACGCGCCGACGGGTCGCCGAACCAGTTGTACATCCAGATGTGGCGCAGGACGCGCGCCGCCCCGCCGTTGCCCGCGATGAAGGCGCGGCCAGCGGCGAGCACGTCGCCGGCGCGGGTGAGGGCCTCCGGCCCCTCGCTCGGCTCGACCTGCGGGTATAGCGCGTCGGCGAGCCCGCGCACGTAGGCGCCGTTGGTTCCGGTGTTCGAGAGCACGTCGGCGGCGAGCACGCCGGCCGCGCCGCCGTCCGGCCGGTTGACGAGCTGCTCCGCGAAGCCCTGCGTCTGGCTCGTGAACGCGCCGTTGAAGCACGCGATCGAGAACAGCATCGGCGGGACGTCGGTGGCGGCCAGCGATGCGATGCTCGCGCTGCTGAACGAGGGATGACCCCAGCCGCTCGTCGAGCCGTGCGAGTCGTAGAAGACGACCTGCGGCGACCGGCCGAACGCCGCGACTACGCTCGCGCTGTCGGCGTCCCACGCGAAGCCCGGCTTCAGCAGATCGGCGGGGATCGGCGACCCGTCGCCCATCGTCTTCGGCGTGGCGTCGCTCCGCGCCCAGTACTGGCGCTCGACGTCGTTGGCGGCCCCGGAGTAGAGGATGCCGGTCCGGACCCGCTCGAGCGCGTAGATGAAGTTGTAGCGCTCCTTGGGATTGTCGATGTCGAGCTCGACGTGCCCGGTGAGCGGGCCCGCGTCGGGGTCGCAGTTCGGCGACGGCCCGAGGAACTCCGGGTTGGCCACGCACTTCTTCCGTGTCTCGAACTGACCCGCGAGGAGCGCTCGCCTGCGCAGGCTCGGCCCGGGCCCCGCGTCGTAGCGGCGGAGCTTCTCGACCACGGCCTCGGCCTCGGCCGGCGTGCGCACGGGAAGGCGCCCGACCACGGCGTCCGTCACGAGGTCCTCGTCGTACGCGACCGGGTCGTCGGCGAGATCGCCGTAGGGGTAGTCGGTGTGAATGGTCACGCTCGGCTTGTCGGTGCTCACCCGCTCGAACGTGGGGATGCGATCGACGTCGCCCAGCAGGACCACCCAGCTCGGGCGGATCTGGCAGTTGCTCGTGAGCTGCTTGCGGATGAGCTTCCTGATCGTCGCGGCGGACGTACCCGCCGCGACCTGGAAGCGCTTCGCCATGACGCCGGCCGCGGTCTTGTTGGCGGCCAGCGATGTCGCCGCGGTGACGAGGTCGGGCGTGTGGACGATCATCATCTCCACGCCGCAGACCGGCAGGGTCGGCACCCGGCCGAGGTTCGACAGGGCGGTGCCGGCGTTGACCACCGCCGCCTTGTACAGCGATCTGTAGCCGAGCTCCCATTCGGAGAGCGCGCGGCCCGAGCCGAACGTCCGGCGCCCGCCGCGGAACTCGACGCGCACGTCGAGCGCCGTCACGAGCTCGAGGCCACGGGAGCGCGCGCGATAGGTCGCCAGCGCGAGCGCCACCTCGCGGACCGTGAGATCGCGCATCCTCCCGCGCGCTCCGAGGGTGGCGTTGCGCGCGGGCACGGGGCCGGAGCGCCGGTACGCGGCCGCGGACCTGACGAACGGCTTCGGCTGAAACTCCGGCGGCGTGTCGTCCACGACGTCTTCCTTGTCGACCTGCGTCGGCAGCACGTGGACGTCGCCGATCCGCACCGTGCTGCGGCGCAGCACCCGCACGCGGGCGGTCGCGCCGGCTGGCACCGCCACGAGGCGGCGTAGGGATGGAAGGTCGGGATGTCCGACGGGCTGCAGCGACTCGCCGGCCTCGGCGATCATGACCTGCTGATAGGGACGCGCGCCGCCCGCCCAGCCGCGAAAGCGCGGGCGGCCAACCGTGATGCGCAGGTCGAGCCCGCGCGGCGTGCTGCGGAGCACCCGCACCCGGGTCCGGCCCGCCGGCATCGGCGCGCCGCCACAGCCGCGGGCCGCCGGGCTGGCGAGCTGCATCAGCTCGGCATCGAGCGCCGTGGCCTCGATGTCCGCCGACGTCGACGCGCTGAGGCCGAAGGCCGGCGTCGCCTGAGCGCTCCGCAGCGCGCTGCGAAAGCCGCGCAGCGTGCTCGCCGCGGCGCAGCGCTCACCGCGCTTCGCCAGCCGCTCCGCGGTGCTCAGCCGCCCGAGCAGCCGCGCGCGGTTCGTGGCGTCGAAGCCCGGCGCCGCCGGCGCGCTGCTGACGTCTGTGCGCAGCTCCGCGAACGCGCTGCTCGCCACCGCTGCCGGCGCGGGCGCGGCCGCGCAGGCGCTCCACGCAACGCCGGCGACCACGAGCCAGGCCGCCTTCGCGCTGCTCCCGCGGACTCCACGTCCGCACCGGTCTCGAGCCGCCACCATTGACGATCCACCGTACGGAGGCCCGGCTGTCACGTCATCGGGGCAGGCCCGGATCTTGCGTCAGATCGCCCGCATCCGGTTGTTGCGGGCGTTGTGCTCGACCTCGGCGAGGCCCAGCTCCTCGAGCAGCGGGGGCACGTACATCGCGAAGCGCCCGCGGTAGCCCTTCTTCAGCCCGTACCAGCCACCCACGGGGTTGGTCTCCGAGCGCGCCCACGCCTCGACGGTGTCCGGCTTCGCCGGCTTCTGCTCGTCGGCCGCGCCGAGCGCCACCCAATCGCCGTGTTCCTTCAGCATCGCGTGCAAGTCGTCGATACAGGACAGGTGGTAACTGAGCTGCGTCTTGCCGACCTGACATACGAGCGCCGGAGGATCGCGCTCCTCGTCGCGGTAGAGCTCGTACGCCGAGGTGCCTGGCGGCGTCTTGAGCGTCCATGGATCGTCTTTCGTTCCAGCGGGCATCGAGTTCCTCCAATTGGTCTCGGAGCGCCTAGCAGCCACAATGTGACCGACCTCATTCACGGATGTCGCACCGAGGGGGAGGATGAAGTCCGATGACGGTCGCTACATCCGAGATCCGAGCACCACGCGCCGAGATCTCGCTGTCGTGCACGCTCAGTCGCCACATCGGCTCGCCGATCCCGGCGCAGACCGTGAACGTCGGGCCGCGCGGCATGCACATCCGCAGCTCGCGCCCGCTGAGCCAGGATGAGACCGTCGGCTTCGACCTGCCGAACTTCGACATGCGCATCAGCGGCCGCGCGCGGGTCATCAAGCTCGAGCGCCCGCACGTCTACGCGCTGCGCTTCGAGGGCCTTCCCGAGCCGATGACCCGCCGGCTGCACGCGCTGGCGATCAACTCGCGCTGAGCGCTCAGCCTCAGCCGAGCAGGGCGGTACCGCCCCAGGCGATCAGCGCGACGATCGCCACGGCCACGAGCACGAACGTCAGCACCTGCCGCGGCGAGGTGGCCGGTGGGTCGTCGCCGACCAGCTCGGCCTGCAGGAGGACCTCGCGCGCGGCCGCGTGGCCCGACGCGGGAACCATGATGTCGCGCGGGCCGGCGGCCAGCATGTCGGGGACGTCGAAGCCGCGCGTGCGCCGCAGCGTCGACGGGACGCCCTCCTCGAGCAGCATCCCCTGGATGAACTCGGCCTCGGTCTGGTTCGTCGCCCCGACGACCCGCACGAGCGCGCCCTCGGCGTACTGTGGCTTGATCTTGCGTGCGCGCTGCGCCGCGGCAGACGGCTCGGCGGCGATCCAGCCCGCGACGAGCGGCATGCCGCACACCGCGCAGAAGCGCTCGTCCGTTGGATAGGTGCCGCCGCACTGCGGGCACACGAGCGCGTCGTGGATCACGTGACCTCGACTTCCACCTCTCGGATGACGCCGTCGTCGATGAGGTAGGAGCGCACCTCGGGCTCCGCGTCGGCGCCCTTCTTCGGCACGCCGACGATGAGCCACTCCACCCCGGGCCAGCCGGCGGCGAAGTTCACGTCGGTCTGCGACGGGTACGGATCCGAGCGCGTGTGCGAGTGGTAGATCGCCGTGAGCTGGTCCTCGTCCTCGTCGGCGAACGCGACGGAGATGAGCTCGCGCCCGTCGATGTCGAAGCGAAACGGGCTCGCGGCGAGGTTCTCCATGGCACGGGCCGCGGTCGCGGTCCCGCCCTTGCCGACCACGAGGCCACAGCACTCGTTGGGCGCGTCGCGGACGGCGTGCTCGACGATCTCGTCGAGGATTGAGCGGGCGATCTTCACCCCGAAGAGGCTACTTCGCCGCGGGTGCGGCCCTCAGGCCTTGATCTGGCGCTTCTCGTCGGCGTCGTCGTTGTTACCGGCCATGCCGGAGATCGACTCCTTGAACTCGCGCATGCCCTTGCCGAGCGACTTGCCGACCTCGGGGAGCTTCTTGGGACCGAGCACCACAAGGGCGATGACCAGCACGACGATCAATTCCATGGGGCCGATGTTGAAAGGCATGGTTTCGGGACTCCTTCGTTACCTGGCGATGACGTTCGGTTCCATCGGGCGATGGTAGACCTGATGACAGCTACTACGAGCCGGGCTCGGCCAAGGGATTACTTCTCGCCGGTCTCGAAGGCGTTGGGGACCGGATCTTGCTTCACGGCTTGGCGCAGCACGACGAGGTGCTGGGCCTCGTTGGCCATGATCGAGGCCCCCGTTTGCAGGAGCTTCGCGTCGATGAGCTTGGAGTGCGCGTCGTAGTACGCGGCGACGGCCGCCAGCTCCAGCTCGATCGCGAAGTTCGCGACGTCGGCCTGCGACTTGAGGTCGCCGATGCCCTTCACGACCCCGTCGATGTCCTTGATCTCCGGCTCCGGGGGCGGTGTGCCGCCGAGGTCCTTCAGCGCGGTGATCAGCACGTCGGCGTGCGCCTGCTCGTGGTCGCGAAAGCGGCGTGCGATCTTGGCGAAGCCCGGCGTCAGCAGCTTGCTGTCGATCGCGGCGCCGTAGGCGAGCACCGCGATCTGCTCGAGCTTGATGGCCGACATGAGGATCTCGCCGTCCGCGCCGCCCTGGGCGAACGCGTTGCGCACCGACAGCAGCAGCGGGATGCTCGACGCGGCGACCACGCCGGCGCCGATCCCGATGCCGCGGCGGATGAGCTCGCGCCGGTCGCGCTCGAAGGCGGCGATCTGCGCGGTGTCGGCGGGGCCGTCGACGATCCTCGCCATCTAGTGGTTCCTCCTGTAAGTCCTCGTGCGCTTGGGCGCTCGCTGGCGCCGGCTGGCAAGGACGCAGTGAAGGAGTGGGCCTTCAGGCCCATGACTGAGCGAGGACGCCGCCAGGCGGTGATCAGCGGGCGATCCAAGCGTGCGAGGATTTGCAGGAGGGACCACTAGGCCACCTCCCCGAAGACGAACGCGCCGGGGACCTGCTCTTCGCCGAGCGCGCCGAGGAGCACCGAGATGTGCTCGGCCTCGTTGGCGACGATCGCCGCGGCGGTCGCGCGCAGGTCGCCCTTGCCGAGCTTCGGCAGCGCGTCGATGTACGCCGCGATCGCCGTGTTCTCGAGGTCGACGGCGAACCTCAGCACGTCGGTCTGCGAGCGCAGCTCGGGGAAGTCGTACGCCTTCTTGGCGCGGTTCGGCGTGCCACCGGCGTCCTTGATCGCGGCGGCGAGCCCGTCGGCGTGCTCCTGCTCCTGCTCGAGGAAGAGCTTGCCGACCTGCAGCACGTCGCCCTCCAGGTGCGCGGCCCCGGCCTTGTACGCCGCGACGGCCATCAGCTCGAGGTCCAACGCGGAGTTGAGGATCTCGACGTCCGCCTCGTCGGACTCGTCGTTCTCCGGCAGCGTGGTCGACTTCGTGTCGTCGCCGCAGGCCGTGAGAAACATCGCCGACCCGCCGGCCACGCTCACGCCCGACAGTGCGAAGAAGCGCCGGCGCGACAGCGGGTCGCGCAAGAAGCGGTCAACGTCCATGCAAAGGCCTCCGGTAGGGAACTTCTTCAGATCAGAACAGACTGCGCGCCGTGGCGCGGCGCGGATCACCACCAGATGGTGGAGTCCATGTCCTCGATCTCGTCGACCGGCAGCGTGTAGATGCCCGAGGAGAGGTACTTCCAGCCGTCGTCGCAGACGATGAAGACGACGTTGCCCTCGTCGATCTCGTTCGCGATGCGCACCGCTACGCGGGCGATCGCGCCGGACGAGACGCCCGCGAAGATGCCCTCCTCGTCGAGCAGTTTGCGCGTCCAGACGATCGCGTCGTGGTTGGAGACCATGATCTTGCGGTCGAGCACGCTGAGGTCGATGATCGGCGGGATGAAGCCGTCGTCCAGGCTGCGCAGCCCCTGCACGGGCTCGCCTTGGAGCGGCTCGGCGGCGACGATCTTGCAGTCGTCGCCGAACTCCTCCTTGAAGCGGCGGCCGTTGCCCATGAGGGTGCCGCCCGTGCCGAGGCCGGCGACGAACGCCGTGATCTCGTCGAGCTCCTCGAGGATCTCCTTCGCGGTGCCGTTGTAGTGCGCGAGCGGGTTGGCCTCGTTGCCGTACTGGTAGGGCATGTAGTACGTGTCGGTGTCCTGCGCCATCTCGTTCGCCATGGCGACGGCGCCGTTGGAGCCCTGGTTGCCGGGGCTGTAGACGATCTCGGCGCCGTACATCTTCAGCAGCTGGGTGCGCTCGGGCGTCACGTTGTCGGGCATGACGACCTTCAGCGGATAGCCCTTGCGCCGGCAGATCATCGCGAGGCTGATGCCGGTGTTGCCGGACGTCGGCTCGAGGATCGTGTGGCCGGGGCGGATGAGGCCCTGCTCCTCGGCGCTTTCGATCAGCGCGCGCGCGACGCGGTCCTTGACCGAGCCGGTCGGGTTGTGGGACTCCATCTTCGCCCAGATCCGCACGCCCGGCTTGGGGCTCAGCCGCTTGAGCTCGACGAGCGGCGTGTTCCCGATCGCCTGCACGATGTCGCCGTAGCGACCCCCGCAGGGCCGGTTCTGGAGCGGCGAAGTCGCCATCAGGAGTCGGAGTGTAGCCCCGGGGCTCGCGCGCGCCGCCATCTGTCGTGCGCCATCTTGTCCTGTTGCCCACCCCGCTGCCTGGACAATCGGTCGGGCGCGCCGGCCCCTTCGCGACGCTACGGGCAGAGCGGTGCGACCGCCAGCGCCAGCGAGCCGCGCAGCAGCCGCGCCATCCCGCGCGCCCCGCCCGGCCCGAGGTGCAGCCCGTCGCCGGCGAACCAGCCGCCCTGGCCCGCGCTGAAGCGCACCCAGTCCAGCACGACCACACGACCCGGGAAGCGCCGTCCCGCGGTGCGGATGTTGCGCGCGTCCGAGCTCTGCCCGCCGCCGAGCTCCCGCGGCGTGACGAGTCCCAGCACGCGGTCGCGCCCGACGAGCTTCATCGCCTCGCGGATCTGGCCGTAGGCGATCGACCCGTTCGCGCCGAGCGCGATGACGACGAAGTGCGGCAGCGTCTTCGCACGCTTGCGCGCGGCGATGATCCCGAGCCCCTCGCGCATCTGCCGGCAGCCGCGCGTGTCGACCTCGAAGCCCGCGGAGGCGACCTGCGGCACCGCGCCGAGCAGCACGGAGTCGCCGATGACGAGCGGCGCGCGGCCCTCGATGCCGCCGCGCTTGGTCGCCCGCGCGTGCTTCGCCGCACCACACGCGTGCGCTGCGCCCGCGCCGAGCGTGAGCGCGAACGCCAGCGCCAGCAGGACCGCCAGAAGGCTGCGCATGGCGGCAATGCTTCCACGTTCGCCGTTCAAGCTCGCTCCGCGTGGCGCCGATGGGGTGATCGTGACGTCCACCGTTGACACGCGGCCTGCTGGCCGCAGCCTGCGCTAGCGTCCTCGCGCGTGCATCAGACAGGCGCGCCCGTGGCCCACCCCGTGCTGGAGCCCTAATGGTCTTCCCCACGGTCGAGTTCGCGATCTTCTTTCCGATCGTGCTGGCGCTCTCATGGGTGCTGATGAAGCGCCAGTGGGCGTGGAAGCCGTTCATCCTCGCGGCCTCGTACGTCTTCTACAGCGCGGCGAACCCGATGTTCTGCGTCCTGCTCGGCGGCCTCACGCTCGCCAACCAGGCGGCCGCCAGGCTCATCCACCGCACCGAGGACAACCGCCGCCGGCGCCAGATCGTCGGTGCCGCGGTGGCCGTCGACCTCGGCACGCTCGGCGTCTTCAAGTACTACGGGTTCTTCGCGGAGGAGGTCAACGGCCTGCTCGACAAGGTCGGGCTCGGCCTGCCGCTGCCGCTCGCCGCGATCGCCCTGCCCGTCGGCATCAGCTTCATCGTCTTCCAGGCGATCTCGTACGTCGTCGACGTGCACAAGCGGCTCATCGAGCCCGCCAGCACGATCGACTTCGGCCTGTACCTGAGCTTCTTCCCGCACCTCGTCGCCGGGCCGATCGTGCGGGCCCGCGAGTTCATCCCGCAGCTCGCCAAGCCGCGCGACCCGAGCAAGGTCGCCGTCGGCGCGGCGGTCTCGCTGATCGTCATCGGGCTCGTCAAGAAGGTCGCGATCGCCGACTACCTGGCGCGCGAGATCGTCGACCCGGTGTTCGGCGTGCCGCAGGCGTTCTCCGCGCCCGACGTGCTGCTCGCGTCCTACGCCTATGCCGTGCAGATCTTCTGCGACTTCTCCGGCTACACGGACATCGCGATCGGGCTCGCGCTGCTGATGGGCTTCGTGTTCCCGCAGAACTTCGACCGCCCCTACCGCGCGCGCACGTTCCGCGAGTTCTGGCGGCGCTGGCACATGACGCTCTCGCGCTTTTTGCGGGACTTCCTCTACATCCCGCTCGGCGGCAGCCGCGGCGGCAAGCTCAAGACCGCGCGCAACCTCATGATCACGATGGTGCTCGGGGGCCTGTGGCACGGGGCCGCGTGGGGCTTCGTGCTGTGGGGGACGATCCACGGCGGCGCGCTCGTCATCGAGAACGTGTTCCGCGACCGGATGAAGCTCTCGCTGCCGGGCTGGCTGAAGTGGGCGATCACGTTCCACATCGTCGTGCTCGCCTGGATCCCGTTCCGCGCCCCCGACCTGGACCTCGCCGCGGCGTTCTTGTCGCGGCTGGCCGACTGGGGCCCGGCGACGCTGTGGTCGGTGCCGGTCGTCGGCGTCGTCCTGCTCGTCATCGGCCTGCAGCTGCTGCCCGCCAAGCCGATGGACGCGCTGCGCGTGCGCTACGAGAACCTGCATCCCGCCGCCCTGGGCGCGAGCATGGCGGTCGTCATCGTGCTGGTGACCGCGACGATCTCAAGCCAGGGCGTGCCACCGTTCATCTACTTCCAGTTCTGAGGATCAAGCCATGGCCCGCAAAGACACGTACATCCTCGACCGGCCGACCGGCCGGACGCTGCGCGCGCGCGACGCGATCGTCGTCGTGTTCGTGGCCGTCCTCGTGCTGCTCGTGGTCAAGGGGCAGGCGATCCGCGGCGCGGGCGAGAAGATGGACTCCGGCATCGAGCGCACGGTGGTGCTTGCCGTCGGTCACCCCGCCGGCTGGATCGCCGACCGGTTCGGCCTCCACGACGACGTCGATCGCCTGACGGCGTCGCTCTCGCCCGACGAGGCGCTGAGCGGGCCCGGCGGCTTCGACGACGCGCCGACGAGCGGCGCGCAGGCCGCCGCCGCGGCGGGCGGCGTCGCGCCGGTCACCCCCGACGCGTTCGACCCGGCCGCGCTCGGCGCGAAGCCCGTGCAGCTCGACAAGCTCGGCACGCTGCTCGTCACCGGCGACTCGCTGTCGCAGCCGCTGGACGTCCAGCTCGCGCGGCGGCTGGCGTCCGCCGGCGTGCGCACCGTGCGCGAGCCGCGCCTCGGCACGGGGATCTCGAAGAGCCTCGTGGACTGGGGGGCCCTCTCCACGGCGCAGGTCAAGAAGGAGTCGCCCGACGCCGTCGTGTTCTTCCTCGGCGCGAACGAGGGCTTCCCGTTCGAGGGCGCCGCCGGCAAGTCGATCGACTGCTGCGGCCCCGCGTGGGCGGCGCAGTACGCGACGCGCGCGCGCAAGATGATGTCGACCTTCCGCCAGGACGCGGCGGCGCGCGTGTACTGGCTGACGCTGCCGATGCCGCGCAGCGCCGCACGCCAGGGCATCGCCCGCACGGTGAACGCCGCGATCGTCGCGGCGGCGGCACCGTTCCGCGCGCAGGTCCGGGTGCTCGACATGTCCGCGATCTTCACGCCGGGCGGCAAGTACCGCGCGTCGATGCCGGTGGGCGGGCGCAGCACGATCGTGCGCGAGCCCGACGGCATCCACCTCAACGAGGCCGGCGCGAGTCTCGCCGCCGACCTCGTGATCGCACGCATGAAGGCGGACTTCGCCTCCTTGTAGCTGCGGCAGCGTCTCCGGGTCCTGCCGATCAGGTGTTCTGCTGGTAGGTGTGGGTGATGCGGGCGCTGCCCTTCTTGCAGATCACGTAACCCGTGAACTGCGTGGGGATGCGCTCGCTCGAGGGACGCCGGTCGGTGCAGGAGTAGCCGAAAACCCGCGTCGTGCAGCGGCCCGTCCGGCCCTTCTTCAGGCGGCACGTGTGGAAGGCCTTCGTGACCTTGATGCCGTTCGAGCAGCTCGTGCCGGTCACCTTCATGAGCGTGACGTAGGTCGGGCCCATGCTCCGCGCCGTCTTCAGGCTGAGCTTGCAGGTCGTCGCGGCGCCGGCCGCTGCCGGAAGCGCGAGCGCGGCGGCTGTCGCGACGGCGGCGACGATCGGGGCGAAGCTGCGGATGGGTCGGGACATGCGGGGAACCTCTCTCAACGGTGACGGTGGCAGCGACCTTGCGCGCGTCCCCGGCGCAGGCGCACGGATGGTGGCAGGTCCCCCGTCCATCGGCAGCAGGTGCCCGCAACATAAGATCGCGCGGTGCGCGTGGTCGCTCGGGTGGTGGTTGCGATGGGGGTCCTCGTGACGACGGCCGGCGCCGCCGCGGACGCGAGCGCGGCTCTGCGCATGGTCGACGTGCCGGGCGTGAGCGGTCGCTCGGTCACGATGGTCGCGGCGGGGCGGCTGGCCGACGGCGGGGCGATCGTCGCCGGGACGCTCACGCCGGGCGGCTCGCGCCGGGCGCGACCGCGGATCGTCGTCGTTCGGTTGCGCCATGACGGGCTGATCGACACGTCGTTCGGGTCGTCGGGGGTGGTGACCGTGCAGCTCGCCCGCGGCGATGGCCGTGCCGGATCGCGGGCGACGGCCGTCGCGGTCGATCCTGTGCGCCGGCGCTCGTGGATCGGCGCGGCGGTTGGCCGCAACGGTACGGGCGCGGTGCTGGCGCTCGACGGGCGCGGCCGGCGCGTGAAGCGGTTCGGGTCGGGCTCGGTCGTGCGCTTTGACGGCGACGCGACCGCACCGGTGGCGCTGTCCTTCGGCGGCGGGCGGCTGGCCGTGGCGGCGACGCAGCGGCCGTGCCGCGGCTGTCAGGTGCTGCTGCTCGATCCGTCGTCGGGCGCGCGGCGAGGCCAGATGGCGCTCGCGCCGGTGCCGGACGCCAACGCGGCCCGCTGCCCGCGCGCCGCGCTGAGCAGCCTCGCGCTCGTGGGCGCGAACCGGCTCGTGCTCGGGGGCTCGGGCGGATCGAGCGCGGCGGGCGCGGCGGGCGCGGCCCGCGCGGCGGGCGCAGCGGGCGCAGCGGGCGCAGCCGGCGCGGCGGGCGCAGCCCGCGCGGCGGGCGCGGCGGGCGCGGCGAGAGCGGCGGGCGCGGCGGGCGCCGCCGATCCCTGCACGGCGCAGCTCGTCGTCCGCGACGGGTCGCTGGACCCTGTCGCGATCTGGGATCCCGGCGAGGCGGCCGATCGCACCATGGTGGCGGCGACCGCCGGGCCGCTGGACCTCTGCGTCGGCAGCGAGCGCGACGGGGCCGTCCGGCTCGTGCGCGTTGCGGCGGGCGAGGCCGGGCCCGCAGCGCTCACGCTCCCGGGGCGCACGTGGGCGCCGGTCACGGGCACGCTCGCGGGCGTCGTGCCGCTCGGCGACCGCGCGTGCGGCGCGCTGCTGCGACGTGCGGGCAAGCCGGCGCGGGTCCTGCAGGCCTCCAACGGCAGCGGCAAGCCGTCCGTGACGGAGGTCCCCCTGGGCCTGCGCGCCGGCGCCATGTACCGCTGCAAGCAGCACGTGCTCGTCGTCGGCACGCGCCGTCGCGACGGGGTCGACCGCGCCAGCGTCGCGGTCACGCCGATCGCTCGCCGCTGACAGCCTTCCCGAAGGCTTTGGCGTTTATGACGCTCTATACGCGTCATAGACGACATGGTCGTGCCGCTTAGCCCTCCCCCGCGCAGTCTCGGATCGCGGCCGCGTACAGCTCGCCGCGGGCGCGGTAGCCCTCGGCGGTGCCGTGGACGCCGTCGCCCGCGACGAACGACGGCGACCGCGCGACGGCTCCCGCCCAGTCGACGAGCCGCAGGCCGGGCAGACCGTCGAGGCCCTGGAGCACGCGGTTGGCGGTGTCGTACGAGACGCCGTTGTACGGCGGGCGGACGATCGTCGCCCAGATGGCACAGCCGCCGGGGCGCGCGGCGGTGGCCCGCACGGCACGCTCGAGCGCGCTCGTCGCGCCGGGGTCGTCGTTCGTGAAGAGGCTGAACGCCACGATGGCCGGCACGTCGGGCTCCTGCGAGAGGATCCGCATGCCCTCGGCGAGAGGACGGCTGATCTTCCCGTCGACGCGCACGCGCCAGCCCGGCAGGGCCGAGCGGAGCGACGCCTCCATTCCAACCGCCAGCGAGTCGCCGACGACCAGCACGTCGTGCGGCAGCGACGGCCCTGGCGGCGGAGGTGGAGGCGGCGATCCCTCGGCCTCCGCGGATGGCCGCGTGCCACGTCCGCTCGGCGAGCGGTTGCTCGCCCCGCCCGCAGCGCTGCGGCCCGCGGCACCCGCGGCGGCGAGCTCCACGGTCGACACCGCCGACCCCGCCGACATGACCCGCGCCTGCGAGCCCGCGTCGATCGTCACGAAGCGCACCGAGGACGTCGTCGTCAGCGTCAGCGACGCGGACCAGCGCCCGTCGCCGTCCGCCGTGGCCCGCGCCTCGCAGCGCAGCGGCCGGCAGCTCGCGCTGAGGAACACGGCGCCGCCGGCCGTCGCGGCGCCGCGCACGGTCGTGCGCGCGCGGAGCCGGCCGCCGGGCGTCCGGCTCGCCCGCAGCCGGCTGCCATCAAGCGGACGCGAGATCGTCACCGGCGCGCTCGCGACCGGGGCCGGCGCCGTCGCCGGCTGCGGTGCACCGCCAGCCGCGCCCTCGTCGCCGCAGCCGCCGAGCAGCGCGCCGGCGCAGAGCCGCGCCGGCCGCCAGCCCGCCGCGCGCCGCGCGGGCCAGCCCGGCGCGCGCGCGCCGCGAGAGAACCTTGGCCCGTGGCTGGCGCACGGCGTTACCTCAGCCGCGGCAGCGCGTGGTCGGTGCGCAGGCGGTCGATCAGGAGCGTCGCCGCGATCGACGCGCCGGCGGTCGACAGGTGCACGCCGTCGCCCTGTCGCGCGTTCACGGTCTTGCCGCGGAAGCGCACGTACTGGCGAAAGCGCCCGCCCGGCGTGAAGACCTTGACGAGGTCGATGACCCGGGCGCCGCGACCCGCGCGGCCCGCCGCGCTCTTGATCGCCCGGTTGACCGAGCGGTAGATGCGCGCGAAGTCCCCGCGACGGGGCGTCGGCAGGGTCATCCAGTAGACGTACGAGCGCCCGCCGCGCTGGTAGGAGCGCATCATCGACTCCACCCGGCGGGAGTACTCCGCGGTCCACGCAGCGCCGCAGCAGGGCACGCTCGCCCCCGTCCGGGTCTTCATCGGAAAGCCGTCGTTGGCCCCGATGAACATCACGGTCACGTCGGGGTGCACCGAGCGCGCCTGCTCGCGCGCCTTCTTGACCCAGTCGAGCATGAACGGCTTGGACAGCCCGGTGCTGATGCGCGCATCGCTGCGGACCCTGGTCGCCCGCCGCCGCTCCAAGCGCTGCTTGAGGAAGCTGTCGATGATCTGGATCATCGAGTCGCCCGTCGCGAGCACGCGCAGCCGGCCCTTGCCGACGAACGCCGGGCGCCGCGGGGCGCGGGTGCGCAGCTCGCGAACGCCGGATCCCGGCACGACCTGCGTGCACGAGCCCACGGCCTCGCAGGGCCCGCCGTCCCGCCACGTCACGAGCGCCTGCCACGTCACCCGGCGGCCGGCCTTCACCCGCAGCGACCCGACCGGAGCGCGCAGCAGCAGGACGTCGTCGTCGACGTCGATGCTCGCCCGCCGGACGACGACCGAACGCCCGCGCGCCTTGCCCGCCTTGTCGATCGGCGACATCGTGGCGCGCAGGCCGCTGGGCCGGCGGCTGACGCACACGCGCCGGCGCGTCGGCACCTGCGGCCCGAGCACGAGGCACATGAAGCGCCCCTTCGCCGGTTCGATCTCCCTGACGGGGACGTCGCGCGAGAAGCGCAGGCGCAGCTGCAGGTCCTGGCCGAGCTGGGTCAGGCTCGCGCTGACGATGCTCAGCGAAGGCGAAGGCGCGGGGCCGGGCGTGGTCTGCGCCGCCACGGGACTCGCAGCGACGAGCGCGACCGCCGCCACGACGATGACCGCCAAGCGTCCGTGTGACCGCTGCAACCCTGCTCCCTCCTGCCGCTGCCGAGGTGGCGAGCCTAGCTCGCCGCCCGGCGTCGCGCCGAAGGTCAGCCGCCCGCCATCGCGGGCAGGATCACGATCACGTCGCCGCCGCCGACCCCGGTGTCCAGGCCCTCGAGCACCCGCACGTCCTCGTCGTTGAGGTAGACGTTGACGTAGCGGTTGAGCTCGCCGCCGTCGGCGAAGAGCTGCGTCTGCGTGTCGGGGTGCTGGTCGGCGAGGGAGCGCAGGACGTCGCCGACGTTGTCGCCGGCGGCCTCCACTTCCTTTTCGCCGCCAGTGGAGGAGCGCAGCACTGGGGGAATGCGAACGATGGCCATAGGGGGCGGCAGCCTAGCCCGCGGCGGCGCAGAACGCCTCGTAGTCGGGGAACACGCCCATCTCTTCGTCAGCGATCTCGGACGGATCGCGCGAGCAGATGGCGCATTCGGGGTCACGGCGCACCTTGAGCTCGGTGAACGTCGCGCCCAGCGCCTCGTACAGCAGCAGGCGGCCGATCAACGGCTCGCCCACGCCGACGACGAGCTTGACGACCTCGGTCGCCTGAAGCAGGCCCATCGTCCCGGGCAGCACGCCGAGCACGCCGTTGGCGCCGCACGACGGCGCCAGCTCGGCCGGCGGCGGCACGGGGTACAGGCAGCGGTAGCACGGGCCCTCGTAGGGCGCGAAGACCGAGAGCTGGCCGTCGAAGCCGAGGATCGAGGCGCTGACGACCGGGATCTTCAACCGCACGGTCGCGTCGTTGAGCAGGTAGCGCGTGGGGAAGTTGTCGACGCCGTCGACGATGACGTCGTAGCCCTCGATGATCTCCATGATGTTCGAGGCGTCGATGCGCGTCTCGTACTTCACGACGTTCACGTCGGGGTTCAGCGCGTTCATCGTGATCTCGGCCGAGTCGACCTTGGGCACGCCGATGCGGTCGGTCGTGTGGATGACCTGGCGCTGGAGGTTCGAGAGGTCGACCACGTCGTCGTCCACGATCCCGATCGTGCCGACGCCCGCCGCGGCGAGGTACAGCGCGGTCGGCGAGCCGAGCCCGCCGGCGCCGAGCAGCAGGACCTTCGCGTCTAGCAGCTTCTGCTGGCCGCCGGGGCCGATCTCCGGCACGAGCATGTGGCGGCTGTAGCGCTCGCGCTGCTCGTCGGTGAGCTTGCGCGGCACCTCGACCTTGTAGCCGCGGTCCTTCCACAGCGTGATGCCGCCGGTCATCGACTCGACGTTCTCGTAGCCGAGGTCGGCGAGCGTCTTGGCGGCGAGCGCCGAGCGGTTGCCGGACGCGCAGTACAGGACGACGTGCGCCGAGCGGTCGGGGACCGCGCCGTCGATGCGCGACTCGAGGTAGCCGCGGGGGACGAGCTTGGCGCCCGGCAGGTGGCCCTGGGCGATCTCGTCGGACTCGCGGACGTCGACGACGGTCACGCCGCCATCGCCGTTGGACCCGCCGTTGAGCGCGGCGTGGACCTCGGCGGGATCGACCTCGGCGATCTGGCTCTTGATCTGGCGGATGAACTCCGCGCCGGAGGGGCTCACTGGCAATCTCCTCAAAGATGGTCGGGATTTGCTACTTCAGAAAGTGTAGCGACGACCAAGTATCGCAACCGCGCCCGGAAACGCCGACGAGGCGCCCCGCGCTGATCGGGACGCCTCGTCTGAACGGGACAGTTGGACGGACTGCGGTGGAGGACTTGCGAAGGATCCGGAGGGAAACCTTTGTGGAGGGTGCTGCACAAGGAGTATCGGGTATCGAGGCTCCCGCCGACATGGGGTCAGGACCCCATGCGAAGAACAGCTCTCCTCACGCAGGTGCTGACCGTCAACACGGTCCTCATCGTCGGCACGGTCATCGCCGCGATCGCCGTCGGCACGAGCCTGCACGGCAAGGACCCCACGAGCTGGCGCACGCTGTTCGTCCTCGGGGCGGCGGTCCTGCTGACCGTCCTCGCCAACAACTTCGTCCTGCGCCGCCGCTTCGCGCCGCTCGAGTCGCTGACCCGCACGATGGAGACCGTCGACCTCGCGGTTCCCGGCACGCGCGCCCAGCCGTCCGACAACGAGTCCGCGGACGTCGCGCGGCTGCGCGAGACCTTCAACGTCATGCTCTCGCGCCTGGAGACCGAGCGCGTCGCGGCCGCTTCGGCGGTGCTGCGCGCCCAGGAGTCCGAGCGGGCCCGCGTCGCCCGCGACCTCCACGACGAGGTCAACCAGGCGCTCGCCGCCGTGTCGCTGCGGCTCGCCGCGACGGCCGAGGGCGCGCCGCCGGAGTTCGCGGAGGAGCTCGCCGAGACGCAGCGCCTCGCGACGCAGGCCATGCACGAGCTGCTCGGCCTGGCGCGCGAGCTGCGCCCCGCCGCGCTCGACGACCATGGGCTCGTCGTCGCGCTGCGCACGCAGGTGCGGATGTGGGGCGAGCGCTGGGGCATCGCGGCGAACTTCGCCGCCGACGGGACGCGGCCCATGCTCGGCGAGCTCGAGCAGCTCGTGGCGTACCGGGTCGTGCAGGAGGCGCTGTCGAACATCGCGCGCCACGCGCAGGCCAGCCGCGTGAAGGTCACGGTGTCGGGCTGCAACAGCGCGGAGATCAAGGTGACGGTCACCGACGACGGCAACGGCTTTCCGCAGAGCAAGCTCAACAACGGGCGCTCGGGCGTCGCGGGGATGCGCGAGCGAGCGATGCTCGCGCGGGGTCGCATCGACGTCCGCTCCGCCCCCGGCAAGGGCACGACGATCGAGCTGATCCTGCCGGCCCGCGGCATGCGGGTGGCGGCATGAAGCTCCTGATCGCCGACGACCACGGGATCGTCCGCGGCGGGCTGAAGCTGCTGCTGGACCGCCAGCCGGACATGGAGGTCGTCGCCGAGGCGGCCGACGGCGTCGAGGCGGTCGAGCTCGCGCTGCGGGTGCACCCGGACATCTGCGTGCTCGACGTCGCGATGCCGCGCATGACGGGCCTGCAGGCGACCGTCGAGATCCGCGCCCACGCGCCCGAGATCTCCGTCCTCGTGCTGTCGATGCACGACGACGAGCGCTACCTCTACGAGGCGCTGCAGGCCGGCGCCGCGGGGTACGTCCTCAAGCGCGAGGCGGACACCGTGCTCGTGGCCGCGGTCCGGGCGGTCGCGCGCGGCGAGCCGTTCATGACGAACGCCGCCGAGCGGTCGCTGGTGCGCGAGTGGATGCAGGACGACAGCAGCGGGCCGGTCGAGCCGCTGACGCTGCGCGAGCGCGAGGTGCTGAAGCTCATCGCCGAGGCGTTCACGAACAAGGAGATCGGCGAGACGCTGCACCTCGCCGAGAAGACCGTCGAGTCGCACCGCGCGAACCTCCTGCGCAAGCTCGGCATGCGCGACCGCGTCGAGCTCGTGCGCTACGCGATCCGCCGCGGGTTGATCGAGGCGTAGAGCAGCTCGCGGACGGTCGGTGCCACCGTCTCGGGCTCGTAGAAGACCTGCTGCCACGGGAACCGAACGACGCGGTAGCCGGCGACCGTGAGCCGCTGGTCGCGGACGCGGTCCTCGACGAACGCGCGGCTGGTGCCATGCGACGACCCGCCGTCGACCTCGGCTATGAGTCCCTGGTCGCGCCACAGGAAATCGGCTTCGTACCCGTTCGGCTCGACCGCGATCCAGACGTTGACCCCGGGTCGCGGCAGGCCGGCGCGGTCACAGATCGCGAGAAACGCCTCTTCGAGGTCGTTGCGCGTCAGCGTGGACCCGGGCCGATGCTCGTTGAGGATCGCGCGCAGCGTGCCGTTGCCTCGGTGTCCGTTCGTGCGTTGCAGGACGTCTTCGATCGCTCGGGCGTCGAGCACTTGCAGGACTTCGGCTTGGTCGAAGGCGCGCTCGACCGCGCGGCGCGGGAGCACGGCCGCGAGGTCGAGCAGCGTGCGCGCGACGCTCGTGCACGGGATCCCGTCGACCTCCTTGATGTCGCGCGGCAGCAGCGTCGAGCTTGTGTGCGCGTCGATGCCGGCGCGCTTGCGACCCGGCCGGCGGGGCGAGACCACCTCGACCGCACCGCGGCTGCTCCGCCGCATGCCGCGCAGATCCGCCGCGGACCGACATGAGAGCCCGCAGTCCACGCCGCACGCAAGCACCGCGGCCATGTAGCGACCCTCTCGCGTGAGCCGACCATGGCGGACGGCGTAGACGCCTGCATGGACGCGGTGCAGCGCCCCGCTGGCCACCCGGTTGCGGACCGCGCGAGCGCTCAGCCCCAACTCGAGCAGCTGCCACAGCGCCACGACACCGTGTTGCGGCTCAGCGCGCGCCGCGATCCGCCATTCCAACGAGGGGTGTGGTTCCAAACGGCCGCCTGCTCGCCGTTTTGAACCAAACCCCTCCATAGGCCGAGACGATGGCGGGAAAGATGTGCCATGTCATCACGCGTTTGTGACACAAGACGCGTGGTTGTGTAACGACTTGCGCAGCTACCCTCCGGCGCGATGCAGCCACGGCTTCGCCTCGCGCTCTTTCTCGCCGGACTCTTCGCGCTCACCGCGGCCGCGGCCGTGCTGCTGTTCGCCGCCGGCGACAAGGTGCCACGCAGCGCCGCGTTCGAAGGAGCCGTCAGGCCGCCCGGCATCGCGCCCGCCGACTTCGGCCTGCGCGACGAGGACGGCAAGGCCGTGAGGCTCGCCGCGATGCGCGGCACCCCCGTCGTCGTGACGTTCCTCTACACGACCTGCGAGGACACCTGCCCGCTGACCGTCGACCAGATCCGCGCGGGCCTCGACGAGCTCGGCCACGACGTGCCCGTGATCGCCGTCAGCGTCGACCCGAAAAACGACACGTCCCGCGCCGCCAAGCGCTTCTCGCTGCAGCGCCAAATGACCGGCCGCATGCGCTGGGTCCTTGGCGACCAGCCGCAGCTCGAGCGCCTCTGGACCGCCTACGGCGTGCAGCCGCAGTCCGACACGACCGAGCACTCCGCCTCGACGGTGCTGCTCGACAAACGCGGCCGCCAGCGCGTCGGCTTCGCCACGAGCGTCCTCACGCCCGACGCGCTCGCGCACGACATCGCGGCGCTCGAGCGCGAGGCGCAAGCGCCCACGCCGGGGGTGGCGCGCTCCGGCGTGCCGGGCAGCATCGGCAGGATCGGTGCGGTGCGATCCAACGCCTGGATCTGAGACTTCTCGTCGACGCACAGCACGACCGCGCGCTCGGGCGGGTTCAGATACAGGCCGGCGACGTCGCGGACCTTCGCGACGAATTGCGGGTCGGTGGACAGCTTCCATGTGTCCTGGCGGTGCGGAGCGAGGCCGAACGCGTTCCAGATCCTGTGGACCGCCGACTGCGTCAGCCCAACCTCCGCAGCCATCGACCGCGTCGACCAGTGCGTCGCGTTCTTGGGCTTGGTCTCCAAGGTCGTGGTGATCACCTGCTCGACCTGCGCATCGGTGATCGTGCGCGGCGGCCCGGGGCGCGGCTCGTCGACAAGCCCGTCCAGACGGTCGGCGACGAACCGCGTGCGCCAGATCCGGACCGTGTTTCGGTGCACCCCCAACTGCTCGGCGATCTGCGTGTTACTCATGCCCTCACTGGCAGCCAGCACGATCCGCGAGCGCGTCGCGAGCGCCTGCGCACTCGTTCGCCGACGCGACCACGACACAAGCTGCTCACGCTCCGGCTCGCTGAGGACGACCTCGACGGCGATAGGACTCGGCATCACCGCATCCTACTACTGCACAAGAACTAATGCATCAGCACACTAGGGGGCGGCGGACTCCTCGGCCGGGGCCGAGGCAGGGGCCGGGCTCGAGGCCGGGGCCAGGTTCGAGGCCGCGGCCGGGCTCGCGGCCGCGGCCGGAGCCGGAGCCGAAGGCGGCGGCGGATCGGCCGCGCCGGCGGCGGCCTCCGCAGCCTCCGCGCGCCGGTCGCGCAGCGACGTGATCGCGAGCATCCCGATCACGACCAGCAGCGGCACGACGTACAGGACGTTGACGAGCCAGTGCCCCGCATGGGCGATCGGAACGCTCATGAGTTGGCCGCGGACAGCAGCCACAGGCCCAAGGATGTGAAGGCGATCATCACGGCGAGCATCCAGTATTGCGAACGCGTCGCGGTGCGCCCGTCCTTGAACGTCACGAGCGCGCGGTCGTGCGCCAGGACCAGGCCGGCGACGTGTCCGATCACGAGCGCGGCCACCTGGACGTACCAGATCGCGGTCGCCGAGATCCACGTGTAGTCGATCGTCGTGGTCGCCGTCCCGAAGATGTTCGCCCCCGTGCCGAGCGGATCGGACACGAGGTAGAACAGCGCTTGGCCCTGCACGACGAGCAGCGAGAAGTAGTGCGCGACGACGTACGCCAGCGCGATCGGCACGAGCGTGTGCGCGAAGCGCGCGGCGAGCTGGTCCGTCGTGAGGTCGATGTTCGAGGCGTTGCGCATCCCCGCCACGCCCAGCCGGTACAGCCCCGCCACGAGCGTGACGACCACGATCAGCCCGATCGTGAACGCGATCTCCAGCGACGTCGCCTGGCTGAAGCCGATGTTGCGCAGCGAGTCGGTCATGCGCGGCGCGATCTCGCCCCACACCGGTCCCGCGGAGAACCCGTCGAACGACGTCGTGCCGATCATCACGCACAGCAGCGCGACCGTGCCCGGCACCGCGTCGAGCGTCGTCAGCCCGCCGAGCGGCACCCGCCGGTGCAGCACCCCACCCTCCCAGCGCAGCGGCGACATCCGCGCGAACAGCCCGAAGTACACGCCGAACGCGTCGCCGAACCGGTTCCACGCCGAGATCCCGTAGAGGCTCATGCCGACGAGCTGCACCGCGGCGTACGCCAGCGCGACGACCGCGTGGTTGCTGGGGTCGCCGCGGCCCGGATAGACGAGCTCGAACCACGCGAACGCGAGGATGCCGATGGCCGCCGGCCAGCGCCCGAGCGCGGGCGGATAGGGCATCGGCTCCGGCGCCGGCCGCACCCGCGCGGCGAGCCAGGCGAACCCGCGGGCGATCGCCCGCCACGGGTTGAACGCCTTGAAGACGTCGCCGAAGAGCAGGCTGAGCACCGGGATGCCGACCCAGAAGAACACGAAGACGAACGTCGGCGCGATGTTCGTCGCGGCGACCTGCGAGCCCGCGAACCCCGCGTAGACGACGATCCCGAAGATCGCGACCCCGATCGCCCCGCAGATCGGGTCCAGCAGCTTCGGGATCGACACCACGCGCCGCTCGCTCGGCTCCTCCTCGAGGCGCGGCTTGGGCCACAGCACCGCGAGCCCGACGAACGACACGACGAGCACGACCGTCGCGGCCCAGCCGAACAGCCACTTCGGGATCGGCAGGTCCTCGCGGCCGACGAGCCCATGAGCGATCGCCGCCTGCGGCAGCATCGCCAACACGCCCGCCGCCACGGCGACGGCGGCGAGCAGTCGGCGGCGGTTCACGCGCAGCAGTGTAGGAAGCCGCCTCCCCCGCCGCGCCGGGCGGCCGGCCGCGCGCTGCTACGTTGCCGCCGGTGCGAGCCCCCGTCGACACCCTCAGCGCGCCGATGATCCCCGGCGGCCTGGAATGGGTGAACGTCGCCAGCCTGCGCATGGACAAGCAGCTCGGCCGCCCGGTGCTCGTCGAGTTCTGGGACTTCTGCCGCGTCAACTCGCTGCGCACGCTGCCGTACGTGCGCGCTTGGCACGAGCGCTACGCGCACCACGGGCTGCGCGTGATCTCCGCGCACGCCGGCGGCTACCCGCCGTCCCAGGACCCCGCCGAGGTGCGCGCCGCCGTGGCACGGCTCGACATCGAGCACCCCGTCGTCATCGACGCGGACTTCCAGCTCTGGCGCGACTACGGCAACGAGGCATGGCCGGCGCGCTACCTCTTCGACCGGAGGCTGCGCCTGCACTCGATGCACTACGGCGAGGGCGCCTACGACGAGACCGAGCGCGAGATCTGCGAGCTGCTCGGCGAGCCCGCGGAGCCGCTTGCAGCCCGTGCGACCCGAGGACGAGCCGGGCGCGCTGCTCGCCGCGCAGACCGCGGAGCAGCCGGGAGCCTGGTCGGGCGCCTACGCGGCAGGCGGCGTGTGGGCCGTGCTCGAGCGCACGGCCCCGCCCGAGCGCAGCCGGCCCCGCAGGATCAGCGCGAACGGCAAGAACATCGCCGTCGCGCACTCCGGCTGCTTCGCGCTCGTCGAGCACGACCGCCACACCGCCGGCGAGCTTGAGCTCGAGCTGGGCGACGGCGTGATCTGCCACGCCGTGCAGTTCACGCCGGGGCTCGTCTGACCGGGCTCAGCGCCCGGTCGCTCCCGGGAGCGCGCCGTCGAGGTCGCCGAGCAGCCGCTCCAGGCGCGGCGGCCCCTCGTCGTCGAGCGCGATCGCGCCGCCCGGCCAGTACGGGCTCTCGCCGCGTGGCAGCGGGCCCATGAAGTGCGTCTCGAACACCCAGCAGCCCGTGTTGTGCAGCTGCGTGCCCGCCGGAGTGCGCCACTCGCTCGCATGGTCGCCGGCCAGCATCCCGGTGCGGTGGGTGTGGCCGAAGAGCATGTGCGCGGGCTCCAGCCCCAGCCGCCCGGCGACCTCCGCGAGCCCGGCGAGGCCTCCGCGGCGCATCGCCGGCCCGCTGAGCTCGGGTCGCACCGGGCCGAGGCCGCCGCGATTGGCCGCGGCCACCGCCGCGCGAAAGCCCGCGCGCAGCGCGGCGCGGCGCGGCGTGCGCCGCCTTTCGCCGGAGCCCTCGAGCGCGTTCCAGACGCCGATCGCGGTGCCGCCGCCGGCCGAGCGGCGCGTCGGCGCCGAACGCTGCGCGCTGGCCTGGATCCACGCGTACACCGGCGCGAGCACCGCCTCGTAGTCGTCGGGCGACGCCTGCTCCGGCACCGCGCCGACCATCTTCGCCATCGCGCGACCGGCGAGCACCTCGAGCGTCGGGATCGCGCAGTGGACGTCGAGGTAGTGCCCGTGCGTGGCGTAGACGTCGTCGCGCAGCCAGATCCCCGGGTAGGCGAGCTCGACCGACGCGGGGGCCAGCCAGCCGGCGAGCCGCTTGGCGATCCACGACGCGTACTGCGGCGCCACGCGCTCGTCGAGCCCGAGCGGCTCGGGCTCGTCGCGGCGCCCGCGCCAGTCCAGCCAGCCCCCGGCGATCGCATGGTCGTGGTTGCCGGCGAGGATCACGACCTGGCCGCCGGCCCCGAGCGCGTCGCCGATCGCGCGCATGACCGGCTCCGCGCGGGCGAGGGCGGCCCGCGCCGGCCCGTGGCGCAGCTCGAGCGTGTCGCCGAGCAGCACGAGCCGGTCGACGCCGTCCAGGCGCGAGCACAGCACGTCGAGCGCCTCCGGCCGCGCCAGGACGTCGGCCCCTGTGCGCACGCCGAGGTGCAGGTCGGAGATGACGAGCGTGCGCATCCGCGGCGCAGGCTATGTCACGCGGCGCGGCGGCGATCCTGAGCGTGCTCGGCGCCTGGGGCCGGCAGCTCGAACAGGTCGCGCTCGCGGCTTCAGCCGGCGGCGGCGGCGAGGTCTTCGCGGATGCGCTTGGGCAGCATGAAGCGCACGTCCTCGCGGACGACCTCGAACTCCGACACGTCGCTGACGCCGCGGTCGGTGAAGAACGCGACGAGCCGCGCCACGAGCTCCTCGGGCGCGCTCGCGCCGGACGAGATGCCGACGGTGCGCTTGCCGTCGATCCACGCCTCCTGCACCTGCGACTCGTTGTCGATGAGGTGCGACTCGGTGCCGTAGTCGCGCGCGACGTCGACGAGGCGCTGGGAGTTCGACGAGTTCTGCGAGCCGATGACGAGCACGAGATCGCACTCGACCGCCATCTGCTTGACGGCCGCCTGGCGGTTCGTGGTCGCGTAGCAGATGTCGTCGGTGCGCGGCCCGGCGATGTGCGGGAACTTCTCGCGCAAGCGGTTGATGATCGTGCGCGTCTCGTCGACGGACAGCGTCGTCTGCGAGATGTACGCGATGCGGCTCGGGTCGTCGACCTCGAGCGCGTCGACGTCGGCCTCGCTCTCGACGAGCACGATGTGCTCGGGAGCCTCCCCCATCGTCCCCTCGACCTCCTCGTGGCCGCCGTGGCCGATGAGCACGATCGTGTAGCCGTCGGCGGCGAACTTCTTCGCCTCGACGTGGACCTTCGTCACGAGCGGGCACGTCGCGTCGATCGTCGACAGGCCGCGCTCGGCGGCCTGCGCGTGCACCGCCGGCGAGACGCCGTGCGCGGAGAAGACCGTGGTCGCGCCCTCGGGCACGGACTCGTCGATCTCGTCGACGAAGATCGCGCCGCGCTCGCGCAGCTGCTCGACGACGTGCTTGTTGTGGACGATCTCCTTGCGCACGTAGACCGGCGCGCCGTAGAGCTCGAGCGCGCGCTCTACGGTCTGCACGGCGCGGTCGACGCCCGCGCAGTAGCCGCGCGGCGCGGCGAGCAGCAGCTTCTCGACGACGAAGGCCATGCCCCCAGTCTAAGCAAGGCGCGCGCGGCGGTCGCGCGACGAAAGCGGTGGACGGCGGGCCTCAGCCTTCGCGCCGCAGCCGCGCGATCAGCCGGTACGCGGCCTCCCCCACCGCGTCGAGGCTGCGCTGCGAGACCTTGTCGACCGTGTCCTGCAGCGTGTCGGCCTGCGGATAGTCGAAGTCGATGATGTCGATCGCCGGGATCCCGGCGTCCATGAAGGGCGTGTGGTCGTCGAGGATCTCGATCCCCTCGACGTCCGTGAACAGCGACCCGACCCCGACGTCGTTCGCCGCAGCGCGCAGCTTCGCCCACAGCGCCGGGTCCGAGCCGCCCTCGTGCGGAAAGCTCATCCCGTGCTTCTCGGCGATGTAGTCCAGCAGCACCATGCTGCGCGTCTGCTTGCCGTGACGCTTGACGTAGGCCTTCGAGCCGCGCAGCCCGCACTCGAGGAAGATCTCGCACCCGGCGGGCTCCTCCTCGCCGTCGAACAGCACGAAGCGCAGCGCGCGGTCGTTCTTCGTGCGCGGCGCGCGTGCGAGCGCTCGGGCGAGCGTGACGACCGCCGCCGTGCCGGCCGCGCCGTCGTTGGCGCCGACGAAGCCCTGCGGCAGCGCCTCGACGTCGTAGTGCGCGCCGACGACGATCGGCTTGCCGCGTCCCGGCAGCGACCCGACGACGTTGCGCAGGCCCTTGTGGCCGGGGATCGTCTCGAAGCGCCCGTCGGGCAGCAGTCCGCGCAAGCGCACCGCGAGGCGCCGCAGCGAGGCCGAGCCGGCGGGCCGCCAGCCGAACGCGCGGACCTGCTCGCGCAGGAGGGCGAACGCGCGGGCGGCGTCGAAGCGGTTGGCCGTCGGGACCGGCGCGAGGCCGGCCGCGGCGGGCGGCGCGGCAGCCGCGGTCGACGCGCCCGCGGCGGGCGGCGCGGCGGCCGCGGCCGGTGGCGCGGCAGCCGCCGTCGAAGCGCCCGCTGCGGTCTCCGTTGCGGCGGCCGCCGGCGCGGTCTGCGCGGTCTCCTGCGAGCCGGTGATCGCCGCGGGCAGCGGGAAGCCGAGCGCCGCCCACGTCACGAGCGCCGCGACGAGCAGGACCTGCAGGCCGACGATGATCGCCAGCGGGCGGACGCCGTCGTCAGTCATCGGCGGTGGCCGCGTCGAGCAGGTGGGCGAAGCGCTCGCGCGCCTGCGCCCTGCGCGTCGGGACGTGCTCGGACGGCACCTCGCCCGCCGGCGGCTCGTAGCCGCGCAGGATCCGCCGCGCGACCGACTGGCGATGGACCTCGTCCGGGCCGTCGTAGAAGCGCGCGCCGCGCGCGTAGCGGTACATCGCCTCGAGCGGCATGTCCGCCGAGTAGCCCAGGCTGCCGTGCGCCTGCAGCGCGCGATCGATGACGTCGTGCAGCACCTGCGCACCATAGAACTTGATCAGCGAGACGTCCGTGCGCGCCGCCGCGGCGCCGTGCGTGTCGATCTTCCACGCGGCGTGCAGCGTCATCAGCCGAGCCGCCTGCATCTGCGCCGCGGACTCCGCGATCCAGTTCTGGACCGTCTGCTTCTCCCCCAGGACGGACCCGTGCGCGACGCGGTACGTCGCCCGCTCGCAGAGCATGTCGAACGCGCGCCGCGCGACGCCGAGCCAGCGCATGCAGTGGTGGATGCGCCCCGGCACGAGGCGCTGCTGGGCGAGGTCAAAGCCGGCGCCGCGCGCGCCGAGGAGGCTCTCCGCGGGCACGCGCACCGAGCGATAGAGGATCTCGGCATGCCCGCCGAGCCGGCCGAACTCCTGCGCGGGGTGCTCCATCGTGGCGACGTCGCGCACGATCTCGACGCCGGGTGAATCCGCGGGCACGATGAGCATCGACGCGCGCTGGTGCGGCCGCGCGTCGGGCTCGGTGACGGCCATGACGATGAGGAAGTCCGCGACCGACGCGTTCGTCGAGAACCACTTGTGGCCGTCGATGACCCATGCGTCTCCGTCGAGCACCGCGCGCGTCGAGAGCATCGTCGGGTCCGCGCCCGCGCCGGGCTCGGTCATCGAGAAGGCCGAGCGCAGGTCGCCTGCCAGCAGTGGGTGCAGCCAGCGCTCCTTCTGCTCCTCGTCGCCCGCGAGAGCGATCAGCTCGGCGTTGCCCGAGTCCGGCGCCTGGCAGCCGAACGCGCTCGGCGCGAACGGAGACGTCCCGAGGATCTCGTGCATGAGCCCGAGGCGCACCTGGCCGAAGCCCTGGCCGCCGAGATCGGGCGGCAGGTGCGCCGCCCACAGCCCGCGCTCCTTGACCTCGTCCTGCAGCGGGCGCAGCGCGAGGTCGAGCTGGCGCGTGTCGAGATCGAGCGTCTCGAGCGGCCAGATCTCCTCGCGCACGAACGCCGCCATCCAGTCCAGCTCGGCCTGGAAGGCAGGCTCGGTGCTGAAGTCCCACGCCATGCGCATGAGGGTACGGCGCGCCGGTTACGCTAGGCGCGCATGCCCGCCCGCCACCTCGACCGGCTGACCGCGATCGACGCCTCGTTCCTGCACCAGGAGGGCCCGGTCTCGCACATGCACATCGGCGCGCTGTGCATCGCCGAGGGCCCGGCGCCGCTGTACGACGACCTGCTCGACTCCGTCCGCCGGCGCCTGCACATGGTGCCGCGCTACCGCCAGCGGCTCGTGTTCCCGCCCGCGAACTCCGCCCGCCCGCTGTGGACCGACGACACGGACTTCAACCTCGAGTACCACGTGCGCCACACCGCGCTGCCGTCGCCCGGCAGCCACGAGCAGCTCCAGAACCTCGTCGCGCGCGTGTTCTCCCAGCAGCTCGACCGCTCCAAGCCGCTGTGGGAGATGTGGCTCATCGAGGGGCTCGACGACGGCAGCTTCGGCCTGCTTACGAAGGCCCACCACGCGATGATCGACGGGATCGCCGGCGTCGATCTCGCGACGGTCCTCTTCGACCTCGGCCCGGAGCCGACGCCGGTTGACGATGACCTCGATCCGTGGATCGCCGAGCCCGACCCCAACCCCGTCGACCTCGTCAGCGCCGGGGCGGTCGGCATGGCGAAGGCCTCCATGTCGGTGACCGCGAAGGCGATCGCGGCGCTGCGCACGCCCGAGCGCGCGCTGGCCGACGCGCGCGTCGCCGCCGAGGGCATCGGCGAGATCGTCTGGGCCGGCCTGAACCCCGCGCCGTCGACGCCGCTGAACGTCGAGATCGGGCCGCACCGGCGCTTTGCGACCGTCGTGTCGGAGCTCGGCGACTTCAAGGCCGTCAAGAACGCCTTCGGCGGGACGGTCAACGACGTCGTGCTGGCGGTCGTCGCGGGCGCGCTGCGCACATGGCTGCAGTCGCGCGGGGTCCGCACGGAGGGGTTGGAGCTGCGCGCGCTCGTGCCGGTCTCGGTCCGCGTGCAGGACGATCGCGGCACGCGGCAACCGGCTCGCGGCGATGCGCGGGCCGCTGCCGGTGTGGGCCGCGGATCCCGTCGAGCGCCTGGGCGTCGTGCGCGCCGCGATGGACGACCTCAAGGAGTCCAAGCAGGCGATCGGCGCCGAGGTGCTCTCGAACGTCCAGAACTTCGCCCCGCCGACGGTGCTCGCGCAGGCCTCGCGGATCAACTTCTCCACGCGCCTGTTCAACATGCTCGTGACGAACATCCCCGGCCCGCAGTTCCCGCTCTACGTCGCGGGCCGCAAGATGCACTCGGTCTTCCCGATCGCGTTTTTGCCGAAGGACCACGCGCTCGCGATCGCGATCATGTCCTACGACGGCCACATGAACTTCGGCCTGCTCGGCGACTACGACGCGATGGACGACCTCGACGACCTCGCGCGGGCGATCGAGGACGCGCTCGCCGAGCTCGTCGAGCTGGCTTCGAAGCCCTAGGAAACCCGCGTCGAGAGGTCGGGCCTGGCGGGGACGGCCTCGCGGTTGCCGGCCCTGTCGACCGCGATCGTGTAGAAGCGGTAGCGCGAGCCGGACCGCATCCGCACGCGCAGCGACATCGCGCTCGGTGCGCTTGATGCGCTTGTAGCGCCCGCGGTTCGTGGAGCGGTAGACGTCGTAGTAGGCGACGCCGGACGCGCGGAGCTTCGGCCGGGCGGCGTCGCGGCCCGTCCAGCGCAGCGTCGACGTGCGCGGCCCGCGCACCCGTGCCGGCCCGCGCAGCTTGGACGCCGGGGGCCGGCGGTCGATCGACGCGACGACGTTCAGCGCGCTGGCGCCGTTGACGATCCCCCAGCCGAGCTCGGGGTTCCAGCCGCTGCCCGGCGGGCGCGACGCCGTCTCCTTGAGCACGCGGATGACGTCGGGGGCGCGCACGTCGGGGTTCAGCGTGCGGGCGAGCGCCGCGATCGCCGCGACGACCGGCGCGGCCATCGACGTGCCCTGCAGGTACGCGAAGCGGTTGTCGCCCGCGATCTGCGTGCGGCACTCGCACGCGGCCTCGGGGAACAGCCCGCCCCCGCCGGTCTCGATCTGCGTGACGTTGCCGGGAAACGCGGCGATGAGCCCGTCGGGGCCGATGACCTGGTCGAACGCGCCGTACGCCGCGAGCGAGATCTGCGAGCCGCGCCCGGCGAACGGCGCGCGCTGGTCGGCGAAGTTCGCGGCGGTGACCGTGAGGCCGCGGCCGGCCGTGATGTCCGAGCCGCTGCCGCTGCGCTGCAGGAGGTTCGCGGGGTCGCCCTGCTCCTCGACGGGCCGGTCGGCGGCGGCCGCGACGAGCACGACGTCCTTGCCGACGGCGTAGTCGATCGCGTCCGAGATCACGCGCGTCGCCGGAGCGCTGCCGTCGTTGCCGAAGCTCATGTTGATCGCGCCCGCGCCGAGGTCGGCGGCCTGCACGATCGAGCGCGCGATCGAGCCGTCGGAGAGGTCGCTCTTGACGACGATCAGGCGGCAGTTCAGGCCGGCGCCGACGATCCCGGCGCCGTTGTCGCCCGCGCCGCACGCCATCGATGCGACGTGCGTGCCGTGGCCGTTCTCGTCGCCGGTCGCCGCGCCGGTGCCGGGCGTCTCGTCGTTGTCGATCGCGTTCGCGACCTTGCCCACGAGGTCGGGGTGCCCGCCGTCAAGGCCGGTGTCGATGACCGCGACGGTCGCGCCGTCGCCGCGCTCGATGTCCCAGGCGGCGGGCAGGCCGGTGCGCGGCACCCACCACTGCAGCGGCGTGCTCGGCGGCGTGCCGGACGCGGTCTCGAAGACCGAGAGCGACGGGTCGTTGGGCACGAAGCGCAGCTCGTAGCGGCGCTCGAGCTCGACGTGCGCCACCCCTGGCCGCTTGCGCAGCGCGCGCGCGACGGCGGCGAGCGCGCGGCCGCCGACGGGCTTGACCGACACGACGCCGAGCTGCGGCACCTGCGCGCCGTCGCGGCGCACGCCCTCGAGATCGAGCGCTGCCGCCGCCCGGGCGCCGGCCGGGCGATCGAGCGTCACGAGCAGGCGGCCGGTGTGCTGCGTCGCCGCGTGCGCGCCGGCAGGGGCGAGCAGCAGCGCGCCCGCCAGCAGCAGCAGGCGGGCGAGGAGCGTTCTTGTAGCGCGCCGGGCGAGCGGACGCAGGGCTAGAAGCCCAAGGCGAACTTCGCGTCTTCGCTCATCTTCTCCGGCGACCACGGCGGGTCGAAGGTCATCGAGCTCTGGACGGACGCGACGCCCTCGAGCGGAGCGACGAACTCCTCGATCTGCTCGGTGATCTGCGGGCCGATTGGGCATGCGGGGGTGGTCAGCGTGAACGTGACGTGGACGTTGCCCGCGTCCTGCTGGATGCCGTAGATGAGCCCCAGCTCGACGAAGTCGAGGCCGAGCTCGGGATCGATGACGTTGGTGAGTGCCTCTTCGATCTCTTCAAGTGTTGCCATGACGGCGATTCTAACCGGCGTTCCATCCCACTTCGGAGTAGGTTGGCCAGATCGTCTCCTACGACGAAAACCCACCCGTGCTCCGTTGTTGCGGCGATGAGGATCGCTCGACGCAATCGCTGCGTCGCCAGGCGCTGTCGCAGGCGATCAGCGCGCCCGCGGATGTGACGGTGGATCTGTCCGGGTTGGCGTTCGCGGATCCCTCGCTGATGCTCGACCTGGCGATGCTCGCGCGGCGCCTGCGCAAGGCCGGCAGGCAGCTGCTGCTGCAAGGCGCGCAGCCCGACATCAGCGCGCTCATCGAGTACGTCGGGCTGCACCGGCTGTCGGGCGTGCTGATCCTGCCGGCGCCCGCTTCGGCCTGACCACGCCGGCCCGCGATCACGCTCCCGTAGCCTTGTAGCTATGGGCCTCGTGCTCTTCATCATCTTCATCGTCGTGCCGATCGCGGAGCTGTACGTGCTCATCCAGATCGGCCAGGCGATCGGGATCCTGCCGACGATCGCGCTGCTGATCGTCGACTCCGTCCTCGGCGCGGCGCTCATGCGCTCGCAGGGCCGCGCGGCGTGGATGCGCTTCAACGCGGCGCTCGCCGAGGGCCGCGTGCCCGGCCGCGAGGTCATGGACGGCGCGCTCGTGATCTTCGGCGGCGCGCTCCTGCTGACGCCGGGCTTTTTGTCGGACTTCCTCGGGCTGATCCTGCTGCTGCCGCCGACGCGCGCGGTCGCGCGCAAGATCCTGCTCGCGCGCTTCGGCAGCCGGGTCCTTGCGACCGCGGCCGGCGGCGCCCAGTCGCGCGTGTTCGGCTTCGGCGGGACGGCACCGCGACCGCCGCGCGCCACCGCCGACGACGTCGTCGATTCGAGCGCGACGGACATCGACCCGCGCCGCACGGAGCTGCCGTGACCGTGACGCCGGACGACGACCGCCTGCGCGCGTCGCCCGACCCCGCCTTCCGCGACTCGATGACGTTCGCCTTCGGCGATCCCGCCGCGAAGCTGTACGGCCTGGCGCGGATCAGCCACGGCGGCGACCGCCCGAACGGGCTCGCCGTCCTCTACAGCCGACCAGGCGCCCGTCGCCGCGGCCGCGGGCGGCGGCGAGGCGACGGGCGACGAGCCGGGCTGGGAGGACGTCGACCGCAGCCGGGCTGCGCGTCGCGGTCGTGCGCCCGCTCGAGGAGTGGACCGTGCGGTGGGCCGGCAAGGACGGCGCGCTGGACCTGCGCTTCGAAGCCTGCTCGGCGCCCGCGGTCCTCGCCGGCGAGGCGCCCGTCGCCCGCGCCGGCGGCATGGAGGGCTACGAGCAGCTCTGTCGCGTCAGCGGGTCCGTGAGCCACGGCGGGCGCACCTACCAGGTGCGCTGCCTGGGCCAGCGCGGCCAGCTGTGGGGCACGCCCGACTGGAGCCGCATCGAGCTCGCGCGCACGGTGTCGGCGTGGCTCGGCGAGGATCGCGCCCTCACGCTCACCGCGGTGCGCGCCGCGAAGGCGAAGGGTCACCTCGACGAGGCCGTCAGCGGGTTCATGTTCGAAGGCGGCGAGGCCGTCGAGATCTCCGACCCGCGCCTGTCGACGACCTACGACGGCGAGCAGCACCAGCTCCGCGCCGGCTTGGAGCTGTGGATGACCGAAGAGGGCGACCACGCCCGGCGCGTGGCGGGCGAGGCGCTCTGCGGGACGTCGCTGGACCTCGGCGAGCAGCGCCTGGACAGCGCGTTCTTTGCGTGGCGGATGGAAGGCCGCGAGGGCGTCGGGCGCTACGACGTGCTGCGGCGGGTGCAGTCCGACGGCGGCGGCAAGCGCAAGCGATCGCGGTGATCCGCGCCGTCGTGTGCGACTTCGGCGGCGTGCTGACCACGCCGCTCGAAGGGTCCTTTCAGGCGTTCGCCGACGCGTCCGGCGTCCCGCTGGAGGAGATCGCCGCGGCGCTTCTCGCGCTCGAGCGGCGCGACGGCGTGCATCCCTTGCACGAGCTCGAATGCGGGCGCGTGAGCGAGCCGGAATTCATGGCGAGCGTCGCCGCCCAGATCGGGGACGCGCTCGGCCGCGACGTCGCGATGCACGACTTCACCGAGCGCTACTTCGCCGGGCTGCGGCCCAACGTCCCGATGATCGAGCTCATGGCGGCGCTGCGCGGCGAGGGCTACCGGATGGCGCTGCTGACGAACAACGTCCGCGAGTGGGAGCCGTACTGGCGCGCGATGGCGCCGATCGACGACATCTTCGAGCTCGTCGTCGACAGCGCGTTCGTCGGCATGCGCAAGCCCGATCCCGAGATCTACGAGCTCACCGTGTCGCGGCTGGGGGTCGCTCCGCGGGAGTGCCTGTTCGTCGACGACCTCGAGCGCAACTGCGAGGCGGCGCGCGCGGCCGGCATGGCCGCGGTCGTCTACCGCTCGCCGCACGAGGCGATCGCGGAGATCCGCGCCGCGCTCGGCGCCGCCACGCCCGCGCGATCGGCTCAGTTGTCGGAGCCGAGCCGGTCCCAGAGGTAGAGCTCGACGCACTCCGTCGCGAGCTGGCGGCAGCGCTTCTGCGAGAGGTGCGGCAGCACGGTCTCCAGCGCCTGCTCCTCGGCGACCCCCGCGTCGAAGGCCTCCTCGCCGCGGAAGCCCGCGGCGATCTTCAGCGCCTCGCGCCGGTTCTCCCCGAGCTTCGGGAAGACGTTGACGAGGAACTCGCGGTTGGCGATCGGATGACCGACCTCGAGCGACGCGTGCCAGGCGGCGAGCATCGACAGGTCGTGCTCGTCGAGGTCCTGCACGGCCTTGGCGTAATGCGACGCGAGCTCGTTCTCGGGGATCTCGTCGACCCACGCGCGCACGAGCTCGCCCAGCAGCTGCCTGCGGGCCTCACGGCCAACCGACTCGGCGATCACGCGGATCGCATCCTGCGGTTCGATGAAGCAGAGCGGCATGCGCGGCTCCCTGGCGCTCGGGATAGGGGCGGACAAGGTGCAAGGTAGGGGTGAGGTCGGACGGATTCGCGCGTCCGCCGACACGGGCGGGCGCGGCGCAACGGCGCCGTCAGGGCCGGTGCTCAGGCCGCGCGTGCCCGAGCGGAGGCTCGCGCCCGGGCGGCTGCGACGGGCGCGGGCGCGGAGGCGCGGGCGGGATCGGTCGCACGACGACGCGGCCGGGCTCGTCGAGCGTGACCTGCTCGCCGTGATGGGCGACGTCCAGCGCCGCGCCGTCGAGCAGCTCGTAGTGCGCCTCCGACCCGCCCACGGTGACGCGCAGCAGGCGCCCGCGGTAGGTCAGCCGGAAGCGCAGCCGGTTGAGCTTGGAGGGCAGGCGCGGCGAGAACTCGAGCGTCGTTCCGTGGTCGCGCATGCCGCCGAACCCGGCGACGGCGACGAGCCAGCACCCCGCGAGCGACGCGAGGTGGACGCCGTCGCGCGTGTTGAACGCGAGGTCGCGCAGGTCGATGAACGCCGTCTCGCCGAGGTAGTCGTAGGCGAGCTCGGTGTGGCCGACCTCCGCGGCCATGATCGCCTGGATGCACGCCGACAGCGACGAGTCGCGCACGGTGATCGCCTCGTAGTACTCGAAGTCGCGCGCGCGCTGCTCGGTGCTGAAGCAGTCGCCACACATGTACAGCGCGAAGACGAGGTCGGCCTGCTTGATGACCTGGCTCGCGTACAGCACCTGGTAGGGGTAGTGCAGCAGCAGCGGATAGTGCTCGGCCGGCGTGTGCTCGAAGTCCCAGTGCCGGTGGCGGGTGAAGTTCTCCGACTGGGGCGTGATGCGCAGCTCTTCGTCGTAGGGCAGGACGATGTCGCGGGCTGCGTCGCGCCACGCCGCGACCTCCTCGTCGTCGACGCCGAGGGCCGCCGCCTGCTTGGGAAAGCGCATCGCGGACGCGACCGCCGCGCGCAGGTTCCGCGCCGCCATGACGTTCGTGTAGACGTTGTTGTCGGCGAGCGCCGAATACTCGTCGGGGCCGGTGACGCCGTCGATCCGAAAGCCGCCGGCCGCGTCGTGATGGCCGGCGGAGCGCCACAGCCGCGCCGTCTCGACGAGCAGCTCGAGGGCGATCTCGCGTTCGAACTTCTCGTCTTCGGTCGCGGCGAGGTAGCGCCGCACCGCGTCCGCGATGTCGGCGTTGATGTGCAGCGCCGCCGTGCCGGCCGGCCAGTAGCCCGAGCACTCCGAGCCGGAGATCGTCCGCCACGGGAAGGTCGCGCCCTCGAGGCTCAGCTCCTTCGCGCGGTCGCGCGCGAGGCCGAGCGTCGAGTGGCGCCAGAGCAGCGCGTCGCGCGCCGACCGCGGCGCGACATAGGTCAGCACCGGCAGCGTGTACGTCTCCATGTCCCAGAACGAGTGGCCGTCGTAGCCGCTGCCGGTCAGCCCCTTCGCAGGGATCGCCCGCCCCTCGCTGCGCGCGGCGGACTGCAGGACTTCGAAGAGCGCGAAGCGGACGGCCTGCTGTATGGCCGGGTCGCCGTCGAGCTCGACGTCGGCGCGCCCCCAGAAGGCGTCGAGGTACGCGCGCTGAGCCGTTCGCAGGCCGTCCCACCCGTCACGCACGGCAGCGGCGAGCGCCGCCTCGACCTGGTCGCGCATCGCGGGCACCGAGCGCCGGCTCGACCAGCCGTAGGCGAGGAACTTCACGATGCGCAGCGTCTCGCCCTCGGCGAGCTCCGTCGAGACCGTGACGCGGGCGAGGTCGCGCTCGCACTCGCCGGCGGTGACGGTGCCCTCGGGTCCGTCGACCGTGTGATCCATCGCCGCGGCGATGCGCAACCTCGACGCGCGCGTGCGGTGCACGAGGCTGGCGCGCAGGTCGTGCTGGCCGTGGGCCTCGCCGCGCAGCGGCTTGCGCAGCGCGGCGGCGGCGCGCGGGTCGTCGGACTTCTCTGGCACGGGCTCGTTCGCGATGAGCTCGGACTGCACGACGATCCGCGCCGGCCCGTTGTAGGGCTCGACCTCGTAGAGGATCGCGGCGACGGCCCGCTGGACGAACGAGACGAGGCGCGTCGTGCGCAGGATCACGCCCTGGCCGGCGGGCGAGAGCCAGCGCACCTCGCGGCGCAAGACGCCGTCGCGCATGTCGAGCGTGCGCTCGTGGCGCTCGAGCGCGCCGTAGCGCAGGTCGAACGGCTCGTCGTCGACGAGGAGGCGCAGGACCTTGCCGTTCGTGACGTTGATCAGCGTCTCGCCGGACTCGGGGTTGCCGTAGGCGGTCTCGGCGTACGGCAGCGGGCGGCTTTCGTAGAAGCCGTTGAGGTAGGTGCCGGGGCTGCCGGCGGGCTCCCCCTCGTCGAGGTTGCCGCGCAGCCCGATGTGGCCGTTGGACAGCGCGAAGATCGACTCGGTCTGGGCGAGCTTGTCGAGGTGCAGCTCGTGCTCGGGGACCGACCAGGCGTCGACCCCGAAGACGTCGTGGCCGATCATGTCGCGTGCGGCGGGCCGGCGGAGCGGCGATGGGAGCGCATCGGCGAAGTCTTCCCCGTCGGGCCCGAGTTCAGAAGCGCCGCCGCCGATGTGAGGTCGACACAGCCGGGCATCCAAGCGATGATGCGCTCATGAGCCCACGCCAAGTCGCCCTCCTCGCCGCGAGCGCCGCGCTGGCGCTGCTCGCGCCTGTCGCCATCGCCGCCACGCGCTCGTACGACATCCCGGCCTCGCTGGGCGACACGCTCGCGAGCACCAAGGCCGAGACGCCGCTCACGATCCTGCTGCCGAGCCGCATGGTCTTCGACTACGACAAGCGCGTCTATCCCTCCGGCGGCGGGGACCGCACCTCCTGGGGCATGAGCCTCACGACGCGCGCGAGCTGCGGCGCGAACGCCTGCTTCGTCGCGACCTTCCGCGCCGAGCGCGGCGAGGCTCCGGCCTTCGTGCGGAAGGTCGCGCTGCGCGGCGGGCGCACCGGCTACTTCAAGCCGCTGAGCTGCGGCGGGTCGTGCTCGCCTCCGATCATCCAATGGAGGTCGCGCGGCAACCTCTATTCGATCCAAGCCGGGATCCCCGACCGGACGGTCGCCGGGCAGATCCGGCGGATGGTCGCGGCGGCGAACTCCGCCATCGGCGCCGGGCCGCGCTGACGGGCGCCGGTCAGCGTTCGAAGAAGCCTTCGAGCAGCGACGCGAGGCGCTCGGGGGCGTCGACCTGCGCGAAGTGCGAGCTGCGCTCGAGCCAGTGCAGCTCGGAGCCCGGCACGAGCGCGTGGAGCTTCGGCCCGATCTTCGGCGGCACGGTCGGATCCTGGCGCGCGTAGATCAGCGAGAGCGGCAGTAGTGGACGTCTTGTGCGCCCAGCGCGGCGGGTCGTGGCGCACGACGCGTCGCAGGACACTCGCGACGCCGGGGATCCGGAGCGCGACGTACGGACGCGGCCGAACGGCCGCGAGTCGACGACGACGTCCTCGGTGTCGGCGTCGTAGTAGCGATGCTGCACGCGCGGGCGCTCGGGGAGATCCTCGAAGCGGACCTGCTCGAAGGGCTTGCGGACGGTCGTCGCGGCCTCGGTCGTGACGGTGGTCGGATCCGGGGTCGCGGGCAAGGACATCCGGCCGGTCTTGCCCTGACCGGAAAACTGGCAAACGGCGTAGCGCTATTCGTCTTCGAGCAGCAGCCGCGCGTTGATCGTGGGGTTGCCCGCCTGCGACAGGGGGAACGTGGGGCCGACATCCTTGAGCTTGGGCACCTCGATCGTGATCGTGAGCGTCCGGTCGAGGAGCTTCTCCTGCTCGATGAGGAAATCGATGTTGACCAGCGGGAGCTTCTTGCAGTTCTCGCACAGGCGCGGCGAGCTCGGCTGGAAGAAGAACCGGCGCGCGATCTCCTCGCCATCGGCCAGCAGATTGACGGCGAACGATCCGGGGATGCTCATGCGGTCGATGCCCTTGACGCGCACCGAGACCGGGGTGGAGGCCTTGATCGAGAAGCTGCGTGAGGCTTCGACGCTTCCAAGCGTGTTCTCCAGCGTGACCTCCTCGTCGCTCGGCAAGGCCAACTCGTCATACCCGATCGAGAAGGTGATGGTCTCCTTGGCCTCCGTGGTCCATGGATCCAGCATCCCGATCGGCTTCGACAGCCAGACGGGATCGTTGTCGATCGTGGAGATGAAGCCGGCGAGCGTCGTCGCCTGGACGTTGTGCTGCCACGTCAGCCACAAGCGATCGAGATTGCAGTGGAAGAACCAGAAGATCGGATCGTAGGCGGCGACATCCTGTTCGCCCATCGTCTCACCGATCGACCCGTGGCCGCCGTCGTGGGCCTGGATGGAGTAGAGCTGGTACCCGCTGAAGTTGGTGAAGCCCCAGCGTGACGTCTTGAGGGATTTGTCGATCTCGTCGAGCACGCCGTGCCTCGCGAGCTCGCTCTCGATGTCCTTCGCCGCGAAGCGCGACGTCGTATACGGGAAGTACTCGCCCGGCACCGCCGGATCGGCGGCGATACCCGGATCCAGCGGCAGCTTGTAACTGTCAAACGGCGGCTCTTGCAGCAGCGCCGGTAACGGCGTCGAGATGTCCCAGTAGGGGATCGTGACCTGTTCGCAGCCCGGCACGGACCGCAGCGCGTCCTCGAACAGCCTCAGAAACTCCCGGTGCCACGGGTTGTAACGGTCCTCGTGATGGCAACACCACCGTTGTGGCAGGCCATGCGGCCCGGCGAGCGCGAAGTAGCTGTCGTCTTGCTTGGGATCGCGCGCCATGAGGCCCGTGAAGGCGGCCTTGAGCGTCTCGATCTCGTCGGCGCCGAGCGTGGCGACGTTCTTGCGCACCCGATCAGCCGATGCGGTGGCCAAGCGCAAGTCCTCGGCGGCGCGGGGAGTGGCCGATCCCACAGGGCACTTGTTGTTGATCCAGTTCTGAAAGGTCGCCGAGCGGTTCGCACTCCATTTGTCGGCGGCCTTCGGCGGCATGGTGGCGCGCGGAGGGGCGGTGTGGGTGAAGATGCGGCTCGCGTTCTTCTTCACTCCCGCGTACGTTCCGAGCTCGATCCCCTGCGAGCGCATGTGGTCGGCGTCCATCTGCCTGAAGAAAAACCGGACGTGCTCCATATATGTCGGATTTGCGACAACAGGATCGTCATCTACGTCAGCGTCCGCCATGTGCCCGTCCCTCCCGCATGCAGTGAAGTTCAGCCGATCTTTCGCGAGCCTACAGGGTGAAGGTGCGCGTGGGCCCGAAATACGCCAGCATCTGACGATGTTCCACTGGGGCTGGGAGCGCTGCGACGCGAAGCTGGTCGACCAGAAGTTCGTCCGCCGCACCACCGCCAACGTGAAGACCGGCATCTACTACCAGGTGTGGGACTACATGGTCGAGATTCCGAAGAGCTTGGACGGCGACCCGAAGCGACTCGTCATCCGCGAGCGGACCTACAAGCTCGACCTGCCTCCCGTCGGCGGGACGGTCCCGGTGCTCGTCAACAAGATGCGCACCAAGGCGGCGTTCGACCTGAAGGATCCGCGCATCGACGCGATCGGCCGGCTGGACGCCAGGGCGAAGGCGAAGAAGGAGCGCGACGAGCGGCGCTTCAAGGAGAAGCTGGGCGAGTAGTCGCAATCCCGAAGGCGCCGCGGTACGTATTGCAAGGTGTGGGGTGTCTCCGATGAGGCGTTGCTCGCCGGGATGGCGTCACGGGACGCCGAGGCGGCGGCCGCGTTCGTGCGCCGGTTTCAAAGCCGGGTGTACGGCCTGGCGCTCACGATCCTCGGCGATGCCGGCGATGCGGAGGAGGCGGCGCAGGAGGTCTTCGTGCGCGCGTGGCGGCACGCCGAGGTCTACGAGCCCGCGCGCGGCGCCGTGGCCGCGTGGTTGCTGACGATCGCGCGCAACGTCGCGATCGACATGCGCCGGCTGCGGCGAAGCGTGCCGGTCGACCCGGCGGCGCTGATGTTCCTGGAACGGCCGATCGAGGACGCCGCGCCGGACGAGCACACCTGACCGCGGGCGAGGCGCGGAGCCTGCGCGCCGCGCTCGCGGCGCTTCCTGCCGAGCAACGGCGGGCGTTCGCGCTCGCCGCGCTCTTCGGGCGCACGGCGCGCGAGATCAGCGAGATCGAGAACGCTCCGCTGGGAACGATCAAGACGCGGATCAGGACCGCGATGCTCAAGCTTCACGCCGAGCTGGAGGTGAGAGAGCGGTGAGCCAGCCCGGCTGCGAGGAGCTGCGCGCGTCGGCGGCCGAGTTGGCGCTCGGCGTGCTGGACGGCGAGGAGCGCGCGCGGGCGCTCGCGCACGCCCGCTCCTGCCCCGCCTGCAGCGCGCACCTCGCGGAGCTCGCGATCGTGGCGGGGGCGGTCCTCGAGGCCGCGCCGGCCCGCGAGCCGCCGCCGGGCTTCGAGAGCCGCGTGCTCGACGCGCTTGCGCGGCCGCGCGGGCGTGTCCGGCGCGCGCCGCCGGGCTTCGAGAGCCGCGCGCTCGACGCGATTGCGCGGCCGCCCAGGCGCGTCCGGCGTCCGCGGCGGCTGCTGGCGGCGGGGGCGCCGGACAGGCGGCGCTCCCGCCGGCTGCTGGCGGCGCTCGCCGCCGCGCCGGTGCTCGCGGGGGCCGGCGCGACGTGGGTCACCCTGTCGGCGACGCGCGAGGAGCGCCGGCTTGGCGCGTACTACCAATCGGTGCTCGCGCTCGCCGGAGGCAAGTACCTCACCGCTTGGGAGCTCCGCGACGACGCGGGCCGCCGCCACGGTGTCGTGTTCGCCTACCAGGGCGATCAGCCATGGATCATGGTCGTGCTCGCCGGCGAAGGGGGCCCATGGCGGATCGCGATCGCGACGCGCGCGGGCGGGACGTACGAGCTCGGCCGCTTCGAGCCGCCGACGGCGGGGCGCGTCTGGGGCCACGAGCTTCCCGTGCCGGTCCGCGACGTCGCGACCGTGCGGCTGACCGATCCCGATGGAACGGCGCTCGTGGCTCGGCGGGCTCCGGGCTGAGCCGCGGGTCTGCGGTCTTGGCGCGTCGCAATCCCCCCGGCGAGCCCGGCCGTAGTACTTGCAACGGCAGGTCCCACGCTCGAGGGAGGGTCCCATGAAGGTTCGCCTGGCTATCGGTTCGTGCGTCGCGCTCGCTGCTCTCGCTGTCGCCGTCCCGGCTTCGTCCGCGCCACGTCCCAAGCCGGACAGCGCGGCGCCCAGCGTGCCGACGAACCTGCGGATCACGGGCGCGACCGAGGACACGGTCAGCCTCGCGTGGACCGCGTCGACGGACAACTCGGGCAGCATCCATCACTACGTGACGTGCTACTCCGGCTGGCTGATCCCTGGCGCCTATTGCATCTGGGGCTCGCCGGTCCCGCCCGCGAAGACGATCACCGGGTTGGTGCCGGGCAAGGAGTTCTCGTTCCGCGTGAAGGCCGTCGACGCCGCCGGCAACGAGTCCGCGCTGAGCAGCCCGGTGACCGGGAGCACGGCGCCGGACGTCACGCCGCCGACAGCGCCCGCCAACCTGCGCGTCACGGCGACGACGCCGTCGAGCGTCTCGCTTGCCTGGGATCGCTCCACGGACGGCTGGGGCTTCGGCTACCAGGTGCTCATGGACGGCGAGGTCGTCGCGACCACGACCGAGCTGGCGTTCCGCGCGCGTCACCTGACGCCAGGCACCACGCACACGTTGGCGGTCCGCGCGCGCGACACGTCCGGCAACCTGTCGCCTGCGAGCAACGCCGTCACCGTCGCGCTTGCGCCGTCAAGCGACCGGACGCCACCGAGCACGCCGACGAATTTGACCGCCACCCAGCCGGAGGACGACTTCTGCGGGTCCAACGTGCTGGGGTGGACAGCGTCGACCGACGACGTCGATCCCCAATCGGCGATCGAATACGAGATCTACCTGAACGGGACCCTCCACGGGGTGACGCCCCCCGGCCTCGCGTCGGCGTGGCGCTACACGTTCGAGGGCACGAACACGTGGACCGTCGTCGCCGTCGATCGCGCCGGCAACAGCTCGGGCGCGAGCAACCCGGCCCCCTGACCGTCCGTCTGGACCAGTCGCTCTGCTGAGCGGTCAGCGCCGTTTGTGAGGCGGGACGCGCCGGACCGTGGGTGTGGTTCAAAACGTGAACGTGCGTCACGTTTTGAACCACACCCCCGCGATTCAGGCTATGAGATCAGCGACATCGTGCCGACTCAGGCGCAACTGGCGACCGTCGGCAAGCGTCGCGACGAGTTCCCCGTCCCGATCCAGCAGCCACCGCGCGTTGATCGCCGTCATATGGGTGACGCGTCCCTCCTGATCGAGGCGCACGGCGTGGCCTTCAGGCGTCTCCTGAGCAGACGCGCGCTTGTCGTCGGCGGGCGCGGAGAGATAGAGGACATCCCCGATGGACTCGTACGACCCTGTCAGCTGAAGGTCGTCGGCGGAGACGTGAACCGTCGCGGTGCGCACGTCAGATCGGTTGATGGTCGGCGGAGGACACGGTCACGATGATCGCAGGTACGTCTCGCCGAACTCAACAACGGCGAGTACCCAGATGCCGAGCTCATCGCGAAAGAATCGCTCGCGGCCAGGACGGACGTCTGGCCTGCGGGCGTCCGGCATTCGGACCGTGCGATCGATCAGATCGAGGTCGGCAACAGCGTGCTCTTCGAGCGCCTTCGCGTATACGACCGCCGGAAGCACCACAGCGATGCCTTCGGGCGTCTCAGTCCGCAGGACGATCTCCACCGACTTAACTCTGTCGTCGCCTGCGGACGCGCGACCCGGCGAGCCGAGGTCGTCTGGGTAAGGGGCTCAGCAGTCGGCGAGCGCGGCGAGCGCATCGCAGAGCTCATGACGGCGGGCCGGGTTGAGCGTCGCGATCCGCTGGGTGAGCAGGTGGCGGTTGATCGGCTGCACGTTGTCGAATGAGGCGGCACACTCGGCGGGAAGGCCGTCGTCGGGGCCGAACGAGATCTCCGTCGGGATGCCTCGAACCGTGCGGGTGATCGGCGCGACGACGAGGCGCGTGAGCACCGGGATCGCGTCGCTGCGCGTGACGACCAGGACCGGGCGCCGCTTGTCTTCCGCTTCCGCCCACCACACCTCCCCTTGCAGCGGTTGGCTCACCACGATTCCTCGCCGATCATCGCGGCGCTCGCCGCATCCGACCACGCGAGATGGTCATCGGCTTGGGGCACGCGTCGATAGCCGTCCGCAATCGCCCGACCTGTCGCCAGACGCTGCCGGCGCTCGATCATCGCCCCGAGACCGGCCCTGACAGCCTCAGACCGCGACGCGAAGACGCCTTCACGGACAAGCTCGTCGATCGCAGCCGCGAGGTCGTCCGGCACGCGGGTGACGAGCTGGACCGTCATGCAGAAAGCATACCGCTCTGCATTGCACGATCGACCGATGCGACGGAGCTCGAAGGCCGCTCCCACAGGAGCGGCCATCCAGAGCACAACAAACCAACGGGAAGAAGACCAAACCGTCGATGGTCATCTGGGCACGGTTCGCGGAGGACGTTCCGGCCTACCGGGCCAACAGCGCGCATGAACGCGGGGGTCTGCTGTTGCTGGTCACGTCCAAGCTGGTCGATGCCTATCCCGCGTGCTCGGAGATGCTCTTCGACGGCTGGATCGCCGAGTTGCGCTGGCGGTGTACCAGTTCGAATCCGGAGTGGACACGCGGCCACCGTGATTGCCAGCACGGCAGCCGTTTGGGCTCGCGACACGGCCGACGCTCATTACTGCCTCGTTTGCCCAAGCGATGCCAAGGATTCCGACGGGTTCGAGCCATCAGATGCTAGCATCAGATGCATGCCGCGCCAGCGTGCCGCCGCGCCGGTATTCGAACTCGACGAGCGCTGGGCGACCAGGCGCGGGCGCGACGGTTTCGTGGCGGCGCGCCAGGGCTTGCAGCTGAGACTTCTCGTCGGCGCAGATGACGTACTCGCCGGGATGCAGCAGCCGTCCTTCGAAGCGGCGCGCGTACAGATCCAGCACGCGACCGGCCTTCGGCTGGAAGTTCGGGTCGCGCGGAAAGATCCACGAGCGCTGCTGCCACGGCTTCAGCGAGCGGTCATGCAGCCAGCGCCAGATCGTCGATGCCGACGCCTCAGTGACGCCCTGCTCGATGACCAGCCGATGCAGCTCAGTGCGCGAGAAGCGTCCCAGCGGACGGTCGTGCTTGGCCGGCAGCTCGCACGCGACCGCGACGACCTCGGCGACCTGCTGCGGGGGGAAAACGGCGCGGGCGGCCCGCGCGTGGCTTGTCGGTCAACCCCTCGATGCCGTGCTCGCAGAATCTTCGTCGCCACTTGCTGACGACCTCGGGATGACAATCGCACCGGATTGCGATCTCGGTGTCGGGCAGACCCTGGGCGGCGTAGAGGATCAACCGCGCGCGCTGGACATCGCGATAGGCGAGAGTCGGTGTCCCAGCGCGCCGCGCAAGCTCACGACGATCCTCCTCGCCAAGCTCGATCGGATAGCGGCTGGTCCGGGCCACAATCTCTCATTCAACGCCGCCCGCCATCCTCCTTTACATAACTCGACGAACTTCCGGATGGGTCCACTAGGCGCACCACCGTAACGGCCGAGCACGATGACCTGGCCGTGTTGGAGCACGAAGCGCGCAAGCGCGGCGTCACCCTCAGTCATGTGCTCAGCGAAGCGGTAGAGCACGAGGCGCAGCGGCTCCGCGCTGACGCTGCACCTCGCTTCGGGATAGTCCGCGGCGACGGCACCGCCACGCAAGCGATCGCCGACGACGAGCACGCGCCCGCGCGCCGTGACGCGCGCGACGCGTAGTGGCACTCGTTCTGGATACCGGGCCAATCATCGCCCTTCTCGACGCCGCCGACCCGGCGCATGCCCGTTGCATCGCGATGGTCGCCGACGTTGGCGAGGATCTCGTGGTGCCGGCCGCGGTTCTGGTCGAGGTCGACTATTGGCTTTTGAAGCTCTACGGCCTCAAGGCGTGGCGCACGTTCGCCGAGGACGTCGAAAACGGCGCGTACCGCTTGCATCCCCTAAGCCCGCACACGCTCACCCGAGCAGTCCAGATCGAGCAGCAGTACACCTCGCTGGATCTCGGCCTGGTCGACGCGAGCGTCATAGCCACTTGCGAGGAGCTCGACGAACCGAAGGTCGCCACGCTCGACAGGCGCGACTTCTCGGTCGTCAGGCCGCGTCACCGCGAATACCTGACACTGCTTCCCGAGCAGTCGACGGGAGTTCGAAAGCCGCTCACATGAGCGGCTTTCGAACTCCAATCAATGGAGACGGCGGGAATCGAACCCGCGTCCGCGATCGCGTGGCGGTGGCGTCTACGAGCGTATCCGGCGCTCTGATCTCATCTTCGAATCGCCTCGCCGGCGGGGTTTTCGAAGACCAGCCCCCTGAAATGTCCCCGGTTCGGCGGGAGCCGACCTCCCCGGGTGATCCGACATGTTGATTCCGGCGATCCCAGCGGTCGGCAGGCCGGGGCCAGAACCTCACTAGCTAGATCTCTCTAGCTAAGCGAGGGCGTACTCGTGAGAGTCCGCACGTATGGTTTGCCAGGTGTTTTACGAGGCCTCCTGGCACCTCGGCTCGCAACCACCGTCACGAAGCCGACCACGTCGAAGCCATGTCGTCCCCGTGATGATGCCCTTCCGAGTCTAGCCCACCGAAGCGGCCGAGCGGACGCGAGATCAGCCCGGCGGGATCTCGGCCGGCGGGGGCTCGGCGACCGGCGGCGGCGTGGTCGTCGTCTCGGGCTGCGGGGTCGGCTCCCCCGGGTCCGTCGTGACCGTCGGCGGCGGCGTCGTCACCGTCTCGGGCGGCACGGTCACGCTCTCCTCCGGCGGCGTCGTGACGGTCTTGACCGGCACCGTCGTGGTCGTCGTCGTGGTCGCCGGGGTCGCATTGTCGCGCTGCTTGCCGCCGCCGAAGAGCGTCGTGTCGCGGCCCCCGCCGGAAGCCGACCCACCGGCCACGAGCTCGGGCACCGTGAACACGACCGCCGCGATGACGAAGCCCAGAAGGCCCGTGACGATCGCCACGCGCCAGTTGCGCGCGCGGGTGTTCGAGCCGTGGTAGGAGATCTCCCCCGGCTGCGCGATGCGCGCGGCCGGGTCACCGGGCGGCTGCGGCGGCTGCGCGGCGCTCGGCGGACGCTCGTCGACGCTCGCCGCGGTCATGTTGGGCTCATACGAAGAGCCGTCGGGCCGCGTGCTGCGGACGACGCCCTTGACCGGGACGACGCGCGTGACGACCGCGGTCGACTTCGCCAGCGCCTCCCTGATCACCGCGACGAGCACCGGCGTGAACGCCGCGGCCGCGAGCGTGCCGGGCGCCCAGACCTTCGAGGTCACGTAGGCGGCGGCCGCCGACGACGCCGCGGTGATCCACAGCGTCTTGAGATCGATGCCGCTGCCTGCGGCTGTCGTGGGAGTGGAGGACATGGTTGGTGTCGCTGGTACTGCTCAGGGCGAGCGATCGGACGCGGCTCGAGGAACGCCGCAGTCCTTGGGAACATCACGACGACGGATCGTCGCCATCGGTCCGGCTGCCCACCGGGCGCACGGACTATTCGCGCGCACCCCACACCCTAGGACACCGACCGACCAGCACACAGAGGCTTAACGAAAGTGCGACGCGAGACTGGGGTTTCGCTTTGAGGACCCGGTCTGCCTGGTCGCACCCCGAAGGGGCGCCCTGACGTCAGGGTGGCGCGGCCTCACACCTCGGTGGCCTCGCTCTTGGCGGTTCCCAGCACCGCGTCGCAATGCGAAGGTACCGCGACCCTTCGATCGGGCGCAAGAGCCGATCCGCACATGATCCCGCATTCTGCGGCGAAAAGCTGCGAGCGCTGGACGTCTAGGCTGAAGGCATGACTGTCGACACCGTCTCTTGGGACCTCTCACCACTCGTCCACGGCGAGGGCGACGCCGGCGCCGACCGCCTGCTCGACGAGGCCGCCGACCGCGCGCAGACCTTCGCGACGACCTACGCCGGCCGCGTCGCCGAGCTCGACGCGCCCGCGTTCGCCGCCGCCGTGCACGAGCTGATGGAGCTCTCCGAGCTCGCCGGCCGCGCGGGCAACTACGCGATGCTGCGCTTCAGCGTCGACACCGCCGACCCGGCGATCGGCGCGCTCATGCAGCGCGTGCAGGAGAAGAGCACGGCGATCGAGACCCGGCTGCTGTTCTTCGAGCTCGAGTGGGCGACGCTCGAGGACGACAAGGCCGAGGAGCTGCTCGCCGCCGACGGGCTCGACACCGCCCGCCACTTCCTGCGCTCCGCCCGCCGCTACCGCCCGCACCTGCTCACCGAGCCGGAGGAGAAGATCCTCAGCGAGAAGTCGATCTCGGGCGCTTCGGCGTGGGGACGGCTGTTCAGCGAGCACATCTCCGCGGTCACCGTCGAGTTCGACGGCGAGCCGGAGAAGGTCACGCTCGACAGCGCGCTCGCGCGCCTCATGTCGTCTGACCGCGACGAGCGCCGCACCACGGCCGAAGCCGTGACCGCCGCACTCGAGCCCGGCCTCAGGACCCGCGCGTTCATCTTCAACACGCTCCTGCACGACAAGGCGACCGACGACCGCCTGCGCCACTACGACAACTGGCTCGCCTCGCGCAACCTCTCCAACGAGGCCTCCGACGAGTCCGTGCAGGCCCTGCTGACCGCCGTGCGCAGCCGCTACGAGCTGCCGCGCCGCTGGTATCGCCTCAAGGCGCAGCTGCTCGGGCTCGACAAGCTCGCCGACTACGACCGCATGGCCGCCGTCACGCAGGACGACGAGCCCGTCGACTGGGAGGAGGCGAAGGAGCTCGTGCTGGACTCCTACGCCGCCTTCACCCCCGAGCTCGGCGACCCGGCGCGCGCGTTCTTCGACGAGCACCGCATCGACGCGCCGCCCAGGCCGGCCAAGCGCGGCGGCGCGTTCGCGGCGTACACGGTCCCGTCCGAGCACCCGTACCTCATGCTCAACTACACCGCCAAGCGCCGCGACGTGCTGATCCTCGCTCACGAGATGGGCCACGGCCTGCACGCCGAGCTCGCCCGCCCGCGCGGCGTCCTCGAGCAGCACACGCCGCTGACGCTCGCCGAGACCGCAAGCGTCTTCGGCGAGACGCTCGTCTTCCGCCGCCTGCTCGACCAGGCCGCCACCCCCGAGTCGCGGCTCAGCTTGCTCGCCGAGTCGATCGAGGGCTCGATCGCGACGGTCTTCCGCCAGACGGCGATGAACCGCTTCGAGGATCTCGTCCACACCGCGCGCCGCCAGGAGGGCGAGCTCTCCGTCGAGCGCTTCAACGAGCTGTGGGCCCAGTCGCAGGAGGAGATGCTCGGCGACAGCGTCGAGATCACGGACGGCTACCGCACATGGTGGTCCTACGTCCCCCACTTCATCTCGACGCCGGGCTACGTCTACGCGTACGCCTACGGCCAGTTGCTCGCGCTGTCGATCTACAAGCGCTACGTCGACGAGGGCGCTCCGTTCGTCCCGGCGTACCTCGAGCTGCTGCGGGCCGGCGGGTCGAAGAGCCCCGAGGAGCTCGGCGCGATCGTCGGCATCGACCTCGCGGACCCGGGCTTCTGGGACAGCGGCCTTGACCTCGTCGAGGCTCAGCTCGAGGAGGCCGAGGAGGCCGCCAACGCGTCGCTGGCGCGAAGCTGAGCTTGCGGCCGCCGGACGGGCGGCGTAGCCCGCGAGGTCGGGTTGCCACAATGGATCGATGAGCGCTCAGTGGCCGGCACCGGCCCCGCGACCCGGGGCCGCCGATCCACCCGACCCGCTCGGCGGCGCGCCCGGCTTCGAGCCGCCGCCACCGGACGCGCCGCGGGAGGCCCTGCCCGGGCTGCCCGAGCAGCCCAAGCCGTGGTGGCGGCGCAGCCTCAGCGTGCTCGTCGTCGTCGGCCTGCTGCTCCTGAAGTTCGGCAAGGCGGCGCTGCTGTTGCTGCCGAAGGCGAAGATCCTCACGACGTCCGCGACGATGCTCGTGTCGGTCGTCGCCTACAGCTTCATCTGGGGCTGGAAGTTCGCGCTCGGCTTCGTGCTGCTGCTGCTCGTCCACGAGATGGGGCACGTCATCCAGCTACGCCGCGAGGGGATCGAGGCGAGCGCGCCGATGTTCATCCCGTTCCTCGGCGCCGCGGTCATGGCGAAGTCGCTGGGCGACGACGCGACCGCGGAGGCGCGCGTCGGCCTCGCCGGGCCGATCCTCGGCACGCTCGGAGCGCTCGCGCTGCTGCCGCTGGCGATCAACACTCAGGACGACTTCTGGTACGCCCTCGTGTTCACTGGGTTATTCCTCAACCTCTTCAACCTGCTGCCCGTCGTCCCGCTGGACGGCGGCCGCGCGATGGCCGCCCTGTCGCCGAAGTTCTGGTTCGTGGGCCTGTTCGGCTTGGCGGTGCTGACGTTCACGTACCCGAACCCGATCCTCATCCTGATCCTGCTGCTCGGCGGCTACGAGACCTACCGCCGCTGGAAGCAGCGCAAGTCCGGCGACCCGGCGGTGCTCGCGTTCTACAAGGTCAAGCCGGCGCACCGCTGGGCCATCGCGGCCGTGTATCTCACGCTGATCGTCGTCTGCGCGGTGGGCATGGAGCTCACGCACGTCGAGCGCAGCATCCCGTCCTGAGCCCTCGCCACGCCCCGGCTCGGTAGCGTCCCGCGTCGTGTCTGAGATCTCGGTCGAGCGTCTGACGAAGCGCTATGGGGAGACCCTGGCCGTCGACGACCTCACGTTCACGGTCGAGGCGGGTCGCGTGACGGGCTTCCTGGGACCCAACGGGTCGGGCAAGTCGACGACCCTGCGCGCGCTGCTCGGGCTCATCCGGCCGACGAGCGGGCGCGCGCTCGTGCAGGGCCGCCCGTTCCACGAGCTGAAGAACCCCGTGCGCACGGTCGGCGCCTCGCTTGACGCGAGCGACGTGCACCCCGGCCGCACGGGGCGCAGCCACCTGCGCACACTCTCCGCCGCCGCCGGGCTGCCCAACAGCCGCGTGGACGAGGTGCTCGACATGACCGAGCTGACCCCCGCGCGCGACCGCCGCGTGAAGGGCTACTCGATGGGCATGCGCCAGCGGCTGGCGCTTGCCGCCGCCCTGCTCGGCGACCCGAAGATCCTCATGCTCGACGAGCCCGCCAACGGCCTTGACCCGCAGGGCATGCGCTGGCTGCGCGACATCCTCGTCTCTTTGGCGGCGGAGGGCCGCGCGGTGCTGATCTCCAGCCACGTCCTGTCGGAGGTCGAGCAGACCGTCGATAGCGTCGTCGTGATCGGGGTCGGGCGACTGGTCATGCAGGGCACGCTGTCGGACCTCGTCGCGGGCGACACGCGACCCGCGCTCGTGCGCTCGCCGCGGATGAACGACCTGCGCCCGCTGCTCGAGGCCGCCGGCGCGGCCGCGCGACGCGAGGGTCGCGCCGACACGATGCTCTTCCACGGCATCTCGCTGGAGGAGGTCGGGACGATCGCCGCCGAGAACGGCATCCCGGTATTCGAGCTGACCCGCGCGGTCGCCACGCTCGAGGATCGCTTCCTCGAGCTGACGGGCGAGAGCGGCAACGTTCGATGAAGATCCTGCGCTCGGAGTGGCTGAAGCTCGTCTCGGTCCCGACCACCTGGATGATCCTCGGCGCGATGCTGCTGATCGAAGGGCTCGCCGCGGGCCTGCTCACCGGCCTCGCCGACATCGACGACCTCAAGGCGCGCAACCCGGCGACGCTGCTCATCGGCACGCCACTGCCGACGGTGATGATCTTCACGCTGGGCGCGCTGCTCGCGACCAACGAGTACCGCCACGGGACGGCGAACCACACGTTCATCATCACCCCCAAGCGCCACCTCGTGATCCTCGCGAAGCTCGCCGTCGGGCTCGTCGTCGGGATCGTCGCGGCGCTGCTGTTCATCGCCGTCAACGCCGGGCTCGGCCTGTCGATCCTCTCCAGCCGCGAGGTGCCCGTCGACGGCGACCTCGCCGTCAACGTCTACCTCGGCGTCGGCAGCGGGATCGTGCTCGGCTGCCTGTTCGGGGTCGCTCTGGGCGCGCTCATGCGCAACCAGATCCTCACGATCGTGGTCGGGCTCGTGCTGTTCCTCGTGCGCGGCGTGGTCGCGCTGTTCATCGGGACGGACGTCGGCAAGTACTTCCCCGGCGAGGCGCTGCTCGCGCTGCAGGGCACGCCGGGCGCGGAGGACACGCTGCTGTCCCAGGTCAGCGCCGGGCTCGTGCTCGCCGCGACGTGCGCCGCGCTGGCGGTCGCGGGCGTCGTCGCGACGCGCTACCGCGAGATCAACTGAGCTGCGCGCTAGCAGCTGGTCAGCGGGTATGCGCCGAGCGGCCCCGCGTGGCAGTTGTCGACCCCGGGGCCGCCGTAGAGCTGGTCGATGGCCCATCCGCCGCGGAGATAGTCGTTGCCGTCCTGTCCGTAGAGCCAGTCGCGACCCATCCCGCCGTGCAGGGTGTCGTCGCCGTCGCCGCCGTAGAGGTTGTCCCAGCCAAGGCCGCCATGCTCGACGTCGTCGCCAGCTTCGCCCCGGAGGTTGTCCGGGCCCGCATCGCCGTTCATCGTGTCGCCGCCGGGCCCGCCATGCATGTCATCGCTGCCCGCGCCGCCCGACAGCGAGTCCGTCTCCGCCTCGCCACGCATCTCGTCGTCACCGAGCCCGCCCGTCATCGTGTCGGTGCCAAGCCCGCCGAGCATACGGTCGTCCCCGACGCCGCCATGGATGATGTCGTGGCCATCCCCGCCGAGCAGATCGTCGCGACCGACGTCCCCGTGCAGGGTGTCGTCGTCGCCGTCCCCGCGCAGAACGTCCTTGTCTCCGCTGCCGTGGAGGACGTCGTTGCCCTCGCCGCCCTGCAGATCGTCCTCGCCGAGACCGCCCCGGAGATCGTCGGCGCCCTTGCCGCCGCTCAGCCCGTCCCAGCCCGCCATCCCGTCGAGCTTGTCGCGACCATCGTCGCCGGAGAGCTTGTCACTGCCGAGCCCGCCGTACAGGCTGTCGGCCCCAGGGCCACCGAACAGACGGTCGTATCCGGCCATGCCAAGCAGGCTGTCGGCGCCCTCGTCGCCATACAGCTGGTCGCTGTCGAGGCCGCCGTCGAGCACGTCACCATCGGTGCCGCCGTGCAACGTGTCTCTGCCCGCCATACCGAGCTCGACATCGCGGCCGGCCTCGCCCCACAGAGCATCCGAATCGAGACCGCCCACGAGACGGTCCGCTGAGGTGCCCCCGTACAGGGTGTCGCGGTCGTGCTGCCCGTACGCACGGTCCTCGCCTGCGCCACCGCGGAGCTCGTCGGAGCCCCGGCCGCCGTACAGGTTGTCGTCGTGGTCATCCCCGAACAGCACGTCGCGGCCCGACTCGCCGTGGACGCGATCCTCCCCGCTGTCGCCATGCGCCACGTCGGCGCCCGGGCCACCGCGAAGGTTGTCCTTGTCGTTCCCCCCGAAGATGCGATCGTTCCCGGCGCCCCCGATGATCCGGTCTTCGCCGCCGTCGCCGCAGATGAGATCGTCACCGCCCCTGCCGATGAGCAGGTCGTTCTCACCCATCCCGACGATCACGTCGTCGCCCATCGTGCCAATGCGTACGTTCGCGCGGGCGTCGCCCCAGATCGTCGCTGGCTGGCCCTGGCACGTCGGCGGGGGCATGTGGTGCGACGCGGCGAGAGCACCAGACGGAGCGCCCGATGTCATCGCGATGCACGCCACCGCTGCGGTTGCAGCGGCGCACGAACGGCGTGTTCTCCCGCCTCGCCACCGGGTCGACGGCGCGTCACTCGCCTCGGCGATGTCCTTGTAGTGCACTTGCATGACTGCTCCTCTCGGTTGCGCTTGAGAGGAGAGACTTGCTCCGCGCCGTGGACCGGGTCATGCCTTCCGTGGTCGGATGCGTGCCAGGTCTGGCTCGAGACGGGCCAACGCCGGAGCGCACCGCGCCGGCGGCGCCCGCGGCGCAGGCTGCCGACGTCAGCTCAGTGATTCGCGTCGCTGAGTGCCCGTGAGAGGTCGCGCTGCATCTCGCGGGTCTTGATGGACTCGCGCTTGTCGAACTGGTTCTTGCCCTTCGCGACGGCGATCTCGACCTTCGCGCGGCCGTTGGCGAAGTACATCCGCGTCGGGACGAGCGTCAGGCCCTTCTCCTTCGTCTGCGCCTTGAGGCGATCGATCTGGCGGCGGCTGAGCAGGAGCTTGCGATCGCGGTCGGGGTCGTGGTTGTTGCGCGACGCCGGCGCGTAGGGCGGGATGTGGACGCTGACGAGGTAGACCTCGTCGTCGCGGATGAGCGCGTAGCCCTCCTTCAGCGTCGCCCCGCCGTTGCGCAAGGACTTGACCTCCGTGCCGAACAGCACGATGCCGCACTCGAGCTTGTCCTGGAGGTCGTACTTGAAGCTCGCGTAGCGGTTCGACGCGACGTCGCCCGGGGCGACCTTCTTCTTCTTGCCCTTGGCCATTGCGACCAGCGTAGTACCGTGCGGCGCATCCACACATCCGGGGGGTCCCTGTGACGAGGGGCTGAGAGGGCGCTGCCTAGCGCCGACCCGACGAACCTGATCTGGGTCATGCCAGCGAAGGGAGATCACATGGGCACGCAGATGCTGCATGCACGTCGCGGGACGGTTACGCCACAGATGGAGCGGGTGGCCGAGCGCGAGGAGCTGCCGGCCGCAGCTCATCCGCGACGAGGTGGCTCGCGGGCGGATGATCATCCCCGCCAACGTCCACCACGCCGCGCTGGACCCGATGGCGATCGGCCTCAAGGCGCGCGTGAAGATCAACGCGAACATCGGCAACTCGCCGACGACCTCGTCGCTCGACGAGGAGGTCGCCAAGCTCGAGCTCTCGCAGCGCTGGGGCGCCGACACGGTCATGGACCTCTCGACGGGCAAGCGCATAATCGAGACGCGCCAGGCGATCCTCGACGTCGCGACCGTGCCGATCGGGACCGTCCCGATCTACGAGGCGATGGACTCCCTCAAGCACGCCGAGGACCTCACGATCGAGCGGCTGCTCGAGGTCATCGACGCGCAGGCGCGCCAGGGCGTCGACTACATGACGATCCACGCCGGCGTGCGGCTCGAGCACCTGCCGCTCTGCCAGCACCGCGTGACCGGGATCGTGTCCCGCGGCGGCGGGCTGCTCGCGCGCTGGATGATCCATCACCGCCGCGAGAACCCGCTCTACGAGCACTTCGACGAGATCCTCGAGATCTGCCGCGAGCACGACGTGACGATCTCGCTCGGCGACGGCCTGCGCCCCGGCTCGATCGCCGACGCCTCCGACGCCGCGCAGTTCGCGGAGCTCGACACGCTCGGCGAGCTGACGCTGCGCGCCTGGGAGCGCGACGTGCAGGTCATGGTCGAGGGGCCGGGGCACATCCCGCTGGACCAGCTCGAGATGAACGTGCGCCGCCAGCAGGAGACCTGCCACGAGGCGCCGTTCTACACGCTCGGGCCTTTGGTCACGGACATCGCGCCGGGCTACGACCACATCACGAGCGCCATCGGCGCGGCGATCGTGGGCTGGCACGGGACGTCGATGCTCTGCTACGTCACGCCCAAGGAGCACCTCGGCCTGCCGAACGCCGAGGACGTCAAGCAGGGCCTCATCGCCTACCAGATCGCGGCGCACGCGGCCGACCTCGCCCGCGGCAACAAGCGCGCCCACGCCCGCGACCGCAAGCTGTCCCAAGCGCGCTTCTCCTTCGACTGGCGCGAGCAGTTCGCGCTCTCGATCGACCCCGAGACCGCGCAGGCCATGCACGACGAGACGCTCGCCGACGACTACTTCAAGTCGGCCGAGTTCTGCTCGATGTGCGGGCCGAAGTTCTGCCCGATGCACAACTTCAAGGACGTCGACTGGGACGACATCCGGGCGGTCGTCGACGCGCGCAAGGCGGAGCGAGCGGCGGTCTAGGCGGGCTCGCCGGCCTCGCCCACAGGGGCGAGGTCGACGCGGCCTCGCGCCGTGTCGACGCGCTCGACGCGCACGCGGATCGGGTCGCCGAGGCGCAGCGTCTCCCCCGTGCGCTCGCCGCGCAGGATCGTGCCCACCTCGTTGAGCTCCCACCAGTCGCCGCGCAGGCGGCGCAGCGGCAGCATGCCCTCGTGGCCGCCGCCGAAGCGCACGAACGCCCCGGCGCCGATGAGCCCCGTCACCTCGCCGTCGTACTCCTGCTGAAAGCCGCCTTCGAAGAGCTCGCGCTCGAGCAGGAACGCCCGCGCGACGCGGTCGGCGAGGCGCTCGATCTGCATCGCCTCGCGCTCGCGCGCGGAGGACCAGGTGCCGGTCTCCTCCATGTCGGCGCCGCGCGGCGCATCCTCCCCGCCGCCGATCGCGCTGAGCAGCGCCCGGTGCACGACGAGGTCCGGGTAGCGGCGGATCGGCGACGTGAAGTGCGTGTAGTGGGTCAACCCGAGCCCGGCGTGGCCGAGGTTCTTCGGGTCGTAGTAGGCCTGCTTGAGCGAGCGCAGGATGAGGAACGTCAGCGCGTCGCGGCCGTGGCCCGTGCGCTCGACGTGCTGTGCCACGAGGCGCGAGCAGGCAGCCACCACGTCCGCGGCCTCCGACGGCGTCAGGTGCTCGCCGACCGGCGGCGTCGCGACGTCCAGCGACGCGAGCTGCTCGACAAGCCGTAGCGCGCTCTCGCCGTCCGGCTGCTCGTGGACGCGGTACAGCGCGGGCACGCCCCGCTCGGAGAGGAGCTTCGCGACCTGCTCGTTCGCGGCGATCATGAGGTGCTCGACGAGCCGGTGCGACTCGGTCTGCTCGCTGGGCCGCGACTCGGCGACGTGCCCGCCGACGTCGAAGCGAAACTCGGGCTCCGATGTCTCGAGCTCCAGCGCGGACTGCGTGAGCCGGCGCTCGTGCAGCGCCGCGGACACCGCGCGCGCGGCCGCCAGTGGCGCGGCCCACGGCTCGAGCGCGGCCTCCTCGCCCGCGAAGATCCGGTCGACGCGCTCGTAGTCCAGGCGCTCGTCGGAGCGGATCGCCGAGCGATAGAACGACGCGCGCTTGACCTGCCAGCCGTCGAAGTGAAGCTCGACGGTCACCGCCGCGCGCTCGGCGCCCGGCACGAGCGAGCAGGCGTCGTTGGAGAGCGCCTCGGGCAGCATCGGCTCGACGCGACCGGGCACGTAGACGCTCGTCCCGCGGCGGGCGGCCTCGCGGTCGACGAGCGACCCCGGCGCGACGAACGCGCTCACGTCGGCGATGTGGATCCACACGCGGGCGCCGCCGCCGGGCAAGGCCTCGGCGGAGATCGCGTCGTCGAAGTCGCGGGCCGTGACGGGGTCGATCGTGAAGGTCGTGAGGTTGGTGAGGTCGCGCCGCGGGATGGCGGCGTCCGTTCCGGCGTCGCGGGCCGTGCGCGCGGCCCGCTCGACGGCCGGGTCGAAGCGCCGGCGCAGGCCGCGATCGAGCATGAGCGCCTCGAGCACGTCGCCGGCGACGTCGGGCTTGCCGAGCACCCGCACGACCTTCGCGTGGCCGCCGCTGCGCGAGGACGGGCGCACGAGCACGAGGTCGCCGACCCGTGCCTTCGCGTCGCGCTCGACGATCATCCGCCCGCCGCGCTCGAAGAACGGCTCGGCGGTGAGGAAGCGCCCGCGCTTGTCGAGCGTGGCGACGACGCCCTCGCCGGCCCCGGGGTCGCGGCGGGCGGGCGAAGGGGTGCGGCCGGGCGTCGAGGCCTCGCCGCGCGCGGAGCCGCCGCCGGAGGAGCCGCCGCGCGCGGAGCCGCCGCCGGAGGAGCCGCCGCGCGCGGAGGCGCGCCCCGCGTCGTCGCGCGCGGCGCCGCCGCCGCCCGCGGAGCCTCCGCGCGAAGCGCCGCGGCCCGGTTTGGAGCCGCTCGACGCGTCGCGCGGCTTGGGCCGCGGCGCCGGGCCGCGGCGCTTGCCCGAGCCCTTGCCCGCCCCGCCCGGGCGCTTGCTCACAGCTTCGGCGCGAGCACGGCCAGCGCGCGGGCGAGCGCTTCGTCGCGCGCGGTGTCCGGGTCGTCGCGCACGGTCACGTCGGGCTTCAGGCCGCTCCCCGACTTGACGCCCGCGCCGCCGAGGTTGCGCCCGCTCGGCAGGAAGTACTGGCCGACCGTGAGTTCGAGCGCGCCGCCGTTGCTCAGCGGCATGATCTGCTGGAACACGCCCTTGCCGAACGTCTTCACGCCGACGAGCGGCGCGCGCTTGCGGTCCTGCAGCGCGCCGGCGACGATCTCGGCCGACGACGCGGTGCCGCCGTCGACGAGCACGACCGTCGGCATCGTCCCCGCGATCGGGTCGCCCGTCGCGTACAACGTCCGGTCCTCGACAGCACGGCCCTTCGTCGCGACGATCGGCCCCTTTGGCAAGAACATGCTCGCGATGAGCTGCGCCTCGCTGACGAGCCCGCCGCCGTTGCCGCGCAGGTCGAAGACGATCCCCTTCGCGCCGCGGGCCTTCTGCTTGCGGATCGCCGCGGCGACCTGCGTGTGGGCCGTGGCCGGGCCGAAGGTCGTCAGCACGACGTACGCCGCCCGCTTGCCGCCCGCGTTGGCGATCCTCGACTGCACGACCGGGACGTCGATGGTCCCACGCGTCACGTGCTTGACGATCGACCTGCCGCCGCGGCGCAGGCGCAGCGCCACCTTCGTCCCCTCGGGGCCCTTGATGAGCGCCGTCGCCGCCTGATCGGCGAGCCCCGCGATCGGCTTGCCGTCGACGTGCGTGATGACGTCGCCGACGCGGATCCCGGCCTTCTCGGCCGGCGACTTCTCATACACCTTCTCGATCTTCAGCCCCGCCTTGACGCCGCTGATGATCGTCCCGATCCCGGAGAACTGGTTGTTGATCGCCTTGTTGAACTCGGCGTACTCCTTCTCGGAGAAGTAGTTGGAGAAGCGGTCGTCGAGGTTGGCCACGGCGCCCTTCAGCGCGGTGTCGGACAGCTCGTCGCGGCTCACGTCGCGGTAGTACTTGTCGTGGACCGCGTCGAGGCCCTCGAGCACGACGCGGCGATCCTCGTCGCCCACGAGCACGTCGGCGACGGGCCCCGGCAGGTACTTCGGGTGCCCGCCGAGCCAGATCCCGACCACCAGCACGAGCAAGGACGAGAGGACGGCGACGGTCTTGGACGTCAGGATGCGGCTGATCATGTCGGCTGCACCCTAGACGTCGGCGCCGCGCGGGAGATCAGCTGGAGCGGGCCAGCGCCGCGCGGCGAAGCTGCGTGCGCAGCGCCTTGCGATTCGCGATGAGCTTCGCGTCGGCGACCGCGACGAACGTGACCTTGCCCTTGCGCACGCCGAACAGGACGTGGCGCGTCGCCTTCTTCGTCCCGGCCACCCGGTAGACGCCGGGCGCGACCGTCCGCAGCTTCGGGAACTTGCGCCGCAGCGCCTTCAGCGTCGCCCCGCGGCCGATGCCCAAGCGCTTGTGGCCGCGCGCCGTCGTCGCCGCGAACACGACGCGGCTCGCGGTCGAGAAGGCCGCGAGCACGCTGCCGCCGCCCTTGACGCAGTAGCGCAGCACGGCGCGCGCGGTCCTGGCCGGCGGCCCGAGCCGGCGGCCGACGGCGGCGCGCGTCGCGCGCAACGTGAGCTTCCCGATCGAGGTCGGCCCGACCTTCAGCGCCTTCGCGACGCAGCGCGTGATCACGGGATCCGCCTCGTTGGGACCCTGCGGCACGCGCGCGGCGAAGACCTCCTGGTAGGGCGAGTGCTCGGGATCGCTCGCCGGCAGGTTGTTGAGCTGCGTGTCGTTCCAGAACGGGATCGCGACGTCGTCGTCGGCGACGAGGCCCTGGTAGTCGCCGATGAACTTGCCCGACACGGACGTCGGCGCGTTGATCGCCGGGTCCCACATGCGCTGCGACGCGCGGCGGTCGGTGAACGTCGCGCCGCCGTCCTCCGAGCGCGCGAGGTACGTGTCGATGAAGTAGTTCGCCGGGTCGTTGCGGCGGTCGAAGAACGAGATGTTGACCTGGCCGGACGGGGTGACCGCCATCCACGGCTGGAACTGGTCGGCGTCGCCGTTGCCCGGGTCCTGGTTGACGCGCACCGGTCCCGTGTAGGAGCGCCCGCCGTTGGTCGACTTGAAGAGCACGATGTCCGAGCCCGACAGCGGGCCGAGCCCGTCGCCACCGGCCTTGTACTGCACGCCCGCGAGGTTGTTGGCCTTCTTTCCGACGAGCAGCGCCTGCAGGCCATCGATGGTGATGGCGCCCGACTTGATCTGCCTGCCGAGCGCGGGCAGGTTGCCGAGCAGCGGGTTGCCCTGACCGTTGAGCGACGCGGCGGCGACGTAGACCGTGCCGTTGCCGTCGACCGCCGTCGTCGGGATCGACAGGTTGCGGAAGGCCTCGCCCGGGAACGGGTCGTTGACGCCCGCGATCCCGGCGATCGGGACGGCCAGCGACCACAGCGCGCCGCGGTTGTTGGACTTCGCCTGCATCAGCGCGTTGAGCTGGTTGTCGTACCACGTCGCGTAGACCTCGCCCTTCGGCCCGATCGCGATGTGGCAGCCGATGCCGGAGATCAGCGTCTTCTGGCTGACCGGGAAGGGGATGTTGTCGCCGGGCGTGATGCCGCCCCAGGTCCGGCCGCCGTCGCGCGAGCGCATGACGACGATCTGCTGGATCGGCACGTCGGTCCCGTCGAACGACCAGCAGATGTACATCGTGCCGATCTTGCCGTCGCGCGGCTCGTTCGGCCCGCCGTTGACGTCGGTGTTGTTGTCGACGGCGATCCAGTTCTTGTCGTCGAGGAACAGCCGGTTCGTCAGCGCGTTGACGCGGTTGTCGTGGACGAGCGTCGGGCCGCTCCAGTCCTGGCCCGGGCGCTTGACGTGGACGGTCATGTTGAAGCCCCGGAACGCGTTGGTGCCGCCGGGCGCGTCGAGGACGTTGATGTAGACGTTGCCCTCGTCGTCGAAGTCGATCGTCGGGTCGGAGGTCGTGCGGTAGGTGACCTCGTTGGCGGGATCGCACTGGCCGGGCGCCTCGCAGTAGCCCGGCAGCTGGCCGAGGTCCTTCCACGTGCGACCGCCGTCGAACGACTCGTAGGTGCCGACCTTGAAGAGGTACTTGGCGTTGTTCTCGTACATCTTCGAGCCGGCCATGAGGTGGTTGTGGTCCAGCGGGTCCATCGCGATCGTCGGCTCGGAGTGCGACGTGAACTTGTCGCGCGAGGCGCGGTAGTTGCGCGGGCCCTTCGGCGCGGCCTTCTCGAGCTCGGCGATGTTCGACCCCTTGCGCGTGACGAGGTCCGCCTTCGCGGTGTAGGTCTGCGGCCCGATCGTCGTGTACGGCGTCAGCACGGCGTAGAACGCGCCGCTCGCCTTGTCGATCGCGACGGCCTCGTCGGCGCCGAGGATCTGGCCGTCGCCGGTGACGAAGGCGCCGCGCGTGCCGTCGGCGTTGCGCTTGTAGACGTAGAGGTCGAGGTCCGACAGGCCGAAGCCGGTGGCCGTGATGCTCACGGCGCCGGGGTTCGTCTCGTAGAAGGCCGCCGTCGTCGCGACGTCGAGCGCGAAGACGTCGCAGCCCGACCCGGCGCTCGGCTTGTTGTCGGCGCCGAAGCACCTCGCGCCCTGATCGGCGAGCAGCGTCGCCGCGCCGATGTTGACGGTGCCGCTCCAGGACACGCTGCCCCCGCCGGCGGCGTCGGGCGTGATCGTGCCGCTCGCGGGCGACGCGGCCCGGGCCGGGCCGGCGACGGCCAGCAGGGCGGCGCTCGCAAGCGTCGTGGCGATGCACCGGATTGCGACCAGACGAGAGCGCGTCACGGTCGCGAACCTACCACCACCCCCGTCCTCGTCGTACGGAGATGCGGAAACCCGCGTGTCCGCGGCGACGGAAATGCGGGCCGCCGCGGACAGCGGCTCGTCACTTGCTGGGCCTGACCGACGCCGGGTCGAGCTCGTCCAGCACGTTCAGCGCCCCGGCGATCGCGGTCTGGATCCGGGCGGGCGTCAGCGCGCTGCCGCGGTAGCGATCGAACAGGTGGACCCCGAGCAGGACCGCGGCGTCGTCCGCCCGGCTCTGGCGCCCACTGACCACGGGGATGTTCTGGCCGGTCAGCAGCTCGGCTGTCGAGAACCCGGCGTATTTGCCGACGTAGGCGTAGTGGATGTTCGACCAGATGTCGTAGTAGACGCTCATCCCGGTGCCGGGAACATCCATGTAGAAGCCGTCGCCGCTCAGCCGGAACATGCTCGTCAAGATCGGCTTGTGATCCCACGGGCCGCCGGGGCGGACCAACGCGTACCACAGCGCGTACCGGTTCACGTCGAGCACCGGCAGGTCGTCGATGGAGTTCACCACCTCGGACACGGCGTGCCTGGTCATCTCGCTGTGCATGTAGTACAGGGTCGCGTTAAACCTCCAATCCACGGAGAAGCCGGCTGTGCGGCCGGGCGGCGAGCCCACCGTGGGGCCGCACGCCAGCGGAACGCCCCCGCCGAACGGGGCATCGTTGGCGCCGCCCTTCGCGTGCACGGCGTTCGCCCAGCCCCAGCGACCGTTGGCGGCCTGCACGTATGCCCAGTTCTTGTTGTAGGCGCTGCCCGAGCCGAGCGTGCCGCCGCTGCGCTGGCAGAAGACGGTGTTCGCGCCCGGGCGCAGGAACCCCGAGCGAGCGCCGTTGGCCATCAGCACGGGCGTTCCGGAGGACTTGCCGTCTCCAGCCGGCCAGAACTTGCACTTGAACGTCGGCGGGCCGCCTTTGACCTTGACGACCGAGCAGGGCACGGGCGCCGCCGCGGCAGTGCCGGCACCTGCGGCCGCTACCGCGACCACCGAGGCGCCGAGCGCAAGCAGCACGCGACAACGAGTTCGTCGAGAGACGAGCATGGGGCATCGACCTCCTTGCGGGGTGGATCCCGGCGCCCCGAGGCGGTGCGCCGAGCCGATGTCCCGAAGCTAGGTTGGTCAGGGATCGGCGCCATCGGGATCCGATCCGGATCCGATCAGGGCCCCGGATCGCGGCGGCTATACCCGCATCGCGCTAAGCGGCGAAGTGCGCCTTGACCGTGTCGATCTCCTGCTCGATGAGACCGAGCAGGAACGGCAGGAACTCCGGGTCGGCGCCTTCGACGACGCGAAACTCGCGCGACCAGTCGATGAAGCTGCGTCCCGGCTCGTTCGTGATCGGCAGGACGCGGTACGTCGCGACGTAGTCGACGATGCTCAGGACCTGCCCGACCGACCGGTACGTCACCGAGCGGTCCGTCTCCGAGCGTCCGACGACCTCTTCGAGCGCGACGTCGCCGCCCGGCAGCAGCGTGAACTCAAAGCGCGACGGGACCTTGTCGGCCGAGCCGCCGTCCACCCAGTGGTGGTTCTCGATGGCGTCGCCGAAGACCATCGGCAGCAGCGCCATCATGTCGCGCACCTGCGACCAGACCGTGTCGGGGTCGGCGTCGAGGATCGACGAGTGGTAGACGGTGTGCTTCGGTTCGGTCACGAGATCCCTTTCGGTTATTGATCGAGTTGACGCCCGGCCCTCGCCGCGGACATACTGCCCGTCCGTTGGCCCACCCGTCGCAGCCTCAGCCACAGCAGCGCGCCGCCCCCTCGTCTCGAAAACGCCTCGGCGCCCGGACCGCGATCCTCACCGGGGCGATCCTCGCCGCCTGCGCCGCCGGCGCGCCGCTCGCCCTGGCCGCCGACACCGACATCTGTGGCGCCGAGCAGGTGGTGCCGTGGTGGAACGGGCCTGTTCAGCCGTGCGCGCTGACGTCACCGGCCGCCAACCACGTGGTCCCGCTGTACCGCGCACCGGTTGCGTACTCCCAGGCACCCGTGCCACCACCCGACGGGAAGGTGCTGGCGACGAGCGACCGCCCCTTCGTCTGCCAGCAGCCCTGGCCCGGCGCCGAGGTCGTCGCAAACGGGGCCCGCAGCACGTGGTGGGCGTTCACGGTGGCGGACGAGGGCGGGGTCCAGGGGTGGGTCTCGGAGGTGTTCTTCCAGGGCAACGCGGATGACGAGCCCGACGGCGGATTGCGGCGCTGCCCGGAGCAGCCGGCGGCGACGCCGGTCCAGCCCGGCCTGCCGCCCGCCACACCGCCGCCGCCGCCCATCGTCCCGCCGTCGGGCACGCCGGCCGACGGCGACCACGACGGCACGCCGGACGTCAACGACACGTGCCCGACGGAGGACGCCCGCAAGAACGACGCGAACCTCAACGGCTGCCTGGACCTCCTGCGACTGCGGCCTGCGTTCAAGGTCAAGCTCGGTAGCTATTACCGGGTCGTCGGCAACAGGAACAAGCTGCTTGGCATCACCACGAGGAAGGTCACATTCGGAGAGCTGCCGACCGGCGCACGGGTCTCGCTGAGCTGCACGCGCGGCGCGTGCCCGTTTCAGCGCCTGACCGCGAAGGCCGGCCGGCGCATCGAGTTCAAGCAGATGCGTGGCCGCAAGCTGCCGACCGGCGTGCGCATGACGCTGCGGGCGACGCTCCCCGGGCGCGTCGGCGCCGGCGTCACGTACACGGCCCTGCCGAACGACAAGACCACGCGCGAATTCTGCATTCGCCCGTCGGGGCGCAAGGGCAGCTGCTCGACCAAGCGTTAGGAGTCTGACGTTCGACAGGCTCCCCGGCCCGGCGCCCTGGCGTCGTCGGCCGGTCACTCCGGCACCGGATCGACGGGCGGCACCGGATCGGGGCCAGGCGGCGGCGGTGGAGGGGGAGGAGGTTGCGTGGTCTGCGGTGATGGATCGGGCGTAGCCGGCGGCGGTGGGGGAGTCGTGTTCGCCGATGGCGCGGCCGTCTTGGCCGGCCGGCGCAGCGCCGGCAGGCGGGGCGCCTTGCTCAGGGGATCGATCCGCGCCGAGGCGGGTTTGCCGAGCGGGCGCGCCGCGGTGCCCGCCTGCGGCTCTTCGCTTCTTTGCGACGTCGCCGCGCCCGCGCCGAATGACGCGGCGAAGAGCACGGCGAGGACGGCGATCCAGCGTCCGCGGCGGGTCATCTCGCCTCCACGGTGTATCCGAGCGACCGCAGGGCGCCGATCGCGCGATCGACGCGCGCTTGTGCGCCGGCCGTCGCGGACGACGCCTTGCGATAACGACTCGGGAGATCCGGCACGGGCGGCGCTCGAAAGCCGCCCGAGCGCGTCGCGGGCTCCCCGAAGGGCGGCGACCAAGCGGCGGTGCGCGGGCCGCTCTGCCGGGCCGGTGCGTACGGCGTCGAGCGACCGAGCCGCGCGCGCGTAGGCCAGGCCGGCGCGCGCGGCCGTGCGCGCCTGCCCCCGGGCTGTCGTGGCTCTCGCGAGCGCACGCCCCTCGCGCCGGCGGCGCGACTCGAGGCTGTCGAGGGTCGTCGTCACCATGCGCGCGTACTTCGGGTCGGGCCCGAGCGCCAGCGCCCGCGCCGCGCGCAGTCGCAGCGTCGCGGCGACGCGCTCGCACGCGGCGAGCGCGGACGCCGCGGCAGGAGCTGGCGCCATGCAGGCCACGGTCGCGACACCGCGGTCGCTCGGGATGGCGTAAAGCACGAGCCGCGTCCCGGGTCGGCCGGCGATCGCGAGGTCGCGGTAGCGCAGCGCTTGCAGTGCGCCCAGCGCCACCGTGTCCGCTTCGCGTTCGGGCTGCTCGAGCTCGCCGGCGTCCAGGTTCAGCAAGGTCGGGCCGTCGGCGTCGGTGAAGCCTGCGACGAGGCTCACGCCGTCCGGCTGGTCGGGTGCGACCGCGAGCGCACTGGCGAGCCGGATCCCCGGGACCCGGGGTGGCGAGTCGACGCGTTGCCAGCCGGCTGGCAGGCGCAGCGTGAAGGCGGCGCTTGCGACCGCCCGCGGCTCGGCGCCTTGCCCCTGGTCCTCTCCGACCAGTGCGCGGGCGCTGCCGAAGCCCGCGGCCGCCACGGCCACGGCTGCCAGCAGCATCGCCGGCGCACGTCGCGCGAGACGATGACGTGCAGCGGCCGCGGGAGGCGGAGGGCTCGAAGCTCGCGGCTCCGGCTCCGGCTCCGGCGGCAGCCCCCGCTTCGGCTGCAGCCCCAGCTCCGGCTCCGGCTTCGGCTGCAGCGCCAGCTCCGGCTCCGGCTCCGGAGCCGGCTTTCGAACCGGATCCGGGGAGACCGGCAGCACCGAGACCCCGCGGGTCGTGTCGCCGCGCGACGGTGTTCCGAGAGCAGCGGCCCGCAGCGGCGCCTGCGAGCGCCAGCGCGCGCCGAACAGCCGGATCGCGTGCTGCTCGAGCGCGTCCCACGCGGTGGCGGCGTCGGCCGGTCGCGACGCCGGGTCGGTCGCGAGCATCCACTCGATCCATTCGGACACGCCCGTGTCGAGGCCCGGCGCCGCCAAGAGCGGCGAGGGCGCCCGCTCGCTGCGGATCCGCGCGAGCGCCGCCGACGCGCTGCCGGCGAACGGCAGCGATCCGGTCACCATCTCGTACGCGACGACGCCGACGGCGTAGAGGTCGGTCCAAGGACCGACGTCGCCGGCCGTCACCTGCTCCGGCGCCATGTAGGCCGGCGTCCCGACGGCAAAGCCGGGTTCGGTCAGCGCCGCCCCCCACAGCTCCTCCCGTGCGCGCGCGATCCCGAAATCCGCGATCTTCACCCGGCCATCGGAGCCCACGAGCAGGTTCTCCGGCTTGATGTCGCGATGCACGAGGCCGCGCGCAGCGGCATCGCCGAGGCCCGCGAGCACTCCCTCGAGCACGCCGAGCAGCTGCGCCGTGCTCGTCTGCCCCATGTGCGACCGCAGCGACCCGCACGCGACGAGCTCCATGGAGATGTACGGCAGGCCCTCCTGCTCGAAGTACTCGTGGACCGTCACGATGTTGGGATGGCTGAGCGATCCCGCGACCTTGGCCTCACGCACGAAGCGCTCCAGGAGACCGGCGTCCGAGGCGCGAAACGCGCGCAGCTCCTTCAGCGCGACGTGCCTGTCGAGATCGATCTGGCGGGCGCGATAGACGACGGCCATCGCGCCGCGCCCGAGCTCTCCGAGGATCTCATAGCGCCCGGCCGTCCGTATGACCTCCCGCACAGCGTGCAGCCTAGCCCGCCCACCCGGCTGCCCCGAACGCATACGCCCCGTCCGGCACGTGGCCGGACGGGGCGCGCCCGGCGGCCTGTTCACCCGGCGAGGATCCAGTAGGAGGTCCGCAGCTGCGAGCCGGCCAAGTTCTGCTCGATGTGCACGTGGTCGGTGTGCGGGTTGGGGCCGGTGTAGTTGCTGACCGTCACCGAGCTCTGGTTGACCTTGTACTGCTTCTTGTTCCAGATCCAGTACTGCACGCCTGTCGCTCTGGCCATCGCGGCGCCGTTGCCCGTCATGCGCCAGATGAAGCCCGCGACCTGCGCCGCCTCCGTCGCGTTGGAGGCGTTGCGGAACCAGTCGCTGGCGCGACCCACGCCGTGGATGCTCGTCTTGGAAGGGGAGCCCGTGTTGCGGCGGCAGGAGTACCCCCCGATGTTCGCCGCGCCCCAGTTGCTCCGGATCCAGTCCTGCAGGCGCTTGGATCCGATCGTGAAGGTGCCCGAGCAGCCCTGCGTGCCGCGCCAGAGCCCGGCGTCGTCATAGCGCGCGACGTCCGGGGCGGTCGTCACGTCCGGGGGGAAGCCGCCGTTGCCCGGACCGGTGGGAGGCACCGGCGCAGGCGCAACCGGCGCCGTCGGCCGGAATCTCGGCGAGTGGCCGGTGCTCCGCTGACCGGTGGCGATGTCCTGCACGGTTCCGTAGGCGCGAGCGTAGGCCGTCGGGGTCGGTAGGGGACCAGCGATTCCGGGCTCGAGCACGTGATCGTCGCCCGCGCGGCGAGCAGCTGGCGCGGGCACTGCAGCGGCGGAACGCCGCGGCCGCTCACCGTCATCCGCGCGGTCGCGTTGATCCTGCGCGACAGTACCCGTCGTGTTGATCACCCGCACGACGCTGCGCGCCCACGCGCCGTTGGGCGCCCCGCGCGTGACGACGCATACCTGGTAGCGCAGAGCCGGGATCGTGGCGTTCGGAGTCGAGCAGCCCGGAGCGGTGGTGGCCGCCGGCTCGGCCTGCGCGGTCGCGCCAGCGGCCAGGGACAGCGCGCTGGCGCCGATGGACGCGACGACGAGACGTCGCAGCGCGAGCCACGCCCGCGCCTCGGGTGAGGGTGAATGAGTGAACATGATCGGCGACCTCCTGGTGGCCTGCATTGGTGACAGGTCCACCGTCACAGCGGCCCGGGATCCTCAGATCGAGATCCGCTCAGAGTCACATCTGAAACGGGCGCTCGCTCACCGATTCACACCTGAGGGATCGTTCACGAACGCCGACGAGCCCGCCCGGGAAGACCCTGGCGGGCTCGATCGAAGGCGCTTGGTTGCAGCGGCCGCTTGTCTAGCCGGGACCGAAGGCGCCGCCACCGGGGGCCCCGGGAGCCGGCGCGCCGGGCTCCTCGGGGACGCCGGGCTCCTCGGGAACGCCGGGCTCCTCGGGGACGCCGGGCTCCATCGGCGGGCCGGGCTCCGCGGGAGCTTGCTGCCTCGGGGGCGTGCCATCGGCGCTGCCGTTGCGACTCGTCGCGGGCGGCTTGCCAAGGCGGGCGGGGCAGCGCGCGACCTGGGCGAACCGCCCGTTGTTGCCCGCGCGGACGTAGACGGTGTTCACCCACCCCCACTTGCCGGAGTCCGCACGCGCGACGACCCACACCTTGCTGCGTCGCCCGTTCAGGCGGACCGATGCCGCCGGCGCGCTGGCAGGCCACGGGGTGCTCGCCCTTGGACGCCGTGCCCACCGTGCGCCCGCCCGGAGCTTGCACGGGTGCGTCCCGCGGAAACGTCTGGCACGTGATCCTCCGCGTCTCGGCGGCCCCGCAGGCGGCGGCGGCCGGTGTCGTCGCGGCGCCGGCGCCAGCGGCCGGTGTCGTCGCGGCGGCGGCGCCGGCGCCCGCCGTCGCCAGCGCCGCGGCGGCCAGCGCGAGCGAGAGCGGCGCTTGAAGCGCACCTGCGCGACGGCCGGCTGCGCCCGGCTCGCGGACGCGATGCAACGTGCTGAGATTGAGCATGATGGTGACTCCTGGTGTGTCGGGAACCGTGTCTCGACCACCGTTTCACCCCACCGGGACCCCTGGATCGGGATCAGTTCAGAACCACGTCTGGCCAGGGAGAGGGCCGCGCTACAGGCGCGGGACCAAGCGGTAGCCCGAGCCGCTGACCGTCTGCAGCAGACGCCCGTCGTCGTCGCCGAGCGCCGCGCGCAGCTCCCACGCGACATTCGCCACGGCGCCGTCCGAGCGAAGCTGGGCGTCGCGGTCCTCGGGCCACAGCGCGGTCTTGAGCTCGGCATGCTCGGCGAGCACGCCGTCGCGCGGCTCGCCAAGCTCGCGGTGGCGCGCGAGGAGCAACAGCAGCATCCGGCGCGCCTTGGGCGGCGCCTCCAGGCGCCGCGGCAGCTGAGACCCGCCCATGATCCAGACGGTCTGCGGGCCCGGGAAGTACTGCAGCCACTTCGCGGGGCTCGTGAGCTGCGTCTCGCCGGGATCGCTGAACGCCAACCGCCAGTGGCGGATCTCGTCCTCGCCGCCCGGCTCGGCGGCGCGGTCTGCCTGAAGGCAGACAGCATCGCCGTGCAGGAGCTCCGCGCGGTCGACCTGCGCCCGCGCGCCGCCACGTTCGATGAAGGTGTGGTTGCGACTGTCGAGGTCGCGCACCCACCAGCGCCTCCCGACGCGCTCGACGACGCAGTGCTCGCGGCTGACGACCTGCTGGTCGTCGGGCGCGAGCACGATGTCGTTGTCGGCTTCCCGCCCGACGCTGATGGGCTGCGCCTCGAGGCGGACCGTGCCGCGGTCCTCCCCGTCGGGGGAGAGGATCGTCAGCGTGGGCTGGGGCGAGTCCGCCACGGTGCGCAGTCTCGCAGCACGACGCGATCCCCCGCGGCGGCGGCCGGCGATCTAGACGCGCAGGAAGCGGCGCAGCGACAGGCCGGAGCCCGCTGCGGAGACCGCGACGCTGGCGACCAGCAGCACGATGATGAGCACGCCGAAGTTCAGCGTCTCGGGAGCGGCGATGAGCGAGAAGTCGTGCTTGAGCGGATCGATGAAGGCGATCTTGCCGACGAGCAGCAACCCGATCGCGGCGACGCCGCCCATCGCGCCGACGATGATCCCCTCGATCACGAACGGCCAGCGGATGAACCAGTCCGTCGCGCCGACGAGCTTCATGACCTCGACCTCGCGCCGCCGTGCGAACAGCGACAGCCGGATGGTGTTGGAGATCAGCAGGACCGACGCGAGGACGAGCAGCAGCGCGAGGAAGGCCATGCTGAGCTTCACGACGCGCGTCGCGGAGAGGATCTTGGTCGTCTCGTCGCGGCGGTTCTTGACCTCGTCGATCGCGGGGTCGATGACCGCGCGCTGGCCGTTGGCCTGCATCGGCGCCAGCTCGTCGCGCAGCTTGCCGACGTTGCCGGGCTCGTCGGGCGTGACGCGGAAGGTGTCGGGCAGCGGGTTGGAGCCGAGCAGCGCGTAGGCCTCGGGGTTCTGCTTCTTCTCCCGCGCGTACGCCTCGGCCTTGGAGACGTACGTGACGTTGCCGACGTACTTCGTGTCCTGCGTGAGGACCCGCCGCACGCGCTCGACGGCCGCGTCGGTCGCGTTCGCGTTGAGGAAAACGTCGACGAGGACCTTGCCGCGCACCTCGTTGGCCGCGCCGGTCGTCGCCTGGACCATCGGGATGAAGACGCCGAGCACGAGCATCGTCACGAGGACGGATGCCATCGCGGCGAACGACGGGACGGCGTTGCGGCGCAGGGAGCGCGTGGCCTCGCGCAGGAAGAAGGAGACGCGCATCGGGACTAGTCGCGGCCCAGGTCGTGGTAGGCCTGGTCCATCATGCCGCCGAACTCGTCGGTGGTCTGCTCGCGCTGGGCGTACAGGCCGCTGGCCTCGTCGCGGATGATGCGCCCGCCCTGAAGCTCGATCACGCGGCGGCGCATGCGGTCGACCATGTGCGAGTCGTGGGTCGCGACCATGACCGTCGTGCCCGTGCGGTAGATCCGGTAGAGCAGCTGCATGATCCCGAGCGACGTGCGCGGGTCGAGGTTGCCCGTGGGCTCGTCGGCAAGCAGCAGCGGCGGGTGGTTGACGAAGGCGCGCGCGACGCTGACGCGCTGCTTCTCGCCGCCGGAGAGCTGGTCGGGGTAGTTGTGCAGCTTCGTGGACAGGCCCGTGAGCCTGAGCACGTCGGGCACCTTCGCGCGGATGTCCTTGCGCGTCGCGCCCGTGGCCGACAGCGCGTACGCGATGTTGTCGTACACGGTCCGGTTCGGCAGCAGCTTGAAGTCCTGGAAGACGACGCCGATGTTGCGGCGGTAGTACGGGACCTTCTTGCGGTCCATCGACTCGAGCGGGCGGCCCGCGACGCGGATCGTGCCGGCGGACGCGTCGCGCTCCTTGATGAGGAGGTTCATGATCGTCGACTTGCCCGAGCCGGTCGAGCCGACGAGGAACACGAACTCGCCCTGGCGGACGTTGAACGTCGCGCCGTCGAGGCCGATGTCCCCGGTCGGGTAGTGCATGTCGACGTTGCGAAACTCGATGATGTTGCGGGCGTCCGGCGGTGTCGCGGCCGAGCGCGCGGGCGGCTCGATCGGTTGGGCCCTGGCGCGGCTGCGAGCAGACGGAAGGTGGGCGGGACGCGCGCGGATTTGACGCTCTGAGGCGGACATGCCTTAAGACCGTAGCGGGCGAGGTCGGCGTCCGTGCCAGCCGCACGCGGTCTTGCAGACCCGCGAGACCGCGGCGGCCGGTGGTGTTCGAGGCGGGACGGCGAGGCCGTCCGCGGCGTGTCAGGCGACGGGCTCGGCCACTTCCTTGAGCTGCGGCTCCTCGACCCGCACCCAGCTGTCGAGGCTCGTGTACGGCCCGATCACGGTCATCTCCCCGCCGGGCGGCACGATGCCGTCGAGGTCGCGCGGAATGCCGATGTCGACGCTGAGGATCACGAGGTAGTGGTTGAAGTTCGACCACTCGTTCGCGCCGAGGAGCTCGACGCTCGAGACGTTGCCGAGGCGGCGGAACCCGCGCTTGGGCAGCTCGGCGAGCCGCGGTGAGACGTAGTCGAGGAACTCCTGCCGGATCGCGAGCTCCTCGTCCATCATCTCGCGAGTGGGCTCTGCGATGAAATCGGGAGAAGTCTCGAGCACGCCCTTCGGCGGCATGTCGATACGGAGCACCAGGGTTGCCATGTCGGCTCGCTTTCGGTTCGTGGAGATCGCGCTGCCGTGCAAGCGTCGTGCCGATGGACGCGCTCGGCCATCCCACCGCGGGGGGACCGCCGTCCCCCGGCCGCGTGGCGGAACCTCTTCGGGCGCGAGCGGGGTAGTAGTGGCATGTTTGCAGGACAGGTCCAGGGCGCCGTCGAGCAGTGCCGCGAGCCCGTCCGCCGCCTCGTCGTCGCGACCGCGGCGACTTACCCGCCGAGCCCGACGAGGTCGCGCTCGGCCAGGTCTCGCGTGACCTGTCGCGCGCCGGTGTCGATCAGGCTGTCGACCGACGCGCAGCTCTCGCACGGGTACGCGCGGACGGTCCTGTCGTCGCCGCCGGAGACGATCCAGCCACCGGGCAGCAGGGCGGCACCGTTGACCCGTCCCGCGTGGCGGCTCGCGACCGCGAGCGCGATGCCGCGTGCGGCGTCCCAGACGCGAACCGTGCCGTCGGCGCTCGCGGTCACGATCCGCCGGCCGTCGGCGCTGTAGGCGACGCTGCGCAGCACGCTCGTATGCCCCGACAGCTTGAAGGCGCGCTCGGCGCCCGACGCGGCGTCCCACAGGCGTACGTCGCGCGATCCGGCGACGGCGACGGTCTTGCCGTCCGGGCTGAACACCGCGCGGTAGAAGGCCTCCGCCCCCGGGCTCGCTGCCGTGCCCGCGGCCAGCGTATGCACCGTCTTGCGCGTGACAGCATCGAACAGGCGGGCCAGGCCGTACACGCTCGTGACAAGCACGCGCCGCCCGTCGGGGCTGACAGCGACGTCGCTCGCGAGCTCGGAGTCCGCGACCGGCAGGCGCCACAGGGGCCGTACCGGGCGCGCCTCAGCGAGGGTCCACAGCTCGACGCGGGTGCCGTCGTCGACCCCATGGACGACCGCGCCGACCCGCGCCCGCGCGTCGACCGCGACCCTGGTCACCCCGCCGCGGGGATCAAACTCGACGCGCAGTCGTCCGTCGGTACCGAGCAGCCGCGCGCTTCCGTTGCCGCCGCCCGGCGTGGCGTACCCGACGAGCAGCGCCGGCTCGCGCATCGCGAACGCGACGCCGGTCGGATGCAGGCCCGTCAACGGCGGGGACGGGGCCCGCCCCGGCGGCCGCGCGACGATGTTCGGTGATGGCGTACCTGCGCCGACGACGTCCTGGATCTCAAGCGCTCCGTCCTCGAACGCCACGGCAAGCGGCGACCCCGAGGCTGCTGCCGCGAGGCCCGCGACGCTCTGCTTCCCGCGCCGGGTGCGCTCGAGGCCGAGGTCCCAGAGGCGCACCGTGAGGTCTTCGCCCACCGTCGTCACGTAGCGGCCTCGCGGGTTGAACGCGATCGCCTGTACGGCCGCCCCGTGCCCGCGGAGATCCGCGACCAGATCGCCGGTCGCGCTCTCCCACACACGCGCTGTGCCGTCCGTGCTCGCCGTGCCGACGAGCTTGGAGTCCGCGCTGAACGCGACGCTGTTGACGTTGTCGGTATGCACGAGCCGGCCGGCGAGCGTCGCCCTCGTCCGCCAGAGCGGGCGATCGGAACCCCACAGCTCGGCCACGGACTCCCGAGCGGTGACGATGCGCGAGCCGTCGGGGCTGATCGCGACGGCGGTGACGGGATCGCCCGGAGCAGCGGTCGCCAGCCGCAGCGTCGCCCGGCGGCCCACGACCCGCATGCGCTCATCGCCGACACGGTTGACCGCGAAGCCGGCCGCGGACGCGAAGAGCGGCTGCACGCCCTCCTCGAGCTCGGACGCGGCCAGAGCCGTCGGCGTCAGCTCCGTGCGCCACCGCCAGGTGACGACCTCGCCGGACGTGCCTTCGAGCATGATCGTCTCGGCGTCCTGAAACGCAGCGCCCGCGTAGCTGCCGAGCGCCAGGAGGGCGAGCCGGGCACCACCTCGAGCGTCCCATACGGCCGCCCCGCCCTCCCCCGTCGTCACCACGCGGCGGCCGTCGGGCGAGGTCGCGCCACCGAAGCCCGTCGCCGAGCCGCGCCCGGGCGTGGCCGTGTCGCGCAGGAGCTTCGCGTTCGTGCCGTCGGGCGCCATGAGCGCCGTCGCCGACTCGCCGACGACGAGCAGCCGCGCGGCGTCCGGCGTGAAGGCGACCGCGTATGCCTCGCCGACGCTCACCCCCGGGCGGGGCGTGTCGCCAGTCTGCGGCCGCCACAGCCGCAGGCGCCCACCGACGATCGCCGCGACAGACCGGCCGTCCGGCGCGATCGCGAGCTGCCCCACGGCCGTGCCGGTGCCGCGTGCCGTCCCGGCGAGGCCGGCGCATGCCCTGCATGGCCGCGGAGCGTCCGGCCCCAGGCGCGCGCGCACGCGCGACGCGACGACCGCCCGTCGCAGCGCCTGCTCGGCCTGCAGCGTGTCGCGCCGGCGGACGGCCGCGAGCGCCAGCAGCAGACCGAACTCCGGATCGATTGGCAGCTGTGACGTCGCCCCGAGGGCGAGCGCTCGCGACTCCGCGACCTCCCCGCGGTCGCGCGCTGCCAGCACGGCGACGATGAGCGCGACCACGAGCACACCAAGCACGACCACGACGCCACGCACAGCGCGATTGCGGCGCTCGCGCCTGCGGCGATCCTCGGCGTCCTTGCGCTCGCGCTCGGCGGCCTCGAGCTCGCGAGCGAGCCGGTCGCGCTCGCGCTCGGCCTCGCGCTCGGCGCACCATTCGAGGATCGGCTCGGCGAGGATGTCGTGGAAGATCTCGTAGCGCGGCGCGTCGTCGGCCTGCTCGGGCGGCGGCGTCACGCTGCGCAGGATCCGCCGCTCGCCGGAGGAGAGCTCCAGCAAGATCGGCTCGACGTGCTCGACCGGCCGCTTGGCCCAGTACGCGAGATCCGCGGCTCGCCATGCGATCTTCGTGCCCGTGGGCGAGACGAGCGGCCGCAGGACGTCGATCGCGAGGTCGCGCTGCTCGTCCGACAGCGCGGCGAGCGCGTCCTCGAGGTGGCGGTAGACGATCCGCTCCGTGCCACCGAGCTCGTCGCGCAGCGTGGCGAGCCGCACGTGCGGCGGGCTCTGCACCGCGGCCGCGGCCTCCCACAGGCGCTGCATGACGAGCTGCAGCAACGGCGTCTCGACCCGGTCGGCCTCGTCGGCCGCGCTGGGCGCCTCCTGCTCGGGTGCGCGCGGGTCCGCGACGACCCCCTCGCGCGTGCGAACCTCGCCCAGCACCGCGTCGATGACATCGGCGTCGATCGTGGCCGGCGCGGACCCGGCCGCCAGCCGGCGGTTGAACTCGTCGCGCGGGCCTTCGATCGCCCGCCGCGCGGCGGCGAGGTCGAGGTGCTCGACGCGCAGGTAGTTATCGAACAGGCGCGGGACCCGGCCCTGGAAGCGGTCGAGCTTGGCGAGCCCGTCCTCGCGCAGGGAGAGCAGGAAGTTGACGCGCAGCGCCGGGTCGTTGACGACGTCGACGAACTCGCCGGCGAACGTGCCCGGGCCGTCGTCGCGCGGGTGATAGAGGAACAGCTCCTCGAACTGGTCGAGCACGACGAGCAGCGTCGTGACCGGTCCGAGCCATGCGGCGAACGTCTCGCGCAGCGGCGTGCCCGGCTCCCATGGAGCCACGGGCTCCCCCGTGGCCTCGTGGACCGATGCCGCTACGGCGCTCGTCAGGCCGAGCAGCGGAGCGTCGCGCCACAACGCGAACATCGAGACGGCGAAGCGCACGGGAGCCCGCGCCGCCGGGTCCTCGCGCTCGCGCGCGGTGCGATCGCCGGCCACGACCGCGCGCAGGGCCGGCAGGACGGCCGCCTGCAGGACCGAGCTCTTGCCGACGCCGCTCGCGCCATACAGCAGCGTCAGCCGCGACGAGCGGAGGTTCGCGCCGATGATCCGCTGCTCGCGATCGCGGCCGAAGAACCACGGCACGTCGTCCTCGCCGAACGGCAGCAGGCCGACGTACGGGTTCGCGCGAGGCGGCCCTGCGGGCGCTGGCCGATCCTCCGTCACCGCGACTGCACGAGGCCGGCGAGCTGGCGCTCGAGCTCGCGGACATAGTCGTCGAGCAGCGTGAAGACGAGGTCGACGTCGCGGTCCTCCCACAGCGTCAGCTCGATCTCGGTGGCGGCCGCCGTCGGCGGCTCGCGCTGCACCGACCACGACTGGTTGGCGAGGACGCCGCTGCCGGCGAGCCGCTCGAGCACGACGCGCAGGTTCCAGTCGCGCATGCTGTAGCCGAGGAACAGGAGATGGCGCTCGGTGATGCGCTGCCGCAGCTCGACCGGAAGCTCCGCGGCGATGTCCGAGCGCGTGAGGTAGCGGATGTAGTCGTCCTCGGTGATGACGTAGCTGTCGCGCGAGGCGTCGGCGCGCACCATCGCGCCGTGCAGCTTGACGATGACCGTCCGCTCGTCCGGATCGAGATCGACGTACTGGTTGGGACGCAGGATGGGGACGGGCCCCGTCGACCGGTCGTGGATGAAGCGGCCGCAGTCCGGGCGCCCCTCTTGCGCCTCGTACCAGATGACGTCGAACGCCTCGCCGGCGGCGTGAAACGCCCGCTCCAGCGCGTCGTCGTAGTTCGTCGTGAGGATCACCTGGCGCGCGACGCCGCGCTCGCGCAGCGTGCCCGCCACCCGCGCGAGGAACGTGTGCAACGCGGTCGGCGTGCTGAGCGCGTCAAGCGGCGCGCGGACGTACTTGTACAGCGGCTGCCAGCCCAGCACCGAATGCACGTACTGCGAGATGCGCTTGAGGTCGTGGTCGTCGGGGTCGGGGTACTGCACCTCGCCGGCGAGCGCGGCGGCGAGCTCGGCGCCGCTCGGCAGGTAGTCGGAGCCGAGCGCCCACGGCTCGTCGGGACGCCCGCAGAGGTTCGCCCCGGCTCCGAGGAACGGGACGACGTCGCCTTCGAGCATCCGCTTCGCGACGAGGAAGTAGTGGCGCGCGGAGACGGGGGTCATCGCTGACTCTTGCGCTTGATGCTGCCCACGCCGACGTTCTTGACGACGCGCTTGCGGGGCGGCTTCGCGAGCCTGATGGGAATCCCGATCCGCCGTCCGGGCGAGCTCGCGGCGGCCTGCGCCTGCGCGCCCGGAAGTCGCTCGAGCCCGCTGATCTCGACCACGAGGAAGCCCCGGCCGCAGCGCCCGGTCGCACGCGCTCTGCCCAGCCCGACGCGCCGGCCCCTGAGTGCCCGCTGCATTTGCTTGGCGTCCAGGCGGGCGACGCGGCGACCCTCGACGACCACCCGCAGGCCGCGCAGGCTGACGGGGCTCGCGTTCACGCAGGCCGCCCCTGTTCTTCGGCGCGCGTTGGCGCGCGGCGTGAAGCTGAACGTCAGCGTCGCGGTGTTGGTCTGCCGCTCCAGGTCGGTCTGGAACGTGGCCGCCTGGCGCTGCGGGGTCAGCGTCGCCTGGACGATCTTCGCTGGAGCAGGCGGGCCCGCGAATCCTCCCGATACGCGCGTCGTCAGCCCCTGCTCGCAGGTGAGGTCGGCCTCGACGAGCGCCAGCGCCGCGGGCAGCGACGCGCCGTCCAGCCCGTCGACATACGCGCCGGCGGTGCTCTCCGCGAGCAGGCGCAGGCTCGTCGCCGAAGGGGCCCTCGCCGAGCCGCCGAGCCGCAGGACGTAGACCCGTCCTCCCGGTGGCGTGAGCATCGCCCCGGGTGGCTGCGCCGCGTCGGTGATGAGCACGAGCGCGGATGCCGCCGGCCGGGCGGCCACCGCTGCCGCCAAGCCGGCGGCGTAGTCCGGGTTGCCCGCGTCCGCGCCGATGTTCTCGTCCAGCAGGCGCCGCAACGTCGCGAGGTCGCGCGGGTCCGGGTAGCCGCTCGCCGGGACCGTCAGCGGCGGGAACACCTGCCGCGGGCGCGCTCCGATCTGGATGGCGCCGAGGTTGATCGCCGCGCTGCGCGGCTTGGTCAGCATCGCGTCGATCGCGGTGCGTATGAACGGCACGGCGCCCGACATGCCGCGCGAGCCGTCGACGACGAGCTCGATATCCCGAGCGATCGCGCAGCCCGGGATCTGCGAAGCCACGATCGGCGTGGCCGCGGGCGCCGGCGCCGGCACGCCAAGGCCCGTCACCGACGTCTGCGTCCGGCCGCCGAAGATCGCGAGCTCGTAGTCCTGCGCCCCGCCGGTCGACACGTCGGTTCCGCTGCGCTCCCCCGGGCGGGATCCGGCGAAGCGCACGCCGGCGTCCCCGAGCCGGTCGACGTCGACGCCGCCGGCGAGGTCGCGCCCGCGCAGCGCGTAGACCGCGCCGGCGTTGGCCCGCGCCAGCGGATCGACACCCGGAGCCGACACGAGCAGGTCGTTCGCGGAGCCGGTGGCGTCGAGGTTCGCGCGGGCGACGACCGTGCCCAGGCGGTCGAGGGCGCCGGCGCCGTCGATCCGCAGCACGCTGCCCGACGCCGCGGTGGCCGCGATAGGCAGCGCCGGCGTCCGGCGGCTGAGCACGACGATCGCGCTGCCCGCGGTCGCCCGGCCTCCCGGCGAGGCGGTCGCCGCACCGATGGCGACGTCCCCCAGCCCGTCGCCGCTGAGGTCGCCGAGCCCGCTGAGCGAGCCCCCGAGGCTCATGCCCGGCTCACCGGCGACCACGAAGCCGCCGTCGGTCGGTTCGCCGAGGGTGATCGCGAGGCGCGAGCTGGGAAACGGCACGATGTACGCCTCCCCGGCGAAGGCTCCACCGCCGTCCGGCGAGACGCGCGGGGCGCCGACGAGCACCTCCGAGCGGGCGTCGCCGTCGAAGTCCAGGGCCACGTCGACAGCGGAACCGGCCAGCCCGCCCGCGACGCGGCCGTCGAGACGAAAGCCCTTGGCGCTGGCCAGCGAAAACGCGCGCGAGTCGGGCACCGTTTCGGGCAGGTCGGTGAGAACGATCGCCGACCCCGCGTCCATGAGCCCGCCCGGATCGGCTTGCGGAGCCCCGATGATGAGCCGGCGCGAGCGCGGCGAGGCGGACAGCGCTTCGCCGGCCCGGGCGCCGGCCGGCGCCCCGGTCAGGCTGACGATCGACGTCTTGTCGTCGCTGCCGAGATCGACGTTCGCGGGCTCGCCCTTGGTCCCGGGCACGAGGTAGACGATCCCGCCGGGTCCGGCGCGCGGCGCCCCGATCGCGAAGTCGCTCAGGCCGTCTGCGCCGAGGTCGTATCCCAGCCGCACGATGCTCGTGCCCAGCCGGTCGCCCTGTCCCGCGCCGTCGATGCGATAGCCGCGCGTCCCGAGGTTCTCCGGATCGATAGCTCCGAACCTGCCCGAGCCCTTGGGGCCGCCGCCGAACAGCACGTAGACCGAGCCGGCGTTCGTGCGGCCCCCGGGATCGGCCGTCGGCACTCCGATCGCGATGTCCTGCAGGCCACCGTTGACGTCCCCGACGTACGCGCTCGCGCCCTGCGGGCCGCCCGCGGCCGTGGCGAACGTGTCGTCGAAGGCGGCGGGAGCGGCGAGATCCACGGTCCCGCTCCCCGGGCCGGTGCCGGCGACGGCCGGCGAGGTGGCGAGCAGGCAGCACGCGGCGGCAACGAGGACCGTGCGGATGCTGAAGACTCCACCGTAAGGGGGCACTACGTCCATGGCGTTCACTACGGCCTCGTGCTCGAATGCGGTGGTGACGCCGGACCTTACTCGCTCCGCAGCGGCGACAAGGCGCGTGCGTCCACGTTCTCCCTGTAAAGCGGCCAATGTTCGTCCACGAGGTGACCCCGCGACGGCCGCGCTCAGCCGGCGAGCGACGCGCGGAGCCGGTCTGCGATCTACCGCAAGGCGCAGGCGCCGGCCACGGCGGCCAAGTGCGGCGTGCTGCGCGCGTGCGGCGGCGACTTTCACCGCGCTCGCTGACCGACCGCCGTACCCGCGCGATCCCGGGACCTCCCGGCGCTCGGGCGGTGTAGTGCAGATATGTCCTCTGACCGCAGGTCACTGGCCGGCGCCGCGTTGGCGGCGCTCGCCTTCGCCATCCCCGCCGGGCCGGCAGCGGCCGACGGCCTCCCGCTGCCCGTCGAGGAGAGCCCGAACGGCGTCGCCACGCGCGACGGCGCGAGCCGCTATCTGAGCGTCACCGTCGGCGAGCGCACCGCCGTCCTCGCGCAGAAGGCGGCGACCGGCGCCGTCACGAGCCGCCTGAACCTGCCCGGCCGGTTCGGGATCCCGCTCGTCGCGTACGACTCGTCGGCCGGCGGGCTGTCCGCCGACGGGCGCACGCTCGTGCTCATCCGCCCGCGCGCGGGGTTCCCGCGCCGGACCACGATGCTCGCCGTGCTGTCCACGCGCCGCCGGCTGCGCCTGCGGCGCGTCATCAACCTCCCCGGCGACTTCAGCTACGACGCGCTGTCGCCCGACGGCCGCGCGCTGTTCCTCATCAACTACATCTCGCGCAACGACCCGACGGCGTACCGGGTGCGCGTCTACGACCTCGTGCGCAACCGCCTCGAGCGGGAGGCGATCGTCGACCCGCGCGAGGACCCCGACGAGATGAACGGCCTGCCGCTCAGCCGGGCGACGAGCTCCGACGGCCGCTGGGCGTACACGCTGTACCAGGGCACCGCCGGCGAGCCGTTCATCCACGCGCTCGACACGCGCGATCGCAAGGCGGTCTGCATCGACCTCCACGATCCCGCGCTCGCGCGGGGCAACCCGTACGAGCTGCGCGTGCTCCTCGCTGCGGGCGGCGCGCGGCTGGACGTGCGCCGCAAGGGCACGTTGCTGGCGACGGTCGACGCGGCGACGTTCCGCGTGCTTAGCGGCCCTGCGGCGGCGGCCTCGGCGGCACGTGCTCGAGCCGACGGCAACCCGGCCGGGCCGAGCATGCTGTGGCCCGCGGTGCTGGTCGTGCTGCTGGGCGCAGCGCTCGCGATCACGCGCGTGCGCCGGCGAGCCGCGGCGAGTCCAGCAACCTTCCGCCTCCCCCGCACGGGTCCGAATGTCGAATAGTGAGCGGATATCGCTCACTATTCGACATGCGTAGGGGGCCGCTGCGGATACCCCGCACGCCGTGCGCGGACGACCCCGGATGGCGACGGGCACGCTGCCGACGAGACTTGCGGCGAGCATGCAGACGCCGCCCACAGCAGCCGTGGACCTCTACTGGATCGCGCTCGGCGCGGGGGCTCGCTCGGTGCGCTTCAACGGGCGCGTCTACGAGGCCGTCGTCGCCGCGCGCCAGCGGCGGCCGCGGTGCGACCTGTACCACGCCGCCCTCGTCGTCACGTGCGACGGCGCGGACTACACGATCGAGGTGGCCCCGTCGCCGGACGCCGACGAGGCGAGCCGCGGCGTGGTGGCGACGGGTGCGGTCGGCAGCCGCTTGCTCGGTGGGCTGCGCCTCTTTCGCTACGAGGTCCGGTGCTGGCGCGACGGGTCGATCCCGGATCTCGCCGGCGCGGCCGGCGCGCCGCGCCTGCTCAGCAGCGATCAGGCGTTCGCGCGCCGGTTGCTCGACCTCGTCGCGCTCGTGCCGCGACCCGTGTGGGGTCGCGACGAGCTGAACGCGGGCGAGATGTGGAACTCGAACTCCGTGATCGCCTGGTTGATCACGGCCGCCGGCGGGCCCACGGACGATCTTCGCCCGCCCCTTGGCGGTCGCGCGCCCGGCTGGGCCGCGGGCCTGGAGGTGGCTCGCCGCAGCGGTGGGGGTCGCGCGCGAGATTTCAACCACGTGGCCAGCCAAGTTCGCGAGGAAAGGGTGCGATGATCGGCGCGTGGGCTCGCCCGACGCCGACCTTCCCGTGAGCTGATGCCGGCAGGCACCGTGGTCTCGCGCGGGTACCTCGCGCCCCGGGCCGCCGACGGCGTCCGCGGGCGCGTCCGGGCGACGTTCGCCCGCTGCGCGTACGTGACGGTGGACGGCGGGCCGGCGCTCGTGCTGCACGCGAGCGGCCGCGATCACACGCCCACGTCGCTGTGCCCGGCGACGTGGAGGCGTCGGCGGTCGCCGTCGGCGACCGAGTCGTCGGGCGCGCCGGCCACCTCAAGCTCGGCGACCTCGTGCTCGACGTCCGGGGCGCGCGCGTGTGGCGCCCGGCGGAATCGAGCGTCCGGACCGCGAGCCTCGTCGATGCGGGCGCCGGCGCCGCGCACCGGCTCGCCCTGCGCGCCGCGGACCGGCGGACCGGCGGGCTGCTGCCCGCGCTCGAGGATGCGCTCGCGCGGGGCGACCGCGATCGCGTCGGCGAATGCGTCGCATCGCTGATCGGCCGCGGCCCCGGCCTGACCCCCTCGGGAGACGACGCGCTCGTCGGCCTGCTCGCCTCCATCGCACCGGCTCGCGCCCGCCGCCGAAGGATCGGCGGCCGCCGGATCGCTCGCCGAGCTGCTGCGGCCTGCGGTCGCGGAGCACCTGCATCGCACCGGCGACATCTCCGCCCATTACCTGCGGCTCGCCGTCGCCGGCCACTTCGGCGAGCGGCTGATCGCGCTGTGCGATGCGCTCGCGAGCGGCGCGCCCGCGGAGGTCGGGGCTGCCGCGGCCGCGGTCGTCGCCACCGGCGCGACCTCCGGCGCCGACGCGCTCCTCGGTGTCCTCAGCGGCATAAGGCTCGTCTCGGCGGCCACACGCGCCGGGAACCCGGCGGTGGCGGCATGACCACGGCGCACCGCGTCGTCCCCAACGCGTACAAGGACTCGGTCGCGCTGCTCGCGATCTCCTCGAAGCTCCTGGCGCTCGACGGCATCACCGGCGCGTCCGTCGTCATGGCCACGCCGACGAACATCGAGAACCTCGCCGACGCCGGGCTGGCCGAGGGCCTGGAGGCAAGCCCGTCCGACCTCGTCGTCGCGGTCGCGGGCGCGGACGGCGCCGCTTGCGAGGCCGCGCTCGCCGCGGCCGGCGAGCTGCTCGCCGAGAAGCCCACCGACGACGGGCAGGCCGTCGCCGAGCAGCCGCCGACCAGCATCCAGCTCGCCGCGATGCGCGACCCGTCGCTGAACCTCGCGCTCGTCTCGGTGCCCGGCGACTACGCGGCGGCCGAGGCCTTGAAGGCGATCAAGCTCGGCATGAGCGTGATGATCTTCAGCGACAACGTGCCGGTCGCGGCCGAGCTCGAGATCAAGCGAGCGGCCGACGAGCGCGACCTCATCGTCATGGGCCCCGACTGCGGCACCGCGATCGTCAACGGCATCCCGCTGGGCTTCGCGAACGTCGTGCGCCGCGGGCCGATCGGCGTCGTCGGCGCCTCGGGCACCGGCACCCAAGAGGTCACGGCGCGCATCCACGAGCTCGGCTCCGGCGTGTCGCAGGCGATCGGAACCGGCGGGCACGACCTCGCCGAGGCGATCGGCGGCATCTCGATGCTCCGCGGGATGAGCTGGCTGGAGGACGACCCCGAGACGAAGGTCGTCGTGCTGGTCTCGAAGCCCCCGCACCCGACCGTCGCCGCGGCCGTGCTGGCGCAGGCCGCGCGCATGGCGACGCCCGTCGTGTCGATCTTCCTCGGCGCCGACCCGGACGAAGCCGCGGACGGCATCGTCGCCGCCGGCAGCCTCGCGGAGTCCGCCGACCTCGCCGTCGCGCTGAGCGAGGGCCGCCCGGCGGAGCGTGCCGGGCTCGACCCGGGCGCCGGGCCGCGCGCGCGGCTCGACGAGATCGTGTCCGGCGCCACGCCGGAGCAGCGCTTCGTCCGCGGGATCTTCTCGGGCGGGACGTTCTGCTTCGAGGCGCAGCTCATCCTCCGCGCGCGAGGCCTCGACGCGTGGTCCAACACGCCGGTCAAGGGCAACCCGACGCTCGACGACATCGCCACGAGCATCGAGCACACGATCATCGACATGGGCGACGACCAGTTCACCCAAGGCCGCCCGCACCCGATGATCGACCCCGGCCTGCGCGACGAGCGGCTCGCCCGGGAAGCGGCCGACCCGACGACGGCCGTGCTGCTCGTCGATGTCGTCCTCGGCTACGGCTCGACGATGGACCCGGTATCCGGGCTCGTCGACCTGCTCGCAAGAGCGAAGCCCGCGGCGATCGTCCACGTGTGCGGCACCTCCGCGGACCCGCAAGATCGCGCCGGGGTGATCGCGCAGCTGCGCGCGTCGGGCGCGCTCGTCGCCGAGACGAACGCCCAGGCGGCCGCGTGGGCCGCGTACGTCGCGACCGCGCTCGCCGCCCGCGGAGCAACCGTCGCATGACAGACCTGTTCACCCAGGCGCTGAACGTCGCCAACGTCGGGCTGGCGAACTTCGCCGACAACATCCGCGCGGCCGGCGGCGGCGCCGTCCAGCTCGCGTGGCGGCCGCCGGGCGGCGGCGACGCGGACGCCGGCATGCGGCTGGCCCGCTTGCTCGGAGATCCGCAGATCGAGGCGGCGAACGAGACCGCGCTCGGCCGGTATCTCGAGGCGCAGCCCGTGCTTGTCGACATCCTGCTCGCCCGCGAGGCGATCGCGGCGCTCGACGACGAGCGGCGCATCCTGCACGCGGGGCCGCCGATCGCGTGGGCGGACATGTGCGGGCCGGTGCAGGGCGCGATCGCCGGGGCGATCGCCTACGAGGGCTGGGCCGCGACGCCGGAGGAGGGCGCGGCGCTGGCGGCAAGCGGCACGGTCGCGCTCGAGCCGTGCCATCACCACGGCGCGGTCGGGCCGATGGCCGGGATCATCAGCCCGTCGATGCCGGTGTTCGTCGTCGAGAACTCGGGCGGTGGCAACCGCGCGTACTGCAACTTCAACGAGGGCCTCGGCAAGGTGCTGCGGTTCGGCGCCAACCGCCCCGACGTGCTCGACCGCCTGCGCTGGATGGGCACGGAGCTGTTCGACGTGCTGCAGGCCGGGGTGCGCGCGCTGGGCGGCGTCGAGCTGCGGCCGATCATGGCGCAGGCCCTGCACATGGGCGACGAGGTCCACAACCGCAACGCCGCCGCGACCGGCCTGTTGTTCAAGCGCCTCGTCCCTGCCCTCCTGACCGTCGATCGCCAGGCCGCCGACGTGCGCCGCGCGATCGCGTTCGTCGCCGCCAACGACCACTTCTTCCTGAACCTGTCGATGGCGGCCTGCAAGGCGATGCTCGACGCGGCGCACGGCGTCGCGCACAGCACGATGGTCACCGTGATGGCGCGCAACGGCGTGAACTTCGGGATCCGGTGCAGCGGCACCGGCGACGCCTGGTTTCAGGCCCCCGCCAACCCGGTCGACGGGCTGTTCTTCCCCGGCTACGGCGTCGACGACGCCGCCGCCGACCTCGGCGACAGCGCGATCACCGAGACGGCCGGCGTGGGCGGGTTCGCGATGGCCGCGGCGCCCGCGATCGTGCAGTTCGTCGGCGGCACGCCGGCCGACGCGACGGAGAACAGCCGCCGCATGCGGGCGATCACGCTGGGCACGCACCCCGCCTTCACGCTGCCGGCGCTGAACTTCGGCGCGACCGCGGCAGGCATCGACGCGCGGCTCGTCGTAGACAGCGGCATCCTGCCGATCATCAACACCGGCATCGCGCACCGCGAGGCCGGCGTCGGCCAGATCGGCGCCGGCATCACGACCGCGCCGCTGCAGTGCTTTCTCGCGGCGATCGATGCGATCGCGGGCGCCCGCGCAAACGTCCAGCCGGCGGCCGCGTGAGCCCGATCGCCGTCGTAGCGCTCGGTGGCAACGCGCTCGTCACCGACGCCGACCACCAGGCGATCGCCGACCAGTACGACGCCGTGCGCTCCGTCGCCGGCCCGCTCGTCGAGCTCGTGCAGCAGGGCTGGGGGCTCGTCGTCAGCCACGGCAACGGGCCACAGGTCGGCTTCATCCTGCGCCGCTCGGAGATGGCGCAGGCCGAGCTGGCGCCGGTCCCGATGGACTACGCCGTCGGCGACACCCAGGGCGCGATCGGCTACATGTTCCTCAAGGCGATCGGCAACGAGCTGCGCCGCCGGGGCGTCGACCGGCGGGTCGTGGCGATCGTGACCCAGACCGTCGTCGACCAAGCCGACCCGGCGTTCGCGAATCCGACCAAGCCCGTCGGCTCGTTCCTCGACCACGCGACCGCGCACGAGCACGCCGAGCGACTGGGCTGGCACGTCGCCGAGGACGCGGGGCGCGGCTGGCGGCGCGTCGTCCCGTCCCCCACGCCGGTCGAGATCGTCGAGCTTCAGACCATCCGGGAGCTTCTCGAGGCCGGGACGATCGTCGTAGCCGGCGGCGGCGGAGGCATCCCCGTCGTGCGCGACGCCGGCGGCGACCTGATCGGCGTCGAAGCCGTCGTCGACAAGGACTCCGCCTGCGCCCTCATGGCGGCGGAGCTGGGCGCCGACCTGTTCGCGATCCCCACCGGCGTCGATCAGGTGGCCGTGAACTGGGGCAAGCCCGACCAGCGCTGGCTCGACCGGCTGACGGTGGCCGAAGCCACGGCGCTCGCGACCAGCGGCGAGCTCGGCGAGGGCAGCATGCGCCCGAAGGTCGAAGCGCTCGTCACCTACCTCGAGCGCCACCCCGGCGGCGCCGGCGTCATCACCTCCCCGCAGATGCTGCCGGCGGCGCTACGCCGCGAGACGGGAACCTGGATCGAGGGCTGAACTACAGCGGCGCGCCCGCGAGCCGCGACAACCGGCACAGCCGCTGGGCGTCTCAGCGCAGCCGCTGCGCGTCTCGGCATAGCCGCTGCGTCTCACTGAACGCCCGCGAGGAGCGTGTTCGTCAGCCAGCCAATGGCCCGTTCCTCCGCTTTGCCGGTCGGCGTGACGAACACGTCGTTGCAGTCCTTCTTGTCCGTCATCGCCTTGCGCGCGTCCGCGACCGTCGCCTTCTCGGAGACGAAGGCCATCGCCTTCACGAGGGGCCCGAAGGTGGGGTCCTTGAGGAGGTCGCCGAGGGTCTTGTCGAGCTCGGCCGTCTTCTGTCCTTGGGACTCGGCGTAGGCCGTGAGCGTCGAGTCGTGGATGACGCACAGCAACGCCCCCTTCGGGTTGCGGATCGGCAAGCGCCGCGCCGGCGGAGACATCCCGCTCATGCGCGCATGCACCGCGGTGAGCTTGACCTTGGCGACCTCCTCGTCGCTGCCCAAGTCGTACGCGGTGATGTCGCCTTCGCGGATCATCACCTTCGTCACCGGCGTCTCGAGCTCTCGCCCCGCGAGCGCCAGCGTGCTCTCCGTCGCCGCCTGGAGGTTCTCCCGCGCGAAGTAGAACACGAGCACCGTTCCCACCCAGGTGCCGAGCAGCGGCAACACCGAGGAGAACACCAGTCGCGACGTCTCGGCCCGCTCGTCTCCGGACGCCGTCAGGATCGCGACGGACGAGATCACGGCGATGCTCCCGACGCTCACGCCGACGATCACGGCCGCAAGCCACTTACGCGTCGACGCGTCGGACGCCTTCGCCGAGCTCGCCATGGCGCCGACCTTAGCCTCGCCGCCAAACCATGTCCAGACCTGCTGAGCCGGTCGCGTGCGATGTGCACGTCGTCTGGTATCAACCAGTGCGTGGAGGGGTCGATCGCGCTCGCCGTCAACGGCACGCTCATGCGCGGGCTCGAGCGCCACGCCAACCTCGTCGAGGCCGGCGCGACGTTCGAGCGTGAGGCGCGGACGGCGCCGTGCTACCGCCTTTGGAGCATCGACGACGTGCATCCGGCGATGCTTCGCGACGCGACGCAAGGCCGCTCGATCGCGGTCGAGGTCTGGCTTGTCCCACCCGCCGGGATCACGGCGATCCTGCTCACCGAGCCCGACGGGCTGTGCGTCGGCCGGCTCACCCTCGACGACGGCAGCGAGGTTCTCGGCGTCCTCGCGGAGCCGGCCCTCGTCGAGGCGCGGCGCGAGATCACCGAGCACGGCGGCTGGCGGGCATACCTCGCGGCAACCGCACCGGCCTAGATCAGGACGTCCTGCCTGCGGAGATCAGGACGTCCTGCCTGCGGACGCGACGTACAAGTGGTATGCGCGCTGCAGCATGGGCGCCGCGAGATACCGGCGCACGATCTCGAGAACGCCGGTCGGCGAGTCACAACTATTCACCCGCTCGTCGCGCGATGAGATTAGAGTGACGACATGGCGGCAAACAGCGCGCTCACGAACACCCGGCTGCGCTTCCGCCGCGACGCCGCGCGACTGACCGCCGGGCAGGCCGTCGAGCTGCGCGACGCCTACGCGGGCATGGTCCGCCGGCCTGACGCCGACGAGCGCAGCTACGCCCGTTTCGCCGGGCTTCACGGTCTTCCGCTGCCCACCGAGTGCCAGCACGGCACGCCGCTGTTTCTGCCGTGGCATCGCGCGTTTCTGTACTTCTTCGAGCGCGCGATGCGCGACCGCGTCCCCGCGGCGACCCTTGCGTGGTGGAACTGGGCGACGCCCGACGGGCAGGCCGGGCAGGTGCCGCCGGTCTTCAACGCCAAGACCGTCGGCGCCACAGCGAACCCGCTGTTCTCGGCGCCAGTGTCCCAGCGCGCGCTCCAGCAGGGTCAATCGGGCGGCAGCCCCGCCCCCGGGCCGACGACCATCCGCAGTCCCGGCAACAGCGGACGCCAGCTGCCGCGAGCGTCGGATGTGCGAGCCCTCGTCGAGACGCGCGACTTCGCGACGTTCAACCGCAAGCTCGAGGAGATGCACGGCCAGGTCCACATGTGGACCGGCGGGCACATGCAGCTCATTCCCTTCTCCGCGTTCGATCCGATCTTCTGGGCCCATCACACGATGGTCGATCGCCTCTGGCGGCTGTGGCAAGTGCGTCACAACGCCGTCGGCCCGCCGCAGGCGATCTGGGGTCAGGCGCTGCCGCCGTTCCCGATGACCGTCGCGCAGACGCTTGACGTCACGCTGCTCGGCTACGACTACGCGAGCTCGACCGCATCGCAGCCGGTGGCCTGATGCAGCGATTCGTCTCCGATCCGCTGGCGCTCCCGCCCCTGAGCCAGGGGTACGAGTGGTCGAGCGCGGAGCTGCTGGTCTACGGCGTCGATCACTCCGGCCCCTCCTATGAGGTGCGCGTGTTCTTCGACGCCCCGGCCGCGGATGTCGACACGCCGCTGACGCCCGCGGCCGGCTACGCGGGCTGCTTCACGGTGTTCGGACACGGCGGCTGCTTCGGCGACGACGACCACTGCGATCCAGACGCCCGCTACAGCGACGTGTACGACGTGCGCCTCCCGCACCCCTCCGTGCCGCAGCTGAAGGTCGTCGGCGTGAGCGAGGCGCTGCGCCAGGTCGACGCGGATGCCGTCCAGGTCACGCTCGTCGCGGTCGAGCCCGGTGACGACGGCCCTCGCCCGACCGACGCGTTCGAGGCCGACGAGATCCGGCTCGTCACGTACGCGAATCCCGAGGACGTCAACCCGCACGACTAGCGGAGCGGCGCCCACATCCCGCCGCCGTGGTCGCGGAGGATGTGGCCGCCGGTCTCCAGCCGCGGTCTATCCGGTCAGCGTGATCGTGACGTCCGACGCGACGAGGAACTCGCGGTCGTCGACGAACGCCTCGCCGCGCGCCCGCCGGTAGGCGCCGGTCCCGCCCGTGACGGCGAAGTGGTTCTCGGTGCCTTGTGCCAAACCCTGAAAGGTGATCTGACCGTCCGGCAACTCGACCGTGACCACGCACTGCACGATCTGCTGCTCCAGCGGCGATGGCTGGCTCGGATCGATCCGGACGACCACGCAGTCGGCGCCGTCGCGGCCGACCTTGCGATCCTTCGCGTCGTAGATATCGGCGCTGAAGATCAGACGGTCACCGACACCCGGGCCGGGTGAGCCGCCGTCGTCGAACGTGGGGGCGCCGGCGACGCGCTCGACGAGATGGATCACCCGCGGATTGCGGTCTTGCTTTCCGCCGCGGCGGTCCGCCTCAGCCAGCGTGCCGCTCGTGATGACAGTGAGCGCTGCCAGCAGCGCCGCACCACACAGGACGCTCTTGTACATGGGTCCTCCGTTCCTTGTTGTGAGCCTCCAACAAAGGCGTGCCGGAAGGGCGCCGGCCGCCGCCCGCGAGTGTCTCGGAAAGCCGCAGCCTCGTGAGAATTTATGGATGAAACCCGCGGGTGAGCCCTGAGCCGCGATCGCCGTCAGGCGTCGGGCTGCTCGAACATCCGGGCGAGCGCCGAGCCGACCCGCTCGCGGACGACGAGGGCCGACCGCTGGACGTGCGCGCGCATGAAGGCCGCGGCGGCGTCGGCGTCGCGCGCCAGGACGCAGCGGATGATCTCGAGGTGCTCGGCGATGGTCGCGCCGATGCGGTCGTCCGTCGTGAAGTCGTAGATCCGCAGCACGCGGATGCGGTCGTTGAGGTCGCCGAGCAGCGCCTCGGCGACGTCGTTGCCGCTCGCGGCGGCGAGCGCGCGGTGAAAGCCCTCGTCGGCGTAGACGAAGTCGGGCCCGCGCGGTAGCGCGCGCGTGTCGTGCCACGCGACGTCCAGCGCCCGCCAGTCGCGCTCGATCGCCGCGAGCCGCTCGCGGTCGCCGCTCGTGGCCGCCCGCCGCGCGCACAGCTCCTCCAACGCGACCCGCACCTCGTACAGCTCGCGCATCGACTTGACGCTCGGCGCGGCCGGGCACATCCCGCCGCCGCGGTCGCGGACGATGTGGCCGTCGCCCTCCAGCCGCCGCAGCGCCTCGCGCACCGGCGTGCGGCTCGTGACGAACTCCTCCGCGAGCTGCTGCTCGACGAGGCGGCGCCCGACGGGCATGTCGCCGCGCAGGAGGCGCTCGCGCAGCTCCGAGTAGACCCGGTCTGCCTGCGTCGCCGCGCGTGCGCCGTTCGCCCGAGCCATCGGCGGAACCTGCTCAGGCTCCGGTCGCGCCGGCTGGTCTGCCTGCATACAACGCTGTACTCATCGTGTGTCGCACGGTAGTGCGACACCGAGGGGCGGGGCATGGACCGAATGGCCAAATGAGCCCTGGCCACTGTGGGCCATGGGGCCAATGCGAGCGCCCCGGCGCCCGGCGTAGCGTGCGGCCACGACCACCGGGTTGTGGACCGCACTGCATACAACCGCCCTCGCGGCCGGGCCGCGACGACCACCGAAAGGCACCGATGCCCCCTGAGTCAGAGACGGCGCCGATCTCCGTGCCGGCCACGCCCTATCCCTTCGAGCTCGATCCCGCCACCACGGCGCTCGTGATCATCGACATGCAGCGCGACTTCCTGCTGCCCGGCGGCTTCGGGGAGTCGCTCGGCAACGACGTCGGCATGCTCACCAAGGTCGTCGAGCCGCTCGCCAAGGTCCTCGCGGCGGCACGCGCGATCGGGATGACCGTCATCCACACCCGCGAGGGCCACCGCCCGGACATGACCGACTGCCCGCCGGCGAAGCTCGCACGCGGCAAGCCCGCCACGCCGATCGGCTCGGAGGGGCCCAACGGCCGCATCCTCATCCGGGGGGAGCCAGGCCACGACATCATCGAGGAGCTCGCGCCCGCCGACGGCGAGGCCGTCCTCGACAAGCCCGGCAAGGGCGCGTTCTACGCGACCGACCTCGAGCTGATGCTGCGCAACGGCGCGATCAAGAGCCTGATCGTCACCGGCGTCACGACCGAGGTCTGCGTGCACACGACCGTGCGCGAGGCCAACGACCGCGGCTTCGAGTGCCTCGTCCCGTCGGACTGCGTCGGGTCGTACTTCCAGGAGTTCCACGAGGTCGGGCTGAAGATGATCGCCGCTCAGGGCGGGATCTTCGGCTGGGTGACCCCGTCGCAGGACCTGCTCGCCGCGCTGGAGCCGTCGATTCCGCTGTCCGCCGCCGCCGAAGGAGCCTAACCCGATGTCCGCTGTCCCAGCCGCCGCCGGCCCGCCCAAGATGGAGATCCCGCTCTGGACCCGAGGTGACCTCAACGCCTTCTTCGGGCTTGGGATCAACATGCTCGTCAACGTCATCGTGCTCGCGGGGCTGGCCGCGTTCGTCGTGCAGATCCCGGCCGACGACGTCTACAAGGTCATCCTCCCGGCGCTCGGCATCGAGCTGCTCGTCGGCAACGTCTTCTACTTCTACCTCGCCAAGAAGCTCGCCGAGAAGGAAGGCCGCGCGAACGTCACGGCGATGCCCTACGGGCCGAGCGTGCCGCACATGTTCATCGTCACGTTCGTCGTCATGCTGCCGACGTTCATCGCGACGAAGGACCCGATCGCGGCCTGGACGGCCGGCCTCGCATGGGCGTTCATCATCGGGATCATCATCTTGATCGGGGCGTTCGTCGGCCCCTACATCCGCAAGTTCACGCCGCGCGCCGCCCTGCTCGGCACGCTCGCCGGCATCTCGATCACGTTCATCTCGATGCGACCCGCCGCGCAGATGTGGGAAGCGGCGTGGATCGCGCTCCCCGTCCTCGCGATGATCATCATCGGCTTCGTCGCCGGCGTGAAGCTGCCCGGCAACTTCCCGATGGGGCTCGCCGCGCTGCTGGTCGGCTCGGCGCTCGCATGGGCCGGCGGCTTCATGGAGACGGCCGCCGTCACCGACGCGGCGAAGCAGATCGCGGTCGGCATCCCGTCGCTGAACGTCGACATGCTCTTCGACGGCCTGGAGGGGATCTCGCCGCTGCTCGCCACGGCCATCCCGTTGGGCATCTACAACTTCACCGAGGCGATGAGCAACGTCGAGAGCGCGGCGGCCGCGGGCGACAGGTACAACCTGCGCCACGTGCTGCTAGCCGACGGCACCGGCGCCGTCGTCGGCTCGGCGCTCGGCAGCCCGTTCCCGCCCGCCGTCTACGTCGGTCACCCGGGCTGGAAGGCCGCCGGCGGCGGCATCAGCTACTCGCTCGCCACCGGCGTCGTGATCTTCCTGCTCTGCGTGTTCGGGATGTTCCCGCTGCTGGGCGCGATCCTGCCGATCCCGGCGATCGTCCCGATCCTGCTGTTCATCGGCCTCGTGATCGGCGCGCAGGCGTTCCGCGCGGTGCCGAAGGCGCACTACGCGGCGATCGTGCTGGCGATCATCCCCAACGTCGCGGCGTGGGCGTCGGGGCTCATCGACAACACGATCGCGACGGCGCAAGCCGCGGCCGCGGCCGCCAACGGCCCCGCCCTGGCGATCACCGACGCGGCCCTTGCCACCAACGGCGTCATCCACGAGGGGCTGACGAAGCTCGGCGAGGGGGCGGTCCTCGCGGGCATGATCCTCGGCGCGATCGGCGTCTTCATGATCGACCGCCGCTTCCTCTGGGCCGCGGGCTACAGCTTCCTCGGCGCGCTGCTCGCTTCGATCGGGCTCATCCACGGCGCCGAGGTCTCGCTGGACTTCGACGCCGTCCAGATGAAGATCGCGCTCGGCTACGCGCTTATGGGCGTCGTCTGCCTCGCGTTCTCGCGACTGGGCGTGCCCGAGCGCGAGATCGACGCGACCGATCCGGTCGACATCGAGGATTACGCCGAGCGAACCGCGAGCTTCAAGCCGGCCGACGTCCCGGACGAGGAGCCCAAGCTGCAGCCGGCATGACACCGGCGCGCGCGTCGCGACCGCGAGGGGGTGGATCCATCCAGTCCCCGTAGCGGGGAGCGAACGACTCCACCCCCGGCTCCCGTGGAGCTCACACCCGGACCACGAGCTTGCCGCTGGTCGCCCCGGTGAAGAGCATGTGGAGCGCCTCGGGCGCGTGCTCGAGACCGTCGATGACGCGCTCGACGTGCTCGAGGCGCCCGTCGGCGATCCACGGCGCCATCTGCGCCCTCGCCTCCGCGAAGCGATCCACGTAGTCGCGGACCAAAAATCCCTCCATCCGGCCGCTGCGCAGCACGAGGTTGAAGTAGTTCACGGGACCGGGTGCCGGTGCGACGTCGTTGTAGCGGGAGGTCGCCCCGCACACGACGACGCGGCCACCCAGCGCCAGCTGGCCGAGGCACGCGTCGAGGATCTCGCCTCCGGCGGTGTCGAAGACGAGGTCGGCGCCGTCCGGGCACACCGCGGCCAGCTGCGCCCCGATGTCGCCGGACCGGTAGTCGACCGCCGCGTCGAAGCCCAGCTCGTCGACGATCCACGAGCACTTCGCCGGGCCGCCGCACACGCCGACGACGCGGCGCGCGCCCTTGATCCGCGCGATCTGGCCGGCGACCGACCCGACCGCGCCGGCGGCGCCCGAGACGACCACGGTGTCGCCTTCGCGCACCCGGCCGACGTCGAGCATGCCGAAGTACGCGGCCATGCCCGTCACGCCGAAGACCCCGAGCGCGTGGCGCGGAGTCACCCCCGCGCCGAGCACGCGCAGCGGCGCGGCGGCGCCGTCGGTCACGACGTAGTCCTGCCAGCCGGTCAGCCCCGTGACCACGGAGCCCTGCGGGTAGCGCTCGTCGTTGCTCGCGATGACCTGTCCGGCCCCGTAGCTGCGGATGACCTCGCCGAGCCCGATCGGCGGCATGGACGAGGGTCCGTCGTTCATCCAGCTTCGGATCGTCGGGTCGATCGACACGTGGCGCACGGCCACGAGCGCTTGGCCCTCACCCGGCTCCGGCACGGGCTCCCATTCGAGGCGCACCGTGCCCGGATCCACCATCCCGCATGGACGGCGCGCGAGGACGAGGCGGCGGTTGTGCTCGCGTACCGGGCTCATGCCGCGCTCGCGATCCGGTCCGGCGAGCTCGCGGCGGCGAGGAACGCGTCGGCGCGCTCCGGCGTCGCGATCGCGCGCCACATCGCGTCGGGAGTGGCGAAGTTGCCGACGAACGCGTCGGCGACCGGCTGCACCGCGGTCGCCGTCCCGAGGATCGCCTGTAGCTGCGGCGACGGGGGCGCGAGCATCGTGTTGGTGAAGCGCGTCGCGGGCTCGGCGAGCACCCACAGGTCGCGCTCGAGGCCGCGGCAGAACCACTCGTCGAACGCCACGTCGCGGCAGATCGCCTGCGTGACCAGGGCCGCTGTCGCCGAGCCGAGGTTCGCGCCTTGCGCGCAGACCGGGTCGTTGGTGACGTACGCGTCGCCGACGGCGACGACGAAGCGGCCGGGCGCGACCTCGCAGTACGGCCTGCGCACCGTCGGCGTGAGCGCGCCCTGAAGCACGTCGCGCGGGCCGGTGGTCGCGAACGCCGCGGCGTCCACGCGCGCCGCGACGTCGGGCGCGTGCGCTTGCAGCAGAGCGAGCGCGAGCGCGTCGAACGCCGCCGGGTCGTCCGCGCGGGCGGTGCGCGTGATCGCCTCGAACGGGCCGCCGGGGACAGCCTCGACGAGGATCCCGGCGACCATGCCGTGCGGCGACAACCACGGGAACTCGATGATCTCGCCCGCGCCGGGCACGATCGTGCCGCTGCCGCGGGCGGGCTGCACCGGCGCGATGCCGTGGCAGAGCAGCGCGCAGAGCCTGCGCTGCGGGACCGTGTGCGGGGAGCGGCTCGGGTCGCGCGGGAAGAACGCGTCGATGCTGGCCCTGCCGGTCGCGACGACCATCAGGTCATGCGACTCGTCCGCGGCGATGTCGTCCGGGCTCGGCGTGCCGACGACGACGTTGCCGCCACGCGCGGCGTAGTCCTCGAGCAGCCGCGGCAGGTAGATACGGAAGTCCACGACGCTTACGGCATCGCCCATCGCGCCGGTGAACGCGACCGGCGTCCCGGCGACCTCGAATCTCCATGCGTCGACGCGGCCTGCGTCCGGCCAGTGGTCGACCCCGAGCGCGCGCTCGCGGGCGACCGTCGTGCCAAAGCGCATGGCGGTGTTCTCGAGGCGCCCGCGGCGCATGTCGTCCGGCGCCTGTTCTGCGTAGACCGTCGTCTCCACGCCGGCCTGCTGGAGGCCGAGCGCGAGGTTCAGCCCTGAGATTCCGGTCCCGACGATGCCGATGCTGGTCATTGCTGTGCTCCTCGTGGCGACGTTGCGTGGCGGTAGGAGCAATCTCCGCGAGGTGTGCTCTCACGTCGAGAGTGGTCACCACTCCTATTTGCGTGAAGTGACTTGCAATGCTCCGCGCGACCGGGTTGGGTTGGCCGATGGACCTGCGCTGGCCCCTGGTCGGGCGGGCAGCCGAGCTCGACCGCGTCGGGCGGCTGCTGCGAGGCGGCGGGCGCGGCGTGCTCCTGGCCGGCGCGGCGGGCGTCGGCAAGACGCGGCTCGCCGGTGAATGCCTCGCGCTCGCCGCGGCCGAGGGCTTCGTGCCGCTGCGCGTCGGCGCCACGCAGGGTGCGGCGGGCCTGCCGTTCGGCGCCTTCGCCTCGTTCGTCCCGGATCTGAGCACGACCGCCAACCGCGCGGACGTCCTGCGCCGGATAGCAGGGGCGGTCGTCGCGCGCGGCGAGGGAAGCCCAGTCGCCCTGTTCGTCGACGACGCGCATCTCCTCGACGAGTCCTCGGCGGCGCTGACGCACATGCTCGCGGGCGGCGACGAGCCGCTGTTCCTGCTCGCGACGATGCGCTCCGGCGAGCAGGCGTCCGACGCCGTCGTCGCGTTGTGGAAGGACGGCCTCGCCGAGCGGCTGGAGCTCGAGCCGCTGGGCGAGCGCGAGATCGGCGAGCTCGTCACCCTGGCGCTCGGGGGCGCCGTCGACCCCGCCGCGGTGCACCGGCTCTCGGAGAGCGCGGGTGGCAACGCCCTGTTCCTGCGCGAGCTCATCGTCGCCGCGGTGGACTCGGGGGCGCTCCGGCTCACGCGGGGCATCTGGCGTCTGGATGGGGCGCTCGCGATCTCGTCACGGCTGATCGAGATCGTCGACGCGAGGCTCGGCGACCTCAGCGACGGCGTGGCTCGCGCGCTGGCGCTCGTGGCGCTTGGCGAGCCGCTGGGCGCGGCGGTCTTCCAGCACATGGATGCCGAGACGGACCTCGAGCGCTTGGAGGCGCTCGGGCTCGTCACCGTGCAGCGCGGCGGCCGCCGGCTCGATCTCCGGCTCGGCCACCCGCTGTACGGCGAGGTCGTGCGCGCGCGCCTGTCGCCGCTGCGCGCCCGGACCCTGATCGGAGCCCTGGCCGACGCGCTGCAGGCGACGGGCGCGCGCCGTCGCGAGGACACCCTGCGGATCGCGACGCTGCGCCTCGATGGCGCCGGGCCGCTCGATCCCGGGCTCATGCTGCGCGCCGCGACGATCGCCCGGCGCCGCCTCGACCTGCCCCTGGCCGAGCGACTCGCGCGGGCCGCGGTCGAGGCCGGCGCGGGCTTCGAGGCGGGCTTGCTGCTCGGCCAGCTCTACGGCTGGCAGGGGCGCCCGGCGGACGCGGAGCGCCAGCTCGCCGCGCTCGCGGACGTCACGGCGAGCGACGCGCAGCGCGCGGAGCTGGCCAGCGCCCGGATGGACGTCATGGCCTTCGGGTTCAACCGGATCCCCGACGCCGTGCGGATCGCGGACGAGGCCGAGCCCGGGATCGCCGACGTCGCGTGCCGCGACCACGTGACCGCGTATCGCGCCCGCGCGCTCGGGTGGTCGGGCCAGTTCGCCACGGCGGCCCGGGTCGCCGAGCCCCTGTTGCGGCGGGCCACCGGCCAGACGCTCATCGCAGCGTCCATGGCCGCGGCGACCTCGCTGTCGAATTGCGGCCGGATCTCCGACGCGATCGAGGCGACCTTCACGGGGCATGCCGCGCACCTCGCGCTCGTCGGCCCGCCGATGACGTTCTCGCCCACCTTCCACCTCTACCTGCGCTGCCTCGCGTTCAACTCCGCCGGACGGCTCGCGGAAGCGCAGGCGCTGGGCGAGGCGGAGTACGCCAAGGCGGTGCAGTCCGGCTCCGTCGAGGGGCAGGGCTGCTTCTCGATGTTCCTGACCGTGACGTACATCGAGCAGGGCAGGCTCGCCGCGGCGGTGCGGGTGGGCGCCGAGGCCGCGGGGATCTGCCGCCAGCTCGGCTGGGCGCTGACGATGCGCATGGCGCTCACCCCGTACGTGCGCGCGCTGGCGACCGTGGGCGACGTGGACGGCGCGCGCGCCGTCCTTGCCGAGCTCGACGCGCGCGACATCGGGGTGACGGACCTCGCCAGCGCCGACCTGCTGCGATCACGAGCATGGGTGCAGGTCGCCGGCGGGGCGCCGTCGGACGGTCACGCGCACCTCGAGGGCTCTGCGGCCGTGGCGCGCGGCGGCGGCGCCAACGCCCTCGAGTCGGGCGCGCTGCACGACCTTGCGCGGCTCGGGCGCGCGGCGGACGTCGCCCCGCGCCTGCGCGAGCTCGCCGCGGTCTGCGAGGGCCCGCTACCGGCGGCGCGCGCCGCGCACGCCGAGGCGCTCGCCGCCCGGGACGCGCCCGGGCTCATGGCCGCGGCGGATGCCTTCGAGGAGCTCGGCGCCATCCTCCTTGCCGCGGAGGCTTGGTCGGATTGCGCCGTCGCCTGGCGACGCGCCGGCGAGCCGCGCCGCGCAACGGCCGCCGAGCGTCGCTCCCAGACGCTCGCCGCGCGCTGCGAGGGCGCGCGCACGCCGTCGCTCGTCGCGGGCGCGCCGGCGCGCGCATCCCTCACCCCGCGCGAGCTCGAGATCGCGCAGCTCGCCGCCCGCGGGCTGGCCAACAAGGAGATCGCCGCGCGGCTGTTCCTCTCGCATCGCACGGTCGAGAACAAGCTGCATACGTGCTACGCGAAGCTCGGCGCCGATGGCCGGGCCGACCTCGCGCGCGCGCTCGAAGACCGCTGAGCCGCCCGCGCTCGCGGTATGAGGCTACGAGTCGGAGTCGTCCTCGGGCAGCGGCCCGTTGGAGCACTGGTCCATGAGAAAGCCCTGAAGACAGGTCGTCCGCGCGCGCCACTTGGCGCGGAACTGCGTGTTGAACGCCTCGTCGGCGGCCTGCTGGCGCTGCGCCGTCAGCTCCTGGCGGATCGCCGGCGAAGCCTGCTTGAGCGTCTGCTGGTGCGCGGGGTGGATCTCGAAGACGCGGAAGACGTACCAGCCGAACTGCGTCTTCACCGGGCCGCGCAGCCGGTCGATCGGCGCACGGAAGATCGCTGTGTCGAGTGGCTTCTCCTGCGTCCCCTTGGAGACACCCCGCACGATGCCGCCGCGATGCTTGGACGCCTGGTCGATCGAGTACTTCTTGGCGACGCTTCGCCAGAATCTGCCGCGCCGCAGCGCGGCATAGGCGGCGTCGGCACGTCCGAGCGTCCTCGTCAGCACGACGCGCACGTCGCGCGACTGCGGCTCGTAGAAGCGCTTCTTGTTGTTCTTGTAAAACGCCGCGACCTGCTTGTCGGTGACGGGCGCCGCGTCGTCGATCGCGCGTTCGCGCAACCGCACGTAACGCTCGTTGAACGCCACCTGAAAGCGCGCGTCCTCGATCGTCATGCCCGACTGCTCGAGGAACTTCAGGAAGTCGGACTCCTTGGGGAAGGTGTCGTCCTTGGCCTTCTGAAACGCGGCTTCGAGCTGGGCGGCCGACGGCCCGCCACCGCGCTCGATCGTCTCCAGGGAGACCCACTTCTCGAGGATGAGGAACTGCAGGACCTGGTCGCGCAGGCCCTCGTATTCCCGCCGGCACGAGGCCTTGCGCTGCGCGGCCGACCGCGGCTTTGGATCGGTCTTGCGCTTCGCCTGCACGCAGGCGGCGAAGTCCGGCGGCTCGTACGCGGTGCTGTCGGTCGCCGGATTGCTGGCCGCGGCAACCCCGAACCAGCGCTGAAACGCCGAACGCGCGATGAACTCGTCACCGACCCGAGCCACCCCGCCCGCGGCGACGATGCTGTCGGCGATCGGGTCGGCCGGAGCCGGCGGCGCCGACGCGATCACAGCAGTGACTGTGAACGCGGCGATCAGGCGCCCGGTGCGAAATGACACCGCACGAGCATACGTGTATGAGTGACTGACCGCGCGAGCGCGGCCCGCGCTCGGCGGTAGCAGCCGGGCCGGGGGTGGACGTGTAGATCGTCCCGTTGATCGTGCCGGGCGGAAAAGCCGCCGGCGGGCGGCAGCCAATCGCTACCGTTCGTCCATGCCCACGATCGCCTCTTCCACGCTGGCCAACGGCCTGCCCCTGCACCGCATCGGCCTCACCGGCACGCGCGCGGTCACGATCCTCACGGCGTTCGACGCCGGCGCTCGCACCGAGCGCCCGGAGGAGAACGGGATGGCCCACTTCCTCGAGCACCTCGTATTCAAGGGCGGCGAGAAGTTCCCGCACTACCGCGACGTCAACAACACCGCCGAGCGGCTCGGCGGGACGCTCAACGCGTACACGTCGCACGACATCGTCGCCTTCCACATCACCGTGCGCGCGGAGGCTGCGATGGAGGCCATCGACCTGCTGACGGACTTCGTCGGCCGCCCCCATCTCGACGCCGAGGAGCTCGACAAGGAGCGCGGCGTGGTGATCCAGGAGATCCAGCGCTACAAGGACCAGCCGTCGTCCGTCGCCGAGCACCTCATCGACCAGGCCGCGTTCGGCGACCACCCGCTCGGGCGCCCCGTGCTCGGTCCCGAGGAGCACCTGCGGACCTTCTCGCGCGACGCGATGATCGCTTTCCGCAACCGCCGCTGGGCCGGCGCGCACGGCGGCGCGTTCATCGTCGGCAACCTCGACCACGTCCCAGAGAACGGCGCGGTCGCCGATCTCTTCGAGCGCTTCCCGGCACTGCCGGAGCCCGAGCCCTTCGAGCCCGCCCCGACCTTCACGCCCGCCGTGATGGTCGAGGAGCGCGACTCCAACCAGTCGCACCTGCGCATGTCCTACCGCCCGCAGGTCGACGTCACGAGCCCGGCGCAGCGGGCCGCGATGCACATCTACGCGACGCTCCTGGGCGGCTCGATGAGCTCGCGCCTGTTCGACGAGATCCGCGAGCAGCGCGGCCTGGCCTACTCCGTCTACGGCATCTCGCACGCCCACGCCGACGTGCCGCTGCTGCAGCTCGGCGCCGGTCTGGACTCGACGAAGTGCGTCGAGGCCTACCGGCGGATGCGCGAGATCGTCGTCGAGCTGCGCGACGAGGGGCCGACGCCGGACGAGGTCGATCGCGCTCGCGCCTATGCCGCGGGCCGGCGCGTGCTGTCGTTCGAGAACACGAACGCCGTCGCGCGGTACGGCGCCACGCAGTCGATCGTCTTCGGCGAGGGGATCAACCCCGACCGCTCGATCGCGGCGCTCGACGCCGTGACGTTCGACGAGGTCCGCGACGTGGCGTGTGAGGTGGCCGATACGCTGGCCCTGGCCTGCGTCGGCCCGCACACCGCGAGTGACTTCGACTGACACGCTGAGCCCGCTAAACCTCAGAGAGCTCGAGCGCTACCTCGACCGGGTCGGGGACCGCTGGCGGCTCGATCGCGCCGTGCTCGGGGGCGCGCGCGTCGCCGACGCGCGCGGCGCGCCGCCGCAACGCGAGCGCGGGCCGGAGTACGTCGTCGTGCTCGTCTCGGAGGTCTTCGGCGGCGTGCCGTGGCTCGAGCGCGTCTATCAGGCGTCGAACCTCTGGGACGCGAGCGAGATGGGCTCGGACGCCGACGTGCATTGCTACACGCCGGCCGAGCTCGAGCGCAAGGTGCAGCGGCTGCGGCGTGTGCGCGACGCCGTCGCCGAGGGCATCGACCTGCTGGCGTCGCCGGCCTGAGACGCCGATGCCGCTGAAGACCTACGGGGTGCTGCGCGCGAAGGTCGTCGACCACGCGCTCGCCACGGACGACAACGCGCACTACCAGCTGCACGCCGTCGACGACGCGGGGACGCACTTCCGCGTCGCGATCAACGTCGAGTCCGACGTGGCGCCGTCCGAGCTCGAGTACCTCATCGACTCGGACTTCCGGCATCCGATCCTCCGCGACGTCGCGGCGCTGCCGAGCGGCTGGACGGAGCTCGAACGGCGCTCGGGCACCGTCGCGCTGGACTTCATCCGCGCGAACCTCTTTCACCGCGAGCGGCTGCGCACGCTGCCCTTCGACGTCGAGGGCCCCGACAACGACCTCAACGAGAAGCTCGCGCTCTACGTCCGGCGCGCGATCGCCGACGCCGGCGCGACCGCGTACGCGTTCGGCGAGCGCTGGCCGACCGAGCAGAACGTGCCGGACAAGGTCTTCGGCTTTCGCCCCGGCAACGGCGTCCACGACATCCACATGAACCAGTCGAACGTCGGGCGGTTCGTCGCCGACGACGGCGTCTGGCAGGACGGCGCGCTGCTGCTGCACTTCCCGGGCGCCGCGGAGCAGTGGGTCGCGGTGTTCCTGAAGTTCCAGTCGCAGACCTGGCACACCGACGACGTCACCGGCCACAGGATCGCCGGCCCGGGCGACCCGCCCGACGGCCGCGTCCGGATCGTCGGCGCGCTCGTCAACGCCGTGCAGACGCCGGAGGTCGAGTTCGTCACGCTGCTGAACACGACCGATGACGCGATCGACCTCGCCGGCTGGGCGCTCGCGGATCGCGACGCGCACACGATGTCGCTCAGCGGCGCGCTGCCGGCCGGCGAGACGTTGCGCATCGAGCTCGCGCCGCCGGTGTCGCTGCCGAACCGCGGGGGCACGATCAGCCTGCTCGACGCCCGCGGCTTGAAGGTCGACGGCGTGGCCTACACCGGCGCGCAAGCCGCCGAGCCGGGTCGCACGATCGCGTTCTAAGCGGGTGCCTCGCAACACTGGCGAGGCCCGGAAACGCTCGCTATCATGCGCGCGGGCGCGTCTCGCCAAGGCCGCGCCCGCGTAGCGACGAAGGAGGACGCCGTCTGCTGGAGCGGCAGGGACGTGGACTCCCGGGACGAGACATCTGACGCATGACGCACGAGGACGTCGAGGTTCGCGCAGCCCGGGCGCCGCATCTGCCCGGCGAGTTCATGCTGACTTCCGCGCGCGACGCGGCGGTCCACGTCATCTCCCTCGCCGGCGAGCTCGACCTCGCGACCGCGCCCGAGCTGGAGCGCGAGCTGCAGCGCGTCGAGGCGAGCGCCGCGGAGTCGATCGTCCTCGACCTGTCGGGCTTGACCTTCATGGACTCGACCGGCCTGATCCTGATCCTGCGCGCCGAAGCGCGCTCGCGCTCGGACTCCAACCGGCTGCTGCTGCGCCGCGGGCCTGACAACGTGCAACGGGTGTTCACGATCACCGGCATGGACGGCGTGCTGCCGTTCGCCGACTGAGCCCGAGCCATCTCCACCCTCTCCAGCCTGCTCGTATCATCCGTGCCGTGACGTCGCCGACGCGGGACAGCCGTCGGCTCCCACGCAGCGACAGCCGCCTGCTCGCGCTCGCGCCCGGCCTGTCTCTGGTGGCGGTGCTCGCCGTCATCGACATCTGGGCGCAGCCATCGACCGCGGTCATCGGGATCGTCCTCGTGGCGCCGCTGCTCACGGCGCTGTTCGGAACGCCGCGCGACATCGCGGTCGTCGGGGCGGTCGCGCTCGCGCTCGTCCTGGCGAGCGCCATCTGGCACGAGAACCTCGGCACGGCGGTGTGGATCTACCGCACGTGCGTCGTCGCCGCCGTGAGCGTCCTCGCGTTCCTCGGCGCCGCCAGCCGCGCGCAGGTCCACCGCGACCGCGAGCGCTTCTCGGTGCTCGCCGGGATCGCGGAGGTCGCCGACGGCACGCTCAGCCTCGAAGAGACCGTCGAGCGCGTCAACGGCGTCGTCGTGCCGGCCGTCGCGGACATCTGCATCGTCGACGCCGTCAGCCACGGCGAGCTGCAGCGCCTGGCGGTGAGGGCGGCGGGCGCGCGCGGCGACGTCATCGCGGCGGGGCTTGCCGGGCGCCCGCCGGCGACCGTCGATGATCCCGACGATCCCGAGCAGCCGCGCCTGGTCGCGATCGTGGACGACGCGCTGCTGCGCGGGATGGCCACCTCGCCCGACGACCTCGCGTTGCTGCGCGGCCTCGGCGCGACGTCCTTCGTGGTGGTCCCCATGCGGGCGAGAGGACGCCGCCTCGGCTCGCTGACGCTCATCGCCACGACCCGGTCGGGCCGCCGCTACGACGCCGAAGACCTCGAGTTCGCCAGGGTCCTCTCCGGCCGGATCGCGCTCGCGCTCGACAACGCCGGCCTCTTCTCCGAGCTCGAGACGATCGAGGCGCAGCTCACGGTCGCGCTGTCGACGCTCGCCGAGGCCGTCACCGTCCAGCACTCGGGGGGCGCGCTGATCTACGCCAACGACGCGGCGGCGCGCATGCTTGGCTACGACTCCCCGCAGGAGCTCCTGGCGACGCCGGTTGAGGAGCTCGTCGCGAAGTTCGACACGACCATGCCGGACGGCTCACCCCTGCGCATGGAGGAGCTGCCGGGGCGCCAGGTCCTCGCGGGCCTCGAGCCCAAGCCGCTCGTCACCCACACGATCGACAAGGCGACCGGCGAGGAGGGCTGGCGCGTCACGAAGGCGTCGGGCGTGTACGACCGCGACGGCAACGTCACGCTCGTCGTCAACGTCATCGAGGACATCACCGAGGTCAAGCGCGCCGAGCTGACGCAGCGGTTGCTCGCCCGTGCCGGCGAGGTGCTGTCCTCGTCGCTGGACTACGAGGCGACGCTGCAGCAGGTCGCCGAGCTTGCCGTCCCGCAGCTCGCGGACTGGTGCGCGGTGAGCATGCCCGACGGCCACGGCTTCATGCGCCAGGTGGCGGTCGCTCACGTCGACCCCGAGAAGGTCGCCTTCGCCCGCCGGCTCGGCGAGCGCTACCCGACCCGCGCCGACGCCCCGACCGGCGCCCCGCAGGTCATGCGCGACGGCGAGTCGCAGCTCGTCAACGAGGTCACCGACGAGATGCTCGTCGCGGCCGCGCAGGACGACGAGCACCTCGAGCTGCTGCGCGGCGTCGGCTTGCGCGGCGGTCTCGTGGTCCCGATGGTCGCCGCCGGCGAGATCGTCGGCACGCTCAGCCTCGTGAGCGCGGAGTCGCCGCGGCACTTCACCGGCGCCGACGTCAAGCTCGCCGAGGAGCTCGCGCGCAGAGCCGGCACGGCCATCGAGAACGCGCGCCTGTACACCGAGCGCTCGCACATCGCCCGCACGCTGCAGACGGGCCTGCTGCCCGGGCGGCTGCCGCACATGCCCGGCTGGCGCGTCGCGACGCTCTACCGCCCGGCAGGCCTCGAGAACTGGGTCGGCGGCGACTTCTACGACGCGTTCGCGGTGCGCGGCGGCTGGCTGGCCCTCGTCGGCGACGTCGCCGGGCGCGGCGCCGAGGCGGCCGCGCTCACCGGGCTGTGCCGGCACACGCTGCGCACGGCGGCGCAGCTGCTCGACGACCCGCTGGAGGCGGTCGGCACGCTCAACGCCGAGCTGCTCGCGCGACCGCAGATGTCCCTGTGCTCGGTGGCGGCGGTCCTGCTGCGCGAGCACGACGGCCGCGCGACGGCCGAGATCGTCTGCGCCGGTCATCCGCAGCCGCTGCTGGCCGGCGAGGGGGAGGTTCGGGCGGTCGGCGAGTTCTCCCCGATGCTCGGCGCCTACGCGTTCGACGACTGGGCGCGCAGCACCGTCGACCTGGCGGCGGGCGACGTGCTCGCGCTCTACACGGACGGCGTCTTCGACGCGGTCGGTGCCGACGGGCGCTTCGGCGAGGAGCGCCTGCGGCGCACGCTCGAGGGCGTGTGCGAAGCCGGCGACGCCGTTGCGCGCATCGACAAAGCCCTGACCGGGTTCGAGGTCGGCGCCCAGGCCGACGACACGGCCGTGCTCGCCGTCGAGCGTGTCGCGGTCGCCGCGGCGTCGGCGTCGGCGTCCGCGCCGCGCGCGCCTCACAGCTCGGAGCGCGATCGATGAACGAGCCGGCGGGGTTCCTGATGCACGGGTCGTGGCGGGCGGACCTCGTCCTGGCGTACAAGACCGAGCTGCGCGGCGGTCGCGATGCCCCGGCGGCGGCGCGGGCGCGGCTGCGCGAGCAGCTGGCCGGGCGGGTGAGCCAGGACGACCTCGACGACGTCGTCGTGCTCGCGTCCGAGCTCGTGACGAACGCCGTCCGTCACGCTGGCGCCGACAGGGACGACACGGTCGTGGTGCACCTGGCGCTCGCGTTCGACGTCCTGCGCGTCGAGGTCTGCGACCACGGGCCCGGCTTCGAGCCTCCGGCGGTTCTGCGGCAACGGGCGCAGGGCGGCGGCAACGGGCTGATCCTCGTCGAGCGCCTGAGCTCGAGCTGGGGCGTCTGTAGCGACGACGGCACCTGCGTCTGGTTCGAGCGCCCGCTCGAGGGCCGCTGAGCCTCAGGAGACGGGGTCGGGCGTCGCGGCCCGGCCGCAGTTGCGCATGCCGTAGGTGCGCGCGGCCTGGTCGGCGACCTCGCCGAGGGACTGGACCGTGGTGACGCTGATCTGAAGCTTCCGGCCGGCGGCCTTGACCGCGGCCGGCTTGCGGGTCTCGGTCGCGGCCTCGAGGTCCTTCGACGCGACCTTCATCTGCTGGACCGGCGTGCGCAGCGCGGCCGTCGCCGCGGCGTACTTCTGGGCGCCGGGCCGCGCGTCGCCGGGCGGCAGAGGCACCGCTTGCAGCTCCTTGACCGCGTCGGCGTAGATGCCGGCGAGCTCGCCGCTGAGCTTCGCGAGCTCGTTGTCGGTGCTGATCTGCCGCCGCTGAAGCTCCGTGCTGCGCCTGTCGCGCTTGACGCAGATCGCGTCGGCGACCGCGACGAAGTCCGCCTTGCTCTCGACCTTCGGCTTGTCGTCGCCGCCGCAGCCGCCGGCGGCGAGCGCGGCGACGAGGGCGAGGCTGAGGCAGGCGCGGCGCACGGCCGCCAGGGTACACACGGCGCCGTGCGGGGCGAGCCACCCGCGGCGCGGCCAGCCGGCCGGGGGCGAGCCACCAGCGGGCGCTGCCCGCCACCCCGCGGCGGGTTACGAGATCGCGACCATCCGCTCGATCGGCACCCGCGCGCGGACCGCGACCTCTTCGGGGACCTTGACCTCGTAGCGGCCCTCGCGCAGCGCGTCGCGGAGCTTGGGCAGCGTGATCATCTTCATGTACGTGCAGGCCGCGCGCTCGTTGGCGGCGATGAACTCCGTGTCCGGCGCGGCCTCGCGCAGCGGGTGCAGCATGCCGATCTCCGTCGCGACGATCGCGGTGCTGCCGGGCTTCGCCGCGGTCGCGTAGCGCAGCATCCCGCCCGTCGAGAGCATGTGGACGCCCTCGCCGGCGATGTCGCCGGCGGCCGCGTACTCCATGACCGACGTCGAGCAGCCGCACTCCGGGTGGATGAGGAAGTCGGCGCCCGGGTGCTCGGCGCGGACCAGGTCGATGTCCTTCGGGCGGATGCCGGCGTGCACGTGGCACTCGCCGTCCCAGACGTGCAGCGAGCGCCCGATGCGCCGCTCGACGTACGCGCCGAGGAACATGTCGGGGCCGAAGAGGATCTCCGTGTCCGCGCCGTGCTCGCGCAAGATGTGCTCGACGACCGCGACCGCGTTGGCGGACGTCACGCAGTAGTCCGTCATGGCCTTGATCTCGGCCGTCGTGTTGACGTACATGACGGTGATCGCGCCGGGGTGCCGCGCCTGCCAGGCGCCGAGCTGCCCGGGCGTGATTGCGTCGGCGAGCGAGCAGCCGGCGTCGAGGTCGGGGATCAGCACGGTCTTGCCCGGCGAGAGCACCGACGCCGTCTCGGCCATGAAGTGCACGCCGCAGAACGCGATGACCGCGGCGTCCGAGGCGGCCGCCTGGCGCGAGAGGCCGAGCGAGTCGCCGACGTAGTCCGCGACGTCCTGGATCTCGGGCAGTTGGTAGTTGTGGGCGAGGATGACGGCGTCGCGCTCGGCGGCCAGCGCGCGCACCTCGGCCTGGAGCTCGGCGACCTCGTAGAGCTGCAGCGGCGCGGCCGCCGGGGGTGCGGAAGGGGCCATGGGAAGCTTCATGGCAACGGCTCCAGGATCAAGGACAGGTCCAGGGCGGGAGCAGAATGCGTCAGCGCCCCGATCGAGATGAAGTCTACGCCCGTGTCTGCGTGGGCTCTCAGCGTGTCGAAGACGATCCCCCCGCTCGCCTCGAGCTCGGCCCGCCCGGCCACGTGATCGGCGATCGCGCGCAGCTCGTCCGGGCGCATGTTGTCCAGCAGGATCCGCGGCGCGCCCGCGGCGAGCGCCTCGTCGACCTCGGCCCGCGTGGCGCACTCGACCTCGAGCGGGAGGTCCGGGAACGCGCTGCTCGCGGCGCGAACGGCCGCGCCGACCCCGCCCGCGAGCGCCGCGTGGTTCTCCTTGATGAGCACCATGTCGTAGAGGCCGGAACGGTGGTTGACGCCCCCGCCCGCGCGCACCGCCGCCTTCTCGAGCGCACGCAGGCCCGGCGTCGTCTTGCGCGTGTCGAGGATCTGCGCGCCGGTCCCTTCGACCGCGCGCACGCAGCGCGCCGTGAGCGTCGCGACGCCGGACAGCCGCTGCAGGAAGTTCAGCGCCGTCCGCTCGGCCGCGAGCAGCGCGCGCGCGTCGCCCGTCGCGCGCAGCACGGGCGCCGGCGGCTCGCGCCACTGCGCCTCCGCGCCGAGGCGCTCGAGCGCGACGTCGGGATCCAGCGCGAGGAACGTCGCCTCCGCCGCCTCGATCCCGAAGACGACGCCGGCGGCCTTCTGCGTGATGGTGGCGACCGCACGCGTGCCCTCCGGGACGGTGGCCGCGCTCGTGACGTCGAGCGCGCCGACATCCTCCGCGAGCGCGTGGAGCACGAGCTGGTCGAGCGTCTGCACGTCAGGCGTCATCGGGCGGCGCAGGATATGCGCCGTAGCTACTACCGCAGCGAGGTCGTGCGCACGAGGATCACGCGCCCGTCGCGCTTGAGCCTGATCCGCAGCCGGTTCACGCTCGGCCCCGGGCGCAGCCCGAGCGTCATCCTGCCGGCGCGCTTGATCCGCAGCGACTTCAGCAGACGGCCCGACGTGCCCTGGCGGATCAGCAGCACGTAGCGGGCGCCGCGGCGCAGGCACTGGATCGAGGCGCGCAGCCGCACGGTGCCCGGGCGCGCTTGCAGCCGCCGGATCGTGAGCTTCTCGCGTCCGCAGCTCGGGCGCGACGTCGTCGCCGTCGCCGTGCCGGAGCCGGTGGTCGGGGCCGCGACGACCGGCACGGGTGGCGGCGGGGGTGGAGGCGGAGGTGGGGCGAGCACGGGCGGGGGCGCCGGCGTGGCGCCCAGGCGGGTCCCGGTCCCCAAGCGCTCGCAGCCGTCGCAGGGCCGGTGGGTCTGGACGATCCTGAACTCCCCGACGTGCGCGACGCCCATCAGCAACTGGCCGGGCGCGAGGATGTGCTGGCGGTGGTCGGCCGAGCTCAGCCAGTCGAAGACCGTCTCGGCGACCGATCCGCCGGCCTCGGCGACCTCGCCGCCGGAGCCGGGGTCGGGCATCGAGACCTCGCCGTGGCGGAACGCGAGGTCGGTGCCGAATGGCCCCTCGTGGAACATGTTGGGCTCCGAGAAGGTGACGCCGCTCTGGGTCAGCCATGTGGCCTGGAGATCGGCGGCGGCCGAGAGGCGCGGGTTGATCTGCGCCAGCGGCAGGCCCTGGGCGGCGCGGGCCTCGTTCAGGCGCGCGACGAGGTCGGACTCGCCCGCGTCGACGCCGGGGCCGCTGCCGACGAGCATCCGCGGCAGCGTGACCGTCCCGGCGCTGCCGACGGCGACATGGGTGCCCGACGCGACCCCGATCGGCGCGGCGGACAGGACGATCCCGTTGCGCCGGTACTCGATCGTCCGCGCCGCGTTCGGCAGCTGGACCTGGCCGCGATCGTCGGTCGTGTCGATTCCCTGGTTGCGCGCCATGCAGCCGAGCCCCGCGCACGCCGAGCCGTAGGTCATCGGCCGGCCGTCCGGGAAGGCCAGCGTGAGCGTGAACGCCGGCGCCTCGGCGGCGGACGCCGCGCTGAAGCAGACGGCTACCGACAGCGCCACCGCGAAGCGCCGCACCCGGAGACGCGAGGCTGACGCCACGCGGCAAGGCCGAGCACGAGCTTCGAGCACGCGGCTCACAATCGCTCGCATCTGCGGGTAGCCATACCCGGCCAGGGCTCCCCTAGTCCCTGCTTGCGCGTTCAACGTCCAGCGCCTCCATCCCCGTGGTCCTGCCACACGATGACGTGCTTTCCTGCAAATTGCATCCCGGTCGGCCCGATGCGCCGGATCTTGCGTCCCGCCGGGCACCGGCGGCGACGCCGTTCGGGCGGATCAGGCGGGGACGGGCTTGATGATCCGGTGCAGGCCCGCGGCCGCGCCGAGCACCGCGAGGAGCAGCAGCCCGAGCGTGAGCTTGCGCCTCATGGCGTAAACGTACACCGCGGTGCGAGCGCGGCGCCGGCCCTACGCGCCGCAGGCGCGCCACGGAGCAAGCCCGCGGCGGGCGCCCTGCGCGCCGCAGGCGCGCCACGGAGCGAGCCCGCGGCGGGCGCCGCCTCAGGAGCTTCCGCGCTCCAGGCCGGCGAGCGCGCTCTCGCCGCTGAAGATCGTGCGCCGGCCGCAGCGCACGTGCAGCCGCACCTCGGAGGCGAGGTACTGGGCGGCGGCGCCCTCGAGGTTGCGGCGCTCCGCCGCGATCGGGATCGGCAGCGCGTGCGGCGGCGTGCCGTTCGCCTTGCCCTCGAGCTCGATCGTGTGGCGCGCCGTGCGCGCGCGCAGGTTCCAGCCGCGCACGCCGACCTCGACGCGCATCGGCGCGAGCGGGCGCACCGCGCGGACGACGGCGTCGCCCACGCGGACGACGAGCGAGGTCGACAGGACCTGCATGCGGCCGATCCCGGCGCGGCCGCCGGCGAAGGCGACGCAGACGTCGTCGCGAGCGAAGCCGTGCGCCTGGCCCCACCACCACGCCGGCGGGAAGCCGCCACGGCCCCAGTTCTTCTCGCCGTAGATCGTCGCGCCGTCGAGGTCGAGCTCGCGGCCGCCGATGCTCGCGGTGCCGCTCACCCGCCCGCCGAGCAGGTGCGGGTGCCAGTACTGGCTCAGCGCGGGGATCGACTGCGCGGCGCCGATCCCGCCGAACACGCCGCGCGGCCAGTGCACGGCGTCCTCGATGCGCACGTCGACCCGCGCGTCGGGACCGAGGTCGACGTGCAGGCTCGACGCGTCGGCGCGCACGCTCGTGTGGCCGTCCTCCCCGGCCCAGACCCCGATGCCGCGCCGCTCGCCGGCCGCGTGCGCCACCGCGATCGAGCGGGAGAAGCCGCCGGGATGGCCGGCGACGCCCACGGTTCCCCAGGTCGCGCCGTCGCGGTCGCGGTTGACGCTGGCGAGGACGATCAGCACGGTGCCGGAAGGCACGTGCGTCAGACGCCAGAAGTAGCCCTCCATCGCGACGCCGTGATAGCCGCGGGGATCCGCGAACGGCAGGTCGGCTCCGGTTCGTCGGTAGAGAGCGAGCATCGGTGGGTCCATGGTCTCAGGCTGAGAGCGTGGCCTACCCAAGTGCGCCAACCGGGCGCGCACGGATCAGTCACGATGGCGGCGTGGCCGGTTCCGAGCACCTCTCCGCGCTCTTCGCCGGCGGCGCTCGCCCGCGCGCGTACATCGCGAGCCCGCTCGGCTTCTCGGAGGCGGGCCGCGCCTACTACGCCGAGCGCTACCTGCCGGCGCTGCGCGAGCACGTCGAGCCGGTCGACCCGTGGGCGCTGTCGGAGCCGGAGGAGTTCGAGGCCGCGCGCGCAGCCGGGCGCTCGCGCGAGCTCGGCCTCGAGGTCGGCGCCCGCAACGCGGAGGCGATCGCGGGCGCGGAGCTCTTGATCGCGCACCTCGACGGCCAGGAGGTCGACGCGGGAACCGCATCGGAGGTGGGCTACGCCGCGGCCCTCGGCTTGCCGTGCGTGGCGCTGCGCAGCGACCTGCGCTCCAGCGGCGAGCCGGGGATGGTCGTGAACCTGCAGGTCGAGGCGTTCGTCGTGCTGTCGGGCGGATTCGTCGTGCGCTCGCTCGCGGAACTGCTCGCGGAGCTCGCCGCCCTGCGCCTCGCCTGAACCCGGGCGTTCGACTGGTGCCGGGACGCTGCCGGGAGTGGTAGCTTCGCCTCCGGGGCTATGGGGGTTTCAGCACATCGATCGCAACGTGCCGCGCGGATCGCCTCGCTCGTCGTCGCCATGGTCGGCCTTCTCGGGCTGGCGCCGGCGCTCGCGCAGGGCGCGATCGCGGGCACGACGACCGTCGTCTTCCCTTCGGAGGTCACGGTCGGCCAGACGGGCGTGCCGGCGACGATCACGATCACCAACGCGAACTCGGGCGGCGACACGAACACCGCCAACACGATCTGCGCGACCGGTGACCCGGGCTTCTGCGGCGGCGCCGGCATCACCCTGCAGCCGGCGTGCAGTGGGCTCTCGGGCCAGGACTGCTTCCCCGGCAACGAGGAGCCGGGGGTGTTCGCCTCCGCGCCGACCGCCAGCGGCCGAACGGGCTCCGCGTGTCAAGACGTGAGCTTCGCCGTCAGCACCGACCCCGTCACCGGCAAGCTGAGCCTCACGCAGGACGAGACGATCACGCTGCTCGAGAGCGGCTTCTCCTGCACCATCGATCTCGAGCTGTCGGTCGTCGGGGGGCCCGGCGATGACTCCAACGAGCAGGTCGGCGTCCAGACCGAGCAGATCGCCAAGTCGACGCAGCTGTCGGGCTCGCAGACGGCGGGCAGCATCGGCAACTCGTCGACGACCGTCGTCGGGCAGCCGAGCATCGCGACGGCGGCATCGCCGAGCATCGCGCTCGGCGGCACGGTCACGGACACCGCGACCGTCAGCGAGCGCGTGATCCCGATCCCCGGCCAGGGGACGGTGACGTTCAACCTGTACGGCCCCGACGACGCCACCTGCCAGCCGCCCGAGGCGTTCACGTCGACCGTGCCGATCTCCGACGACGGGACCGCGACCTCGGCGCCGTTCACGCCGCCGCAGGTCGGGACCTACCGCTGGATCGCCTCCTACAGCGGCGACGACAACAACAACCCGGTCGGCGGCGCATGCGGCGACGCCGGCGAGATCGTCGTCGTCGGCCCGCCCGTGGTCAACCCGCCGCCGCCACCGCCCGCGACCCCGGCGATCGGGGTCGTCGCGTCGCCGGGGATCGTCCTCGGCGGCCAGGTCTCGGCCACCGCCACCGTGGGCGGGCGCGTGAACCCCGTCGGCAACTCGAGCGTCCTCTTCCGCCTCTTCGGCCCGGACGACAGCGCCTGCGCCGGCACGCCGCTCTTCAGCGCGACGGCGCCGGTGAGCGCGCAGGGCGTCGCGGGGTCGCCGCCGTTCACGCCGCCTTCGCCGCTGACCGGCGTCTACCGCTGGACGGCGACCTACACCGGCGACGCCAACAACGTGCCGGTGTCGACCGCCTGCGGCGCGCCCGGCTCGGTCGTGACGGTTTCACCGCTGCCCGCGCAGATCCTGAGCGCCGGCTTCGTGACGCAGCCGCGCGTGGGCGTGCCCGCGTTCCTCGAGGTCGCCGCCTTCGACCCCACGGGCCCGATCAGCGGCGTGCAGGCGCAGTTCGGCGAGCCGCGCGGCCTGTCGGGCATCAGCGCGTGCCGCCAGCCCATCGCATTCGGGATCGCCGACACCCCGGTCCGGCTACGCTTGCCGTACACGTTCCTGAGGCCCGGCCGGCACACGATCAGGATCATCGTGCTGACGGGCGGCTGCACCGGCAGGGTGCGGCGCACGGTGCAGACGATCGAGGTCGTCGTCGCCGAGGGCCAGTCGACGCGCGTCGCCTTCGCGGCGGGGGCGGTGGCCGCGGCCGCGGCCGGCCCGGCGGCGCGCGCGGCGCAGAGCGGCGGCTGCAAGAACACGTTCGTGCGCCCGACGTCGAAGGCCACGAGCAGGCTGAAGGTCGCGACGGCCATCCTCTGCCTCGTCAACGTCGAGCGGCGCAAGAAGGGCCTGACGTCGCTCAAGCGCTCGAAGTTCCTCGCGCAGGCCGCGACCGGGCATTCGAAGGACATGCTCAAGCGCCGCTTCTTCGAGCATGTCGGTCCCGGCGGCCCGTCGTTCCCGTCGCGCCTGAAGCGGATCCGCTACCGCGGCTCCAGCGCCGCCGAGAACATCGCCTACGGGTCGAACTTCAACGCCAAGCTCGTCCTCCGGGCCTGGATGAACAGCCCGCCGCACAAGGCGAACATCCTCGGCCCGCGCTCGCGCTTTCTTGGCGTGGGCATCGCGGTCGGCATCCCGGTCACGCCGGGGCGCCCGGGCTCGACGTACACGCAAGTCTTCGGCTCGACGCTGAAGTAGCCGCCCGGATCAGAGGATCACGGCGTCGAGCGTCGCGACCGGCCGCGCGCCGTTTGCCGACTCGATGCGCTCGAGCGGATCGTGCGCTGACAGCGGCCCGAACGAGAGTCCCGTCAGCTCCTGCACCTTCGCGACCTTCACCTGGAACGTCTCGTACGCGCCGTAGTTGAAGTCCTCCGTGGACTCGAGGCCGCGGATGAGGTCCTCCTGGCTCAGCAGGTACGCCGTCGCCGAGCGGGTGCCGTCGGCCTTGACCATGACCGCGACCTTCCAGAACTGGCGCGGGAGCTTGACGCCGCGGTACTCGTCGTCGTCGGCGGCGAACACCGGGCCGGTGAAGACGCTCGCCTTGAAGTTGCGCTTGTCGGCGTTCTCGAGGATGTAGTTCTCGAGGCCCTGCCACGTCTTGTCGCTCTGGTTGAAGTCCTTGTGCTGCGGCGTGCAGTTGGTGAAGTGGAACGTGTCGTCGTTGGCCTTCCTCGCCGTGTCGTCGTCCTCCCCCCAGACGGGGTCCAGCCGCCGCACGAGGTGGCCGCGGTCCAGCGCGTTGCGCGCGTACAGCTCCTCGCCGACCTGGTGGGTCCTCGGGATGCGCGGGTCGAAGAACCACTTGTCGTCGCCTCGCGGCCATGGCCTGCTCAGCCCGCCGTCGATGTTCACGCCGACCCAGAACGCCAGGCGCCGGAAGGAGTTCATGACGACGCTGTAATGGTGGTAGCGCAGGACGCTCGCAGCGGAGCCGTTCGACGTCGCGTCGACCGACGCGAGCGGCTGCTGCGCGGGCGACAGCACGGGCAGCGGGACCTCGTTGCCTGCGCCGAGGAAGCCCGTGTCGAACCCGCCGCGCCCCGCCCAGTCCGGATCGATCACGACGGCCTCCCGATGGACGGGCACGGCCGTGGCGGGCGCTGCCACCGCGATCTGCGGCGCGGGCACGGTCGTGGCGGGCGCCGCGACCGCGATCTGCGGCGCGGGAGCCTCGAGGCGCATCCGGATCTCGAGCGGGACCGAGATCTGGACCCAGCCGTCGCCGCCGGCGGTCGCGGCGGGCTGCGCCTCGCGGAGCTCGAGGTCGCCGAGCAGCGCGCGCTGGGCGTCGCTCAGCGGCGCGTCCTCGACGAACTTCAGGATCCGGCTCACGCGCACGCCCTCGTTGACGTAGCCGGGCGTGCCCATCCGCTCGGGCCGCGGCACGCTCGCGTGGTGCAGCGCGACGATCTCCCACTGGTCGTTGAAGACGGGCGAGCCGGAGGAGCCGCGCTCGGTGTCGGCGAGGTAGTAGAGAAACGGCGTGTCGGCGACGTCGACCACCTGCTGGTCGCGCAGCACGATCTGCTTCATCTCGCCCGCGGGGTGCTGGACGATCGTCACGCGCTCGCCGACGATGACCTTGCCCTCCGCGCTCATGAGCGGGTTGAAGCCGAACTGCGCGAGCCGCTCGGCGGTTGCGTCGACCGCGACGAGCGCGAAGTCGCGCTCCTTGTCGGCGAGGAAGAACACGTCGGGCCTGAAGCCGAACTGCTGCTCGTGCAGCGGCACGCGGTCGAGGCCGTTCTGGAAGTCGAACTGCACGACGCTGTTCGCGGCCGCGGCGGCGTCCGGCAGCACGTGGTGGTTGGTCAGCAGCAGGCGCGGCGAGATGAGCGAGCCCGTGCCGTAGCCGACGACCTTCAGGCGGTCGTTGCGCAGGACGACCCGCCCGACCGCGCGGCCGGCGACGTTGCCCGCGTCGAGGTAGCGGAACTCGAGGAAGTCGGCGTTGTTGATGATCCGCTCGAGCACCCGATCGGGGTCCTCGCCCTCGCGCGCGGTCACGGCCGGGACCTTCTCCGACCTCGCCATGCGCTGCGCGGCCGCGCGCATGAGCGCCTCGGGCTCGCCGGCGGCGGGGACGTCCGCGCGGCCGACCGGCAGCGCCTCGCCGAGGTGGTAGCTCGCGAGGCGGTCCATGCGACGCGCGACCCGCTCGGGCGAGTCGGCCTTCGCGATGCCGAGGGGCTCGCGCAGGATGCGCTGGTTGTCGGCGCGCTTGCTCGCCCGCCGGCGAACGCGCTCCGCGGCGGCCTGGCGCTGCTCGTCCGCAAGTGCTGTCGTGGTCGTCACACCGACTAGAGCGCCGGCGGCCGGAATCCGGACAGAAACTTCGTGGCTAGCGGGCCGCCGCCTTCAGGAGATAGGCGCGGACGAAGCCGTCGAGGTCGCCGTCGAGGACACGGCCGGTGTCGCCGACCTCGTGCTCGGTGCGGTGGTCCTTGACCATCGAGTACGGGTGCAGGACGTAGGAGCGGATCTGCGAGCCGAAGTTCACGTCCTGCGCCTCTCCGCGCTCCTTGGCGATCTCCTCCAGGCGCTTCTGCTCCTCGAGCGCGACGAGCTTCGAGCGCAGCACCTTCATCGCGGTCTCGCGGTTCTGCGTCTGCGAGCGCTCGTTCTGGCACTGCACGACGAGGCCGCTCGGGCGGTGGGTGATGCGCACGGCGGAGTCGGTCTTGTTGACGTGCTGGCCGCCCGCGCCCGACGCGCGGTACGTGTCGACCTGGAGGTCGTCGGCGTCGATCTCGACCTCGGCCGCGTCCTCGATCACCGGCGCGACCTCGACGCCCGCGAACGACGTCTGGCGGCGGTTGGCCGAGTCGAACGGCGACAGCCGCACGAGCCGGTGCACGCCCTTCTCCGCCCCGTAGAGGCCGTACGCGTTCTCGCCCTCGACGCGGAAGGTCGCGGACTTGATGCCGGCCTCCTCCCCCGGGCTGACCTCGAGCAGCTCGACCGTGAAGCCGCGCTTCTCCGCCCACTTCATCTGCATCCGCAGCACCATCTCGGCCCAGTCCTGCGCGTCGGTGCCGCCGGCGCCCGCGTTGACGGTGACGAGCGCGTCGCCGTTGTCATAGCGCCCGGAGAACAGGCGCTGCTCCTCGAGCTTCTCGAGGCGCGCCTCGATCGACGGCAGCATGCTCGTGAGCTCGCGCGCGATGTCGGGATCCTCGAACGCCATCTCGGCGAGGCTGTCGAGGTCCTCGACCTCGGCCGTGAGGCCGCGGAACTCCTCGAGGCGCTTCGTGGCGCGCGCGTGGTCGCCCGAGACCTTCGCCGCGGCGTCCTGGTTGTCCCAGAAGCCCGGCGCCGACATCTCGTCCTCGAGGACGGCTACGCGTTCGGCAAGCGAAGCGGGGTCAAAGATAGTCCGAGAGCAGGGACATCTGCGCTCGGATCGCCGCGAGGCGCTGGGGGGTGCTCTCCGATGTGGACGTTGCGGCCATGCGCTGAGGATACGCGCCAGGGAACATTCGCCGGTCGGGGCGCGGCGCGGTCAAGTCGCGCGGGCGCCAAGCCGATAGATCCCGAGCGATGGCGAAGCCCAAGCCGAAAACCAAGAAGAAGATCAAGAAGGTCTGCAAGCGGGTCAAGATCAAGGGCACCAAGCGCTATCGCAAGGTCTGCAAGCCGGTCAAGAAGAAGAAGCCGGTCAAGAAGCCCGTCGCGAAGAAGCCGGTGACGCCGGTGACCGCGCCCGTCGCCGGCGCCCCGGTCCCGACGCCCTCGCCCGCGGCGCCGCCGGTCACGACCCCTCCCGATCCCGGCCCCGGTCCGACGCCTCCGGAGGACCCACCGCCCGCCGACGACCCGCTGCTGTACAGCGGCCCGTTCGGCGTCGCGCAGGCGCAGCGCCTGCTGTGGCGCGCGGGCTTCGGGCCCAAGCCGGGCGAGGCCGAGGCGCTCGCGCAGATGGGGCTGCAGGCCGCGGTGCGCAGCCTCACGCGCCCGTCGGGCGCCGCGACGCTCGTCGGCGCGCCGGTGACGCTGCCCAACGGCGCCGTGTTCGCACCGGAGGACGCCTGGGGCCACGACCACCTGTGGTGGCTCGACCGGATGGTGCGCTCCAATCAGCCGCTGGTCGAGCGCCTGACGCTGATCTTCCACGACTGGTTCGCGACGTCCAACGGCGACGTCGGCAACCACGCGATGATGATCGCCCAGAACGAGCTGATCCGCTCGCATGCGCTCGGCACGTTCACCGATCTCGTCCGCGACATCACAGTCGACCGGGCGATGCTCATCTTCCTCAGCGGGATCTACAACCGCCGCGGCGCGATCAACGAGAACTACGGGCGCGAGCTCATGGAGCTCTTCACGCTCGGCGCCGATCGCGGGGCGTACACCGAGACCGACGTGCGCGAGCTCGCCCGCGCGCTGAGCGGCTGGCGCGCCGATTGGCAGGACCCCGACGGCTTCGTGAACTTCCGCTTCGACCCCAATCGCTTCGACAACGGCACGAAGTCGCTGTGGGCGGGCACGCCGCACGCGCGCAGCGGCGCCTTCAACTGGAGCGACGCGTGCACGCTCGTGCTCGAGAACCCGTGGCACCGCTCGTTCTTCGTGCTGAAGCTGTGGTCGTACTTCGTGCCGAGCCCGCCGAACGCCGCGACGCAGGCCGCGCTCGAGTCGCTCTACATCTCCAGCGGCCGGTCGATCTCCGCGGTCGTCGAGGCGATCCTCATGCACCCCGACGTGTACCTGGGCGCGCCGCTCGTCAAGCCGCCGGCGGTCTACAACGCGGGCCTGCTGCGCGCGACCGGGCAGACGATCACGAGCGAGGCGTGGGTCTGGCTCAGCGACATCTCCGGCCAGATGCTCTTCTATCCGCCGAACGTCTCGGGCTGGAACGACCGCGCGTGGCTTGACACGTCGAGCCTGTACGGCCGCTGGTATCTCGCCAACGAGGTCCTGCGCGTCGCGGAGCGCACCTCGGCGCATTACTCGGGGTCGACCGAGACGGGCGCCGAGGCGATCGCCGCGGCGATCGCCCACGTCGGCTCGCCGGCGCTGTCGCCGGGAACGCTCGCCGTGCTCCAGACGCTGGCCGACCAGCCCGCGCCGGCCGGCGAGCTGAACGCCGCCGGCTACCGCGCGATGCGCCAGAACGTGCTGCGGATCCTCGTCGCGACCTCCCCCGACTGCCAGGTGTCCTGACTCATGGCCGACTGCTGCGACGACTTCACCCGTTCTCATCTGCTCCGCGCGTCCGTGGCGAAGGCCGGCTCGGGCCTGCCGATCGTCGAGCCGGGCATGCCGATCCCCGCGGGCACGGGCCTGACGCGGCGCTCGGTGCTGCTGCGCTCCGCCGGGCTCGCGCTCGCCGTGTACGGCGCCGGCAAGACGGTCGCGCCCCAGGCCTTCGAGGCCGCCGTGGCGGAGGCCGCGGGTGAGCACAAGGTGCTCGTGTCGATCTTCATGGACGGCGGCGCGGATGCCCTCAGCCTGCTCGCGCCGGCCACCGACGCGCGCTACGTCGCGCTGCGCCCGACGCTGCGGATGCTGCCGGGCGCCGGCCCGGCCTTCGAGGCCGACACGCGCCTGCAGTGGCATCCGTCGGCGGCCGGGCTGCGCGAGCTGTGGGACGACGCGGGCGTGGGCGTCGCGGTCGCGCCCGCGATCGGCTACGCATCGCCGAACCAGTCGCACTTCACGTCGCGCCACTTCTGGGAGGTCGGCTCCACCGAGCCCACCGCCACGACCGGCTGGCTCGGGCGCTACCTCGATCGCGTCGGCAGCGTGAACGTCCCGATTCAGGGGCTGAGCCTCGACGGCAGCCTGTCGCCGCAGCTCGCCACGTCGTCCGTCGCCGTCTCCGCGACGAACAACATCGCCGGCTACCAGTTCCAGGCGCGCGGCGTGTGGGGCACGATGCAGACGCGGATGCGCACGAGCTACGGCCAACTCGGCGCGGTGAGCTCGGTCGACCCGATCCTCGCCCAGGCCCGCCAGGCGCAGTCCAACGCGGCCGGCCTGTCGGGCGACCTGGCGTCTGTGGGCGCCGGCACGCCGCCCGCCGGGGCCAACTACCCGGCGGCGAACAGCGCCTTCAAGACGCGGCTGCAGGACGTGGCCCGCCTGCTCGGCACGACGACGCCCGCCGGCGACCACCTGCCCGTGCGCTGCGTGACGCTCAACGCCCAGGGCGGCTACGACACGCACTCCAACCAGACGACCGACTTCTCGAACAACCTGCTGGCGACGGCGGCGAACATCCGCGCGTTCTGGCGCGACCTCGAGCTGCGCGGCGTGAGCGATCGCGTCGTGATCACGCTGTGGAGCGAGTTCGGCCGCCGCCCGGCGGAGAACGGGTCCGGCACCGACCACGGCGCCGCGGGCGCCGCGTTCGTCATCGGCAAGGACGTCAAGCAGGGCTTGATCGGCGAGTTCCCCGGCCTGGCCGCCGGCACGGGCCTCGACGCCGCGGGCAACCTCCGGGCGACGTCGGACTTCCGCGGCCTGTACTGCTCGCTGCTCGAGCAGTGGTTTCAGACCGAGGCGGCAGGGATCATCCCGTCGGCCGCGTCGTTCACGCGCCCGACGCTGTTCTGATGCGCCGGTCGCTCGCGCTCGCCGGGGCGCTGGCGCTGTGCGCCGCCGCGGCCTCCACCGCCGCCGCCTCCACCGCCGCCGCCTCCACCGCCGCGGCCTCCACCGCCACCTCCGCCGCCGCGCCCTCCACCGCCGCGGCCTCCACCGCCGCCGCCTACCCGGGCGCCACCACCGCCACAGCCTCTTCCGCGGCCTCCGCCGGCACCGCCTCGCACCGCGCCATCGCGCGCGGCGCGCGGTCGACGCACGTCGCCAAGCGCTCGCGCGCGGCGCGCTGCGCTGCGGACGCCCGGCTCGCGGCGCGGGCGCGCCGCCTCGTCGCTCGCGGCGGGTCGCGGCGCGCGCAGCGCCTTCGCGCCGCGCGGCTGCGCACGGTGCAGCGGCGCGTGCGCGCGCTCGGCTGCACGCCGAAGCGGCCGAAGGGTCGCCGGCCGGTCGCGCAGCCCGGGGCGCCGCCGCCGGGCGCGACCGCGCCTGTCGGCACGGCACCGACCGGCCCCGCTCCAGCCGCGCCGGGCGCGCCGGCCGGGCCGGGGATCGTCGGGCCACCCCCGCCGCCGCCTCCCCCACCCCCGCCGCCGTCGAGCACGGTCGGCGTGAGCGCGTACGACATCGACGGCTTCCTCCTGCGCCTCACGCGAACCTCCGTCGTCGCGGGCCAGCTCACGGTGTTCTTTCGCAACTACGACGTCAGCGGCCACAACCTCTGGATCTCCAGCCCGGACGGCGAGGTCGTCGAGCGCATCTCCGACACCGTCGGGGAGGGCGGTGGCGGATCGCGAACGCTGGCGGTCACGCCGGGCGCGTGGCGCCTGTTCTGCGCGCTGCCCGACCACGACGAGATGACGCGCACGCTCACCGTCACGCTCTGACGCCGCGCTCGGCGCTCGCCAGAATGGTTCGATGGACCCGTACGCCGTGCTCGGGCTGACTCCGGACGCCACGCTGGACCAGGCGACCGAGGCCTACAAGCGCCTCGCCAAGGAGTGGCATCCGGACGTCATGGGCTACGAGGGACTCGCGCGCATGACGGAGGTCAACGTCGCCTACGACCTGCTGCGCGCCGAGCACCGGCCGCGGCCATCCGGCGCGTCCGTGGGGCCGCGCGCGAAGGTCATGACCGACGACCACCGGAGCCGAGCGCGCGACGGCTCATGGCTGCCGGAGGCGATCCGGCGCGCGCTCGGGCCGGAGCTCCTCAGCGCGCTCGAGCCCGACGAGCGCGTCGACCTCGTCACGCCGGCCGCGACGTGGGCGAGCCCGAGCACGCTGCTCGTCGTCACCGACCGGCGGCTGCTGTGGGTGCTCGACGACGCGGTCTCGAACCGCGTGCGCATGCTGCGCTTCCGCGACGTCGCACACGCCGACCAGGGGCCGATGTGGCCGCGCCGCTCGCGCGCGCAGCTGCGCGTCCAGCCGCGCTACGGGCGCCGGCGCTGGACGTTCTCCGACCTGCGCCCCGCGACGGCGCTGGCGATCGCCGGCCTCGTGCGCGAGGGGAGCGCTTCGCCGTGAACGCGACCCCGCGACGGCGCTGGCGATCGCCGGCCTCGTGCGCGAGGGGAGCGCTTCGCCGTGACCGCGACCCCGCGACCCCGCCGACGCCGTGACCGGCGACTCGTGGCCGTCCGTCGACACGGCGACGGCAACCGGCTCTACCCGGCCGCGATCGCGCGCACGATCGCCTCGGCCGCGATCGCGGTGCCCGACACGTTGAGGTGCACGCCGTCGGGCTCGCGGATGCGGACCTCGCGGCCGCGCCAGCGCATGACGTCGCGGTAGCCGCCGGGGCTGAAGAGCAGGTCCGTGCGCAGGACCGTCACGCCGGCGAGGCCGTCACCCGCGCGCAGCACCGCGCGGTTGACCGCCTCGAAGATCGGTGTCAGCCGCTCGCCGCGCGGGGCCGGGAGCATGAGCCAGACGACGCGGCCGTTCCCGCCGCGCAGGTAGGTCTGCATCATCGAGCGCACGCGGCGCGCGTACTCGTCCTCCCACGGCTGGCCGCAGCATTTCACCTCGACGGCGCCGGGCGTCTGCATCGGCCAGCCCTCGTTCGCGCCGATCGCCATGACCGTGACCCGCGGGCGGTCACGCACGACCTGCGCGGCCGACCAGTCCAGCCACTCAAGGCCCTTGCCGATCGCGGTCCCCGGCCGCACGTCGCTGCGCAGCCGCGCGACGTCGCCGAGGTCGTCGGCGAGGAAGCCGTCGATGCCCTGCATCATCGAGTCGCCGGTCGCGAGGATCGCCGGCGCAGCCGCTGCCGGCCGCGCGCCGCGCACGCCGACGGCGATCGTCGCGCTGCGCACGCGCCGGTCGCGGACGCGCAGCTCGACGCGTACCCGCCCGCGCGTGTGGGCGCGAAAGCCGCGGCTGGCGACGGCGACCGCGCGCGCGAACGGCAGCGGCGAGCAGCGGCGCTCGCCCCCCGGCGGCGTGACGCAGAGGTCGGGGCGCACCTCGCCGATGCCCCAGCTGTCGGCGACGCGCACGCGCAGCATCGCCCCGCGCGCGACCCTGCGGGGCGTCCGCAGCTCGAAGCGCTGGGCGCACGACATCGTGCGGACGCTGTAGGAGCCGGTCGCGAGCGAGCCGTCGAGCTTCGGCGCCGTCGCGACGAAGCGGCGCGTCAGGCGCTGGCACGACCACGTCGTCGCGTCGCGCAGGATGGTCGGCGTGCCGGCGGCGGCGGTCGCGGTGCCGAGTCGCCGCGCGCGCCCGCCGACGCACTCGAAGTACGTCACGGGCGCCCCCTCGGCGTGGAAGAAGTGCAGGGCGATGACGCCGGGGCGCGTCGCGTCGGCGGCGAGGAAGTTCGTGACGCGCGGCTTGGCGCAGGGGCCCGCCGCGGGGGAAGGCGCCGCGAGAGAGGCAGCGGCGGCAGGCGCCGCCACGAAGGCAGCCGCGCCAGGCGCCGCCACGAAGGCAGCCGCGGGAGGCGCCGCCACGGCGGCAGCGGCTGTGGGCGCGGCCGTCGCGGTGCTTGCGAGCACGGCGGCTGCGACTGCGGCCAGCGCGGCGTAGCGTCGCGCCGGGTGGCGGCGTGCGGGGTGGTGCGCCATCTCCATACGCATCGACAGATTCGCGCTCGAGCGTGACCCGCCGGCCGGGCGAGCGGGCGCCACGCGTACGCTGAGGCGGTGCGCTGGATCGTCGACGGGATGAACGTCATCGGGTCTCGTCCCGACGGCTGGTGGCGTGACCGGCACGCGGCGATGGTCCGGCTCGTCGACCTGCTCGAGCGCTGGGCGGCCGATAGCGGCGAGGACGTGACCGTCGTCTTCGAGCAGCCGCCGCGCCCGCCGATCGACTCGTCGGTCATCGAGGTCGCGCACGCCAAGCGCGCGGGATCGAACTCCGCCGACAAGGAGATCGTGCGCCGGATCGCCGCCGCGGGCGACGCGCACGACGTCCGCGTCGTCACCTCGGACGGCTGGCTCGCCGACCAGGTGCGCGCGGCCGGCGGCAGCGTGGAGCCCTCGCAAGCGTTTCGCAACAACCTCGACCCGGCATGAGAGCCGCCGCCCTCGCCGCCCTCGCGCTGCTTGCGTGCGCCGCCGCGCTCACGGCGTGCGGCGGCGGGAACAAAGAGCCTCCGGCTCCGGCGCGACCGGCCGTCGCCGTCCCCATCACCGCGGACCCGGCGGGCAAGGTGCGCGGGACGATGATCATGGTCCACGCCGGCGGCTGGGCCGGGCACGACGCGCGCGCGCAGGAGCTGCTCATGCGCTCGCCGGGGACGCTGCTGCGCGAGCGCGGCTGGCGCATCGTGTCGATCGACTACGAGGAGGGAACCGCCGGCCTGCGCGACGTCCTCGACACCATCGCCTCCGAGATCGCGCGCAAGACGAGCAACGGCCCGCTGTGCCTGTACGGCGAGTCCTCGGGCGCGCATCTCGCGCTCGTCGCGGCGGCACGCCGTGGCGAGGAGATCGACTGCGTCATCGGCCTCGGGACGCCGGCCGACCTGCCCCTCTACGAGGCGACGGCGGCGGGCGGCAGCCGCAACCAGAAGATCGTCGACGCGCAGATGCGCAAGTACTTCGGGACGAGCGCCGCCGAGCTCGCGCCGTGGGACCCCGTCTCGCTCGCTCCCTCGATCGCGGCGGACGTCCTGCTGCTGCGCGAGGGCGACGACGATTCCGTGCCGGCGAGCCAGACCGCGCGCTTCGCGGCGGCGCGCACCGGTACGAAGACGCTCACGCTCGACGCCGGCGACCCGGCCGACGCCTCGACGCACTTCGTCCACGGCACGATCTCGGCGCAGGGCCGGCAGGCCTACAACGCCGCCGTCGCATCGTTCGCCGCCCGCGCCCGCCGCCGCGACCCCGGCTAAGCGCCCACGAACCCCGGCTGGGCGCCCCACGAACCTCCGACCGCGGGGGGTGTGGCGAAAAACGGCGGCCACACCGCCGTTATTCGCCAGACCCCCGCGCGATGCGCGGCGCTCAGCCGCCGGCGCGCAGGAACGCGAGCACCGCGAGCACACGCCGGTGGTCGTCGTTCGAAGCCGGCAGCGAGAGCTTGCCGAAGATGCTCGAGACGTGCTTCTCGACGGCGCCCGACGTCACGACGAGCTCGCGCGCGATCGCGGCGTTCGTGCGACCCTCGGCCATGAGCCCCAGCACCTCGCGCTCGCGCGGCGTCAGCGACCCGAGCCCAAGCTCGCTCGAGTCGTCGGCGCGCGTGCGCATGAGCTCGGCGACGACCTCGCGATCCAGCGCCGTGCCACCCGCCGCGACCCGCTCGATCGCCTCGACGAACGCGCGCACCTCGCCGACGCGCTCCTTCAAGAGGTAGCCGACGCCGCCCGTGCCCGACGCGAGCAGCTCCTGCGTGTAGACCGGCTCGACGTACTGCGACAGGATCAGGACCCCGAGGTCGGGATACTTCGCGCGCGCCTCGATCGCGGCGCGCACGCCGTCGTCGGTGAACGTCGGCGGCAGCCGCACGTCGACGATCGCCACGTCCGGCTTGTGGCCCGCGACGATCCGCAGCAGCCCCGGCGCGTCGTCGGCCTGGGCCACGACGTCGACCCCGCGCTCGCGCAGCAGCGCCACGACGCCCTCGCGCAGCAGCGCGTTGTCCTCGACGATCACGACCCGCATGGCAGCTCCGCTCTGATCGTCGTCGGCCCGCCGGCCGGCGAGTCCACACGCAACGTCCCGTCGATCGCCTCGACGCGATGGCGCAGCCCCGTCAGCCCGCCACCTCGGGGATCCGCGCCGCCGGGGCCGGAATCCGAGATCTCGACCACGAGGCTCCGCGCGTCGCGCGTCACGACCACGCGAGCGGGCGCGCCGCCCGCGTGCTTGGCGACGTTCGTCAGCGCCTCGGCGACGACGAAGTACGCGGCCGTCTCGACGACCGGCGGCGGCCGGCGCTCGTCGGGCACCTCGACCTCGACGGGCATCGGCGCGCGGACTCCCAACGCCTGGACGGCCGCGCTGAGACCCCGATCGGCGAGCACCGGCGGCGCGATCCCGCGGGCGAGGTCGCGCAGCTCGCCGATCGCCGCGCCCGCCTCCTCGCGGGCACGGCGCACCAAGGCGGCGACCTCGGGACGGTCGGCGAGCTGGTCCTCCGCGCGGCCGACGAGCATGCTCAGCGAGACCAGGCGCGCCTGCGCGCCGTCGTGCAGGTCGCGCTCGATGCGCCGCAGCTCCGCGGCCTGGACGTCCAGCGCGCCGCGCCGCGTGCGCGTCAGCTCGTCGACGCGCTCGGTCAGCTCGCGCTCGCGCGCCGGGTTGAGGCGGTCGCGGTAGACGATCAGCGCGTGGATCGAGAGCGGGATGCTCAGCCCGAGCGCCGGCCAGAACGGCCAGAAGGGGCCAAAGCCGGCGAGCGCCCAGACGCAGACGAGGTAGCCGACGATCACGGCGATGACCTCGGCGTGCACGCGCACGCTGCGTCCCTGCACCGCGGGGGCGCGCCGCGCGCGGTCGATGACCACGTGCAGCGCGAGCGGGATCGCGATCCCGGTCCACACCCACGCCGGCCAGAAGTAGCCGAATCCGCTGCCGGCCCAGATGACCGCCATCAGCACGCAGATCAACGCCGTGATCGCGATGTGCATCGACAGCGCGACGGCCGGGTCGAAGCGGCGCGGCGAGCTCGGGTCGGAGGAGGTGGTGGTCGCGGACTGCACCGAGCCATCATCGCCGCCCAGCAGGCTCTCCGCGAGGCGGCTCTCGGCGATCGCCATCCCGCGCAGCGCGAGCACGGTCACGACGGCGAGCGGCACGGCGAGCAGCGCGAGCGCGAACGCCTCCGGCAGCTCGTCGGCACGCCAGATCCCGACGTCGGCGCCTTCGGGCAGCGACCAGTACCAGGCCGGCAGGATCGCGATGCCCGCCACCAGGGCGACCATGCCGAGCGCGACGCAGCCGAACACGAACCCGACGACCGAGTGCAGGACGAGCCAGACGAGGTCGCGCCACGTCTGCCCGTCGGCGAGCGTCGTGGAGAGCAGGCCGCGCAGGCCGCGCCCCGGGTCGCGATAGCGCGCCCGCACGGGCCGGCGCAAGAACCACGCCGTGTTGCGGCGGTCGAGCTCGGCCGTCCAGCGGAAGACGTACGCCGCGCCGACGATCACCGGAATGCCGACGATGAAGATGACGAGCGAGAGCGTCAGCGACAGGCCCGTGACCCAGACCATGCCCGCGAGCGAGCTCGTGAGCAGGCCGAGCGAGAGGTAGCCGGTGTCACGGGCCGCTTGGACGGCGACCGAGCGAAGGCTGCGAGGCGAGGCGGAGGACTGCATGGACCACACGTTCCCAAACGCGACGGCCGCCGTCACTGGGGCGCCGCACCGTCTCGCAGGGGTGCGCACCCCCGGCGAAGTCCCCCGGACAGCCCCCGATCGCGCGAAGGATCCTCCTCGCGGGCGGCCGCGCCGGGCGCGAAGGATCCTCTTCGCGGCGGCCGCGCCCGGTCAGTCGAAGACGTCGATCCAGGTGAGCACGCGCCCGCCCTCGCCGTGCGTCAGCGGCACCGCGCGCGTGCGCCGCCGCAAGCTCGGATGGCTCGTCAGCGCGGCGCGCACGGCCTCGCTGATCTCGCTGAGCTCCGCGCGATGCGGGCGCTCGTCGGCACGCAGCACGATCCCCGCCGAGACGAGGTTCACCGACGTGTCGAACATCGACGACGGCGAGGGATCGCGCACCTCGACCGCATACCCGCGAGCGCGCAGCCGGTCGGCCATGCTCGTCGCCAGCTGCTGATCTCCGCCGGTGCTGTTGTCGACGACCAAGTGCATCCCGCCGAAGGATGACGGCACCGGCGCAGATGGCAAGGGCTGACCGGATCAGACCGACATGAGCTGCTGCATCTTGTCGCGCTCGAACGTGTCGGTCGGCCCCGACGCGACGATCCGCCCCACGTCCATCACCGCGTAGGTGTCCGCGAGGCGCATCGCGAAGTCGACGTACTGCTCCACGAGCAGGATCGACATGCCGCCCAGCTTCAGGTCGGCGATCGCGTCTTCGATCTCGAGGATGATCGACGGCTGGATGCCCTCCGTCGGCTCGTCGAGCAGCAGGATCTTCGGCTGCGTGACCAGCGCGCGGGCGATCGCGAGCTGCTGCGCCTCGCCGCCGCTCAGAAAGCCCGCGGGCCGGTCGAGGATCTTGCGCAGCCGCGGGAAACGCTCCAGCGACCGCTCGATGACGTCGACGTCGCTCTTCGGCGCCGCCTCGGCGACCACGCGCAGGTTCTCGAACACCGTGAGGTACGGGAACGCCTCGCGGCCTTGGGGCACATAGGCGATCCCGGCCTTCGTGCGGTCGTACGGCTTGGCCTTCGTGATCTCCTTCCAGCCGAGCTTGATCGTGCCCGCGCGCGCCGGCTGCAGCCCGACGATCGTCTGCAGCAGCGTGCTCTTGCCGACGCCGTTGCGGCCCATGAGGCAGCACAGCCCGCCGTCGGGCACGTCGAGCGACACGCCGAAGATCACCTGCGTCGGGCCGTAGGCGACCTCGAGACCCGAGATGCTGAGGATCGGCGGCGGGTCGACGTGCGCGCCCGGCATCCTTGGCGGTCAGGGGCGCGTCGGGGTCGGGCACCTTCATGCCGGCACCTCGGCGGCGCCGCGGGCGTCGCGCGGGCGCCCGAGGTAGACCTCGCGCACCGTCTCGTCCATCTGCACCTCGGCCACCGTGCCCTCGGTCAGGATCTTGCCCTCGTGCATGACGGTCACCTTGTGCGCGAAGCGGCGCACGAAGTCCATGTCGTGCTCGATGACGAGCACCGTCGTGCCCTCGGCCGCGATCTGCGTGATGAGCTCGCCGGTGTGCAGGCGCTCGTTCTGGGTCATGCCGGCGACCGGCTCGTCGAGTAGCAGCAGCCGCGGCTTCTGGACGAGCACCATCGCGACCTCCAGCCACTGCTTCTGGCCGTGCGACAGCGACCCCGCCGCGTTCTCGGCATGGTCGGTGAGGTTGACCGAAGCGAGCGCCTCGGACACCGCGTCGGACATCGCCTTGCGCCGGCGCACCAGCGACCGAAACGGCATCCGGAACGACGCCGCGAGGTCGACGTTCTCGAGCACCGTGAGCTCGTCGAAGACCGACGGCTTCTGGAACGTGCGCCCGATCCCGGCGCGCACGATCGCGAACTCCTTCTGGCCGACGAGCTCCTCGCCGGCGAACTTGATCGACCCGCTCGTCGGCCGCACGAGGTTCGTGATCGAGTCGATGAGCGTCGTCTTGCCGGCGCCGTTGGGCCCGATGACGAACCGCACCTCGTGCTCGTTCAGCGTGAGGTCGAGCCCGTCGATCGCGTGGAAGGCCTCGAACGCGACGACCAAGTCGCGGATCTCCAGCAGCACGCCGCTCATGCGATCTCTCGCGGCACGGATGGCGGCGCGCCCGCCTTCGCGGTCGATGCCTGCACCGGCGCGGCCGCCGGCGCACGCAACCTGCGCCCGCCGGGCAGCGGCACGCGCGGGGCCAGCCGCTTGAGGTGCTCGATCGCGCCGGCGATCCCCTTCGGCAAGAACAGGATCACGACGACGAACAGCAGCCCCTGGAGGTACAGCCACGTCGAGGGGAACTGCTCGGAGATGCTCGACTTCGCCCAGTTGACGATCACGGCCCCCGCCGCGGCCCACGCCAGCGCGGTGCGGCCGCCCAGCGCGACCCAGATGACCATCTCGATCGACGGCACGATCCCGAGCAGCGCCGGCGAGATGATCCCGACGACCGGGACGAACAGCGCGCCCGCCAGGCCCGCCATCCCGGCCGCGAGCACGTACGCGACGAGCTTCACGCGCGCCGGGTCGTAGCCGAGGAAGCGCACGCGGTCCTCGTCGTCGCGCGAGGCGATCAAGAGGCGCCCGTAGCGCGAGAGCACGAGCGAGCGCGTCCCGAGGAACACGAGCAGCAGCGTGATCGCCACAATGAAGTAGACGATCTTCTGGTCGGCCGGGCTCGTCACGTTCAGGCCGAAGAAGCTCTGGAAGTTCGTCAGGCCGTTGGTGCCGCCGGTGAGCGAGAGGTTGCCGACGATGACGATCACGAACGCGCCCGCCAGCGCCTGCGAGAGGATCGCGAAGTACGCGCCGCGGATGCGCTGGCGGAAGATCGCCGCGCCGAGCAGCGCGGCGATCGCCATCGGCAAGAGGATCGCCATCGGGACCGCGAACCACGCCGACGAGAACGGCTTCCACAGGGCCGGCAGCGTCTCGTACTTGCCGCTGTAGCTGAGGATGTCGGGCAGGTTGCCGGGGCCCGCGTCGACGATCTTCATGTGCATGCCCATGCAGTAGCCGCCGAGCCCGAAGAACAGGCCCTGGCCGAGCACGAGCATCCCGCCCTGACCCCAGGCGAGGCCGATGCCGATCGCGATGATCGCGAAGCACAGGAACTTCGCCAGCAGCGACAGGCGGAAGTCCGACAGCACGGCCGGCGCGAGCAGCAGCAGCGCGGCCGCCATGAGCGCGAAGCGCACGAGAAAGCCCGACGGCTTGATCCGGTCCGGCAGGAACCTCGCCGCGGCGTTCATGTCTGAAGCCCCCGGCGCTGCTGGACGATCATGCCCTGCGGCCGCCATTGCAAGAACAGGACGATCAGCAGGAACACGCCGGCCTTGGCGATGCTCGCGGTCGTGTTGTACTCGATGAACGAGTTCGCCATCCCGAGCGCGAGCGCCGCGAAGATCGCTCCGCGCAGCTGCCCGAGCCCGCCGACGATGACGACGAGGAACGCGTCGATGATGTACGCGAGGCCGAGCGTCGGGCCGACCGGCCCGAGCAGCGTGATCCCGACCCCGGCCAGGCCCGCCAAGCCGGACCCGATGAAGAACGTCGTGCGGTCGACGCGCGTCGTGCGCACGCCGCTGACGGACGCCAGCGGGCGGTTCTGCATGACGGCGCGCATCCGCCGGCCCGCCCCCGTGCGCTGCATGTACAGCGCGATCGCGACGACCACGACGAGGACGACGGAGATGATGAACAGGCGCGGGTAGGACATCCCCACGCCGGCGACGGTGAGGCCGCCGTCGAGGAAGCTCGGCGCGTCGACGTTGACGTTCTGAGCGCCGAACAGGTCACGCGCGAGCTGCTGGAGCATGAGCCCCACGCCCCACGTCACGAGCAGCGTGTCGAGCGGCCTGCCGTACAGCCGCCGGATGACGAGGAACTCGAGGATCAGCCCCATGGTCCCGGCGACCACGAACGCAGCCGGCAGCGCGAGACCGAAGGCGAGCGTGATCGCCCCGGTCCCGAGCGCCGTCTGCAGCACGTAGGTGGTGTAGGCGCCGGCCATGATGAACTCGCCGTGCGCCATGTTGATCACGTTCATCTGGCCGAACGTGAACGTCAGGCCGAGCGCGATGAGCAGCAGGATCGACGCGATGCTCAGGCCGACGAAGACCTGATTGAGGATGACTTCCATCGGGTCGTCCCGCTGCTCGGCGCTCGTTGCCGCTCAGCCGCAGGCGCTCGCGGGCGCCAGGCCCTCGGCCCAGTCGTAGGTCGTCAGACACGGGTCCGGCTTGATCGGCTCCGCGCTCTCCGAGACCGCGTCGATCAGGCCGTCCGGCCGCAGCTTGCCGATGCGAGCCGTCTTGTAGATGTGCTGGTTGGAGCCGTCGACCGTGACCTTGCCCTCCGGCGCCTCGAAGACGAGGCCCTTGGAAGCGGCCTTGACCTTCTCGACGTCCGTGGACCCGGCCTTCTCGGCCGCCATCGCCCACAGGTAGACGCCGACGTACCCGGCCTCGATCGGGTCGTCCGTCACGCGGTCGGCGCCGTACTTCGCCTTGTACGCCTTGACGAACTTGTCGTTCGCCGCGCCCTCGGTGGTCTGGTAGTAGTTCCACGCCACGTACTGGCCGACGATGTTCTTGATGCCCACGCCGCGGACCTCGTCCTCGGCGGTGGAGACGGAGATCACGGGCAGCTTCTTGGCGTCCAGGCCGGCGTCGGTGAACTGCTTCCAGAAGGCGACGTTCGAGTCGCCGTTGATCGTCTGGAAGACCGCGTCGGGCTTGGCGCTCTTGATCTTGTTGATCGTCGTCGAGTACTCGGTGTTGCCGAGCGGCGCGTACTCCTCGCCGACGATGTCCATGCCGTTGGCCTTCGCCCAGGCCTTGATCTCCTTGTTGGCCGTGCGCGGGAAGACGTAGTCCGAGCCGACGAGGAAGAGCTTCTTCACCTTCAGCTTGTCCTTGAGGAACTCGAGGCCCGGGACGATCTGCTGGTTGGTCGTGGCGCCCGTGTAGAAGATGTACGGCGACGCCTCGAGGCCCTCGTACTGGACGGGGTAGTAGAGCAGCGCCTTGTTGCGCTCGAAGACGGGCAGCATCGCCTTGCGGCTCGCGGAGGTCCAGCCGCCGAACGTCGCGGCGACCTTGTTCGTGGAGATGAGCTTCTGCGCCTTCTCGGCGAAGGTCGGCCAGTCCGACGCGCCGTCCTCGACGACGGGCTTGAGCTTCTTGCCGAGCACGCCGCCGGCGGCGTTGATCTCCTCGATCGCGAGCAGCTCGGCGTCGCGGACGGAGACCTCGGAGATCGCCATCGTCCCGCTGAGCGAGTGCAGGATCCCGACAGGGATCGTGTCGCCGCTGGGAGTACCGCCGGAGGTCGATGCCGCAGGCGTGTCCTCGCTGTCACCGCAGCCCGCGATGCCAAACGCCAGCGCAACTCCCGCCACGGCGACCCAGCGGCGCCCGGTCCCCCCAAGAATGGGACGAATCATGAACCCCTCCACGTGTAGTCGCACCGCCCGCATTTCGGGCGTGTGTCGGGGCGTACGCTAAGCCGCGCGCTCAGGCCGTCGATATGGACGGGCGGCGAAGAATCGGCGCCGGGGCTTCGCCAGTTTGGAGGTCCGTCGCGGCGCCTACGGGTAGCGCGAGCGCAACCCCCGCACGTCGCCCTTGGCGAGCGAGCGCGGGCGCTTGGTCCCGGTCAGCGACTGGAAGTACATCGTCAGCATCTCGCTCGAGTCCGCATGGTCCAAGCCGATGCTGTGGCCCGACTCGTGCGTCGCGACCGACTGCACGTCGTACTTGCCGGCGACGCCCTTGTTCGAGAACGGGTACTTCGAGTTGAGGCGCTGATCCGTCTCGGCGACCGTGTTCCCGTCACCCGGGAAGTTGAAGGTGCAGGCGATCGCGATCGTGCAGCCGGCGATGCCCGTCATCGGGCCCTTGTCGGTGACCGACCTGCCGTCGGGATCGTCGGGGTGGACCGTCGCCGAGGTCCCGCCGAGGTAGTTCGACTTGAGGTTCGTGATGTCGTTGAGGCCGCAGCTGTTGTGGGTCTTGTCCCAATTGGTGTGACCGCGGACGATCTCGCCGGTCGTCGTCGCGTTGTAGTTGAAGCGCTCGCGGTTGATGTAGTAGTTGTACTTGCGGGTCTGAAACGTGCCGCCGAAGGTCCGGAACTGCGGGTTCGTGCAGGTGTCGTTCGAGGCTGCGGCCCGCGCGAACAGCTCGCCGAGCGGGCGCGCGGACGAGCTGCCGGGGGAGGCGGCGTCCGTCTCCGTGATGAGCGCCGACGGCGGCGCCTCGAGCGGCTCGGTCGGCGCGATCGTGGCCGCGCGCAGCGGTGCCTCCTTCGCGCGGAAGTCCGCGGCCCAGACCGGGTCGTCGGGATCGCCGTAGAGGACGGATACGGTGACGCCGGGCCGCTCGATCTCCGTCGGCACGAGCGCGACGTCGCCGTCCGGAGCGCGGATCGGCGACACGGTCTGGCTCACGAGCAGCTCGCCGTCTGAGTCGCAGCGCGTCACCCGGTACTCGCCCCGCGCGAGGTACTCGGTGATCTCCGACCGGCCGTCGGCGCGCCGCTCGCGCTCGATGTCCGTCGTGCGCAGCGCGGTGGGCGGCTCGCAGCGACCTGGCTGCGGAGCTTCGGCGGCGGCTGGCGCGGCGCCGCCGAATGCGGCGAGGGCGGCAGGTACGGCAAGGAGGCGAAGGGTGCGCATGCTGATAGGAGCGCGCAGCCGCGCCCGAGATACAGCGATGTGCCCGGTATCACTTACGGATAGCGTGAGCGCATCCCGAGCACGTCGCCCTTGGCGAGCGAACGGGCGTGCGTGGTGCCCGTGGCGATCTGGAAGTACATCGTCAGCGCGTTGCTGGAGTTCGCGTGATCGAGGCCGATGCTGTGGCCGGTCTCGTGCGCGGAGATCGAGGTGTAGTCGTAGGCGCCCGGCGCACCGACGTTCGTGAACGTGATGTTCTCGTTGTAGCGCTGGTCGGTCTCGGTGGTGCGCCCGGCCGCGTTGGAGAACAGCCACGTGCAGGCGAGCGCGCCGGGGCAGACGCTTGCGAGGCTGCCCTTGTCGGTCACCGACAGGCCGTCCGGGTACGTGTGGATCGTCTCGGCGGTCGAGCCGAGGTGATCTGAGGTGAGGTCCGTGATGTCGTTGAGGCCGCAGCTGTTGCGGGTCGTGTCCCAGTTGCGATGGCCCGTGACGATCGAGGCGACCGAGGTGTCGTTGTAGCTGAAGCGGCTGCGATTGACGTAGTAGTCGTAGGTGCGGGTCCCCCACGCGGTCTCCCACAGGTCGAACTGGGAGTTCGTGCAGGCGTCACCCGCGACGGCCGCCCTGGCGACCTGGCCGGTGCCGAGAGGGTTCGCGCGCAGCGCTTGCTCGGGCTCGGTGGGCTGCGGCGCCAGGTCGAGCGCCGCCGGCGGCGCGGGCGCCGGCACCGTTGGTGCGATGGTCTGGCGGGCGATCTCGGGGCGCGCAGCGCGGAACTCCGCCGCCCAGGCCGGGTCCGCGGGGTCGCCGTAGAGCATCGCCACGGTCACGCCGTCGCGCGTGCTCCCGGTCGGCACGAGCGCGCTGCCGCCGTCGGGGTCGAGGATCGGCGACACGGTCTGGCTGACGACGTGCTTGCCGCCGCGACCGCAGCGCGTCACGCGGTACTCGCCGCCGGCCACGAACTCGGTGGTCTCGGACGTCCCGTCCGCGCGTACGGCCGAGACGACGTTCGCCGAGCGCTCGCGGCCGGGTGGATCGCAGAGCGGAGCGGCGGCCGCCGCGCCTTCGCAGCCGATGGCGACCAAGTAGATGGCAACGGCACCGGCGAGCGCGTGCCGAGTTACACAAAGCACGTTCACATGATCGTCCTCGCGCGCGAGCGCGTGGACAAATGTCAGCCCGCGCGGAGGTTCAGCGGCTCAAGGCTAGGCGCCGTGGCACTTCTTGAACTTCTTGCCCGAGCCGCACCAGCAGGGGTCGTTGCGGCCGAGCGTCTGCTCGTCGCTCAGGACGCGCTGCTGCACCGGCGGCGGAGCCTCGAGCTCCTCCGCGACTTCGTAGGCCTCCGCACCGCCGGCCGCGGCGAGCGCGAGCGCGCTCGGCTCGGCGTTGCCGCCGCCCGAGTAGGAGACGCGGCCGGGGCGCGTCGACGTGCCGCTTGGCTCGTAGCGCTGCTCGGGCTCCTCCTCTTCCTCGAGCGCCTCGACCTCGAGGTTGAAGATCATGCGCGTGAAGTCCTGCCAGATCGAGGCCATGAGATCCTCGAACAGCGTGAACGCCTCGTTCTTGTACGCGACGATCGGCTCGATCTGGGCGAACCCGCGGAGGTGGATGCCCTCGCGCAGGTAGTCCATGTCGTAGAGGTGCTCGCGCCAGCGCTGGTCGATGAACTGCAGCAGGACGAAGCGCTCGACCGCGCGCATGAGCTCCTCGCCGAGCTCCTCCTCGCGGGCGTTGTAGAGCTTGATCGCGTCGGCGTGCAGCTTGTGCACGAGCTCCTCGCGATCGGTGTGCTCGGTGGCGAGGTCCTCCGCCTCGAGCTCGACGGGGAACATGTCCTCGAGCGCCAGCAGCATGCCGGGCAGGTCCCAGTCCTCGATGAAGTCCGACGGCGTGAACTCGGCGACGGTCCGCGCGATGACGTTGCCGATCTCCTCGCGCGCTACGACGCCCATGTCCTTGCCCTCGAGGATCTCGTTGCGGTAGCGGTAGACGATCCGGCGCTGCTCGTTCATGACGTCGTCGTACTCGAGCACCCGCTTGCGCTGCAGGAAGTTCTGCTCCTCGACCTTCTTCTGGGCCTTCTCGATCTGCTTGGAGAGCATCCCGGCCTCGATCGGCTCCTCGCGGCCCTCCTTGTCGACCGTGCCGAGGCGGTCGAGGATCTTGTAGATCCGGTCGCCGGCGAAGAGGCGGACGAGGTCGTCCTCGGCGGAGAGGAAGAAGCGCGACTCGCCGGGGTCGCCCTGGCGGCCGGAGCGGCCGCGAAGCTGGTTGTCGATGCGGCGCGACTCGTGGCGCTCGGTGCCCACGATGTACAGGCCGCCCGCCGCGAGGACCTTCTCCTTGTCCTCCTCGACGCGCCGCTCGATCGACGGCAGGACGTCCTTGAAGCGCTCGTCGTAGTCCGGGTCGCCGGGCTGGAGGCCGAGCTTGCGCAGCTCGACCTGCGTGAGGTGCTCGGGGTTGCCGCCGAGCTTGATGTCGACGCCGCGGCCGGCCATGTTCGTCGCGATCGTCACGGCGCCGGGCTGGCCCGCCTCGGCGACGATCTCGCCCTCGCGCTCGGCGTACTCGGGCTTGGCGTTGAGCACCGTGTGCTTGATGCCGTGCTTGTCGAGCTCGCTCGAGAGCACCTCGGAGACCTCGACGGAGACCGTGCCGACGAGCACCGGCTGGAGGTTCGCGTGGCGCTCGATGATCTCGCGGCTGACGGCGTCCCACTTGCCGACCTTGGTCTTGTAGACCTGATCGTTCTGGTCCTTGCGGATCATGTTGCGGTTCGTCGGGATCTCGACGACCGACAGCTTGTAGATCTTCATGAACTCGGTCGCCTCGGTGAGGGCGGTGCCGGTCATGCCCGCAAGCTTCTTGTACAGGCGGAAGTAGTTCTGCAGCGTGATCGTGGCGAGCGTCTGGCTCTCCTCCTGGACGAACACGCCCTCCTTCGCCTCGACGGCCTGGTGCAGCCCCTCCGACCAGCGGCGGCCCTCGAGGATGCGGCCGGTGAACTCGTCGATGATCTTCACCTCGTCGTCGATGACGGCGTAGTCGACGTCGCGCTTGTAGAGCGACTCGGCCTTCAGCGCCTGCTGCAGGTGGTTGACGAGCGGCCCGTTCTCGGCGCGGTAGAGGTGCTGGATGCCGAGGAACTTCTCGGCCTTGGCGACGCCCTTCTCGGTGACCGAGACGGTCTTGTGCTTCTCCTCGAACTCGTAGTCGTAGTCCGCCTCGAAGTCCTTCTTCATCCGCGGGTCCATGCCCTCGGGCTTCTCGCCGGAGACCATCCGCTTGGCGAGCTTGGCGAAGCTCGCGTACATGTCGGCGGCGGCCTCGGGCTGACCGGAGATGATCAGCGGCGTGCGGGCCTCGTCGATGAGGATGTTGTCGACCTCGTCGACGATCGCGTACGGATGGCCGCGCTGGACCTTCTCCTCGAGCGCCGTGGCCATGTTGTCGCGCAGGTAGTCGAAGCCGAACTCGGAGTTCGTGCCGTACGTGACGTCGGCCGCGTAGGCGATGTTCTTCTCCTCGTAGCCCTGCATGTTCTGGAGGATCCCGACCTTGACGCCGAGCGCGTCGTAGATCGGCGACATCCACTCGGCGTCGCGGCGAGCGAGGTAGTCGTTGACCGTGACGAGGTGCACGCCGGTGCCGGGCAGGGAGTTCAGGACGACCGGGAGCGTCGCGGTGAGGGTCTTGCCCTCGCCCGTGCGCATCTCGGCGATCGCGCCGGAGTGCAGGACCATGCCGCCGATGAGCTGCACGTCGAAGTGGCGCATCCCCATGTGGCGCTTGCCCGTCTCGCGGACGATCGCGAAGGTCTCCGGCAGGAGGTCGTCGAGCTTCGCGCCGTTACGCGCCTGCTCGCGCAGGCTGTCCATCCGCTCGCGCAGCTCGTCGTCCGATTCGAGCTCGAGCTCCGGCTCGTAATCGTTGATGCGAGCGACGCGCTTCTCGAATTGCTTGAACTGCTTCGCTTCACCCAAGCGCAGGGCACGGTCAAGGATCGCCATGCTGCTGAGGGTACCAACGCGACGGCCGGCGGCCGCCGCGTTGGTGGTTGACGATTAGACCGCCGGCTGAGTGTCCGGGCTACGGGCCTCGCGGCGGCGGCGCTTCTTGTCGCGGTGGCGCTTGACCTGGCGCGCGAGCTCGAGCGAGCAGAGCTTGATCGAGTGGTGCAGCTCGCGCGATGCGCCCTCCGCGTGCAGCGTGGCGCCCTTGAGATAGAGCGTCACCGCTGCGACCTGCGAGTCGGCGATGGCGGGGTTGCGCTCCTCGCGCAACTCGACCTCCATGCGGGCAAGGTCTGACACTTGGGCGGCGACCTTGCGGAACTTGCGCTCCACGAGCTCGCGCAGCTCGTCGTTGACTGGGACGTTGCGGCCCTTGACCTCGATCTGCATGTCGAAGTCCTCTCTGGTCGAACGGACGTGCGAGGTATCGATGGTACGCCCGTGACTGGACGTTCTCAATAGGCCCATTGTCTAGGGCGCGTTGTCCGCTCGGTCACAACGTGCGCGCCCACGTGAGCGCCACGACCTGGTGCGCGCCGGCGGCCTTGAGCGCCCGCGCGCACGCGCTCAGCGTCGCGCCCGTGGTGTGGACGTCGTCGACGAGGATCGCCGTGCGAGGCGCGGGGCCGCGGGCTTCGAAGCCGAGCCGGTCGGCGGCGCGCCGCTCGTCGCGCGAGGCGCCGAGCTGGCGCTGCGCCTTGGCGGTACGGCGCAGGGCGCGGGCGAGCGGCAGCCCGGTCCTGCGCGCGAGCGCGCGCGCGAGCAGCTCGGCGGGATCGAAGCCGCGTGTGCGGCGCCGGCCGGGGTGCGCGGGCACCGCGACGAGCGCGACCTCCGCGGGCGGCGGCTCGACGAAGGCGCGCGCCCAGCGGCCGCCCGCCACCGCCACGCCGCTCGCCCAGCGGCCGCGCGGCACCGCCGGGTCGCTCGGCCAGCCGCCGCGCGGCGCCGCCACGCCGCGCGGCAGCAGCGCCGCTGGCGCGTTCGCGGCGATCTGCGCCGCCATGACGTCTGCGAGCGGGCGCGCGGCGGAGAACTTCAGCGCGTGCATCGCGTCGCGAGCGACGCCCTCGTAGGCGACGGCGCTCCAAGCGGCGTCGAACGGGGCGCGGCGGGCGGGGCAGCCCCGTCGCCAGAACCCCTCCCCACCGAACCCCTCCCCGCCGAACCCCTCCCCACCGAACCCCTCCCCACCGAACCCCTCCCCACCGAACCCCTCCCCACCGAATCCCTCCCCACCGGCGCGGTGCGGCAGCGGCAGCGCGCAGCGCGGGCAGCACTCCGCGTACGCGAGCCACGGCAGCGCGCGGCGGCACGCGGCGCAGAGGACGTCCGCCGCGCGGCGACCCGGCGCGCGGCAGGCGGCGCACCGCGGCGGGACGACGAGGGCGACGAGCTCAGCGGCGAGCATCGCCCGGGATCGTGGCGCGGAATGTGCAACAGCGGGCACGCGGATCGCAACGATTCGCGCGCAAGATCGCGCAGCAATCGCGCAAGGCGTCGCGCGGCGCGCGCCTCCCGCGGCGTGACGCGGCGCAAGGCGTCGCGCGGCGCGCGCCTCCCGCGGCGTGACGCGGCGCGAGGCGTCGCGCGGCGCGCGCCTCCCGCGGCGCGGCGCGGCGCGAGGCGTCGCGCCGCGGGAGGGGTGTGGTTCAAAACGTGACGTAGAGGCCCGTTTTGAACCACACCCCCTACCGAGCCCGGCCGGGTGGCACAATCGCGCGCATCCTCCTCGCCGCCTCCCCCGACGCCTCGTGGAGCTTCGTCCCCGGCGCGATCGCGGTCGTCCTCGTGCTCACGTTCGTCTACGTGCGCCGCTGGCGCGAGGTGCGCGCGTCGCCCGCACGCCTCCTGAGCTTCCTCGCGGGGATGGCGCTGATCCTCGTCGCGCTGATCTCGCCCGTCGACCGGCTCGCCGAGCAGCTCTTCTTCATGCACATGATCCAGCACCTGCTGCTGCTCGATCTCGCGCCGATCCTCGTCCTGCTCGGGCTGACGAAGGTCATCCTGCGACCCGCGACGCGCAAGCTCATGCGCCTCGAGCAGGCCGTCGGGCCGCTGGCGCACCCGGTCTTCGCGATCGGGCTGTACGTCGTCGTGATGTGGATCTGGCACGTCCCGGCGCTGTACGACGCCGCGCTCGAGCACTCCGCCGTGCACGCCCTCGAGCACATCACGTTCAGCATCGCCGGCGGCCTGTACTGGTGGCACCTGCTGTCGCCGATCCGCTCGCGCAAGCGCCTCGGCGGGATGGGGCCGGTCGTCTACATGATCTCCACGAAGCTGCTCGTCGGCCTGCTCGGCGTCGGCCTCGCCTTCGCCCCCGAGGCGATCTACGACTTCTACGAGGGTCAGCCGGGCTACTGGGGCCTGTCCGCGGACGCCGATCAGCAGGTCGGCGGCCTCATCATGGCGACGGAGCAGTCGATCGTCATGGGCATCGCGCTCGCGTATCTCTTCGTCCGCATGCTCGCGGAGTCCGACCGCCAGAACGAGCGCGAGGAGCGCTACGAAGACGGCTGACTGCCGCGCCGGCCGGGTCCACCGCGAGGCGATGGACCCGGTGCCCGGCTACAGGCTGTCCGGTGGCTCGGCCTCGGTGCCCTGCTCGGCGTGATCCATACGAGACCTCCGATCGTCGAATCGACTGCTGCGTCGACGGGAGACGGATGATGGACCCGGGAAGCGCCGCCGTCAACAGCCGGGTCAGATGCCGGTGAGGAAGTCCAGGCCGACGTTGTCGAGGATCTTCTGCGCCTCGATGTTGAGCTGCGTCAGCTCGCCGGTGACGATCAACACACCCATGACGACGAGGATCGCCCCGCCCGCCGCGACGATCACCGCGTAGTGGCGCTTGACGAAGCCGAACACGGTCGTCATGCGGTTGAACGCGACGGCGGTGAGCAGGAACGGGATGGCGAGGCCCGCCGAGTACCACGCGAGCAGGTACGCGCCGTGCGCCGTCGACTCGGACAGCGCGGCCGCGCTGAGGATCGCGCCGAGCGTCGGGCCGACACACGGCGTCCAGGCGATCGCGAACGCCGCGCCCGCGACCACCGGCCCGCCACGCCCCGCGCGCTCCAACAGCGCGTCGACCCGCCACTCGCGGTTGAGGCGGTCGATGAACGGCGTCGCGAGGAAGAACAGACCGAGCACGATGATCGTCCAGCCCGCGACGAGCTCGAGCGTCTGGCGATGCTCGTTGAGCGACGAGCCGAGCGCGGTGGCGCCGAGCCCGAGGACGATGAAGATCGCCGAGAAGCTCGCGCAGAACAGCAGGCTCGGGCCGAGGACGTTGCGCAGCGAAGCGCGCTCGAGGTCCTTCGGCATGACGCCCGTCACCGCCGACAGATAGCCCGGCACGAGCGGCAGCACGCAGGGGCTGAGGAACGAGACGAAGCCGGCCGCGAGCGCGGCCAGGATCCCCACGCCCGACGCGGGATCCGTCATCGCGCGTAGCGGCGGATGTCCGCCTCGAGCGCCGCCGCGTCGGGGTAGCCGCCGAGCTTCGTGTAGCGGCGCTCGCCGTCGGAGCCGATGAAGAACGTCGTCGGCGCGACCCGCCCGCCCCCGAGCGAGCGCGTGGCGTCGCCCTTGGGGTCGTAGATGCTCGCGAAGCCCGGCGGGTTCTCGCGCAAAAACGCGTTGGCGGAGTCGCGGTCGTCGCTGAAGTCGATCCCGAGGAACGCCACCTCGCTCGCATGCTCGACGACCGCGTCGGCGAAGAACGGGAACTCGGCGCGGCAAGGCGCGCACCACGACGCCCACTGGTTCACGACGACCGGATGGCCCTTGAGCTTCGCGAGCCGGGCCTCGAGCCCGTCCGTGCCCTCGCCGGCGAGCGTGTCGGCATCGGCGGCGTTGGCCTTCAGCGCGGCGGGCGCGGCCGCGAGGCGCTTGCTGTACGCCTGCTTGTCGGCGGCGCTCGTCGTCGCCGTGTCGCCGGCCGTGCCGCCCGCGTCGCCGCCGCCGCCGCACGCGGAGAGCGCGGCGCACCCGGCGACAAGCGCGGCGACGAAGAGCAGGCGGATCGGGCGGCGAGACACGCCTGCCAGGATGCACGATCGGCTCACCCGGGGCGTTGGGTGGGGGTTGTGCTGCACCCCCGGTACTACGGGCGCCGCGCGCCGCAGATCAGCCTTCGAGCGCCGCCCCGTCCTCGATCCGCAGCTGATCGTCGCCGTCGTGCTCGATCGTGACGTCGCCGCGCACGACGACGCCGGCGCCGAACGCCACGTCGCCACGGACGGTCAGCGACTCGCACTCGACGAGCGACGGCGCACCGGCGGGAAAGCGCGCGTCGAAGTCGCGCACGAGCTGAAACCAGCGCGTGTCGAGGTCGACGAGCGGCGCGCCCGAGCGCCCCTGTGCGAGGACGATCCGGCCGTCGTCGCGCAGCTCGAACGCGTCCGAGCGCAGCGCCAGCAGGTCGTTGGTCGTCTTCACCGGCGCGAAGCGCTCGCGGCCGACGCGGACCGCGCGCGCACCCTCGAAGACGTCGATCGCCGCGCCCATCGCGGTCTCGAGCTGGAGCACCGGCGGCGAGTCCGCGTCGCCGGGGTCGACGGTCTTGCGGTTGACGATCATCGGCAGGCCGAGCACCCCGTCGCGCTCGGCGAGCACCGCCTGCAGCGCGCGCAGGTCGACCCACAGCGTGTTCGTGTTGAAGAAGCGGTGGCGCTCGATGTCCTGGAAGGCGTCGAGGTCCGCGTCCGGGGTCTGCGCGACCTCGCGCAGGACGAGCCCGCCTTCCGCGCGTTGCGCGACGTGGCCGCCCTTGCGATCGGCCGGCGTGCGATCGGCGACCTCCATGAGAAACGGGATCTCCTCGCGCGCGAACCAGGCGAGGATCCGCTCGTCCATGACCGCGCCGAGGTTGTCGACGTTCGCGACGAACGCGTACGCATAGCCCGCGCCGATCAGCGCGTCGAGCAGTCCGGCGCTCAGCAGCGAGGGGTACAGGTCGCCGTGGCCCGGCGGCGCCCACTCGAGTCGGGGGTCGTCGGGCCAGTGCACCGGCGCGAGATCGTCGGCGCGCAGCTTCGGCACCTTGCTCTGGACGAAGTCGGCCGGCACGCCGTCGACGGCCAGCTCGGGGTACGCGCCGAGCGCTTCGAGCGACGGGTCGCGGGTCGCGAAGCTGTTCATCAAGACGAGCGGCAGCCGCGCGCCGGTGCGCTCGCGCAGGTGCAGGATCTGGCGCACGACGATGTCGAGGAACGTCAGCCCGTCCTTGACCTCGAGCAGCGACTTCGGCCCGGTCATCCCCATGCTCGTCCCGAGCCCGCCGTTGAGCTTGATGACCACCGTGCGCTCGAGCGCGGCGTGCCCGCCCTCCTCGTCGGCGGGCAGCTCGTCGGCGTCCGGCAGCTCGTCGACCGGCTCGATCTCGGACTCGGCGAGCTCGCCCGCCTCGCCCTCTCGCAGGCGCCGGAAGTAGTGCTCGAACGTCGCGACGCCGACCTCGGAGACGTCGTCCTCGCGCATCTTCTGCAGGCTGGCGTCGAGCTGGTCGTCGGTCACGGCGCTGACCCTACCCGCGCCGCTCGCGCGGCAGCCCGCGGGGACGGCGGCGTGCGGTCGTCAGATCCGACCCGGCCCGGTTGAGCTGGGGTAGGGTGGCGCTCAGTCGCCGGGACGACGAGGGAGAGCTGATGGGAAGGCCAACTGCATCGTCACGCGATGCCCGACGGCGGCGTCGCGCGGTGCCTGCCGGGGAGCCGGCGCCCTGACCGGCTCCGTCCAGTGCCCGGGGTGCGGCGCCTCGGCATCACGCGATCAGCGCCGGTGCCGCGAGTGCGGCGAGACGCTGATGGTCGAGCTCGTCAGCCGCGCGCGCCGGGTCGGCCGCTACCGGCTCGAGCGCGAGATCGCGCGCGGCGGGATGGGCGTCGTCTACGCCGCCTACGACGAGCGTCTCGAGCGGCGCGTCGCGCTGAAGCTCCTGCTCGGCGAGTTCGCCGAGGATCGCGACTTCCGCGCGCGGTTCATCCACGAGTCGCACGCGGCCGTGACGCTCGACCACCCGCACATCCTGCCCGTGTTCGACACGGGCGAGGCGGACGGCAAGCTCTACATCGCCTCGCGCCTGGTCGACGGCGTGGATCTCCGCCACCACCTCGCGCGCAGCCGGACGCTCGGCGTCGAGCGGGCGCTGACGATCGCGGGGCAGATCGCGGCCGCGCTGGACTACTCGCACAGCCAGGGCCTGGTCCACCGCGACGTGACGCCCGGCAACGTGCTGCTCGTGGCCGAGGCGCACGGCGAAGCCGATCACGCCTACCTCATCGACTTCGGCATCACGACAAGCCAGTCGCGCGACGTCCGCCTCACCGCGACCGGGCACTTCGTCGGCACGCCCGAGTACGTCTCGCCAGAGCAGATCAGGCAGATCACCGTGGATGGGCGGGCCGACCAGTACGCGCTCGCATGCGTCCTGTACGAGTGCCTCGTGGGCACGTCGCCGTTTCGCCGGGCCAACGCCGTCGACGTCCTGCATGCGCACCTGCACGAGGAGCCGCCGCACCCCGGGACGCTCCTGGCAGACCTGCCCCACGACGTGGACTACGCGATCATGCGCGCGCTCTCGACGGACCCCGAGCAGCGCTTCGCGACGTGCCGCGAGTTCATCGCGGCGGCACGCGGCGCCGAATCGCAGACCGCGTCGCGGCCGGCACCCTGGATCGAGCCCGAGTCCTCGGGCCGCCGCGTGTCGATCCTGGCCGGTGTGGCGGCAACCGTGGCGCTCGTCGCGGCCGCGGGCGCGCTGGCGGCGATGCTGCTCGACGACCCCGGCGGGGAGAACCCCGGCGGCGGAGCCTCGGGTTCGAGCACCACCGCGACATCGCGCACGACGACGACAGAGACCCCGCCGACCCTCAATCCGATTGACGTGCGGGGGCTGCCGATGACACGCGAGCACCTGATGGGCTACAGCGTGAACCTCCCGAGGGCCTGGAAGCTACGTGCCCGCGACGTACCGCAACCCCATCCCCCCGGTGTCAGCCGGCGGCGGACCACGAAGACGGACCCGTCGATCGATGTCACGTTGTTGATCGACGCCCTTGCGCGCTACCGGCCCTCGCCGGTCGAGAACGGCAAGGCGCTCAACCGGGATTACGAGAACGATCCCGGCAAGCCCGGCTACCGGCAGACCCAAGCCGCGCCGCTCACCATCGGCGGAGATCCGGCGTACCAGATGAACTACCGCTACAAGTCGTCGACCGGCGTCATGATCTACAACGTCGACGTGATCCTCCGGCGCGGCCCGCGCCAGTTCGCGGTGCTCGCATACGGGCAGGCGACGACCCGGGACCTCGGCGCGCTCGCTCGCCAGACGGCCGAGAGCATCGAGCCCACTCCACCGCCGCCACCGCCACCGCCCCCGCCGCCGCCTCCGCCCCCGCCGCCACCACCCCCACCGCCGCCGCGCCCAACCGGGAAGACGCTCCCCACAAGCGGCACCTACATGGGCACCGGCTACCAGCGCGACGAGAACGGCGACCTCATCGACGCCGACCGCGTGAGCATGCGGTTCACGAAGAAGAAGGTCACGATCGAATATCCCGGCCTGGGCTGTTTTGGAACGCTCTACTTCGTGGACTTCGACAAATCGCGCAGGGTCTACTCCGAAGTGATCACGCGGGGGCGGTGCAAGGACGACGCGAGCTGGCGCATCCAGCGGCTCTCCTCGCACAGGATCCGGGCGACGTGGAAGCACCCCGACGATCCGTACCGGCTGCGAGCGGTGCTCGTCAGGCGCTGAGCACGAAGGTCAGCTGCGCCAGCTCGTGAGGTAGTCGCGCTGGGCGGGGGTCAGCGCGTCGATCTCGATCCCCAGCGACGCGAGCTTCAGGCGCGCGACCTCGCGGTCGATCTCGCCCGGCACCGGCAGCACGCGCGGCTCCAACGACGCGCCGTGCAGCGCCAAGTGCTCGACGCACAGCGCCTGGTTGGCGAACGACATGTCCATGACCGCCGCCGGATGTCCCTCGGCGGCCGCGAGGTTCACGACCCGGCCCTGCGCGATGAGGTTCAAGCGCCGCTGCGGGCCGAGCTCGAAGGACTCGACCAGCGGCAGCACCTGGCGCCGCGAGATCGCCAGCGACGCGAGCTGGTCGACGGCGATCTCGACGTCGAAGTGGCCGGCGTTCGCGAGCATCGCGCCGTCCTTCATGCGCTCGAAGTGCTCGCGCGCGAGCACCTCGCGCCCTCCCGTCACGGTGATGAAGACATCCCCGCGCGCCGCGGCATCCAGAGCGGGCATGACCTCGCAGCCATCCATCCGCGCCTCCAGCGCGCGCATCGGGTCGACCTCGCAGACGATCACCGACGCACCCGCTCCCCGCGCCCGCAGCGCGACGCCCTTGCCCGTCCAGCCATAGCCGAGCACGACGACCGTGCGACCCGCGAGCAGGAGGTTCGTCGCGCGCAGGATGCCATCGAGCGTCGACTGGCCCGTGCCGTAGCGGTCGTTGAACGTGCGCTCGGTCATCGCCTCGTTGACCGCCAGCACGGGGCAGCGCAACCTCCCCTCGTCCTGGAGCGCGCGCAGCCGCACGAGCCCGGTCGTCGTCTCCTCCGTGCCGCCGATCAGGGCCTCGCGCCACGCGACATCGCCGGCGTGCAGGACGGACAGCAGGTCGGCGCCGTCGTCGAGCGTGACCTGCGGCCCGCGCGCGGCCGCGGCGACGACGTGCGCGCCGTAGGCGTCGCCGCTCTCGCCGCGGATCGCGTGCACCGCGACGCCGTGGCCGACCAGCGCGGCCGCGACGTCGTCCTGCGTGGTCAGCGGGTTGGACGCGCACAGCTCGACCAGCGCGCCACCCGCCATCAACGTCAGGACGAGGTTCGCCGTCTCCGACGTGACGTGCAGGCACGCCGCGACCCGCAGGCCGTCCAGCGGGCGCTCCGCATGCAAGCGCGAGCGAACGGATCGCAGCACGGGCATCTGCCCGTCCGCCCACGCGATGCGGACCTGCCCGGCCTCGGCCAGCGACAGGTCCGCAACGTCATGGTCGGCCGCGGTAGCCATGTAACTCGCGCCCCGGGCCCGGCCCGGGTTTCTCTTAGTAGCGGTACGTGTCCGGCTTGTACGGGCCCTCGACCGGGCGGCCGATGTACGCGGCCTGCTCGGGCGTGAGCGTCGTGAGCTTCGCGCCGAGCGCGCCGAGGTGCAGGCGCGCGACCTTCTCGTCGAGCTCCTTGCTCAGCACGTAGACCTGCTTCTCGTACTCGTCGTTGTTCGTGAACAGCTCGATCTGCGCGAGCGTCTGGTTCGTGAACGAGTTCGACATCACGAACGACGGGTGGCCCGTCGCGTTGCCGAGGTTCAGCAGGCGGCCCTCCGACAGCAGGATGATCGCGTGACCGTCCGGGAAGACCCACTTGTCGACCTGCGGCTTGATGTTGATCCGCTCGATGCCGGGCGTCTTCTCGAGGCCCGCCACGTCGATCTCGTTGTCGAAGTGGCCGATGTTGCCGACGATCGCCTGGTGCTTCATCCGCGACATGTGGTCGGCGGTGATGATGTCCTTGTTGCCGGTCGTCGTGATGAAGAGGTCGGCCGTCGCGACGACGTCCTCGAGGGTCTTCACGTCGTAGCCCTGCATGCAGGCCTGGAGCGCGCAGATCGGGTCGATCTCCGTGACCACGACGCGGCAGCCCTGCGCCGCGAGCGAGGCGGCCGAGCCCTTGCCGACGTCGCCGTAGCCGCAGACCACGCCGACCTTGCCGGCGAGCATGACGTCCGTCCCGCGGAAGATGCCGTCGACGAGCGAGTGGCGGCAGCCGTAGAGGTTGTCGAACTTCGACTTCGTCACCGAGTCGTTGACGTTGATCGCCGGGAACAGCAGCTCGCCCGTCTTGGCCATCTGGTAGAGGCGGCCGACGCCCGTCGTCGTCTCCTCGGAGACGCCGATGATGCCGTCGCCGATCTTCGTCCAGCGCTGCGAGTCCTCCTCGAGCGACTTGTTCAGCAGCGTGAGGAAGTGGACGAACTCCTCGGACTCACCCGTCGAGGGGTCCGGCGCCGCGCCGGCCTTCTCGTACTCGACGCCCTTGTGGACGAGCATCGTCGCGTCGCCGCCGTCGTCGAGGATGAGGTTCGGGCCGCCCGCTTCGTCCGGCCACACGAGCGCCTGCTGCGTGCACCACCAGTACTCCGCGAGCGTCTCGCCCTTCCACGCGAAGACCGGCGTGCCCTTCGGATCCTCAGGCGTGCCGTCCTTGCCGACGACGACCGCCGCGGCAGCGTGGTCCTGCGTCGAGAAGATGTTGCATGAGCACCAGCGGACCTCGGCGCCGAGCGCCGTGAGCGTCTCGATGAGCACCGCCGTCTGGATCGTCATATGCAGCGAGCCCGTGATGCGCGCGCCCTTCAGCGGCTGCGCGTCCGCGTACTCGGCGCGCGTCTGCATGAGGCCGGGCATCTCGTGCTCGGCCATGTCCATCTCCTTGCGGCCGTAGTCGGCAAGCGAGAGGTCGGCGACCTTGAAGTCGAGCTTTGTGGCGGTCTCGGGCGTCATGTGCTGGGGGTCTCCTCTGGTGTCAGATTCAGGCGTTGGCGGGCTCGGGCTCGGCGTGAGCTCCGGCCAAGGCCAAGAGCTTCGAGTGCTTGTCCTGCTCCCAGCGCAGCCAGTCGGCGGCCGGGACGTGCTCGGGGCGCTTCGGCTCGGCTTGCAACCAGGCGTCGATCGCGCTTGCGAGGTCGTCCTCGCGGCGCAGGCGCTGGGCGAAGCCGACGTCGCCCAGGCCGATGTCAAACCGCGTGACGAGCTCGCGCAGCGTCCGCAGGCGCTGCAGCTCGGCGGGTCCGTACAGGCGGTAGCCGGCGTCCGAGCGCTGCGGCTCGATGAGCCCGGCGCGCTCGATGTAGCGCAGCATGCGCGGCGACCAGTCCGTTGTTTGCGCAGCCTCTTGGATCGTCAGGGCGTCCATCCGCGGACAACCTTACCACGAGTGTGTCAAGGTTTGCCAGGGCTCCGTGTCCTGCAAACGCTGCACGGGAACTTGCAGATCGCCGGAGAAGCGGCTATTTGCAGTACAAACGCGCCGAGCCGATGCGCGCGCAACCGTCCCTCGCTGGACCGAGCACCGAGCCGTCAACGGTCGACGTCGTGCGCTGCCAGCGGGTCGAGGCGAGTGGGCGCACCGCGCTGGTCCGGGTGACGCTCGCGCTCGGCGGGATCTCGGCTGGCGAAGCTGCGGGCGCGCAGCTCGTCGCCGAGGATCGCGGCCACACGCGGCGGCTCGACGCGCTGCCCTCCCCCATGCCCGCCGGCGCGACGACCTTGACGCTCGGGTTCGCGGCGCCGGCCACGGCCACCCCGCTCGGGCTCGTGCTCGCCGGCAGGTCGTTCGCGCTGCCGGGCCCGCACGACGCACTGCGCGAGGCCGAGCGCCGGCTGCGCACGGTCCAGGCCCGCTTGGAGGCCTCGCGCGGCGTCGCGGCGGTCATCGCGAGCGAGCGCGACGAAGCGCTGCGCGCGGCGGCCGCGGCCGAGGCCGAACGCGCGGAGGCCGTGCGCGCCGCGGCGGACGCCGAGTTCGCGCGCGTCGATGCCCTTCGCGCTGCTGCCCGCGCCGAGGCGGCCGCGCACGACGCGAGCGCGCGCGCCGAGGCGCTCGCGCAGCGCTCGCCCGTCGCCGACCGCGCGGGCACGCCGGCGGTGGCCGGCGGCGAGGCCGCGCCCGAGGCGGCGGCCCGCGGATATTGGCGTGGCTCGCGGCGCGCCGCTGCCGGCGCGTGTGCGCTCGGCTCGGCCGCGCTGCTCTTCGCGATCCTCGCCTGGCCGGCCCGCGACGGCGACAGCGACCGGCGCGGAGGCTACGTCGCGGCCGCACGCGCGAGCGCCGCCGACGCACCGAGGCCCGCAAGACCGGCCGCCGATCCGCTCGCCGCACGCCTGGGCATCCCCGCCGCCTACCTCTCGCTCTACCGCCGGGCGGGCGCGCGCTACGGCCTGGACTGGACGCGCCTCGCCGCGGTGGGCGCGATCGAGTCCGGCCACGGGCAAGGCCAGGCCACGGGCATCGTCGCCGGCGCGAACCTGCACGGCGCGAGCGGCCCGGCGCAGTTTCTTCCCGGTACCTGGGAGCGCTTCGGCCTCGACGGCGACGGCGACGGCGACCGCGACCCCTACGACCCCGCCGACGCGATCTTCGCGATGGCGAGCTACCTGCGCGCGTCGGGCGCGCCGCAGGACTGGCGCAGCGCGCTGCGCGCCTACAACCACTCCGACGCGTACGTCACCTCCGTCGAGCAGCTCGCCGCCAGCCTGCGCGGCGGAGCGGCGTAGCGAGCAGCGCCGCGCCGCCGATCGTGCGCGGCGAAGCCGCCGAGCGAGCAGGCGCCGCGCCGCCGATCGTGCGCGGCGAAGCCGCCGAGCGAGCAGGCGCCGCGCCGCCGATCGTGCGCGGCGGCGCGGCTGGCGCGGCGAGGCGGCTTAGCGAGCAGTCGCCCTCGCGCCCCGCACCGCGAGCGCCCACACCGCCCGCGGGACGGCCGTCCCGGCGCTCGGGGCCAGCACGACCTGAACCTTGATCCTCGCGCCACGCGCGAGCGAGCGCCGCGTCGCTCCGCTCGTCGTCACGAGCACCCGCGCACGCGAGCCGGCCTTGACGCTCACCGCCTTGCGCGCGACGACCCTGCCGGCGCGACGAACTGTCAGGCGCGCCCCGCACGTGCTTTTGCCCGCACAGCTCAGCAGGACCGTGAAGCGGCCCTTGGAATCCGCGGCGGCGTTCGGGTTCAGCACGCGCAGCCGTGCGCTTGGCACGGCCGCGAGCGCCGGCACGGGCGCGGGCGGCGCCGTCCCCGGAGGCGGCGCGGCCACCACCGGCGGCGGCGGCGGGACGTTCGTGATCGGGTCGGGCACCGGCGCGGTTGTCACCGGCACCGGCGGCTGCTCGATGACGATCGGCTCCGGCGTCACGCTCGGCGCGTACGGCAGCTTCGGCGCGGTCTGCGGAGCGATGTGCGCCTTCGCCTCGAGGTCGAAGTCGTACGCGAAGCCGACGAGTGCGGCGTCGTCCCACGCGCGGCCCATGAGCTGGAGGTTCGCCGGCTCGCCGTGGTCGTTGACCGTCGCCGGGAAGATCACCGACGGCACGCCGGACGCCGAGGACTGCGGGTCCAGCCGGCCGAAGCTGTTGGCGATCCCGTCGTTGAGGTTGACGTCGCTCAGCATGCCGGGGTAGATGACCGCGTCGACGTCGTTCGCGTCCATCCAGCTCTTCAAGACCTCCTTGTAGGCGGTGCGAAAGCCGACCCAGGCGTCGACCTGCGACGGCGTCATCGGGCCGGTGCCGGTGTACGTCGCCTGGCGGCTGTAGGGCAGCCGCTTCTGCGACGTGATGATCTGCACCGGGCTGTCGTAGGCGGACTCGGGATGCTCGTCGAGCCAGCGCTGCCAGCCCTCGTAGCCGCGGTCGCCCAGGCCGCCCGGGATCGTCACCGCGGGCGCCGACGGCGGCGCCGGGATCTCGACCACGGTCGCCCCCGCCGCGGTGAAGTTCGCGAAGGACGCCATCAGCGCGTCGCGCGTCGCGGTCGTCCCGAAGGGGTCCTGGAACGCGGAGGTCGCGTAGCCCAGCCGCTTGCCCTGAAGCGCGTTCGGGTCGAGCGCGGTCCGCCAGTCGGCGGGGCGCCGCGCGGACGCCTCGGCCGTGCGGAAGTCGTTGGGGTCGGTACCGGTCGTCACGTTCAAGACGTCGGCGAGGTCGGACACCGAGCGCGTGATCGCGCCGGTGTAGTCCTGCAACCAGGTCAGCGGCATGGCGCGGTAGTTGCTCGACATCCCGTCCGTGCCGCGCAGCGAGTAGAGGCTCGCGGCCGACGACGGCCCCCACAGCGAGTCGCCGGTCTGGCTGCCCATCGAGAACGCGTTGAAGCTCAGCGCGGTCGAGACGCCCGACCCCCCGCTGGACCCGATCGAGCTCTTCGACGGCTCGAACGCGTTCCACACCTGGCCCCACGCGCTGTCGGAGAAGTGCCCGGAGTTCGCGTACTCCGACATCGTCGCCTTGCCGATGATGACCGCGCCCGCCTCGCGCATGAGACGCACCTGCGTCGCGTCCCGGGTCGGGCGGAAGTCCTCGAAGACGAGGCTGCCGTTGGTCGTCGGCATGTCCTTCGTGTCGTAGAGGTCCTTGACGGCGACCGGGATCCCGAGCAGCGGGCCCGTCTCGCCGAGCGCGCGCTTGAGGTCGGCCTCGCGCGCCTGGTCCATCGCGTCCTCGGCGATGAACGTCATGCTGTGGAAGCCGAGCTGGCCCGTGTCGTAGGCGGCGATGCGATCGAGGTAGGCGCGGGTGATCTCCGCGGACGTCGTGGCGCCGGACTCCATGTCTGCGCGCATCTGCTGGATGGTCTTGTCGACGACGTCGTAGGGCGACGAGGTCGTCGCCGGCAGGACCTGCGGATCGCCCTGCTGCTCGTGCGGCGCGACCTGCGTGCAGTCCGCGCCGGTCAGCGGCGCGACGACCCAGTTGGCGAGCCTGCAGATCTGGGCGGTCGTCAGGTCCGCGACGGGCGGCGCGCTCGCGAGCGACTGCGCCGTCGCCTTGACCGCAGCGATCTGCGAGCCGGCCGCCGGCTGGGGCCCTCCGAGCGGGGTCGTCGACGTCTCGTTGACGCCGATGACGACGAAGCGCATGTACGTCCGCGTCTCGCCCGGCTGAAGCACGATGTTGTTGAGGTAGCCGATGAAGTTCGACTCGTGCCCGGTGAGCGCGAGCGCCTCGTCCCACGGGTTGCGCAGGAAGTTCGCGGCGCGCGAGAGGCCGCCCGTGAACGGCGAGGGGCTGCCGATGACGACGGCCGACGGCCCGTTCGGCGTCGGCCCGGCGAGCGTCGCCGACGTCGCGACCTCGGCCCACGAGTCCGCGTTCGTGATGACCGTATCGCCGCTCGAGCTGTCGACGACGCGGCTCAGGCCGGTGCCCGCACCGGTGCCGGTCTGCCCGCCGAACGCGATCTCGGCGCGGATCGGCCGCGCGGTCGTGTTCGTGAACGTGTCGAGGTAGCGCAGCCAGGCCGCCGTGCGCTCGACGCGGATCGTGCGGCGGATGGCGAGGCCGCCGAGGTTGACGGCGGACGTCGTGTCGAAGCGGTCGAGCCCGTCGAAGCGCAGGCCGAAGCCGCGCATGAGCTCGCCGTTGAGGCGCGGGTCGGGTGTCAGGCCGCCGGAGACGCGCACGCGAACGCCGCCGAAGCCGCGCAGGGAGTTGTCGACAGCGTCGCGAACGCTGCCCGTGTCCAGGCCGGGAGCGGCGGCGTCGTGGACGCCCCAGGTGCCGCCGAGGGCGTTCGGGACGTAGTTGATCGCGGCCGCGGGCGCGGCGCCGATCGCGGCCGCCGCGGTCGCGGCGAGACAGGCGGACAGCAGCAGGGCGCGCCGCGAGCGGCGCTCCCCGGACGGCAGCACAGACGACATCGTTTCCTCCCGGTGGATCAGAGCCCCGGAGACGGTAGGAGCGAGCACGCGCACCGCTCATAGCCAGAAGTCCAAGATCCTGCCTGGCGGGCTGGCCCTCCCTATAGCGCCGGCACCCACTGCGCCGCGACAGGTCATCCCGTCGGCCGACGGGGTTCCGCCGGGGGCTGTGGCGAATTAACGACGTCCGGCGTCGCTTTTTCGCCACACCCCTGCGACCGGCCTGGCCGCAGGCGCTAACCCTCGGAAGCCAGCCGGCCCTTGAGCTCCTCGATGACGTCGACCGGCGTCGGATCCACCCCGCGCAGCACCGCGACGTACAGCGAGACGAGGTCGCCGAGCAGGACGAGCGAGAAGACGCGCTCGACGGCGTTGTCGCCGCGCGACGGGACGACGTAGGTGCCCGTCGCCTGGTCGGCGATCAGCTCGCGCGTCAGCGCGATGCGCGCCTGCACCCGCGGGTGGGTGTCCGCGTCGTCGAGGAACACCGCGGCGAAGCGCCCGAGCGCGGCGGCGCCCTGCCAGCCGACGATCTCGTTGTGGTCGAGCTCCGGGAGCTCGTGGTAGAAGGCCGGGCCCTTGGCGTTCTCGTTGAGCTGGCACTTCCAGCGGTAGGCGATCGGCTGGGTCAGGCCCGCCCCGGCGATCACCGGGACGCTGCCGGCCAGTCCGCGGGCGAGCGTCTTGGACTCCGAGTCCTCCGGGCCGTCGGCGCCCCACTCGACGACGAGCTGCTCGAGGTGGTCGGCGGCGACGTCGATCTCCGAGCCCATCCGCGGGCCGGCGCCGCACAGCCCCGCGACCTCGAGCGCGGCGACCGTCATGTACGCGACCGCCGCACGCGGCTGGAAGCCCCCGGCGACCGGGATGACCGGCACGCCCTCGGCCCGCGCGAGCTCGGCGAGCCGGCCGCCGCTCGTCACGACCACGCGGCGCGCGCCGAGCGCGCCCGCGGCCTCGAAGCAGGCGAGGGTCTCCTCGGTGTTGCCCGAGTACGACGAGCACAGGACGGTCGTGTCCGGGGTCGTCCATGCCGGCAGGCCGTACTCGCGGGCGGCGAGGATCGGGCGCGACGCGTGGTCGCCGAGCATCGCGCGGGCGAGCAGCCCGCCGACGCCCGAGCCGCCCATGCCGGCGACGATCAAGCCGCCGGGCGAGTCCCACGGCGTGAGCTGCGCGGACTCGACCTTCCACTTCGCGTCGCGCAGGTGCTCCGGCAGGCCGACGACGTCGGACAGCAGGTCGGACGGGTCGACCGCCGCGATCGCTTCGGCATCGAGGCGTTGTTCGGTCGTCTCAGAAGGCGAGGCCGCCATCGGGTACCTCCATGCCGGGGAACAGGCGAGCGCCACGTGACACCACGTTGTCGGCGCCGATCTTCACATCTTCACCGATCATCGCGCCATCCACGACGTGGGTGCGGTCACCGATGACCGCGCCGGGGCAGACGATGGCGTCGCGCACGACGCAATGCTCGCCGATGCGTGCGCCCCGCAGCACGACGCTGCGCTCGACGATCGAGCCGGCGCCGACGCTGACGCCCTCGGCGAGCATCGCGAGGCTGCCGACGTGGGCGCCCGCGGCGATGTGGACGTCGCGCTCGACGACCGCGGGCGGCACGACGCGCCCCTCGACGGTCGCGGACGCGTCGACGTGGACGAACGTCGCGCCGAGGCGGGCGCCAAGGTCGGTGCGGACGTTGCCCTCGAGGATGTCGAAGGTCACCTGGAGGTAGCGCGCGGGCGTGCCGATGTCGATCCAGTAGGCGTTCCGGTCGGCGAAGCCATAGAGGCCGTCGTCGACGAGCGCCGGCCAGACCTCGCGCTCGATCGAGACCTTGACGTCCGGCGGGATGAGGCCGAGCACGGAGCGCTCGAGGACGTACGCGCCCGCGGAGATGAGGTTCGTCGTGATCGGGTCGTCGGGCGACGGCTTCTCGAGGAACTCCTCGACGGAGTTGTCTTCGCGCAGGCTGACGAGCCCGTAGCTCGAAGGGTCGTCGACCGGGACGAGCGCGAGCGTCCCGACGGCGCCGGTCGCCTCGTGCTGGGCGATCTGGGCGGACAGGTCGAGGTCCGTGAGGACGTCGCCGTTGAGCATGAGGAAGCGATCGTCGAGGAGATCCTCGGCGTACTTCAGCGCGCCGGCGGTGCCGCGCGGCTCGGGCTCCTCGACGAAGCGCAGGCGGATGCCGAGCTGCGAGCCGTCGCCGAGCACCGCGCGCACGCCGGTCGCGAGGAAGCCGCACGACATGATCACGTCGTCCACGCCGTGGCTGCGCAGCCACTCGAGCATGTAGACGACGAGCGGGCGGTCGACGAGCGGCACGACGGTCTTGGGGACGGTCGAGGTCAGCGGCCGCAGCCGCGTCCCCTCGCCTCCCACGAGAATCACCGCCTGCATCGGTCTGCCTTGCGGTGGATCACGCGAAGGATGTCAGCGTCCCGCGGCCGATGCCCTCGTACGTGAGGCCGGCCGCGCGCACCGCCGCGGCGTCCAGCGCGTTGCGCCCGTCGAGCACGAGCGTGCCGGCCATGAGCTCGGCGGCCTGCGCCCAGTCGAGCGCGACGAACTCTTCCCACTCGGTCACGAGCACGACCGCGTCGGCGCCCTGCACGGCGTCCATCGCGCCGGTCGCGAAGTGGACGCCGCGGATGAGCGTCCGCGCCTCGTGCTCGGCGACCGGGTCGTACACGCGCACCTTGGCGCCGTCGGCCTGCAGCCGCGCGCTGAGCACGAGCGACGACGCCTCGCGCATGTCGTCGGTGTTCGGCTTGAACGCGAGCCCCAGCAGGGCGATCGTCTTGCCGACGAGCGACCCGAGGTGCTTCTGCAGCTTGCCGATGACGCGCCGCTTCTGCAGCTCGTTGACCTCGATGACGGCATTCAGCAACTGGAAGTGGTAGCCCGAGTTCCCCGCAAGCTGCTTGAGCGCGTTCACATCCTTGGGAAAACAGTTATGGGTGATGAGGCCGTTACTCGTCACAAACGAATGGACGCCGGGAACCTCCACGGAGTAGACGGCTCCGGAGAACGGCTCGCGATGCGTCGAAACGACGCGTAGCCAAGCGGGGCCATCGTCGTCCGTGCGGCGATAGCCGGTCGGCGCGATCCGCTTGCGCTGCCGTTCGATCGAGGCCGCCACGCCCAGGCGGTCGCACTCGGGTACCAGTGCCATCGCCCGCTCAACCTGTGCCGCTCCGGTGACCCGAAGCCAGTAGGTGTCCTTGGTCGACTTGATCGATCGGCCCGTGCGCTGCGACGCGACCACACCCAGGCCGCCGAGCAGCCGGTGAACGCCGTCCGCAAGCTCCTCGCTGACGGTTCCCATCTCGAGGACGACGCTCGGCCCGCCGTTGACGAGCGACCACGACCCGTCTCCCTCCCACAGTCCTGAGAGCAGCGCCCACTTGTCCCTTTCGGAGCGCTCCCAGACGAGATCGGGCAGGCGCTGCTCGTAGCCGTTGCGACCCATGCCGAGCACGCGCGTCCACCACGTGCCGAGCAGGCGAGACTGCACGGTGACGACGTGGGCCGTCGCCGAGCGACGCGCCCGTGCGGGAACGCCGTGTCGCATCCAGAAGGCAACGACCTCGTCGACGAGGTGCTGCTCCTTCTCGCGATGAAATGACCATGTGATGCGCACGCTGTTGCGATCCCCGAAGACGGTGCAGCCCTCGGCGAGATAGAGCCCGGCGACTCGCCAGAAGGCCGCGTCCAGCGCGATCTCGGATGGCGCGTACATCCCGTTCTTCGCCGTCCCGAGCATGGTGTGGCTCACATCGAGATTGGCGCGGCCCGCCTCGTCGAGGCGGACGGTGCCGGTCCGCTTGACCTCACCCGACCGCGAGGCGACGTTGCCCGTGAAGATCTCGCGCCGCTCCGCGATCGGCCGCGAGGCGAGAGCCGCGGCGCGCTCGGCGCCCAGCCGCACGATGACCTTGCTCGGATGCACCTGCGCAGCCTCGACCGCGCCAAGCGCGGGCGCCAGCTCGGAGGCCTCATGCAGCGCATGGGAGCCCTGTGCGAGCGGGAGCCAATCGGATTCAGACAACGCCCCCGCCGGCTTGAGGTCCAGCTCGCCGCCAAGCGTGCCGTCGCAGACGATCCACGGGTGATCCGGGGTGCAGCGGATCCGGCGGCCCATCTTCGTGCGCATCTCGACGATGTCGCCCTCGTAGTCGCGGCGCGTCACGCACATGACCGGCATGAACTGCGGCTCGGCGCCGCCGGGGATCCACGACAGCACCTCGAGGGCCCCGGGCTCGATGACGCCGTCGACCGCCTCGTGGCCGTCGTCCTCCAGCCGGCTCCACAGTCGCTCGAAGCTCATGAGCGTCGTGCGCCCGCGCAGGCGCACGAGCACGGTCTCGTGGCCGGTCAAGCAGGAGCCCCCGAATCCAATACCGGCTTGTAGGAACTTGTGGCCGATGCGGTCGTCGAGGCCCATGCCGCGCGCGACCTCGATGACGTCCGCGCCCGTCTCCTCGCAGACGTTCGCGATCTCGTTGATGAACGAGATCTTCGTCGCGAGGAAGGCGTTGGAGGCGAGCTTGACCATCTCGGCCGAGGCGATGTCCGTGCGAACCAACGGCGCGTCGAGCGGCGCGTAGAGCTCGACGACGGCGTCGCCGGCCCAGTCGCCCTCGTCGCCGATGACGACGCGGTCGGGGTTCAGGAAGTCCTTGACCGCCGAGCCCTCCTTGAGGAACTCGGGGCACGAGACGTATGCCAGCTCCCCCTTGCCCTGCTCCGCGAGCACGCGCTGGATCGAGGCGCCCGTGCCCGCCGGGACCGTCGACTTCATGACGAGCGCATGGCGATCCGTGGCGGGGATCGACGAGACGACCGCCCGGACCGCGCTGAGGTCGGCGTCGCCGGAGTACGTCGGCGGCGTGCCGACCGCGACGAACAGCAGGCGCGCGTTCTCCAGGGCGTCGGCGATGTCCGTCGAGAAGTGCAGGCGATCGCGGTTCTCGGCGACCATCTCGGCGAGCCCCGGCTCGTAGATCGGGATCTCGCCCGCCTTCAGCCGCGCGACCTTGTCGGCGTCGATGTCGATGCAGAAGACCTGGCTGCCAAGGTGCGCGAAGCCCGCGGCCGTGACCAGGCCCACGTATCCCGTGCCGATGACGCCGATGGGTTCGCGGGCGTCGCTCATGCGGCGGCCACCCTATCTGGCCGCCCGGCGCGGCGACGACCCGGCAAGCGTCAGCGCATCCGCTCGAGCGACCGAGCGACGTCCATCATCTGGCGGTTCGTGAGCTTCTGGGTGAGGCTGTTCGACACCCAGTAGATCGCCCTCGGCGTCTCCCATGCGATGAGCCGGATCTTCCTGCCGTCGAAGTAGCGCCGGTAGGTGCGCTTGCGCATGCGCACCTCGTCCGTCGGGTTGTCGAGGATCGGCGCGGCCTTCCACGTCGTGCCCTGGACGCCGTAGTACTGGCCGATCTCGCCGGCGTAGAGCACGATCCGGTACGCGCGGTAGCGGTTGCGGTTGCGGTCGAAGATCTCGTAGGACCGCGGGCTGCCGTCCTTCGAGTAGCCGGCCGTCCCACGCGCGACGCGCGCCTTCGGGTAGTAGACCGGCAGCCCGAGGCCGCTGAGCCGCAGGTTCATCGCCAGGACGTGGTTCTCGCCGCCCGTCCTGTCGAGGGCGAGGCCGCGAGCGAGCGAGTCGCGCGCCTTGATGCGCTTGGGTTGCTTGGGCTTGCCGCTGCCCGTCGGCTCGCGGCCCTGGACGGCGACGAACCGCTCCACGGTGGCCTCGAGCTTGCGCTTGGAGATCTCGATGTAGCCGCCCGGCGCGTCGAGGCCCGGGAACGGGATCTCGGTCAGCGGCGTCTTCGACGACTCGTAGGCGAGCTTCAGCAGGTTGATGATCGCGGCGTCGTTGTCCTCGGAGATGTCCGTCTGCGTGTAGCGACCGAAGATGCCCAGCAGCTCCTTGCGGTCGCCGAACAGCTTGCCGAGCCCGATCTGCTCCTTCGCCTGGCGCAGGAACTCCTGCTGGCGGGCGGCTCGAACGAGGTCGTTGTCCTCGTGGCGGAAGCGCACGTAGTCCAGCGCGTCCTGGCCGCAGAGCTTCTGATAGCCGGGCTTGAGGTCGATCGTGGCGTAGTTCTCGCCGCGCGAGTTGTCGTTGAAGTAGCGCCGGTCGACATCGGCGTAGACGCAGCCCAGGCGGTTGACCGCACGCGCGAAGCCGCCGAAGTTCACGTTGATGACATGGTTGATCGGGATGCCGAGCAGGTTGCGGACGGTGCGCACGGTGAGCTTCGGCCCGCCGATGTGGTAGGCCTGGTTGATCTTGTCGGTGCCGTGGCCCGGGATCGTGACCTTGAGGTCGCGGGGCAGCGACATGACCGCCGTCGCGTTGCGGTCGGGCTCCAAGCGCACGACGATCATCGTGTCCGAGCGCGGCGGGTTGCCCTTGCCGTCGCCGAAGCGGCGGTCCGAGCCGAGCAGCAGGATCGTCTGCGGCTCGCCCAGCGGGACCTCGTCGAGGACGTTGTCGATGCCCTGGATCGGCGTCGACTCGCGGGCGAACACGGTGATGTCCTCGTGAACCTCGAGCAGCAGCCCGCTGGCGACGGCGGTCGCGGTGAGGAGCACGACCAGCAGGCTTCCGAGGGCGAACTTCTTCGCCATCTGCATGCCCAGCCGCGGGTCGCCGTCCTCTGACTCGAGAACGCTCACGCCAGCCCGCCCTCGACCGCCCGCAGCGCCGGCGGATCGGCGTCGCGCTCCAGCCACGCCGGCAGGCCGAGGACGAAGTCGCCGAGCGCGCGCCGGTAGAGCCCGAGCGACTGCACCGACACCCACTCCTCGGGGCCGTGGTGACCGCCGCCGACCGGGCCGAACTCGACGGCCGGCACGCCTGCTTCGAGGAACGAGATCGCATCCGACGCCCCGTCGCGGCCGACCGACAGCGCCTCGCCGTCGATCGACTTGGAGACGGCGTCGCGCAACGCTCGCACGTACGTGTTGGTGCGCGAGACCCGGGCGGGCGCGCGCTGGAAGGACTTGACGATCCGCACGTCGGGCAGCGCACGGATGTCGGCGAGGATCTCGCCGGGGTCCTGGTTGGGAAGGAAGCGGATGTCGATGTCCATGCTGCAGCGGTCGGGGACCTTGTTGAACGCGTCGCCGCCGTCGATGCGCGCGACGTTGATCGAAGGCCGGTCGAAGAGATCCGACGATTCCCGGCTGAAGCGTAGGGTCTCGATCCGCCGGAACACGTCGTAGGCCTTGAGGATCGCGTTGTCGCCCTCCCACGGCGTCGAGCCGTGGGCAGCCGTGCCGCTCACCTCGACGCGGATCGCGAGCACGCCCTTCGCCTGGACGCCGATGTGCATCTCCGTCGGCTCGCCGGTGATCGCGAAGTCCGCCCGCATGCCCTCCTCGACGAGCGCCTGCGTGCAGCGGAAGTCGACGTCGTCGGACTCCTCGTCGGGCACGCAGATGAAGCGCACGCGGACGTGGCCGTTCGCGGCCACGTCGTGGACGGCGCACATCATCGCCGCGAGGCCGCCCTTCATGTCGTAGGCGCCGCGCCCGATGAGCCGGTCGCCCTCGACGCGCGGCTGGAACTGGTCGGCGTGGGCGGGCACGACGTCGACGTGCCCGTGGAAGATCACGGACGGCCCGTCGGCGGGGCCGACGTCGGCCAGCACGACGGGCAGGTCGCCGAACTCGCGGCTCGAGACGGGGATGTCGCGGGCCTCGAGCCAGCCCTTGACGAAACCGACCGCGGCGCGCAGGCCGTTGTCCGTGGACGTGTCGTAGGTCATGAGGTGCTCTGCCAGAACCCGTTCGTCCACGGGTGCAAGGGTAACTTGCGAGGGCGCGCTAGCGTGCAACCTCATGGCGGCTCGCATCGTGCTCTTCGGCGCCACCGGCTTCACGGGTGAGCTGACGGCGCGGGCGCTGGCGGCGCACGGCGCCCGCCCGCTGCTCGTCGCGCGCAACGCCGAGCGCGTCGGCACGCTCGCCGCGGAGCTCGGCCTCGACAGCGCGGTGGCCGACGCGACGGCCCCCGGCGGCGCCGCCGCCCTCGCCGCGGTGCTTCGCCGCGGCGACGTCCTGATCTCCACCGTCGGGCCGTTCGCGCGCTGGGGCGAGCCGGCCGTGCGCGCCGCGATCGCCGCGGGCGCGCACTACCTCGACTCGACGGGCGAGCCGCCGTTCATCCGCGCGGTCTTCGAGCGCCACGGGCCGGATGCGGAGGCCGCCGGCAGCGGCCTGCTGACGGCGATGGGCTACGACTACGTGCCCGGCAACCTCGCCGGCGCGCTGGCGCTGCGCGAGGCCGGCCCGGACGCCGTGCGCGTCAACGTCGGCTACTTCGTCAGCGGCGACCGCGCCGGACAGTTCAGCGGCGGCACCCGGGCCTCCGGCGTCGGCATGATCGCCGAGCCGGCGTACGCCTATCGCGACGGCCGGATCGTCTCCGAGCGCACCGCGAAGGACTTCCGCCACTTCGATCTCGACCGGCGGCGGCCGGCGATCTCGATCGGCGCAAGCGAGCAGTTCGCGCTGCCGCGCGTGCACCCCGGCCTACGCGAGGTGAACGTCTGGCTGGGCTGGTTCGGCCCGGCGTCGCGCCAGGTGCAACTCGTGTCGGGTGTCGCGTCGCTCGCGACGAAGGTCCCCGGCGTGCGCGCCGTCATCGGGTCGGCGGCATCCAAGCTCGTCCACGGGTCGACCGGCGGCCCCGACGCGGCCACCCGCGCGCGGGCCCGCTCGCAGGTCGTCGCGATCGCTTCCAGCGCCGGAGGCGACGAGCTCGCGACCGTGCGCGTCGAAGGCACGGGCCCGTACGACTTCACGGCCGAGATGCTCGCGTGGGCGGCGCTGCGGATCGCCGGCGGGGGCCTGCTCGGCGCCGGCGCGCTCGGCCCGGTGGACGGCTTCGGGCTCGACGAGCTCGAGCGCGGCGTCGCGCAAGCCGGGATCTCGCGCACGGCCGCCTGAGGACCGCGTAGTCTCGCGCCGGTGTTGAGCAGGCTCGCCCAGCGCATCGGCGACCATCCGCGGCGCTTTTTGGCCGGCGCGGCGGTGTTCCTCGTCGTGGCGATCGCGGTCGGCACGCCGGTCACGGGCCTGCTGTCGGCCGGCAACGCCGACGACTTCGTCGACCCGAGCGCGGAGAGCACCCTCACCTCGGCCGACCTCGAGGAGCGCCTCGGGCACACGCTGAGCCCCGCCGTCATCGTCCTCGTCCGCTCGCAGGAGCCGGTCGCCGGCGAGGCGGGCCGTCGCAAGGTCCTGCGCGTGATCGACACGGTCACCGAGGATCGCGCGACCGCCCTGACGATCTCGATCTTCGGCAGGTCGACGCCCTCCGGTGAGCACACCGTCGACGTCGACGTCCCACCTGAGGCCGCGCGCGGCCCGCTCGTGGCGCGCGACGGCAAGGCGACCTACATCGCCACCTACCTGGACAGCGATGCCGACGAGACGGCGGCGGGCGAGCGCATCGCCGAGTCCCTCGCGGCCATCCCCGGCGTGACCGTCGGCGGCTACGCGGTCGCGGTCCCGCAGGTCTCAGACCAGGTCTCCGAGGACCTCGCCAAAGCCGAGACGCTCGCGTTCCCGCTGCTGTTCTTGCTCTCGCTGCTCGTCTTCCGCGGCGCGGTCGCCGCGCTGCTGCCGCTGTTCGTCGGGCTGCTGACGGTCATGGGCACGTTCCTCGGCCTGCGACTCGTCAACGAGGGCGTGCTGCTGTCGATCTTCGCGCTGAACCTCACGATCGGGCTCGGGCTCGGGCTCGCGATCGACTACTCGCTGTTCGTGCTGTCGCGCTATCGCGAGGAGATGGAGCGCGTCGGCGCCGGTCGCGAGGCGCTGACGCGCACCCTGAGGACCGCCGGCCGCACGGTGATCTTCAGCTCGCTGACCGTCGCCGCGGCGATGCTGTCGCTGCTCGTCTTCCCCGCGCGCTTCCTCTACTCGATGGGCGTCGCGGGCGCGATCACGGCGATCGTCGCGGGGACCGTCGCGCTGACCGCGCTGCCCGCGCTGATCATGGTGCTCGGCGACCGCATCAACGCGCTCGCGCCGTCGCGCCTGCGCCACCGCGAGGTCATCACCGAGCGCGGCTTCTTCTACCGGCTGTCGCTGTTCGTCATGCGCCGCCCGGTGGCCGTGGCGATCGTCACCGCGACCGTGCTCGTGCTGGCCGGCCTGCCGTTCCTCCGAATCGAGTTCGCCGGGGTCGACGCGAGCGTGCTGCCGGCGGGGTCGAGCGCGAAGGTCGTCGACACGGCGCTGCGCACGGAGTTCCCGCCGGGGCCGACGTCGCCGCTGCACGTCGCGCTCACGGCGCCGCGCTCGGATGCGGCGCAGGTCGCGCGCTACGCGCAGAGCCTCGCGCGCCTCGACGGCGCCGCCACGGCCGACCCCGCTCGCTTCGTCGGCGAGCGGACCTGGCTCATCCAGCTGACCCCGGCATCGCCCGCGCTGAAGGACCCGGCGCTCGACCTCGTCGCGGCCGTGCGCGACGGCCCCGCGCCCGGTCCCGTGGCGGTCGCGGGCGAGTCCGCGCGCTTCCTCGACCAGCTCTCGAGCCTCGGCGGGCGCCTGCCGCTCGCGCTCGCGCTGCTGGCGGTCACGACGCTCGTGATCCTCTTCGCGATGACCGGCTCCGTCGTGCTGCCGCTCAAGGCGCTCGTCATGAACGTGCTCGGGATCAGCGCCGCGTTCGGCCTGCTCGTGCTGGTCTTTCAGGACGGGCGGCTGGAGGGCCTCCTGGACTACCAGAGCCAGGGCGGCCTCGAGGTGACCCAGCCGCTCGTGCTGCTCGCGATCGCGTTCGGGCTCAGCACGGACTACGGCGTGTTCCTGCTCACGCGCATCAAGGAGGCGCGCGACGCCGGGCAGTCCAACGAGCAGTCCGTGGCCGTCGGGCTGCAGCGGACCGGCCGGATCGTCACCGCCGCCGCGCTGCTGCTCTGCATCGCGATCGGCGCGTTCGCGACGTCGCAGATCGTCTTCGTCAAGCAGGTCGGGATCGGCACCGCGCTCGCCGTCCTCATCGACGCGACGATCGTGCGCTGCCTGCTCGTCCCGTCGCTGATGGCGCTGCTCGGGGAGCGCAACTGGTGGGCGCCCGCGCCGCTGCGGCGCCTGCATGCGCGGCTGCGCCTTGGCGAATCCGGCTGACGGCCGGATTTCAACCGCCGAAGCGCGACCCCGTCGGCTTCGGTCAGCTCGCTCACGGCGTCGCGATCTGCAGGTCGTGAAGCTCGGCGTAGACGCCGTCGCGCTCGATCAGCTCCGCATGGGTCCCGCGCTCGACGATGCGCCCCTGATCGAGCACGAGAATCAGATCGGCGCCGATCACGGTCGACAGGCGGTGCGCGATGACGAGCGACGTCCGACCGCGCATCAGCCGCCGCAGCCCCTCCTGGACGAGCCGCTCCGAGGCGCTGTCGAGGTGCGAGGTCGCCTCGTCGAGCACGAGGATCCGCGGGTCCTTGAGGATCGTGCGCGCCAGCGCGACGCGCTGCTTCTCGCCGCCGGAGAGGCGATGGCCGCGCTCTCCGACGATCGTCTCGAGGCCCTCCGGAAGCGACTCGATCACGGCCGTGAGGTTGGCGTCGTCGACCGCCGCCGCGAGCTCGTCGTCGGTCGCGTCGGGCCGGCCGTAGCGCAGGTTCTCGCCGATGCTCGCGTGAAACAGGAAGCTGTCCTGGAAGACGACCCCGACCGCCTCGCTGATGGACGCCAGCGTCACGTCGCGCAGGTCCTGGCCGTCGATCAGCACGCGCCCTTCCTGCGGGTCCAGCAGCCGGGCCGTCAGCCCGAAGAGCGTGGTCTTGCCCGCTCCGCTCGGGCCGACGAGCGCCACGGTCTGCCCGGGCTCGAGCGCGAAGCTCACGTCCGCGACGGCGGGCCGCGACTGGCCGGGGTAGGAGAACGAGACGCCCTCGAAGCGCAGCTCGCCGCGCACGTCGCGCAGCGGCCGTGCCCCGGCCGATTCCGCGATCTCCGGAGGCGTGTCGATCGTGTCGAAGACGCGCCGCCATATCTCCACCGAGCCGATCAGCGTCGCTCCACCGGACGCGAGCGAGAACAGCGAAGCGCCGAGCCGCGCCATCCCGAGCGTCGCCACGACGAGCACGGTCCCGAGCGAAGCGCCCCGCTCGGCGACGAGGTACCCGCCTGCCAGCAGCACGATCGCCGGTGCCGCGAGGGCGAGGGCCGACAGCGCCGCGTTGAACCACTTGGCCGTCATCGCAGCGGCGACCTCGCGCCGGCGCAGCTCGGCGCTCAGCTCGCCGAAGCGGGCGCGCTCGCCGGCCTGGCGGCCGAACGCGCGCACGAGCAGCATCCCCGACAGGCCGAGGGTCTCGTGCAGGTACGTCGTCATGCTCGCCATCTGCTCCTGCACCTCGCGGCGCGCGCGGCCGATCCGCCGGCCCGCCTGGAGCGCGGGGTACAGCGCGATGGGCAGCACGGCGACGCACAACAGCGCCAGCCGCCAGTCGAGGACGACGATCACCGCGAGCGTGAAGCACGCGGTCAGCGCTGCACGCGCGGTTGTCAGCGCCGACGTCGACAGCGTCGTCCCGATCGCCTGCACGTCGCTCAGGATCCGCGACAGCACGTCGCCGCCGCGGCTGCGCGTGAACCAGCCGCCGCCGTGGCCGATGAGGCGCGCGAACACGTCGGCGCGGATGCCGGCGACGACGCCCTGCGCGATCGCCTGCACGAGGAACGTCGTGAGCACGCCGACGAGCGCGGCGGCGAGCGCGGCCGCGACGGCGACCGCGACCGGAAGCACGGTGTCGGCGAACGCAGGGTCGGGCGATCCGAGCTCGTCGACGAGCCGCTTCAAGGCGACCAGCGGGACGACGCCCAGACCGGCCTCCAGCAGCGACGCTCCGAGCGCGAGGACGGCCCTCCCGCGAAACGGCCGCAGGTAGCCCGCGATCCGAGCCGCGAGCGCGAGACGGCGGTTGGGCTGCGGGAGGCTCCCCTCGGGCGGCCTGCCGTCCATGCGCGACAGCGTAGCCATCCGGAGATAGCCGTGAGAACCCCGCTCGTGCTGCGATGGCCGGACGGCCGGATCGGCTGGCTGCCGAGGCTCTGTGACCGGCCTGGTTCGGGCGCGCCAAGCATCCGTACGCACGTGAACCTTGCAGCGCTTCGCCCCGCAGGGGTGGGCAGGGCCGTGCGCGGGACCCCTCGTCCCGCGCCCGGCTGACCACGTTCCGAAGGAGCCATGGATGAAGCGCATCAACCTGTCCAGCGTGTCGGCGGGCATCTCCGTCACCGCGCTGTTCATCGCCCTCGGCGGGCCGGCACAGGCCGCCTCCCTGATCACGGGCCTCAACATTCGCAACGGCACGATCACGGGCGCCGACATCCGCAACAGCTCGCTCACCGGCGCCGACGTCAAGAACAACGCGCTCACCGGTCTCGACATCAAGAACCTGCGCAAGGGCGACTTCTTGCCCGGCCAGCTCCCGGCGGGCGCGAAGGGCGACAAGGGCGACACCGGGGCCACGGGCGCGACGGGCGCGACCGGCGCCACCGGTCCCGAGGGCCCGTCGCGCTGGCTGCTCGTCAACCGCGCGGGCGCGATCGAGGCGCAGTCCGGCGGCTTCCGGATCGCCAACGCCTACCCCGCCGGCGGCGCGGGCGAGGGCAACGTCTACATCGACTCCGGCGACGCGAACCTGTCCAACAACGGCATCGTCGCGACGATCGCGCTGGAGAACCAGTACTCGCTGAAGGGCCCCGGCGGCCCCGCGATCGACAACAACGTCGACGGGTCGCGCATCAACGGCCGCAACACCGCCGCCGACGCCAACCCCGAGTTCTCGGGCGAGATCGCCGCCACCAGGTGCAACATCGCGAGCGTCGTGATGTGCGCGCCGCCCGACACCGCCGCCAACGGCGGCGATGGCCTGACCACCAACCGCGACCGCTACTTCGTCGTGAGCCCCCGCCTGAGCGACGGCCGCGTCACCGTCAACGACAGCGCCCCGGGCGCCGGCGACAACACCCACAAGCGCTTCTACGTGATCCTCTCGGGCCCGCGCGACTAGGCGGGGCTATGTGAGCAGGAGGGCGTAGAGGAAGAAGCCGAGGAGCGATGCGGCGGCGATCCGGAGCGCGTCCTCGCGGTCGCCGCCGGCGAGCTTGATCACCGCGAGGATCACGCCGGCGAGCGGGAAGGCGACGGCGACGAAGAGCGCGAAGTTCGTGCGCAGGAAGTCGAGGACGGGCTGCATCGTCCGCGCAGGCTCGCACACGCGAGCGGGCGGCAGCGCCGCGACCGGTGATCGCCCAAGAGCTACGCGGCGGCGAGGTCCACGCGGCGCTCGCCGGCGACCGCGGGACGCAGCGCGACGACGTTGTCGAGCCGTCCGCGCGCGTCGTTCGGCGACGGGCGGCCGGGCGTGAAGGCGCGGCCCGCGTCGTTGAACGTGTCGCGCGAGATGGACTCGAGGCGGCGGGGAAGCTCTTTGACGGTGGGAGAGAACATGGTCGGGGTCCAGGGAGAGGGTCGGCTGATGCTGTAACTCTCCCGAACGGCGCAGGTCGCGCCAATGAGACAACCCCGCCAATCGCGGTGTGGCTAACCGCCCTCTGCGATCTTGAGGAACGCCGACCAGCGGCGCTGGTCGCGACCCGCCCGGCGGTGCTCCTCCGTGTTCTCCTCGGCGGACGAGAGCGCGTCCTCGGCTTGGCGCAGCTTGTCCTTGAGATCCGCCGCGTCGAGCTCCTCGGGCGTGTGGGCCTCCTCGACGAGCACGAGCACGCCGTCCGCGGAGACCTGCACGTAGCCCTCGCCCTGGGCGAAGGTCACGATGTCGGTCTCCGACTTGTACAAGCGCAGCGCGGTCGGCTCGAGCAGGCCGAGCAGCGGCTGGTGGCGCGCCATGATGCCGATCGAGCCGACCTCGGTGCGGGTCGAGACCATCCCGACCTCGTCGTCGAAGACCGACCCCTCGGGCGTCAGGACCTCGACGCGAAACGGCGTGCGGGCCACTACTTGTCGTCCTCGTCGTCGGCGGTCTCGTCCGTCTCGGCCTCGTCGGCGGGCTCGTCCTTCTTGGCGGCGGCGCCGTCGTCGTCCTTCTTGCCGCCGGCGGCCTTGACGACGTCGTCGATCGTGCCCTTGAGGAAGAACGCCGACTCCGGCACGTCGTCGTGCAGGCCCTCGATGATCTCCTTGAAGCCGCGGATGGTCTCCGCGATCGGCACGTACGCGCCGGGCGTGCCCGTGAACTGCTCGGCGACGAAGAACGGCTGCGACAGGAAGCGCTCGACGCGGCGCGCGCGACCGACGATGAGCTTGTCCTCGTCGGACAGCTCGTCGATGCCAAGGATCGCGATGATGTCTTGCAGCTCCTTGTAGCGCTGGAGGATCTCCTTGACGCGGTTGGCGACCGTGAAGTGCTCCTCGCCGAGGATGTCGGCCTTGAGGATCGTCGAGGTCGAGTCCAGCGGGTCGACCGCCGGGTAGATGCCCTTCTCGGAGATCGCCCGCGAGAGCACCGTCGTCGCGTTGAGGTGGGCGAACACCGAGGCGGGCGCGGGGTCCGTGAGGTCGTCGGCGGGGACGTAGATCGCCTGCACCGAGGTCACCGAGCCGTCGCGCGTGGAGGTGATGCGCTCCTGGAGCTGCCCCATCTCGGTCTCGAGCGTGGGCTGGTAGCCCACCTGCGACGGCATCCGGCCGAGCAGCGCGGAGACCTCCGAGCCGGCCTGCACGAAGCGGAAGATGTTGTCGATGAAGAGCAGCACGTCCTGGCCGCCCTGCTCGCGGAAGTACTCCGCCATCGTCAGGCCCGCCAGCGCCACGCGCATGCGCGCTCCCGGAGGCTCGTTCATCTGCCCGAAGACGAGGATCGTCTTGTCGATGACCCCCGACTCCTTCATCTCGAGCCACAGGTCGTTGCCCTCGCGCGAGCGCTCGCCGACGCCGCAGAAGGCCGACAGGCCGCCGTGCTCCTGGGCGAGGTTGTTGATGAGCTCCTGGATGAGCACGGTCTTACCGACGCCGGCGCCGCCGAACAGGCCGACCTTGCCGCCCTTGGCGTACGGCGCGAGGAGGTCGACGACCTTGATGCCGGTCTCGAACATCTCCGTCGTCGGCATGAGGTTCTCGACGTTGGGGGCGGGACGGTGGATCGGCCAGCGATCGTCGTAGTCGACGTCGCCGGCGTTGTCGATCGGCTCGCCGAGCACGTTCATGATCCGGCCCAGCACGCCCTTGCCGACGGGGACCGTGATCGGGCCACCGGTGTCGCTGACCTCCATGCCGCGCGACAGGCCGTCGGTGGAGTCCATCGCGACGCAACGCACGCGGTCGTCGCCGAGGTGCTGCTGCACCTCGAGCACCAGCACGCCGGCGTCATCGTCCTCGCCGCGCGCGATCGTGATCGCGTTGAAGATCTCGGGAAGCTCGCCGTTGGGGAACGTCACCTCGACGACGACGCCCTGGATCTCCTCGATCCGGCCGGTGGCCGTCGTGGTCTCGGTCTCTGTGTTGTCTGTCTCTGTCGTAGCCACTGGGTTTCTCCTTACGTGAGCGACTCGGCGCCCGCGACGACTTCCATGATTTCCTGAGTGATCTCGGCCTGACGGGCCCGGTTCATCTCCAAGGTGAGATCCTCGATGAGCTCGCCCGCGTTCTGCGAGGCGTTGCGCATCGCGGTCATGCGCGCGCCGTGCTCGGACGCCGTCGACTCGAGCAGCGCGCGGTACACGGAGATCTCGACGTAGTCCGGCACGAGCCGGGCGAGGATGTCCTGCGGATCGGGCTCATACTCCACGAGCGCGGTGTGCTTTGGTGCATCCGCCGAGTCGTCCTCGTCGACGTCGTGTGCGCCACCCTCGAGGATCGACGCCTGCTGGAGCGGCAGGAGCGTCTCGCGACGCACCTCCTGCGTCAGCGGCGAGATGTAGCCGTTGTAGAAGATCTCCACGCGGTCGGCCTTGCCGTCGACGTAGGCGGACATGAGGTCCTCGGCGATCGCCCGCGCGTCGGCGTACGCGGGACGGTCGGTGAAGCCGACGTAGCGGCCCACCGGGTCCTTGCCGCGGAAGCTCAGCGTCGAGACGCCGCGGCGCCCGACGGCGCTGTAGAGCAGCGCGCGCCCGTCGGCCTCGTACTCGCGCCCGGCGCGCAGCCCGGCGCGCACGATCTGCGAGTTGAACGCGCCGGCGAGCCCGCGGTCGCCCGTGACGAGCAGCAGCGCGATCGTCTCCTCGCTGTCGTGCTCGGCAAGGATCGGCAGGCGAGCGACCTCGGAGGATCCCGCGGCCTCGGCGGCCTGGCGCGTCATGCGCCGGATCGCTCCGGCGTACGGGCGCAGCGCGGCGATGCGCTGCTCGGCACGGCGCAGCCGGGCCGCCGCGACCATCTCCATGGCACGCGTGATCTTCTGGATGTTCTTGACCGACCCGATGCGGGCCTTGACGTCGCGCTGGGTTGCGCTCACGCCGGTGCCGCCTCCTTCTCGAGCTTGGCGCTCTCCTCGTCGCCGTCCTCAGGGCTGACTTCCGACCCGACGGCCGAGTCGTCGGACTCCGACGACTCGATCGCCACGCCGTCCTCGTCGATGTCCTCGCCGAAGTCCTTGGCGAACTCCTCGACGGCCGCTTTGACGGCGTCGACGATGTCGTCGTCCCACGATCCGCCGGCGATCTTCTCGAGGACGTCGGCGTGCTCGGCGTGCATCCGCGCGGCGAGCTGCTCGTGGAACTCGGGCACGCGGTCGACCGCGACGCGGTCGATGTAGCCGTTGGTCGCGGCGTAGATGACGATGACCTGGTCCTCGACGGCCATCGGCGAGCGCTCGTTCTGGTTGAGCGTCTTGACGAGCCGCTCGCCGCGGGCGAGCGTCGCCTGCGTGTCGGCGTCGAGGTCGGAGCCGAACTGCGCGAACGCCTCGAGGTCGCGGTACTGCGACAGCTCGAGCTTCAGCCGCCCGGCGACCTTCTTCATCGGCTTGATCTGCGCGTTGCCGCCGACCCGCGACACCGAGATGCCGACGTTGATGGCCGGCCGCACGCCCGAGAAGAAGAGCTTCGGCTCGAGGAAGATCTGGCCGTCGGTGATCGAGATGACGTTCGTCGGGATGTAGGCCGACACGTCGCCGGCCTGCGTCTCGATGATCGGCAGCGCCGTCATCGAGCCGCCGCCGAGCTCGTCGTTGAGCTTGACCGCGCGCTCGAGCAGGCGGCTGTGCAGGTAGAAGACGTCGCCGGGGTAGGCCTCGCGGCCCGGCGGGCGGCGCAGCAGCAGCGACATCTGGCGGTAGGCGAACGCGTGCTTGGTGAGGTCGTCGTAGACGCACAGCGCGGCGCCGCCGTTGTAGAGGAAGTGCTCGGCCATCGCGGCGCCCGCGTACGGCGCGAGGAACTTCACCGGGGCGGCCTCGTCGGCGGAGGCCGCGACGATGATCGTGTTCTCCATCGCGCCCGCCTCGCTGAGCGTCTCGGCGAGCGCGACGACCGTCGCCATGCGCTGGCCGATCGCGACGTAGACGGAGATGACGCCGGACTTGCGGTTGTTGATGATCGTGTCGATCGCGATCGTCGTCTTGCCGGTCTGGCGGTCGCCGATGATCAGCTCGCGCTGGCCGCGGCCGATCGGGATCATCGCGTCGATCGCCTTGATGCCGGTCTGCAGCGGCTCGATGACGGGCTGGCGCTGGACGACGCCGGGGGCCTTGAACTCGGCCGGGCGCTTCTCGGAGGTGTTGATGTCGCCCTTGCCGTCGAGCGCGTTGCCGAGCGGGTCGACGATCCGGCCCAGCAGCTCGTCGCCGACGGGGATCTCGAGCAGCGAGCCGGTCCGCTTGACCGTGTCGCCCTCGACGATCTTGTCCCAGTCGCCGAACAGCACGACGCCGACGTTGTCGGACTCGAGGTTCAGCGCGAGCCCCGTGACGCCGTGCGGCAGCTCGAGCATCTCGAACGACATGGCGTTCTCGAGCCCGTGGACGCGCGCGATGCCGTCGCCCACCGAGAGCACGGTGCCGACCTCGGTCAGCTCGGCCGAGCCTGCGTCCAGCCCCTCGATGCGGCTCTTGAGGATCGAGGTGATCTCATCTGGCTTGATCTTCATGGAGGTCGTGTCAGCTCCTTGGTGCTCGCGGCTTGGTCAGGCGCCGCGGGCGACGTGCTTTCTCAGGTTGTCGAGGCGATTGCGGATCGAGGCGTCGAGGATCGAGTTGCCCACGCGCAGGACGATGCCGCCGAGGATCTCGGGGTTCACGTCCGCCGTGAGCTCGATCTTCTGGCCCGTGTCCTTGGCGATGCGGTCGCCGATCTGCTTGACGATCTTGTCGTCGAGCTCCGTGGCGGTCGAGATCTGGACCGGCAGGATCTTGTTCTCCTGCTCCCACAGCCCGTCGTAGTAGCGACGGATGCGGAACACCGCCGGCATGCGGTGCTTCTCGATCAGCAGCTCGAGGAAGTTGATGAGCGTCGGCTCGGCGTCCTCGACGGTCTTCTCGAGGCCGTCCTTCTTCTCCGGCGTGGAGAAGTAGGGCGAGAAGAAGAAGATCGCCAGGTCCCGGTCGTCCTGCAGCGCCTCGGCGAACTGCCCGAGCTGCTCGCGGATCTCGTCGAGCTTGTCCTGCTCCTTGGCGACCGCGAAGAGCGACCGGCCGTAGACCTCCGCGATCTCCTCCATGGCCTAGTTGCTCCGCTCCCCGGCGAGCGCCGAGAAGTCGAGCTCCGAGAGCGCTTCCTCGACGAGGCGACGCTGGTCGTCCTCGGTGAGCGTCTTGCGCGTGACCTTCTCGGTCGCGAGGATCGTCAGGTCGGCGACCTCGTTGCGGATGTCCTGGATCGCGCGCCGCGTCTCGGCCTGGATGTCGCGCTTGGTCTGCTCGAGCAGCTCCTCGCGCTTGGCCTTGGCGTCGGCAAGCGCCGCGGCCTCGGCCGCCTCGCCCGCCTTGCGCGCACGGGAGACGATCTCCTCGGCCTGCTCGCGGGCCGCGGACAGGCGCTCGCGGTACTCGGCGAGCAGCTCCTCGGCCTCCTGGCGCGTGCGCTCGGCGAGGTCGATCGACTCTTCGATCGCGTGCTGGCGGCGATCGAGCGTCTCCTGGATGCGCGGGAAGACGACCTTCTTGAGGATGTAAAGCGAGATGGTGAAGACGAGCAGCGTCCAGATCATCAGCCCGACGTCGGGTGAGACGAGGAACGTCCCGCTCTCTTCCTCGGCCTTCCCGGCCCCCTCGGCGGCGGCGAGCGGCAGTCCGGCGATGATGCTGGAGAGGTCCATCGTGGCCTAGAGGAAGAAGGCGATCAGGCCGCCGACGAGGCCGTAGAAGAAGCAGGCCTCGGTGAGGGCGAAGCCGAGCCACTGGATCGAGGCGATCTCGTCGCGCATCTCCGGCTGGCGCGTGACGGACTCGATGACCTTGCCGAACAGCATGCCGATGCCGGCACCGGCACCCGCGGCGCCGCCACCCGCGCCGACGCCCAGCGCGATTGCGCGGCCGGCCTTCTCGCCGTAGGCGGCGGGGTCGGCCGCCTGTGCGATGACGGTGAGGGCTTGCACTGTGGTGCTCATTGGTTCTTTCAAGCTCCTTCTAGTGGGACTCGGCGACGGCGCTACCCAAGTAGATGCACGTCAGGATGGCGAAGATGAAGGCCTGCAGGCCGGCGACAAGCGTCGCTTCGAAGATGAAGATCGCGACCCCGGCGGGCAGCGTGAACCACGCCAGGACCTCGAGGCCGAGCAGCACCGCGAGGCCGCCGGACATGAACTGGATGAGCATGTGGCCGGCGAGGATGTTCGCGAACAACCGGACGGTGAGCGAGACGAGCCGCAGGAAGTTCGAGAGGATCTCCAGCGGGAAGATCATGATGAGGATCGGCCCCGTCAGGCCCGGCGGGATCAGGCTCTTCGTATAGCCCCAGAAGCCCTTCGCGCGGACGCCCTCGATGTTGAAGGCGAAGAACACGATGAGCGCCAGGACGAGCGGGATCGAGACGTTGGCCGTCGCGGCGTAGATCTGGAACGAGGGGATGTCGAGTCCGGCGACGTGGACCTTGTGCTCGGTGTTGACCGGCAGCGGCAGGTAGCCGATGAGGTTCGAGATCCAGATGAAGACGAAGAGCGTGAAGACGAGCGGGAACCACTTCTTCGCCATCGCCTCGCTCATGTTGTCGCGCACGATCTTGTCGCGCATGCCCGTGTAGGCCCACTCGACCGCGGCCTGCGTGCGGTTCGGGCGGCCCTGCATGCGCTTGGAGATGTAGAGCATGATCCCGAGCGTCAGCGAGGTCGCGATGAAGAGGTAGAGCACGCCCTTGTTGAGGTCCATCGGGCCGGGCAGGCTGAGCCACGGGTCGAGCTTGAACTCGTTCTGCGGGCTGAACGCCTCGTTGTCGTTGCGCGTCGCGCCGAAGATCGCGACGATCGCGATCATCCCGAAGATGTAGACGCCGAGGATGCCGAAGGTGATCTTGCGGCGTGTGCTCATTCGGACATCCTCTTTCTCTGCCTGTGCTGCACGGCAGAAACGGCGAAGTAGACGGAGAAGGCGCCGAAGACGACCAGCGCGCAGGCGAGCGCGTCGGCCCGGCTGCTCGTCAGGCCCAGCGCGATGATCGCGCAGGCGAGCACCCACACGCGGACCATCCCCACGAACACGCCGAGACCGAGCCGGCGGCGGACGTCCGCGACGTCCTCGAGCTTGCGGTCGACCACGAGCGAGACGAGGCGCACGACGATCCAGGCGCCGGCGCCGACCGCGTAGCCGAGCGCGGGCGCGCCCAGCGCCAGCACGGGCACGGCGGCGAGCAGGACCAAGGCCATGTCGAGGTACGGAAGCACCGACACGGATCTGCGCTCGAGGGTCACGGACGTGGCTACCGACAAGGCCGGTCCTCATGCAATGGACGGTGGATGTTCTCGAAATCGGGCATGGCGAGGGGGCGGACCCTACACATGCGCGACGGCGCGAGCAGCGCGGGTCGCGGGTGTCGCATTCGCGTGCGCACGTGCGGGTGACCTCCTTCAACATAGCTGAATTCGAAACTTTGTAACAACATTGTGACAGGCGGTACGACCGCCGAGGTCGTAGCATCGAGCTGTGCCTGCCTCGCACGAACACGCCCGGGTGCATGGCGATCACGCGGGCCACGATCATGGTCATGGCGGTCATAGCCATGCCCCGTCCGCGAACGCCGACAGGCGCTGGCTGACCGTCGCGCTCCTGCTCATCGTCGGCTTCATGGGCGTCGAGGTCGTGGCGGGCCTGCTGGCCGGCTCGCTCGCCCTGCTGTCCGACGCGGCGCACATGCTCACCGACGCGGCCTCGATCGCGCTGGCGCTGGTCGCCGCGCGCTTCGCGGCGCGCCCCGCGGCCGGCGCGTTCACCTTCGGGTTCGGGCGCGCGGAGATCCTGTCGGCGCAGGTCAACGGGGCGGCGCTGTTCGTGCTCGCCGGCGTGATCGCGATCGAGGGCATCCAGCGGCTCGGCTCGCCGCCCGACGTCGACGGGTGGATCGTCATCGTCGTCGGCGCGCTGGGCGCGGTCGTGAACGTCGCGGCGTTCTGGGCGCTATCGCGCTCCGAGCGCCAGAGCCTGAACGTCGCGGGAGCCCGCGCGCACGTGCTCGCCGACCTCTACGGCTCGGTCGCCGCGATCGCGGCCGGCGTCGCGATCGCCGCGGGCGGCCCCGCGCAGGTCGACGCGATCGCCGCCCTCACGGTGGCCGCGCTCATGCTGCGCTCCGGCTGGTCGCTGCTGCGCGACTCGATGCGCGTGCTCCTCGAAGCGGCCCCGCAGGGGATCGACCCGCACGAGGTCGGGATGGCGCTCGCCTCCCAGAAGGGCGTCGTCGAGGTCCACGACCTGCACGTCTGGGAGGTCACGTCGGGCTTCCCGGCGCTCGCCGCCCACGTCGTCGTCGCGGCCGACGACGACTGCCACGGCTGCCGGCGCAAGCTCCAGGAGCTGCTGCGCAAGCAGTTCGGCATCCGCCACACGACGCTCCAGGTCGACCACGAGTCGTGGAACGAGCTGGTCGAAATCGAGACTCCGGCGCGCCAGCCCTAAGCGGGTCTGTCGAATTTGCAGCGCATGACGCTGCATAGTCGACACAGCCGGTCGGCCGGAGTGGGACGATCGCGCGATGCCCGGCTGGCCGCCACGGTGTGAGCTCGTCGTCTTCCCGCCGGGAAGCCTGCCGCGGTCCGTCGCGGACGCCGACCCCAAGGTCGTGCGCGCGCTCACGCGCGAGGGCGTGCCGAAGCGCTGGTTCTACGCCGGCTACCACGCCGCGCGCGAGCTGCGCGCCGTCGACGTCCCGCCGCTCGGCCGGCTGATCCGCTTCGCGACCTCGGGCCTCGGCGCGAGCCTGCTCGTCGAGCCCGCGCTCGGCGAGGTCGTGTTCCTCGTCTCCGTCCGCGGCGCCGTGCCGTCGTTCGTGAGCTCGTCGCTCGCGCAGTTCACCGCCACGGCGCGCGCCGTCGTCGACCGCTACCCGTACTACTCGCTGACGTCGAGCGCCGAGCAGGTCATCGCGGCCGCCGACGATGTCGCCCGGATCGTCGAGGCGATCGACCCGCCCGCGCTGCGCGCCGACCTCTACTGGGCGACGTTCGTCGACGACATGCGCGCCGGCGCGTTCGCCTCCGAGGTGCTCACGGGCGACCACCCTTAGAGCGCCGACGAGCCGATGACCTCCTGCCACCACGCGCGCTCCGGGTCGGTCTTCGCGATCCGCAGCCGCCGCCGCGCGTGCCACTGCAGCTGCTCGCGCGAGCCGACGAGCACCTGCGGCCCGGTCACGCAGTAGCGGCCGTCCGAGAGCACGACGAGCGCGCCCGGCACGTCCCAGCGCGTGCCGAGCCGCTCGACGACGTCCAAGCCGAGCACGGCGGTGGGCGCGTCGGGATCGCCGTCCGCGTCGGTCCACGGGCGCGTGGTGAAGATCGGCGCCCCGGTCGCCGTGTTCACGCGCGCGGGCCGCGGCGCCGGCCCGACGGGCCCCGAGTGCCAGCGCTCGCGCGCCTCCTCGAGCGCGCCCATCGCCGTCTGGCGGACGAGCACGTACAGCCGGTCGCCCGCCTCCAGGCGCGTGGAGCCGCGCGGCGGCAGCGCCTCCTCGTTGCGGACGAGCACGTTGACGAGCGCGTCGCGCGGCAGCCCGAGGTCGCGCACGCGCACGCCGATCGCCGCGTCGCCCTCGACGAGCGGCACCTCGACGACGTCCGCGCCGAGCTGGCGGATCTGCCCGACCTCGACGAGCGGGCGGCGCAGCGCGGGCTCGTCGGTGAGCGCGCCGAGCTTGCCGGCGATCCACGTGAACGTCGAGCCCTGCAGGAGCGTCGAGACGAGCACCGCGAAGAACGCGATGTTGAAGAAGTCCTCAGCGTTCGGGATGTGCTCGAGGACGGGGAACGTCGCGAGCACCACCGGCACCGCCCCGCGCAGCCCGGCCCAGCCCAGGACGATCCGCTCGGTCGTCCTCAGGGGCGCGAACGCCGTTGCGACCATCACCGCGACCGGCCGCGCGACGAAGACGAGGACTAACGCGACCGCCGTGCCCTTCAGCGCGATGTCCACGAGATCCGAGGGGAAGACGAGCAGCCCGAGCGCGAAGAACATCGTGAGCTGGGCGAGCCATGCGAGCCCGTCGTGGAACGCCGCGACGGTCTGGCGCGCCGGCAGCGTCGTCGAGCCCATCGCCAGCCCCGCGAGGTAGACCGCGAGGAAGCCCGAGCCCGACAGCACGTCCGCGGCGCCGAACGAGATCGCGACGACCGCGAGCGAGGCGACGGGGTACAGGCCGCCCGTCGCGAGGTTCGCCCGCCGGAACGCCTGCACCGCGGCCCAGCCGACGACACGCGCCGACGACCGCGCCGATCCCGAGCTGCTTGACGAGCAGCAGGCTCATGTCGAGCACGCCGTAGTCCGGCTGGCTGATCCACTCGATGAAGCCGATGACGAGCAGGACGGCGACCGGGTCGTTCATGCCGGCCTCGCCCTCGAGCGTGCGCGCGAGCCGCCGCTTGAGCGTCGAGCCGCGCAGCAGCGCGAAGATCGCGGCGCCGTCCGTCGCGGACACGATCGAGCCGACGAGCATGCTCTGCAGCAGCGTGAAGTCGAGCAGCAGGTACGCCGCGAGGCCGGTGATGACGGCCGTCAGCAGCGTCCCCACGAGCGCGAGGCTCAGCGCCGAGCCGAGCACCGGGCGGATCTCGGGCAGGCCGGCGGCCAAGCCGCCTTCGAAGAGGATCAGCGCGAGCGCGATGATCCCGATCGTGCGCGCGAGGTGGTAGTCGCTGAACGGGATCAGATTCAGGCCGTCGGACCCGAGCGCCATCCCCACGCCGAGGAACAGCACGAGGCCGGGGATCCGCAGGCGGCCGGCCGCCAGCGAGGCCACGAGGCCCAGCGCGAGCAGGCCGCCCGCGGCCAGGATGACCAGGCCTTCAGCGTGTTCCATCGCGGGATCTTGCTACAGCCAGCGCGCTCGGCGCAGTGCCCAGAACAGCCCGGCCCCCACGATGATCATCGCGCTGAGCGCCAGCGGGTACCCGGCGCGCCATCCAAGCTCGGGCATGTGCTTGAAGTTCATGCCCCAGATCGACGCCATGAACGTCGGCACGGCGATGATCGCCGCCCAGCCGGAGATCTTGCGGACGGCATCGTTCTGCTGCAGGCTGATGACCGCGAGGTTGGCCTGGAAGATGCTCGCCAGCACGTCGCGCTGGGTGCCGATCTCCTCCTCGACAAGCCTGACGTGGTCCTCGACGTCGCGAAGATGGTTGCGCAGCAGCTTCGGGATGTCACCACGCGTCCGGGAATCGAGCAGCTCGAGCGCGCCGATCAGCGGGTGGACGGCGCGCCAGAAGCGGGCCAGCTCGCGGCGCAGCTGGTAGACCCTGCGCGTCTGGTCGCCGCCTTCCTCGAAGACGGCCGCCTCGACCTCCTCGACGTCGCTCTCGATCCCCTCGATGACGGGCTGATAGTCGTCGACGACCTTGTCCATCACGGCCCATACGGCGGCGGTAGGGCCGAGGCGCAGCAGCTCGGAGTTGGCCTCCAACCGCTCGCGAGCGGAGTGCAGCTCGCTGGCGGCGCCATGCCGCACGACGACGACGTAGCCGGGACCCGTGAACACGTGGACCTCGCCGAACTCGACCTCCTCGGACTCGTCGATGTAGCGCGCGGTGTGCAGGACGAGGAAGAAGCCGTCGTCGTAGTCCTCGAGCTTCGGCCGCTGATGGGAGTCCATCATCGCGTCCTCGACCGCGAGCGGCGGTAGGTTGAAGCGCTCGGCGACCTCGAGCAGCTCCTGTTCGTCGGGGTCGTGGAGTCCCAGCCACACGAAGCCCTCCTCGCGGCAGAGCTCGGCGGCCTCGTCGACGCCGAGGGGATCCTTGTTCTGGCGAGATCCCTCCTTGTAGTGCGCGCAGTCGAGGAGCATGGCGCTAGCGCGGGGCGCGGAAGCTGCCTTGCGGTCGCAGGCCGAACCGCAGCACGCGGCGCAGGACCTGCAGCGCGACGCGCTCGCGCCCCTTGGGGGTGATGAGGCCGGAGTCCCAGGTCGTGTCGAGCGGCCCGGCGTTCCAGTGATAGAGGTAGACGGCCTTGACGCGCTTGTTGAGCGGCAGCACGCGGTCGAAGAGGTAGCGCGTGACCTCGCCGGCGTGGGTCGCGCCCTCGGGGATGTCGGTCGTGCTGCCGTTGTTGCGCCGCACGAGCCCGCCGGTCTCGGTCAGCCACACGTCGGCGCCGGGCAGCGCCTTCAGGATCAGGCGCAGGCGCGTCATCTTGAAGCGGTTGGCCTCCAGGTAGTTGTGCACGCCCCAGCGCTTGGGCGTGAAGCCGAGCTTCTTGCGAAACGCCTTGATGTAGGCCACCGCGTTGGGCATGTCCAGGATCTCCGGCGCGAGGATCGTGCACGGCGGGCACTCCTTGCGCATCTGCTTGTAGTAGGAGGCGACGAGCGGCGCGCGATGGCAGACGGGCTCGCCGCAGTGGTTGGCCTCGTTCCACACCGCGTACGTCGTGACCCACGGGTAGCGCGCACGCATGGTGCGGAACTCGAACTTCAGGCGCTCGGGGCTCGGCAGCGAGCGCCGCTCGGTACGCGAGTGGCCCAGCGAGACCAGCGGCTGGACGTTCAGCGCCTTCGCCTTGGCCATCCAGTCGTCGAGCTGCTGGACCTGCCAGTCGCTCGTCATCGCGTCCCAGCCGACGGCGATGCGGGCGTAGCGCACGCCGAGCGCGACGAAGCGCGGGTCGCTGAACATGTCCGCCTTCTGGTCGCCGATCCCGACCCGCACCCCGCCCGGCAGCAGCGGCGCGGGCGGCGCCGGGACGAGCGGGGGAGGCGCCACGGGGGGCGGCGGCGCGACGGGCGGCGCCTCGGCGGTCGCCGCGACCGGGACCGTCAGCACCGCGACGGCCAGCAGTGCGCCGACCGCTCGCGCGCGCAAGCTCATCAGCCGCCCGTGAGCTCGGTGTCTTCGGGCGTCCAGGGCGGCGAGCAGCAGCAGAGCAGCCGCAGCCGCTCGTCGCTCGTGTTCCAGATCTTGTGGATGACGCCCGGCGGGATGAGCACGCAGTCGCCGGGGCCAACCTCGAGCTCCTCGTCGCCGAGGCGCATCCGCGCCGTTCCGGCCAGGAAGAAGTAGAGCTCCTCGGAGATCGGGTGGTAGTGCTCGTCGGTCGCTCCGCCGGCCGGCAGCGACGCCTCGGCGAGCGACTGGTTGACGGACGGCAGCGAGACGCGCCCGGCGACCTCGCGGATCACCGAGCCGTCGGTCGTGCGAAACGGCTTCGCGGCGTCGAGATTGGAGACGTACATCGGCTGAGAACGGTAGTGGGCGCAGCGGACCGGCGAGTCAGAACTTCAGCCGCTCGAACTCCTCGGTCTCGCGCCGCACGGCCTCGAACTCGCCGGTCTCCAGCCGCGTCGCGACGTCCGCGTCGATCTCCGCCTCGGTGGCCGCGGGCTTCGTGCGCCGCAGCCGGGCGGCGTCGAGGCGCTTGAACTTCAGGATCTCGAGGACGTAGACGAGGTACACGGAGCCGACGACCGTGAGCAAGCCGAGGATCCCCATGACCGCTGCCCAGCCGGGGTGCAGGCTGCCGCCGTTGTCGGAGTAGGGCACGAAGCGCAGCGCGATCGCGAGGCCGGCGAGCGACAGCGTCCAGGCGTAGAGGTAGAGGACCGTCCGGCGCGTCGAGAAGCCGATCCGGTCCAAGCGGTGGTGGAAGTGTTCTCGGTCGGCTGCGTAGACGGGCCGGTGGTACTTCATCCGCTTGAGCACGACGAACGTCGTGTCCAGGAACGGGACGGCGAGCACGATGAGCGGGAAGATCAGCGCGAGCACGGCGTTCGTCTTCGCGGATCCGAGCACGGCGACGCAGCCGAGCAAGAGGCCCAGCAGGTTCGACCCGCAGTCGCCCATGTAGACGGACGCCGGGTGGAAGTTGTGGATGAGGAAGCCGAGCGCCGCGCCGGCGGTGATCGCGGCGAGCACGCCGCCCTCGGTGCGCTGGAGGTCGAAGGCGATGATCGCGAGCGCGCCGGCGCTGATCGCGCAGACGCCGGCGGCGAGGCCGTCGATCCCGTCGGAGAGGTTGACGACGTTCATCACCGCGACGAGGCCGAGCACGGTGAGCGGCCCGCCGAAGTCGCCGAACTGCAGCCGCCCGACGAACGGGACCGTCACGAAGTCGACCTTCACGCCGGCTTGCACGGCGAGCGTCGCCGCGACGACCTGGCCCGCGAGCTTCAGCGCCGGGTGCAGGTCGAAGCGGTCGTCGAGCGCGCCGACGACGGTGATGACGAGCGCCGCGGCCAGGATCCCGTGCAGCTCCTGGCTGCCCGGCATGACGACGATCGCGGCGACCGTGCCACCCGCGAAGATCGCGAGGCCGCCGAGCAGCGGCGTGCCGCCGGGCGCGAGGCCCCGCCCGCGCGCATGATCGATGGCCCCGATCGCGCGTGCGAAGCGCGTCGTGAGCGGCGTCAGCGCAGCCGTGGCCGCGAGGGCGATCGCGAAGGCCGTGAGCGCGTCGAGCTCGTCGAGCACAGACGCGACTGTACCGGCGGCGCGGTCGGCTCAAGCCGCGCCGGGCGCCGCCGGAGCCGGCCCCGCGACCCCTCCGCCCGCGCGCCGGGCTCGCCGCCTACAGCAGCGGTTCGATCGCCGCGACGCGGCGGGAGTGGCGGCCGCCCTCGAAGGACTCGCTGAGGAACGCCTCCACGATCGCGTCGGCCTGCTCGCCGTCGAGCCGGCGGCCCGAGAGCGTGACGACGTTGACGTCGTTGTGCGCCCGTGCGAGCTGCGCCTCCTCGGGATCGTGCGCGTTGACCGCGCGGACGCCCGGGACCTTGTTGGCGACGATCGAGACGCCGACCCCGGAGCCGCACACGAGCACGCCGCGCTCGGCGTCCCCCTCGGCGACAAGCCGCGCGGCGGGAGCGGCGTAGCGCGGGTAGTCGACCGACTCGTCGGAGTCGGGCCCGACATCCACGACGTCGTGGCCGTTCGCGGTGAGCTGCGCCTTGACGTGCTCCTTGAGCTCGTACCCGGCGTGATCTGAGGCGATGGCGATGCGCATTGGTAGTCAGGGGCGCAGTGCCCGCGCTAGGCGGGTCTGGTTCCCCGTTCCCCTTTCAATTCCGTGCGTGCGGTTTTCCCGCACACGGCTTACCGATGATCTTCTTCGCATGGCCTACGCGGCCCCGGGGTAGCGGATCGTGCCCCTGAGCCGGTGAAGGCCGAAACCCATAAGCCAGTCCTCAGTCCAGGCGGCGGACTCGCCGGCGCGTAGGTTGCGACCCTTGCGCTTGACGAGCAAGCGCTTGAGTCGCCACGCGACGTAGCGGTCGATCGTCCGGAACTCATCGGCGGCGTTGCCGGTCCGAAAGTAGGTGCCCCACCCGCGCAGGATCGGGTTGAGCTCCGCGATCAGCACGCGGATATCACCGACACCGACGCGGTTGCGGCCGGTCTTGGCCTTGACCTTGGCTCGCAGGCGCTTCAGCGAGCGTCGCGAGGGCCAGCGGTGCAGGTAGTAGCGGCGAACGCCGCGCTCCAGCAACCGGCCCGACACACGCGCCCGGAAGTGCCAACCAAGAAAGTCAAAGCCCTCACGGCCCTCTCTGAGGTCCACCACCTTCGTCTTGTCCGGATGCAACTTGAGCCCGAGGCCGCCGAGGATCTCCCCGGCCATCCAAGGGCCGCGTTCGCGTCTTGCTCAGACCGGCACAGCACGACGAAATCGTCCGCGTACCGGACGAGCTCGCCGAGGCCGCTTTCGGTCATCGCGCGGTCAAACGCGTGCAGGTAGACGTTGGACAACAGCGGCGAAATCACGCCGCCCTGAGGTGTCCCGGAGACCGTCTGCTGAGTACACCCCGTCCTCCATCACCCCCGCCTCAAGCCACTGTCGCAGCAGCTTGAGCACCCGCCGATCCGAAACACGTTCAGCGACAAGCGCCAGCAATTTGTGCTGATCGATCGAGCCGAAGTAGTCACGAATGTCGGCCTCAACGATCCATGCGCTACCGCGCGGAAATGAGACCCGGATGCGTTCCGCGGCGTCCGTAGCCGACCGCTTGGGACGAAACCCGTACGACACCGACAAGAAGTCGGCCTCGAAGATCGGCTCCAGCACCAACCGGGTCGCCTGCTGAACGACACGATCACGCACCGTCGGAATGCCCAATGGCCTGCGGCCACCATCTGACTTGGCGATCGTCACACGCCGCACCGGCGCGGGACGATACGAACCATGCTCGAAGCGCACCTTGCAACTCGCCGAGCATCCGCTCGACGCCATACGCCTCGACCTCAGCCAACGTCATGCCTGTCGACGCCGGCCGCCCCACGGTTCCCCCTCACCCGTCGCCACGCCTCCCGCAGAACGTCACTTCTGCGGACACGGTCAAACAGCGCGTGAAAACGACGTTCCGGGGACCGCTTTGCACATGCGCATAGCGTGCGTTGAAGTTCTCGCACGTCCCCGCCACCAGCCCTCAACACCGGACCGGCGCACGGGTCAGCAAGCGAACACTCGCCGAGGTCGTTGGATCGCACCATGGCGACCATGCCCTAACGCTTACCTCCGCGACACGCGTGATCAAAGCAGGGGCCCTTCGCTCCCGGCGCGGTGTTCTGCACGCCGATCTCGGCTACTACGACCCCCTCGGACTCCCGCTGCGCTCCGCTCGCTTTCGCCATCGGCTTATACAAGCGGTCTTCGCTGACAAGGCTGCGCAGACGGGCCTCTCCTGTTCCGCGATCAGACCTTGCGCGCGTGCAAGTCTCCCTACCCCGCAGGGACCCGCCGCACCCAATTCCGGAATGGGACTGGCGGACATGGCCTTCGCCGTGACATGAGCGGCCCGGCTCCCCAATCGTGAGTTTGACGAGGCTGCAATCCCAGCCCACGCGCTTGCTCCCTCCAAAGAGGCTCTCGACACCCCGCTCAGCCACGAGGATCTCTCCCCGAGACCGGGGCCTGCTACCCGGCGCTCCGGCGCCTACCGGGACGGGACTCCCACCCGCCGGCCTGATCCAGCTTGCAGGACGCAACATGCGGAAAACCCTAGCCCTTCGGATCGCCAAGCAGCCTGGCGAGGGTCTCGTGGCCGACTGCGCCCTCGCGCGGCACCGACCAGCGGCCCGTGTCCTCGAACTCGCGCAGGTCGAGGACCGTCGAAGGCGTGCCGGGCAGCTCGCCGCCGTCGAGCACGAGGTCCGCGGCCTCGCGGATCTGGGCGGGCACCGCCGCGAGCGTGCGCGCGTCGGCACCGCCCGCCAGGTTGGCGCTCGATTGCAGGACCGCGACGCCGACCGTGCCGAGCGCCGGCAGCGCGGGGACGCGCAGGCCGAGCGTGCCGGGGTCGGGGCCGCACGCGAGCGGGTAGCGGTGGCCGGGGTTCGGCAGGAGCAGCGTGAGCGCGCCGGGCAGCAGCGCCTGCATGGCGGCGCGCGTGCGCTCGCCGAGCTCGGGCAGGGCCGCGAGGGCGGGCGCCGTCGCGAAGAACATGACGGCGGCCGGCTTGTCCGGCGGGCGCCCCTTGAGCTCGTAGAGCCGGGCGACGGCCGCCTCCGATCGCGGGTTGCAGGCGAGGCCGTAGACCGTGTCGGCGGGGAAGACCGCGACGCCGACGCCCGCGACGCAGCGCTCGAACGCGGCGGCGTCCGCCGGGGTAAGGCTCATCGCGCCCGCCCCGGCGAAGCCGTCGCGCTCCGCGCGGCGAGACTCGGCGCCTGCCTGGGCGAAGCCTCCGCGGCCCGCGCGGCGACGCTCGCCGCCCGCCCGGGCGAAGCCTTCGCGCTCCGCGCGGCAGGGCTCACCGCCGCCCCACCACGACGCGCTCGATGCCCGCGAGGTCGCGGCGCGCCTGCACCTCCGCGAACCCCTCCGCCTCGAACAGCTCCCCGACCGCCGGCGCCTGGCCCGCGCCGACCTCGATCGCGAGCAGCCCGCCCGCCGGCAGGACGCGCGCCGCCTCGGGCACGAGCCGGCGGATGACGTCGAGCCCGTCCGCGCCCGCGAACAGCGCTCCGGCCGGCTCGTGCGCGACGATCTCCGGCGGCAGCGAGCCGCGGTCGCCCTCGGCGATGTAGGGCGGGTTGGAGAGGATCGCGTCGCACTTGCCCGTGCCCGCGAGCAGGTCCCCTTCGGCGAACGTCACGTCGAGCTCGAGCTCCGCGGCGTTCGCCCGTGCCACGCGGAGCGCCTCGGCGCTCACGTCGGTCCCGCAGACCAGGAGGTCCGGCCGCTCCTGCTTGAGCGCCAGCGCGATCGCGCCGCTGCCCGTGCCGACGTCGACGACCCGTGCGCCCCGCGCCAGCTCGAGGCCGGCCTCGACGAGCAGCTCGGTCTCGGGCCGCGGGACGAGCACGCTCGCATCCACCCGCAGGTCGATGTGGCGAAAGCCCTTGCGGCCGAGGATGTAGGCGACCGGCTCGCGCCCGACCGAGCGCCGCCGGACGAAGCCCTGAAACGCCCGCACCCCGGGACCGGCGACCTCGCGACCCGGGTCGGTGAAGAGCGCCGTTCGCGAAACCCCCAGCGCCTCGGCGAGCAGCAGCTCCGCGTCCAGGCGCGGCGTGTCCGAGCCCGCAGCGCCGATCGCGACCACCGCGGAGTCCAGCGCCTCGCGGACGGTCGCCCCGCCGAACGCGGAGGCGCGGCTCACGGCGTCGCGGCCTGAAGCTCCAGCGCCCGGCGCTTCTCGTCGGACTGCAGCGCGGTCGTGATGTCGTCGAGCGCGCCCTCGAGCACGTCGTCGAGGTTGTGGACCGTGAAGTTGATGCGGTGGTCCGTGACCCGCCGCTGGCTGTAGTTGTACGTGCGGATCTTCTCCGCCCGCTCGCCCGTGCCGACCTGCGAGCGGCGGTCCGCCGCGAGCTCCGCCTGCTGCTCGGCGAGCGCGGCGTCGTACAGCCGCGCGCGCAGCACCCGCATCGCCCGCTCGCGGTTTTGCAGCTGGGACTTCTCGTCCTGCATCGAGACGACGATCCCGCTCGGCTTGTGCGTGATCCGCACCGCCGAGTCCGTCGTGTTCACCGACTGCCCGCCCGGCCCCGACGAGCGGTAGACGTCGATCTGCAGGTCGTTCTGGTCGATCTGCACGTCGACGTCCTCGACCTCGGGCAGCACCGCGACCGTCGCCGTCGACGTGTGCGTGCGCCCCTGCGACTCGGTCGCGGGCACGCGCTGCACGCGGTGCGTCCCGCCCTCGAACTTGAAGATCGAGAACGCGCCGTCGCCCTTGATCGCGAACGTGTACGCGCCCTCGCTCGCCTCGAGCAGCTCGACCTTCATGCCCCGCCGCTCGGCGTACTTCGACAGCATCCGGAAGATGTCGGCCGCCCACAGGCCGGCCTCGTCGCCGCCCGCCCCGCCGCGGATCTCGACGATGACGTCCTTCTCGTCGTTGGGGTCGCGCTGCACCATCGCGAGGCGGATCTCCTCCTCCAAGCGCTCGATCTCGGCGCGCGCGTCGCCGAGCATCTCGCGAACCTCGGCGTCCTCGGTCTCGGCGAGCATCTCGCGGGCGTCGGCCTCGTCGGCGACCGCGGCCCGCCACTGCTCGGCGAGCCGCGCGGCGACCTCGAGCTGGCGGAACGTCCGGCCGGCCGCGGCCGCGCGCTTGCGATCCCCGAAGACCTCGGGGTCGGACATCTGGAGTTGCGCGTCGGCGAAGCGCGCCTCGATCTGCTCGACGAGTTGCTCGATCACAAAGGCGAGGGTAATACCTGAGCTTCCAAGGTCCGAATCTGCATATAGACGAATGCCACTGATTGCATAACGATTTCGGTTACTTATGCTCTAGCCCTCAAGGGGCCGGCCTCAACGTCCGATGCAGCCACCGTGGAGGCCAGGTCGAACAACCGTCCACAATCCGGGGGCGATCCCGTAGTCGCAGCCGTGCTCGACGTCCACGCCACCGCCGCGCTCGACCGGCTCACCCGCTGGGCCGCGAAGGCCCTGCGCGCGCCCGTCGCGATCGTGTCGCTCGTGCACGGCGACAGCCAGGTCTTCACGAGCCGGGCCGGGATCCCCGACATCAACGCCGCCGCGGACCTCTGCCGGCGCGTCATCGCGACGCGCGCACCGCTGACGGTCGCCGATCCCGACCCGATTGCGTTCGTCGGCGCGCCGCTCATCGACAGCACCGGCGCGGTGCTCGGCTGCCTCTGCGTCACGGACATCTCGCCCCGCGCCTGGTCCGAGCACGACCGGGCCTTGGTCCAGGAGCTCGCGATCTCCGCGACGACCGAGCTCGAGCTGCGCACCGCCCGCGCGATGGCCGAGCGCGAGAAGCGCTGGAGCGACGGTCAGCAAGAGGTCCTCGAGCTCATCGCGGCGCGGGCGCCGCTGCAGCAGACGCTGACGGCGCTGCTAAAGGTCGCCGAGTCGCACGCTCCGGGCATGCTGACCTCGGTGCTGCTGCTCGAGCGCCATGGCACGCGCAGCGTGCTGCGCCACGCCGCGGCGCCCAGCCTGCCGCGCGCGTTCACGAGCGCCGTCGACGGCATCGAGGTCGGCGACGGCCAGGGCATCTGCGGCACCGCCGCGCACCGCGCCGAGCCCGTCATCGTGCTCGACGTCCTGACCGACCCGCTCACCGAGCGGTTCGTCGAGCTGGCGGGCGCGCACGGTGTCAGCGCCGGCTGGTCGACGCCGATCCTGTCGAGCCGCGGCGACGTCCTCGGCACCTTCGCCATCTACTACGGCCCCACCCGCCTGCCGAAGCCGAGCGACGAGATCGTCATCGACCGCTCGATCCACCTCGCCCGCTTGGCGATCGAGCAGTGCCAGGACGCCGTCGCGCTGCGGCGCAGCGCCAGCGAGGCGCAAGCGCTCGCGCGCGAGCAGACGGCGCTCCAGCGCGTCGCGACGAGCGTCGCCGCCGAGACCAACCCGGCGATCCTCTTCGTCCGCGTCGCCCAGCAGGTCGGGATGCTGCTCGGCGCCGAGAGCGGCTACGTCCTGCGCTTCGAAGACGACGAGGACTTCCGCGTGATGGGCGCGTGGGGACGCCGGGGGGCGAAGAAGCTGCCGATCGGCGAGGTCTTCGCGCAAGCGCCCGACGGCCTGGCCGCCGAGCTGCGCCGCGGCCGCTCCGTCAAGCAGCGCAGCGTGGCGCCCGGGACGAGCCTCTTCGCCGCGGAGCACCGCATCGGCGCGCCGATCGTCGTCGACGGCCGGACCTGGGGCATGGTCGTCGCCCTGCGCGACCGCACGGGGCCGTTCCCGCGCGAGGACGAGAAGCGGATCGCGCGCTTCGCCCAGCTCGCCAGCGTGGCCGTCGCGAACGCCCATGCCCGCGAGCGGCTTGCGACGCAGGCCCTGACCGACCCGCTGACCGGCCTCGCCAACCGGCGCGCGTTCGACCAGCGCCTGGGCCAGGAAGCCGACCGCGCGCTGCGCCACGAGCGCGACCTGTCGCTCATGCTCGTCGACGTCGACCACTTCAAGTCGATCAACGACCGCTTCGGCCACGCCACCGGCGACCGCGTGCTCGTGAACCTCGCCCGCGACATGCAGGCGGTCATGCGCAACGGCGACCTGCTCGCGCGCATCGGCGGCGACGAGATGGCGATGATCCTCGCGGACTGCCCGCCGAGCCAGGCCGAGGACGTCGCACGGCGGATGCTCGCCGCGATCGACGAGGACACCTCGCTGTCGCAACGCCACGGCGTGACGCTGTCGATCGGCGTCGCGGGCCTGACCGCCGACCGCACGGCCGAGGAGCTGCTGCGCCTCGCCGACCAAGCGCTCTACCGCGCGAAGAACTCCGGCCGCAACCAGGTCGTCAGCGACGCGCCGGAGATGACCCCCACGCCGACCACGCCGTAGCAGCTCAGGCCACGACCTCCATGCCAACCCGGTCCTCGTCGCTCGCGTCGGCGGGCGACTCGACCGCCAGCACGGCATCCAGCGCCGCGATCGCGACCGCGAGCTGCCCGAGGTCCGGCTCGCGCGTCGTCAGGAGCTGGAGCTTCATCCCCGGCGCCATCAGCGCGCGCGCCCAGCGCTTCGTGCGGTTGCGGCCCATCCACTTGATGACCTCGAACGCAAGGCCCGCGACGAGCGGGATGCCGACGACCCGCGAGGCGAACAGCCAATACCACGCGGGCGTGCCGAGCGGCGCGAACACGAACACCGCGACGACCATGACGATGAGCATGAAGCTCGTCCCGCAGCGCGGGTGCAGGCGGCTGAAGCGCTGCGCGTTCTCGGGGGTGAGCGGCAGCCCGGCCTCGTAGCAGGAGATCGTCTTGTGCTCGGCGCCGTGGTACTCGAACACGCGCCGTAGCTCCTTCAGGCGGGTGACCGCCCAGAGGTACAGCAGGAAGATCGAGATCCGCACGACCTTCTCGACGAGGACGAACACGATCGAGTTCGGCAGCTGATCCTAGACGAGGCTCGTCAGCCCGACCGGCAGCAGGAAGAACAGCCCGACCGCGAGGGCGAGCGCGAACGTCACGGTCCCGATCCACGTCGCGCGCGAGATCGGCTCGTCGTCCTCGGCGGATTGCGCGTTCGCGGCGATGTTCAGCGCCCTGATGCCGATCTGCAGCGACTCGCCGAGCGCGACGACGCCGCGGACGACCGGCCAGCGCAGCCAGCGGTGGCGCCTGAGCACGGAGACGAGCGGGAAGCTCTGGACCTCGATCGGGCCGAGCGCGGCCTCCCCCGCGTCCATGCGGCGGCCGCCCTCGATCTGCTCGGGGGATGGCATGCGGACGGCGACGGCCCACGTCGAGACGCCGCGCATCATCACGCCTTCGAGCACGGCCTGCCCGCCGACCGGCAGGTCGCGGCCGGCTACGAGGGAAGGCTCGGCAGGCCGCTGTTCGCCGTCAGCGCCTGCCAAAGGATGGTTCCTACGTGCCGGGCTGGCGCTTCGCGGCGCGGCGCTTGAAGCGGTCGACGCGACCGCCGGTGTCCACGAGCTTCTGGCGGCCCGTGTAGAACGGATGGCAGTTCGAGCAGATCTCGACGTGGATCTCCGGCGTCGTCGAGCGGGTGTCGAACTCGTTGCCGCACGTGCACCGCACGTGGGCCTTGACGTACTCAGGATGGATATCGGTCTTCATAGTTGCAACCAGTCTATCGGCCGGTCTGCCGGCGACTTGAGCGGCCGTCAGGCGGCGAGTGGGCAGCCCCGGCGCAGCGCGTTGCGCTCGTCGGCCTCCTCGACGCGCCGGTCCGCGTCGACGACCGCGCGCACGAGCGCGCCGGGCGCGCACGCCGGTGCGATGAGCGTGAGCGAGACCTGCTGGCCGGCCCCGAGGCCGGCGACCTCGCTGACGGCCCCCGCGACGCGCACGGCGAACGGCCCGGCGGCGGAGCGGCCGTCGTTGCGCACGACGAGCGTGTAGATCGCGAAGGCCGGCCGGGCGTCGAGCACGGCGCGCAGCGCACCGGCGGCGAGGTCGGGTCGCAGGTCGGGCTGGGCGCAGACGGTGGTGCGCTTGCGGGCGTGCCGCGCGACGGTGCCGTCGGCGCGATACCAGCGAAAGCGCACGATCGCTCGGTAGGAAGCGGGCACCTGCAGCCCGTCGACACGCTTGTGGAAGACGAATCCCGCGCGACCCGGCAGCGCGCTCTCCCAGACGCCGAAGCCCTGCACGCCGAGCAGCCTGTGCCACAGCTTCTCGCCGGCCTGGCGGCGCTGGAGGTCGAAGCGCATCTGCATCCGCTCCGTGCCGGCGACCGCGGGCATCGACCCGACGAACGACGCGACGCGCCCGGCGGGCAGCGCACTCGTCTCGCAGGTCTCGAGCGCGGCGCTCAGCGCCGGCGCCTTGGGGTCCGCCGGCGTCTGCGCCCAGGCAGAGCCGACCCCTGTGAGGAGCACGCCGACGACCAGCGACCCGATGAACTTCGCGCAATCCATGCGGAGAGCTATGACAGCGCACGAGCCCGCAAGTTGCGCGGTTTCGTCAGGTGTTCTGGTACAGCGGGCCGTCGCCGCCCTCGGGCGTCGTCAGGCGCCCGCCCTTGGCTGTGATCGCTCCGCACTGCACGCAGTTCGTGTAGTTCACGATGACGTCCACGGCGCCGTGCTCGGGGGCGTCCTCGGGGATCTCGTAGACGGCCGCCGGGCACATCCAGACCCACGTCTCGGCGACTTCGCGCGGGACGCGCTTGCGCACGCGGATGTGGTTCGGCGCGTCGTCGCGCGTCGCATTGCGGCTGATGTAGACCGACGACAGCTTGTCGAACGTGTACTTGCCGTCGGGCTTGGGATAGCTGTCCTTGGTCTTGCCGACGAACATCTTGCGGGCGTCGTTGCGATGCCACGCCCGGCGCTTGGAGGGGAACCGGCCCTTCGTCGCGATGAGGAGGTTCACCATCGGCCCGCCCTTGAGAAAGCCCTCCTGAAACGGCTGGCGCGTGTTGCGCACCTCGTAGAGCTCCTTGCCGATCTGCGACTCGTCGACGGCGTCCTCGTAGGAGGAGAAGTCGTTGTCGCCGCGCTTGAGCGCCGCGTAGATCGCCTCGGCCGCGAGCTTGCCGGACATCACCGAGTGGTGCACGCCCTTGAGCGCGACCGTGTCGACCATGCCGCCCGAGTCGCCGGCGAGCAGCGCGCCGGGCATCGTGAGCTTCGGCATCGACCAGTACCCGCCCGCCGGCAGCGCCTTGGCGCCCCAGCTCACGCGCTCGCCGCCCTCGAGGATCTCGCGGACGAGCGGGTGCAGCTTGAACTTCTGGAGCAGGTCGTGGGCGGAGGTCGTCGCGTCGGCGTACTCAAGGTCGATGACGAAGCCGATCGAGACGTACGACTCGCCGGTCGTCTCGTCGTTCATCGGGTAGATCCACGTGCCACCGATCTGGCCGTACTTCGACGAGAGCTTCAGCGGCCACGGGCCGATCGTGTGGATGATCCGGTCCAGCGGCGTGGGGACCTTCCAGACCTCTTTGACGCCGAGCTCCCAGACCTGCGGCTCGCGCCCGTCGGCGAGGTCGAACTCCTTGATGGCCGCGCCGGTGAGATGGCCCCAGCAGCCCTCGGCGAGCACGGTCGCGCGCGCCTTGACGTCGGTTCCCGGCTCGAAGTTGCGCAGGGGCTCTGAGTCCCTGCCGCGGCCCTTGTCGCCGGAGCGCACGCCGACGACCGCGCCGTCCTCGACGACGAGCTGCGACGCCGCGGTCTCCGTGAGGATGTACGCGCCGGCCTCCTCGGCGAGGCGCTGCTGGTAGCGCGCGAGCGCCGACACCGACACGACCTCGTTGCCGTGGTTCTGAAACGGCGGCGGGGTCGGGATCTTCAGCGCGCGCTTGGAGTTCGGCAGCAGGTAGACGGCCTCGCGCGTGACCTCGCCGAACGCGAAGCCCTCCAGCCGCCAGTCCTTGCGGGTCAGATCGGGGAAGAGCTCCTCGAGCGGCCCGGGCCGCATGACCGCGCCCGACAGGTTGTGGCCGCCGCAGGTCTTCGCCTTCTCGATGACCGCGACCGGCACCTCGCCGAGCTCCTCGAGCAGGTCCTCGTCGTCGGCGAGCAGCGCCAGCAGGCGGTTGGCGCACGACAGCCCCGCGGTGCCGCCGCCGACGATCGCGACGCCGACCTCGATGAGGTCGTCCTCGGGATCCAGCCCGCGCTTGACGAACTCGGCCTGCGAGTCGACGGGCGGCGGGTAGTCCGACGGCGCGACCGCGCCGCCGTTGTCGCCGGACATCTAACCCTTCTTCGCCTTCACTGCCTCGGTGAGCTTCGGCAGGATCTTGTTGAGGTCGCCGACGATGCCGAGGTCGGAGTACTCGAAGATCGGCGCGTTGGAGTCCTTGTTGATCGCGACGATGTGCTCCGAGGCCTGCATGCCCACCTTGTGCTGGATCGCGCCCGAGATGCCGGCCGCGAGGTAGAGCTTCGGGGCCACGGTCTTGCCGGTCTGGCCGATCTGCGTCGAGTACGGATACCAGCCCGCGTCGACGACCGCGCGCGTCGCCGCGACGGCTCCGCCGAGCGCCTCGGCCAGCGCCTCGCAGAGCTCGAAGCCCTCGGCCTTGCCCAGGCCGCGGCCACCGGCGACGAGGTAGTCCGCGCCCTCGATGTCGACCTCGGCGCCGCGCGCCTCGCCGCGCTGCACCATCTTCGCCTGCGTCGAGAACGGCGACAGCTCGACCGTGACGTCCTCGACCTCGGCGGCGTCGTCCGACGGCTGCGCGATCTCGAACGCGTTGAGGCGGCCGATGATGATCCCGCGATCCTTGTAGGACGACGTCGAGATCGACGAGTCGCCGTGGATCGGGCGCTCGGCGGTGAGCTTGCCGTCGACGACGTTCACCTGCGTGACCTCCATCGTCACCCCGGCGTTCAGCCGCGCGGCGAGGCCGGCGCCGATCTCGAAGCCCAGCAGGCCGCCGCCGAACAGCGCGTAGCCGTGGCCGCCCTCGTCCATGATCGAAGCCATGACGTCGACGACCGGCTGCGCGAGCCCCTCGGGCGCGTCCTTGGCGCGGAAGACCTTCGAAGCGCCGTAGTTGCCCAGCGTGGCGGCGAGGTCGTCGCTCGCCTCCCCGATCACCACGGCGTGCGCCTCGGAGCCGAGCTCGGAGGCGAGCCGAGCGCCCTCGGAGACGGCGCCGAGCGAGTTCTTGTTGAACGCGCCCTCGTAGTGCAGCGCGTAGACCAGAATGTCGCTCATGACAGCAGCTTCCTCTCGTCGAGCCAGGCGACGATCTTCTCGACCGTGTCGTTCGTGTCCTCGTCCTCGATGATCGTGCCACCGGCCTTCTCGGGCGGGGCCTTGAAGTCGCCGCAGACGACCTTCGAGCCGGCCTCGCCGACGCGGTCGGCCTCGATGTCGGCGTCGCCGATCCCGAGCGACTCCAGCGGCTTCTTCTTCGCGCCCATGATCGCCTTGAGCGACGGGTAGCGCGGCTCGTTGATCGCGTCGCCGACGGAGATGACGGCGGGCAGCTCGATGTCGACCGTGTCGTAGCCGTACTCGGCCTGGCGCTCGCAGCGCAGCGAGCCTTCCGTCACGTCCATCTTGATGACCTGGGTGAGCGAGGGCATCTTCAGGTGGTCGGCCACGACCGCGCCGATCGTGTAGCACTCGCCGTCGTCGGATTGCTGCCCGAGCAGGACGAGGTCGGGGCTCTCGCGCTCGAGCACCTTGGCGAGCGCGTAGCCGGTCGCGGCGACGTCGGAGCCCACGAGCGCGTCGTCGGAGAGGTGGATGGAGCGGTCGGCGCCGAGCGAGACGGCCTTGTGCAGCGCGCGGACGGCGGTGCTCGGGCCCATCGTGACGGCGACGATCTCGTCGACCTCGACGACGCCGCCCTCCTTGACCTGCATCGCAGCCTCGATCGCGTGCGTGTCGTAGGGGTTCAGGTTGCGCTCCCCGCCGCGCTCCATCCTGCCGGTCTGCGGGTTGATCCGCTTCTCGACGGCGGCGTCGGGCACCTCCTTCACCAAGACGCAGATCTTCACTGGGCTAGGCCTCCTTCGTGGGACGGGGCATGCGGCTGCCAGGATAACCGATTGACTGACCAGTCAATCGCGCGCGCGAGGCTACGCTCGGACCGCCCCGCGGATGAACGTCGACGATGGCCTCCGTGCTCGATCCCGGGCCGAACACCTCGGCGACGCCGAGGCGCTTGAGCTCGGGGATGTCGTCGGACGGGATCGTCCCGCCGACGGTCACGACGACGTCGTCGATCTCCTGCTCGTGCAGCAGCGCGACGATCCGCGGGACGAGCGTCATGTGCGCGCCCGAGAGGATCGACAGCCCGACGGCGTCGGCGTCCTCCTGGATGACGGTCTCGACGATCTGCTCCGGCGTCTGGTGCAGGCCCGTGTAGATGACCTCCATGCCGGCGTCGCGCAGCGCGCGGGCGATGATCTTCGCGCCGCGGTCGTGCCCGTCGAGGCCGGGCTTGGCGACGACGACGCGGATCTTCTTCGAGGAGGGGGTGGAAGGGGTCTCCGGCATAGGCGTTGAGCAAGCGCGCCGATCATAGTCGCGCGCGGCCGCAGTGAGGCGCCCGGCGCACCCTTCGGCGCGCCGGACCGTTTGTAGTGGCATGCGCCGAACCCTCCTCACCTGTCGTGATCTGCACCACCGCCGCCCTCGCCGCCCCCTCCGCGGCGGGGGCAGCCATCGTCGCGGCCGGCCCCGAGGGCCGTGCGCTCATGGCGTGGAATTCCGACCTCGGCCTGCGCTTCGCGGAGCGCACGCCGGACGACCGCTTCACGGAGCCCGCGACGATCGCGCCGCCCAAGACCTATCCCGCCTTCGTGTCGTCCGGCCCGGGCGGCTCCGCGACCGTCCTCGCCTACGACGAGTCCGGCATCGCCCCGAGCGGGGTCGTGCAAGTGAGCCGGCCCGCGGGAGCCACCGCCTTCTCGGCGCCCGCGCCTTTCGCCGCGGCCGGGACCCTGCGCGTGGTGAGCGCGGCGTCCAACGCCCGCGGCGACAGCGCGCTGCTCGTGAAGCCCTTCCCCGGCAACCTCGTGCTCCTGACCGCGCTTCGCGGCGGGCCGTTCGGCCAGCCGCAGGAGGTCCCGAGCTCGAGCGAGACCGCGGCGGTCGCGGTCGGCGGCGACGGTCGCGTCGTCGTGGCGTACTACGACTTCGGGTCGGCGAAGGGCGTCAGCGCGCAGCTCGGCGCGGTCGGCGCGCCGCTCGGCCCGGCCACGCGCCTGAGCACCAGCATCTTCAGCGACGTCGGCGTGGCGCTCGACGACGAGGGCAACGCGACGGTCGCATTCGTTCGCAGCGACGAACGCGGGCGCTCGCGCGGCGCCGAGCTCGTCGCGAGGCGAGCGGGGCCCGACGGACGCTTCGGCCCGGCCCGCGTCGTGGCGCGCGGAAACCCGCCGATCATGGGCGCGGGCTTCGCTTCCTTCAAACTCGCCGCGGCGGGATCCACGACCGCACTCGCGTTCGATCCCAACGGCGAGGACGGCCGTCTCGGTGTCGCGATCGCCCGCGGCTCAGGCCGCTTCGAGGCCGCTCAGCGGCCGACGGCGGCGAACATCCGCGACTTCGTCAGGCAGCCGTTTCACCCTGTCGTGGCGGTCGATCGCGCCGGCGACGTGCTGCTCGCCTACAACACGGGCTTCAACGGCAACGCCGTGTACGCGACAGAGCGCCGTGCGGGTCGCGACCGATTCTCGAGCCCGCGCGTGATCTCGTCGCTCGGCTTCGGCGGGATCCCGGCGCCCGCGCTGCTCAGCGACCGCACCCGGCTGATCGCCTGGGACTACGACGGCGACGTGTTCTACGCCACGCGCCTCACTTCGGGACGGCGTCCTGACCTCAGTCCCCCGCAAGCCAGCGTCACGCTGCTGCGCGGCACCGAGACGCGGCTGCGCGCGCGCAACACCGCGGGCGTCCGCATCCGCTGCTCGGAGGCCTGCCTCGTGACCGGGCGCGCCACGCTGCGGACGTCGACGGGCAGGACCATCCGGGGCGCCGGCAGGACGATCCTCAACGCCGGCGTCACGATCATCAAGCGCTTCGCGTTCGATCCCGCGGCGCGCGCGGGGCGCGCACGCGGCGGCTCGATCCTGCGGGTGACGATCGACGTCGAGAACGCGTCGGGCGCGTCGCGCGAGATCGTCAAGCAGATCAGGCTGCGCAGGCGCTGATCGCGTAGGGGGTGGATCCATCCAGTCCCCGTATCGGGGCGTGGATGGATCCACCCCCCTCCGCCGGCGCGGGAACGGCGGGCCGGTGGGCGGTGTACCAGCGCTACACCGACTCGTAGGAGCCCGCCATGCGCCGACTGATCGCCATCGCCCTGCCCGCCGTGCTGCTGCTCGGCGCGCCCGTGTCCGCCTCCGCGAAGGGGATCATGGGCGCGTCGGTCTGCGGCGCGGATGGCTGCCGCGAGGTTCCCAAGCCCGACTACCGGCTGCTCGAAGGCGGCTCGGCCAGCGATCCGCCGGATCGGCCGGAGCCGTTCGTCCGGGTGACGATCCGCGTCGGCGTGCCCGACCACGTCGAGCCCGTCCGCCTCGTGTTCCTGCCGGCCAGCGGGCTCGTGCTCGCGGAGGACGGCACGACCTGGACGCGTGCGGCCGCGCTGCGCGAGCTCCGCGGGATCGCGCGCAGGGTGATGCCGTTCGCCGCCAGCGACCTGCCCAAGGCGGTTGCGATCGCCGAGTCCGCGACGGCCTCCGCCCGGGAGCCGCTGCCGCCGGAGGTCGTCGAGGCGCCGGCGCCGGCTGTCGCGACGGCGAGCGACGGCGGCTTCGACGCCTGGTGGCTCGTGCTGCCGGCCGGCGCGATCGTGCTCGCGGCCGGTCTCGTCGTGGCCCGGCGGCGCCGGCGGGAGCCCCCGCCGACGGCTGCGGGCGCCGTCGGGTAGCGCGCCTCGGCCGCCGGCGAGGTCCCTCGCATGAACATGGCGGTGGAACCGCTGGTCGCGCGGCGGTGTACCACTTCGATGGTGAGCCGCCCCGACGAGGACACAGCGCTCGTCCAGCGTGCCCGAGCCGGCGAGCCGGCGGCCTTCGCGCAGATCGTGGAGCGCCACCAGGGCGCGGCGTTCCGGGTCGCGTGGGTGCTGTGCGGCAACGCGGCCGATGCCGAGGAGGCGACGCAGGACGCGTTCGTCAAGGCGCATCGCGCGCTGGACCGGTTCCGCGCCGGCTCGCCGCTGCGGCCGTGGCTGCTGGCGATCGCGGCCAACGAGGCCCGCAACCGGCGGCGGGCGGCAGGTCGCCGCGAGCACCTCGCGCTGCGCTTCGCGGGCCAGGCGCCGGTCGCGGCGGCGCCGTCGAGCGAGTCGCTCGCGCTGGCCGCCGACCGCGACGCGGGGTTGCGCAGCGCGCTCGCCCGGCTCGGCGACGCGGACCGCGAGGTCCTCTGGCTGCGCTACTTCGCCGAGCTGTCGGAGGCGGAGACGGCGGTCGCGCTCGACTGCCGCCTCGGCACGGTCAAGTCGCGCACCTCGCGCGCGCTCGGGCGCTTGCGCCGCGAGCTGGGGGACGACGATGGCTGACCTCGAGCGCCGCCTCCGAGCCCTCGCCGAGGACGCGTTCCCGCCGGCGCCGGACGTGCGCGCGGCCGTGGCGGCAAGGATCGCGGCCGCGGAGCCCGGCGCACGCGCGGCCGCGGAGCCCGACGCGTCCGCGACCGCGGCGCCTGGCGCGCGCTCGGCCGCGGAGCCCGGCGCGCGGCCGGCCGCGGGCCCGGCGCGCGCGCGGCCGCGGAGCCCGGCGCGCGCGCTCTCGGGAGGGCCCTCCGTCCCCGGCGGCGCGCGCTCGCCCTCGTGCTGGCGCTCGTGCTCGTGCCGAGCGCCGCGATCGCCGCCGTGCCCGGCGCGCGGCATGCGGTGCTCGACTGGCTCGGACTCGAGCACGTCCGCGTCGAGCGCGTGCCGACCGTCCCGGCCCTCCCCGGGCTCGACCTGGCCGACCTCGGGCCACGGGTCGCCTCGCTCCAAGAGGCCTCGCGACGGGCGGGCTTCGCCGTCGAGGTGCCGCGCGCGCTCGGCACCCCCGACGCGGTCTTCGTCTCGGACGGCGGCATCGTCTCGCTCGCCTACGAGCCGCGGCCCGGCCTCCCGCGCGACCCGCAGACCGGGCTCGGGCTGCTCGTCACCGAGCTGCGCGCCGAAGGGCTGACGGACTACGCCTTCAAGACGGCCGGCCCGCAGACGCGCGTCGAGCCCGTGCTGGTCGCCGGCGCGCAGGGCGTCTTCCTGGCCGGCGAGGCCCACGGGCTCCTGCTCGATCAGCCCGGCGGGATCGTCAGCCTCCCGCCCCGGCTGGCGGGCAACACGCTCGCGTTCGAACGCGGCGATCTCGTGATCCGGCTGGAAGGCCGCTTCGACCGGCGCGCGGCGCTGGCGCTGGCCGAGTCGGTGCAGGCCACCGGCGGCTAACCGCCTGAGCGCAAGCCGGTCAGCCGGCGCGCCGGCGGGCGGACAGCTCGCCGGGCTTCTTGCAGCCGCCCGAGCTGTTCTCGCCGAACGCGCAGAAGTGCTTGATCGTCTCGCAGTTCTTGACGCGGTACTGGCCCGTGCCGATGCGCACGCGGGCGGTGTCCTTGCCCGGCCCGCAGTCGATCGTCCCCTTGCCGTAGTACGCGTAGACGTAGTCGACGCCCGGCCCGCCGAGGATCGTGTTGCGCCCGTGGCTCGGGTAGAGCCAGTCGTTGCCGGAGCCGCCGCTGAGGTAGTCGACCTGCTTGGTCGTGTTGTTCTTCGGGTCCCAGTCGCCCCACAGGATGTCGTTGCCGCCCGCGCCCGACAGGCGCTCGTCGCCGTGGTGGCCGAGCAGCTCGTCGTTGTCGGGGCTGGCGATCTGCTTGCGATCCTTGTTGTCCGTCGCCTGCCAGAAGATCCCGTTCACCTTCGGCCACTTGCGCCCCGCGCCGTCGTTGTGCGGAGCCTTGGCGCCGCCGCCGGCGCTCGTGAGCCCGTCGCCGGCGAAGCACTTCAGGCCGGCCTGCGGCGGCGGGCAGAACGCGGCGTCCTCCTGGGCGTAGGCGGCCGGCCCGCCCAGCGCGGCGAATGCGAGCGTGCCCGCGACGAGGCTCGGTATGCGAAGTCCTGCCCTCACGTCAGACCGACCGTACCGCGCGCGGCCGGCCGGCGTGCAACAGCCTCAGGACGAAGCGCGCCGCATCCAGTCGCGCACCCCGCCCGGCAGGTCCGGCTGCACCGCGGGGTGGCCCTGGCGAGCCGCTGCCAGGCCGCCGAGGAGCTGCTCGCGCAGCATGCGGTTCTCGACGCGCTCGAACTGCTCCCGCGCCATCTCGAAGAGCTGACCGGCCCGTTGCAGGTCGCCGGTGAGGTTCGCCTCCAGCCACGCCCAGCCCTGCAGCGTGTAGCCGTTGGTCTGCGGCGTCGTGGGGTCGTCGGCGGGCAGGTCCTCGAGCGCCGCCTGGTACAGCGCGCGTGCCTCCGCGACGCGGCCGACGGAGAACAAGAACTGGGCGAAGCTGCGCTGCGCCATCGTGAGCTGGGACGGGCCGCGCGCGGCGTGGATCGCGCGCCGGTAGTACTGCTCGGCCTGGACGAGGTCGCTCGTGCTGACGAGCGCGACCGCCAGCGTGTTGTACTCGACCGCGCCGACGAGATCCGGGATCTGCTCGATCAGCAGCGTCGCCTCGCTGAGCAGGAACGCGTTCTCCTGGTTGAGCGTCGATGCGACCGTCTGCACGTAGCCCGCGTCGCCGGCGTGCTCCTTGAGCAGCTTCTGGTGATCGAGCTGCCCGCGGATGATGCGGCTGAGCAGGTCCGTCAGCTCGCTGCGCAGGGCGATCCGGCGCTCGAACTGCGCGGCCGTGCCCTGCTCGACAGACGCCGACGCTCGCAGGCGCTCGATCTCGGTCTTGAGGTCGGCGATCTCCTCGCCGGGGTCCTTGCCGCTCGTGCGGCGCTCGACGAACAGGCCGGGGAGGTAGTCGTGGACGGGGCTGCCGACGGGCTTCGCGGCCGCGGCCATGAGCGTGGCCGTCAGGTGGTCGTGAAACCGCGGCAGGCTCGGCGCGTGGAAGTAGTCGTAGTGCACGACGGACTGGTTGCGCACGTCGAAGGGCAGCGTGCTGTTCTTCTGCGCGATGAGCACCGTGCTCTTCTTCGAGAGCGCCTGCCGGATGCCGAGCTCGTAGAAGACGTTCGGGTTGGAGAACGTGAGGTCCGCGAGCACGACGTCGGCCTCGAGCAGCCACTCGGCGTAGAGCCTGTCGATGATGCCGGGCTCGTGCAGCTCGTCGGCGCGCTTGGCCTCCCACCCCTGCGGGATCGCCGGCTTGATGACGCCTTCCCACACGTCGTCGAACTGGATCTGCATCTGGGTCTGCAGATCGTCCTGATCCAGGCACCCGGTGATGAGCCCGTAGGGCATCGCGACGAACAGCTTCATGGGCGTACCGTCTCAGAAGACGGGCGTCTCGGTGTACGTACCGAAGACGTCCTGCAGCGCGCGCACGATCTCGCCCTCCGAGGCGTGGGCGCGGGCGCAGTGAAGCAGGGCCGGCATGAGGTTCGGCCGGGCGGCGCCGGCCGCGTCCGCGCGCAGCGTGGCGAGCGAGCGCTCGACGGCGCCCGCGTCGCGGCGCGCGCGCACCGCGTGCAGGCGGCCGAGCTGCTTGCGCTCGAGCTCCGGGTCGATCCGCAGCGTCGGGATCTCCTCGTCGCCGGCGTCGACATAGTCGTTGACGCCGACGAGGATCCGCTCGCGGCTGTCGTACTCGCACTGGAGCGCGAACGCCGCGTCGGCGATCTCGCGCTGGGGGAAGTTCTGCTTGACGGCCTCGACCATCCCGCCGAGCTCGTCGATGCGCGCGAAGTAGTCGTAGGCCTCCTGCTCGAGCTGGTCCGTCAGCGCCTCGACGAAGTACGCGCCGCCGAGCGGGTCGATCGTGTTCGTCACGCCGGTCTCGTGGGCGATGATCTGCTGCGTGCGCAGGGCGACCTTCGCGGCCTGCTCGGTCGGCAGCGCCAGCGCTTCGTCGAACGAGTTCGTGTGCAGCGACTGCGTGCCGCCGAGCACGCCGGCCAGCGCCTCGATCGCCGTGCGGACCACGTTGTTCAGCGGCTGCTGCGCGGTGAGCGAGACGCCGGCGGTCTGCGTGTGGAAGCGCATCCGCCACGAGCGCGGGTCCTTCGCGCCGAAGCGCTCGCGCAGCTCGCGCGCCCAGATCCGCCGTGCCGCGCGGTACTTCGCGACCTCCTCGAAGAAGTCGATCTGCGCGTTGAAGAAGAAGCTCAGGCGGGGCGCGAAGTCGTCGACGTCGAGGCCGCGCGCGACGGCCTCCTCGACGTACGTGAGGCCGTCCTTGATCGTGAACGCGAGCTCCTGCGCGGCGGTCGAGCCGGCCTCGCGGATGTGGTAGCCCGAGACGCTGATCGGGTGCCAGCTCGGCATCTCCGCGGTGCACCACTCGATCATGTCCCCGCACAGGCGCATCGCCGGGTCGACCGGGAAGCACCACTCCTTCTGCGCGATGTACTCCTTGAGGATGTCGGCCTGGATCGTGCCGCGCAGCTTGCGCGCGGGGATGCCGTTTCGCTCGGCCGCCGCGACGTAGAACGCGAGCATCACGACCGCGGGGGCGTTGATCGTCATCGAGACGGAGATCCGCCCGAGGTCGATCCCGCCGAAGAGCGTCTGCATGTCGTCGACCGTGTCGACGGCGACGCCCTCGCGCCCGACCTCGCCCTCGCTCAAGACATGGTCTGAGTCATAGCCCATGAGGCTCGGCATGTCGAAGGCCGTGCTGAGGCCGTCCTGGCCGTGGGCGAGCAGGTAGCGGAAGCGCTCGTTGGTCTCCTCCGCCGTGCCGAAGCCGGCGAACTGGCGCATCGTCCAGAGGCGGCCGCGATACATCGACGGGTAGACGCCGCGGGTGAAGGGATAGACGCCCGGCCGGCCGTCGTAGTCCTCGTCCTGACCTCCGCCGGCGAGGTCCGCCTTCGTGTAGAGCGCCTTGACGGGAGCGCCGCTCAGCGTCGTGAACGGGACCTCGCGCTCAGGCGCGAGCGCGTAGGCCGCGCGCCACTCGGCCTCGGTCGTCGGTGCGTGATGGGTGGTCGCCATAGTGTCGGAACGCCGATAGTCGGAAGCCCTCGCTTCTGAGAAGCATAGCGGCTCGCCCGGCGTGCTCGCAAGTTCGCGTATCACGGCGCCGCTCAAACGGCTCTCCGAGATATGAGCACGCAGCTGAACATCCTCAGAGCCGAGGCGCACAGCGCCGGCCTGCGCCGCCAAGCGGCCGCCTCCCATCTCGTGCCGCGCACCCCGCGCGCCCGGCGCCGCGTTCGCCCGCGGCAGCTCTTCGCGGCTCGGCTCGCCCGCGCCGCGCGCTGACGCCTCCGGTCTACGGCAGCTCGACGTGCGCGATGTCGACGACCGGGGCGATCTCGATTCCCGCCTGGATCTGCTGCGCCGCGACCTCGATCGCACCGAACTCGATGCCGCGCGTGAACGTCGCCGAGATGAGGTCGATGACGAACTGGAAGTCCTCGTCGCCTGACAGCTCGAGCCGGTCGCCGATGCGCTGCATGCGGTCGTCCGGGAACAGGCGCGCGAGCTCCTTGACGATGTCCAGGCGAACGTCGCCGGGCTCCGGCTCTTCGGTCTCGCCGAACTCGGGCTCGTCAGCTCCGTCGGACTCAGGTTCGTCGCTCATGCGCGCAGCATGCCCGGTCTCGGGCTCACATACCATTCGCACCGTTCATGGGGGACATCGGCAAGCCCATCCGCGAGACCGAGCGCCCCGCGCCCGTGCCCGCACCTGCGCCTCCGCGCGAGCCCGCGCCGGTGGAGCCCGAGCGCGTGCCCGCGGCGCCGCCCGGCGAGCACGAGATCGAGCCCGTCGAGGGCGCCACGGCGTGAGCGTCGAGCCCGTCGCGCAGCCGCTCGTCGGATTCCGGCGGTGGGCCGCCAAGCGCGGCGGCCTGTACTCCGGCATCTTCGTCGCCGGCACGTTCGTGCCGAACCCGGCGCTCGGGATGGTCGCTCCGCGCGCGAGCCAGATGCCCTGGCCGACGGACTACGACCGCTTCGCGAAGTGCTTCGCGCTGCGCGGCCACGACGCGCCGCATCGCGACTGCAACTGCGGCTGGGCGGCGTACTACGCGCTCGCCGAGGAGCCCGAGCTGCCGGCGATCGAATGCGTCTGGGGCGCGGTCGTCGCCTGGGGCAAGATCGTCGAGTGCGAGACGGGCTTTCGCGCCGAGTACGCCCGCCCGCTGGCGCTGCTGAACCGCAAGCACCCCGACGACATCCGCGAGCGCGGCCTGCGCCTGGAGAAGGCGTCGGAGACCTACGCGATCCCGCTGCTCGAGCGCGACGAGCTCATCGCCTACGCCGCGTGGCACGGCGAGGTCCGCACCGGCGCCTGATCGCCTCCCACACCCGTGAAAGCATCGATCCGCGGCCCCTCGTCAGGCCTTGGGCGCGGGCGCCTCTTCGAAGTCGCCGGCCTCGACGCGCAGCGTGCGCAGCAGGTCGGTGAGCTGCTCCTGCTCGGTGTCGTCGAGCGCGGCGAGGCCGAACGCGTCGTCGTTGAGCAGCAGCGTCGCGCGCTGGGCGACGTCGCGACCCGCGTCGGTGATCTCCGCGAGCGTCGTGCGGCGGTCGGCCTCGTGCGGGACGCGGCGCACGAGCTCGTCCTTCTCGAGCTTGTCGATGATGTTCGTGACGCTCGTGCGGTGCACCTGGAGGCGCTCGCCGACCTTGCCGAGCGGCAGCGCGCCAGTGCGCGTGAACGACAGCAGCATGAGCGCCTCGTAGCGCGGGAACGTCAGGTCGAGCGGGCCGAGCAGCTCGTTCAGCCGCGCGAGCAGAACCTGCTGGGCGCGCATGATCGACGTCACCGCGGCCATCGGGCGGGCGGGCTCCGGACCCCAGCGCTCGTCCCAGTGGCGCCGCGCCTCGGCGATGGGATCGATGTCAAGCGGCGGCATAGCTGCGAGCAAGGCTAGTGGGCGCACCTATTCGCGAGCGATCTTGCCGAGCAGCGCCCGCGCGATGACCATCCGCTGGATCTCCGACGTGCCCTCGTAGATCTCGGTGACCTTGGCGTCGCGGTAGTAGCGCTCGGCCGCCGTCTGCTTCGTGTAGCCGACGCCGCCGAGCACTTGGATCGCGTCGCCCGTCACGCGCCGCGCCACCCCGGATGCGAAGAGCTTCGCTTGCGCGCCCTCGACCGTGTGGGAGCGCCCGGCCGTCTTCAGCCGCGCCGCACGCCAGGTCAGCGCGCGCGCCGCCTCGATCTCGGTCTGCATGTCGGCGAGCTTCTGCTGGATCGCCTGATGCGCGCCGATCGGCTTGCCGAACGTGTAGCGCTCCTTGGCGTAGGTCACGGCCAGGTCGAGCGCCGCTTGCGAGATCCCGACCGCTTGCGCCGCGATCCCGATCCGGCCGCCGTCGAGCGTCGAGAGCGCGATGCGCAGGCCGTGGCCGCGCCATCCCAGGCGCTCGCCGGGCGTGTCCTCGAACGTCATGTCGGCGGTGCTCGACGAGTTCAGGCCGAGCTTGTCCTCCTCGCGCACCGGCTTGAAGCCCGGCGCCCCGCGCCGGACGACGAACGCGCTCGGCTTGTCCGGGTCCTTCGCGAAGACGATGAAGACGTGCGCGTGGTAGCCGTTGGTCACCCACTGCTTGGCGCCCGTGAGCTTGCAGTGCTCGTCGGCGCGCGTGAGCAGGGCCCCGGCATCCGAGCCCGAGCCGGCCTCGGTCAGCGCGAAGGCGGCGATCTCGTGGCCCTGGGCGAGCGGCGGGACGAGGCGCTCGATCTGCTTGCGCGAGCCGTGGTCGATGATCGGCATCGTGCCGGCGCCGGTGTGGACGGCGAGCGTCACGCCGAGCCCGGCGTCGCCGCGCGACATCTGCTCCAGCACGAGGACGTACGTCATGAAGTCCGCCCCGGCGCCGCCGAGGTTCGTCGGGATGCACACGCCCATGAGCCCGAGCTCGCCGAGCTGCTGGATGACCTCCTTGGGGAAGTGGTGATCCTTGTCCCACTGCATCGCCTTCGGCGCGATGACCTCGTCCGCGAAGCGCGCCGCGAGCGCACGGATGTCGCGCTGCTCGTCGGTGAGCTCGTGGAGGCTCATCCCGGCGCCTTGCGCCAGTTGCCACGCGGGCCGCGACGGGGCGGCGGCGCCTGCGGCTTGCGGCGCAGCGCGGAGCCGCCGAGCCCGCCCGCCGCGGCCGCCGCGAGCGCGGCGCCGATCTTCAGGCGCCGGTGCAGGCGGTCGAAGCGCAGGACCTCCCAGCCCGCGTCACGGGCGACGCGGGCGAGCGCGGTGTCGGGGTTGACGGCAACGGGGTTGCCCACGGCTCGCAGCATCGGCAGGTCGGACTCGGAGTCCGAGTACGCATACGAGGTCTCCAGCGAGATCCCTTCCGCGACGGCGAGCTCGCGGATCGCGCGCGCCTTCTCCTCGCGGTAGGCGAAGAGGCCGCCCTCGCGCCCGGTGTACACCCCGTCGAGGACCTCCGAGCGCGACCCGATCGCGCCGTCGAAGCCGAGGATGTAGGCGAGCGCGCCGGCCATCTCCTGCGACGCGGCGGTGCAGATGTAGACGGGCCGCCCGGCATCCTGGTGCGCGTAGGCCACCTCGAGCATCTGCGGGTACAGCCGCGGCAGGACGCCCGCGAGCACGCGCGGGGCGAGGCGCTGCATGTCGCGGACCTGGCGGCCCTCGATGTAGGCGCCCATGCGCGCGCGGACCTTCGCGGTGGCGGCGTCGGTCGAGCCGAACAGGCGGAAGCGCAGGCCCGCCCAGGTGTCGCCGGCCAGCCGCCGGCGGCTGATCATCCCGGCCCCGTACGCCGCGCGGACGAAGTGCAGCCCCGACGAGCCGGCCATCAGCGTGCGGTCCAGGTCGAAGAACGCGGCGCTGCGCCGGCCGGCGTCGGCCAGCGCGCGCTCCGCGTGCTCCTCGACGGCGCTCAGGGTGATGTTCTCGCCGTGCTCAGCCAACGCGGAGGATGACGGCATCGCCTTGCCCGCCGCCCGAGCAGATCGCGGCGCAGCCGTAGCCGCCGCCGCGCCGGCGCAGCTCGTGCACGAGCGTTGCGATGATGCGCGCGCCCGACGCGCCGATGGGATGGCCGAGCGCGACCGCGCCGCCGTTGACGTTCACGCGGTCCTCGTCGATGCCGAGCATGCGGATCGAGTTCAGCGCGACCGAGGCGAACGCCTCGTTGATCTCCCAGAGGTCGATGTCGCCGGGCTGCAGCCCCGCCTTGTCGAGCGCCTTGAACGCGGCCGACGCCGGCACCTTCGCGAGCAGCGCGAAGTCGTCGGCGATCGACGCCTGGGCGATGATCTCGGCGAGGATCTCCTTGCCGTTGGCCGCGGCCCACTCGTCGGACGCGACGACGATCGCGCCGCCGCCGTCGTTGACCCCGGGCGAGTTGCCGGCGGTGTGCGAGCCCTCCTTGCTCGCGAGGCCGCGCAGCTTGGCGAGCGACTCGAGCGAGCTGCCGCGCCGCGGCGCCTCGTCGACCTCGACGACCGTGTCGCCTTTGCGGCCCTTGATCGTCACGGTCACGATCTCCTCGGGCAGGCGGCCGGCGTCGGTCGCCTCGATCGCGAGCTCGTGGCTGCGCAGCGCCCAGCGGTCAAGGTCGGGGCGGGAGATCTCGTACGCGTCGCCGACCTCCGTCGCCTCGTCGAACATCTGGCGTCCGCTGAAGGGGTTGGTCAGGCCGTCGTGGACCATCGCGTCCAGGGCCTTGACGTCGCCCATCCGGAAGCCGAAGCGCGCGTTGGGCAGCAGGTACGGCGCCTGCGACATCGACTCCATGCCGCCGCCGACGCCAACTTCCACATCGCCCGCGCGGATCTGCGCGTCGAGGATCCCGACCGCGCGCATGCCGGAGGCGCAGACCTTGTTGATCGTCTCGGAGCTGACCTCCTTCGGGATCCCGGCCTTGATCTGCGCCTGGCGCGACGGGATCTGGCCTTGGCCGGCCTGCAGGACCTGGCCCATGATCACGTGCTGGACCTCCTCGGCGGCGATGTCGGCGCGCTCGAGCGCGGCTTTGATCGCGAGCCCTCCGAGCTCGGTGGCGTCGAGCGATGCGAGACCTCCACCCATCTTCCCGATCGGTGTACGGGCACTGCCGAGAATGACGGTCGCGGGCATGTACGTGTCGTCTCCAGAGTCGATGTCGGCGGGCGTGACGCAGTCTATGCGCGCTAGATTCCGGAGGACGTGGTCACATCGTCAACCACCGCGCTGCCCGCGGACACCGACGCCGACACCGTCGTCCTCGGGATCCTCGAAGGCGAGGGCATCGCGCACGACGTCGACGGCGCCCTGCAGGGTCTCGTCGACGCCGGCGAGGCCAAGCCCAAGCACCGCCACCTCGCGGTCGGGCACGCCGGCGGCAAGCGCTGGGTGCTCGTCGGATTGGGCGCGCGCGGCGACCTCGACGGCGAGCGCGTCCGGATCGCCGCCGCGTCGGCGCTGGGCCGCGCACGCGAGCTGGGCGCGCGCCGGCTGTGCTGGGAGGTGCCCCACAAGGTCGGCCCGGAGATCGCCGCGGCGATCGTCGAGGGGACGCTGCTGTGCGCCTACCGCTACACGCGATTCAAGGCCGCCCCGCAGGAGGAGCCGGCCGACGTCGACGCGCTGATCGTCTCCGCGCACCACGACGTGTCGGACGTCGTCGCGGAGGCCACGATCGTCGCGCAAGCGGTCAACTTCACGCGCGACCTGCAGAACGCGCCGCCGAACGAGATGGCGCCGCGCCACGTCGCCGACGCCGCGCGCGGGCTCGCCGAGCTCGACGGCGTGACCGTGTCCGTCGACGGGCGCGAGGGCCTGCTCGAGCGCGGGATGGGGTCGTTCGCCGCGGTCGCGCAGGGCGCGGACGAGGAGCCGGTGCTGATCACCGTGCGCTACGACGGGCCGGACGCGTCGGGCCCCGTGCTGGGGCTCGTCGGCAAGGCCGTGACCTTCGACACCGGCGGCATCTCGATCAAGCCGGCCAACAAGATGTTCGAGATGAAGTTCGACATGTCCGGCGGCGCGGCGGTGCTGGGCGCGATCGACGCGATCGCGCGGCTGAAGCTGCCCGTGCGCATCGTGGCCGTGGTCGGCGCGACGGAGAACATGCCCTCCGGCCGCGCGATGCGCCCCGGCGACGTCGTCACGGCGTCAAACGGCGTGACCATCGAGATCATCAACACCGACGCCGAGGGCCGGCTCGTGCTCGCCGACTGCCTCGTGCACGCGGTGGCCGAGGGCGCCGAGCGCCTCGTGGACGTCGCGACGCTGACCGGGGCGATCATCGTCGCGCTCGGCAACACGCACGCGGGGATCGTCGGCGACGACGACGCGTGGGTGGCGCAGGTGAGCGCCGCGGGCACCGCCACGGGCGAGCTCGTGTGGCGCCTGCCGCTGCACGCCGACTACGCCAAGGCGCTCGAGTCCGAGACCGCCGACCTCATGAACGTCAACGAGACGCGCAAGGCGGGCTCGATCGTCGCCGCGCAGTTCCTCAAGCGCTTCACCGGCGACGTGCCGTGGGCGCATCTCGACATCGCCGGCACCGCATGGGGCGCCGGCAAGCCGTACACGCCGAAGGGCGGCAGCGGCTTCGGCGTGCGGCTCTTCGTCGAGCTCGCCCGCTCGCTCGGCCGCTGACCACCCGTGTCAGGACGGGTGTGTAGCGCGGGTGTAGCCGCGGTGTAACCGCGCGGGGCGAAGGTGGCGCCAGCTCATCGGAGCCATCGTCACCCACAGACCCAGGAGGATCGCCACCATGGCCACCACGGAGTCCGTCGCACCCACCACCGACAGCGGGCCGATCGGCCTGTACCTCGTCAAGTTCGTCCTCGGCGACGAGGGCATGCCCGGCGCCCCGCTGCTGCATGTCCAGGCGCTCGTCGAGGCGCCGACCGGCCGGATGTCCGGCCATGCCCAGATCACGCAGGCCATCGCGCCGCCGAACGGCCGGATCGTGATCGACCACCTCGCCGGCGAGATCCGCTCGCTCGGCTTCGGGCCGGCCGTGCGCGTCGTGACGCTGTCGGGCAGCTACCCGTACGTCCTGCCGCCGCCGGCGATCGGGACCGTGATGGAGTCGTTCAGCGCGACGATCGTGCTCGAGGGCGAAGGCCCGTGGGTCGGCCACGGCTCGTTCACCTACGGCAGCCACCACGTCGACAACGTGCCGCTGCACGTCGGGGACTGATCGCAACGGCTCGGCGGCGCGCGGGCGGCGCGCCGCCGATGTTGGGTCCGTCTAGCGCCCGGTGGCGGCCTGGAGCGCGCCGGCGACCTTCTGCAGGGCGCCGTTGATGCCGCGAACCTCGCCCTCGATCGGGCGGACCTGATCGTCGATCGCGTGCACGCCGATCTGGATGAGGCGGGTGGTGGAGGCGATCTTGGCGAGCGTGCCGGTGATCGCCAGCAGGTAGCCGGCGAGCACGAGGACGAGCAGCAGGACCTCGACCAACGTTGCAATAACCAGAATCTCGTTCATCGGTCGTTCCTCTCACTACCCATGGTTTCTGAGCTCCTCGACGAGCTCTTCGCCCGCCTGGCGCGTGTTCTTCAGCTGATAGCCCGTCGCGGTGTTCTTGACGACCTTCTTACCGCTGACCCAGGTTCCCCAGAGGTCGTCGTTGAGCGCGACCACCGTGCGGCGCAGCATCTCGAGCAGGGCGATGACGACCAGCAGGATCACCACTCCGACGACGAGCGTGATGGTCCACGCGTTCTGGTTCTCCGATAGTGCTGAGACGATCGTGATCGCGCTCATCGTGAGCTGTACCTCTTCCAGGCAGGCGAGACCGGGGCATCGAGCTGCTGGCCGCCACCGCTCGGCGCCGGGGCCGGCGCTCCCGGCGGGGCGTAAGCAGGCGGTGGCGGTGCCGAGTACGCAGGCGGAGGTGGTGGCGCCGGTGCCGCCCCCAGCTTCGCGAGGTACGCGAGCGCCAGCGGCGGCACGGATTCGGCCAGCCGGCGCGTCTGCCCGAGCTGGTCGGTGCCGGGAACTCCGCGCTCGAGCATCGGGGCGGTCTTCGCGTTCTGCACGTCGGCGAGGACGCTGCGCAGCGGCGTGAGCGTGTCGTTCAGCAGCTTGATCACGACGAGCAGGACGACGAGCCCGACCACGAGCCCGATGATGGCGAGGACGGTCATGTGGACTCCCTCCAACCTGGAGAGGTGTGGTACCTGTCGACGACCGGCTCGCCACCGCGAGCTGCGCGCAGGCAGACGGTGATCGTGCGCACGGCGTTGTTCGTCGCGCCCACGTTCTGCAGCGGCCCGGTCTTGGCGGCGATCGAGTCGAGATCGGTCACCAGATCGTTTGCAGTCCCGTCGATCTTCCGGGCCAAGCCGGTGATCGTCAGGAGGAGGACGGCGACGAGTGCGACGACGACCCCGCCGATCACCCATCCGACCATCCACCACGTAGATAGTGCGGCCATTGGCAACCCCCCTGAGCATGCGAAAGCACATCCCGCGGCGCGAGACTCAAATGCTTCGCACTCCGGCGCAAGCTAACCCATAGTTCCGATCTATGGAAATAAATTTGCGGGGCCAATCAAGCGACAGACCGGTCTCTCTCATCGGTCGGGATCGCTCTTGACGACACGATATGTGAGGTGCGTCGCGTCGGGGCCGTCGACCACGCGCGTGCATTCGAGCCCGGCGATGTTCGCGCCGTCGAGGTTGTGAAACAGCCGTGCGCCGCCCCCGAGCAGGACCGGCGCGACGTTGACCGTGAGCTCGTCGAGCAGCCCGGCCTTGAGGTACTGCTGCGCCACGTTCGCGCCACCGCCGATCGAGACGTCCTTGTCGCCGGCCGCCTCCTTCGCGCGGTCCAGCGCCGCCTCGATGCCGTCCGTGACGAAGTAGAACGTCGTTCCGCCCTGCATCTCGAGCGGCTCGCGCTCATGGTGCGTGAGCACGAAGACCGGCGCGTGGTACGGCGGCTCGTCGCCCCACCAGCCGTCCCACGGATGCTCCTCCCACGGCCCGCGGCCGGGGCCGAACATGTTGCGCCCCATGACGACGGCGCCGACGTCCGCGAGCATCTCGTCCATGACGACGCTCGAGGCGTTGGTCTCTCCGCCCTCGAGGCCGTGAGACTCGCGCCATGCGGCCAGCTTCACGGCCCACTCGTGCAGCCGCTCGCCGCCCTCGCCGAGCGGGTGCTCCTCGTCTTGGTTGGGCCCGGCGACGTAGCCGTCCAGCGACATCGACATCTGCAGCTTGAACTTCGACACGGTGGCCTCTCTCCCTGGCGCTTGCTGTTGTCCGTTCAGACCGGGCGCGGCCCATCATCTCATCGCACGCGGGTCAGCCGGTGAGCAGCGCGGCGCCCGCGATCCGTGCGAGGACGACCTCGACGCGCTCCGCGAGCTCGCCGCCGGCCAATCCGCCGAACCCCGTCAGCTCCGCCTGCAGCGCCGCCCGGTCGCGCGTGCCGTCGAGCAGCGCCAGCACCCGCCGGTCGAGCTCGTCGCCGACGCGGATGCTGTTGTGGCGCAGCGTGGCGACGGGCTCGCCCTCGCGGGCCTGCAGGCGCGCGAGCGCGCTGGCGTGCGGACGCTCGCCCGCGCGCACGCTGAGCGCGGGCGGGTGCGCGTGCGGCCAGACGAGGCCGCGGATCGTCGCGTGCAGGAGCGCGTCGCACAGCGTGCGGCGAGCGGACGGGTCCGGCTCGTCGCCGAGCAGCTCCGGGACGCTCACCGCGGCGGGCCACGCGTGCGCGAGCCGCACGAGCGCGGCGACGGTCCGCTCGTCCTCCGTCGCGACCTGCGCCGCGCCGGGGACCTCGAACGTCACGAGCCCGGGGCGCTCGTCGTCGGCGGCCTGCGGGCGCGCGTACGACGCGACGGACAGCGAGGCGATGCGCGCGGCGATCGGCTGCGGAGCGGGTTGCGTCTCGGCCCGGCACAGCAGCGTCTGCCTGAAGCGGCGCAGCTTGAGGTAGTCGAGGAACTGCTCGCGGCGCAGCACGTCGTCGACGGGCGGCAGCGTGGCGCGGACGTCGGGCGGCCAGGCGTCGGTGCGCAGGTCGCGCAGGTCGGCCTCGGCGAGGTAGCGCAGGCCGTGGCCGGCGGCGCGCGCGGCGAAGTCGGAGAACCGGAACGCGTCGTTGACGTCGGCCAGCGCGTCGTGGAACAGCAGCGCGTCCGAGCGGTTCGCGAGCGCCGCCGCCTCGGCGCCGATCGCGGTCGCCGGCTCGTTCTCGCCGCTCAGCCGCGCGAGCAGGCGGCGCGCGGCCGCGATCCGCTGCTGCGGGTCGTCGATGCCCTCGACTTCGAGCGCGAGCAGCTCGCGCAGCGACTGGCGCAATCGGTAGCCGGGCAGCGCGTTGTAGCTGACGAACGCGACGCCGCTCGCCGACAGCACGTGCGCGCTGAGGGCGAGCAGCCGCTCGCGGACCGGGTCGGGGACCCACGAGTACACGCCGTGGGCGACGACGTAGTCGAAGCTCCCCTCGAGCGCCTCGAAGTCCTCGATCCCGATCTCGTCGAAGCGCACGTTCGCGAGGCCGAGCTCGGCGGCCCGCGCCTGGGCCAGGTCGATCGCGCGCCCCGACAGGTCGAAGCCGACGAAGCTCGCCTCCGGCAGCGTCAGGGCCATGCCGAGCAGGTTGCCGCCGTCGCCGCAGCCGATCTCGAGCATCCGGCAGCGCGCGGGCGGCACGGGGTCGAGGCCGAACAGCGTCGCGATCGCCGCGACCCGGTCGGGATGGGTCTGCGGGAAGGCGTGGCCGGGGTAGCGGACGGCTTCGTAGCGGTCGGCCATGATCAGCGCGCGCCCGCGACCGGGCGCTCGAGCGCCATCGCGGTCGGATGCGACCCGACCGCGGGGACGGGCGTGAAGCCGAGCCGCTCCCAGAAGCGCAGGCCGCCCGTGTTGGCGGGCTGGACGGTGATGCGCAGCGTGGCGGCGCCCTCGGCGGTGGCCGCACCATCGACGGCGCGGACGACCTCGGCCCCGGCGCCGCGCCCGCGCTCGGCCGGACCGAGCAGCAGCAGGCCGATGTTCCAGGTCCCGGCGCGCGGCCAGTCGCGTACGACCTCGACGACGCCGGCGAGGCCGTCCGTGAACAGGCCGACGACGTGCTTGTGGTCGCGGGGCGTGGCCTCCGGGATCTCGTCCCACTCGTCGCGGGCCTCGGTCGCCGTCGGCGGCCGGTCCTCGTGCAGGAGGAAGTAGTCCGCGCAGCGCTCGAACAGCGCCTGGAGGTCTTCGAGGTCCGATTCGGTGAGCTCCCGCAGCCGGCCGGCGGCGAGCGTCGTCTCGGGGAACGCCGCGCTCACGGGCGCCGGTCCGGCACGTCGATGCGGTCGCGCGGGCCGATCTCGCGCTGCGCCCTTGCCGGGACGCCGAACGCGACGACCCCCGCGGGCAGGTCGCGGGTGACGACCGAGCCGGCGCCGACGACCGTGTCCTCGCCGATCGTCACGCCCGGGCCGACGATGACGCCGCCGCCGAGCCAGACGTTGTCGCCGAGGGCGATCGGGGCGCCGGACTCCCAGCCGGCGCGGCGCGGCTGCGGGTCGACGGGATGCGTCGCGGTCAGCAGCTGCACGCGCGGCGCGAGCTGGCACGCCGCTCCGATCGCGATCGGCGCGACGTCGAGCATGACGCAGTCGTAGTTGACGAACGTGCCGGCGCCGATCGTGATGTACATCCCGTAGTCGCAGCGAAAGCTCGGCTTGACGACGACGCCCTCCCCCACGTCGCCGAGCAGCTCGCGCAGGATGCTGTCGCGCTCGGCTGCGTCGTCGTGGCGCGTGGCGTTGTAGCGGTCGAGGAGCCGCTGCGCACGCGCGTTGTCCGCCGCGAGCCCGGGATCGTCGGCGATGTACAGCTCGCCGCGCAGCATGCGCTCCTTCATCTCGCCCATCAGCGAGCAGTCTGGCCGAGCGCGAGCGTGCGTGCGACCTCGCGGCGGCGGACCTTGCCGCTCGTCGTCCGCGGGATCGCGCCCTGCTCCACGAGCACGACCTCGTCGACGGCGATCCCGCGCACGCGCAGCGCCTCGCGCACGCGGCGCGCGAGCTGCGGGTGCTCGTCCGCGGCGACCTTCGTCTCGGCGACCACGACCACGCGCTCGGTCGCTCGCGAGGCCGACGCCACGCCCACCGCCGCGACGCAGCCCGCCCGCACGCCGTCGACCGCGCCGGCGATCTCCTCGATCGGCGCCGGCATGAGGTTGTGGCCGCCCTTGATGATGAGGTCCTTGAGGCGCCCGGTCACGAACAGGCTGCCGCCGGCGACGTAGCCGAGATCGCCGGTGGCGAGCCAGCCGTCGCGGATCGCCTCGGCGGTCGCGCCGGGCTCGCCGTAATAGCCGTCCATGAGGCTCGGCGAGCGCACCTCAAGCTCGCCCTCGACCCGGTCGCCGACCGCCGCGCCGTCGCGCACGATCCGCAGCATCGGTCCCCGGCAGCGGCCTGCCGACGCCGACGAGCTCGAGCGCGTCGAGGCCGTCGCCCGCGGGCGAGGCGCGGCCCTCGCGCTCGAGGGCAGCGCGGTCGACGCGGTCGACGTGCCTCTCGGCGAGCACGTGCGGGAACGTGACGGCGACCGTGGCCTCCGCCAGCCCGTAGACGGGGAAGAACGCCTGCGGGCGAAAGCCGCACGGCGCGAACGCGCCCGAGAAGTCGCGCAGGACGTGCGGCGCGATCGGCTCCGCGCCGACCATCGCGCAGCGCAGCGCGCTGAGGTCGAGGTCGTGCGCTTCGGCCTTGCGCGCCATGCGCGTGGCGATCGCGTAGGCCGAGGGCGGGCCCGGCGTGCACGTCGCCATGACGTCGGACATCGTCTGCAGCCACAGGAACGGGTCGGTGCGGAAGGCCAGCGGCGACAGGACGTTCACCGGGAACCCGTTGAACAGCGGGTACAGCAAGCCGCCGATGAGCCCCATGTCGTGGTGCAGCGGCAGCCATGTGACCTCGCGTGCGTCGTTGCCGGCGGGCAGCGCGACGCTGATCGCGGTGAGGTTCGCGAGGACCGCCCGGTGCGAGAGCACGACGCCGCGCGGGTGTCCGGTGCTGCCGCTCGTGAGCTGGATGAGCGCGGGCGCGTCGCGGTCGATCGGCGCCCATGTCTCGAGCGCGTCGCCTTGGCTCAGCGCGCCCGCGGCGAGGACGCGCGGCGGCCGTCCCGTCGCGTCGTCGTCCACCAGCGACGCGAACGCATCCGAGACGACGAGCGTGCGCGCGTCGAGCCGCTGTGCCGTGCGGCGGAGCTCGGCGACGAACGCGGCGACGTCGTCGAGCCGGTAGGGCAAGCCGACGAAGATCGGCACCGCGCCGGCGGCCCACAGGCCGAAGAGCGTCGTGACCGCGACGTCGATCTCGGCGATCAGCAGCAGCACGTGATCGCCGGGCCCGACGCCGGCGGCGCGCAGCCCGGCGCCGGCGCGGCTCGCGCGGTCGCGGTACTCGCCCCACGACCAGCCAGCCCACTCGCCGCCGGCGTGGACGAAGAGGCCGGGGTCGTCCGGCGCGCCGTCGGCGCGGGCGCGCAGGAGATCCGGGATCGCCGCGTGGTCAGGCACGGCCGTGGCGGAGGTCGTCGAGCATCGCTTGCAGCGTCGTCGCGACGCGCTCGTGGGCGAGCTCGAGGCGCTCCTCCTCGTCGCTCGCCGGCGGCGCGCCGAGCCGCAGCGGCTCGCCGATGCGCTGGCGGATCTTCGCGGGGAACGGCAGCGCGAGCGGCCAGACGCCGCCCATGCCGAAGGCCAGCCACGCCGGCAGGTCGCCGCGGCCGAAGACGCACCGCGACGTCCTGTAGCCGTCGTTGAGCCCGACGAACGTCGCGTCGAGCCCCGTCGCCACCACGGGGATGATCGGCAGGTCGTGGCGCAGCGCGAGCCGCAGGTAGCCGCGGCGGTCGCCGAGGTCCACGCGGCCCTCGTCCCAGAACGGGCGCATCGCCTCGCGCATCCCGCCCGGCGCGAGGATGAGGTGCTCGCCGCGCGCTCGCAGGTCGTCGATCTCATCCGGGCTCGGTGCGCCGCGCAGGCCGCCGAGATCGCCGACGACGTGCGACAGGCCCGGGACCGCCCACCACAGCCAGTGCCACACGGCACGCGGGAAGTAGCCGAGCTGGTCGTGCATCCGGTCGCCGAGCATCCACAGGTCGAACGTCCACGGCCCGCCGTGGTAGCCGACGATGAGCGAGGTCTCGGTGTCGCGCAAGACCTCAAAGCCCTCGGTCTCGAAGCGGAAGTACCGCCGCCAGACCTTGAAGGTCGCGAGCGAGCCGGCGTCGTAGCTATCCATCGTCCCGCCCGGCGTGCGACAGCGCGGCGTAGCGCGCGACCGTCGCGCTCAGCCACTCGTCGAGCTGGTCCTCGGCGCGCGCGACGATCGCCTTCGCGCGCACGAAGTCCCACGGCTCGTACTCGGCGAGGTCGGGCGAGAAGACCGCGTCGGCGACGCTCGCCTGGCGCTGCCCGCTGTCGCTCGTCAGCCAGTACAGCGAGCGGACGGCGTCGCTCAGGCGGTTGAGCTGGGTCATGTCGAGGACGAGCCCCGTCAGGCCGCGGCGGTGGTGCCCGCGCGGCACGCCCGGCAGCGGGACGACGTCGCAGGCGATCACGAAGTCCGCGCCCGCGTCGATGCAGACGCTCGCGGGCACGTTGTGGCGGACCGCCCCGTCGAGGTAGCGGTGGCCGCCGAGGATCGACGGCGCGAAGACGCCGGGCAGCGCGCAGCTCGCGCGCACCGCAGCCGCGACCGAGCCGTGGCGAAAGACCTTCTCGCGCGCTGTGCGGGCGTCGACCGCGACGCTGGCGAACGGCACCCCGAGCTCCTCGATGCGCGACTGCGGGATGTGGCGGCGGACGTACAGGCTCACGGCCTGGCTGCTCGCGACGGCGCCGACCGCGGCGGCGGCGAGCTCGAGGTTCGCGTCCATGAGCCGGTCCAGGCCGGCACCGCCCTGGCTCGCGTAGAACGCCCCGACCATGCTGCCCATGCTCACGCCGACGACGAGGTCGATCGGGATCTCGGCACGTTCCAGCGCCCGCACGAGCGCGACGTGCGCATAGCCCCACGCCGCCCCGCCGCCGAGCGCGAGGCCGACCCGCCGCCGGCTCACGGCCCGCGCGACGCGCAACAGCCCCCGGCGCGCGTCTTCGGGCAGGCGGTCGAGACGCGCCCGCCGCAGGTCCGAAGCGCCGGCGCGCACGACGATCGCGTCGCGCCGCACGGGCTGCGGCCCGGCCGCGCCTGCGGGCGGCGAGACGACGACGTGGTGCACGCGCTGAAACGACGCGCCGCCCGCGAAGGGCGCGGCGGGGTCGCCGTCGATGACCACGACGCTGCCCGCGCGCTCGGCGACCTCGCGCGCGAGCGGCGCGGCGACGGGCCCGTCCGACCAGCAGAGCAGGTGCGCCGCGCCCGCCGCGCGAGCACGCTGGAACGCTGCGCGCAGCGCGCCGCTCGACCGCAGCGCGGCGGGCTCCGCGGCGCGCCCGGCCGTCGCGGCGAGCGCTTGCGCGAGCAGCGCGGCGAGCTTGTCGGTGCGCAGGCGCGGGTCGTTGTTGACGAGCCACACGAGCTCGGGCTCGCGCTGCCTGCCGCGGACGTTGACCTCGATGCGGCGCTGCGCCGTCAGCCGCACGGCGTGGCCGAAGGCCGGCGAGCGCCGGTCGAGGACCGCGAACGCCTCCTTGCCGACGACGAGCGCCTCGGTGTCGATCAGCGCCGTGGCCGAGCTCGTCCGCGGCGCGTCCCGGACGAGCGCCATCTCGCCGAAGAAGTCGGCGCGGTGCAGGCGTGCCACGTGCCCCCGGGCGCCATCGGCCTCCTCGCCGATCGCGACCTCGCCCGAGACGATGAGGAACATCGCGTCGCCCTCGTCGCCCTTCGCGAAGACCCGGCTGCCGGCCTCGAAGAGCTCGAGCGTCGAGGACCCGATCAGCCAGCGGATGAGCGACTGGCTGACGTGCGCGAACAGCGGCGTGCGGCGCAGGAGGCCGACGAGCTCGTGCTCGCGGGCGCGCCGCGAGAGGCGGACGGAGAGCCGGCGCTCGAGCCCCTCGGCGCGTTCGAAGACGTGCGCGAGATCCTCGGCGCTCCACGCGCAGACCTCGGCCGCCGTCGCCGCCCGGTTACACGGGGACCTCGGCCTCGCCGGTGAGCTGCGGGCTCCCGAACACCGAGCCCGGCCCCTCCTGGCCGACGACCTCCGAGACGCCGTCGGGGTCGGCCGGCGTCCACGCGCCGATCTCGCCGGAGACGACCTGGTAGAGGGCCGGCGCGCCATCGGTCTCGAGGATCTCGCCGGGCGCCAACGTACGGCGCGTCGCCGCCGCGCCGAGGAGCTTCAGGGCTTTGCCTGGCAGCCGGCGCAGGTACGGCGAGGCGCGCGTGACGCTCGCCTTCATAGCGCCCGCGGCGCGCCCTTCGTCGCGACGACCATGTACTCGAGCGCGGTGCGGCGCGCGAACGACAGCTTCGCGATCGTCATGTACGTCTGGAGGATCCGCGCGAAGCCGGGCGCGAGCTCCTCGATCCGCGCGCGGTTGCGGCGCACGTTCTCGATCCAGCAGCCGAGCGTGAGCACGTAGGAGCTCGTGAGGTCCTGCACCTGCGCGACGTCCAGGCCGGCGCCTCCGATCAACGCGAGCTCCTCGGACAGGTTGAGCAGCCGGCAGTAGCCGAGCGCCTCGAAGAAGATGTAGCGGGTGGCGGAGCTGTCGCGGTCGCCCTTGACCGCGCGCGGGAAGAAGCAGTCGGAGATCAGCAGGCGACCGCCCGGCTTGAGCGCCCGCGCGACGCGGGCGTAGACGTCCTCGCGGTTGTGCATGTGCACGACGCTGCCGACGAAGAGGATCGCGTCGAGCGACTCGTCCGCGAGCTCGAGATCCTCGACGTGGCAGCGCTCGATGCGCACGCGGTCGGCGACCCCGCGCCGCTCTGCGAGCTCGAGCGCGCGCGCCCGCTGCGCCGCGCTGAGCGTGACGCCGAGCAGCTCGCCGCCGGTGTGCTCGGCGAGGTACAGCAGGTTGCTCCCCCAGCCGCACCCCACGTCCAGCGCCCGCTCGCCCGGCCGGATGTCGAGCTGCTCGGCGATCCACGCGTACTTGCGCTCCTGCGCGACGTCGAGCTCCTCGCCGGGGTCGCGGAACATCGCGGACGCGTAGCCCAGCTGCGCGTCGAGCACGAGCTCGAAGATCTCTGGGTGGTGCTCGTAGTGCTCGGCGACCCGCGCGCGCTCGTACTCGCGCTGCTCGCCCGGCGAGCGCCGGGCCGCGATGGCCGATGGCGAGACGGCGCCCGTCATCGAGTCGCGAGCTGCGCTTGCACGACCTCGATGAGCTCTCCCACGGTCTGCGGCAGCGGATGCGAGCCGGCGTCGGCGACGTCCGGCGCGCGGAACCCGAGCGCCTCCTCGAGCGCGACGCCGATCTGGATCATCCCCAGCGAGTCGACGCCCAGGTCGGCCTCGAGCTCCTGGTCGGCGCGGACGACGCCGGCGTCGACCTCGAGCGTCTCGGCGACGGCGTCGCGGACCTCGTCGGCGATGGCGTCGGGGTCGTCGGTTGCGCGTGCATGCGTCGATGGTTCCGGCTCGGCTGGCGAGCGTCAAGAACCGACCGGCGGCGCGCCAAGCTGCCCGACGAGCACCGCGCGAGCCTCCTCGAACGCGCGCCGCACGTCCGCGAGCTGCCGCTCGCCGGGGATCGTGCCGGCGCGGGCGAACGTCTCGATGTCGTCGAGGAGGGAGCCGAGGCGGTGCGCGCCCGTCACGCCGCACGAGCCGCGCCAGCCGTGGGCGGCGCTGCGGACGCCCTCGGCGTCGCCGGCGCCGGCCGCCGCGACGAGCGCCTCCAGGCGCCCCGGCGAGTCGTGCAGGTAGATCTCGATGAGCTCGTCGACGGCGACGCCGTCGGGGTACAGGTGGCGCAGCCGGTCGAGCATCGAGGGGTCCAGCGGCAAGTCGGCGGGCGGCTCGCCGGCCGCGACGGCCTCCGCCTCCCGTCGGGCCGCCACCTCCGCCGCGCGCGCCGCGGGCACGCCGTCGATGACCGACAGGAACTGCTCGATCTGAAACGGCTTGGTGAGATAGCCCTCCGCGCCGGCCTCACGCAGGCGCGCGAGCTGGCCGGACGTCGCATCCGCGCTGACCATCACGACGGAGATGCCGGCCGTGCGCGGATCGGCGCGCAGCCGGCGCAGGACCTCCTCGCCCGAGACGTCGGGCAGGTGGAGGTCCAGCAGCACGAGCGCGGGCATGTGCTCGCGCGCGAGCTCCAGGCCGAGGCTGCCCTGCTGCGCGACGAGCAGCGTCACCTCGGGGCGCTCGCCGAGGATCGTCTCGACGAGCTTGATGTTCGACGGGTCGTCCTCGATGTAGAGGATCGTGCGCGCGTCGGTGCGCGCGGCCGCGGCGGGGGGCGCCGCCTCGCTGTCCGGCGGCTTCGCCCGCACGGCCGCGGGCGCGGCGACCTCCGGGAGGTCCAGCCAGAACGTCGTGCCACGGCCGACCTCGCTGTCGACGCCGATCGTCCCGTCCATCGCCTCGATGAGCCGGCGCGTGAGCGCGAGGCCGAGGCCCGTGCCCTCGACGTCGGTCGCCTCCGCGCCGAGCCGCTCGAACGCGGCGAACGCCCGCGCGAGGTCGTCGGCGGCGATCCCGATGCCGGTGTCGGCGACCTCGATGCGCGCGCGACCGGGCGCGCGCCTGGCCGCGCCGACCCGCACCTCGCCGCCGTCGCGGTTGTACTTCACGGCGTTGGACAGGAGGTTGAGCAGCGCCTGCTTGAGGCGCTGGCGGTCGGCGAGCACGTAGACGTCGAGCTCGGCGGGCGGCGGCGGCACGAGCGTGACCGAACGCGCCGCCGCCGACGGCCCGAGCATCCCGAGCGCCTCGCCTACCACCTCCCCGACGTGCACGGACTCGAGCGAGAGGTGCAGCTCGCCGCCCTCGATGCGCGACAGGTCGAGGACCTCGTTGATGAGCTCGAGCAGGTGCCGGCCCGCGCGCGCGATGTGCGCGAGCTGCTCGCGTTGCCGGGGGGCCGCGTCGCCGCGCGCGAGCAGCTCTCCGAAGCCGAGGATCGCGTGCAACGGCGTGCGCAGCTCGTGGCTCATCCGCGAGAGGAACTCGCTCTTCGCCGCGTTCGCGAGCTCGGCCTCCTCCTTGGCGCGGCGGACGTCGAGCTCGGCCTGGCGGCGCTCGCCGACGTCGCGCGCCACGGTGTGGAACTCGACGAGCTCGCCGCTCACGGGGTCGTGGAGCGCGCGGATCTTGGCCTCGACGCACACGTGCGTCCCGTCGCCGCGCAGCACGCGATACGTGTTCGTGACCACCTCCGGGCCGGCGCGCTCCGAGAAGTCCGCGCGCATCGCGGCAAGGTCGTCCGGGTGGATGTACTCCCAGCCGAAGCGGCCGATCATCGCCTCGGGCTCGTAGCCGTAGACCGCGCGGACCGCCGGCGAGACGTACTCGATGCGCTGATCGGCCGACAAGCGCCCGATCACGTCGGTCGAGTTCTCGGCGAGCAGGCGGAAGAGCTTCTCGCTCTCGCGCAGCGCTTCGCGCAGCTCGCGCTCGGCGGTGACGTCCTCGCTCACGCTGGCCATGCGCGCCACCCGGCCGTCAGCCGTGCACACCGGCTCCGCCCTGGTCCTGATCCAGCGCGTCCGGCCGTCCGGCCGGACGATGCGGTACTCGAGGTCCGTCGCGGCGGTGATCGCCAAGCGCTGGGCGACGAGGTCCTCGCGCTCCTCCGGATGGATGAGCTTGCGAATGGCGAGCGGGTCGCGGTACAGCGTCTCGAGCTCGATGCCGAAGATGCGCGCGACCGCGGGGCTCGCGTAGAGCACGCGCAGGGGATCGACGTCGCTCAGCACGAACCCCTGCTGGTAGATCTCCGTGACCTGGCGGAAGCGCTCCTCGCTCTCGCGCAGCTGCTGCTCGAGGAGGCGGCGGTGCGTGATGTCGTGGATGTGGCCGATGAGGCACGGCTCGCCGTCGAACACGAGGCGCGAGATCGACGCCAGCACGGTCTTGGGCTCGCCGGCTCGCGTCGTGACCTCCTGCTCGAGGTCGCGCACGTACCCGTCGCGGGCGAGCAGCTCGAGCATCGCGTCGCGCCGGTCCGGTCGCGTCCAGAAGCCGACCTCGAGCGTGGATCGGCCGACGAGCCCGCCGTCCTGCCAGCCGAGCAGCTCCAGCGTCGCGCGGTTGGCGTACTGGATGGTGCCATCGGCGGCGCGCGTGATGACGATCGCGACCGGCGAGCCGTCGAACACCGCGAGCATCTCGCCGAAGGCGCCGCCGCCGGGTCGCAGTGCGGACGTGGCCGTGTGCGCGAGGCAGACGAAGCCGGCGTCACGGCCGGGGCCGCTGAGCGTCACGAGCGTCTGGGAGGTCCGGACGTGCTCGCCGCCGCGGTGCACCCACGTCCACTCGCGGGTCTCCGGCGCGCCGCGGCGCGCCGCCGCCGCGAGGACGTCCCAGCCGGGAGCGATCCCGAGCTCGGCGGCGCGAGCCACGATCTCGACCGGGTCGTAGAACGTCATGAGCGGCCGTCCGACGGCGTCGAGCGCGCGGCAGCCGAGCAGCCGCTGCGCCGCGGCGTCGCACGAGGTGATCACGCCGTCGCGATCGGTCGTGACGACCGCGTGCCCGACCGCGTCCGCGGGCTCGGCCGCCTCGCGGTCGCGTGGCGGGTCATGGCGAGATGCCATCCCGGCGAACCCTACGACGCTTGACACGCGGACGAGCGCCGTCGCGCCAGGTGCGGGCGATGTCAGACCGGCGCCGCGGCGGCGGACAGGCCCGGGCCGGGCTCGATCTGTACGTCGGTCGCGTGCATCGGCTCGCCGCAGTGCGCGCAGTGCGGCTCGACGCTGGTCGCATGGCCGCACGCCTTGTGGCGGACGAGCACGGGCGGCCCCGCGTCGCCGGCCGTCCAGCGGTCGCCCCAGGCGGTCATCGCGAGCAGCACGTCGCACAGCTCCCAGCCCTTCGGCGTCAGGACGTACTCGAAGCGCGGCGGCCTGTCGGAGTACGGCCGCCGCTCGAGCACTTCCCGCTCGACGAGCCCCTTCAGCCGCTCGGCGAGCACCTTGCGCGAGATGCCGAGGTCGCGCTGGATGTCGTCGAAGCGGTGGATGCCGGCGAACACGTCGCGCAGGATCAGCGGCGACCACGGCTCGCCCGCGACGTCGAGCGTCCGGGCGATCGAGCAGGCCATGTCTCCGAAGTTGGTGCGCTGCATGAGATCGGAGGATAGCGGCTTGGGTTCCCTCATGAAACTAACTCTGTATGGTCCGTTCCTCAAAGGAACCAACTACCTCCGAGGAGGCCGACCGTGAACCTTCCACCCATCGTGTCCGAAGCGCAGTGGCAGGCTGCCCGTGACGACCTGCTCGCCGAGGAGAAGGCCGCGACCCGGGCGCTCGACGCGCTCGCGGCCAAGCGCCGCCGGCTACCGATGGCCCACTTCCCCAAGCCCTACGTCTTCGAAGGGCCGGACGGGAGCGCGAGCCTCGTCGACCTGTTCGAGGGCCGGCGCCAGCTCGTGATCTACAACTTCATGCTCTGGCCGGGCAGCGATCACGTGTGCGGCGGCTGCGCGTCGTTCACGGACAACATCCCGCCGAACCTCGCGCACCTCCACGCGCGCGACACGACCTACGCCATGGTCTCCCGCGTGCCGCTGGAGCAGATCGAGGGCGTCCGGCGGCGCTTCGGCTGGACGCATCCCTGGTACTCGTCGCTGGGCAGCGACTTCAACTACGACCTGGGCGTCAGCTCCGATCGTGGCGAGGGGTTCGGCCTCAGCGTCTACCTCCGCGACGGCGACGACGTCTACCGCACGTACTTCACGAAGGCCCGCGGCGTTGATCGCCTGCGGCTGGACTTCAACCTCCTCGATCTCACGCCGCTGGGTCGCCAGGAGGAATGGGAGGACTCGCCCGAGGGCTGGCCGCAGGGCCCGACGATGAGCTGGATACGCCTGCACGACGAGTACGAGGCCGCCACCATCTCGTAGGTGGACTTGCCGGCGCAGCGACTCGCACGCCTCGACGACGTGCCCGCCATCGCGGAGCTCATGCGGAACTCCGTCCGGGACATCTTCCCGCGCTACTACGACGCGGGGCAGACCGCCAGCGCGGCGGTGCACATCGCCGCGCTCGACGTGCACCTCGTCGAAGACGGCACGTACTTCGTGCACGAGCACGACGGCGAGATCGTCGCGTGCGGTGGCTGGAGCAAGCGCAACAAGCTCGCCACGGGCGAGGGCGCCGCCGACGACGACGACCGCCTGCTCGACCCGCGCACCGACCCGGCTCGCGTGCGCATGATGTTCGTGCGCAGCGACTGGACGCGGCGCGGGCTCGGGGCGGCGATCCTGCGGTCTTGCGAACGCGCCGCCCGCGAGGCGGGCTTCTCAAAGCTCGTCCTGCGGGCCACGCTGCCCGGCGAGCCGCTCTACCGCGCGTTCGGCTTCACCGAGGTGCGGCGGATCGAGCTGACCGCGCCGGACGGCGTGAGGCTCCCGGCCGTCCTGATGGAGCGGAGCCTGGCCTAGCGGCGCGGCCAGGTCGAGATGCGGAGCCCGAGGCCTGAGCAGCGGCCGGGGGGGTGCGGAAACTGTCGATAGGACACGGTTTCCGGCACCACCCCCCGGCAAGTGCGGCGGCTCAGAGCGCTGCGAACTCCCGCGTGACCTGCGTGAGGCGGATGCTGTTGCCGGACGGGTCGCGGAAGCCGGAGTCGATCCCGTACGGGCGCTCCTCGGGCGGCTCGGTGAACTCGACCCCGCGGGCCGACAGCTCCTCGTAGGAGGCCTGGCAGTCGTCGGTCGCGAGGAAGACCGTGCCCGCGAAGCCCTTCGCCATGAGCGTCTGGACCTGCTCGTGCGACTCGGCGTCCATGACCGGCGGGCCGGGGATGGCCATGAGCACGATCGACACGTCGTCCTGGCCGGGAGGGCCGACGGTGAGCCAGCGGAAGTCGCCCATCTCCGGGAACGACACGTCGAGACGCAGCTCCATCCCGACCTTCTCGGTCCAGAAGGCGAGGGCCTCTTCCTGATCGTGGACCCATAGCTGTGTGACGGTGATCCTCATCATGGTGGTGCTCCTTGCAGGTCGGCGGATTTGATGAGCAGCACGCTAATCCGGGGGCTCGCCGTTGTCTTCTCGAAACGTGCGGCGTTGCGGGCGGCCCCACACGCGCAGCACGCACGCCGGCACGAGCGCCTGGTCGGCCGCCGGCGGATACGCCTCGCGGTAGGCCGCCGGGGACTTGCCGAACATGCGGCTGAAGCTCGTCGTGAACGACCCGACGCTCTGCAGGCCGACCGAGAAGCAGATGTCGGCGATCGAGTGGTCCGTCGTGCGCAGCAGCGACGCGGCGCGCTCGAGGCGTCGCGTCAGCAGGTACGCTCGCGGCGTCTCGCCGAACGCGGCGCGAAACTCGCGGCTGAAGTGCGCGCGCGACAGGCCCGCGGCGCCGGCCATGTCGTCGACGCCGATCGGCTCGGCATAGCGCGCGTCGGCCAGATCCTTGGCGCGCAGCAGGTGGCGGGCGGGCGGGACGAACGCCATGCCCGCCCAGGGTAGTCCGCGACGGGGTCCGGGTGGACTGTCTCGGGCCCGGCCACTAGGTTTGGGGGGTGCCGCTGAAGGACAACCTGCGCAAGCGCTCCGCGGACGACTATCGCGACGAGCGCGATCTCCTCGGCGGCTGGATCCGTCAGCCCGAGGTGCGGTGGCTGGATCCGAGCATCCTCGCGAAGGCCGGCGTCGAGGTCGCGGTCTCCGGCACGTTCGGCAAGTTCGCCGACAAGCGCGAGATCCAGATGCAGCCGCAGGGCCCGTTCGACTACACCCGCGACGGCGAGATCTGGATCGACTACCTCTCCGACACCGGCGACGGCTGGGCCGCGACGCAGACCATGGCGTGGCTGCTCGCACAGCCGAGCCTGACGGTCGACGACGAGGACCTCCCGCGCGGCAAGCTGCTGCTGCTGGGCGGCGACCAGGTCTATCCGAGCGCCACGCCCGAGGCCTACGAGGACCGCTTCAAGGGCCCGTTCGCCGCCGCGCTGCCGCGATCGGAGCCCGGTCGCGAGCCCGAGATGTTCGCCACGCCCGGCAACCACGACTGGTACGACGGCCTCGTCAGCTTCCTGCGCCTGTTCTGCGCGACGCAGTGGATCGGCGGGTGGCGCACGCGCCAGCGGCGCAGCTACTTCGCCCTGAAGCTGCCGAACAACTGGTCGATCTGGGCGATCGACATCCAGCTCGACACGTACATCGACGACGTGCAGCTGCAGTACTTCGCCGACCAGAAGATCGGTCCCGGCGACAAGGTCATCCTGCTGACCGCCAAGCCGAGCTGGATCGCGGCGATCGACGGCCGCGTCGAGCCCCCGACGTGGAAGTACCTGAGCTTCTTCGAGGAGCGGATGGTGCGCGACACCGGCGCGCGGCTGGTCGTGACGCTCACAGGCGACCGTCACCACTATGCGCGCTACGAGCCCACCGGCGAGGGCGCCGACGGGGTGCCGACGCGGATCACGGCGGGCGGCGGGGGCGCGTACCTGTCGGCGACGCACACGCTGCCCGAGCAGCTCGAGCTCGCGACGCTGCCGCGCAAGGACGGCGATGCCTACGTGGCGCAGCCGTCCGTCGTCAACCGCCGCGAGGCGATCTACCCGAGCGACTCGGACTCGCGCCGGCTGAGCAACGGCATCCTGAAGCTCGCCGCGCTGAACCCGGGGTTCGCCCGGCTGCTCGGCGCCCTCTACGCGCTGAACGGCGTCGCGCTGCTCGGCGGCATCGACGCCAACGTCGACAACGCCGTCAACGAGACAAACGAGCTCATCCAGAGCGCGCAGGGCACGGGCACGATCGACGTGTTCTTCGACACCGCCACGAACGCGAACTACTTCCACTTCCTCGGCAACGGCTTCGGGGCGATGAGCATCGTGCTCGCGGTGTGCCTGTTCGCGGCGATCTTCGGCGCGATGGACATCAAACAGAACACCCCGCTGCGCTTCCTCTTCTCGCTGGCTCACGTGTTCTTCTTCCTGCTCGCGGTCAGCCTCGTGATGTGGGGCGTGGTGAACTTCGCGCCCGACATCTGGGACACGACGGCATCCATCTGGATCCTCGGCATCGTGCTCACGTACCTCCTCGGGCGAACCTACGGCGCCTCGCTGTTCGCGCTGTTCCTCTGGCTCGTGCACAAGCTGCGCGGCCCGAAGGCCCAGGCGAACGCGAACCAGGTCTTCACGGGGCAGTCGATCGCCGACTACAAGAACCTCCTGCGGATCCACCTCGCCCGCGACGGCAGCCTGACGATCCATGCGCTGGGCGTCGACAAGGTCTGCCAGACGTGGGACCTCGCCGACGAGCCACCCGGCCCGCGCTTCGAGCCGCGCGGCGAAGCCCCGCGCGTGCACGCGATCGACGAGCCGCTGCGCTTCGACGGATCGGGCAACCGGGTCGTCTAGTCCCGGGCCGGGTTCGTGGTCGCGAAGCCGGACGCCGCTGAGCGCGGGGCCGGCGGGCGCCACGCGCGATCATGCAGCGCGTGCGCCGCGCCGTCGCAGTCTGGCTTGTCCTCTTCGCGGCGTATGCCGCCACGATCGGCCTGCACGCGTTCGGCACGTCGCAGTTCGGCGGTGACGAGCCGCACTACCTGCTGACGGCAGAGTCGATCGTCTCCGACCACGACGCCGACCTGCGCGACGAGTACGCGACCCGCGCCTACCGCGACTGGTACCCGTATCTCCTCGAGCGCCACGGGCGGCTGACCAACGGGCAGGCCAACGAGCCCCACGGCATCGGCTTCCCGCTGCTGATCGCGCCGGCCTACGCGATCGGCGGCCCGCTGGCCGTGCAGCTGCTGATGGCGGCGATCGCGGCGCTCGCGTTCGCGCTCGGCTGCGCGCTCGCCCGCAGGGTCGTGCCCGAGCCCTGGGCGAGCGCCGCGGCGCTCGCGTGCGGCCTGTCTCCCCCGGTCCTCGCCTATGCGACCACCGTGACGCCGGAGCTCACGGCCGGCATGCTGCTCGCGTTCGCGTCGCTGCTGGCGCTGCGCGTGCGCGACCTGCCGCGGATCCGCTGGGTCGCGGGCGCCGCGATCGCGCTCGCGACCCTGCCGTGGCTCGGGCTGGCGTTCGCGGTCCCCGGCGCGGTCGTCGCGCTCGCCATGGTGCGCTGGCTGCGCCGCCGGGCCCGGAGCTTCGCGGTGCTCGTCACCGCGGAGGTGCTGCTGTTCTCGGCGGTCCTGTTCGTGACGATCAACGACCAGCTCTTCGGCGGCTTCACCCCGACGGTGGCCGACGTCCCGGGGCGCGCGATCGACGACCTCGCAGCCGCGGACGTCGCCGACCGCATCCCGCGGCTCGTCGGGCTGTGGCTCGACCGGACCTACGGGCTGCTGCGCTGGGCGCCCGTGTTCGCGCTCGCGTTCTTCGCCGTGTGGCTGCTGTGGCGCTCGCGCCGCGACATGCTCGCGCGCGCGCTCCCGGAGCAGCGCGACGTCGAGGTCGCCGCGACGCTGTGCGCGCTCGTCTGCGCCGCCCAGGTGCTCGTCGCCGCGTTCCTCGCGCCGACGATGACCGGGTTCTGGTTTCCGGGCCGCTACCTGATCTGCGCGCTGCCGCTCGCGGTCGCGCTCGTCGCGTGGGGGCTGCGCCGCGTCCCGCGCACGGGCGCCGCGCTGATCGTCGTGACCGCGGTGACGAGCATCTGGTGGTACGCGGAGCTGCGGATCGACGGCGGCGCGAACGTCGGGCCGTCCTCGCGCGCGCCACTGGGGCCGCTGGACGCCGCGCTGCCGCTGTTTCAGCCCGGATCGGTCGGCGCGGCCGTCGCGCTCGCGCTGGCGGGCGGGGCGTTGCTCGCGCTCGTCGCGTTCGAGTGGCGCGCGTGGCGCGCCGCGGAGCGCAGCGCCCGTTGACTCACACATCACCCCTGTATCCCCCATAAGGGGGAACTTTCGGAATGCCTGAAACAGTGGGGCTATCGTGGACCTCCGGAATTCAAATTCCGCCGTGTCAGGCGTCAGCCGGGGTGACGGCCAACGTGGACCGCGGCCTCACCCTGAGGCGAAGTAGCACGAGGAAGGTCACCGATGACCCGCGCATGCCGGACCTTGCTGCTCTCGCAGCTTCTACTCGTGACATTCGCCGCAAACCCAGCCGGGGCCGCTCAGCCCGCGGTCGGGCTGGGCACGGCCGGCAGCTTCGCGGTGCTCGGAGGGGCGACCGTGACGAACACCGGCCCCTCCGTCATCAGCGGCGATCTCGGTGTTGCCCCCGGTAGCGCGATCACCGGATTTCCGCCGGGGATCGTGAATGGCACGATGCACGCGAGCAACGCGACCGCACGTCAGGCGCAAGCCGACCTTGTCACGGCCTACGACGACGCGGCCGGAAGGATCCCGGCGGTCCTCGTGCCGGCGGACCTCGGCGGGCTGATCTTGAGCGCCGGCGTCTATCAGCGCGCTTCCGCGTTGCAGCTCACGGGCGACGTGACGCTCGACGCCGAAGGCAACCCGGACTCGGTCTTCATCTTCAAGGTGGGCTCGGCTCTCACCACCGCTTCCGACAGCCGCGTCGTCCTCACCGGAGACGCGCAGGCATGCAACATCTTCTGGCAGATCGGCAGCTCGGCGACCCTCGGGACGGACACGAACTTCCGCGGGAACATCTTCTCGCTGCAGTCGATCACGCTGAACACACGCGCCACGCTCCGCGGGCGCGCGCTCGCGCGCAACGGAGCTGTCACGCTCGACACCAACGCCGTCACCAGGGGTGACTGCGCGCCCGGTACCACGCCGGGTGGAGGCTCGACCACACCCGGCGGCGGCGGGACCACCACGCCCGGCACCACCACACCCGGCGCCGGCACCACGCCCGGCGTCATCGACGCCGTCACAGGTCTGCTCATCCCGCCGACGGCCGGGGCGGGAGGCCCCGGGCAGCCGGGGGCGACCGGCTCCCCCGCAGGGCCCAACGGCGCGGCGCTGCTCACGGTGACCCCGCGCGAGATCGCCCAGACGGTCGCGAGGACCGGAGTGACGAAGTGCGTGGCCAACCGCTTCCGCGCCATCGTGAGGGGCCTGTTCATCCGCAAGGTCACCTTCATGCTGGACGGCCGCGTCGTGGGAACCGCCGACAAGCGGCCGTTCGCGATGCCGATCCGCAGCGACGCCGGCATTCACAGGCTGACGGCCCGCGTGTCCTTCACCGACGGCACACGCGCCCGCAAGCTCAACTTCCGCTGGCGGGTCTGCGCACCGGCGGCGGCGCGCGTCGCTCCGGCGTTCACCGGCTGAGCGCCCGGCCCGCGCGGGCCGGCGCCTAGCCGCGCGCTTGGGCGGCCATCCACTCCTTCTTGTGCAGGCGCTTCGCCGCCTGGTACTCGGCGAGGCCGCCGGGGGAGTCGACGTCGCCGAGCGTCGGGTGCCACGGGACGAGCTCCCGCGCGGCCTCCACGCCGAACTGCTTGGCGAGCACGGCTCCGAGCGACTTGACCTTCATCGCGCCGAAGCCCGGCAGCGCGAGCAGGTTGGCGCGCAGCTCGCCGGCGTCCGCGGCGTCGGTCCAGACGCGGGCGGCGTCGCTGTCGTAGTCGTCGCGGATGTGGACGGCGAGGTCGTGGACGCGCTTGGCCATCGAGCCCGGGTAGCGGTGCACCGCGGGGATCTGGCGGAAGACCGGCTCGAGCTCGGCCTCGGCGAGGGTCGCCGGGTCGAGCGCGCCGAGGCGCTCGCGGATCGCGAGCGGGCCGGCGAACGCCTTCTGGACGGTCACCTGCTGGTCGAGCACGAAGCCGACGAGCAGGGCGAACGGGTCCGATGCGATGAGCGCGTTGGACTCGTCGGAGTCCGTGAAGTAGAGACGATCGGGCATGGGAGCGATCGTATCCCGCTCGCGCGACCGCGCGCGCCTGCCGATGTCAGCATGGCGGGGGTGAGGACCCTCGAGATCGACACCCCGCACGGGCCGGCCGCGGTCCATCTTCAGGAGGCGACGGAGCCGGCCGGCGCGCTCGTCCTCGGTCACGGCGCCGGCGGAGGCGTCACCGCGCCCGACCTCGTCGCCGCGGCCGGGGTCGCGCTGACGCTCGGCCTCAGCGTCGCGCTCGTCGAGCAGCCCTACCGCGTCGCGGGGCGGCGGTCCCCCGCGCCGGCGCATCACCTCGACGCGGCCTGGATCGCGGTCGCCGAGCACCTGCGCGCCGGCGACTTGCGCGACCTGCCTCTCATCGCGGGCGGCCGCTCGTCCGGCGCACGCGTCGCCTGCCGCACGTCGGAGCAGACCGGCGCGGCCGCCGTCCTCTGCCTCGCGTTCCCGCTCCAGCCGCCCAAGCGCAAGAGCGGCACGCAGGCCGCAAGCCGTGCGCCCGAGCTCGACGCCGTGTCGGTCCCGGTCCTCGTCGTCCAGGGGGAGGGCGATCCCTTCGGCATGCCGCAGCCCGGGCCACAGCGCGAGGTCGTCCAGCTCCGCGGCAACCACAGCCTGCGCAGCGACATGCCGGGCCTCAAGGCCGCCGTCGAGGCGTGGCTGCGCCGGATCGTCCCGCCCGTCGCGTGAGCATCGCCCCCGGCGATGTCGCGACGGCGCTGGCGGTCACCCTCAGCTGCCGGCGAGCAACCGCCGCGTGACGCCCGCGATCGTGGCCGTCCCATAGCCCATCGACGGCGTGCGGTCCTGGAGCACGGCGATCGCGATCTTCCGGCCGCGCCGCTCGAGTCGCGCGGCTTGGTGCACACGCCCGCGCTCCGGGTTCCAGCCGCCCTTGAAGAAGACCTTGAAGCGCGGCCGCGCCGCCGCCGGGATCCCCCAGCTCTGCTCGCGCGCGATGCCGCTCAGCAGCCGGCGCGCGTAGCGGCGAAAGCGCGGGGGCGTCAGCCGCTCCTGCTTGAAGAAGAAGCGCGCCTGGTCGGCGGCGGTGATCATCGTGCCGCCCCAGATCCCCGACGGGGTGAAGCGCTTCATGGCGGCGAGGCGCGCGATCCGGCGCAGGCCGCCCTGCCCGACGACCCCGAAGATCGCCGACGCGGCCCCGTTGTCGGATACGCGGATCATCGAGCCGAGCCGCGAGCGCGCGCCCGCGTCCAGGCCCGCGCCGCGCGCGCTCAGGCGGCGCAGGTAGGCGACGAGCAGCATCGCCTTGACGAGGCTCGCCGACGCGAACTGCTGGCTCATCCGCACGCCGTGAAGCCGGCCCGCGGTGTCGATGACGGCAAACGCCGTCCGGCCGGAGCGCCTGGCGAGGTAGCGGCGGGCGGAGGCGACCGCCGCCTTGCCCGGATAGGCGAGCTCGCCGCGCCCGCCGGCCTGAAACGCGAGGCCGCTCGGTCGCTCGCCGGGCTTGAAGCTGTGGCGGGGGCAGCGCGGGCTGCTCCGCCGCGGGCCGACGCCCGCAAGGTCGGAGGGCTCCATGCAGGCGCGGAAGACGAAGCGCCGCGCCGGCGGCGAGATCGTGACCGACGCGGACGTGGTGCCGCGCCGCGGCTCGCGCGCCTGCGTCCGGGCGACGGGCTTGAACACGCGGCTGGCGGTGCGGCGGGCGTACCAGCGCACGCGCTCGCCGCGCCAGCGGAAGTGGCGCGCGTGCCGGACGACGAGCGACAGGCGCACGTGCCCGGGCTTGAGCTTGCGGCTGCGGATGGTGCCGCGCAGGGCGACCGTGACCGACACCTCGGGAGCGACGACCGGCGGGCCGCCGGGCTCGATGACCCGAAAGCGCGTGTTGCGGTCCGGCTTGACCTTCTCGAACTGAAACGAGCCGTCGGCGGCGGTCGTCGTGTGGGCGGCGTCGACGAACCCCTTGTACGGATACGGGTTCTGCTGGAGCTGGGCGACCGCCCCGACGCGCGGCACGCCGGAAGGGTCGATCAGCGTGCCGGTGATCCTCGTCGTCTGCGTGAAGCGGATCGCGGAGGGTGTCGCAACCGTCGTCGTCGGCGCCTGCGCGACGGCGGCCACCGGCGCGTACGCGACGCCGATGAGGGCGAAGACGGCCAGCCTCTTCGCACCCCGCCGCTCGACCGTCCCGGCCGCGCGGGGGTGCAGCGCACGCGGCCCCGGCCTCACGTCACCTCGTCCTCGAGGATCGCCCGGGCGGCGCTGGCGGGGTCCAGACGGCGTGCGACGACGTCGTCGATGAGCGCCTGGAACGACGGGTCGCGCTCGAGGCGCGCCTCGAGCGCGCGGCGCAGCTTCGACGTGGCGAGCGCGATGACCTCGCTGCGAAGGTTGCGCCGGCGGCGCTCGGCGAGCGTGCCCTCCTGCTCGATGTGGGCGCGATGCTCGAGCAGCTTCTCGACGAGCTCCTCGACGCCCTTGCCCTCGGTCGCTTCGGTCTGCACGATCGGGACCTTCCAGGGACCCTGCGGCGCGAGCGACAGCACGCCGCGGATCTCGCGCACCATCGTCTGGGTCATCGGGTGGTCGGCCTTGTTGACGACGATGACGTCGGGGATCTCCATGATCCCCGCCTTGAGGGCCTGAACCGAGTCGCCGCCGCCGGGCATGAGCACGAGGACGACCGTATCGGCGTGGTCGATGATGTCTATCTCCGCTTGTCCAACGCCGACGGTTTCGAGCAGGACGTCCTGGCGACCGGCCGCGTCCATGAGCAGCGCGGCCTGCAGGGACGCCTCGCTGAGGCCGCCGAGCGCGCCGCGGTTGGCCATCGAGCGGATGAAGACGCCGGGGTCGAGGAAGTGCTCGGTCAGGCGGATGCGATCGCCGAGCAGCGCGCCGTGGGTGAACGGCGACGAGGGGTCGATCGAGAGGACCGCGACCGTGCGACCGACGGCGCGGCGGTTGGAGACGATCGCGCCGATGAGCGTCGACTTGCCGGCACCCGGCGCTCCCGTGAAGCCGACGACCGTCGCCTTGCCGGTATGGGGATAGACCTCGCGGACGAGATCCCAGCCCTCGGGCTCGTTGTCCTCGACGAGCGAGATCGCGCGGGCGAGCGCGCGCCGGTCGCCGTCGAGCAGGCGCTGGGCGAGAGACTTGTCTGAGGGCATCGGTCGCCGATCATGCCAGCCCTGGCAGCGTCCGCCCGTCGTGAGCGAGCTACCCGCCCGGCGGCGCGTGCCCGTAGCATGCGCGCCCATGTCCGTCCCCGTGACCCTCGCCGAGCTGCCCGGCCAGATCGAGCGCTTCGGCAACACGCCGTACCTCGTGACGGTCGGCGCCGACGCCCAGCCGCGCGCGACGTCGGTGCGGATCGAGTGGCAGGGCCGCGTGCTGATGACCGGCGCCGGCACCCGCACCGCCGCGAACGTCCGCGAGAACGACGTCATCGTGCTGCTGTGGCCGGCGCCCGTGCCCGGCGAGCATGCGCTGATCGTCGACGGCTGGGCCGAGGTCCACGGCGGCGCGATCTTGATCCAGCCGGCCAAGGCCGTGCTGCACGTCACGCGCCACTAGCAGATCCGCCGGGCGCCGCCATGTGACCGGTCGGCATCATTGACCGGAGCGCCCGATCAATGCATGCTGCGCCTGTGAGCGAGCGCTACCACGACGGCTCGCGCGAGCTGCAGGACCGATTCGACACGCGACGGCTGGCGGATCGCCTCCACGAGCGGATCGTGCGCGACGTCATCCGGCCGGAGGACCGGGAGTTCATCGAGCGGATGGACATGTTCTTCCTCGGGACCGCCGACGACGCCGGCCATCCGCAGTGCTCGTACAAGGGCGGCGATCCGGGCTTCATCCGCGTCATCGACGAGCACACGCTGGCGTTCCCGAACTACGACGGCAACGGGATGTACCTGTCGCTCGGCAACGTGCTCATCAACCCGCACGTCGGGATGCTGCTGATCGACTTCCTCGCCGAGAAGCCCGAGCGGATGCGGATCGAGGGGATCGCCTCGATCTCCGAGCGCGACGCGCTGGCATGGGACTACCCGGGCGCGCAGTTCGTCGTCCGGGTGCGCGTGCAACGGCTGTTCCCGAACTGCCCGCGCTACATCCACCGGATGGCGCTCGTCGAGCGCTCGCCGTACGTCCCGCGGGCGGGCAAGCCGACACCGGTGCCCGGCTGGAAGCGCAGCGACCTGGCGGCGGGCGCGCTGCCCGCGGGCGACCCGGCGGCGCAGCCAACTGAGACGTAGCGGCCGCGCCGCCGCGGGGCACGCCCGCGGCATAGCATTGGCCGCGGTGGCCCCCGTCAGCTCGATCGCCGAACCGGTCCCGAGCCCGGCCCCGCCGGTTCGCGGCGAGCCGCCGCCCTTGCGAGGCGGGCCGCTGGCGCTGTATCGCTTCATGCGCGACCACGGGATGCTGTCGCTGCCCTACGCGAAGCTCGTCGCGCGCTGGCTGTGGCTCAAGCTGCGCTTCCGCGGGCGCCTTCAGACCGACGGGCTGTGCTTCGTCTGCCCCGGCGTGACGATCGAGATCGGCCGCGACGCGAAGCTGCACCTCGGCCGCTGGTCGTGGATCGGGCACGGCTCGAAGATCCGCGTGCACGAGGGCGAGGCGCGCATCGGCGCGAAGTCCGTGCTCGGCCAGGAGTGCACGATCTCCGCGTTTCAGCACGTCTCGATCGGGCGCGAGTGCATCATCGCCGACCGCGTGATGCTCATCGACTTCGACCACGGGGTCGTCGAGGTCGACCGGCCGATCCGCGCGCAGGGGATCTACAAGCGCGACGTGCGGGTCGGCCACAACGTCTGGATCGGCTACGGGGTGGCGATCCTGCGGGGCGTGACGGTGGGCGACAACAGCGTGCTCGGCACGTCGACGATCGTGTCGAAGGACGTGCCGGCGAACGCCGTGGCGGCGGGCGTGCCGGTGCGCGTCATCCGCATGCGCAAGGAGCCGAAGGTCATGCGCTGGGAATAGCTCGCGCCTCGCCGGCCGGGCCGCCGAGGCCGGCGTAAGCAGCACAGCGAACGGGCCGGGCGTCAGGCCGCGACCGACTTCGCGAACGCCCCCGCCAGCTCCGTTCGCGAGCGGACCTTGAGCTTCGCGTACGTGTTTCCAAGGTGCGTCTCGACGGTCTTCTCGGTCACGAACAGCGCTTGGGCGATCTCGCGGTTGATCATCCCGTCCGCCACCATCCGCGCGACACGGCGCTCACTGGGCGTCAGCGAGTCGACGCCGCTCATCGCGGTGCGGCGCGGACGCGCTCCCGCGGCTCGCAGCTCGTCGCGCGCCTGCCCTACCAGCGCCGTCGCACCGCAGCTCATCGCCAGCTCCTGCCCGCGTGACAGGAGGTTCCGAGCCTCGGCCGGATCGCCCGCCAGCCGCACGGTCGCGCCGAGATCGATCAGCGACCGCGCCAGCTCGAGCACCCCGTAGGAGTTCTCGAGCACGTCGACCGCCTCACGCAACAACGCGATCCGGGCATCGCCCTCCTCGAAGATGCCCGCGGCCCGCAGCGCTACGCCGAGGCAACGCGGCGCGGCGAAGGCCCGCGCCAGCGACACCTCCTCGGACGCCAGCCGCCGCGCCTCGGCGACGTCGCCGAGCTGCGCGAGCACAAGCGCCGCGCTTGAACGCCACGGCGTGATCGCCGGGTTCGGCGCGCCCCACTCGAGCTCGCGGCGCCCCGAGGCCAGCAGCTCCTCGACCCCGCGCTCCAGGTCGCCTGCCTTCACGCGCAGGCACGCACGCGAATGGATCGCGTGGCTGTAGGGCAGGTTGTCCGTCGCCTGCTCGACAAGGAACGCGTCGGCGAAGCACTCGAGCTGCGCATCGACGGTGCCGCGATCGAGCGAGGTGTAGATCAGCGTTCCGAGCGCAGCCGACAGGAATCCCTGCGATCCGTGCACCTCGCCTGCGAGGTTGAGCGCCGCTCGTGCGTCGGCCTCGGCGTCCGACAGCCGGCCCCGGCGGTAGTTGACGAGCGAGCGCAGGCTTGCCGCCGTGGCGAACGACACGCCGGAGCCGCGCTCGCGCGCGTCGCGTCGCGATGCCTGCCCTCCGCGAACGCGTCGAAGCACATCCCGGCCAGCTTGAACCGCTCGAGGAAGGTTCGGGCCGCACCGCCCGGGTCCTCGAGCGTCGCGAGCTTGGTCGACAACAGCCGTCGCGCGCTGACGCTGATGTACGCGCAGCCGAGCAGCTCCACCTCAAGCCGGTCGAACAGCTCCGTAGCGCCGTCGCCGAGCCGAGCCTGGGCCCGCTCGAGCACCTCGACCGCCCGCAGGGAGTCGCCGGCGAACTTCAGCAGGCCCGCGAGCTCCAGCGCAGCGGCCGCGGCCTCGCTCGGATCGAGTGAGAGCGAGATCGCCAGCTCGAGATGCTCCACGGCGGCCGGCGCGCCGGTGCGAGCCTCGGCGCGGCCCAACTCGGCCAGCAGCGCCACATGGCGGGTGACGGGGGGCGGCTCCTCCAGCGCGCGGGTGAGGTACGTCACCGCGGTCTTCGAGTCGCCGAGCGCGAGCGCCAGTGCCGCCGCCTCGCGCAGAACCTCGACCACCCAGCGCTCGCCGTCCGGTGCGGTGTGCAGCAGCTGGGCGGCGATCTCCTGGGGCGAGCAGCACCGATCGGCCAGCAAGCGCGCGGCCCGCGCATGGTGGTACGGACGATCGGCGGCCAGGATGCTCTCGTAGATCGCGGCTCGGACGATCGGGTGCACGAAGCTCAGGTGGGCTTCGCCGGTAAGGATCTCGGCGCGCAGCAGGGCCGTGGCCGCCGACGCCGCCTCGGCCTTGACGAGCCCGGCCAGCGCGCCGGCCAGCGAGAGGTTCGCGGTGTCACCCAGCACCGCCACTGCGCGCGCGAGCTCCCGAGCGGCGGGCGGCAGGCGCGCCAACCGCAACAGCACGACAGCCGATACGCCGTTGGCACCGAGCTCCGAGACCCGCGCCGCGTGATCGGCTGTGGGCGACACGCGCTGGGAGGCGACCTCGCGCAGCAGCTCGGCCATCAGCAGCGGGTTGCCGCTGGTGGCACCGTGGCATGCGCGACAGAACTCGTCGGCGGCCTCGGCCCCCAGCGCCGAGCGCACCCAGTTGCGCACGGCGCGGTCGCTCAGCGGTGCGAGGTCGAGGGTCCTCGAGCCCGGATCGGCGACCAGCGTCGGAAGCTCGGCGCTCAGCGCCTCCTCGTTTGGCCACGTGCCCACCAGCACGAGCACCGCGACATCCTCCAGCCGGCGGCTGAGGAAGCTGAGGAACTTCAACGACGGATCGTCGGACCAGTGAGCGTCGTCGACCGAGATCAGCAGCGGCTGCTCGTGCGCCATGTTGCAGCACAACCAGTACAGGCCGTGCAGACGCGCGTAGGTCGCGTCGGCCACGGCGAGCGCGTCGCTTGCCGCCGTGGTATCCAGCATCGGCCTGGCCAGATCGGCCGCGACGGCAAGCCATCGCGCGCGTGCCTCGTCGGACGCGCCGTGCAGGACGGCCTCGAACAGCTGGCGCACCGCCCCGAACGGGAAGCTCGACTCGAGCTCGCTACAGCGCGCGGTCAGGACGCGCATTCCGCTCTCACGAGCCGTCTGACGCGCCGACGCCAGCAGCGACGTCTTGCCGAGCCCCGCCGCGGCTTGCACCACGAGCAGCTGGCCGCGCCCGGCGCACGCCTCCTCGATGCCCGCTGCCAGCTCGGCGATCTCGAGCTCGCGCTCGAGGAGCTCCGTGGCGGGCCCGCGTGGCACCTCAGGAGCCTAATCCTCAGGGACTCCCTTTACAAAGTCAGGGGGGCAGGTTCAGGTTCACGCGGCCGTTCGCCGCTGGCACATTGGGATTCACCAACCAACGAGTCAAGGAGAAATCCCGTGCTATCCAAGTCATTTTCAGGCAACACCCGCGTGCGGACCGCAGCGGTCATCACCGCTTCTGCCGCGCTCCTCATCGGGACTGCCGGTGGCGCGTTTGCGCAGGTCCCCGGCGGACCGGGGTCGCCGGAGACGACCCGGCCGACAACCCCTCCGCCCCCGCCCCCCCGCCGCCTGCGTCCGTTCCGTCGGTGCCGGCTCCGGGACTTGCGCTGGGAACGCCGGAGCAGCCCGACCCGCCGGCTCCGGAGCCGCAGCTGCCGCGTGGGACGCCGCCTCACCCGGCTGAGATCCTGAACATGCAGCCGGAAGACGACGGCGTCTTTCAGGTGGCGCGGATCGCGCCGTACGTCAAGGGCGGAGCCCAGCGCTGGCGCGTGCGAGCGCACTTCACGGTCATGAACCACGGCGCCAACAAGCTCCAGCTGGTCAAGCTGGTCCTGTCCTATCCGGGCAGCACGGTCAAGGGGTCCACGGCGTGTCGCTGGAACGGAAAGCAGTGGACGGAGCTCAAGTCGACGGCCAAGAAGCCATTCAAGAACACCGACTACCTCATCTATGGCAAGCCCGTGTACACGATGGCCGCCGGCACGATCGTCAACTGCGCGTGGTCTGCGCCGGACAACACGCCGGGGGTCGAGGGGCCGAAGCAGAACCACTTCTGGATCCTTCACGGCACCGGTGAGATCGCGCTGTACGCACATCTCCAGGCGGGCTCGGTCAGCAAGAAGTACTGCCCGGAGACCGTCGCCGAGAACACGTTCAGCCTGAACATCCCGATCGCGGCGGGCGTCAAGCTCGGCAACGTCGGGAACTCGGGATCCTCCGATAAGCCGCACCTGCACGTGCACGTCCAGCGTGCGGTCAACGGCAACAAGATCAGCTCGACCGGTCGGCCGCTGCTCTTCCGCAACAGCAGCAACGCCGGCGGTGCGGACTCCGTGGCCATCGGTTCGGGTCCGTTCTCGCTGAACCCGCTGATCGGCCAGATGCCGGGAGCCCCGATGAACCTCATCGCCCCCTAGAAGCGATCGCCCGCGGTGCCCCAAGTCTCGGGGGCACCGCGGGAAAGATCGGGATCAGCTCAGATTCGCAGGGAGTCAGCCCAGGGCGCGCACGCCCGCCGTCACGACAACCGCCACGACCACCGTCACCAGCACGTTCGCGCCGCGCCACAGCGCCACCCCCGCCGCGGCCACGCCCGCGGTCTGCGGGCCGACCGCGATCGACTTGCCGTCGGTCAGCGCCGACACGACGACCAGCGCCGCCAGCAGCGCCGGCGCCATCAGCCCGATGACGCCGGCCGACCACGCCGGCAGCTCGCGCCCGCCGATCGTCACCGGCCCGAAGCCCTTGATGAGCGCCGTCACGATCGCGGACCCGACCACGACGAGCCACAGCGTCGTGCTCATGACGAGCCCTCGCGCTGGCGCCGCAGCCCCGCCAGCGCCGCGAGGCTCGCCGCCAGCACCGGGATCCCGGCGGGCGTGAACGGCACGAGCGCCAGCGCGATGAGCCCACCCGCGAGCGCCACCGCCCGCGCGCGCGGGTGGGTCAGCTCCGCGAATAGCAGCGCGAGGAAGAACGCCGGGTAGACCGCGTCGAGGCCGAGCGCGTCGATGTCGCCGAGGAGGTCGCCGCCCACCGCGCCGAGCACCGTGCCGAAGATCCAGCCGGCGTACTGCGGCGCCGTCGAGCCGAACAGAAACCAGCGATCGAAGCGCCCGTCGCCGAGGTTCGCCATCGCCCACGACGAGTCGACGACCGTCTGCCCCTGCGCCGCGCGCTTCAGCCAGCCGCCGGGCAGCGACGGCGCCAGTGCCAGGCCCATCGGCAAGAAGCGCGAGTTCATCAGCGCGGCGGCCGCGACCGCCGACGCCGCTCCCCCGCCGCCGGCGATGATCGAGACGACCGCGAACTGCGCCGATCCCGCGAACACGATCGCCGACATGACGATCGCGCCCAGCGCCGAGAAGCCGACCTCGCGCGCGAGCACGCCGAACGACAGCGACAGCACGACAGCGACGATCCCGAACGGGATCCCGGCCCGAGCGCCCGCGCGAAACGACTCGCGCGGCGAGTCGGGGGCGTCGGTCGGTGAGGGCGAAGCGGCTTCAGGCACCCCATGAGGGTGCCAAACGGCGACGTTCGGTCAGACGTTGGGACGCAGGTCGGCGACCGGCTTGTGCCCGACGACGAGCAGGTAGGACGCCGTGACACGGGTCTCTCCCTCGCCCGTGTCGTGCTCCTCGATCCACGCGCGCAGCTCGCGGCGAAGGTTGCCGTAGAGCTGCGGGTCGACCTCGCGGCGCGCCACGGCGAGCGGGCCGAAGTTCTCCTCGTAGGCGGCGAGCATCGCGTCGGCGGAGTCGAACACGAGGTCGACGCTCGAGGGCTCGATCGCGAGCACGAGCTGCCCGCCGAGGACCCGGCGCGGGTGGCCGTGGGTGCCCCACTCCGACGGGTCGATCGGGCTGCGCGTCTCCTCCAGCTCGAGGCGGCGCAGCAGCGACGAGAGCCGGGCAGGGAAGCTGTTCGGAGACCAGTTGGCCATGACGATCTCGCCGCCGGGCTTGCACACGCGCACGAGCTCGTTGGCCGCGTGGTCGTGCTTCGTCGTGTGGATCGTGCCGAACGCGGAGAAGACGCGATCGAAGCTGTCGTCCTCGAACGGCAGCGCTTCGGCGTCGCCTTCGACCCACTCGACCTCGACGTCGGCGGCGGTGGCACGCCGGCGCGCGGCCTCGAAGAGCTCGGGGGCGATGTCGAGGCCGACGACCTCGGCGCCCTTCTGCGCGGCGCGAATGGCGACGTTGCCGGTGCCCGTCGCGACGTCGAGCACGCGCATGCCCGGCTCGATCGAAACAGCGCCGGCCACGGCAGCGCCGACATCCCAGATGAGCTCCGCGATCGCGTCGTAGTCACCGGTCGCCCAGAGCGCCCGGTCGGTGTCCTGCGAGTTCGTCAGATCGCTGCTCATCGCGTTGCCCTTCGTCGATTGCCGCCGCAGCGGGCGACACTACCGGCGGGCGGCGCCGGCTGTGCCGTCGCGCCGCCCGCGAGCCTCCCCCGGCGCGCCCGCGACGGGCGCGCAAGGCCTTACGCGCAGTTGGGCCAGGGCGAGGTGCCCTTGCGCTTCAAGAGAATCGCGGCGCGACGATCCTGCTCGGCCTCGGAGGCCTTCGCCGGGTCGCCCTTGCCGCCGACGCTGCGCCAGGTCGCGAGGTCGAACTGGTACTTGCCGCGGTACTGGCCGCTGGCCGAGACCGCGGTGGGGTCGCCACCGGACTCGCACTGGGCGATCTTCTCCAAGCGGGGGTCGAGCGCCGCGCTCGAGACCTGGAGGTTGTCCGGGTCGACGCCGAGCGCCTTGAGCGTTTTCGGCCCGAGCAGGCCGTCGGGCTTCAAGCCGTGCGCGCGCTGGAAGCGCTTGGTCGCGCGCCGCGTCGACGCCCCGATGACGCCGTCGGCCTTGATGCCCAGCGCCCGCTGGACGGCGATGATCGTGTCCTTGCTCAGCGCGTCGCCGACGGGCGCTCCGCCCGTGCTCGCCATCGCGCCTGCGCCCATGAACAGCATGCCGGCAGCGGCGACGAAGGCCGAGCCGCGTGAGCGCAGCGTGCGCCGGCGGCTCACCGCGGCGGCAGCACGACGGGTGCGCGACCCGCGGAGGGAGCGTCTGAAGTCCAGCTCGCAGGAGGGGTCTCCCACGGATACGTCGGACATGACCGACACGTCGTCACTACTCGGCATTGCTATCCCCGTTCGTTTCGGCGCCTACGGGGTTAGCTGTCGGGCTCGCGCTGAAACGTGCGCTACGCCACGGCCCCAGCTCCGCTGGGTAGGTGGCGATTCGCCCCGAGATCCGGATTGTCCTCCGGCCTCAGTGGGTCCCCCGCTCCCGGCTGCACAGGGCGGTCGGGATTCGGCTCTTATGTGAAGCAGGCTGCATAGTACGCATCGCGCCACCGCCGCGCTGGCCGAAATGTCCGCAAGATGCGGGAAAAACGTTTGGGAATCGGCTATGTGTCCAGCGCGTTCACGGCTCTAGCAGCGCCGCGGGCGAGGCGTGCGGTGCAAGGTTGTGAAGCGTTGGGGCGAGCGTTTTCGGCGCTGCGAGCGCCGCGTCGAGCTGCGCGCGATGCCCGTCGGCGCGCTCGCGGCCGTACGGCTCGGCGAGGTCGCGCGCGACGAGAAACGCCCAGTCGCTGGACTGCAGCGCGAGCAGCTCGCGCACGGCGCGCTCGTCGGCATCGCCCGCGGCCACGGTCCGCAGCTCGGCGTCGCGCGCGCTCCACGCCATGCCCGCGACCGGCGGCGCGCTCCACGTCGAGAGGTCGCGCGGCGTCCCCCACGACGTGACCGGCAGGTGCGGCGGCGCGGGCTCGGCTCCGTGGCGGGCGAGCGCTTCGTCGAGGCGGGTCAGCGCCAGCCCCTGCCGCGCGGCCTCGTCGATCACGGCGGCCAGCCACAGCGGCCCCTCGTGCCACCAGTCGCCGATCAGCTCGGTATCGAGCGCGCAGACCGCGAGCCCGCCGCCGGCGACGCGCTCGCGCGTCCGCGCGACGAAGTCCGCCGCGTCCCGGCGCGCGGCGCCGGCGGCTCGCGCCGGGTCGTACGGCGCGCCGTCGTTGGCCCGGGCGCGGTGGCGGTGCGGCGTGAAGTGGTGGTAGTTGCGGTAGGCGGCGCCGGCGGGGTAGCCGCCGCGGCTCCAGACGAGCTCGATCGTGGCGCGGTCGATCGGGACGAGCAGCGGGCCGGCGGCGGTGCGGAGCGGGCGCAGGTGCGCGCGTGCGTCGAGCACGTCGGTGAGGTCGACGCAGACCGCGCGCACGCCGGCCTCCTCGAGCAGCCCGTCCAGCCACGGCGCGTAGGCGCACTCCGGCAGCCACAGCCCGCCGCCCCACCCGCCGAAGCGCCGGCGGTGCGCGTCGATGCCCGCGCGCAGCTGCAAGCGCACGCCGGCGTCCGTGGCGAGCAGCGGCAGGATCGCGTGGGTCGCCGACGAGGTCCACGCGACGTGGCGGCCGAGCGCGCCGAGCAGGTCGAGCCGCTCCAGGCGCTCGCGTGCGCGCTCGTACTGCGCGGCGGAGTGCTTGAGCGCCTCGACCTCGCCGGGGTCCGTCGCGCTCGCGATGTCGCGCGCGTGCGACTCGACGCGGATCGTCGCCAGGAACTCGCGGCAGCGGTGAAGCGCGCCCGGCGCCTCGAGCTGGTCGCACAGGACCGGCGTCATCGACAGCGTCAGCGCGGCACCTGCGTCGAGCAGCTCGAGCACCGGCAGGTAGGACGTCGCGATGGCCTCCCACAGCCACTCCTCGCCGAACGGCCACGTCCCGAAGCGCTCGATGTACGGCATGTGGCTGTGCAGGACGATCGCGAGCTCGCCCTCTCCGGGGGCACGCATCAGGCGCGCAGCACCGCGACGAGGTCCAGCGCGCCGCCAAGCTCGCGCGCCGGCGCGCGCCGTAGCGCGAAGTCGCGCACGTCGATCGCGGGCGTGAAGCGGTCGTAGAAGCGCTTCGTGATGCCGAGCCCCGCGTGCACCCGATCCCAGCCCAGCCTTCAGCGCGGCGGCATGGATCGCGAGCTTGCGCGCGTGAAACAGGCCGTACAGCTCGACCGAGGCGAAGTGCGCGCGGCAGAGCGCCGCGAACTCCTCGGGGCGGTACTCGTGCACGTGCCACGGGTTGCCGGAGCGATCGGCGCCGGCCGGTGCGAGCGTCAGGACGTTCGGCGTCGAGACGAACGCGACGCCGCCCGGCCCGACGAGCTTGCGAAAGCGGTCGAGGATCTCGCCGGGATTGCGGACGTGCTCGATCGTCTGTAGGAAGACGACCGCGTCGCACGGCTCGTCGTAGAGCTCGACCAGCGTGCGGGTGAAGGTCAGCCCGTCGCGGACGTAGCGCAGCCGCGCGTGCTCGTGCGCCTCGGGGTTGGCGTCGACGCCGACGACGGCCGCCGCCCCACCCTTGCGGAGGACGTCCGAGCCGTAGCCCTCGCCGCACGCGAGGTCCGCGACGCGCAGCCCGCCGACCTGCCGCGCGATCCACTCGTAGACGACGAGGTGGCGCTGAAACCAGTAGTTCTCCTCGGGAACGTCGGGCAGGGTGCGCTCGCCGGTGAGCGCGAGCGGGGGCACGCCCGGGGGCTGGTCGCGCTGGAGGTAGAGCGTGGGCTCGGGCACGGGCGGCGCAGCCTACGCCGCGGTCCGCGGGCGCGGCGGCCGCGCTCACCCTGCGACGCCGCAGTGCCGATACTGCACCGGATGCGCTTGTCGATGTTCGCGGTCGTGCTGGTCTTCGCCGCGGCGCTGGCCGGCTGCGGCGGCGACAGCACGCCCGACCGGCCGCCGATCGCGACGATCGTCCAGGACGACGCCGAGCTCCTGCACCGCACGCCGCAGCGGATCGCGGCGACGCTCGACGACCTGCGCGACCTCGGTGTGGACTGGGTCCGGGTGACCGCGGGGTGGTCGGAGATCGCGCCCGCGGCTCGCTCGCTGCGGCGGCCCAGGGGCTTCGACGCGACCGACCCGGCGCAGTACCCGCCGGGCGCGTGGAGCGCGCTGGACCGCGTCTACGAGATGGCCCGCGCGCGCGGCCTCGAGGCAGCGATCGACATCGCCTTCTGGGCGCCGCGCTGGGCCGTCCGCGCGCCCGCCCGGCGCGCCTGACCGCGAGCGCACGTGGATCGCACCGGGCGACTATGCGGACTTCGCCGAAGCCGTCGCCCGGCGCTACCCGCGGGCGGTCGCGTTCACGGTCTGGAACGAGCCCAACCACAACGCGTTCATGCTGCCGCAGTGGGAGCTCGTCGACGGCGCGTGGCGCCCGTCGTCGCCGCACCGCTACCGCGAGCTCGTGCGGGCCGCGGTCCCGCGGATCAAGGCCGCGGCGCCCGGCGCGCTCGCGCTCATCGGCGCGACGTCGTCGGTCGGCAGCGCGCACGGCACGATCGGAGAACGAGCGCATGGCCCCGCTGACGTTCGTGCGCGAGCTGGCGTGCGTTGACGAGCGGTTGGAGCCCCTGAATCGCCCGGAATGCAGGGACTTCGAGCCGCTGCCCGGCGACGGCTGGTCGCACCATCCCTACTCGCTGGAGCTCCCGCCGTGGGAGCCCGACCCGCGCCCCGACAACGTCCGCATGGCCGACCTCGGCCGGCTGACGTCGCTGCTGCACCGCCTGCACGACCGCGGCCGGACGCGTGCGGACCTCCCCCTCTATCTCACCGAATCCGGCTACCAGACCGCGCCGCCCGACCCCACGTGGGACGTCACCCTCGCCGACCAGGCCCGCTGGCTGCCCGAGGCCGAGCAGATCGCGCGGCGCCAGCCGTCGCTGCGCAGCGTGTCGCAGTTCCTCGTGCGCGACCTCCCCGAGCGCCCCGGCCCGAGCCTGCGCATCCGCTGGCGCGACTACCAGTCGGGGCTGCGCTTCGAGAACGGCCGGCCGAAGCCCGCGCACGCCTCGTTCGCGCTGTCGCTCGTGGCTCGCCGCGCCGCGCCGGCGCGCGTGGACTTCTGGGGGCTCGTGCGCGCGGGCTCGGGCCGGCGGCAGACGAGCATCAGCGTGCTCGAGCCCGACGGCCGCTGGCGGTCGATCGCGCGCCAGCGCACGCAGCGCGACGGGACGCTCCGCGCGACGCTCGCGTTCGACCCGCGCAGGACCTTCCGCCTCGAGAGCGCGGGCCATGCCGGCGCGCCGGTCGCCGGAGCGCGTTAGCGCTACGCCGCTTCGCGCTCGGCCCGCAGGTCGAGGTAGCGCGCTCGCTCGATGAACGTCTCGCGCAGCGAGGTCTCGAGGTCGTCGAGGAACTCCTCGCGGTAGGCCTTCTCGGTGAGCACGGAGATCGCGTAGTACAGCCCGCTGAACGCGGCGAGCGCCGCCGAGACCTTCAGCAGCTCGACGCTCAGCCACGCCTGGCCGGCGATCGGCTGCGGCGGCGTCCCGATCCACTCGTCGATGACGTGCGGCGTCAGCGCCAGCGCCCCGAACGCGACGAAGAACAGCCCGACGAGCAGCGACACGACGAGCACCTGCAGCCCCTGGCTGACGAACATCACGAGCCCGACGTTGAAGCGCTGGCGGCGCCGTAGCGGCGGCTCGACGCCCACGTCACGCTCGAGCGCGCGCACTTCCTTGGGCAGCCGCGCGGCGACGAACACCGATCCGAGCGCGCCGAACAGCGCGACGACGCCGGCGAGCGCGGGATCGGAGATGTCCGAGAAGACCTGCCACACCTCGGTCGTGAGGAACAGCAAGATCATGAAGATCAGCAAGACAGGCACGGCCCGCGTGAGCAGCACGAGCGAGGCGGCAAGTTGCGCGACGGTGCGCCGCCCCGCCCAGCGCAGGATCGACAGCAGGCCGATCCCGACGATCCCGTAGATCAGCGCCAGGAGGAACGCGTTGCCGGCGGCGGTGACGATCGCGCTGACGACCTGGCCGCCGGAGATGAGCGGCAGCAGCGCGGGGATCAGCACGAACCCGGTGAGCTCGGCGGGCCCGACGCGGTCGGGCACCGACAGCGCGCGGCGCCCGCGGCGGCGGTTGGCGATCGCGAGGCTGCCAAGCAGGATCGCGAGCCCGCCCGCCAGCGAGAGCGCGTTCGCCCACAGCGGCCAGTCGAGCTTGACCGCCCCGAGAAGCTGGACGCCGAACACGAGCGCGAGCAGCGGCACCGCGCGCGTGAAGATGTCCTCGTAGGCCGAGTAGTCCTCGATCAGCAGGGGCAGCCCGGCGCGGCGCAGACGTCCCTCGTACGCCGCCAGCTCGTCCATGAGGCAAGCATATGTTCAGCCGCCGAGCCTGGCGCGCCGCAGTCTCACGGCGGACGCGAGCGCAGCTATCGCCCAGACGACGGCCAGTGCCCCGAGCAGCCGCGCGCCATAGTGCTCGCTCGGCAGCAACGACGGGTTGTTCGCGAGCCTGCCGGCGCCGTGGACGACCGGGATCGCGACGGCGATCAGCGCGCCCGAGACGATCGCCGCGACCTGGACCGGTGCTCGCGCGCGCGGCGGCACGACGCGCACGAGCAGCACCGAACCCGCGACGACGAGCGGGGCGAACAGGAGGTCGTGCACGACGATGCCGCCGCCGAGCGTCTTCAGCCAGCTCATCAGCGCGACGTTTTCGAGGCTGCCGAGCAGGCCGTAGACGCCGAAGCCCGCGATCGCGCCGCCGAGCGCGAGGCCCGTCCAGAACGCGCCGCCGGCACGCTCGGGGTTCATGTGACCTCCAGGTGCGTGACCCACTTCGTCTGCTGGACGCCGGGACGGTTCGGCGCGACCAACCGGCACGGGTAGCCGTGGTCGAGGTGCAGCGGCTCGCCGTTGATCGCGAGCGCGAGCAGCGTGTCGCCGTCGCGCACGTGCTGCTCGTTGAGCTGCGACGTGCGGTAGACGCTGCGCTCCTGAAGCGAGCGGACCACCGCGGTGGCGTTGTCCGGGTCGCCGCCGGCGAGGGCGACCAGGTCGCGGACGCGCACACCGGTCCACTTCGCGCTCGCGCTCCAGCCCTCGACGCAGACGATCGCCAGGTCGGCGGTGTGCTGGGGCAGCGCGAGCAGCTGTTCGCGGGTCAGCGAGAGCTCCCGTGCGACCTTGCCTGAGACCGTGAGGCGGTAGGCCTGAGACCGAGCTGCGGGCACGACCCGCGCGCCGACCGCCGACTTGTTCACCGGGATGCCCTGCGGGCCGATGTCCGGGCGCCGCGGCGCGAACAGCGCGAGGTTGCGCAGCGGGCGCAAGGTCTGGCCGACCGTCGTGAGCGTCACGACGCCCGCCGCGAGCGCGATGGCACCGATGAAGCCGCGCCGGTCGAGACCCTCCCGGCCCGGCGCGCGGGGCGGTCGCGGCGCCGCCGCCTTCGCCTTCGCTCCGATCGACCGCCGCGTGATCGCGAGCTTTGCCCCGATGTGCGCGACGAGCGCCCCGATGACGATCCACGCCGTCCAGAAGTGCGCGACCGTGAAGCCGAACTGCCATGGGTACCAGTGGGCAAGGTTCGCGAGACCCGAGTAGAGCAGGAAGATCGAGCCCGCGACGAGCGGCACGATGCTGAGACGCTCGACCGCCTGCGCGACGTTCTTCGCCGGCGGCCACGCGAACAGGCGCGGGAAGACGGTCCACAGCTTGGCGAGCAGCAGCGGGATCGAGGCGATCCCCGTCGCGACGTGGACGCCCTGCGTCACGCGATAAAACCACGACGGCCGCGCGGGCATCGACAGGAAGCCGACGTCCAGCGGCTGCTGGGCAAGATGCGAGATCAGGCCCGTGACGAAGCACGTGAGGAAGCTCGCGGCGAGCGCGATCCCGAGCAGCGCGGCGGTGCGCTCGGAGCGCAGACGGCTCGTGAACGTGCCGTCTCGAAACGGCGGGAGATCTCCTAGCGAGCGAGGCATGCGAACCACCGCCCGTTGGTCTCCCAGGTCTCTTGCACGCGGAGCCCCGCGGCTGATGCGTGCCCGCCGATCGCGTCCGCCGCGACGTGCGCCCAGCGAAACCAGTCGCTGATCTGCTCGTCGGCCTCGAGGCGGATGCGCGTGCGCCCGCCCGGCGTCCCCGGTGCGTCGAGCTCGGCGAGGACCAGCCCACCGGGCCGCAGGAGTCGTGCCACCCGTTCCAGCAGCGCCGTCGGCCGGCCGCCGATGCCGATGTTGCCGTCCAGCAGCAGCGCCGTGCCCCACCGCCCTGCGCTTGGGAGGCGATCGAAGACCGACAGCTGGAGCACCGTTGCGCCGCGCTGCCGGGCGATCCGCACGGCAACGGGCGAGACGTCGACGCCGATCGCGAGGCTCCCGCGCCGCGCGAGCGCGAGCACGTGGCGACCCGGGCCGCAACCGACGTCGAGCACCGGCCCGGCCGCGCGCGCCAGGACGTCCTCGTCGGCCGCCGTCAGCGGGCCGAGGTAGCGCTGCAGCGGCAGCGCCGACGTGCGGCCGTCGCTGCTGCGGACCGTCAGCGCGCGCGGGGTCGCCTCGAGCGTGCGGCCGTAGAGGTCGACGGGGCTGAGCGGCGAAGCGCCTTCGCCCTCGGGCCGGCCGAGCGCGGCGTGCTCCCCTGCTGCGCGCGAAGCGCCATCGCGCGCGAACCGGCCGTGGCTGGCGGGCTCCGGCGCGCGCGCTACGCCGTGCGGCGTCACGCGGCCTCCCTCGTCCGCGCCGCGATCGCCGGCTCGATCTCCGCGAGCGCGCGGGCGAAGCTTCCCTGCGGCGACACCGCCGCGACCGCGCGCGCGTCGGCGATGCGGTCGACGTCTCGCAGCACCGGGAGCTGCACCGGCCGCAGCCCGAGTGCCTGCAGGCGTGCGAGCTGGACCGCCCCGGTCCAGGCCACGCTCATCGGCACGCGGTCGAAGACGGCTGCGTCAGCGGCACGCAGACCGATGCCCCAGTAGCCGCCGTCTTGCGCGAGGCCGAGGGCGGCGCCGGCGTCATCGAGCGCGCGGAGGCCGTCGGCGAGCAGGCGCGGCGTGACCTGCGGCGAGTCCATGCCGACGAGAAACAGCGGGCCGCCGACGTCCTCGAACGCTGCGGCGAGGCGCTCGGCAAGGCCCGCGCCGCGCTGTGCGATCACCTCGATGCCGGGCGGCAGCCACCGACCCGGCGCGCCGTCCAGGACGATCACGCGACGGGCGGGCACCGGTGCGGCGAGCGCGGCGTCGAGCGTGTCGCGCAGCGCGGCCTCGGCGAGCACCGCAGCCTCCCGGGGCGTGCACGGCGGGCACAGACGCGTCTTGCTGCGCCCCGGCGCCGGCGCCTTGGCGATGACCACAAGCGCGGGCCTCATGCGAGGACTGCCGCCATGTCGCGCACCGCGCGGGCCGTGCCGCGAACGGTTCCCGTGACCTTCGAGCGCCCGCATCGCGGCAGGTAGGCGACGGGCCGCTCCTCGATGCGCCAGCCGGCATTCGCGGCGCGCAGGACCATCTCGAGCGGCCAGCCGCAGCGCCGGTCTGAGATCTCGAGGGCAAGCAGCGGCCCGCGCAGAGCCGCCCGCATCGGCCCGATGTCGGTCAGCCCTACGTTCGTGCGGCGGCGCAGCTCGAAGGCCAGCGCGCGGTTGGCGACGCGCGCGTGCAGCGGCCACGCACCGCGGCTGGCGATCCGCGCGCCGAGCACGAGCTCGGCCGCGCCCGCGAGCACCGGATCGGCAACCGCCAGCAGCTCCGCCGGATCGAGCGATCCGTCGGCGTCCATGAAGCAGACGATGTCGCTCGTCGCGATCAGCAGGCCGGCGAAGCACGCGGCGCCGAAGCCTCGCCGCGGCTCGACGACGACGGTCGCGCCGAGCCGGCGCGCGATGTCCGCGGAGTCGTCCGTCGAGCCGTTGTCGACGACGATCGGGCGGTAGCCGTCCGGCATGGCGCCAAGCACCGCGGGCAGGGCGGAGGCCTCGTCCAGCACGGGAAGGATGACGTCGATCATTCGGCGCACGACCCTCGCAGCGTCCGCTTACGAATCGAGGAACGCGGCCCGTCGCGGCCCCATCGCGGGCAGTTGTGCGCGTAGCGTCAGCGGCAATGGCGACAAGCCCACCGACCACGGCGCCCTCGCACGCCGCGGCGCCCGCGGAGCCGGGTGCCGCGGCGGCCCCGCACGCCGGCGCGTTCCCCCCGAACCTCGCGGCGCCGAGGCCCTTCCCCGGGCGCGCGGGCCGAGCCGTCGGCGTGGCATCGCCCGTCGTCCTTTGGGCTGGCCTCGTGCTCGCCGGTCACCTGCTCGCGGCGCGGCTTGTCGAGGACGACTACCGCGTCCACATCGGCGCGCCGCCGCTCGTCGGCAGCTTCGACCCACGGCTCTCGTGGTCGCTTGGCGGTGCGCTGCTGCTCGCCGCTGGCACGGTCGCGTTTGGCCCCGCGCTCGCCGCGCGGCTGCGCTGGCGCTCGCTGGTCGTGTCGACGTGGCTCGCCGGCGCCGCGTGGATCGTCGCGCTCGCGGTCGGCGCCGGCGGCGGGGCCAAGGCGCTGTGGGCCCCTCTGCAGACCCGCTACGAGTACCTCGCCGCCGTGCCGCGCATCGGCGACGCCCATCATTTCCTGCAGGGCTTCGCGCTCGCGCTCCCGAGCTACCCGACGCACGTCCGCGGCCACCCACCCGGGATGGTGCTGGTGCTGTGGCTGCTCGAGCAGCTCAGCGTCGGAGGCCCGCGGTGGGCGGCGGCGCTGATCGTGGCGGCGGGCGCAGCCGCCGCGCCGGCGGCCTTGGTCGCGATGCGGGCGCTCGCGGGCGAGCGCGCGGCCCGCCGCGCGGCGCTGTTCGTCGCACTCGGTCCCGCGGCGGTCTGGCTCGGGACGTCGGCCGACGCGCTGTTCAGCGCGACGCTCGCCCTCGGGGTCGCGATGCTCGCCGTCGCGTGCACCTCGCAGGCCACGTCGCGCACCGCGTCGCACGGTACGGCGCGCACCGCGTCGCGCGGCGCGGCGCGCGACACGGCGCACGGCCGCGCGCGCGAGTCCTCGCCCGTGCCGACTGCGCGCCGGGCTGACGCGCTCGCAATCCTCGCCGGGCTCGTGCTCGGGTGCGGCCTCCTGCTGAGCTATGGCCTCGCCCCGCTCGGGCTCGTGCCGCTCGCGGTCGCGGTCGTCACCCGCCGCTGGCGCCTGCTCGCGCTCGCCGTCGCCGGCGCGGCCGCCGTGCTGCTCGCGTTCGGAGCGCTCGGCTTCTGGTGGCCGTCGGGCCTCGCCGCGACCCACGGCCTCTACGCGAGCGGCGTCGCGGCCCGGCGCCCCTACCTCGACTTCCTCGTGATCTCCCCCGCAGCGTTCGCGGTCGCGCTCGGACCCGCGGCGTTCGCGGGAATCGCGACGCTGCGCGACGGGCGCGCCTGGATCCTGCCCGGCAGCGCGCTCGCCGCGCTCTTCGTCGCGGAGCTCTCGGGGCTGTCGCGCGGCGAGACCGAGCGGATCTGGCTGCCCTTCGCGCCCTGGCTGCTGCTGGCGACTGCGGCGCTGCGCGCGCCGCGAGTGTGGCTCGCCGCCCAACTCGGCCTCGCGTTGGCGCTCCAAGTGGCGGTGCGATCCCCGTGGTGAGCCTCCCTTCGCGAGCGCGAGCAGCACCGGCTATCACCGGTGATAGCCCCGGCTGCTCACGCTGGAAGAGCAAGGGGTCCCCGCCGGTCGCTGCGGCATGGCCGGGCGCGCCCGCGAAACGCAACTGCCCGCGCGCGCGCCTCGTCGCCGGGATGGCCCGCGGATGAGCCACGTCCTCGTCACCGGCGGCGACGGCTTCATCGGCTCGCACGTAGTCGACGCGCTGATCGCCGGCGGGCACGACGTCCGCGTGCTCGACAACCTCCATCCCGCCGCCCACGCCGCCGCTCCGCCCTACCGGAACCCCGCCGCGGAGCACCGCGTTGGCGACGTCCGCGACCCGGCAGCCGTCGACGACGCGCTGCGCGGCATCGACCATGTCTGCCACCAAGCCGCGATGGTCGGCCTCGGCACGGACATCGGCGACATCGCCGACTACGTCTCGCACAACGGCCTCGGCACCGCGATCCTCCTACGAGCGCTCGCGCTCGACGCCTTCGCCGGCCGCCTCGTGCTCGCCTCCAGCATGGTCGTCTACGGCGAGGGGCGCTACGCCTGCGCTGAGCACGGCCTTGTCCGTCCTGGCCCGCGGCGCCCAAGCGACCTCGACGCCGGATGCTTCGAGCCGCCCTGCCCGCGCTGCTCCGCGCCGCTGCGCCCCCAAGCCATCCCCGAGGACGCGCCGACCGATCCGCGCAGCGTCTACGCGGCGACGAAGCTGCATCAGGAGCACCTCGCGCAAGCGTTCTCCCGCGAGACCGGCACGCCCGTCATCGCCCTGCGCTACCACAACGTCTACGGCCCGCGGATGCCCCGCGAGACGCCGTACGCCGGCGTCGCGTCGATCTTCGCGAGCGCGCTCGCGGCCGGCCGCGCACCCGAGGTCTACGAGGACGGCGGCCAGCTGCGCGACTTCATCCACGTACGCGACGTCGCGCGGGCGAACGTCGCGGCGCTCGTCCGCGACGAGGCCGCAACCGGCGCGCTGAACGTCTGCAGCGGCACGCCGCGCAGCGTCGGCGAGATGGCCCGCACGCTGCACGCGGTCGGCGCCGGAAACGCGCCGCCTCCGCGCGTCACCGGCGCCTACCGCCTCGGCGACGTCCGTCACGTCTTCGCCGACCCCGCGCGGGCCAGCCGCGAGCTCGGCTTCGCCGCCGAAGTGGACTTCGCGCTCGGCATGGCCGAGTTCGCCCGCGCCGAGCTGCGCGCGGCGGCGGCCGGCTGAGGCGCGCGGCCGAGGTCGCCTGCCCGGTTCCTTCCGCCCCCGCTGCGCGCGGCCACGGCGCACTAACGCCCGAGCGGCATGACGACGAGCCGCCGCCCGACGACCGGCGCGCGCAGCACGACGAGGATCCGCCTCGGCTCGCGCAGCGAGACGGTGCGGGCGAACACGCCGCGGCGATCGCGAAATCGCCCGCCGCGCCCGGCCACGACCACCGCGCGCGCGAGCAGCAGCTCGACGCGCACGTCGTCGCTCAGCTCGTCGCGCTCCAGCGTGCGGGCGAACTGCAGGCCATCGGTGAGGCCGTGCCCGACCGCCGGCGGCGGCGCCGCCCGCGCGTACGCCTCGAACCGGGGCTCGAAGGCGTCGCCGAGCGCCACGGCGAGCGCCGGCCACTGCGCCTCGACCGCGCGCACCCGCTTGCGCCACAGCGAGCGCGACGCGGCGGCCGCCTTGCGCTCGTCCAACCCCTCGGGGAATCCGTCACCGCTGATCAGCGCGCGGACGAAAGCGGCCTGCTCGGCCTCGTAGCGCGCGCGGTCAGGCGGCGGGGGCGCCATGGCGCGCGGAGCCCCGCTTCGCCGCGGCGTCGATCGCGAGCACCTCGCACAGGATCTCGTCCTCGGGCGGGAAGCCGTCGTCGCGCTCGAGCAGCACGCCGGGCGCGTTCGTCAGCGCGAAGAGCTCCTCGACGAGCGTCAGCACGCCCGGCACGACGGGATGGGCATGGGTGTCGTGGTACATGCCGCCGCGGTGCTCGCCGCCGCCGACGTGGACGTACGCGATCCGCTCCAGCGGGAAGCGCGCGAGCGCCGCGACCGCGTCGTAGCCGTGGTTGAACGCGTTCGCGTAGAGGTTCGAGAGGTCGAGCAGCAGCAGCGCGCCCGTGCGGTCCAGCAGCTCGGTGACGAAGGCCGCCTCGTCCATCTCGGCGCCGGGCCATTCGACCATCGCCGCGACATGCTCCAGCGCCAGCGGCACGGGCAGGCGCGCCTGGGCAAGCTGGACATTCTCGGTGAGAATGTCCAGTGCCCGCGCCGTGCGGGCGACGGGCAGGACGTGCCCGGCCTCGACACCGTCGGCCCGCACGAACGCGATGTGCTCGGAGACGAGTGGGGAGTCGAGGCTGTCGGCGAGGATCGCGAGGTGGTCGAGGCGGCTGTGGTCGGGCCGCTCGGCGCCGCCCAGCGACAGGCGGATGCCGTGCGGGATGACCTGCAGGCCGCGCTCGCGCGCCTCGAGCAGCGCCGCCGCCGGCCGGCGCGCGTCGACGTTCTCGGCGACCGCCTCGACGAAGCCGAGGTCGAGCCCGGCGCTCGCGACGAGGCCCTCCAGCTCGGGACGCCAGCCGATGCCGAGACCGAGCCGCCGCGTGGCGGGCGTCGCGTGGGCGAGCGGGCTCATCCGCCACCGCCGCCGCACCCGCCACCGCCGCCGCAGCCCCCGCCGCCTCCGCCGCAGCTGCCACCGCCGGCGCCGCAGCCGCCGCCGTTGCCGCCGCTCCACGCCGCGCGCTCGCGGGCGATCGACATCGTCGAGGCGAGGCCCGGGTCGGCCGCCCACAGGGCGCCGGCGCCGAACAGCGCGACGGCCATCGGGATCTCCGAGGTCGAGGGGACCCGTCCGAGCGTCTTGCGCCCGGCGCGCTCGCGATCGAGCAGCTCCTGGCCGCGCGCGGTCGCCCGCGGGCGCATGAGCGCGACCTTGATGGCGATGAACGTCACGGCGACCGTGGCGATCGTGATGTAGCCGACGGGCGCCTCGTTCTGGATGCCCGCGACAATCCGCGCCGCGCCGAGCCAGATCACCGGCAAAAACAGCAGCCAGCTCCAGTTGACCTTCTCGCGCGTCTCCTCGTCGAGCAGGAGCCCCGACCGCGTGAGGTCGGACTCGAGGCGCTGGACGGCCATGCCGCCGGCGAGCTCGCGCTCGACCTTGTCCGCGGTGGTGCCGGGCGAGCGCTCGACGGCGTCGTAGACCTCGTGCTCGATCTCGGCGAGGTCCTGGCCCTTGGGCCGGCCCGCGGCGCGCAGCTTCTTCTTGCCCGAAGCCGATACGAGGGCGCCGAGACGATGGAGCTTCGCCGTCGCGATGGTGATCGCGAGCGGGGGCCCGCCGTTGAGCATCGCGAGCTCGTAGGCGTCGAGGGTGCCGGACGGCGCCCTGCCCTCTTGCGCGTTGAGCAGGCGCTTGCGGCGCAGAAACACCGCGCAGGCCGACGCGACGACCGCGACCGCGTACAACCACTCAAACGTCGAGCTGCTGATGCCCCAAGTTGGCTCGTTCATGGCTTCATCTCCGCGAGACGTTGAAAGAAACCTCCGTCGAGCGCAACCTACGGACGGGTGGGTTGGTGCAACAGCCACCCAGGGGTGTGGGAATCACACCTCAGCTGCCGACCGCCTGGTAGCGCTCGACCGCGCGCTTGCGCTCCGCCGCGTGCTCGACGATCGGCGCCGGGTAGTCGCGCCCGATCACGCAGCTCGCGGCGGCCTGCTCGTCGGCGGTCATCGTCCACGGCTCGACGAGCTTGTCGTCGGGGACCGCTCTGAGCTCCGGCACCCAGCGGCGGACGTAGACGCCGTCGGGGTCGAACTTGCGCTGCTGGAGCATCGGGTTGAACATCCGCCGGAAGTACGGCGCCGGGTCGACGCCGACCGAGCTCACCCACTGCCAGTTGCCGTTGTTCTGGGCGGGCTCGCCGTCGAGGAGCAGCGCTTCGAAGTGCTGCTCGCCGAGGCGCCAGTCGAGGTGCAGGTCCTTCGTGAGAAACGAGCCGACGACCAGGCGCGCGCGGTTGTGCATCCAGCCGGTCCGCGCGAGCTGGCGCATGGCGGCGTCGACGAGCGGATAGCCGGTGGTGCCCGTGCGCCAGGCGGCGAGCGCGTCTTTGTCGTCGACCCACTCGAGCTCGCGGTAGCGCGGCTGGAACTCGAGGTGGGCGTTGTCGGGGTGGGTGAGCATGACGTGGGCGTAGAAGTCGCGCCAGCAGAGCTGGCGGATCCAGGCACGCGGACCCGCGCCTTGGCGCCGCGCGGCGCGGCTCTCGCACTCCGCCGCGGAGATGGCGCCCCAGCGCAGGTAGGGCGACAGCCCGCTGGTGCCGGTGGGCTCCGCGAGGAGGTCGTGGGTGTCGGCGTACGCGTGCAGCCCGCCGTCGAGCCAGCGCGTGAGCGCCCTGCGAGCGGCCGGCTCGCCGGGCTCGCAGAACGGCTCGGCGAGCTGGGCGCCCTCGACGTGCAGGGAGTCGAGGGTGGGAAGCCGGCCCTTGCGCAGCGAGCTTGGCAGGGGTGGCAGCTCGGACGGGGCGCGGTGGATCGGGCGGCGCTCGAGGTCGAGCCAGTTGCGGTGAAACGGGCTGAAGACCGTGAACGGCTTGCCGGCTTGAGAGCGCGGCTTGGAAACGTCGAGGACGTACGCGCCGGTCTGCGGCCGGGCTCGCACGCGCGCGTCGCTGAGCGCGACGGTGACGCGCCGGTCGCGGGCGCGGGCGTAGGGCGCGACGTCGCTCGTCCAGAGGACGGCCTCGGCGTTCGTCTCGTGCGCGAGTGCGAGGAGCTCCACGTCGGGCGGGCCGTGGCGGACGACGAGGCCGCTGCCGCAATCGCGCAGGGCGGTGTCGAGGGCGCGCAGGCAGCCGAGCATGAAGGCGGTGCGGGGCGCCGAGGCGAAGCGCCCGTGCAGGAGGCCGTCGTCGAAGACGAAGACCGGGATGACGCGGTCGAACTCGCGGGCCGCGAGGGTCAGGGCGGGGTGGTCGGCGACGCGGAGGTCGCGGCGAAACCAGAGCAGCGCAGTGGAGGGCACGGGAGTGAGATACGCGGGTAAGCCGAACGTAGACTCATCCTGATGCCCGATCGCACGGTTCGAGACTTCCCGATCTTCCCGCTGGGCCTCGTGGCGCTGCCGCACGAGTACGTCCCCCTGCACATCTTCGAGCCCCGCTACCGGACGATGTTCGCGGAGTGCCTCGAGCGCGACTCGGAGTTCGGCATCGTCTGGGCGAGCGACGACGGCCTGCGCGCGACGGGCTGCGCCTGCGAGATCACGAAGGTCATCGAGCGCATGGCGGACGGCCGCCTGAACGTCCTGACCCGCGGCACGAGGCCGTTCCGGATCGTCGAGCAGCAGGAAGACCTCCCCTACCCCGCCGCGACGATCGAGTTCCTCGAGGACAAGCTCGAAGACCCCGACCCGGCGATCTCCGACGCCGCCCACGCGGCGTACGCCGCGCTCGTGGTCGAGGCGACGGACAACGAGCCCGACGAGGACGAGCTCGCGACCAAGACGGCCTACGAGATGGCGGCGACGGTCGACTTCGGCTTGGACGCCAAGCAGGGCCTCCTGGACCTGCGCAGCGAGAACGCTCGCCTACGCCTCGCGACGCGCCTGTTCAAGGCAGCGGTCAAGCGCCTGGACTTCGTCGAGCGCGCCCAAGCCCGAGCGCGCTCGAACGGCAAGGTCCGCTTCGGCTGACGCCCGCTCGCGCGTTTCCGTCTCACGCGAGAGCGAAACCCTGGAGGTGGCGACCCAGCGCGTCGCGCAGATGCATCGAAGCGGCAGCCCCGTCGCCGGGCGGCTACCCGTTGTGGACCTCGCCGGAGCCGCGAGGGCCTCGCCAAGGCCATCGGCGTCTCGAACTTCTATTCCGACCGGCTCGTGGACCTCGTCGCCCACAACGAGATCACGCCGGCCGTCAACCAGATCGAGACGCACCCGTTCAACCAGCGCACCGCCGACCAGGCGGTCATGCTCGAGCACGGCGTGCAGATCGAGTCTTGGGGGCCGTTCGCCGAGGGTCGGAGCAACATCTTCTCGGACCCGTCCTCAGCGAGATCGGCGCCGCGCACGGCAAGTCCGTCGCCCAGGTCATCCTGCGCTGGCTCATCCAGCGCGACGTCATCGTCATCCCCAAGTCCGTGCGCCCCGAGCGCATGCGCGAGAACATCGACGTCTTCGACTTCGAGCTCACCGACGGCGAGATGGCCCGCATCGCCGGGCTCGACACCGGCGCGACGCTGTTCTTCGACCACGCCGACCCCGAATGGGTCAGCCGGCTCAACGGCGTCCGCGTCGACTGAGCGCTCGTATGCGCGAGGAGCGGCGCTTCGGCGAGCGCCGTCGTGAGCGCGCGTTGCACGCGAAGAAGCAGCGCCTGAGGCAGTGCGACAAGGCCGGCGATCTCGAACCGAGGACGCTTCGCGTTGGGGCCGCCGCAAAATGCGGACCGAACGGAGCGGGCGGCGTTCGCGACCTGGTACGGAAGCCGACGGCTCTGCTCGCCACTGATGCCTACCGTTGCAGGCAGTGTCATTGGCCTTGCTCGTCCACGTGTAGAGGCGCGCCAGACGCCAGTAGCTCCGCCCCGAGCCCGCTGATCAGGCTGAATTTCCGCAGCCGCTGCACTTCGTCCGGCTGAGCCACGTAGTCGAATGACGGGGCCTTGAGGTCGTCGGCGAGGGCGATGACCAGGTAGCTCGCAGTGCGAAATACCGCCGCTGAGAACTGCTCCACGAACTGGAGCGGCTCGGGGAGCGGCTCATAGCCGGTCTCATGCAGCCCCCAGGACGCTGCGTCGTGTCCCGCCCACTGCGCTGCCGCCACCACCCTCTCCGCCTGATCTCCCCGAAGTGTGAGCCTGCTCTCGACGGGCCCAGGGACCTTCTGGTAGCCGACGCCGGAGAGTCCGCGTCCATGGACGATGGGGTTGCGCAGCGCCCAGAGCGTGCGCCACAGCGGCCCGGAGCCGGCGGCCTGATCCGCGAAACCCAGTGCACCCACGTCGCGCAGCGCCTTCCGAAAGTCCTGCTTGCCTAGCGAGACGCGTCCTATGCCTCCAAGGTCTTCAACAATCCACCTCGAACGCGTTGCACGCGAACGTCGCGAGCGAATCGAACAGGGCTGTCGCTGTTGGGATCGCAGCTCGGAGGTGGTACAGCATGTCATCAAGCGTGGCATTGTTCTGGTGGCGGAGCCAGTTGAACGCGACGCCATCGCGCGCCTTGAGCAAGTCGACGACGCGGGCGTGGATCGATTGCTCGATGTCCTCTAGATCAGACGGAGCCGCGTCACCCGGGGTCGGCCGGAGCCAGCGAGTGAGTCGAAGTCGGCTCGGGATCAGCCAAAAGCCGACGTCGAGGTAGAAGTCAAAGTTACCGGTAGGACTCTCACAAGCACCGGACCGAACCACCGGGGTCACGCCACCCTCGGCCAACATCCGATCGGCCTCGCGCAGCTTGCGGATGACCTGCTCCGGCGTATGCCTGCGTCGCGTCATACCGTTGCGTCCTCCTCGCCCACGAGCGTAGGCGCATAGGACTCTCACAAGCACCGGACCGAACCACCGGGGTCACGCCACATGGGAGAACCTCGAGAGCCTAAACACGAATGCGAAGCGCCTGCGATTGTGAAAGCGCTCAACTCTGTCCTGTAGCCGGACGCGACAAACCACCGACGAAGTCGGCCTGGCGCCGACAGACGGGACCACGGTGTGGGCGGTGCGCAGGAGCTGATGGGGCCGAAGCTCTGAGTCACTGGGGCGCTGCGCAGCAAGCGCTCCGAGTCGCGCGCATCATCGACGCGATCCAGAAGACGGATGGTGCGCACGCAGGGGCGGATCATCGGCAGACGTCCTGCTTGAGATGCGCGAGAAGCTAGAGGCGATCCATCGCGACCGGTTGTCGTATAGGGCGGTCATCGACTGCTGGCGCTTGAATGTAGCTGCGGCCGACGAGCCACTCATCGTCGGCCGTCGATCGCGAGCATCGAGACGAGCCGGATACAGCTGAGGGTCGTCGAGGCGGGCTGGATGCCGACGACATCGGTGCATCGGCGCGATCTCGACGGTTGAAGCTCGACTCCAGCGGGTTCGTGGAGCGGAGCATTGCGCCAGTGCTCGGCAGGAAACGCGTAGAACCTCGCCCTCCTCGAGCAACGCCGCGACGCTTGGGCAACCGGGCCTGCAACTGCGTGACGGAAGCGCTCACCGAGGCGCCAGCGCGCCTCGCCGGCGTCGGTCGGCCTCGCATCTGATGCAGTAAGCTCTCGCCGCGCAGCAGGCCTGGGCATCCAGATCTCAAGACATTCTGCTGACTGTGCGACCCAGAAACGCTGCTCTGCGACGACGGGAACGCCGTCTCTGTGGGTGACCTATGCTCGGCCACCGGACTCCGCCGGTCGACGAGCTCGGGCACGTCCAAGCCACGAGCTTGCGGTCTGATCAGACGGCGGATCTGAGGCGTTGATGCTCACGACGGAAACCACCTCCGACGGCGAGAGTCCGCAGCTCGAGCGACTCGACGGACGCTGGTGACGACGAGCAGGCACAGGCGATCGAAACGCCGCAGACGGATGCTCATGCTGGATCCCGTCGACGAACACGTAGCGCTTACTTGTGGAGCGCTTGAGGCTGCGCTGCAGAAAGCTGGCGTGAAGTCAGCCTGCCCTGCTCGGTGAGGCGTTGAGCCGAGTCTGGTCGACAGCTCCGACGCGTCACTCGCTCGAGTAGGTCCCAGCGGCGCTGGGCCGATAGCCCCGGTGCGATAACGCCGCGCAGGTACAAGACTCGGAGCACGTCGGTGACCTGCGGCGAGCGGCGCCCAGTCAGGCTCGGCAAGATGCTCGGAGCTCCATGAACTTCTTGCGCTCGCCGCTGTCAGCGGTCCACGCGAATGACGTTGATGCGTGGCGCACGCAGGCAGCATCGTTCCTGACCCGACCGTCAACCCGCGCTCTGTCATGCGGCTGTTGCGCATCGACCGGCCATCGCCGGCCTCGTCGACCTCCTCGGTCGAAGCCTCGACGAACTGCTCGACGATCGACCTCGAGCGCCGCGGCAATCAGCCGGCGAGCACCCTACCGGGCGATCCGTCGAGCGTGACTGCGACCTCTCACACCACGGGACGGGGAGCCAGCGAATATCCTGCATGGCGTACCTTCCTGCCGGCTAACGCCGGCATCGGTCTTCATCCATCGGGAAGGTACGCTGCCTCATCTCAAGCCAGCAGACGGGCCGCCTACAAGGACGTGGCCGGCGCGGGCGGGAATATCCGCGGAGCCCAAGCCGTCGTACGTGGCTTCGCCGCGAGGGCCATGGCATCCCGCTCGACTACCGCGTGCTCACCGTCGACGGCCGCATGCCCGACACGTTTCGCTCGGGCGGTTGGGATGCCCCGGCGGACCCGGAGAGCGCCCTCGCAAGGCTCAAGTCCGAGGGCGTCGCCATCGACGACTACGCCCGCGCAGCGAAATCGCAGCGCTTCTCAGCGAACGACTGGCGCCCGGAGCGACTGAGCGCCTAGCGACTGCCCTCGGCCCGAGTAGCGGCGCCGCCCGAGTCGTACGGGCGTGTGGTTCAAAACGTGATGCATATTCCCGTTTTGAACCACACCCCATGGCCCGACGCGGCCCGCCTCACAAGTGTTCGTCTCGAAGAAACGAGAACGCTCGCTCTGAGGACGGATGGTTGGAGCTATCTACGTAAAGCGCGGACACGATGCCTCATAGCCAGCGCTTTCTGCGCTTGTAGTGCTTGACGTCGCGGTAGCTGCGGCGCTCGCCCGACTTGGCCACGCCGAGGTAGAACTCCTGCACGTCGGGGTTGCGGCGCAGGTCGTCGGCGGGGCCGGCGAGGACGACCCGGCCGTTTTCCATGATGTAGCCCTCGTCGGCGATCCCGAGCGCGAGCTGGGCGTTCTGCTCGACGAGGAGGATCGTCATGCCGAGATCGCGGCGCAGGCGCTGGATCATCTCGAACGTGTCCGCCACGAGCAAAGGGCTCAGGCCGAGGGATGGCTCGTCGAGCATGAGCATCTTCGGCTTGCTCATCAGGGCGCGCCCGATCGCGAGCATCTGCTGCTCGCCGCCCGACAGGTACCCGGCGTCGCCGGAGCGGCGCTCGCGCAGCCGCGGGAAGTACTCGTAGACCATCTCGATGTCTTCGCGGTAGTCGTCGCGCCGCGTGTAGGCCCCCGCGACCAGGTTCTCCTCGACCGTGAGGTGGCCGAAGATCCGCCGGCCCTCCATGACCTGACTCAGGCCGCCGCGCACGATGTCGGCGGGATCTCCGTGGCGCAGCTCGCGTCCCTGAAACCGGATCGAGCCCCGTGAGATCTCACCGTTCTCCGATGGCAGCAGCCCGGAGATGGCCTTGAGCACCGTCGACTTGCCCGCCCCGTTGGAGCCCAGCAGCGCGACGATCCGTCCCCGCCCGACCGCCATCGAGAACCCGCGCAGGACGAGGATCGCCTTGTCGTAGACCACCTCCACGTCCTCGAGCGAGAGCATGGGCGTGGGCGCCGTTGCGGGGCCGCGCGAAGCGGCCCCGCTGCCCGGCTTGGTCACGACGCGTCCAGCAGCTCCGTGAGCGTCGTCCACTTGCCTTTCTTGGCCTCGTACAGCTTCGAGCCCGCCATCCCCGCGTGCGACGTCGCGGTGAAGTCGACCGGAGCCGAGACGTCGCCGGTCTCGAAGGCGTCCATCTCCTCGAGCGCCGCCTTGATCGACTCGCCCGTGACGTCGCCCTTCTCGGCGGCGCCCTTGATCCCCTCGGCCATCAACGCCATCGTGTACCAGCCCTGGACGTAGTGCAGGCCCTCCTTGTCGAGGTCGCCGCCGCTCTTGGACAAGAAGTCGCGCGGCTGGGCGAGACCCTCGGCATCCGCGCTCGCCGGCGCGAACGGCATGACGCCGATGGCGCCCTCGGCCCCGTCCCCCGCAAGCTCGAGGAAGAGCTCGTCGCCGCACCAGTTCAGGCACACGATCCGCATGTCCAGGCCCTGCTCGGCGATGTTCTTCGCCAGCTGTGCGGACGGCGTCGAGACGTTCTGGATCACGACGAACTTCGCGCCCTGCGCCTCGGCACGCCGCAGCTGCGGCACGTAGTCGGTGGCCTCCGCCGGCATCGCGTACGTCTTGAAGCCGAGCTTCAGCGACTTGGCGGCCTCCGCGCCGGCCTTCTGCGGCGACTCGCCGAACGGCGAGTCGTGATGGAACGACGCCACCTTTGCGCCGGCGGCCTCGTCGCTGATCCACTTCAGCGCGATCCGCATCTGATCGGAGTAGGACGTCGCCGCGACGAAGTTGAACGGCGTCTCCGACGGCTTGGTCAGGGTCTCGGCGTACGAGGCGGACATGAACGGGATCTTGTCGGCTGTGACGCGACCGCGCAGCGCCTCCGTGTCGCCGGTCCCCCAGCCCTGGATGGCCACGACGCCCTCGCCCTTCAGGCGCGCGTACAGCCGCTCGGCGACCGCCACGTCGTACTTGTAGTCCTCGGACTCGAGGGCGATCTTCGGCCCGTCGCCCTGCTCGTTGTGGTACTTCACGAACCCCTTGATGCCGTCGGCGTACGGCGTGCCGACGTCCGCGGTGGCGCCCGACAGGTCGAAGATGCCGCCGACCTTGACCGTCTTGTTGGCCGCACCGTCTCCGCCGGTCGTCTCTTCATCGTCTCCGCAGGCGGTCAGTCCGCCCGCAAGGACGATCGCCGCCACGGCGGCTGTCGCCCGGATCCACTTGCTCTGCATGGTCCCACCCTTCTGTTGGCCGGCTGGTCAACGAAATGGCCATAACCGGAGGTACTCCTTCGAGCGCTGCCAGATCTGCGCGAGGCCGCGCGGTTCGAAGATGAGAAACAGCACGATCGTCAGGCCGAAGATCAGCTGCTGGATCGCAGGCATGTCCGCCTGCAGGAAGGCGAGGCTGGAGAGGTTGCGGCTGAGCTCCTCGATCCACGCCGGCACGGCGATCATGAACGCGGCCCCGTAGATCGCACCCGATACCGACCCCAGGCCGCCGACGATGATCATCGCCAGGTAGAGGATCGACACGTCGAACGTGAAGCGCTCCCACGTGACGATGAGGTTGTAGCGCGCGGTCATCGCGCCGGCGAGCCCGACGAACGCCGAGGCGATGAAGAACGCCAGCAGCTTGAATCGGAACGGGTTGACGCCGATCACCTCGGCGGCGACCTCGTGGTCGCGGATGGCGACGAACGCGCGGCCCATGCCGGTACGGATGAGGTTCGCGGCCGCGAGCGTCGACAGCGTCGCGACCAGCGCGATGACCGCGTACCAGCGCATGTCGGTGTTGATCTCCCACCCGAGCAGCACCGCGGGCGGCACGACGAGCGCTGACGTCCCGCCGGTGACGGCGTCCCAGTGGGTGACGACCCAGAGGATGATCTGCTGCGAGGCGAGCGTCGCGATCGCGAGGTACAGCCCTTTGAGCCGCAAGGCGGGCAGGCCGAACAGCGTGCCCATCACCGCCGTCGCCAGGACGGCGCAGGCCACGTCCACCGGGAACGGCATGCCGGCCCTGGCGGCGAGCAGCCCGCTCGTATACGCGCCGATCGCCAGGAAGCCGCCCTGACCGAGCGAGATCTGGCCCGTGAAGCCGACCAGGATGTTGAGCCCGATCGCCCCGACGATCGCGATCCCGATCTGGTTGACGATCGTCAGCCAGTACGGCGAGACCAGGAACGGCAACGCGACGATCGCAGCGAGCATCAGCGCCAAGCGGGCGTATTCGGCGCGCGTGTGCCGCAGCGCGAGGTCGGCCTTGTAGGTCGTGTGGTAGACGCCGGTGGCGGAGCCCACGGGTCAGACCCGCTCGATCCGGACCTGACCGAACAGGCCGTAGGGCCTGACCAGCAGGATCGCCAGCAGCGCGAAGTAGGGGATCACGGTCTCCAGGCCGCCGCCGATGTAGCCGCCGGTGTAGGACGTGAGCAGCCCGATCACGGCTCCGCCCACCACCGCGCCGGGCACCGAGTCCAGGCCGCCGAGGATGACGACCGGGAACACGAGCAAGCCGAAGCTCGAGATGGCGCCCGAGACCCCGATGAGGTTCGCGACCAGCGCGCCGCCGAAGACCGCGCTGACGCCGGCGAGCGCCCACGCGAGCGCGAAGGTCCGCCGCATGCTGATGCCCTGGGCGAGCGCGGCCTGCTGGTCGTCGGCGACCGCGCGCATCGCGACGCCCTCGCGCGAGCGCGCATAGAAGAGCGTGAAGCCGACCAGCGCGACGGCCACGATCGCGATCGCCCACAGCCGGTTCTGCGGGACGGTGGCACCGAAGAGCTCGACCGATCCCGACGGGATGAAGTCGGGGAAGGGGCGCGGCCGCGTGCCCCAGATGATCTGGACGATCGCACCCAGGACCGCCGCCAGCCCGATGGTGACCATGATCACCGAGATGACGGGCTCGCCCACCATCGGCCGGAGGATCAGGCGCTCGATGATCACGCCGAGCGCGATGCCGACGACGATGGCGATGGCGACGCCGACGAACCACGGCAACCCCACCTCCACCAGCACGAACCAGATCACGAAGGCGGGGATGAGCAGGAACTCGCCCTGCGCGAAGTTGATGACCCCGGTCGCCTTGTAGATGAGGACGAAGCCCAGCGCCGCCAGCGCGAGGATCGACCCGTTCGACAGGCCGTTCGACGGTGAGCTGGATGAACGTCTCCATGCGTCCTCAGGCGTCCCGGTAGAGGTCGGCGATGGCCGCGGCGTAGCGCTCGGCGACGACCTCGCGGCGCACCTTGCGCGTGCGCGTGAGCTCCTGCTCGTCGGCGTCGAGCTGCTTGTGCAGCAGCAGGAAGCGCTTGACGTTGGCGGCGTCGGGCAGATCCTCGTTGGCGCGCGCGACGTGCTCGGCGATCAGGTCGTAGACCTGCGGCTGCTGCGCGAGCTCGGCATAGGTGGTGAAGCTGAGGTGGTGCTGGTGCGCCCACGCGCCGACGGTGGCACCGTCGATCGACAGCATCGCCGCGACATACGGCCGGCCTTCGCCGCAGAGCGCCACGGCTTCGGTGACGTGCGGCGAGAGCTTGAGCTTGTTCTCGACGAAGCTCGGGCTGATGCGCGTGCCGTCCGGCGCCTGCGCGACGTCCGCGACGCGGTCGACGACGACGAGCTGCCCGCCGTCGTCGAGGTAGCCCGCATCGCCCGTGTGCAGCCAGCCGTCGCGCAGCGCCGCCGCCGTCGCCCGCTCGTCACGGTGGTAGCCGGCGAACACGGCCGGCGAGCGCAGCAGGATCTCGCCATCGGAGGCGATCCGCAGCTCGACGCCCGGAAGGGCGGTCCCGACCGTGTCGTGGCGGACCTCGCCGTCGCGGTGCATGGCGGCGATCGCGCAGCTCTCGGTCTGCCCGTAGAACCCCTTGAGGTTCACGCCGATCGCGCGGAAGAACTCGAGGACGTCGGCGCCCAGAGGCGCGCCGCCGCTGTACGCCCGCCGGATGCGCGTGAGCCCGAGCTGCTCGCGCACCGGGCGCAGCGCGACGAGTCGCGCCAGTGCGAGCCGCAGGCGCAGCGGGCCGCTGAGCTTCCCGCCGGCGAGCCGGGCCGCCACGGCGCGCTTGCCGACTCCAAGCCCCCACCAAAACGCCTTGCGCTTGAGCCACCCGGCGTCGCCCGTGCGGAGCTGGACCTGGCCGAACATGCTCTCCCAGATCCCCGGCGGGGACAGCATCACGTGCGGCCCGATCTCACGCAGGTCTGACTGTGCTGTTGCAGGTGACTCCGGGAAGTTGACGGTGAACCCGGCTTGCAGCGCGCACGCGATCGCGATCACCTGCTCGCCGATCCACGCAAGCGGCAAGAAGCTGAGGACCTCGTCGCTGCTGCGAATGGGATCCTCGGACAAAAAGCTCGTCGCCGAGCCACAGCAGGTTGGCGTGGGTGAGCCTCGCCAGCTTCGGCTTGCCGGTGGTCCCCGCCGTCGCGCAGAGCATCGCGACGTCGCCGGCGCGGCCGTGCTCCACCCGCTCCTCCCACCAGCCGGCCGCGAGCTCGTGCCGTCTCGACACCGGTGAACGCCGAGAGATACGGCTGCTCGTAGCGTTCGAGCCCGCGCGCGTCGTAGAAGATGACCTGCTCGACGGCGTCCGCATCGCCCCGGTCCTTGAGCGCCACGAGCTTGTCGACCTGCTCCTGGCCCTCGACCACGACCAAGCGCGCTCCGCCCAGCGCCAGCAGGTGCGCCACCTCCTCGACGCTGCTGTCCGGGTGCAGGCCGAGCGAGTTGCCTCCCAGCGACTGGGCGGCAAGCTCGGCGATCACCCACTCCGGGCGGTTGTCCCCGAGCACCGCGAGGGTGTCGCCGCGCTCGAATCCCAGCGTGGCAAGGCGTTCCGCGAAGCCGCGGACGCGCTCCTCGTACTGCTTCCACGTGACGGGCTGCCAGATCCCGTGTCGCTTCTCGCGCAAGGCGTGACGGCCGGGGTGCTCGGCTGCCCGCAGGCGCAGCAGCCGCGGGAGTGTCGTGTCGTCGCTCACGCGTGCTGCGGCTCTCCGGGAGCATGCGCCTCGCCGAGGTAGGCCTTGATGACCGCGGGGTCCGAGGCCACCTCGAGCGGGCTGCCGCCGGCGATGACGCGCCCGAAGTCCAGCACCGTGACGCGCGTCGAGATGTCCATCACCACGCCCATGTCGTGCTCGATCAGCACCGTCGTCACGCCCGCCAGCTCGTTGACGTCGAGGACGTAGCGCGCCATGTCCTCCTTCTCCTCGGCGTTCATGCCGGCCATCGGCTCGTCGAGCAGCAGCAGCGACGGCTGCATGCACAACGCGCGACCGAGCTCGACGCGCTTTCGCACCCCGTACGGGAGGCTGCCGACGGGCCGCTTGCGCACCGCTTCGATCTCCAGCAGGTCGATGACCTCCTCGACGAGCTCGCGGTGCTCGATCTCCTGCGTGCGGGCCGGGCCGAAGAAGACAAGCGACGTCAGCACGCGGTGTTTCATGTGCACGTGACGCCCCAGCATGAGGTTGTCGAGCACCGTCATGTGCTTGAACAGCTCGATGTTCTGAAACGACCGCGCGACCCCCAGCCGCGCGATCCGGCTGGGCCTCATGCGCGTGAGCTCATGTGACGCCGGGCCGTCGTGCAGCAGGATCGAGCCCGCCTGCGGTCGGTAGAGGCCGCTGGCGCAGTTCAGCAGGCTCGTCTTCCCGGCGCCGTTGGGCCCGATCACGGCGTGGATCTCGCCCTGGTGAACGTCCAGCGAGACGTCGTCCAGCGCGCGGACGCCGCCAAACGCCAATCCCAGATCGCGCACCTCCAGCTGGAGCTCGCCGCGCTGCAGCCTGCTGGCATTCAGGTTGTGCCTGTAAGCGCGGGACACCCGCACCTCCCTCTCGGGAGCAATCTACACCCCGACCTCCCGGAGGCGGTGTGTGTCGACGTCGTAGACGAAGCCTCGGACCCGTTCTCGATGCAGGATGAACTCCGAGCGGCGGACGCGGAGGATCGACTGGCGGACGTCGGCGTCGAGGTCGGTGAAGGATTCGATCGCGAACGCCGGAGCGACGCCCGTTGCCTCTTGGAGCTCCGCTCGGAAGCCGTCGTCGGTGAGGGTCTGCATGCCGCAGTCCGTGTGGTGGATGAGCATGACCGAGCGCGTGCCGAGGCGGCGCTGGGAGACCGCGATCGAGCGGATGACGTCGTCGGTGATGACGCCGCCGGCGTTGCGGAGGATGTGGGCGTCGCCTTCCTGGAGGCCGAGCGCCTTGAAGACGTCCAGGCGCGAGTCCATGCACGTCACGATCACGAGCTCGCGCTTGGGCTGGATCGGGAGGTGCTGGGCGGGCAGCCCGGCCGCGAAGGCCTCGTTGTTGGCGATCAGGTCGTCGATGACGGTCACGCGCGGCAGCCTAGACAGTCGGCATGCCGTGGCCGGCGCGAGCGGCGAGGGCTCAGCCGGCCGCGTGGGCCTCGGCCCACGCGATGATGTCGCCGCTGCCGTTGACGGTCGACCCGTCCGGCAGCTCGAGCACCGGCAGCTTCTCCTGCCCGCTCATCGCTTTGAGCTCCGGCCGCTTGCCGGACGTGAACAACCCGAACGGGCGGTTCCGGTCGAAGACCGCCCGTTCGTGATCGATGCCGGCGTCGCGCAGCGCGTCGTCGGCCCGCCGGCACGGGTGCACGCCAGGGCCACCCCGGTCGAGGCTGCACACGTGCAAGACGGGCCGCGAGGGCATGGACGACAGGCTACGCGTGCTCGGCGAGCAGCTCGTCGAAGCGCTGGTAGGTCTCGTTCATCCCGCCCTCCATGCCCGCTCCAAGCATGCCGTCGCGCTCCTCGTTCGTGAAGAAGAGCGAGTCGCACACCATCTTCGTGCGCCCGTCGCCGAGGTCGGTGAACTCCGCCGCGTCGATCGAAATGTAGCCCGGCATGCCCTCCCACTCGAACGTCTGGACGATGCGCTCGGGCGGCGTGACCTCGCGGAAGGTCCCGCGGAAGCCGGTCTGCGAGCCGTCGGAGTTGTGCGCGACGAACTTCCAGTCGCCGCCGGTGCGGACGTCCATCTCGATCACCTCGGCGGTCGTGCCGCGCGGGCCCCACCACTGCGGGATGAGCTCTGGATCGGTGTACAGGGCGAACACGCGGTCGCGCGGCGCGTCGAACTCGCGCTCGATGTGAATCTCGCGCTCGTTCGGCGTCGTGACGGTGGCGAGGCGGGTGGACTGCTGTGCGTTGCTCATCTCGGGTCTCCTGTCGCTCGTGAAACCAGCTCCTCGAACCGGTCGAGGCGCTCGTCCAGCATCCGGCGGTACATCCCCATCCACTCCTCGACGTCCTCGAGACGCCGCGGACCGAGGCTGCACCGGCGCACCCGGCCGACCTTCTCCGTCGTCACAAGCCCGGCCTCCTCGAGGACGTGCACGTGCTTCTTCATGCCCGTCAGCGAGATCCCGTAGGGCTCCGCGAGCTCCGTGATGGACGCGTTGCCGCGTCCCAGTCGCTCGAGCAGCTGCCTGCGGGTCGGGTCCGCGAGCGCCGAGAAGGTCCGATCGATCTGCGAATGCTGAACCATTTGGTTCAGTGTACCCTCACGCGCCACTCGTGTCAAGGCGGGCGCCTCTCGCGTCGGCCGAACCGCTCGCCAAGGCCCACTGCTAGAGGCCGCGCCGCCGGCGCTCCCTCGCGGGCCGGCGGCGTGGCGCTGCCGCGGCGTCGGGGCGCTACCGCACGGTGATCGGCTTGACCAGCTTGGCCTTGCGACCGTCCGCGGCGCGAGCGTTCACCACGATGCGATAGCGGCCCCTACGAGCGCCGGGCACGAGCAGGCTCACCCGCGTCTGGCCGCGCTTGGCGCGCACCGTGCGCAGCCTGCCCGCCGCAACCCAGCGCATGCCGGCGCGCCGCTGGAGTGCAAGCGTCACCTTCGCCGGAGCGTTGAGCGAGAAGCGCAGCACGATGCGCTTCAGGCGCCGGTCGTAGCGAGCCGCCACCTTGGACAGCCTCAGCTTCGCGACCGTGACGCCCGGCTTCGGCGGATCGATCTTCGGAGGCGCGGCCGTGACGGGACCCGACCCTCCGGTGGCGGGCGGGGCCTGCACGTCGATCGTCACGGTCGCCGTCGAGAACGACGGCTCGTTGGCCAGCTCGTAGGTGAACGTGTCCGGTCCGAGGTAGCCCGCGGGCGCCGAGTAGCGGACCGCCCCGTCCGCGCTGACGACCGCGCTACCGCCGCGGGCGGTCGTGACCGTCCGCGGCTCCAGCGTGCCGCCGGCCACGGTGTCGTTCGCGAGCACGCCCGGTGCGGCCAGGCTCGCCTGCCCCCCGGGCGCGGCAAGCGAGTCTCCCCGCGCGATCGGCTGGCAGGCGTCGCCGACGCCGTCCCCGTCGGTGTCGGCCTGCGAGGCATCGCTTGCCCGCGGGCAGAGATCGTTCAGGCCGAGCACGCCGTCGCCGTCGGCGTCGGGCGAGACGGCAGCGAGGGCCTCATAGGTCACCTCTTCGGCCTGGGTGAACGTCGTCGAGTGGACGCCGTCGGAGAAGTCCGCCGTAGCCTGGAACGCGAGCGTCGCATTCGCCCAGTCGTCGTAGCCGACGAGCACGTCGCCGTCGCCTGCGCATTCGGGTGACCCGAGGTCGTTGATGTCCGCCGCGACCGGAGTCGACTCGATACCGGAGACCATGTTCCAGTCGATCGAGCCCCACGCGGCCGACTCGCGAGCGAGGCCAGGCCCATGAGCGGTGAGCAGCGGCGACGGCCCGATGACGCCCGCGCCGCGGCGCTCGTCCAGGGAGCCCTCGTTCAGCACCGGCAGCGCGAGGCGCGAGTAGTCCAGTGGCCGCCGCGAGAGGTAGGACCCGGTGACCTGCCGGGTGTAGCTCATCACCGACAGGTAGTTCGGCTTGCAGTTGATGTCGTCGCCGCCGCCGTGGTGCAAGCCGAGGTTGTGGCCGAGCTCGTGCATGAACGTGCCGGCCTGCTGGTCGACCGTGCCGCCACGGACGTTCCAGCGACCGAGCGAGACGACGACGTCGTTGCCCGGCAGCTCGGCGCGCCCGGAGGTCGAGCCGCTGCCTGCCATGCCGTTGACCCACTCGACGTAGTGAAACGCGAAGCGCTTGGCATCGAGGATCGTATGGTGGTCGGCCGCCGAGCGCTCGCTCGAGTGGCCGAACCAGTCCTCCTTGACGTCGTCGAACGTTGGCGCGCCCGCCGGGCACGTCGACCCGCCGCAGCCGTCGAAGATGAGCTCGTCGTCGTAGGGGATCTTGTCGTCGACGCGGTAGTGCAGCCGGATCTTCTGGGGCGCCGCGGCGAAGGCCCGGATGACGGCGTTGAGCGCCGCGAGGTCGGGCTCGAGGCCGTCCATGTGGTCGATCTCGACGAAGATGTCCTTGACGTTGAGGTCGGCCGCCTCGGTGCTCGAGATCGTGCCGTCGTGGTTCTGGTCGTAGAGCTTGAGGTCGATGTCGCCGTCGTCGTCGGCGTCGATGCCCTGCGTCTCCCAGTTGTCGCACAGGCCGTCCCCGTCGTTGTCGTCCGTGCCGTTGCCGTCGGTGTCGCTGCAGGGAGGCGTGATCCGCGAGCTCGCGTCGTCGGTGAGCCGGACGAAGAAGTCGATCGCCGCCGACGAGACGACGGCGCCGGCGCCGTCGAGGCTCTCGATGATGACCTGCGTCGAGTAGAACGTCTGGCCCGACGGGTTGACCTGTGCGCCCGTCGAGTCCCAGCTGAAGCGCCCGGTGGTCGGATTGACGGTCGCGGGGTTCGTCGCGTATGGCGGACCGGGCTGGACGAACCCGCCGCCGGCCTCGGTCGCGTTGGCCATGCGCCAGCGCAGGGGTCGGCCGGACGGGTCCGAGCCGACGACGCTGAAGCTGCAGAGGCTGTTGGGGCGGCATTCGACGATCGGGTCGATCGAGCTGTGCGGCCCGCCGAGCGTCGCGAAGTTCACGATCGTCTGGGCTTGGAAGCTGCGGTCGGGATTGTTGACGTGACCCGAGGAGGTCTGCAGCCGGCAGCAGCCCGTGAGCGCCGCGGTATACGGGCCGCCGGTGTCGTACGCGTGGACGAGCTCGGTGGCGGTGTAGATGACGTCGTTGGCCGCGTCGACCGCCACGACCGTGAGGTCGGGGGACTCGACGTCGCCGTCGCCGTAGTCGATGCTCGGGTCGGTGATCGTGTCGCCGACGCCAGGGGACCCGTAGTAGCTGCGGCGCGCCACGAACGAGACGTCGAAGTGGGCCTCGTTCGGGTTCGACGTCGCCCGCCACGTCAGCTGAGACGCCCGGTTGTGCGAGGCGGATGCCGTCTCTGCGGCTGTTCCCAGCACGGTCGTCGCGATCAGCGACGCGACGATGTGCAGCACGTGTCCTCTACGCATGGCCCGGGTCCCCTCAGGTCGTTCGTCAGTGGTGGAGTGCGTCGTCGGGCGCGCGATCGCAGCGATCGCCCCAGCGGTCGCCGTCGCGGTCAGGCTGTTGCTCGATGTTCGGGTCGTCCACGTCGGTGACGCCGTCGCAGTCGCGGTCGCCGCTCACGGCGTGCGCCGCGTCGTCGTTCAGCTCGTCCTCGTGCGACGGGCTCGCAGGGGCTGCTTGCGAGGCGGTCGCCGTGTGCGGTTGCTCTCGCACACGGTCACCCGACTCGCCACATCCAAGGACCGCCAGCGCCGCGATCGCTGTGGCGCTACATCGGCGACCCTTCCGCGACGAGTGCATCGAGAAAACCTACCACAGTTAGCAAGCTTACTTCAGAGCTTTTCAAGCGCGCCGGGGGGTCTGGCGCAAAACGTGACGTATGTTCCCGTCTTGCGCCACACCCCCTCGGCGTGCAGGCGCGGGCAGCGCGAAGGCCGCGGAGGCCGGCCGCCGGCGCGCGCTCACCCCCCTTACGGCTGGCGCTCGCGCAGCGTGGCGGCGAGCTGCCGCAGCCACGGCTCGAAGCCCGCCCACTGCTCCTCGCCGAACATCAGCCGAAAGCCCCCGCCACGGCGGTTGGGCCCGCACGTGAACCAGACCTCGCGACGCCCCTTGCGATCGGGGTCGTCGACCTGGAGGAAGATCATCCCGGCGACCAGCCGCGCCACGCTCCCGGAGCGCTCGGTGAAGAGCTCGACCACGTGCCCGTCGAAGCTCACGATGCTCGGTCCCAGGATGGGGTCGTCATGCGGGAAGTCGTCCATCGCCGCAGTCTCGCACCGAGGACGCGCGCGCTACGCCGCGCGCGGACGCCCCGCGCGCGGAGGGTGGGCGCGCGGGGCTCCGCGGGGCAGCGCTCGGGCGCTCAGACAGGTGACGACGGGCGCGCCATCCCCTCGGCGAGGTCGCCGTAGCCCGGCGCCATGATCGCTCCCGGCTGCCCGATGAGCTCCTCTGCGACGAGCGCTTCCGTCGTGAGCATCAACGCGGCAACAGACGCCGCGTTCTGCAAGCTGAGCCGCGTCACGCGCACCGGGTCGACGACGCCCGACACGAAGAGGTCACCGAACGAGCCGGTCAGCGCGTTGAGCCCGTGGCCCGCGGGCATCGCCCGCACCTGGTCGACCACGGCCTGCCCGTCGTAGCCGGCATTCGACGCGATCCAGTACAGCGGATCGGAGAGCACGGCCCGCACGACGTCGATGCCGGCGCCGCGGTCGCCGTCGCGCGACACGCCGTCCAGCGCGCCCTCGGCGCACAGTAGCGCGGTGCCGCCGCCGGGGACGATCCCCTCGGACATCGCCGCTCGCGCGGCCGCCAGCGATCCCTCGGTCCGGCGCAGCTTCTCCCTGGACTCGATCGCGGTCGCCCCGCCGACCCGCACCACCGCCAGCTTCGACGACAGCCGCGCGCGCCGCTCGCGCAGCGCGTCGATGTCGGCGTCGTGCGTCGCGCGGTCGAGCTCGACGCGGATCTCGTTCAAGCGCGCCTCGACGTCCTCCGCGGTGCCGGCGCCCTCGATGAACGTCGTGTAGTCCTCGCGCACGATCACGCGCCGCGCGCGACCCAGCGTCGACAGCTCGACGGACTCCAGCGACAGGCCCGCCTCCGGCGTGATGACCCGCCCGCCCGTGAACGCGGCGAGATCCTCGAGGTACGCCAAGCGGCGGTGGCCGAAGCCCGGCGCGCGGATAGCGCTCGCCTCCATCGTGCCGTGCTGGTTGTTCTGCACGAGCATGCCGAGCGCCGCGCCGTCGACCTTCTCGGCGAGGATGATCAGCGGCTCCGGCCGGCGCATGACCTGCCCAATCGCGCCCATGAGCTCCTGGACCGACGAGATCGGCTTCGTCGTCATCAAGACGTACGGGTTCTCGAGGACCGTCTCCATCTTCATCCGGTCCTTGATCAGGTACGGCGACATGTGGCCGTTCTCGACGTGCAGGCCCTCGACGAACTCCACGGCGATGCCGGGCAGCTCGCTCTCCTCGATCGAGACGACGCCGTCCTCGCCCACGCGATCCAGCGCCTCGGCGACGGCGCTGCCGATGCGCTCGTCCTCCTTCGCCGCGATCGTCGCGACCTGGCGCAGGTGGTCGACGTCGGTCACGCGACGCGCGCTGCGCTCGAGCTCTGCCACGACGAGCTCGACCGCGTCCTCCATCCCGCGGCGCAGCTGCATCGGGTTGACGCCGTCGTCGAGCACCCGCATGCCCTCGCGGATGAGCGACTGGGCGAGCAGCGTCGCCGTCGTGGTGCCGTCGCCGGTCAGCTCCGAGGTCTTGTCGGCGACCTCGCGGACGAGCTGCGCGCCCATGTTCTGAAACTGGTCGGCGAGCTCGACCTCGCGCGCGATCGTGACGCCGTCGTTCGTGATCGTCGGCGCGCCCGTCAGCCGCTCGAGCACGACGTTGCGGCCCTTGGGCCCCAGCGTCACCTTCACCGTGTCGGCGAGGATGTCGACGCCTTGCTGCAGGCGCCGGCGCGCGTCGTCGTTGAAGTGGATGATCTTGCCCATAGGAGTAAGTCGCCTCTCGTAGGTTCAGCCGGCGTCGGCGACGAGGATGCCCCGGCCCTGCAAGCGCCCTGAGTCGAGATCGGCCATCGCGTCGTTGATCGCTTCCAATGGATAGGCGCTCGTGTGCAGGGTGACCTTGCCTTGCGCGGTGAGCGTCATCAGCTCGGACAGGTCGTTGTAGGACCCCACGAGGTTGCCGATGAAGTTGATCTCGCGCGAGATGATGTCGATCGTCGGCACGTTGATGTTCTCGCCGTAGCCGATGACGTAGTACGAGCCCGCGTTGCGCAGCATCGCGACGCCGTCCTCGATCGCGCCCTTCTCGCCGACGAAGTCGATGATCGCCTCGGCGCCCTTGCCGTCGGTCATCTCGAGGACCGTGTCGACCTGCTTGCCGTCGAGCCCGACGGTGTGGTCGGCGCCGATCTCCCCGGCCAACGCGCGGGCGTGCTCGGAGGGATCGACGACGATGATCTCGGCGGGCGTCATCGCGGCGAGGCACTGGATGCCGATGTGGCCGAGGCCGCCCGCGCCGATGACGACCGCGCGCGTGCCCGGATGCAGGATCGAGACCGCCTTCTTCACCGCGTGGTACGCGGTCAGCCCGGCGTCGGCGAGCGCCGCGATGTCCTTCGGGTGCAGCGACGGGTCGAGCTTGACGACCGCGCGCGCGCTCGTCTTGAGCAGCTCGGCGAAGCCGCCGTCGACGGAGATCCCCGGGAAGAGGTTGTTCTCGCAGTGCACGTCGTCGCCGGCGCGGCAGGCGCGGCACAGGCCGCACGTCACGAGCGGATGGACGATGACCGTGTCGCCGACCTCGACGTTCGAGACGGCCGAGCCGATCTCGTGGACCCAGCCCGCGTTCTCGTGGCCGAGCACGTAGGGCAGCTCGACGCCGGACTTCTCCGCCCACTGGCCTTCCTGGATGTGCAGGTCCGTGCGGCACAGCCCGGCGCCGCCGAGGCGCACGATGACGTCGTGCGGCCCCGTGATCTCGGGCTCGGCGATCTGCTCGACCGTGAGCGGATCGTGGTAGCGATGCAAGCGTGCGGCGATCATGTCGCCACCTCCTCGGTCGGATCGAAGACGCCGTGACGAACGCGCAGCAGCGAGCGGCAGAGCCCGCCGTTTGACTCGAGGCTCAGGCCAACCAGCCGCGCGCGCCGCAGCCACAGGGGAAGCTCCTCGGCGGTCAGCCGGCTGCCGTCGCCGGCGACGAGCGCCGGCGTGCCGGGACCGCAGGGCAGGCCGAGCTCGCGCCGCAGCACAAGGCAGCGCGCGACCTCGGGGTGATCGGGCGGCAGGTCCGCGACGCACAGCGCGACCACCGCGGCGTGGTCCGCGGGCGAGCTGGGCGGCGGCAGCAGCATCGCCGCGACGCGCCCTTGCCGCGCGAGCAGCGCCTTACGCTGAAACAGCTCTCGGAGGGCAGACAGATCGCCCGGGCTCTCCCCCGGGAACGCCGCGCCGAAGCCGCCGCCGCCCGCGACGGCCTCGTTGATCTCGCCGGCCGTGTAGTGGTCGTCGAGCACGACGCCGACCTTCCGCACCCCCGCCACCCGGCGCACCGCTTCGCGCGCATCGGATGCCATGAGGAACGCGAAGTTCGGCGCGCACTGCGGGGTCGGCAGGCGCAGGTGCACGTCGACGTCGCCGCCGTCGGAGACCTCGCACGAGCCGACAAACCCCAGGGAGGTGATGGGCTCGTCGAGCTCTGGGTCGTGGACGGTGGCGAGCGCGGCGAGCACCCGCGCCTGCGTGATCACGCCGCACCCTCCACGAGCTGCGCGTCGTCCTCGGCCGCGGGCGTCCCTTCCCCGTCGGCGAGCTGCAGCTCCTCCGGGACGTCCACGTCGTACAGGCGCGCGGCGTTCAGGCCGAGCACCTTCTTCTTGGCAGCCGTCGTCCAGCGCGGGAAGTCCGAGAACGTGTCATCCGGATAGTCCCAGTCGACGAGCCCCTCGATCTGCCACTTCGGCTCCCAGATCGCGTAGTCCGAGCCGAACATCATCTTGTCCTCGCCGACCCAGAACAGCAGCTCGCCCATGCACTTCGCGAAGAAGCGCGGGCGGGCGTGCATCAGAGCGCCGACGACGACCGACAGGCCGGCGTAGACGTTGGGCTCCTGCGTCGCCATGAAGCAGAAGTCCTCGATCCGCGGCAGTCCGACGTGCTCCACGATGAAGTTCAGGTCGGGATGGCTCGTTGCCGCGATGTCGACGTCCTTGACGTCGAAGGAGTCCTTGTCCAGCGGCCAGATCGTCGGCCCCTTGTGGACGTGGATGTTCTTGATGCCGAGCTCCTCGCACTTCGCGAAGAACGGCTCGGCCTCGGGATCCGTGAGCGCCCAGCCGCGCGAGCCGTTGTGCCACTCGGCCGTGTAGAGCTTCACGCCCTTGAACCCGTACTGCGCGTGATCGGCCTCGAGCTGCGCCAGTCCTTCGTCGCCCTCACGCGGGTCGAAGCGCCCGTTGACCATGAACTTGCCCGGGAAGCGCTCCAGGAGCTGCGCGTTCTGCTCGAGCGCGTTGAAGCCCTTCGCGTACCACTCCTTGAGGTACGTCGGCTGCGACACCGCCACGTCGACATAGCCGTCGGTGTAGACGTCCTTCTCGAAGTCGTCGGCCGAGTACTTCTGGAAGTGCTCGATCGACCAGTGCGTGTCGGGCGGGCCGAGGCCCTGGTAGGCGTGGAAGCACTCGATCCAGCCCTTGGCGTACTCCTCGGCGCCCTGCACCCAGTTCTCCGGGCTTGCGTCCCAGAAGTGCAGGTGGGTGTCGAAGACGAAGTACTTCTCGCCGTCCTTCTCGTACATCCTCAGCCCTCCCCGACCGGCTGCAGATCGAAGCCGATGTACTCGGCCGCGTCCTCGGGGTTGGCGAACATCAGGATGCGGTCGTCCTCGACGACCATGCGGCCGTAGTGCGTCGACATGATCTCCTCGAAGTCGTCGTTGCCGAAGTCCTCCCAGCCCAGCGCCTCGGCGATCTCCTCGAAGTTGAACTCGATCGTGCCGATCCCGTCGACGCGGATCATCGACGGCATCTCGCGCATCTTGACGTCCTTCTTGCCGTCCATGACCTTCGCGACGACGTAACCGACCTGGTTGTTCATGAGCGTGACGCCGCACTCGTTGGACGACGAGCGGTTGGACTCGAACGCGGTCATGAGCTGACCTCCTTGGGGGCCTCGAGGTTGATGTCTTCCAGGAGCTCGCTGATCCGGCGCTTGGAAACGTCCAGCGAGTCCTCGAACTTGACGACCTTCTCGGAGATCTCCGACCAGATCGGCTGTAGCTGCTTGGCGGCGGCCAGGCTCACGGGCACCCACTCGTCGAGCCAGCCCTGCATGGTCTTGCGGTTGGCCTCGCCGTGCTCCTCGTCGTCGGCGAGCATGCGGAACAGGGCGCGCGCGCCGCGCTGCTCGCGGGCGCAGTCGGACTCGCCGCAGCCCATGATCACCGGCGTGACGAAGTCGCCCTGCAGCGCCGCGGCGTGCATGACGAAGCCGCTGCGGAACAGCTCGCCGACGAGCGGCTCGAAGACGATCGCCGTCGCGAACCACGCCTCCGCCCAGTCGCGGATGCCGGTCAGCTTCTCGACGTTCTCGCGCGTGGCTTGCCAGCACTTGCCGTCCTGCCAGACGTCCTTGTGCGCGCTGCCGTCGAAGCCCTCGACCTGATCGGAGACGTCGAGGTTGTACAGCATGATGTCCTGTGCGAAGCGCAGCTTGTGCACGGCGCCGACGCACATCGCGTTGTTGATCATGTTCGTCGGCGCGTCGCGCTGGGCGGGCGTGTAGACGTGCATCCCCAGGCCGTGCTCGACGTGCGCCCACGCCGAGACGTGCTTCTCGACGACCGAGATCCACGACTTGTTCCAGCCCGCGAACGCGTTCGCGGCCTTCGCGTTGGCCAGCACCCCGCTGATCTGACGGACGGTGTTGGCGTTGTTGCGGTAGATCGTCTGCTCCCACTCCTCGTTGGGATCGAGGAACTCGTGCCAGTTGGACGACTTCAGCGCGGTCCACTCCTGCGGGTAGCCGGAGTCGCCGTTGGCGAACGCGTAGACCCAGCCCTGGGTCAGGTGACGCTCAGGATCGGGCTGGACGTCGATCGTGACGTCCTCGTAGACCGTCGCGCGGCGCTTCTTGGGCTCGAAGTAGCTGTACGAACGGCTGCGCGACGACGGGAACTCCTTGGCGCCGGCCTCGGCGTCGGTGAACACCGGCTTCGGGACGCTCCGCGGTGCCTTCACGGTGTCTGCGGGCATGCTGCTCCTCTCCTGATCGCGGTCATGCCGCGCTCGTCGTGAACCTGTCGAAGTAGATGTGCGACTCGGGCACCCCGCGGCGCTCGAGCAGTTCGATGGCGGCGTCGACCATCGGCGGCGGACCGCAGAGGTAGGCGTCGACGTCGGCGAGGTCGTCGCCCTCGAGGCGGTCGACGACGTCGGTGATCATTCCGGCCTCGCCCTCCCAGCCGCCGCCCTCCTCTTCCTCGGAGAGCGCGGGGACGAAGGTGAAGTCCGGCAGCTCAGACTTGAAGCGCTCCATCTCCTCGAGCGCGAACAGGTCGTCCTCCGTGCGGGCGCCGTAGTAGAACGTCGCCTTGCGCTCGGTGCCCTTCTCGGCCATCGATCGCAGCAGCGACAGGACCGGCGCCATCCCCGCGCCGCCCGCGATGAACACGAGCCGCCGGGGTGAGCTGTCGCGCAGCGTGAACATCCCGAACGGGCCCTTGCACTTCAGCTCGTCGCCGACCGAGATGCCGTCGCCGTTGGCGAGCAGGCCGGAGAACCGGCCGCCCTCGTAGAGCTTGATCATGAACTCGAGGCGGTCGGGCTCGCCCGGGGCGTTGGCCATCGAGAACGAGCGGTGCTCGCCCTCCGCCCCCGGCACCCCGATGTCGACGTACTGGCCGGCGTTGAACTCGAGGCCCTCCGGATCGGTCACCTTCAAGACGAGCCGGCGGATGTCGCTGGTGAGCTCCTCGACGGCCTCGACCTCCGTAGTCGCGTCGACGATGGGGTTGCCGCTGCGGATCCGGTCCTCGTCGTAGTGCAGCAGCTCGATCTCGAGGTCGCTCAGGGCGTGCGCGCGGCACAGCAGCGTGTAGCCCTCCGCCTCCTCGAAGTCGGGCAGGGCGAACGTCGAGTACTTGTCGAGGTCGACGTCCCCGTCGAGCAAGAACGACTTGCACGACGAGCACTGGCCCTCCTTGCACCCGTGCATGAGCATGATGCCTTGGCGGAAGGCGGCGTCGAGGACCGTCTCGTCCTCGTCGACCTCCATCTCGATGCCGACCGGCTCAAGCCGCACTGTGTGGATCTCACCCATGTTCGTGCCCTCCCGTAGTGGGGACGCCGCCGCGCAGCCCGGCGCCGCCCCGGGGACCTGTTCGGTCCCCGCAGGCATGCGCGCGGGCGCGGGACACGGCGTCAGGACGCGGCGGCTTCCTCCTTGAAGGGCCGGCCGGCGGGGCCGCCCTTCTTGTAGTTCGCGACGTGCTTCTCGCGCTCCTCGGCGGACATCTCGTTGAGCAGCACGTTCGGGCTGTTCAGCGTGATCCCCTTGACCTCGTCGAGCGTCCACATCTTCTTGGGGTCGAGGTCGAGGTGCGGCTGCGGGATGAGCGTGTGCCCGTCGTCGCGGACGTAGCCGAGATCCTGCATGACCTCGGCGACATCCATGCCGTGGTAGAGCGTCTCCCACTCGCGCTTGCCCGAGAGCTTGCCCATCGACGGCGTCGCGCGGCCCTCGAACTCCGGGCGGAACGCGACGGCGTCGGTCCAGTGGCAGGTCTCCGAGCAGTACGTGCGGACCGTGCCGTCGACCTCGTCGACGACCATGTCCTCACGGACGAGGCACGGCACCATGCACGACCAGCAGCGGTGCGGATACTCGTAGTCCGACATGTCCGGCTCGAAGGCGATCGGCCCGTGGCCGTTCTTCTTCGACATGTCCGCGTAGCGCTCCCACCACTTGCCGTACTTGTCGTACCAGCCCGGGTACTTGTGCTCGAACCACTCGAAGTCCGTGTCGTCCATCGCGTCGATCCGCCAGTAGTTGGCGAACCAGCCGGTGGCGAAGAACTGCGCGACCTCGTGGACGTAGCCCTTGTTGATGATCTGGTCCCACGCTTCCTCGATGAGGTCGTGCGGGATCGTCAGGCCGTACTTCTCCAGCGGCATGAGGTAGCTGCGGTAGTAGTCGTCGTAGATCCAGCGGCGCCAGGACTCGGCGTAGCTGTCGCGATCCTTGCGGCGGTCCTTCGTGCCGTACTCGATGAACGTGCCGATGGCGGCGTCCACGACGCGGTGGTTGTTCCACCAGGCGTAGCGCAGGTCGCGCTCGAGCAGCGTCCGGTTGCGCTCGTCGGCGAGCGCCATGAGGATGATCGAGTAGCCGTTTGAGATGTGGCGCGACTCGTCGGACTGCACCGAGTGGAACACCGTCGGCAGCAGGTAGTCGCCGTTGGCGGCGGCCTCGCCGGGCATCGCGACGAAGAGGACGTTCGTGAACGCCGTCTCGGCGACGATCGTGAGGTAGACGTTGGCGGCGGTGATCGCGTCGCCGGTGATGAAGCCCTCGCCGAACTGGCGCCCGATCGTGCCGGCGTAGCAGTTGGAGAACGCCTTCTCGGTGATGTCGAACCCGGCCGGGTCGATGTAGTGGTTCATGTACAGCCGCTTGAGGTTCATCTGGATCGTCGAGTGGCGTACCTCGTCGATCATCTGAATCGCCAGGCCGTTGTGGACCTCGGGGTTGGGCACCGCGTTGATGGCCAGCGGCATCGCGCGGGCGGCCGAGATCTCCGGGAACGGGATGATGCTCAAAAAGAGCTTCTGCCACTCCATCCAGCGCTCTTGAACCTGGCGGAACATGTTGCCGCGGATCGCGCCGTCCATCGCGCCGAAGACGCGGTTGTCCTTCTCCTCCTCCATCGGGAAGTAGGAGCGCAGGACCTGCTTGAGCGGGTCCTTCTTCGGGGCCTTCTCGAAGGTGTAGTCGGTGGGGTACTTGTCGACAGGCTCCACGAAGGTCGGATCCCAGGACAGCTCCTGGATCTTCGTGTGCGCCTTCGTGATGCTGGCTCTGCTCATGCTGAAGCCTTCCTCTCCGCCGTAAACGGGGTTTGGGACAAACCCTCCGGCCGCTGGGAGCGGTCCGGCACGGCGGAGTGCATCACCGCGGCGTTACACAGCCGCAACACTCCGCTGCAACGCGCGAGACAGCGCGGTGCTAGATCCCGAACTCTTCCCGCAGCGCCCGCGTCCGTGCGACGGCACGGCTGCGGCGCGGGTCGGTGTAGTCCAGCGCGGCGAGCAGCCGCTGCCACGCGAGCAGGTCGCTTTCGCCCGACGACGAGCGCACCCACGCCCACAGCGCGTCGGTGTCGTCGGACGTGATGACTGCCTGGCGCAGCCAGCCGTCGAGCTCGTCGCGCTCGCGTTCGATGCAGGGCGCGACGGAGCCGGGCAGCAGCGGCCCCGGATACGCCTCGGCGGCCTCGACCACCGCGCCACGGTCCAGCAGCGCGCGAACGTGGCGGACGTCGGAGTCGACGGGCCCGGTCAGCTGGTAGCCGCCGGACTTCAGCGCTCCGAGCAGCATGCGGCGCAGCCGCGACATCTCGACGCGCACGCTCGCGGGGTGGCCGTCGTCGCCGTAGAGCTCGGCGCACATGATCTCCGCGTTGAGGTGGCCGCGGTGCAGCGCGAGGATCGTGAGCATCTCGACGTGGCGCGGGCGCAGGCGCAGCTCTTCGCCTTCGACGCGCACGACGGGCGGCTCGTCGCCGAGCACGCGCAGCTCGACTCGCGGGCCGGCGGGCCGCGCTTGGCTGTTGCGGCGCACGACGTAGACGTCGTCCTCGGCGACCGGCTCGGCGATCGCCTCGACGCCCGACGGGAGCGCGAGCACGCCGCCGCCGGCCGGGATCTCCTTGAACGCGACGCGCGCCCAGCGCTGACCCGGGTCGAGCAGCAGGCGGCCCGTCCCGGTCACGAGCGCGGCGCCCGCGGACGCCGGGCCGAGCAGCTGGGCGTAGCGTGCGCGGAGGCGGTCGTCGCGCTCGTGCAGCTGTCCGCGCAGGATCTCCTCGACCGCGCGCGCCGTCGCCACGACCACCGCGAGGCTGAGCGGGTTGACGACGCTGATGTCGCCCGTCAGGTCGATGATGCCGACGACCTTGCCGGTGTCGGGATCGATCACGGGGGCCGCCGAGCACGTCCAGCGCTGGACGGGCTCGGTGAAGTGCTCGGCCGCGAAGACCTGCACCGCGTGACCGGCGGCGACGGCGGTGCCGATCGCGTTGGTCCCCGCGGACGACTCGCTCCACAAGGCGCCCTCGACGAAGTTCATGTCGTCGGCGGCGCGGTTGCGCAGCCGCGTGTCGCCGCTGATGCTCAGCAGCATCCCGTCGGCATCGGAGACGACGAGCAGGTTGTCGGCGTCGAACAGGGTCTCGGCCATCGACTGCTCGATGAAGCTGCTGGCGCTCTGCAGCGGGTGCTCGTCCCACATGGCGCGCGCCCCGTCGAGCTCGACGACGGACCTTGCGGGCAGGCGACCCGTGGGATCCACGCCCGCGTCGCGCGAGCGCAGCCACGAGTCGACGATCGGGACGCGGACGTCGGGCAGCCCCGGGTCGTCCCGGACGCGGTCGTCGACGAAGTCCTCCCACGCGTCGCGCAGCTCACGGGCGCGCTGCGAGGGCACCGTGTCGACGTCGACCGCAAGCCAGGGGCTTAGCGACAAGGGCTCATCCCTCGTAGCCTGGATGCCGGAGTTGGTTCATCAAATGGAGCTCCTCGGCGAGACCCTATGCCGATTGTTGGATCCGTCCGGGTGCAAGTACCCCGTCCGTCCCGCGCTCACCCCGGCCGGTTCGGCGCGGAGATGTCGCGACAAACGACACTAGCGCCCACACGCGCCGGTGTCGAGTTCGAGGCGATTTCATGGCACGGGAACAGGCCGCGGCCGGCCCGGCAGCCGACCCTCCGCGGCGACCCACGACCCGGCGAGGATCAGGCCCAGGCCGAGCACCGCGCCCGCGGTCAGCGGCTCGCTGAGCAGCCAGGCCCCGTAGAAGACGGCGAAGCCCGGCGCGATGTAGGCGACGAGCGCCGCGCGGCTCGGGCCGACGCCGGCGATCAGCGTGTAGAAGATGAGAAACGCGATCCCGGTGCCGCCCGCGCCGAGCAAGAACAGCGAGCCGAACGTCTCGGCGCCGGGCGTCCGGGTCGGCAGCACGAACATCGCCGCGGGCGCGAGCGCGATCGTGCCGACGACCATCGTCGCGGCCGCGATCCCGACCGGCGGGATCCCGCCAAGGCGGTGCTTGAGGTAGAAGCCGCCGATCGCGTAGCCGAGCGACGCGAGCAGCACCATGAGCCCGCCGGCGAGCGCTTGCGCGTCGCCCGAGAGGTCGACGCCGAACAGCAGCGCGACGCCGAAGATCCCCATCACGACGCCGGCGGCGGCGATCCCACGCGGGCGCTCGTCCTGGTCGAAGCGCACCGCGAGCAGCGCCGTGAAGATCGGCGCCGCCGCGACGAGGATGCCCGTCAGCGACGACGCGATGTGGCGCTCGCCGTACGTGATGAGCAAGAACGGCACGACGACCTGCACGAGCGACATGACGGCGAGCGCGGGCCAGCGGCCGCGCAGCGCGTGCCACGCGCCGAGGCGGATCGCGATCGGGACGAGCACCATCGCGCCGAGGGCGATGCGCGCCCAGACGATGAAGATCGGCGCGATGCCGTCGTCGAGCGCGACCTTGATGAAGAGGTAGGACGCGCCCCACAGCGCGGCGAGGAGCCCCATCAAAAGCCACGAGCGGCGGGTCATCGTCTGAGCGTAGTAGGCGCCATCGGCTGCATAACGCAGCCGCGGCTCAGCGCGTGAGCTTGCAGGTGTCGATCGCCAGCCGGCGCACGAAACGGGCGGTGCGCGGCAGGATCAGCGGCCGCTGCGCGGTGTCGGGGAAGCGCAGCTCGCCCTCCTCGTCGGTGATCTTGAAATGGAAGATCTGGGCCGGCGGCGGCTTGGGATAGTCGACCGCGCCGGTCTGCACGCTGATGAGGTCGTCGGTGATGTCGCGCGCCTCGATCGTCTGCTCGCTCGTCAGCGGCAGCGGCTCGCCGCGGTTGCAGCGCACGCTCGTGTCCGAGACGAGCAGGTGCAGCTTGGCGCCGGGGACGGAGCCGTCGCGCTCGACGACGAAGAGGTCGGGCGACGGCGTGCCGCAGCCCGCGAGGGGGCGACGGCAAGCGCCGCGCCAACCGCCGCCAGACCCTTCACGCCGACACCGCGACGCCGCCTCGCCGCGGGTCGCCGGCGCCGCACAGCGCGCCGGTCCCGGGATCGCGGCTCACCGCCTGCACGCCGCCGAAGAACATGTTCGGGGCGCGGAAGTGCTGGACCTCGTACGGATCGAAGCGCAGCGAGTCGAGCGCGGCGCCCGGCTCGGCGAAGATCACGTCGTCCTCGAAGTGCACGCGCGGCGCGGCGACTGCGTCGCCCGCGGCCATGCCGTGGTCGACGACGCCGACGATCGTCTGCAGCAGCGCCGAGCGGATGCGGTTGGATCCCGACGACCCGAGCGCGAGGTGTACCTCGTCGCCCTCCATCACGACGGTCGGCGACATCATCGACGGCATCCGCCGCCCCGGCGGGGCGTGGTGCCAGCCGAGCGGGTTGAGGTCCGCCTCGCCCATGATGTTGTTGACGTGGATGCCCGTGCCGGGAACGATGACGCCCGCGCCCTCGCCGTTCGTGCACGTCACCGAGCAGGCGCGCCCCGCAGCGTCGACGACCGTGATGTGGGTCGTCGAGCCCATCCGCGACGCGAGCAGCCGCGCGCCGAACCCGGGATCGCCGAGCCCTTCGACGAACTCCGCGGTGCGGGCGGCCTGCGCCTCCTCCATCGCGCGCACGACGAGCGCGAGCGGCGGCGGCGAGGGCGTGTGCTCGAGCAGCCGCAGCGACAGCGCGAGCAGGATCCCGCCCGCCGACGGCGGCGGGTTGGTCAGCACGTCGCGCCCGCGGTAGCGGACGCTCAGCGGCTCGCGGGCGATCGCCTGATAGGCGCGCAGGTCGGCGGCCGTCAGCACGCCGCCGCCCTCCGCGACCCATGCCACCACCGCCTCGGCGATGTCGCCGCGGTAAAACGGCTCCGCGCCCTCCGCCCCGAGACGCTCGATCGTGTCGCCGAGCTCGGGGTCGCGGAAGAGCTCGCCCTCTTGCAGCAGCCGCCCGCCGGGCACGAACAGCGCCGCCGCCTCCGGCGTCGAGCGCAGGATCGCCTCGAGCAGGTGCACGACCTCGGCCTGCTGGGCGTTGGTGACGACGCCGTGGCGGGCGAGCGCCGCGGCCGGCGCCGCGAGCTCGGCAAGCGGGAGCGAGCCCCAGCGGCGCATCGCTGCGTCGATCCCGGCCGGGTTGCCATACGTCCCGCAGGACGCGGGGCCGACGTGGAAGGTCTGGCGCGCGTCGCCCGCGAAGTCGACCTCGACGGGCAGCAGCGGCGCGCGCGGGCCGCCGTTGGAGTCGAAGCCCGGCGCGGCGACGAAGAAGTCCAGCAGCACAGGCTCCTCGCCCGCCCCCGCGACGAGCATGTAGCCGCCCGCTCCGGGCCCGCTCAGCAGCGGCTCGGCGACCCACGACGTGAGCATCGCCGCGACCGCGGCGTCGACCGCGTTGCCACCGGCGCGCAGCGCGTCGACGCCCGCCTGCGCCGTCAGCGGGTGGCCGGCGGCCACGATGCCCTGGGAGCTCACCGCGACGAGGCTAGCGCCGCTCTACCCGCGAGGCCACGGCCGGCGGCCGCGCCGCATACAGTTGCGCAAGCCATGGCGACCGCCCAGACGACACGCCGGATCCTTCCGGCCCTGGCCGCCGCCGCCCTGCTCGGCGGCTGCGGCGAGGCCGGGCCCGAGCGCGACTCCGCCGGCAAGCTCGCCAAGGCCGGCGACACGCGGCTCTTGAAGCTCCGCACCGGCGACTGCATCAGCAACTTCCGCGAGCGCCTCTCGCATCCCGACGGCAGCAACAACGGCGTCCCGAAGGTCACGGCCGTGAAGTGCTCGTCCAAGCACGACGCCGAGATCGTGAAGATGGCGCGGATCGAGGGCCGCGAGTGGCCCGGCTTCAACATCGTCGACGGCGAGGCGGCGCACGGGCGCCTGCAGCTCGCGGTGCGCCTCGCGCGCGTCAAGGCCGCCGGCGGGCGGGTCAAGATCGTCTCGTTCCGGCCCACGCGCGAGCGCTGGGAGTTCGAGAGCCAGCGCCACATCTACTACCTCGTGCTCTACGACAAGCCCCGGCGCGGCGCCGCGCCGAAGTAGCCGTCCCCGCGCCGCGGCCGCGGCGCCAAGCAGGCGCGCCGCTCAGCGGCGCGGCATGTACTCCGGCACGTCGAGCTCGGTCACGCGCAGCCCGCCGGCGCGGCGGGCCGGCGTCTCGCGCTCGCGCGTCTGCACGGCGGAGGTCGCCGCGCGGCGGCGCATCTCCTCGCGGTCCTCGTAGCCATGGCGCGGCGGCGGCGGAGGGGTGCTGCGCGTGACGCGCGGCTCGCCCCTGGGCTCCACGAGGCGGCGCGTCCCGGGCGTCTCCTCCGCGCGCTTCTTCGGCGCGCCGTCGTAGCCGGTCGCGACGACCGTCACCCAGACCTGGTCCTCGAGCGTCTCGTCGATCATCGCGCCGAAGATGATGTTCGCCTCGGGGTGAGCGGCCTCCGATACGGCCTTCGCGGCCTCGTTGATCTCCCACAGCGACAGGTCGCGGCCGCCGGTGATCGACAGCAGGATCGAGTGCGCGCCCTCCATGCTCGTCTCGAGCAGCGGCGACGCCACGGCCTGCGCCGCGGCGGTCAACGCGCGGTTCTCGCCCGAGCCCATGCCGATGCCGAGCAGCGCGTTGCCGGCGTTGGACATGATCGTGCGCACGTCGGCGAAGTCGAGGTTGATCAGGCCCGGCAGCGTCACGAGGTCCGAGATGCCCTGGACGCCCTGGCGCAGGACGTCGTCGGCGACGCGGAACGCCTCGACCATCGACGTCTGCTTGTCGAGCACGGCCAGCAGGCGGTTGTTCGGGACGACGATGAGCGTGTCGACCTCGTCCTTGAGGGCCTGGATGCCGAGCTCGGCCTGCTCGCGGCGGCGCGTGCCCTCGAAGCCGAACGGCTTCGTGACGATGCCGACGGTCAGCGCGCCGAGCTCCCGGGCGATGCGTGCGATGACGGGTGCGGCGCCCGTGCCGGTCCCGCCACCGGCGCCGGCCGTGATGAAGACCATGTCCGAGCCCTTGAGCATCGCCTTGATGCGGTCGTACTCCTCCATCGCGGAGGCACGGCCGAGCTCGGGGTTCGAGCCGGACCCCAGGCCGCGCGTCAGCGCGGCGCCGATGTGCAGCGTCTCGTGGGCCAGCGACTGCTGCAGCGACTGCAAGTCCGTGTTGACGGCGTAGAACTCGACGCCGTTGACCTCGGCCTCGACCATCCGGTTGACGGCGTTCGAGCCGCCGCCGCCGACGCCGATGACGCGCAGCACGGGCTGGCCGACGGGCTTGGCCTGGCCGAACGGCGTCTCGCGACCGGTGTCCGGCCGGGCGAACGCGTCGCGCTCCTGACTCTCGCGCCCCGGGCGCGCGCGGTCGCGGCCGGCGCGCGTCGCGGGCTCGGGCACGTCCATGAAGCTCTCGGGGATGTCCATCTCCGAGGAGAAGGCGTGGCGCAGGCGCTCCTGCGGCGACGGGATCCTGGCCTCTTCCTCGACCTCGGCCTCGACCTCTGGTGCAAGCTTCCCGGCGGCCAGCGACGGATGCGGGACGTCGCGGGCGGGGATGTCCTCGACCGGCGTCGGCTCGGGAGCGACGGCCTTCGGCAGGCCGCCCGGGACGCCGGGCTCCTCGCCATCGGCCTCGGCGCGCGCCGCGTCCTCCTCGGTCTTGCGGAACAGGGCAGCGAGCGGGCCTTCGCGCATGCTCGCGCGCTTACCGGATGCCATGAGCGAGAACCTCCTTCGCGAGGTCGCGATAGGACTGGGCGGCCGTGCCGTCCGGGTCGTATTTGAGGACCGACATCCCCTGAACCGGGGCTTCCGCGAAGCGCACGGTCTTCTTGATCCGCGATGCGAACAGCCGATCGCCGAAGTTCTCCTCGAGGATCTCGATCGCTTCCTTGGCGTGGACCGTCCGCATGTCCATCATCGTCGGCAGGATGCCTTCGATCTGGACGTCCGGGTTGAGGTTCTCGCGAATCATCTGAAGCGTGTTCTGCAGCTGGATCAAGCCGCGCATCGAGAGATACTCGCACTGCACGGGGACGATCACCTTGTGCGCGGCCGTCAGCGCGTTGATCGTGAGCAGCCCGAGCGACGGCGGCGTGTCGATGCAGATGAAGTCGTAATCGTCCTCGACGCCCTTCAGCGCCTTGGTCAGCGAGCGCTCGCGGCCGATCTGCGTGGACATCGCGATCTCGGCGCCGGCGAGGTCGATCGAGGCGCACGCGACGTCGATCTCGCGCTTGTGCACGACCTGCTTGATCGGGATGTGATGCACGAGCACGTCGTACATCGAGAGCTCGAGCGTGTCGGGGTCGATCCCCTGCGACATCGTGAGGTTGCCCTGCGGGTCCATGTCGACGCACATGACCCGGTGCCCGGTCTCGGCGAAGGCGGCCGCCAGGTTCAGGGTCGTCGTGGTCTTGGCCACGCCGCCCTTCTGATTGGCGAAGGCGATGATCCTGGCCTTCTTCTGCACGGGAAGCTCCGTTGGGGTCGGGAAACCGGACACGTCGGCTCTATTCGCACGCCCGCGGCCTATTCCTTCAGCACGAAGCGCCGCGGCCCGAGTTTCCGCGCCGCGCGCGCGGGTAGGGCCTCCAGCATCGCCGACCTTGGACGGCAAGCCCGCCCGCGCCGGCGGTGCCACGGTGTCGCTCCCGTCTTCGGGACCGTCGTGTTGGCGCTTTGCGCAAGCAGCGCGCAGGCGGCCCAGCCGCCCGTCGGCCTGGGCACGGCCGGCGCCTATGCCGTGCTCGGCGGCGCGACGGTGACGAACACCGGCCCGAGCGTCGTCAACGGCGATCTCGGCGTGGCTCCGGGGACCGCGATCGTCGGCTTCCCGCCGGCGGTGCTCAACGGGACGTCGCACGCGGCCGATGGCGCGGCCGCGCAGGCGCAGGCCGACCTCACGGCGGCGTACGGCGACGCGGCCGGGCGCACGCCCGCGGCCCTGCTGCCGGCCGACGCCGGCGGGCTGTTCCTCACGGCCGGCGTCCACAAGCGCGATTCCGCGCTCGGGCTGACCGGCGACGTCACGCTCGACGCCCAGGGCGACCCCGACGCGGTCTTCGTGCTGCAAGCGGGGACGCTGACGGCGGCGTCGAGCAGCCGGGTGCTGCTCGCCGGTCGCGCGCAGGCGTGCAACGTCTTCTGGGCGATCGGCAGCTCGGCGACGCTCGGCACCGACTCGAGCTTCGCCGGCACCCTCCTCGTACGGCAGTCGATCACGATGAACACGCGCGCGGCGTTGCGAGGCCGGGCGCTGGCGCGCAACGGGGCCGTGACGCTCGACACGAACACGATCGACAGGCCGGGCTGCACCACCGCGGTCGGGGGCGGCCCGCTGCTGCCCGGCGCCGTCCCGCCCGCGCCCGCGCCGGGACCGGCCGCGGCGCCCGCGACGGCGGCGCTCAGCACCGAGCCGCGTTCCGTGGGCCGCACGGCCGCGCGCTTCGGCCGCCAGCGCTGCGTCGAGCCCACGTTCCGCGCCGTCGTCACGGGCGTGCGCATCCGGCTCGTCCGCTTCTACCTCGACGGGCGCCGCATCACGTCGCAGGATCGCGCGCCGTTCGCGGTCACGATCCGCCTGCACCGCGGCCAGCACAAGCTGCGAGCTCGCGTGTCGTTCACAGACGACACGCGAGCCCGGAACATCAGCTTCCGCTTCAGGCCGTGCGCGCGAGCGACCCGGCCCTCGTTCACCGGCTGACGGCGCCGCTCAGCGGACCTTCACCCGGCCGACCGCGTTCTTCGCGCTGCCCTTCTGCGTGAGCACGATCGACATCGCGTAGCCCGCGCCGCGGACCAGCTTGCGGCGCTGGACGAGGCCGAACGAGCCGCTGCGCGACTTCAGCACGGTGCCGCCCATCGCGTAGACCTTGCTGCCGCGGTAGATCCGGATGGCGACTCGGGCCTTCGACCTTGCGCTCGTGCGCACGACGGTCGCCTTGCACTTCGTGCCCGTGATCCTGCCCGCGGTCCTGACGATCTTGCACGTGACGTTCACGCCGCGGATCCCGATGCCGGCCGGGCCGCGGGGTCCTGCCGGCCCGCGGGCGCCGGTCGCACCGGTCGCGCCGGTGGGGCCGGTCGCGCCGGTCGCGCCCGCCGGCCCGCCGGGGCCGGTCGCTCCGGTCGCACCCGTGGCACCTGTCGCACCAGTGGCGCCGCCGTTGCCGTCCTGGCCCGGCGTGCCGCTCGCTCCCGCCTGCCCGTTGAAGCGGGTGGCGAGCGCCGTCGTGTCAGCGTTGACGCCCGTCGCGACCCACGTGGCGGCGTAGCGCGTTCCCGCCGCGATCGGGCTCATGACCGCACCGGCGGCGGAGTTGGCGTTGCCGGTCGCGGGCGCCTGAGCGCCGCCGCGCGGCCCGAAGGACAGCGCGACCGGAGCCGTCGTCTGATCGACGTCCGCGAACGCCACGACGCCCGTGCCGTAGACGTTCTCGCCATCGAGCGGCGAGACGTTCATGATGCTCGGGGGGGTCGTGGTCGTCAGGCCGCCGCTGAAATCGTCAAGCGACTGCGGCGAACCAGCCAACCCGGCCGGGAGCGCGCCGCTGGACGAGCAGACCGCCCCGCTCGAGAAGAAGAACCACTGCTGCAGCCAGCTTCCGGGCTCACAGCTGCCGCCCTTCGTCGTCAGGCCCCCGAAGAAGGGGAACCCGAGCAGCGACGAGGACTGCTCCGCGTCGACGCGCAGGCCGGCGAGCCGCACGCTCGTGATGACGATGTCGCCCGCGTGCGTACGCAGCTCGAGCGTGTCGCCCGGCTTGAGGTCCGCGTACGACGTGAGGGTCGACCCGCCGGGGTACATCGACGCCGCCGTCTGCGTGACGTCCGGGCTTCCGGCGCGCACGCGCGTGATGTCGTAGCTGCCCGCCGGCACGCCGGCGCACGTCACCGTCGGCAGTGCGAGGTTGCCCGTGCAGGAGACCGGGGTAGTCGACCCCGGCAGCGGCGCCCGTGCGCCGAACGACAGGCGGGTCGCCTGGTCGTCCGCGTCGTCGCGGACGAAGCTCGCCCTGTACGTCACGACGTCCTCGGCGCCGACCGGAGTCGTCAGGACGACGGTGGCCGGCGCGTTGTGGGTGGGGTTGGAGACGTATTGCGCGGAGCCGCCGGCGGCGTACTCGACGTCGACCGCGACAGGGCCGGTGCAGGCACAGAACAGGGTGAGCGAGCCTCCGTCGGAAGCGGTGAAGGCCCCCACCGGGAAGGAGGCGAAGATCTCCTCGTCGTAGCCGTAGAGGAAGTCGTACTCCGCATCCGCCGGCGCGCCGGCGCCGTCGTAGTCGACCTGCAGGATGTCGCTGGGGCTCGAGAGGGCGTGCGATGGCAGGGTCGCGTCCCAGGCTCCATCCGAGTCGGTCGTGGCGGCCGGGGCCGTCGCGACGACCTGGCCCAGGCGCAGCAGCTTCGCCGTCACCGACACGCCGCTCGTGGGCGCGCCGACGTTGCCGCTGAGGGCCGGGGAGTTCACGGTGACCGACACCGTCGGCTCGGCCACGACCACGGCGTACGCGCTTGGCGCGCCGAATGCGGCGACCGCGCCGCACAGCGGCAAGGCCAGCCCGAGCCTGCGAATTGCATGTTGGAAAGACATGTCACGTCCTCTGCTTGCGATCACCGACGCCGGCCTGCCACCGAGGCGATGCTCTGGGGGTTTCAGCGAGTTGGAAGCAAGACGAGCGGGTGTCCGCTCAAGAGGCCGAACCTGATCGGCGGATGTTCATCGGAAGAAGGCGGGTGGCGCGAGCGGCGCCGTGGCTCGCGGTGACGCGCAGCTCGCGCGACCTGCGCACGGCCGGCGACAGCCGGAACACGACCCGTGCGACGCGCTTGCGCGTGCTGACGCGGCGCGACGCGCGAAAGACGACACGCCCGCCGCGGACCGCGGCGTAGGAGATCTGGACGCGGCCGCTGCCACCGCCCGGCGGGACGTCGACCGCGACGACGAGCCGGCCGCGCGACACGTAGCGGCGGATGCGCAGCGCGCGGCGGCTGACGCCGGCCGCGGCCGGCGGCGTTCCCGCTGCGCCGGGCGCGGCTGCCTGCTCGAGTGCGGCGGCCGCGCTCTCCGTCTGCGCGGCCGTCGGCGCGACGCGCCAGAGGTCGGCGGCGCCGGCGAACGCGTCGATGGCCGGCTTGCGCGAGCCGTCGGCGCGCAGCAGCCCGGTGTGCAGCGCCCAGACGTCGGTCTGGTCGGGGTTCAGGGGCATGTCCTTCCAGCGGAACGCGACGAAGCCGCGCAGGTGCAGGACGTCGCTCGCGCGCTGCATCGAGGCGATCGTGTCGCCCAGCAGCTTGGCTTGCGCGGGCTCGGAGGCCGTGATCGTCACCGGCGGCCCGCCCGTCGCCCAGCCGAACTCGGTCGCCCAGAGCGGGCGATCGGGGTCGCCGAGCTCGTCGAGCTGGACCCGCGCGCGGCGCAGGATCTCGAGGACGCCGGCGGGGTCGGCCGCGTAGGGGTGCACGGCGATCGTGTCGAAGGTGCCGCGCGCGCCGGCGGCGTACATCGCGTCGATGAACGCCGGCGGGGTTAGGCCGTTGCCGGCGTACGGCAGGCCTCCCGCGACGATCTCCGCAGCGGGATCGGCGGCGCGGATCGCCGCGCCGACCGCGTCCAGCAGGCGAACGTACGCGGCCGGATCCGGGCCCGTCGCCCAGAACGCCTGGATGTTCGGCTCGTTCCAGACCTGCCAGCTGTGGACCGGCGACGGCGTGAGCTGCGGGTTGGCGCTCCAGAAGCTGCCGCTGGGGCCGTAGCGCTGCACGAGCGCGGTGGCAAACGCGGCCATCTCCGCGGGAGCCCGCGGCGGGTACATCGCGCGCAGGCGACCGGACGCGGGGGCCGTGCTGCGCCACGCGGGCGGGTCCATGAGGACCGGGAGCACCTTCAAGCCCGCGCTGGCAGCCGCGGTCACGACCGTGTCGTACACGGAGAAGTCGAGCTGACCCGGCGTCGTCTCGACGCGCGCCCAGGAAACGGGCTGACGGACGAGGCCGACGTGGGCGTCGCGCATGGCGGCCGCCATCGCGACCGGGTCGGCGCTGTTCGCGGCCTCGAGCTCCTCGCTGTAGATGCCGGCCGCGTCGCCGGCAACGCTCGCCTGCGCCGTGGGGGCAGCGAGGACCGCGAAGGCGGTGAGGCTGAGGAGCAGCACGGCGCCGGGCCACTTGAGTCCTCGCCGCCGTTTATCGGTCATGTGTCCGGTTATCGGTTATCTAAAGAAAAACCTTAGGCCGATTTGCCATTTGACTATATTTCTCGCCACGCGACCGCCCTGTCTAGGATCCGCCGCGATGCTCTGTCACTGGAACGACGTGCCGTGGATGACGATGGAGCACGGCGACATTCGCTGTGAGCGCCGTCGTCTTGGCGCCGCCGCCGGCGCGGTCGGCGTCGGGCTCAGCCGCTACCGGGTCGCGCCGGGCTGCCGGGCGATGCCGCTGCACGTGCACGCCGACGAGGAGGAGATCTTCTTCGTGCTCGCGGGGTCGGGCCACAGCTGGCAGGACGGCGCGCTGCACGAGGTCCACGCTCACGACGTCATCGTCCACCGCCCGCAGGAGGAGGCGCACACGCTCGTCGCGGACTTCGGCGAGCCGCTCGACGTGCTCGCGTTCGCCAGCGGCTCCTCCACCGGGCTCACCCAGCTGCCGCGCGCCGGCGTCACGTGGATCGGCGCGCGCTGGCTGCCGCAGGACGCGCCGCACCCCTTCGACGCCGAGCCGCCGGCAACCGAGCTCCCGCCGGTCGCGCCGCGGCCGGACACGATCGTCGCGCTCGCGGACGTCGAGGCCGCGCACACCCACAAGGGCCGCGTCGAGCGCGTGCGCCGCGACCTCGGCCGCGCCGCCGGGTCGCGGCTCAGCGGGCTGCAGCACCTGACGATCCGCGCCGGCTCGCGCTCCTCGCCGCTGCACTGCCACTCCGTCGAGGAGGAGCTGTTCGTCGTGCTCGAAGGCGACGGCGTCGTGGTCCTCGGCGAGGACGAGCACCCTGTGGGCGCCGGATCGGTCGTCGCACGCCCGCCGGCGACGGGCGTCGCGCACACCTTCCAGGCGGGCGAACACGGCATGACGATGCTCGCCTACGGCACGCGCGACCCGAGCGACATGTGCTGGTACCCGGACTCGAGCAAGGTCGCGTTTCGCGGCCTGCGCGTCATCGCGCGCGTGCAGCAGCTCGGCTACTGGGACGGCGAAGGCTAGACCGCCCTACCCGTTACCCTACGTTCGTGCGCAAGACGAGCGTCTATCTCACCGAGGCCGACGCCGAGCGCCTCGCCCGGCTCGCCGAGCTGGAGGGCCGGCCGCAGGCGGCCATCATCCGCGACGCCATCGCCCGCTACGAACGACCCGTGGTCGGCGATCGCAACTTCGCGATGATGGGTGCTGGACGCGGCGACGGGCGGTCGGTCGCGGACATCCCCGACGAGGAGCTGTACGAGGGCTTCGGCGAGTGACCCTCGTCATCGACGCCGGTCCGCTCGTCGCGTTCGCGGACCTGAGCGATCCGCGCTACGAATCGGTCCGCCGGATCATCCTCTCGGAGAGGTCGGCGCTGGTCATTCCGGCGCCTGTGACCGCCGAGGCCGACTACCTCATCGCCAGCCGAGTCGGCGACGTCGCGCGGCGCAGCTACCTCGATGACCTCGCCGCGGGGCGGTTCGATGTCGAGTGCCTCACGAGCGAGGACTACGCCCGAGTGGCGATGTGCGAGCGCCAATACGCCGATCTACGGCCGGGGCTCGCAGACCTCTCCGTGGTGGTCGTGGCGGCGCGCCTGCGCTGCACACGGATCCTCACGTTCGACGAGCGCCATTTCCGCGCCATTCGCCCGCTGTTCGGCGACGTGTTCACGCTCCTGCCCGCCGACTCGTGACGGCGCTCCTCGAGCGCCGCCTGCTCGTGGTCACCGGCAAGGGTGGCGCCGGCAAGACGACGGTCGCCGCCGCGCTCGGGCTCGTCGCCGCGCGGGCCGGCAAGCGGACGATCGTCGCCGAGGTCGCGCGCCGCGGGGACGTCGCGAGCGCCTTCGATCGCGACGGCTCGGAGCCGTTCGAGGAGATCGAGCTGGCGCCGGGCCTGTTCCACATCTCGATCGACCCGCAGGACGCGCTGGAGGAGTACCTGCGCGACCAGCTCCCGCGCGGCCCGCTGGCGGACATCCTCGCCCGCAGCCGGGTGTTCGGGCTGCTCGCCGCGGCGACGCCGGGCATGCGCGAGCTGCTGACCGTCGGCAAGCTCTGGGAGCTCGCGCAGCTCGACCGGCGGACGCCGGGGGCCGACCCCTACGACCTCGTCGTGGTCGACGCGCCGGCGACCGGCCACGGGGTCGCGGTCCTGACCGCGCCGCGGACGTTCGCCGCGGCTGCCGGCACCGGGCCCGTCGCGCGGCAGGGCCGGAAGATCGACGCGACGCTGTCGGATCCGTCGCAGACCGCTGTCGTCGCCGTGGCGCGCGCGGAGGAGCTCGCTGTGACGGAGACGGGCGAGCTGCGGGCGTCGCTGCGGGCGTCGATGGGCCTGGCCGTCGAGCGCGTCGTGGCCAACGCGCTTGACCCCGATCGCTTCGACGACTCCGAGGCGCGCGAGCTCGCGGCGCACGCGGAGCATCCCGCGGTCGCGCGCGCGTTGCGCGGGCACGAGCGCGCGCTGCGCCAGCGCGCCCAGCTCGCGCGGCTGGCCGACCTCTGCGAGCAGGAGCCGGCGCGCCTGAGCCTCCACCCCGGCGGCCCGGACCTCGACCAGCTCGCGGACGAGCTCGCGCCGCAGCTCGACCGCGCCGCGGAGGCCTCCCCGTGACCGGCGCGGCCGCCCTCATCTCCCCGCGCGACCCCGAGGGACCCTCTCCGTGACCGGCGCGGCCGCCCTCATCTCCCCGCGCGACCCCGAGGGACCCTCTCCGTGACCGGCGCCGCGGAGCGCCTCGACGGCATGCGCGTCTGCATCGTCGCCGGCTCGGGCGGCGTCGGCAAGACGACCGCCTCGGCGGCGCTCGCGCTCGGGCTCGCGGCGGCGGGCCAGCGCGTCGCGGTCGTCACGATCGACCCCGCTCGCAGGCTCGCCGAGTCGCTCGGGCTCGAGGAGCTCGGCAACGACCCGCGGCAGGTCGACCCCGAGCTGCTCGCCGAGCAGGGCGTCGAGCTGCGCGGCGAGCTGTGGGCGATGATGCTCGATCCGAAGGCGACCTTCGACGACCTCATCACGCGGCTTTCGCCCGACGCACAGACGCGCGAGGACGTGCTCGGCAACCGCATCTACCAGCAGCTCTCGAACGCCGTGGCGGGCTCGCAGGAGTTCACGGCGGTCGCGAAGCTCTACGACCTGCACCACGAGGGCGGCTTCGACGTGCTCGTGCTCGACACGCCGCCGTCGCGCAACGCGCTGGACTTCCTCGACGCGCCCGATCGCCTCACGGACTTCTTCGAGGGCCGCGCGCTGAAGGTCCTGCTCGTCCCGACGGGGATCGCGGCGCGGGTCATGGCGCGCGGCACGAGCGTCGTGTTCTCGATCCTCAAGCGCCTGACCGGCGTCGACCTCATGGACGACATCGCGGTCTTCTTCCGCGCGCTGAGCGGCCTGATGGACGGCTTCAAGGAGCGCGCGGCCGGCGTCAAGGCGCTGCTCGCCGACGACACGACGACGTTTCTCATCGTCACGTCGCCCGAGCGCGAGCCGGTCGCCGAGGCGATCTTCTTTCGCGGCAAGCTGCGCGAGGCGGGGATGGCGTTCGGCGGCCTGATCGTCAACCGCGTGAACGTCGCCGGCGACGACGAGCCGGCGGCGGTGCGCGAGCAGCTCGTGCGCGACGGCCTCGCCGAGGCCCTCGCGGCGAAGGTCGCGCAGAGCGCCGCGGACCTCCAGCGGCTCGCGGCCCGCGACGCGCAGCAGATCGAGCGCCTGAAGGACGAGCTCGACGAGCCCGACCCGATCGTCGTCCCGCGCCTCGACGGCGAGGTCCAGGACATCGCCGGCCTGCTCGCGCTGCGCGACGCCTTGATGTAACGCCGCCGCCAAGACATCAGCGGCGGATCAAATCTAGTGCGCGGCGCTGGTCGCCGGCGACCCGCCGCCGTACGGTCGTCGAGCCCGGTTCGTGGAGACGGGCGCGACGACAAGGAGCGAGCATGCGACGTCCCGATCCCCCGCCGGCAGCCCCGAGGGCGGCGTCGTGAAGCGCGGCCAGCTCGCGCTGATCGGCGCCGCGATCGCAGCCGTGGCGCTCATCGCCGTGCTCGGCGGGCGTGGCGCCGCGCCCGCCGACCGCGGCCACCGCTCGCCCCCCGCGGCGCCCGCCGGGTCGCTGCGCATCGACTTCGCCTACTCGCCCGACAAGGCGAAGCTGCTCGAACCGCTGATCCGCGACTACAACGACTCGCGCGCCCGCGTCGACGGCAGGCCCGTCTTCGTCGCCGGGCAGAACATCGCCTCGGGCGACGCCCAGACGAAGATCGCGGCCGGCCGGCTGAAGCCGGCGGTGTGGACGCCGGTGAGCTCGCTGTGGGGCCGCCTGCTGAACTTCGAGAGCGACCGCGCCTACGTCGAGGACGAAAACCCGTCGATCGTGCGCACGACGATGGTGATCGCGATGTGGGAGCCGATGGCGCGGGCGCTCGGCTATCCAAAGCGCAAGCTCGGCTTCGGCGACATCCTGAAGCTCGCGCGCGACGACCGCGGCTGGGCCGCGTACGGGCATCCCGAGCTCGGGGCGTTCAAGCTCGTTCACACGAATCCGGACTTCTCGACGTCCGGCCTCTCGGCGGTCGTCGCGGAGTACTACGCCGCCAGCGGCAAGCGCGAGGGGCTGCGGCTTCGCGACGTCGCGGCCGTCCGACCCGCGGTGAAGGACATCGAGCAGTCGATCGTGCACTACGGCGACACGACGCTGTTCATCGCCGAGCAGCTGCGCAACGAGGGTCTCGGCTATGCGTCGGCGGTGGCGATGGGCGAGGAGACGCTCGTCGACTTCAACCTGCGTCGCGGCAACCGTCCCCGGCTTGTCGCCATCTACCCCCGCGAAGGCACGTTCTCCTTCGACCACCCCTACATCGTGCTGGACGCACCGTGGGTGACAGCTTCGCAGCGGCGCGCCGCGGAGAGCTTCCGCGCCTGGCTCGCCCGGCGCCTGGACCCCGTCACGGCCGCGCGCTTCGGCTTTCGCCCGGCGGACGTCAGCGCGAAGCCGGCAGCCCCGATGACACGCGCCAACGGCGTCGATCCCGACGAGCCGCGACGCGTCCTCGGGCTGCCCGAACCGCGCGTACTGGCTGCGATCAAGCGAGCGTGGCGCGAGGATCGCAAGCCCGCGAACGTGCTGCTCGTGGTCGATACGTCCGGCTCGATGGAGGACGAAGACCGCCTCGTCAACGCCAAGCGCGGGCTGCGCACGTTCCTGCGGACGGTCGCGCCGCAGGACCGTGTCGGCCTGACGATGTTCGCCGACGAGGTGCGGCCGGTCGCGCCGATCGCCGCGATCGGCACCCGGCGGGCGGCGCTGCAGCGGATCGTGTCGGGGCTCGTCGCCGATGGCGGGACCGCGATCTACGACGCGACGGCGCATGCGTTCGGCCAGGTCGCGCGGCTGTCGGACAGCAGTCGCATCAACGCGGTCGTGCTGCTGACCGACGGGGAGGACACCGACTCGGCGATCGACGCCGACGAGGTCGTGCGCCGGCTGGCGGCCCAGGGAGACTCGGCGCGGCGCGTGCGCGTCTTCACCATCGCCTACTCGGCAGGTGCCGCGGGCGCGGCGGCGAGCCTCGAGCGCATCGCGGAGGCTTCAGGAGGCAAGGCCTACGCCGGCGACACCGACGACATCGAGGCCGTGTACCGCAGCATCAGCTCGTTCTTCTAGTGGCCACTAGCTCGGCTGCGTGCCGAACGGGATCTGGTTGGGCTCCTTCGCCGGCGGCTCGTCGGGGGTGTCGGCCGGAACCTCGCCGGAGCCATCGCAGAGCTGGCACGTGATCTGCACGAGCGGGCCCTTCTTGCGATCGGCGTACTTGCCGCGACCGCTACAGCGCGGGCACTCCTTCGTGTCGTCCGCATCGGACATCGTCCAGTCTGGGTACCCGCAGCACGGATACCTATACGCAGGCTGGGCGCGGCCGCCTCGGGCGATGGCAACGGTGCACAAGGGCCGCTACACCGCCGACGTCGCCGACGACGTCGTCGTGTTCCTCATCGGCATGCGCGTCAACAAGCCGTGGAAGCCGCACAAATGGCTGCCGGTCTTCCGCGCGATGCCGCGGATGCTCAAATGGCTGGACGAACATCCGGAGGCGGGGCTGCTCAAGGCGCACCTCGCATGGATTCACGGCCCCGCCGTCGTGCAGTACTGGAACAGCTACGAACAGCTCGACCGCTTCGCGCGCGCCGCAGACGAGCCGCACCTCCCGGCGTGGAAGGCCTTCAACAAGGCGGTCGCCGGGTCCGGCGACGTGGGGATCTGGCACGAGACCTACAAGGTCCGCGCCTCCGAGCAGGAGGCGATCTACGGGAACATGCCCCGGGTCGGGCTCGCCGCGGCGACGGGCCACGCTCCGGTCGGCTCGACCGGGCAGTCCGCGGCGCGACGCATCGGCGCGTCCGAGGTCGACGAGCCGGCCCTCGTTCCTTACGAGAACCCCTGAACGACTGAAAGCTACGCCGCGGCGCCGGCTTCGGCCAGGAGCTGGTCGGCGACCGAGCGCAGGTCGGAGTCCAGGTGGCCGCACAGCACGTCGCGCAGCAGCGCGCGCAGGTAGGACGTGAGCTCGGCGAGCAGGATCTGGATGCCGCCGTCGGCGGGCGCGAGCCCGGCGATGACCGCGCGCTCGAGCGACACCGCATGGGCGACGCGCTCGGTGACGCGCAGCCGCTGGTCCTCGGTGGCGCACAGCGCCGCGACCCGCCCGGCCAGCCGGCCGCTCTGCGGGCCCTCGGGCTCGAGCAGCGCGCGCAGCGCCAGCAGGTGGTCCGTCAGCGCCTCGAACAGCGACGGGCGCTCGCAGCCCAGCTCGTAGCGTCGCAGCGCCCACGCGAGCTCGCCGGCGCGCGGCGTGCGGCGGGTGACGAGCGAGATGAACGCGCGCAGCTCATCTTCGTCGTCGGGCTGGATCTCGAGCAGGCCGTGCGGCCGCCCGCCGGTGCGCAGGTCCCCCAGCGCCCACGGTCCGGCGCCGCTGCGCTCCCACGCGACCGGCCCGAGCGCGACGCGCGCGGCGTCGAACAGGCGCAGCGCGCTGAGCAGCCGCCGGAAGCGCACGCGCGCCTCGGTCATCGGCCCCGGCTTGGCGGGATCGGCCGTCAGCATCAGGCACGCGAGCACCGCGGGCTCGTCGGCCCCCGCCCGCCATACGGCGTCGGGCGGCGCGTCCTCGAAGGTCTCGCCGCGCACGAGCGACAGCCCTTCGCCCAGCGCGATCTCCGGCGAGGCGATCCGCAAGCCATAGAGCGGCGCGACGACGATCGACTCCGCGCGCCCGTCCAGCAGCGCGCCCTCGATCTCGCCGTAGGCGCGCTCGAGGCGCTCGGCGGTCATGACGAACTCCGTGGCCTCGCTGAAGACGCGGCTCACGAACACGCGCAGCGCCGCGTCGGCGAGCTCGCGCTGCTCGGTCGGGATGCGCTGCTCGCCCTGCTCGCGCAGGTAGGTGGCGATGCCGTCCATCCCGGCGAGGGCGCGCGCGGCCGGCGCGTAGGTCGGCAGGCGGCCGAAGACCCCGACGCGCTCGCGGATGAACCCGTCGGTCAGGGGGCGATAGCAGTACAGCGGCGTGTCGCGCCGGCGGCCGCGCGACTCGACGAGCTCGAACGGGACCTCGGCGCCGTCGGCAGCGTCGCCCGCGAGCAGCCACGCGGCCTCCTCGGCGAAGGCCGCGAGCGCATCGTGCAGCGGGCGGTTGCGCATGCGAGGGGCGTTCGCCCCGCCGCCGCGCGCTCCTCCCGCTGCAGGCGGTCGTTCAGCTCGGCCGGGCGCGCAGGATCACGTCGTGGCTCGTCACGACGAGCCCGAGCCGCTCGCCGAGCCCTTCGATCGCGCGCTCGAGCTCCTCGTCTTCGAACGGCACGACGTCGCCGGAGTCCTCCATGACGATGTGGTGGTGGTGGTCGCCGGACGGGTCGACCGGCTCGTACCGCGCGACCCCCTCGCCCGAGTCGAAGCGGCGCACGAGGCCCAGCTCGTGCAGCGTCTCAAGCGCGCGGTACACCGTCGCCGTCGAGCCCGCGCTGCCCGTCTCGCGCAGGTGGTCGGCGATCTCCTGCGCGGTGAGCAGGCAGCTCTGGCAGGCGAGCAGCTCGACGACCGCGTTGCGCCCCGCGCTCGCGCGCAGCCCGGCGCCGCGCAGGACCTCGTTGGAGTGCTCGAGCCAGCCCTCGGAAGCGGTGCGATGCATGTGGCCATGGTCGCATGCGGCGTGAATGCGAGAGCTGCCGGGTAGCATCGGCGGGGCATGCAAGCTTCCGACGTCTCCCCGACGGCGGTCGCCACGCACGCGAAGAACGACCGGCGCATGGCATCTATCGACGGGCTGCGCGGCTTGGCCGCACTGTCCGTCTTCGCCTTTCACGGGTGGCTGTACACGATGCCCACGCCGGACGCGTCGGACCGATCGACCGTCGGCGACTACGCCGTCCACGAGTTCCGACTCGGGCTCGTGCTGTTCTTCGTGCTGTCTGGCTTCCTCCTGTCGCGGCCCTGGTTCGCCGCGGCGCTCGACGAGCGCCGCCCGCCCGACCTGCGCCGCTACCTCCGCGCCCGCCTGGCGCGGATCGCGCCCGCGTACTACCTCGCGCTCGTCGGCTCGATCGGCCTGCTCTGGAGCCTTTCCGGCACGCCGGGCCTGCGCCTGCCGCCGGCCGGCGAGCTGCCGCTGTTCTTCGCGTTCGCCCAGAACACGTCGCCGACGAGCGTCATGAAGCTCAACCCGCCGATGTGGTCGCTCGCGGTCGAGGTGAGCTTCTACCTCGTGCTGCCGGCGCTCGGCTGGCTGGCGACGCGGCTGCCGGCGCGCCGGCGCGCGCAGGCGCTCATCCCGCTCGCGCTGCTCGCGCTCGGCTTCTTGTGGAACTGGTCGATCGCCGGACAGGGCCTCGGCCTGACGTTCTCGAAGACGCTCGCGGCGATGCTGCCGTACTTCGCGCTGGGGATGCTCGCGGCGCTCGCGCTGCACGGCCGCAAGCCGCGCGCCCCCGCTCGGCGGGCGATGATCGCCGCCGGCGCGGCGATCGTCGTCGCGGACGCGGTCGTCAAGGCCGCGGTGCCAGCCGCGGGCATCGACGCGACGGTGTTCTTCTCGGTGACGCGCGACGTCCTGTCGGCCGTCGGCTTCGCGCTCATCATCGCCGCCGCCGCGGCCGCGCCCCGGGGTCGGGTGCTCGGCAATCGCGTGCTCGCGGGCATGGGCACGATCTCCTACGGCTTCTACCTCTGGCACGTCCCCGTGCTGATGTTCCTGCGCGGCCACGGCCTGCTGCCGCTGGACCCGGTGCTCGGGACCCTCGTGGCGCTCGGCCCGGCGCTCGCGGTGTCGGCGCTGAGCTGGCTCGCGCTCGAGCGGCCAGCCATCGCCTGGGCGGCGCGGCGCAACGAGCGCGAGCGCGTCGAGCGCAAGCGGCGCCTGCCGCGGCCCGCGACCGCGGCGCTTGGAGCGCGTGCCGCGTCAGCGTCAGCGTCAGGCGGCGGCGGCGTCGACCGCCGCGCCGGCGGTCGCGAGGTCGGCACAGCCCGCGCCTAGGTCGTCGGCGCCGAGCCAGCGGCTGCCGTACTTGCGCATGTCGTCGATGATCGGCAGCAGCGCGCGGCCCTTCTCGGTCAGCACGTATTCGACGCGCGGCGGGACCTCAGGGTACGTGTCGCGCTCGACGATCCCCTCCTCCTCGAGCGCGCGCAGGCGCAGCGAGAGCGTCCGCGGGCTGATGCCCTGCAGCGAGCGCTCCAGCTCGCAGAAGCGCGAGCGCCCCTCGGAGAGGTCACGAATGAGCAGCAGCGTCCACTTTCCGCAGACGATCTCGGCGGTCTTGCACACCGGACAGGTGTCGTCCATACGCCAACACTTTACAGACTGAAGCGAGCTTGCCGGGCGTCAGCCCGTCGGCGGCGCGGGCGGCGGGACGTAGTCGTCGGCGTCGGTCCGGCCGCACGCGTCGCGCTGCGCCTCGATCTCGGCGAGCCGGCCGGCCATCGCCGGGTGCACCTGGCCGTACGCGTCGGAGCCGAGCAGCAGCCGCCGGGGCGGCTCGGGGGATTCGGCCGCGGCGATCATCGCGTCGGCGACCTTGGCCGGGTCGCCGGCGAGGGCGGCAGGCGGCAGCGTCGCCATGAGGTTGCGGATGAAGCCCGCCGGGCCGGCGGCGTACTCCGGCATCTCGGGCGCCCACGACGCCGACGCGAGGAACTCGTTGCGCACCGATCCGGGCTCGACGATCGTCGTGCGGATGCCAAACGGCGCCACCTCGACGCCGAGGGTCTCGTAGAAGCCCTCGAGCGCCCACTTCGTCGCGCAGTAGATGCCCATCGCCGGAAACGGCGTCTGACCCGCCGTGCTCGACAGCTGCATGAGGTGCCCGCCGCCCTGCGCGCGCAACCGCGGCAGCACCGCGCGGGCGAGCTGGACCCCGCCCACGAGGTTCGTCGCGAGCTGGCGCTCGATCTGCTCGTCGGAGAGCTCCTCGATCGCGCCGCACTCGGCATAGCCGGCATTCGAGACGACCACGTCGATGCGGTCGAAGTGCGCGAACGCTTCGTCCACGACCTGCCGCATCTGCCCGACATCGCAGACGTCGAGCTCGCGAGCCCAGAGCCGGTCGCCGTAGCGCTTCGCGAGCGCGTCGAGCCGCGCGGGCTCGCGCAACGTCGCGGCGACGCGATCGCCGCGTTCGAGCAGCCGCTCGGTGAGGGCGCGGCCAAGGCCGCGCGAAGCGCCGGTGATCAACCAGGTGCTCGCCACGGCAGGTGATTAAACAGCCGCCGCCAGGACCCGGAGCCGGTCTGGCGCGCGGGCGCTACACGCCGACGCGCTGGGCCTCGGCCTGCTCGAGGTCGGCCATCGTCGTGCCCTTGCGTCCGTCGGCCGCAAGCAGCAGCTTGAAGTCGTGCGGGCTCGTCGCGGCCTTCATGGCCTGCTCGATGTCGACGCGGCCGGCCTTGACGTGGTCGAACAGCGCCTGGTCGAAGGTCTGCATCCCGTAGTAGCCGCCCTCGCTGACGACCTCGGTGAGGCGGCCTGTCTGCGCCGGGTCCATGATCATGTCCCGCACGCGGCCGGTCATCCGCAGGATCTCGCAGGTGGCGACGCGGCCGCCGTCCGTCGAACGCACGAGGCGCTGGGAGATGACGCCCTTCAGCGTGCCGGCGAGCATCGCGCGGACCTGCTGGTGCATGTGCGGCGGGAAGAAGTCGATGATGCGGTTGACGGTCTCGGCGGCGTCGACGGAGTGGACCGTCGACAGCACGAGGTGGCCTGTCTCGGCGGCGGCGAGCGCCGTGTGGACGGTCTCCTCGTCGCGCATCTCGCCGATGAGGATGACGTCCGGGTCCTGGCGCAGGACGCGCCGCAGAGCGCGCTTGAAGGAGAGCGTGTCCATCCCGACCTCGCGCTGGTTGATGATCGAGCGCTTGTCGACGTGGAGGAACTCGATCGGGTCCTCGATCGTGACGACGTGCTTGTAGTGGTTGACGTTGATGTGGTCGATCATCGCCGCGAGCGTCGTCGACTTGCCGGAGCCCGTGGTGCCGGTGAGCAGGATGATCCCGCGCTCCTCGTCGGACAGCTCGGTGATGACCGGCGGCAGCATGAGCTCGGAGACCGTGCGGATCTTGTGCGGGATGGCGCGCGCGACGAGGCTCAGCGTGCCGCGCTGGCGAAACGCGTTGATGCGGAAGCGCGCGACGCCGGAGATCGAGTACGAGAAGTCGACCTCGAACTCCTCGGCGAGCTCGGTGAGCTTGATCGGGTCCTTGAGCATCCAGCGCACCGCGGCCTCGGTGTCCTCGGCCGCGAGGACCGCGGAGCTCTCGATCGGGCGCAGCTCGCCGTCGACGCGCGTCATCGGCTGGCGGTTGACTTTCAGGTGCAGGTCGGAGCCGCCGTCGGCGACGAGCGTGCACAGAGCGTTGTCGATGTCGAACACGTGCCTCGCATCGGTCGCGGCGGGCCCGGCCGTGAGCGCGCCGCCGCGGGCGCTGGACGAATGTGTCAGTCCCAGTCCGGCCCGAACGAGGGGTCGATCGTGCGGCCACCGCGCTCCAGGGCCGCGATCGCGCCGCGCTCGTCTTCTGAGAGCTCGAAGTCGAAGACGTCGAGGTTCGCGGCGCGGTGCTCGTGGCTTGCGGCCTTCGGGATCGCCGCGACGTTCGGCTGGTCGAGCAGCCAGCGCAGGACGATCTGGCTCGGGCTCTTGCCGCGGGCGTCCGCGATCTCGCGGATCACGGGGTCGCGCAGCACGGCGCCCTGGGCGAGCGGCGAGTAGGCGGTGACCATGAGGTCGTGCCTGCGGGCGAGCTCGAGGACGGCGTGCTGGCCGAGGTACGGGTGGTACTCGACCTGGTCGCAGATGAGCGGCGCGACCTCGAGCGCCTCGCGCAGCATGGAGCTGGGGAAGTTCGCGACGCCGAGATGCTTGGCGCGGCCGGCCTCCTGCGCCTCGCGCATCGCGCCCAGCGTCTCGGCGAGGGGGATGCTCGGGTTGGGCCAGTGGATCAGCAGCAGGTCGACGTACTCCGTGCGCAGGTCGCGCAGCGACTCCTCGAGCGCCTCGTGCACGCGCGCCGCGCCGAGCTCCTCGCGCCAGAGCTTCGTCGTGACGAAGACCTCGTCGCGGTTGAGCCCCGAGTCGTGCAGGCCCTGGCCGACCTGCGCCTCGTTGCCGTACATCCGCGCGGTGTCGATGTGGCGGTAGCCGAGCTCGAGCGCGTCGCGGACGGCGACCTCGCAGTCGCGGCCGGCGATCTGCCAGGTGCCGAACCCGAGCTTCGGGATCTCGACGCCCTGGACGGTGAGGGTGTCGGTCCGCGTGGCTTCTTCTCCGGGCATGCGTTCGACGGTGCCCGGCCCGGCGCGCCCTGAAACGACGACGGGGCCCCGGAGGGCCCCGCAGTGCTCGGGCGCGGCGGCCTGGACTAGGCCACGTCGCGGAGCTTCTGCGCTTCCGCGAGGGACTGGAGCTTCTTCAAGGACTGGTTCTCGATCTGGCGGATGCGCTCGCGCGTGACGTTGAACGTGCGGCCGACCTCGTCGAGCGTGCGCGGGTGCTCGCCGCCGAGGCCGTAGCGCAGCTCGAGCACGCGGCGCTCGCGGTAGGAGAGGTTCTCCAGCGCCTCGCGCAGGGCCTCCTTCGTGAGGATCTCCGCGGCGCGCTCGTACGGCGACTCGGCGCGCTCGTCGGCGATGAACTGGCCGAACTCGGACTCCTCCTCGTCGCCGACCGGCTTCTCGAGCGAGACGGGGGCCTGGGCGGAGCGCTTGATCGAGTCGACTTCCTCGGGGTCGATGCCGGTGACCTCGGCGATCTCCTCCGGCGTCGGCTCGCGGCCGAGCTCGGTGACGAGCTTGCGCTCGGCGCGGCCGATCTTGTTGAGCTTCTCGACGACGTGGACCGGGATGCGGATCGTGCGCGCCTTGTCGGCGAGCGCGCGGGCGATCGCCTGGCGGATCCACCAGGTCGCGTAGGTCGAGAACTTGAAGCCCTTGCGGTAGTCGAACTTCTCCGCGGCGCGGACGAGCCCGAGCGTGCCCTCTTGGATGAGGTCGAGGAACGGGAGTCCCTGGTTGCGGTAGTTCTTGGCGATCGAGACGACGAGCCGCAGGTTGGACTCGACCATCTTCTGCTTGGCGTCGAGGTCGCCGCGCTCGATGCGCTTGGCGAGGTCGACCTCCTCCTGGGCGGTCAGCAGGCGGACCTTGCCGATGTCCTTCAAGAACAGCTGAAGGGAGTCGGTGGTCATGTCCGGCTTGAGGTCGATCGTGGCCTTCTTGCGCGCGCGGCGCTTGTCAGGAGCACGTTCGACGGCGTTTGCGGCCTGGACCGCCGGATCGATCTCCTCGACGAGCTCGATCTCAGACTTCTCCAGGTAGCCGTGCAGCTCTTCGATGTCAGCCTCGTCGAGATCGATCTCCGCGACGGCGCCGGCGATCTCGGCGTACGTGAGCACGCCGGTCAGCTGACCCTTCGTCAGGAGGCCCTTGATCTCTTCGAGCTCTTGCAGTTCAACTACAGACATTCGCGTTCGCTTTCACGTCGTGCGCCGACTCGGGACAGCCCGAGCACTCGACAAGATGGAGGGCGGGCAAGAGACTTCCTGGGGCAATACCTCGCCCAACCTAGACCCGCAACTCTAGCGTGCCAGGCTAGGCACTTTACTTTTTGAAGTCAACGGCGCCGTCCCAACGTATTACGACGCCGCGGGTCGTTTGTTTCACGGGACGGGCCGTGATGGCGCAAAGCGCGTGCCATCATGGGCATTGTGCCCGACCGAGACGATCCTGAACGCGAGGTCATGACAAGCTTGCCCCGCACCCGCCCCGTCCGGCGCAGCGCCAAGCGCGGCGAGCTGGCGACGACACGCGGCGGGAAGGCGGCGACCGCCAAGCGCGCCTCCGCCTCCGCCTCGGCGAAGGCGGCCAAGCCGAAGGCCGGTGCGAAGGCTGGCGCGAAGGGCAAGGGCGCGAAGGCGAAGGACGCCAAGCCGAAGAGCGCGAAGGCCAAGCCGAAGGCCGCGTCCAACGGGTCCGGCCCGGCGCGCGAGCCGCGCAGGACGCCGCGGCCCAAGCCGGCCGCCGCCGCCGAGCCGCGCAGGACACCGCGGCCCACGCCCGCCGCCGCCGCCGAGCCGCGCAGGACGCCGCGGCCCAAGCCCGCCGCCGCCGAGGCTCGCAGCGCCGCCACTGCCGCGCAGGCGCCTCCCGGCGACCCGCCCGTCGCCGAGACGCCGCCGCCCTCGCCGCCCAAGCGCAAGGTGCCCGCCGCCGGCTACGCCGCCCCCACTCCGCGCGCCGAGGAGACCGACAACGCGGTCGCCGACCTCGTCACGACGACGGTGCAAGCCGCCCAGGAGCTCGCCCAGATCGGGATCGACGTCGGGCGCGCCGCGCTGCGGTCGATGCTCGACCGCCTGCCTCGCGGCTGACGCTGTACGCTCCGCGACGTCTGCCGAATCTCCGGGCGCGTAGGCGAACGGGGAGCGGATGGCGAGCCGGCTGGGATACCGGATCGAACGGGGAAGCGACCCTCCAGGGCCGTTAGCGCGAACGGACTGCCAGGCGCGAGCCAACCCCCGGCGTGCTCGCCGGCGGCCCCCACACCCGCAGGCGTCCAATCCATGCCCCGATATCGCCTCGATCACGCGCCGCTCGTCACCCTCCTCTGCGCGGGCCTGTGGTGCTGCGCGTGCGCGGTGGCAAGCGCCGTGCCCGGCACGGGCGGCGCGGAAATGCCTGCGCAGATCCCGCCGACCAGCGGCGCCAGCGGCTACGGGGACCCGGACGAGCGCTCGGTCCAGGTCGCGCCGACGGCCCTCGTCGGCGAGATCGTGCTCGTGCGCGGCACGATGCCGGGCGCCGCGCGCCGGCGCGCCACCCTCCAGCGCCTGGACCCGCAAAAGGGCTGGCGCAACATCGCTCGCACGCGCGTGCACAGCACGGACCGCTTCCTCGCGCGCTGGCGCGCCGACCGCAGCGGGCGCATCAGCCTGCGCGTCGTCATCGCGCGCCGGGCGAGCGCCGCCGCGGCGGCGCCGGTCGCGAGCGTCAACGTCTACCGGCCCGCGCTGGCGACGTACTACGGGCCCGGCCTCTACGGCAACAAGACGTACTGCGGGCAGGTGCTGACGCCGCTGCTGCTCGGGGTCGCGCACCGGCGGCTGCCGTGCGGCACGCCGGTCGCGATCCTCTTCGACCGCCGCGAGATCATCGTCCCGGTCGTCGACCGCGGCCCGTACAGCGGCGGCTACGACTGGGACCTCACGCAGGCGACCGCCGACGCGCTCGGCTTCACCGCGTCCGGCGCAATCGGCTACGTGCGGGTGAAGCCGGCGTAGCCCCGATCGGCGCGAGCCGGCTGGCGGCGGCGGGTACGGTGTGGCGATGGCCGTGGTTCTCGCATCGGTCGCCGGCGTCGCGGCGCTCGTGCTGGGCTGGTTCGCCGGGGTCCGGCGGATCCTCAATCGCTCCAAGCGCGTCGCGCGGTCGGTGATCGCCGACCCGCAGGAGCACACGACGATGGACGCACGCGGCGCCGTGCGCTCCGTCCAGGGCGCGGACATCACGCTGCCGCCGGGCGCGCTCGAAGCGATCTGGACGCCGATGCACCTCGAGCGCCTCGCGCGCACGTACTGGCGCTTTCTCTCGCGCTGCACGCTCGGCCTGATCCGCGTGCGCTACGACGACGACGGCCGCGCTGTCGTGCTGCTCGCGCGGCCCTTCGTGCTCCTGCGCTTCCGCGCGCCGGAGTACGAGATGAACGCCGAGCGCGGCGTGGTGCGCTGGCGAATCGAGCGCGGCGTGCTCGTCTCGCGCGCCGGCCGCGACGCCGACGGCTACCTGCAGATCGACGTCCGCCGCTGCGAGCCGGTCGATGCGGACACGGCGCGCCTGCACATCGAGGTCGAGGTCGCGAACTTCTATCCCGCGCTGGCGAGCGGGATCGCGCGCTGGCTCTACTCGGCGACGCAGTCGCGCATCCACGTGATCGTCACGCACGGCTTCCTGCGCTCGCTCGCGCGGCTGGACCTCGCGGAGTCCGTCGTCGGGCGCTACGCCACCCCCGACGACGTGCCCGACCCGCAGCCGTCGCCGCGCGAGCAGACGCCCGCGTGATCGAGGGCGAGGCCGTCGTGCTGCGGCCGATCGCACGTGAGGTCGCGCAGGCGCTGCTCGACGGCCGCGCGCCCGCGGGCATCGAGTTCGCGGAGGGCTACCCGTCGCAGTTCTCGCTCGAGGTCATGGACATCCTCGCGGGACCGCGCGCTGCGACGTCGGACGGCGACGGCTTCGCGCCGTGCTTCGTCGTGCGCAAGGAGGACGGCGTGGTGGTCGGCGAGGTCGGCTGCAGCAGGTCCCCGCCGACCGCCCGCGTCGGCTACTCGATCGTCGAGCCGTGTCAGGGCCGCGGCTACGCGACGGACGCGCTGCGCGCGCTGCTCGCCTGGCTGCGCGCCGACCCGGCCGTCGAGCAGATCACCGCCGAGACGCTGACGGGGCACGTCGCGAGCCGGCGGGTGATGGAGAAGGCCGGCATGCGGCTGCGCGAGGAGCGCCTGGGCGAGGTCGACGGGGAGCTCGTGGAGCTCGTGGTCTACGAAGCCGCGTAGATCGCGCGGCTCAGCTCGGCGACCGTCTGCCCGCCGCGCTCGAAGACATCGCCCCACGTGAAGGCGATGTGGTTGGAGCGCCGGCGCCTCGCGACGTCCTGTTCGAATGCGCGCCGCGACGCATGGAAGCGGTAGCTCAAGAGCTCGACGGTGAGCCCGAGTTGCGGCCAGTGGCAGTCGACCTTGTCGCCGTTGTGGTCGATGTTCGTCCGGGGCTTCGGCAGGCCGTTCGCGCGCAGGAGCGCGAGGAACGCGTCCTCGAGCTCGCTCAAGGTCGCATCCGAGCCGAGCGCGCGGAGCAGCTTCGCCCGCCCGTGCTTGGTCGGATTGCGCGCGATGCACGCCTCGATGTGGCGCGGTGTCACGTCGTGGCGAACCCACGCCTCGTGGCAGGCGCGGGTGAGCTGCGCCGGGCCGAGCTTCGAAGCCATGTCGAGGAGCGTGCGCGGGACGGTCGTCATCGGGATCTCGTCGTAGGTCCAGACGTCGAGCGGGTGGAGGAGCTTCACCCGGTGGATGACGATGCCGGGACGGTTGCGGCCGGCGGTGGTCGGGACGGTCACCTCGGGTGGAGGCGGGCGCTTGCCCGGCAGCAGGCGCAGCTTGTAGACGGCCGCGCGCTCGCTGAGGACGGCGCCCGTGCCGCCCGCGAGCACGGCGGCCATGTAGTTCCCGTCGACGGCGCGGCCCGGATACCCGATCGCGTAGACGCCGCGATGGACCCGGTGCAACCGCCCATCCTCGAGCCAGCGCTGGATCGTGTGCCGGTCGATCCCATGCTCGACCAGTTGCTCCCAAGAGACGCGATTCTTCTGCCTGGCCGCCAACCGCGAGGCGATGTCGAATTTGCAGCCCATATAGCTGCATAGGCGACAGAGCCCAATGTTCGCCCCCCTTGGGCCGACCGCGCGCTTGGTTGGCGCGCGGCCGGCCGTGCGCCTTAGGCGTGGGTGGGGCGGCCCGGCAGGTGCTTGCCTTCGAGCAGCCGCGGTACGAACATGAGCGCCGCGACGCCTACGAGCACGTAGATCGCGTCCGTGACGGTGCCGGTTCCGAAGATCTCGGACACGACGTTCGTCTCGAACAGCGCGAGGACGGCCCAGTTCAGGCCGCCAATGATGAGCAGGGCGATCCACAGGGGATCGAGCCGCTTGAGGAGTTCCATCACGCCTCCTTGTTAGCGCGACGGTGGGTGGGTGGGACGGTGCTAAGTACCCCGCGCTGTGCGGGAAGTTTCACTCATCAGAGCGTGCCCGGCGGCTTGCGGGCGCGCCCGCCCTCACCGGTGCGCTGCGCGGCACCGACGAGCATGAGCACGCAGCCCGCGAGCGCCACGTACCAGCCCCACCCCAGCTCGATCTGGCCCGGCGGCTCGCCCGGCCGGTCGACGATCCCGACGTACAGCACGAGCCCGAGCGCGGTGATCGCGAGCACGGCCGTCAGCTCCCCGCGCGCCCACGAGAGCTGGTGGTCGCGCGCGATGATGTACGCCAGCACGAACGGCGCGATCGCCATGACGAGCAGGGCCCAGCGCAGGATGCCGTGGACCTGCCAGGCGCTGTGCGAGCCGACCCCGCCGACGCCCCCGATCGACGCGAGCCGGCTGACCGAGTCGTACCACGGCGCGAACACGCCGCCGCCGAGCAGCAGCCCTCCGAGCGCGGCGATGACCTCGTTGCGAGTCAGGCGCCCCATGCGCCGGACCCTATTGCGTGGAGTCCGCCACGGCGACGAGCTGCTCGAGCGTCCACGGCCCCTGCCCGGTGAGGCGCAGGTGCAGCCCGTCCTGCTCCCACGCCAGCTCGTGGACGGGCCGCAGCTCGGCCTCGGCCTCGCTCAGCGGCGCGCTGCGGTGCGCGTAGCGGCCGTGCGGCTCCGGTGCCGGCAACCCACGCTCGGGCGGCGCCTCGAGGCCGGCGTAGAGCGTCAGCCGGCCGGGCGTCTCGGCGCGCGTCGCGTCGAGGTTCCACTCGACCTGCACGGCGTGCGGCCCGACCGCGACCACCTCGACCCAGCGCGCGAGCGGCAGCGGCGTCCCGGGCAGCGGGACCGCGCGACCGAGGTGCTCGTCCGCCGCACCGATCCCGTCGAGCGGGTCGCGCTGCTCCATGAACGCGATCGTACGCCCGCGAGCGCGCCGCTGCCCGGTTTCGGCGCGCCGACCGCCGGCGCCAAGGGCCGCTGGCCGCCGAGCCTTCAGGCGGGCTGCGCCACGACGTAGCGCGCGAACAGCTCGCCCTCGTGCTCGAGCAGCCACGCGAGGCGCGCGTCGAGCGGCTCCTCGAGCGCTGCGGCGCCGACGATCGTCAGCGCCCCGGCGCCGCCGGCGATCTTCGGGACCGTCGTGAGGAACAGCTCGTCGACCAGGCCGGCCGCGAACAGCGACGCGTTGAGGCTCGGCCCGCCCTCGCAGAGGATCGAGCGCACGCCGTAGGCGGACGAGCGCAACGCCGCGAGCGCGCCCGCGAGGTCGACCGGCGACGAGCGCAGGTACTCGACCGAAGCGGCGCAGCCCTCGAGCGACGCCTCGGACGCCGTGATCACGACCACGCGCGAGTCGGGGTCCGCGAGCAGCGGCAGCTCGCACGAGAGATCGAGGCGACCGCTCACGACGATCGCCAGCGGGTCCGCGGCCAGCCCCGCCGCGACGCGCTGCTCGCGGCGGTGCGGGTCGCGCACGAGCCGGCCGTAGCGCTCGGTGCGCAGCGTGCCCGCGCCGACCATCACGGCGTCCACGCGCGTGCGCAGCGCGTGGAACATCTGGCGGTCGGCGAGGCTCGAGATCGGCGCCGTGCGCCCGGCCACGCTCGCCCGCCCGTCCACCGTCGCGACCATGTTCAGCGCGACGAACGGCCGCGAATCCGAAGCGAGCGAAGCGAAGTCGACCGACCCGGCGAGCTCGTCGGCCGTCAACGACCCCGCCGACGGAAGCAGGCGGCGCAGCTCCACCAACGGCTCGTTGCGAGCCGCTGTCACGCGGGGTGGCCGGGCTCGATGTACTTCACGTCCCGGAAGTACAACACCTCGCCGGGCGCGAACCGCGCCTCGATCGGATCGAGCAGGTAGCCCTCGTGGTCGCCGAGGTCGTGGCGCGAGAGGATCGCGCCCGCGAACCAGCTCGGGCAGCCGTCGAGGATCGGCAGCCCTCGAGGCCCATCGGACCAGTCGCAGCACGAGAGCTTGTCGACCTCGTCGCCGGTCTCGCCGCCGAACAGCTCGGCGAGGTCTCGACGCGCGCGCGGCACGAGGTGCACGGCGAGCGCGGACGCCTCGCGCGCCAGGCGAAACGTGCGGTTCTCCCGCGACAGGCAGGCGAGGAAGCGGCCGGGATCCACGCTCGACTGCGTCGAGAAGCCGATGACGCAGCCGTCGCGCTCGTCGCCGGCGGTCGTCGTCACGATGTACACCGGGTAGTCCAGGCTGCCCATCAGGTCGGCGAAGATCGATGACAGCTCGGCCACAGCCGAGGGCTACCCGTTGTGCCATCCTCGGGGACAGTGGGTAGCGAGGGATCTTCATGAGCGACAGGCTGATCGGCGTCGACGTGGGCGGCACGAAGATCTCCGTTGCCGTGCTCGAAGGCTCGCGCCTGCACGAGCCCTCGATCCGCAAGACCGACACGAGCGACGCGGCGCACCTGCTCGACCAGCTCGTCGAGGCGATCCGGGAGGCGGGGCCCGCGCAGGCGGTCGGCGTCGCCGTGCCGTCGGTCATCGACTTCGCGACCGGCCGGGTGCGCGCGTCGGTCAACGTCCCGCTCGCCGACATCGCGCTGCGCGACGTCCTGCGGGAGCGCCTCGGCATCCCGGTGGTGGTCGACAACGACGCCACGTGCGCGGCGCTCGCCGAGGCCTACGACGACGATGGCGCGCTCGTCGCCCGCCACCTCGTGATGTTCACGATCGGGACCGGCGTGGGCGGCGGGATCGTCATCGACGGGCGCATCTACCGCGGCGCAACGGGCGCGGCCGCCGAGCTCGGCCACACGATCGTCGGCGCGGACCTCAGCCGCACCCCGTTCGCCCACGCCGACGACTTCCCGCAACCCGGCGCGCTGGAGTCGCTCGCCGCCGGGACCGCGCTGACCGAGCTCGGCTTGGAGCACGGCATCCCCGCGGGAACCCTCGTCGACGCGGCGCGCGACGGCCACCCCGGCGCGCTTGCCGCGCTCGACCTGCTCGGGCGCCGGCTCGGCATCGGGATCGCGAACGCGATCAACACCTTCGATCCGGACCTCGTCGTGGTCGGCGGTGGCGTGTCCGTGGCGGGCGACCTCCTGCTCGAGCCCGCGCGCGACGAGGCCAAGCACTACGTGCTCCACGGCGTCGGCACGAGGACGCAGATCGTCGTGGCCCGCTACGGCGCCAGGGCGGGCGTGCGCGGCGCCGCGCTGCTCGCCGGCCAGGAAGCCGCGCACGAGGCGGGCGTGGCATGAGGTTCGCGATCGCCGTCGACCACGCCGGCGTCACGCTGCGCACGGTCGTCCACGAGGCCCTGCTCGAGGACGGCCACGAGGTCGTCGACGTCGGCGAGCGCGACGACTACCCCGACGTGGCGCTCGCGATCGGCCAGGCGATCGCCGGCGGCGACGCCGAGCGCGGGGTGCTCGTCTGCGGCAGCGGCGCCGGCGTCTCGGTCGCGGCCTGCAAGCTGCCCGGCATCCGCGCGGCGGTCTGCCACGACCACTACACCGCGGGCCAGTGCGTGAGCCACGACGATTGCAACGTGCTGTGCCTCGGCGCCCGCGTGATCGGCCCCGCGATCGCGGCAGAGCTCACGCAGGCGTTCGCCGCCGCCACGTTCAGCGGCGAGGATCGGCATGTGCGCCGGGTGGGAAAGATCTCGATCTTGGAACGCGACGGAATGGAAGCGAAGCTATGACGAGCGTCATGAACGTCAACGAGCGGCTGGCCGCGCTGACGCAGGCCGGCACCGCGGTGTGGCTGGACCAGATCCGCAGGTCGCTGACCCAGGGCGGCGAGCTGCGCCGGCTCGTCGAGGAGGACTCGCTGCGCGGCGTCACCTCGAACCCGGCGATCTTCGAGAAGGCGATCCTCGGCTCGCAGGACTACGACGAGCAGATCGAGCGCCTCGCGCGCGAGGGCCTGAACACGCGCGCCGTCTACCAGGACATCGTCATCCAGGACGTCCAGGAGGCGTGCGACGTCCTGCGCTCGGTCTACGACGAGCTCGGCGGCGCGGACGGCTTCGTCTCGCTGGAGGTCGATCCCGACCTGGCCTTCGACTCCGACCGGACGATCGCACAGGCGCGCGAGTACTGGGGGCGCGTCGACCGGCCCAACGTGATGATCAAGATTCCCGGCACGAGCGAGTGCCGGCCCGCGATCGAGCAGGCGATCTACGAGGGCATCAACATCAACGTCACGCTGCTGTTCAGCGTCGAGGCGTACACGGCGGTCACCGAGGCCTACATCCGCGGCCTCGAGCGCCGGCACGCGGAGGGGCTGTCGCTGGACATCCGGTCCGTCGCGTCGTTCTTCGTCTCGCGCGTGGACTCCGAGGTCGACAAGCGCCTCGAGCAGCTCGGTCGCACGCACCTGCAGGGCAAGGCGGCGGTCGCCAACGCGCGCGCCGCGTACCTGCGCTTCGAGGAGATCTTCCACGGCCCGCGCTTCGCCGACCTGCTGCGCGCCGGCGCCCCTGTGCAGCGGCCGCTGTGGGCGTCGACCGGCGTGAAGAACCCCGCCTATCCGGACACGATGTACGTCGAGGAGCTCGTCGGGCCGGACACGGTCAACACGATGCCGATGCCGACCTTGATGGCGTGCGCCGAGCGTCTCGAGGTGCGCGGCGAGACCGTCCGCGAGGACCCGGCGCCCGTGCTCGACGCGCTCGCCAGGGCCGGCATCGACATGGGCGAGGTCACCGACAAGCTGCTGCGCGACGGCATCGACGCGTTCGTGACGCCGATGGAGAAGCTGCTGGCCGGCATCGAGGCCAAGCGCGAGGCGATCTTCACGGGGCGCCCGGAGACGATCGACGCGTCGCTGCCGTTCGAGCTCGAGGCGCCGGTCGCCGAGATCGTCAAGCGCGCGGTAATCGAGGAGGTCGCGCGGCGGATCTGGAAGAAGGACCCGACGCTGTGGGGCCCGCGCAACCAGCCCGAGGTCGCCAACCGCCTCGGCTGGCTGAATGCGCCCGAGATCTACGCCGAGCACATCGACGACCTCGAGGGCTTCGCCGCCGAGCTCGCGGCCGAGGGCTACACGGACGCCGTGCTGCTCGGGATGGGCGGCTCGTCGCTGGCGCCCGAGGTGATGCGGCTGAGCTTCGGCGATCGCATGCACGGGCGGCTGCGATTGCAGGTGCTCGACTCGACGGACCCCGGCGCGGTGCTGGCGGTGCAGCGGTCGATCACGCTCGACCACACGATCTTCATCGTCTCGACGAAGTCCGGCGGGACGATCGAGACGATGTCGCTCTACGAGCACTTCTGGTCGCTGCAGCCCAACGGCGCGCAGTACGTCGCGATCACCGATCCCGGCTCGTCGCTGGCGATGCTCGCGGCCGATCGCGGCTTCCGCCGGACGTTCCTCAACGACCCCGACGTCGGCGGGCGCTACAGCGCGCTGACGTTCTTCGGGCTCGTGCCCGCGGCGCTCATGGGCGTCGACCTGCAGCGCCTGCTCGACGGCGCGGGCGTCGCCGCCGAGGCGTGCGCGGGCTACCACCCGCCCGAGAAGAACTCCGGCCTGTGGCTCGGCGCGGCGCTGGGCGCGCTCGGATCCGCCCCCACCCGCCCGCGCGACAAGCTGACGTTCGTGGTCGACGACCCGATCGCGTCGTTCGGCATCTGGGCCGAGCAGCTCGTCGCGGAGTCGACGGGCAAGCAGGGCAAGGGCGTGCTGCCGGTCGCCGACGAGCCGGTCGGCGCGCCGGGCGTCTACGGCGATGACCGGCTCTTCAACTACCTGCGCGACACCGAGTCGCCGAGCGAGGCGCTGGACGAGGCCGTCCGCGCGCTGGCCGATGCCGACCAGCCGACCGTGACGCTGTCGGCCGGCGGCCCCGAGGACCTCGGGCGGATCTTCTTCTTCGCCGAGTTCGCGACGGCGGTCGCCGGGTGGGCGCTGGGCATCAACCCGTTCGACCAGCCCAACGTCCAGGAGGCCAAGGACGCGACCGCGAGCGTGCTCGACGGCATCGGCGAGGGCGGCTCGCTCACCGAGCCCGGCGACGCCGACGACGACGCGCTGCGCGCGCTGCTCACCGCCGAGCCGCCCGCGTACGTGGCGCTGCTCGGATACATCGCGCCGTGCGTGCGGGTCGACAAGGCCGTCGCCGAGCTGCGCGAGGCGATCCGCGCCGCCACGAAGGCCACGACGACATTCGGCTATGGCCCGCGTTACCTGCACTCGACGGGCCAGTTCCACAAGGGCGGCCCGAAGGAGGGGCGCTTCCTCGTGCTCGTCCACGACGGGCCGGAGGACGTGGAGATCCCGAGCCGGCCGTTCACGTTTGGCACGCTGAAGAACGCCCAGGCCTTCGGCGACCTCGCGACGCTCCGCGCGCACGACTTGCCCGCGGAGAAGCTGCGCCTCGACGGCGACGCGCACCCGGCCGACGCGATCGACGCGCTGACGGCGCGGGTGAAGGGCCTGCTGGCAAGCGGTTGAGCCGCTCCACGCGAACCACGCTCGGCAACGCCGCGATGTGGGCGTGGCGCGTCGGGTTCACGGTGGTCGTGGCGGTCCTGTTCGTCCGCGACGTCCTCCCCCGGGGCGGCGGGACCGACCTGCGCTGCTCCTACGCGGCGGCGCCCGGGCGGGTCCTGACCGTCACGGTCGAGGGTGACGAGGACGACGGCGGGGCGATCGCCGAGGTGCGGCGCGACGGCCAGCGGATCACGGTGCGCGACCAGGACGGGTCGGATGCGGACTGCTCGGGGGCGCAGGCCACGGTGCGCAACACCGACACCATCCGCCTTACGATCGTCGGGCTCTCGTTCGCCGACGTGGACCTCAGCGGCGGTCCGTTCGCGCCGGGCGCGACGGCCGAGGCCGAGGGGGCGCCGGAGATCGAGATCCGGGTGAGCGTCCCGGAGGGCTCGGTCGACGTGCTGGGCTCCGACGGCGACGACACGTGGCACTGGGGTCCCGGCGGGGCGAACCCGGGGCTGAACCTCAACCCGCGCGATCGCGGCGATCGCGACGTCGACATCACGGTGGGGGGCGACCTGGCCGGCCCGATCTTCGCCTCGCCCGGCGACGGGGACGACACGATCGTAGAGGCCCCCGCCGGCGACACGGGCGGCATGGTCGACGCCGACGGCGGCGCCGGCGACGACGTGCTGCGCGCGCCGCTGCGCGCCACCGCCAACCTCGTCGGCGGGCCAGGCGACGACACGCTCGCCGGCGGCCGCGAATCGGACGACAGCATCAGCGGCGGGCCGGGGGACGACACCGTCGCGGTGCGCGACGGCGAGCGCGACACGGTGAAGTGCGGGGCCGGGCGCGACCGCGTGACCGCCGACGGCATCGACCGGCTCGCCGGATGCGAGCGGGTCGGCCCGCGCTAGCGCTCGCCCTCTCGTCGGCCGTGGACGTCTGGCCGATCCGCTGCCATTAACTGCAACCTTCGCGGTCGGCGGCCGTTGTCATAACCGGATATCCGCTTTGCAGGCGAACCCCGGCGCCGGGCTTCTCGCCATCACTCACTCAAAAACGCAAGGAGCATCACCATGTTGCAGGCTCTCACCGGCGCCCGGAGGCGCACGGCTGTCCTCGCAGTGATCATGACCGGCGCGCTGGCCGGCACGGCCGCCGCCGCGACCGGCGACCTCACGCTCAACGACACCGCCCCGCTGTCGCCAGGGCATCTGCACGCGACGCTCGGCGGCACGATCACGTGCGCCCCGGGCTCGAGCACGTTCCTCAGCGGGCAGATCTCGCAGGCCAAGGGCGGCAGCGGCTACGGGTCGGCGCAGGTCAGCTGCACGGGCTCGCCGCAGGCGTACTCGATCGACGTCGCGAGCTCGGGCGGCCCGTTCCCGATCGGCGGGAGCAGCCCGTTCAAGGCCGGCAAGGCGAGCGCGCAGGTCTCCTACCAGATCTGCACCACGCCGCCGGACCCGTGGACGTTCCCGACGTGCACGTCGGAGTACGTAGACGGCATCATCCGCCTGACGAAGTGAGCTCGCCGCCTGTCGTCACCCACCGAGCCCGGCGGACGCCAGGCTCGGTGGGCCGGGTGCTCAAGCTGGCTGCCCTTAGCGCCGATGCCCGTCTGGCATGCCGCTCGGCTCCCGCCGTCCACGTTGGGCACGCTTGACCGCCCTCGTGGCGGTTTCGCTCGGAATGGCCGCGCCGCCGGCCGCTGACGCGGCCCGCTCATGGCAGCCCCCCACGGTGCTGTCGGACCCCGTGGCGGACGCCTGGATCGGCAAGCCCGTCAGGGCCGCGGCGTTCACGGCGCTGGGCGACGCGAGCGTCGCGTGGCTGGAAGACCGGACCGTGGCCGCTCGGATCGCCCCGAAGGTCGGAGCACCGGGCGAGCCCCGGGTCCTCGGCGGCGGCTACAACTATCCGACCGTGACGTCGGCCGGCGCGCTGCGCGGCTCGGCGGTCGCGTGGGTCGGCTCGACGACACCCGGCAGCCCTGGCGAGGACGTGCTCGTGGCCACGTCGAACGCCCTCGGCGATTTCGACGCCCCGCAGGTCGTCGCCCATACCGCCAGCTTCTACAACCAGCCCGGCGCGGCGATTGCGGGCAACGCGCTCGGCGAGCTCGTGGTCGTCTACGTCAGCGGCGGCCAAGTCCTGCGCGTCCGCCGCTCGATCGACGGCGTATGGAGTGAGCCGGTCGCCGTCACGACACCGCTCGGTCTCAACGTCTGGCGCTTGGACGCGCGGATGAGCGAAACCGGGGAGGCCGCCTACTCGTGGTATGGATGGACACCCGCGACCGGCACCCGCGCGGGCGTCGCAACCGAGTCGGTCACCGGCGAGATCACACCGACACGAAGGCTTACAGCGGACGACGCCGAGGCAGGCGCGCCATCGCTGGCGATGGATGCCCTCGGCCGTGGCGTGGTCACGTGGCTGGACCTGAGAGACGGCAACTTCGCCGGCCCGATCCGTGCCGCCGTCAAGCCTGCGGGCGCCCCGTTCGGCGCCGCGGTCACGCTCGACGGCTCGGCCTCGGCCTACGCGGGAGCGCCGGTCGCGCTGAGTGCTTCCGGTCAGGCCATCGTGGCGTTCGCCGAGATGATCCCGCGCGACGGCGGCGGTGGCGCCGGCGGCGGCATCAAGGCGATCGTCGGCAGCACGGTCACCGGGACCTTCGGCCGCGCCGAGCGCGTCATCGACGACCTGGCCTCCGACCCCGTCGCGGTCGCTGCCGACCCGCTCGGCAACGCGTTGTTCTTCTTCGTGGACTGGGACACCTACGAGGCACGGGTCGTGCGCCGCTCGATCGCCGGGCAGTACGGCCAGGCCCGCCACGCCGTGACCTGCCCGAACCCCGGCGTCTACCCCCTGCTCGCCGGCGTGGACGCGCTCGGGGACGCCGCGCTGCTGTGGGCGCAGCCCAATTTCCTCAAGGGCCGCTCGACGCTCATGCTCAGCCGCGACATCGCCTCGATCGCGTTCGGGCCCGACCCGTGCTCGGCCCGCGAGCCCTGGCTGACCTGGACGGCCAACCCGCAGCCCGGCCAGCTCGTGGAGTTCGACGCCGCCGGGGCCAACGACCCCGACGCGGCGAGCGTCGAGTTCTCGTGGGATCTCGACGGCGACGGCACGTTCGAAACCGCGACCGGAAGCGACCGCCACGCCAGCACGACGTTCGCCGGCGCCGGCGTGCACCGCGTCGGCCTCAAGGTCACCCAGAACAGCCACGCGCCCGGCAACTCGGTGACGATGACGTGCTACTACGAGGTCCGCGTCGGCCTTTCCCCGCTGCCACTGGACTCCTCACCGGACCCCTGGGGCACCGACCCGCGTCCGAGCGACCTGCCCGCCGAGAACCCGTGGCCGACAGGGCCCGGACCCGTGCTGCCGGCGATCGGCGTACCGCGACCGATCCGGCCGCTGCCCGGCCTCCCGCTGGCGGGCGGCATCTCGACGCCGCCACTGCTGGCGGCCGCGACGGCGCGACAGCCGCGAGAGCTCGCGCTCGCCGTCACCGTCGCCGCCAGCGCCCGGCGCGGCGACGTCGCACGACGGGGGCTGCCCGTCGTCCTTCGCTCGGGTCGCTCCGGTCGCGTCCGCGTCAGGCTGCAAAGCGCCTCCGGTGCGCTGACCACGAAGACCGTCGCGGTGCGCGCGGGAACGCCCGCGAACCCTGCGCCTGCGTCCCGCGCGCGCTCGCGGGCGCGCCCTGCGCGCGGCGCGCAGGCTCACGATCGTCGCCCGTGACCGCGCGACCGTCTCGCGTGCCACGGTGCGCCTGCGCAGGTGAGCGAGCCTGCCGCGTCGCGCACGTAGGCGATCGATCGAGACATCCTCACGCTCGAACGCCACGGTGCGGGCCCCGTCAACGGCCCGCACGAACTGCGAGGCCGACTCCCGCGTCGGCGACGAGCACGTCGCAGACCTCTCTAGCGCGCGCGCAGGCTGACGTCGCCCGAGTCCGTCTCGGCGTCGATCGACTGCGGCGCGCGGTCGTTGCGGCTGATGCCCGCGTCGACGTCGACCTCGCCGGAGTCCGTCCTGGCCGCGATGGCGTACTCCCCGCGCGGCACCGTGACGTCGACGTCGCCGGAGTCCGTGTGCGCCACGATCCGCCGCGGCGTGCCGCCGGCGTCGATCTCGACGTCGCCCGAGTCGGTCTCGGCGTCGATCGCCAGAGCGGCGGCGGCCGACACCTCGACGCTGCCGGAGTCCGTGTGCGCGAACACGAGCGCCTGGCGGCCGGCGAGCTCAAGCGAGACGTCGCCGGAGTCGCTCTCGATGTGCGGGTCGCGCAGCGCGACGCGCCGGCCCTCGACGTCGCCCGAGTCGGCGTCGACGGAGATCTTCACGCCCGCCGGGACCGTGATCCGCAGGTCCGTCGAGCAGTTGAAGGCGAACCCCTTGCAGCGGGTGTTGAGCGTCAGCACGCCGTTGGCGAGATCCTCGTCGAGCTTGGGCTTGTCGAAGACGTAGTGCTGCGTCTCGCGCACGATCACGCTGCCGTCCGCGGGCACGAGCTCGACGTCGCCGCTGTCGGACGTCACGACGATCTCGCGCACGGAGCCGGCGATCGTGTGGGTCTCGACGCTCGTCCGGGCTTGCGTGAGGTTCAAGATCACGAGAGCGGCACCGGCGACGGCCACCAGCACGACGAGCACGAGCAGCAGCTTCTTCATGGATCCGGCCCTCCGGTTGCGGTACATCAAGTCTGCGACCGCAGCGGCGCGGCGACCATGGGGCCTACAGGCGTTTGGGGGTGCGGCGCGCCCCCGCCGGCGCTCGGGGGTCAGCGGGCGGCGTCGACGGCGTCCGCGAAGCTGCGCGCCGCGGCCTCCTCGGACGCCGGCACCCAGATCGCCGTCGCGATCCCGCCGAAGCGCACGCGGATGCGCTCCTCGCCGCCCTTGCCGAAGCGCTTCTTCTTGTCGTCGCGGACGATCTCGGTGTCGCCGAGATCCGACACGCGAAAGCGGTGCTGGCTCGCGCCGAAGCGCATGCAGTTCAGCCAGCCGTCGTCCAGGACGAGCGCGCGATCGTCGAGCCCGTCGAGGCGCTCCACGGTCACATCCCCGGCTTCGCCGTCATGAGGAAGATCGCGACGACGACGAGCAGCAGCGCGATCGAGCCGACGATGTCCGCCTTGCGCTGCTCTGCGACGTAGTCGGCGCTCGGCTGGCCGCCGGCCTTCGCATCGCGCTCGGCGAGCTCGGCGAGGCGCTTGTCGGTCGGGACGAGCACCGCGCCCGTGAGCCCGAACAGGATGATGAGGATCGCGAACGTCGCGCTGATCCAGGGGTCGCCGAGGCTCCAGCGATCGAGGGCGAGGTACAGGCCGGCGAGCAGCACGACGGTCATCGCCGGCTGAACGAGGCGCGTCGCGAGCGCGACGTGCAGGCGGTGCAGCGCGACGAGCTGCACGCCCGACGCCTTCAGCAGCGCATCGATGACGGGGTAGGCGAACACCACGCCGAACGCGATCACGACGGCGAGGATGTGGATGGACAGGACGACGTCGTAGAACGTGAAGGCGGTCATGCGGGAAGCGTCCCGGGCGCGGCGGCGGATGCCAACCGCGGCTGCTATCGAGCGAGGGCTGAAGACTTGTGGCCGCGGTCGCGCCGGCTCTCGCGAGCGTTCAGCACCTTGACCTCGCCGGGGACGACCTCGACGCCGACAGTTGCGGGCGGCTTCTCGTGCCAAGCCGCCTTCTTCGTCACCACGCGGTCGTCGTGCAGACCGAGCAGCAGCACCCCGATCGGGAAGTCCCAGGCCCACACCTCCTTCTTGCGCTTCGCATCGAGCTCTTGAAGCGACCGCGCGACCGTGCGTTCCAAATGGCCGAGCAGGTCGCGCACACGGTCGAGGAAGTTTGCGGCTGCCGCGAGCACCTCGATCGGCGCGCTCGCCGCATCCAGTTGGCGCTTGATGTCCGCGAACGGATCCCTGATGTTCATCGGCGCGTGGAGCTTCGGCTCCTCGAGCTGGAGCAGCACGAACAGCATCCCTTCGCGCAGCGCCGCTGCCTGGTGCTCGGCGCGTCGCTGGGTGGCCGCCGCGACCTCGGGGCCCGCGGGCGACGAGTCGGACTCGGCTTGCCGCTTGAAGCGCAGCGTCTCGTCCAGCTCGTTCGCGCGCACTCCGACGCCGACGGACGCCTGCTGCAGGAAGGTCAGGAGCATCGTCACGAACGTCAGCGTCTCGTCGAGCTCGTCCTCGCGCGCCAACCTTCGCCCGAGCTGCACCCCGGCGCCGACGCCGAGCAGCACGAGGGTCGCCGGACCGGCGATCTCGGCGAGCCACGCGATGTTGAAGCCCGTTGCGCCCGCCCCGGCGAGGCCCGACGCGCCGATCACGTCTCCCATGCGGCCTCGAGTCGCTCGCTGTCGGTCGACGAGGACGACAGGAGCGTGATGACCCCATGCGTGAGCTGCAGCAGCGAGGTCACGAAGCTCAGCGTGCGCAACGGGATCCGCAATCCCTTCGTCGTCGCGAAGTTGGCCCTCGCCAGCTCCACCGTCGTGCCCTTGGTCTTCGGCGCCGCAGCTGTGAAGGCCTGGAGGAACTGCAAGGCCTCCGTCCCCTTGCCCTGCCAGATCAACTTGGCGATCGCGATGCCGCCCGCGAGGGTTGCGATGGACTGGGCGCCTTGCACGATCGGGAAGAGGTCGTGCGCGGCGCCGCGGAGGCTCGGGTCGTGCTTCTCGCCTAGCGTATGGAAGATCTTCGAGCGCGCCTTCTGATCGCCGATCTTGAGCGCCAAGTCGGCGGTGGCCAGCACCCCAGCGACGACGTATAGGACGTTCGGCAAGTATTTGCCGCCGTTCGCGGCGCCCCACTGGATATACCGGTTGTCCGGGTGCAAGTCCTTTGCGAGACGCCAGAACCGGGCATGCTCGGGCGTGTACCGCGTGGCATCCGTGAAGGTCCACCGCGCCGTCGTCACCCCGTCGAGCTTCTTGACGGTGTCGAGTGCCGCCTTGACGATGGCGCGCAGCTCCTCGAGCTCGAAGTCGGGTATCTCGTAGACCTCGTCGTCGGGCGTGGCGTCCAAGCGCTGGGCGACACCGACGTCGAAGATGTGCGCGCGCGCGGCTTCGACAGCACTGTTGAACTGCTCTCGCTCCGCGGGCGCCAGCCGCCCGCGCACGGCCGCAGCTTCGCGCTGGAGCACCCCGATGCGCTCGCCGGGCGACGCCTGCCGCCACTCCCAGCGGCCGTGGCTCGGGTCGGCGACGCCGCCCCAGACGAGCGCAAGGCGCATCTCCCACAGCGCGCGGTGTCCGCCCGCGCGGGCCTGCTTCATCAGCATGTCCCGCTCCGGCGGCTCGGACGCCGCGGACGGCGGCATGAGCATGACCTGCCAGAACGCGAGGTGCTCGGCGACGGGGAGCGGTTCCGCGATCGGCTTGCGCAAGAGCGTGGGCGAGCCCGCGGCTGGGCGGTCCGCCGACGCGCGGGCCGCGACGGCGCGTGCGAGCTGCGCGCCGCGCACCCCGCCCGGCAGGTCCGGCTGCACCGCGGGGTGGCCCTGGCGAGCCGCTCCGCCCGAGGACGCTCTGCCGGTGGATTACGTTTGTCGAGAAATGCTTCGAGGCGTCCTCTCCCGGAGGGGAAGCATTCTGCCGCCCAGTGACTGCGTACGCGGCCCAACGCAAGGCCGGCGGCCGGTGAGTGAGGTCGCGATGCGGTCGGTTGTGGTGGTGAAGGCGGGAACTCGGGCGACTGCCGGGGCTCGGAGGCAGTTCCGGGTGTCAGCACGGGCTCGGGCGGAACCGTGGCGACTGAGTCCAGGTAACGGCGTTCGGCGCGGCGGTCGTCGAGATCGGCCGCCACCAGTACGAGCCGCTCCTGCGCACGCGCCCCGTGCTGCTCGACGAGCTGGCGGCGATGGTCGCGGCGCGCATGCGCCACCGCGCACGCAGCCGGGTTCGCGCGAACCTGCGGCCAATCCGAGCCGTCCGGGTATGTCACATCTGGACAATGTGCGGGGACTGCGTCCCGGCCTATGCTGCGAATCCTCGGGATCCTTCAGACACGGAGAGCGCTGTGGCACAGATCGGCTTCGTCGGGCTCGGTCGCATGGGCGGCAACATGGTCACGCGGATCAAGCGCGACTCCGATCACGACGTCGTCGCGTATGACCGCGACCCGGGCGTCGTGGACAAGATCGCCGGGGCGACAGGCGCGCGCGGGGCGACCGACCTCGCGGACCTCGTCGGCAAGCTCGACGCGCCGCGGACCGTGTGGATCATGGTCCCCGCGGGCGCGCCCACCCAGAGCACGGTCGACGAGCTCGCCTCGCTCATGGACGCCGACGACACGATCGTCGACGGCGGCAACTCGAAGTGGACCGACGACAAGGCCCGCGCCGCCACGCTCGAACAGCAGGGCCTGCACTACGTCGACGTCGGCACGAGCGGCGGCGTCTGGGGGCTCGAGGTCGGCTACTGCATGATGGTCGGCGGGCCCGACCCGGCGGTGCAGCGCCTCGCGCCGTTCCTCGACGTCCTCGCGCCCGAGACCAACGAGCTCAGCCGCGAGGCGATCGGGCCGCGCGGCTGGGGGCACTTCGGCCCGTCGGGCGCCGGCCACTACGTGAAGATGGTCCACAACGGCATCGAGTACGGCCTCATGCAGGCGTACGCCGAGGGCTTCGACCTCTTCGACAAGTCCGAGTACGAGCTCGACAACGCGAAGATCGCGCACCTCTGGAACCAGGGGTCGGTCGTGCGGTCGTGGCTCTGCGAGCTGGCCGCGCGGGCGTTCGAGCTGGAGGGCGACGACCTCAAGCAGCTCAGCGGCTACACGGCCGACTCCGGCGAGGGCCGCTGGACGATCGAGGACGCGATGGACAAGGACGTCCCGACGCCGGTCATCACCGCGTCGCTGTACGCGCGCTTCTACAGCCGCGGCAACGGCGACTTCACGCATCGCATGCTCGCCGCGCTGCGCGCCCAGTTCGGCGGCCACGCGACGAAGAAGTCGGCCGACGGATGACGACGCCGGCCGCCGCCCGCCCGGAGGAGCGGACCAACCCGCTCGCCGAGGCGCTCGAGCGCCAGCCGGTCCATGCGACCGCGCTCGTGATCTTCGGCGCCACCGGCGACCTCGCGCGCCGCAAGCTGTTGCCCGCGCTCTACAACCTCGCCCACGAGGGCGCCCTGCCCGAGCACTTCGCGCTCGTCGGCAACGCGCGCTCGGAGCTGTCCGACGAGGAGTTCCGCGAGACGGCCGTCGCGGCCGTGCGCGAGTTCTCGCGCCGCACGCCCGACGAGAACGTCTTGGCGAAGCTCTTCGAGCGCGCGCGCTACGTCGGCGGCTCGTTCGACGAGGACCGCGTGTACGAGGGGCTCGAGCGCGTCCTGACCGAGCTCGACGGCGAGGCCGGTCGCGCGCTGAACCACTGCTTCTATCTCTCGACGGCGCCCGGCTTCTTCCCCGTGATCGTCAAGGCGCTCGGCGCCCACGGCCTCGACAGCAAGGAGGGCGCCGAGGTCCGCGTGATCATCGAGAAGCCGTTCGGCACGCGCCTGCACGAGGCGCGCGAGCTCAACGAGATCGTGCTGTCGGTGTTCGAGGAGCGCCAGGTCTTCCGCATCGACCACTACCTCGGCAAGGAGACCGTCCAGAACGTGCTGGCGCTGCGCTTCGCCAACGGCATGTTCGAGCCGCTGTGGAACCGCAACTACATCGACCACGTCGAGATCACGGCCGCCGAGGACATCGGCATCGGCTCGCGCGCCGGCTACTACGACAAGGCCGGCGCGCTGCGCGACCTCGTCCAGAACCACATGCTCCAGCTGCTGACGCTGCTGTGCATGGAGCCGCCCGTCGACTTCTCCGCCGACGAGGTGCGCGACGAGAAGGTCAAGGTCCTGCGCGCGATCCACCCGCCGACCGAGGACGAGGTGCCGCAGATGGCGGTCCGCGCGCAGTACACGCGCGGCAACGTCGCCGGCGTCGAGGTGCCCGGCTACCTCGAGGAGGAGGGGGTGCCCGACGACTCGACGACCGAGACGTACGCGGCGCTGCGCCTGGAGGTCGACAACTGGCGCTGGGCCGGCGTGCCGATGGTCCTGCGCACGGGCAAGCGCCTCGCGCGCAAGGTCACCGAGATCGCGGTCACGCTGAAGCCCGTGCCGCACCTCGCGTTCCGCGAAGGCGGGTCGATCGGCGTGCGGCCGAACGTGCTCGTGTTGACCGTGCAGCCCAACGAGGGCGTGTCGCTGTCGATCGGGGCGAAGATCCCCGGCACGCGGATGGCGATCCGCCCCGTCCAGATGGAGTTCCTCTACGGATCGGCGTTTTTGTCGCAGTCGCCCGAGGCGTACGAGCGGCTGATCCTCGACGCGATGCGCGGCGACGCGACGCTCTTCACCCGCAACGACGAGGTCGAGGCGCAGTGGCGCCTGATCGATCCGATCGTCGCGGCCTGGGAGAAGATGCCGGGGCCGCTGCCGCAGTACGAGGCCGGCTCCCAGGGCCCGGCGGAGGCCGATTCGCTGCTGCCGGGCGATCTCGGCTGGAGGATGATCTGAGCTCGCCCGCCGTCACCGACGCCGTCTGGAGCGCGCAGGACACGACGCCGTCGGCGATCGAGGCGGCGCTGCGCGACCTCGTCGCCCAGCGCCACCACGAGAACGAGGGCTTCGTCGCCGCGCGTGCGCTGAACATGGTCACGATCGTCGACGCGCAGTTCAGCGGCGAGATCGCCAACCGCTTGCGCCGCGTCGGCCGCTACCACGCGTCGCGCACCGTCATCTGCTCCGTCGAGCCCGGGCGCGAGACGATCGACGCTCGTGCGACGGTCAACACGACGGCGGACCCGCGGCCGGGCGAGTTCTCGCTCATGCGCGAGACGGTGGTCGTGTCGGTCGGCGAGCGCCACCTGCGCCAGCTGACGCGGATCGTCGACCCGCTGATCGTCACCGACCTCTCGACGGTCGTCTGGGCGCCGCACGGCCACGACGAGGCCGTCGACTCGCTCGTCGTGCCGTCCGGCGGCTCGCGACCCGTCGCGCAGTCCGTGCTGATGGACTCGGCCGGTCAGCCGGAGACCCGCACGGCGCTCGACCGGGCGGTGTTCCTCGCGCAGCACGTCAACGTCGTCGACCTCGCGTGGCTGCGCGTGGGGCCGTGGCGCGAGCGCGTGGCCGCGCACTACGACCCGGCCGACCGCTTCGGCGAGCTCGACGCGCTGGCGAAGGTGTCGGTCCGCCATGCCCCGGACTCGCGCGTGTCCGGCGTGCTCGTCCTCGGCTGGCTGGCGGACCGCCTCGGCTGGCGCTCCGAGCAGCTCAACCGTGACGGGCACCTGTGGCGCGGCCGGGCGCGCGAGCGCCGCGGGGAGGTCGAGCTGCGCCTGGAGCCGATCATGCGCATGCACGTCCCGGGACTCGACGGCCTCGAGATTCGCTCGGACCTCGGCTCGGAGCTCGCGCTCGAGCGCGGCGAGGGCGGGCTGACCGCGCGCCGTCGCGAGCGCAAGGGCGAAGAGCGGACGTGGACGGTGCTCGGCGCCTCGCGTGGCGAGGGCGGGATCCTCGGCGAGGGGATCCGCCACGCGCTGCTGCCCGACCCCTGTTACCCCCCGGCGCTGGCCGCCGCGCGCAAGATGCTGCCGTGACGCGCGTGCTCGTCCTCGACGACGCCGAGGCCGTCGCGCGCCATGCCGCCGACGACCTCGCGCGCCGCATCGCCGCGGCGCGCGACGCGGGCGAGCCGATCCACATCGCGCTTGCGGGCGGCGGCACGCCGAAGCGCGCGTACGAGCTGCTCGCGCAGGTCGAGGGCTCGTGGAAGCACGTGCACCTGTGGCTCGGCGACGAGCGCTGCGTGCCCGACGGCGACCCGGAGTCCAACGCGCAGATGATCCGCGAGTCGCTGCTCGCGAACGAGCGCGCGGAGCCCCCCGTGCTGCACGCGGTGCCCGCGCCGCGGATCCCCGAGGACGCGGCCTGGCGCTACGGGCTCGACGTCGCTCGCGACGTGCCCGACGCGGTCTTCGACGTCGTCCTGCTCGGGATGGGCCCCGACGGTCACACCTGCTCGCTGTTTCCCGGCCACCCGGTGCTGGCGGTGACCGAGCCGCCGGTCGCGCCGGTGCGCGGGTCGCCCAAGCCGCCGCCCGAGCGGGTGACGCTGACGCTGCCGGTCCTGCGCCGGGCGCGCTTCACCCAGCTGCTCGTCACCGGCGCCGGCAAGCACGACGCGCTGGCGCGCACGCTCGCAGGCGATGACTCGCTGCCGCTGGCGATGCTCGGCGAGGACCTCGACGAGATCGCCTGCGACCGGGCGGCCCGCGGGACGGGCTAGGCATGGACGAGCCGGCTCCGAGCGAGGACAGCTCGTCGAACGTCGCGCTCGCCGTGTTCGCCGCCGTCGCGGCGACGGTGGGGATGCTCGGGGGGCTCGCGCTGTGGAGCGAGGAGAACGCGGGCTTTCTCCGCGAGAAGCAGTCGGTGATCTGGGAGCTGGCGCTCGTCGTCCAGAGCGCGCTGTGGGCCGGCGTCGCGATGTTCCTGCTGCGCTCGCTGCGCAAGCTGCGCAAGACCTACGCGCTCGGCGAGCGCACGCCGCCGTCGATCCGCACGTGGACCGTGCTCGTCGGGCTGCTCGGCGGCGTCGGCGCGGTCCCCACGCTGTTGCTCGTCCCGGACTACCCGCTCTCGGACGACTGGCTGTTCCGCACGCCGCTCGCGCTCTTCGGATTGGCCGTGCTGGCGCTCGCGACGATCAGCATGGCCACCGTCGGCGCCGCGTCGCGGCGCATTCTCGACGAGCCACCGGAACTCCAGTTGGAAGCGTACCTGCAACTGCGCAGCCGCCTGCACGACCTCCTCAACGCGACCGCCGCGGTCCTCCTGATGCTGCTCGTCGGCGGCGCGGCGCTGCGCGGCGCCATCGTCGCCACCGGCGTCTCCGCCGAGGAGTTCCCGACCGCGTACTTCATCTACTTCGGCGCGACCTACTCGGTCTTGCTCGCGTTCGCGTACGGCCCCGCGTACCGCGACTTGCGCGAAGTGGGGACGGAGCTTCGCAACCGCTTGCAGCCGCTCCCGACCGCTGCTCCGGCTGCTCGGGCGGCGGATGCGGCGACGGCGAGGTCGTGGGTCGACTGGTGCGCCGATCGCAAGGCCCTCGACACGCTCCTGGAGCTCGACATCGTCGGCACGAAGTCGATCAAGACCGGCCTCGCGCTCGCGACGCCGCTCCTCGTCTCGGCCGCCGGGGTCCTGTTCGGCATCGGCAAGTAGGCGCCGCGTCGCCCGTCCGCCGTACCTTCGCCCGCAACCGTTCCCGATGTTGGTCGCCACCCAAGGACCCTCGACCGGCACAGTGACCTGTCGCGCCAAGCGTCGGCGGCCTCCACGAGAGGACCCGCAGCTGACCGAGAAGATCGTCGACGCGTCGGGCTCTACATGGACCCGCCGAAGGGCGCGCTGGTGCTCTGCATCGATGAGAAGACGCAGATCCAGGCGCTGGATCGCACCCAGCCGACGCTGCCGATGAAGCCAGGCAAGGCCGCGCGGATGACCCACGACTACAAGCGCAACGGGACCACGTCGCTGTACGCGGCGCTGGAGATCGCGACCGGCGAGGTCACCGGCGCCTGCTACCCGCAGCATCGCCACCAAGAGTTCCTGGCGTTCCTCAACCAGATCGTGCGCGCCTACCCGCGCCGCCCGCTGCACGTCGTGCTCGACAACTCCTCAACGCACTCCACCCCGAGGTCAACGCGATGGCTCCAGCGCCACAAGCGCGTGCACTTTCACTTCACGCCCACGAGCGCATCGTGGATGAATATGGTCGAGATCTGGTTCTCGATCCTGACCAAACAGCAGGTCCGCCGCGGCGTCTACCACGACGTTCCCGAGCTGATCGCGGCGATCGAGATGTTCATCGAGGGCTACAACGAGCGCGCGCAGCCGTTCGTCTGGACCAAGACCGCCGACGACATCCTCACGAAGACCAGCCAAACAACAAGGCACTTCAGGAACGCTGCACTAGTGCCGATCAGGGTCGATCTTGGTTTCCTACGCTCGCTCCCTGCACTGACCTACCTGGTGCTCGCACCGGGCGTGCGTCACGCCGGGCCGCAGCCGTCGCCGCTCGATCCACCTTTCGGTGGACTGTCAAAGCACCTTTCGTACGTGCGCGCTGAGGTCTCCGATCCGGACACCACGACGGCGGCCCTTACAACGCATCTCGGTTCGGATGTGGGCGCGGCACTCAGGCCACTTTCCGTGGTTGACGAGCTGCGCGGGACGTGGGTGCTACACGCGCTCGTCCTGGTCGGGCCGCCAGGCAAGGGCCGCAAGGGCTCGTCCTGGGATCACGTCGAGACGGTGCTGGGCCACGCCGACCCTGAGCTCGTCGAGGAGCGCATCGTGTCGGGGACGAGCTCCGGGGAGGCCTCATCGCCGAGGTTCGCGACGTCGAGACCGACGACGGCGTCGATCAGGACAAGCGCCTGCTCGTGCTCGAGCCCGAGTCCGCCCGGGTGATGAAGGTGCTCTCACGCGAAGGCAACACGCTCTCGCCCGTCGTCCGCAACGGGTGGGAGGGCAAGCGACTGCAGACGCCCGTCCGCGCGTCGCCGCTACGAGCGACGGGCGCCCACATCGGGATCGTCGGGCACATACCAAGGACGAACCCCTGCGCTACCTCAACGCGACCGAGCTCGCGAACCGCTTCGTCAATCGCTTCCTCGCCGTCGCCGTCCGCCGCAGCGAGGAACTCCCTTTTCGGCGTCCGCATAGGCGGCAACGACCTCGCGGCGGGTCCCGTCGTGGCCTCGTTGACGCGCGCGACCACGCCCGCGCCTCGCAACGCCTCGCGTTCAGCGACCGTGCCGCCGAACGCTGGATCGCGGTCTACGGCGACCTCTCGCGTGGCCAGGCCGGCATGCTCGGCGCATCAACTGCCCGAGCCGAGGCGCACGTCTGACGCCTGGCGCTCATCTACGCACTGCTCGACTGTGCCGTCGAGATCGGGATCGATCATCTCGAAGCGGCTCTCGCGGTCTGGTCCTACGCGGGTTCCCGCAAAAAGGCCGCCGCGCAATAGCCGGGCCCGCACGGTCCGTCGATGAGGTCCAGGTACGAGCGGCGAACTCGCTGCCGTGAGCCTTGGGCGCCTGTCAGCCCCATCGCGCCCATCTACTCGGTTGCGGAACCGGTTGCCCGCGAGTAGGCGACAACTACCGGAAGGCAGCAAATTTGGCTGTGCGCCATATCTCATGTCAACTGTGACTGTGACCGTCGACCGTCGCGTGTCGGCGCGACGACGATGGACGAAGCATCTAATCGCTTGCTCACGTCGCGTGTGTGTGGTACACAAGTGCTCCGCTTCCTCAGTCCGAGCACCCACCACTCCCACCTTGCCTCGGCTCAAGAGCACCGCCTCTTCAACTGGATTTCCACGGCACCGACGCCCTGGTGCCGCGCGGATCACCTGCGTACTCGGGGCATTGATGTTCCTGGTCATGGCCACCGTCGCCGCCGCCGGATATCACACGGTGAGTAGGCACTATCACGGCACCAGCAATGAAGAATCGCAGGTCCGCACCGAAATCCTGTGGCAGGCGCCTCCTGGTAGTCTTGCGTGGTCGAACATCTGCAGCGGCATCTATCACTGGACCGGTTCCTCGTGGATCTTTATCACCGGTGAGTGCGCCACCGGGAACTACCAGGTTTTCTGGGCGAACGGCGGGATTGAGCAGTGCAACAAGTATGGCTGGAATTCGGGCCACTCATCGCCTTACCACGTCGACTGGCATTACCATCGGGGCGCGGAGTGCTTCCGATGAGCCGGCCTGTTCCAACCGGTGCTGTAGTTTGCCTTCTCGTCCTGTTGTTGGCTGGCGGCGCGACTGCCGCACTTGGACCAGGTTTTGATTCGCCAGAGGATGAGCACTCGACGGTCGGGCCACCTGAGCCTGTCGCTGGCTCATTGCGCAAGATTGGATCAGGGACACTCAGCACTGGGCCGACGTTTGAGGTCACCGCCTACGTAACCCGCACGGAGGGGCTGTGTGTTCGCATCGAGATTTCGAGCGGGACCGGCCGCATGAGCTGCGGCCCGCGAGAGCTTCGCCCGGGCGGTGTGTCGTTTGCTGCCATGCAGCACGGACGGGATCTGATCGTGGCAACCGAGGTTGGTCCACGCGTGAGCCGTGTTCAGGTGAAGATCAAAGGGCGCACGCTCGGCGCGGCCCAAGCGCAGGATGCCGGCCCGATGAGAATGGTCGTAGCCAGCTTCCCCGTGGAGCCGGTCGCTCCGGTGCCTGCCAGCAGTCCGTCCGATCCGCCGCAACTTCCTTCAAGCGCGACATCCGTCCAGCTGGTGGGGATCGCCAAGGAAGGTGCGGTCACAGACACAGCAACAGCGCCGCGGGCTCCGGCTCCTTGAGAAACCCTGTCGCGTTGGCGTTGGTCGGGGGACGGGTCTGTCACGATACGACACGTGACCGCCACGATGTCGGATGCCGAAGCGCGGCGACGCGCTCCGACTTTAAGAGCACGGGCGATACCGTTGCTTGCGCTGCTCGTTGGCCTCGCGTCAGGCGCTGCTGCGGTCACAGCGACGCGATCGACTGGCGATCGCCAGATAGATAGCGGCGAGTTGGGCCGGGCTGTCTGGGAGTCTGTCAGCGCCGCTCCTTCCATGCCACCTGACTGTCGGCCGCGTGCGGGTCGCGGCATCGGAATATGGAAATGTGAGATCTGGTACACCGGGGACAAGAGCTCGAGCATCGCGCCACCGCTTCCAGACGGCAGCCGGCCCCGCGTGCAGCCTTCCTCAGCGCGTCGAGTGTCAGTTGTGGTAGAGGTGTTCGAGGACGGCGGTTTCCGAGGTCAGCTTCAAGGAAGAGACGTTTCAGGCTGCTGCCTCAAACTGCGGTAGGCCTGTCCCGCTTCCTCAAGCAAGCCGCGCTCGACTAAGGAGGATGCTCGGGGTGGTTCAGTCTGCGCGGCCGTGTGATCGATCCATCTTCGGAACCGCACGCACGGAAGCTTCGCGAATCTGTGGGGCAGGGTCGGCAGGACGTGTACAGCGCCGCGACGCCGACAACGGGTCTGAGTCACGACTCGCCGCGACGGATGCTCTCCTCATCGCCCGCCTCGGGTACCGGCCCATAGTCGCCCTCGTAATCGAGGCCGAGCTCGGTGCGAAGGTTCGCGTCAAGCCCGGACGGGCGCGCGTCACCGTCCAGACCGAGCTCTACGGGGTGCAGCCACGAGCCACCGGCACGGCAATCATGGATCACGGCGTGTGGCGAATCCGCGACTAGCGTCGGATGCTCACGTCGGCAGGTCGTTGTTGCTGCGGGTCCCGTCTTTCGGGATGGCGCCGGCGCTGCAGCCGGGGACTACATCCTCGCCGACCAGTCCGCGTATCGGCGCACCACGCCGCAGATCGATGACCTCGTCGTCTTCTACCCCCCGGCCGGCGCCGACGACAACAGCTGCGCTCGACGCCCACCGCTCGCCAAGCATGCGCGGTCGCGGCCCGGCGGCTCCTGCTGGAAGGACCGAAGTTCGTCAAGCGGATCGTCGGTCGCCCGGGTGACCGGCTCTCGATCCGCAACGGGCGGGTGATACGAAACGGGCGACCAGCCAAAGGAGGACTTCATCACGCGCTGCGCCACCCGCGACGGCTGTGACTTCCCGCGGACGTTCACGGTCCCCCGCGGTCGCTACTACGTCCTCGGTGACAATCGCGGCGAGTCTGACGACAGCCGGTTCTGGGGGCCGATCACGGCTGCGTCGATCGTCGGAAAGGCGCGACGACTGGGACCGTGAGGGGTCTCAAGCCGGGCGTGGGATTCGTGCATAGCCTCACGGGCACCAGGGACCCGGTCAGCACGACGGCGAGCCGCTTAGCGCATCGAGGCCCGACGAGACCATGTCGATCCGCGCGTCGGGAGCCACGATGATCCAGACGAAGTCCTTGGCGCTCGTCCAGCAGACGACGCTGCGCAGCCCGTCCTCGATGCGCAAGGCGAGGTACGGCGCCTTCGGCCGGCCCTTGCCGATGACGGGCGGGATCCGCCCGGATGGGTTTGCCACGCCGTCGACCGCCGGCGCGCCCGCGCAGGCGCCGAGCTCCTGCGTCGAGAGGCTCTCCTGCACGCAGGCGGGCTCGGACTTCGCGTAGCGCGGCGTGACAGCCGCGCAGGTCGCGTCGCGGTCGCCGCTCGCGGCGGCGGCGAGATAGCGGCGCAGCGCGGCTTCGGCCTTGGCCGGGTCCGCGCCGCTCGCGACGGTCGCACCCGAGGTCTCCGGCCGCGACGACGTGGCACCGTCGTCCTCGTCGCCGCACGCCGCGAGCGTCAGCGTCGCCGCCATGGCGATGATCGTCGCGATGCGCATGGGCATCCGGGCTACCCGCGGGAGGAAATAGGTACGACGTCGGCTCGCCCGTCCCCCTCCGAGCCGCCGGCAGGCCGTATTGTCGGACCTGAAAAACGGCGACGTACATGCTCGTACAGCGAGAACAATCACCCGAGGCGGTCCCGCCGGCCGCGCGCGACGCCAAGCGCGCGCGCGCGGCCGCGACGCCGACCCCGTCGGCGCGCCGGGTGACGACCGGCGTCGTCGCCGACGGGCTCGCCGGCACGCTCGCGCGCGCGGTCGCCTCGCGGGCGACCGAGCGTGCGAGAGCGTCGACAGCATCGTCGACGGGCTCGCCACCGCGATCTGGACGAACAAGAACGCGACCGTCCACTACACGCTGATGCTCGAGGCCGATCGCATCGCCGAGATCCTCGCGAGCTACCGCAGCCGCAAGGGCACCGGGCTGCGCGAGGCGCTGCTCGCCGCCAACGCCAAGGGCGAGCATCGCGACAAGGAGTTCGTGCGCGCGCTGGCGCTGCTGCACGGCGGACCCAGCGCGGAGTACGAGCCGTGGGCGCAGATGGGGCTCGCCCTGATCCCGCTCGGCACGCGCGACAGCGACCTCATGCGGCTGCTCGAAGAGCGCAAGCTCCCGCAGCGGCGCACGCTCAAGACGCACTACGACAAGGCGTTTCGCGGCATCGGCAAGACGGCGAGCGACACGCTCGAGGAGCACATCGTCAGCGACACGAGCGGCTACGCGCGCCACAAGGCGCTCGCGCTGCTCGACCACGAGCTGACCGCGGCCGACCACCTCGCGTTCGTCACCGTCGACATCAACGGGGCGCACGACGAGACGGCCCTGGACATCCTCCAGCGCACGTGGCGCGAGGGCGTGCACGAGTTCGACAAGCTGCGCGACGACTGGCAGCGCTTCGTGCGCGGGCCCGGATTCACGACGTACGCGCTCGAGCAGGCCATGGAGAAGGAGCTCGGCGGCGTGCACCTCGACGCCTCGCGCACGATCTTCGCCGAGTACCACAAGGTCCGTGCGGGGCTCGGCCTCTATGAGGGCCAGTCGCTCGAGGGCCACGAGGGAGCCGGCGACCGCGCCGCGACGCGGGCCGAGGCGGAGACCATCGAGATCGCGCTGGCGTCCGGGATCTTCACCGCGCACGGGAGCCTCGTCGCGTCCGCGGCGGGCCACCTGCGCAAGGCCTGGGAGAAGCGCATCAAGCGCGACCCGCGCGAGGCCGCCGCGTGGGAAGCGCAGCGCAGCACGTACGACAAGCGCTTTCGCGACAGCTGGGCGCTGCGCGACGAGGACGAGGTCGAGGCCCGCATCATGCTGCGCCGCGACTTGACCTTCGCCGACAAGATCTGGCTGGCGTCCAAGCGCGGGCAGCCCGGCAAGGTCGTCGACGCGGCCACCGAGGCGTGGCAGGCGGGCACCGAGGACGAGCTCGAGCGCGACCTGCGCAAGGGCGACCATCCGCGTCCCGCCTTCTCGACCGCCGAGCGCGCGGTGCTGTTCAACGACGAGGAGCACACGCCCGCCTACGACGCGCTCACCAACCGGCAGCTGACGCACGCCGAGCGCGGCGCGGTGCGGCTGCAGTTCGCGCTCGCCGGCGCGGGCGTCACGAAGGCGGCCGCCCTCGACAACGCATATCACTTCCTCAAGGGCATCAAGAAGCCCGCGCTGCGCACACAGGTGCTCGAGGCCTACGTCCAGCGCTACCTCGACGCCAGCGGCGCGGCCCGCGGCAAGGGGTCGCTCGTCGAGGAGGGCGAGCGCCAGCCCGACCCGACGGTCCGCTTCTGCGTGGCGCTGCAAACCCGCTCGACGGGGTTCGAGCAGTCGCCGACGATGATCGACATCATCCAGCTCCTGGTCCCGGGCAGCGGCCTCTCGGATTCGCTGTCGCTGGCGGAGCGCCGCGACAAGGCCACCCACACCGGGAAGCTGGACGTCGTGTCGACGTCGCTCGTGTCGCTCTACGACGACGTCACCGCCGAGGACACGCAAGAGGTCGCCGGCGATGCGCTGACGCGGCTTCGCCACTGGGTCCGCAAGGCGAGCGCGGAGCCCGCCGAGCTGAAGATGATCATGGACGCCGAAGGGGTGACCGAGGTCACCGCGCTCGCGCAGCTCGGCTACGAGCGCTTCTCCGCGCGCCTCGACGAGGTGCGCTCCGTGAAGGCGAGCGTCAGCGAGGGCGTCGGGATGATCGTCGACTTCGCCGGGCGCTCGCTGCTCGTCGCGCTGCTGGGTCCGGCGGGCCTGCCCGGCCTCGCGGCCGCGCTCGGCGCATACACCGCCGGGATGCTCCTGCGCGAGGGCCTGCTGGGCGTCGAGTACCAGCTCGTCAGCAAGGAGAACCTCTCGACGCTCGTCGCCGAGGTCGCGACGTTCGGCTTCGACGAGCTGAAGATCGAGGCCGTCATCAAGGAGGCCATCCCCGCCGGCGCCGCCAAGGGCCGCATCTTCGGCGCGCAGGGGATGACCGAGGCCCAGGCGAAGTTCGCGCAGGACTACGTGAAGACGTCGGGGGCCAAGCTCTTCGAGAAGACCTTCCAGAACGCGGTCGAGGGCAAGGCGCTGCCCGCGCCGGGCGAGCTCGTGGCACGCGCCGCCCACGCCCTCGCGGTGGCCGGGCTCAAGGGGCTCAGCGACAAGCTCCTCACGTCGCCGACGGTGTACACGGCGAGTGCGGAGCGCTTCCGCAAGAACCTCCAGAAGATCATCCTCAACGGGCCGCCGCCGAAGGCCGCGTTCGGCTACGCGATGACCAAGGAGCTAACCGACATGCTCGCGGCGCCCGACTGGGCCAACACGACCTTCGAGCAGAAGATCGCGCGGCTCACGAAGACGGGCCTGATCTCGGTCGCGAGCGCGGTGCCGGTGTCGGCCGCGTTCACCCACCTCGGCGCGAAGGACGCCACGCGCGCCAAGAAGCTCGCGGCCACGCACCCCGACGTGTTCTACGCGCGGCTGCGCGAGGACCCGCTGCTCGCCGACGCCTACGCCCAGTACCGGTCGAGCGTCAAGGGGCTGCCCGGCGTGCGCGAGCGGTCGTTCGCCCAGTGGATCGCGGGCCATCAGGGGCCGGAGCTGGGAACGGGCAAGGTGCCACACCTCGCGAACGCGGGGACGCCGACGGCGCAGCACGGCGAGGTCAACGTCGAGAAGGCGGCGTCGGCGGTCATGAAGGAGATGGACCAGGTCATGACGCCGCAGTGAGCGCCGGCGGGCGCGGCTGAGCGCGCGCCGTCGCGGGTAAGGCGCGAGAGTCTTGCTCCGCGCACCGCTCACCGGCCGCCGCGCGCTCGTGCTGCTCGCCGCCGCGGCGAGCCTGCTGCTGCCGGCCGCCTGCAGCGACGGCGACGCCGCGCCGACCGGGTACGTCGCGCTCGGCGACTCGTACTCCGCGGGCGTCGGCGCGCCGCCCTACAGCGCGGAGTCCGGCGCCTGTCAGCGCAGCAAGCGGTCCTACGTCTACGCGCTCGGCCGCGACGTCTCGTCGTTTCGCGCGTGCGCGGGCGCATCGACCGGCAGCGTCCTGCACAGCCAGCTCGGCGCGTTCGGTGCCGATACGCGGCTCGTGACGATCACGATCGGCGGCAACGACGCCGGGTTCGTCGACGTCGTCGCGTCGTGCCTGCTCGGCTCGGCCCGCAAGTGCCTCGATCGCGTCGCGCGCGCGGAGCGCTTCGTCCGCGACGAGCTGCCGGGCCGCCTGCGGCGCGTGTACGACGCGATCCGCCGCCGCGCGCCCGACGCGACGGTCGTCGTCGCCGGCTACCCGCGGCTGTTCGCGCGGCGGCCGTGGTGCTTCGCCGTCGGCAAGGTCGAGGACCGCGAGCAGCGCCGGCTGAACGAGGCCAGCGACCTGCTCGCCCGCACGACCGCCGCGGAGGTGCGCCGGCACGAAGGCTTTCGCTACGTCGACGTGCGCCGCGCCTTCGACGGCGGCCGCATCTGCTCGACCCGGCCGCTCATCCACGGCGTGGCCCACCCGATCACCTCGTCGTTTCATCCGAACGTGGCGGGCTACCGGGCGTACGCCCGGACGATCGAGCCCGCGCTGTAGAAGCGATTAGCGCTTGCGATACGCCGACGGCGTGACGCCGTGCTCGCGCCGAAACGCCTTGGCGAACTGCGCGGGCTGGCGGTAGCCGACGGCCGCGGCGACGTCGCGGACGTGCATGCCGGTCGTCGCGAGCAGCTCGGCCGCGCGCTTCATGCGCGTCGCGATGAGGTGGGTGCGGTAGGTCGTCTTGCCGATCTCGGCGTAGCAGCGCTGCATCTGGCGGCGTGAGCAGGCGACGCGCCGCGCGACCTCGTCGAGCCCGAGATCGCGCGCGTACTCCGCCTCGACGATCGCCACGGCGGCGTGAAAGAGGTGCGCTCGCTCTTGGCGCGTGAGCTCGCGGCGCGCGGGGTCCGTCGCGTTTGGCATGCACCACAGCATCGACGGGTTACGGCTTCCGCGCGACCGTACAAATCCCGGATTTGACGTGGAGCGAAGTGGGGCTAGCCACACCGCCGGACGCGGGGCAGCCCCCAGTGCGGCCCGCGGATCGGTTCGCGATGGTTTGCGCATGCCCGTCGCCACCATCCGCCCCGCCGGCGCCCTGGGCGTCGCGTGGCATGGGTCGTGGGCTCCGCTCGAGGCCGAAGACGCCGCCCGCGTCGCCGAGCTCCCGGCGCTGACGCGCCTGCTCCTGACGACCGACGGCACGGTCACGGCCGCCCTGGCGGCGATCGCCGGCGAGCCCGTCGCCGTGCACACGCTCTCGCAGCACACGGTCGCGATCGCCGACGACGACGCGGAGCTCGACCTCTGGGCGGGCGGCGAGGTGCTCGAGCGCAACGTGCTGCTGCACGGCGCCGGCAGCGGGACGCCGCTGCTCTACGGCGCCTCGCGGATCGTCGCGCACCGCCTCCCGCGCCCGGCCCGCGACGCGCTGCTCGGCGGCGACATCGCGATCGGGCTCGTGCTGCGCGCGCACCGGATCGAGACGTTCCGGGTCCCGCTCAGCGTCGGCATCAAGCCGGCGTCGGCCGCGGCCGCCGAGCTCCTCGGGCCGGGGCTCATGTGCTGGCGCACCTACGCCATCAACGCCGGCGGGCGCCCGCTGATGATCGTGCACGAGCAGTTCCCCGCGACCGGGTTCGCACGCTGATGCGCGTGCTCGTCGCAGGCGCCGGGATCGGCGGCCTCGCCACGGCGCTGAGCCTGCACGAGGCTGGGATCGAGGTCGAGATCGTCGAGTCCGCGCGCAGCATCCAGGCCTACGGCGCGGGCATGAACCTCCTCCCCCACGCCGTCCGCGAGCTCACCGAGCTGGGCCTCGGCGAGGAGCTCGAAGCCACCGGGATCGCGACGCGCGAGCTCGTCTACCACGACCGCTTCGGCAGCCGCATCCACGGCGAGCCGCGCGGGCGCGCCGCCGGCTACCGCTGGCCGCAGATCTCGATTCACCGCGGCGAGCTGCAGATGCTGCTCCTGCGCGCCGTCCGCGAGCGCTTGGGCGACGTCATCACCTGCGGCCTCGTCTTCGAGCGCTTCGAGCAGCATGCCGGCGGCATCGCGGCCTCGGTGCGCGAGCGCGCTACCGGCGCGCTGCGCACGATCGAGGCCGACGTCCTCATCGCCGCGGACGGGATCGACTCGGCCGTCCGCGCGCAGCTGCACCCGGACGAGGGGCCGGCGAGCTGGTCGGGCATCGGCATGTGGCGCGGCGTCGCGGCGGCCGAGCCGTTCGGCAGCGGCCGCACGATGATCATGGCCGGCAGCAACCGGAGCGAGAAGTTCGTCGCCTACCCGATCCGCGGCCACGACGGCCGCCGGCTCGTCAACTGGGTCGCCGAGGTGCGCGTCGCGCCGGACGGCGCGACAGCCGGCGCGCACGACTGGCAGCCGACGGGCGATCCCGCCGCCGTGCTCGCCCACTTCGCCGGCTGGGACTTCGAATGGCTCGACATCCCGGCGCTCATCGCCGCGACGCCGTCGATCTTCGAGTACCCGATGATCGACCGCGATCCGCTGCACTGGTGGGGCGCCGGCCGCGTGACGCTGCTCGGCGACGCGGCGCACCCGATGTACCCGATCGGATCCAACGGCGCATCGCAGGCGATCATCGACGCACGCGTCGTGGCTCGCGAGCTCGCGTCGCACGACGACCCCGCCGCGGCGCTCGCCGCCTACGAGGACCTGCGCCGGCCCGCCACCGCGGCGATCGTGCTCGCGAACCGCAGGCACGGCCCCGAGCAGGTCATGACGCTCGTCGAGGAGCGCGCGCCAGACGGCTTCGCCCACGTCGACGACGTCATCGCGCCGGATGAGCTCGAAGCGATCGTCGGCGGCTACCGCCGCGCCGCGGGCTTCGACGTCGAGGAGCTCAACGAGCGCGTGTCGTGGTCGGTCCCGGCCGTCGCGAGTCGGCCTTAACAGACGCCGCGCCGGGAAAGTACTACCGTGGTCGCGTGGACGACGACGCCATACGCGTGCTGGTCAAGCGGCTTGCGCGCGCTCATCCGTCCGGCGGCACCGTCATCGAGCGGGCCGCGATCATGGCCGAGGGCACCGGATCCTCGGACGTCATGGCCTGGGTCCTCGCCCACGGCGGCGAGCCCGAGGCGGCCGTGAAGGCAGCCGACGACCGCGGCATCCACGGCTGGCGGCTCGGCGCGATCACCGCGCCGGACGCGCGCAAGGCGTCGCGCTTCGTGCTGCCGGTCGGCGCGCTCGACTGATCTGGCCGGGCGCCGCGGGCGCGCTCTCCTGCCGGACGCTCTTCGTCACATGCAGACGCTGCGCCCGGGTTCGCGGTCCAGCGGATCCGGATCCTCGTCGACGGTCGCAAGTGGCGTACGTCATCCGCCGCAACGTCGCGACGATCCTGCGCTGCGGCTTTGCCTACCGGCCGCGTACGGTCAGTCGCGGTCATCGCGAAAGCTCAACGTCGGCGGGAATGGCGGTTTGAGTTAGAGTCCCGGGTCGTCCCGGCCAAGCGTGGCTGCTCGGCTCCCCACCCCCTCATACCGCATCTCCTACCCGGGCCGCAGCGCCCACTCAGGTCTCGAAGCTCCCGCCTGACGCCCGTGGTCGGTACCCACCCCGGTGCACGATCAACACCGAGCGCTCGGACTCGTGGATCGGACACATCCAGTAGGTCGCCTCGCCGTCGCCCTTGACGCACACCTCCGCCATCCGCCCCGGGTGGTGGTGGCGCTCTGCCTCGAGACGATCGTTGTTGAGCGAGCAGACCGAGCACAGCACGCGACTGCGGTGCTCGCTGTCGAGCCGGATCCGAAGCCCGACATCGGCGGTCAGCGCCACCGTGGACGTTGCGAACAGGTGCTTGTTGATTTCGTCGGCGATCGTGCGGCGGAACGCTCCGAGCTGCTCGCGCAGCTCTCGCACCACGAGCACACGCGGTTGCTCGTCGGAGTCGTCAGCGGCCGGCTCACCCATGAGCCTGGCGACCGCCAGCAGGCCGCGGAGGTTGAGGTGGTCGGAGTCCTCGAAATCCGACCCCTGCACGGGTCGCAGCAGACCCGTCCGCGCGCGATCCGACCCTCGGCCGCTCGAAGGGAGCGTCAGCGCTTGCCTGATCCGCACGGCCTCGTCCGAGCGGCCGTTCGGGTCGAGACCGGCGACGCAGGTGTCGAACGTCTCGGCGACATCGCGACCGGGCTCGTCCTGGCCGGCGGGCAGCGCGAGGTCGCGCAGCTCGCCGACCGAGACCTCGCCGACGTTGGCGACGACGATGTCGTTCGCGAGAGCGGCCTTCCAGGCGACGAACGCTTCCCCGTCGATGTGCGCGATGCGCCGGTCGAAGTAGTCGCCGAGCGCCTCCGTCGCGGCGTCCGACATGAACGTGATGGAGCGCGCCGTTCCCTCCGGAGGCTCGAACGTCAGCACGAACGACACGGGGTCGTAGCCGGCCGCGTCCTCGTCGATCGCGCGCAGCGCGTGAATCTCGATGCCGTCCGGGAGCTGATGCATGAGCGGATTGCGGAGGTCGCGCACGATCATCTGCTCGTGGCGGTGGTAGCGCTGCCGCACGGCGTCGGTGCCGAGCATTTTCAGCTTGTCGGGCTTGTCCGCGCCGCTGCGCTCGACCGGCCGGGTGCCCTTGCGCAGCGAGAGGATGGCGTCGAGCGCCGCGAGGTGGTCGGGGTGATCGTTGGTCATGATCACCATGTCGATGTCGGCGATCCCGAAGCCCTCGCGGTAGAGGTTGTCGATGAGGCCGTCGCCGGGATCGACGAGGATGTTGAAGACGTCCTGGCGATCATCGGGGGCGACCGCGGGAGAGCAGACGCGGACCAGATAGCCGCCACCGACCGCGGAGACGGCCGCCGGCCGCGGGACGGACGTCGTGAGGCCGCCGTAGCGCCGGAGGCTGACCAGCTGAACGTAGGGCTCGGCGGGAGGCTGCTCCGCGAGCTCCGGGCGCTGCGCCTCCAGGCGCGGTCGCATGAGGTAGTGGTTGATGACCTCCAGCCGCAGGTAGATGCTGTCGGTGTGGTCGATGAAGCGCGCGACGAGCGCTTCAGCGACACGCATGTCGACATCTCGGCCGGCGACCTCTGCGGGATCGTTGCTGCGTGCTTTCTCTAGCAGCCTGCGCAGCAGGAGGTGGATGCCAACCCGGATCGCTTGGTCGACGTCGGACGCGCCGGACGGCCAGCAGTCGACGGCATCGGGCAGCTTCTCCGGGTCCATCAGCTCGGCTCGCTCCGCGCCGGACTCGTCGAACTCCTCCATCAGCCGCCAGCGCAGCAGCGCCGTCCGCGCGAACAGGTTGTAGGCATCGAGCGCCACCGCACGCTTGAGGCACCGCGGCACCGCGTCGTCGTCGGGAAGGCCCAGCACGAGCAGGATGTGTCCGATCCGCCCGAGGACGTCGGCCGCCAGCGCGCCAAGCGTGAGCGGAACGTCGCGGGCGCACACGACGTCGACGGCCGGCCTGAGGTAGAACTTCAGCTCGTCCTTGTTCAGGTCGGGCTCGTGCTTGATGCCGTCGAGGTACTCGGCCAGCGCCTCGACGTGATGGCGTTCGATCGGCCTGTCCTGCGGCTCCAGTCCCTGGCGCTCGGTCTCGCGGTCGATCAGGTCCTCGAGCGACGACCACGCATGGACATGCCACTTGAGCGCGCGCGTCATCTCGCCGGTCTCGAAGTACGCCGTGCCCTTGCCTAGCCGCAGGTGGACCTCGAGCCGCGGGAATCGAACATCGGGCGGCGGCCCCTCCAGCCGGACCGCCAGCTGACCGGCGTGCAGCAGCAAGTCGTGTCCCGTGCATAGATGCGCGAGCGCCCGCGTGTAGTCGTGGTCGGACCTGTACAGCTCGCCGATGCGGTACTCGCCGAGCGCGCTCAGGATGTCCACGTACGCGTCGCGCTCCTTGATGTTTGCCGGACTGCCGCCAATTCGCGGCCGCGCGATCCGGCCCATGCGCTGCAGCTTGCGGTAGTCGTTGTAGGAGCGCTCGTGGTCGCCGAGGAGGCGGAAGCCGTGCGCTCGGCGGTACAGCGACAGCATCGTGATCTGCCGCGCGACCCACATCGCGTCGGCGGGGTCGGTGCGCTCGCGCGCCGCCGCGGGGTCGTCTTGGATCGCCTTCCGCTCGTCCGCGTTCGCCGCGAACGCCCACGGGACCACCTGGCTCGCGACGAGCGATAGCGTGCTGAAGACGATTGACCGCCGCAGCAGCTGGCGCTCCTGGCCGATGTCGGCCTTCGACCGGGCCAGCATGCCCCGCACCGACTGCGAGCGCCTGTGCTCGACGTCGTGAACGTCGAGATGCGCCTGCTTGAGCACGAGGAGCACGTCCGTCGCGACCCAGCCGCCACCATGCTCGAGATCGGCGAGCGCGAACTCCGAGGCGGCGATCGGCTCTGGGCCAGGTGTTAAGTCGAGCTCCCTGCCGGCGATCCACGCGCGATGCACGAAGCGCTCGCGGAGGCGCTGCGCGTGCGACGGCGGCGATTCGTCGTCGTCGGGGTCCAGCAGCATCGACTGCCGGATCACATCGAGATGGGGATCCGCGGCATGGAGGTCCGGGGCGAGCGCTCGCTGCGCCGCGTCGTAGAGGCCGAGGAGCCTGCGTGCGTCGTCCGGCTCAAGCAACCGTAGAGGCGGCCCCGGGCGGCGGTGTCCCGCCCGGACGGCGTGCCGATACTCGAGCAGGTCGCGGTTGAGCTGGAGCGCCGTCGTCGTTACTCGCTTGACGCCGCCCGGCAGGGTGCCCCGCGTCCCGGCCGGCCTGTTGATGGCATCCAGGATGCCCTCGAGCCTGATGTTCGCGTCGCGGTAGGCGCGCACGGAGTGGTAGAGTTCGGCGTCGAGGACCCGAGTCACGATCTGCTGCAACGCCAGGGGCCTGTCGAACTCCGGGTCCGGGATATCGTCATCGCCCCGGTCGGGGGGTGGGAGATCTTGGCCCGGCTGCACCTCGGGCGGAGGGTCAGGCGTAGGCGCTCCTGCCGGAGGCTCTTCCGGATGTTCCATGGGCTAGCGGTCGAGCACGGCCAAGAACCCGAGGATGAGCTCTATGGCAACCACTACGACTGTCAACCCACAAGCCCAGCTCGCCTTCGCCAACGCCGCCGCGCGTTCTGTGTTCTGCTCCTGGCGCTCCGCGACGACCCGGGTGTAGGCCATGACGACTTTGGCTCCGACGCCGGATCTGCCCTCTCGTGCGAATGGGATGTATTCCTGGATGGTCTTGACGCTCAGCGCCGTTGCCGGGCGCAGCTTCCACGTCCGGTAGATCAGCAGGACGGCGACGACGAAGGCGACGACGGCCAGGCCTGCGACACCCATCAGATACTGGACGTAGGCCGACGTGTCGCGGCCCGCGGACGGTCCGAGAGGACCGCCCACGAGAGAGATCACCCCAGCTTGGACGCCAGCGAAGAACGCCGCCGCGATCGTCAGCTGGTTGCGCGCCTTCGCGTCCAAGCGCTCGGTGATCCGGTTCTGCTCGTCGACGAGGTGGACCGCCGCGTCGAGCAGGATCCCGAGCTGCGTGGCGACCTTCGCTTCATCGCCCGGTTCGGCGTGCGGGATCTCGCTCGGCTTCATGATCTCTAAGCGGACGCGAATCCTTGCCACATGTCGTCAAGTATGGCGCTTCCGCGATGCGCGCTCCGGCCACGGCCGCGCGCAGGACGAGCACCCGACACCTCGTAGCAAGTAGTCACCGTGCGGTCCTCCCAGGTGCCGCCCACTGAACCGATGATCCGATCGCCTGGAACCTAACCGATGCGTCGGATCGATTGCAACCTTCGCAACGATCCGCATGTCGGCGACACCGAGCCTACGCAGACCCCTCGTGGTCCTCCTGAAGTTCTTATTGTTCCTGCAGGAAGGTGGGGGTTTGCAGGCGAATTGCCTCGTCGTTCGGGTTGAGCGACGATGGAGGCCAACGTCGCAGCCCGTCCCAAGCGCGTCGAGATCGCGCCCGAGGATCGACCGGTGCTTCAGAAGTTGACCAACGGCCAAGCGATCGAGCGGCGCCTTTCCGGCCGCGCTCGGATCGTGCCGATGCTCGCGAGGCCTCCGCCGAAGAGCTCGCCGAACACATCGGGTGGTTGGCGGAACTGCTCGCCGCCAGAGCCAGTTACACGCGTGATGGTCTGCAAGGGCTGCGCGACAGGCCCAAGACGGGCAGGCCACTGACGCATGGCCAAGACGTCCGCACGAGGTTGATCGCGTTGGCCCGCACGCGTCCTGCGAACGCACCCGGAGGTGTGTGGCGCGAGCGCAGACGCATCGCGAAGTGGCCGGGATGGTCGGGCGTCCGAGTCGCAGGCGCACATGATCTGCGCGGTGCCGATGTGCGTCCGGACGTGACGGAGTAGTGGGTGACGATTGAGCTCGGACCGGTCTTCGACGCCGACGCTGCCCTGGTCTGCGGCCAGTACCTCGATCCGCCGGCCAACACGATCGTCGTGTCGATCGACGAGAAGACGTCGAATCGTGGCCCGTCAGCCCGCCCCGTCCCGATCGGCTCACACCGCGCGGCGGCCGGCGCGCCGCGACAGCGAGGACGTACGTTGGCAACGGCACGACGAACCTGTTCGCCGCGCTGCAGATCCATTCCGCCACCATCGCCGGCATGACGGCGACTCGCGATCAATCGGACTCCACTGCGTTTCTCGAACAGTCGAGACCGAGATCCCCGCCGACGAGCAGGTCATTGCGATCCTCCGCAAGTCTCGACGCACAAGAACCAGGCCGTCCATGCCTGACCGGATGAGCCGCGTCGGCACGGGCGCGAGGAGCGGCGCGGTCGCCCCGGGGCGAGACCGCGTCGGGAGCTTCCCCGTGACGGTTGTCGATCCGACGGCCCCCGGCGGACGATCGCCAACACGGCTCAGCGCGTCGCAGTCTTGGACGATCGGCGACAGCTACGACGCGACAGCCGCCGTCAACGGTCGCGTTTCACCCGGTGTCCAACCTCACGCTCGTCGTGACGGTGTCACCGCCTGCGCCCGTGACGGCACCCAGATCGTGTACACCCTGACCGTCACGAGCACGGCCCGTCGCCGTCTGGCATTTCGAGCAGGTCAGGAGCGCGCGCGTCGAACGCGCCGGGTGGGCAACTTGACTCGCTCTCAGCCCGGAAACGCTGGGACTCGCGGCGCTGGCGACACCCATTTGGAAGACCCTCGAAGGGCAACTCCTTCACCGGGCGGTTCGATGTCGGCTGCGATCTCAGCAACCGCGGGACGAATCATGGGTGGGCGAGATTCCCGGTTCGGCCCCACTGCGGCTGTGCGAGGTTCGACGCGTCGTGCGCGAGCCGTCGGAGATCAAGTGCCCTTCGACGCCGGCGCGCCGGCGAGCGAGCACGCGCACTCCGTGCCGGAGCGGTTGACGCCGCGCAGCTGGATCTGCTTGCCCGCGCCGTCGACCGGGCGGTCGCCGTCGATCCGGACCACTGGCGGGGCGCTCGCGGCGGGCCCGAGCGGGGCAAGCGAGGAGATGGCGGCGGCGGCGAGCTTGAGGGCGCCGCGGCAGGCGCGGGTTCGGATGAGCCTCATGCGATCAAGAGCGGCGCCGGAGCTCGCGAGATACACAGCCAGCCTGTCGCGGCGCGAGCGGCGCAGGTCGGCGGCCGAGGTGGACCGGCGCGTCAGCGGCGGGTGAGGTGGACCGGCGTGCCGGCGGGGACGTGCTCGGCGAGCCAGCCGACGTCGTCGTTGTCCACGCGGATGCAGCCGTGCGAGCGGGCGCTGCCGAGCGGGTCGGCGAGGCTCGCGCCCGCGCGCCCGTGGATCGCGACCCGCCCGGGGCCGCCGCCGTAGTTGTCGAGCACGGCGGAGACGGCGGTGAGGTGCATCGCCCACGGCCCGAGGAACGCCCGCGGGTTGGGTTGGCGGACGCGCTCGTAGATCGCGGCGAGGCCGGTCGGCGTGGGCGTGGATCGGGCGCCGACGACGGCCTTGAAGCGGCGCACCCTGCGCCCGTCGGAGTAGACCGTGACCATCCGCGTCGCCCGCTGGACCTTGATCCAGTAGCCGGTGTGGGAGATCGACGCAGCGTCGCGGCGGATCCACGCCGAGCGGTGCCTGCGCAGCGGCAGCCGCACGCGCAGCCAGCGATCGCCGTCGTGGCTGCCGGTCTCGAGGATGAGCAGCCGCTGCGGCTGGTGCGCCCAGCTCGTCTCGGGCGGGATGCGCCAGACCTCCCCGCCGCGGCCCGGCTGCGTGCGACCGGTCGTCGTCGCCGTGACCCGCGCGATCCACGCCCCGCCCGAGCGCGACGGCGCCTTGATCTTCGAGACCGCGGCGGGGGAAGGCGGCGGTGGCGGAGGCGGAGCGGCGGCGAACATGCTGACGCGCCCAGTATCCGTGTTCCGCCGGCGCGCGGCGACCGAAGACCTGGCCGAACTGCGGTTGACCCGCCGCCCCTGACAGGCGTAGGTTGATCTCGGACCGGCGCGCCCTCGGGGACGAGAGGCGCACGGCGGGACGACGGAGGCCAACCGATGGGCGAGGCGACGATCAAGCTGGTGCGGCGGCAGCCCCGGACCGCCGCGCTGCTCGCCCTCGCGAGCGTGCTCGCCGTCGCCGCGTTCCTGTTCGCCAGCACGATCGGCCGGGCGACGTCCGACGACAGCGCCTACACGCTGCCCGCGGTCGTGGACACCAACCCGGCGGCGGACATCGTCGAGACGTCGATCACCTCCAAGGAGGCGACCGTCAACGTCGGAACGCCCGCCACCCCCAGGCTGGCGCATGCGCAGACGCTCAACGGCGCGATCCCCGGCCCGACGTTCCGGCTGAAGGTCGGCGACACGGTCATCGTCCATTACAAGAACGAGCTCGCGCATCCGAGTGGCCTGCACTGGCACGGCATCGAGCTCGCGAACGCGATGGACGGCACGCCGTTCACCCAGAACCAGGTCCCGACCGGCAAGGAGTTCCTCTACAAGTTCACCGTCCACCGGCCGGGGGTCTACTGGTATCACCCCCACCACCACGCCTCGACGAACCAGGTCTTCAAGGGCCTGTACGGGATGATCCTCGTCGAGGATCCCGATGAGGCGGCGCTGATCGCGTCCGGTGTGTTGCCGACCGCGGCGCAGACGAAGCCGATCGTCCTCAGCGACATCACGGTCTGCAAGGCGGCGCCGACGAACGACACGCAGACCTACGCCACGGGTGCCGGCGTCCCGTGGACCGGTCCCGGCGGGACGCTCGTGACGGCCCAGGCGGCGCCGACGCCGAAGACGCTCTGCGAGGCGCCGACCGCGATCGACGAGGACGGCAACCTGCGGCCGTCGTCGTTCGCGGCGGGCGATGTCCCGAACATCCAGACGCTCGCCACGGCCGGCCGTACGAACGAGGGCCAGACCGTGCTCACGAACGGCATGAACGTCGGCGCGCGTGCCGGCTCGCCGGCCGTCCCCGGCGCGCTGGCTCCGGGCGCGCAGCTGCTCAACGTGCAGGCCGGCCAGGGCCTGCGCCTGCCGATCCTCAACGCGTCGGCGGTGCGTTACATGCGCCTGCGGCTGACGACGAGCACCGGCACGCTCATCCCGCTCGTACGGATCGGCGGCGAGGGCGGGCTCATCGACAACGCCGTCGTCGAAGGCGGCTTCCAGGGCGCGTTCGACACGAAGTACGGCGCCGGCGAGATCCTCTTGCCGCCCGGAACGCGCGCCGACGTCGTGGCGGCGATCCCGCCGGCGGCGACGGGCGTCGCGACCCTCTGGACCGGCGATTTCAACCGCACCGGGCTCGGCTTCGCGAACATCCCGACGGTCCCGGTCATGCACCTGAACGTCAGCGGAACCGCCGTCCCCACGTTCACGATCGCCAACGGCACGCCGCTGCCCGGCGTCGCGGTTGCAACGCTCGGCCCCGCGACGGGCACGTTGCTCAACCCCGCGGCGTTCGCGCCCCCGAAGCTTGGGCAACCGCTCCAAGACGTCCAGTTCACCCAGGGCGGGACGCAGCTTGGCATCAACGGCGTCTTCGGGACCCACGACGTCCCCGGCGACTACACCGTCGCGCCGCACCTCGGCTCGACGCGCTACGCGGTCGCCGGCCAGACGCTCGAGCTGACCGTGACGAACATGACCGACGCGCACCATCCCTTCCACCTGCACGGCTTCTCGATCCAGCCCATCAGCCTCACGCGGACGGGCTTCCCGACGTTCACTTGGCCCTACAAGGAGTTCCGCGACAACGTCGACGTCCCCGGGCGCAACAGCGGCGATCCCCCCGGGCCGGGTTACACGCTGCGGTTCCGCGTCAAGCTCGACGACCGCGCGCTCGCCGACGGCACGACGCTCGGCGGCGCGCTCGGCCGCTGGGTCTTCCACTGCCACATCTTCTTCCACGCGACGAACGGCATGCTCTCGGAGATCGTCGTGGTGCCGGCCGCCAACGGCAACGAGAAGCCGGACGTCAACGCCGACGTCACGAAGGTCGCGGCCATCGAAGGCCAGGCGATGTCGGCGACCGGCACGTACAAGGACCCCGACAACGATCCCGTGACGCTCAGCGCCTCGATCGGGACCGTCGCCGACACCGGTGGCGGCACGTGGAAGTGGACGAAGACGGCGACCGCGTCCGATGCCGGCGTGAAGTTCGTCTACATCACGGCGACCGACTCCGGCGGGCGCAAGGACGAAGCCGTGTTCGCGCTCGACGTCACGCCGGTGCCGGTGGCGCCGACGCTCACGCTGACGCCCGCGACCGCGACCAACCCCGTCCTCGCGAGCCACACCGTGACGGCCACGCTTGCGAACGTCGCCCCGCTGAGCGGCAAGGCGATCCTCTTCTCGGTCACGGGCGCGCACACGCGCAGCGGCTCGGCGACGACGACCGCCGCCGGCGTGGCGACCTACAGCTATCCCGGGACGGCCGCCGGCAGCGACACGATCACCGCGTGTTACGACGCGAACGCCAACGCGGCCTGCGGCGGCGACGAGCTCAAGGCAACGGCGACGAAGACGTGGGTGCTCGCGGCGCCGCGGGACCTCGATCACTTCAAGTGCTACACGGTGACGCCCACGAGAACACGGACGCGCCGCGTCACGCTGACCGATCAGTTCGGCAGGCGCAGCGCGCTCACGAGCGCGCGGCGGACGCTCTGCAACCCGGTCTCCAAGAACGGCGGCCGGATCCTGCACCGGCGAGCGCACCTGACGTGCTACACGACCTCGGATCGCGGCGCTGCGATGCGCCCGCGGCGCGTGCGGGTCGTCAACCAGTTCGGCGTCAGGGTGCTGACCGTCGTGCGCTCGAAGTCGCTGTGCGTGCCGTCGCTCAAGCGCATCGGGACGCGCGCACCGACGGGCTCCAATCCGTCGCTGGCGCTCGACCACTTCCGCTGTTACGACGTCAAGGGCCAGCCGGCGACGCGCACCGTCCGCCTGCGCGACCAGTTCGGCACCAAGACGACGCGTGTCGTGCGGCTCGTGACGCTGTGCAACCCCGTCCGCAAGGTGAAGGGCCGGACCGTCGCAAGGGTCCGGCGGCCCGGCGCGCACCTCGTCTGCTACACGATCCGCGACACGCTCCGCCGGCGCACGGTGACCGTGCGCAACCAGTTCGAGCGGGCGCGGCTGCGCACGGCGCGGTCGCACACGCTGTGCCTGCCGTCGCTCAAGCAGGCGTTGTAGACGGCCGCCCGTCTCAGCGGGGGACGTCGAGCTCGAAGACGGCGCGCTGCCGTGCGCCGCCGCGGTCGTGCGCGACGACCGCGATCGTGTTCTTGCCCGGAGCGAGGTCGACGCTGGCGCTGTACGTCCCGCGGGCGCGCAGGCGACGGACCGGGCGCTGCTGCGCGCGGCTTTCGCCCGCGGCGGCTGTGAGCACGAGCCCCTCGACGTCCGCGACGTCCTCGAACACCGTGAACACGCTCGCCGTCACGCGGTTGGGGCCGGCCCGCTCGGGATCGACGACGATCCGCACGTAGCCCGTGCCGACGAGCTGCGCGGTGTACTGCGGCGCCAGCCCCGGCACGCGCTGGACCGAGACGAAGTGCTCCGGGCTCGGGACGTCGAGCTCGAGCGGGACCTCGACGGCATCGCCCCGGCTCTGGACGAGCGCTGTGACGCGCCAGCGACCGTCGAAGGCGAGGTTCGCGCCGGCGCCGGCGTAGGCTCCGTTGGCGGCGGGTGCGAGCTTCAGCGAGGTCGCGTCCTCGCCGGGGTCGTCAAGCGGCTCGAAGCGCAAGCTGACGCGCGCGCCGCGGATGGGCTCGCCCGAGTCGTAGTCGGTCACGCGGGCGACGAAGCTGTTGGCGCCGGGCTCGGTCGACGCCGCGGTGAGCTTGACCCGGGTGGTGGTGGCGAAATCGGCCCCGGTCGCAGACAGGCCGGGCGGCGCGCTCTCGCCCGCGACCGGCGGCGCGATGCTGCCGAGCACACCCGCGAGCGCGATCGCCACAGCAGCCAGCACGAGCTCGCCACGCGCCGCGCGCCGCAGGCCGCGCGCCGGGCGCTCTTCGCCGCGCGCCGCGCGCCGCAGGCCGCGCGCCGGGCGCTGTTCGCCGCGCGCCGCGCGCCGGAGGCCGCGCGCCAGGCGCGCTTCGCCGCGCGACGTGCGCCGGAGGCCGCGCGCGTCGCCAGCCGCGCGCGGTCCTCGCGCCGCGCCCTCCCTCACCGGCGCGCGCGTCCTGGCGGCGGAACGCGCCGGGCGCTCCTCCACCGCCGCGCGCGTCCGGGCGGCGGAGCGCGCCGGGCGCTCCTCCGCCGCCGCGGGCGTCCCGGCGGTCGCTGCCCCCTCCGGGCCCAACCGCGCCGCGCGGCGGCTGCGGGCCGCGAGCGCGGCGATGAGCGCGAGCAGCGCGACCTTCGCCACGATCGCGCGGCCGTAGGCGCCTGACCAGAGATCGCTCCACGCGGCGAGCTCGTCGACGGCCCGGAGGGTGCCGGCGACCGCGACAACTCCGATCCCGATCGCCGCGACGATCGCGAAGCGACGCGTCGCCCGCGCCCTCTCGCTCGGTGCCGAGCCGCGCAGGCCGAGCAGCAGCGCGGCGAGCCCGCCGATCCAGATGCCGGCGGCGGCGAAGTGCGCCCACTGCGCGCCGACGCTGATCGCGCGCGGCCAGCCTCCCGCGCCCGCGTGACCCGCCGCGACGTGGGCGCCCATCGCGACGACCGCGGCGAGGGCGGCGGCGGCCAGCGCCCCATCCTCGCGGTGGCGGCTCCTTCCGGGTCCCGGCGCGCGCCGCGAGGAGGCCCCCGCTCGCCATCGCCGCGAGGAGGACCCCGCTCGCCATCGCCATGAGGCGACCAGCGCGAGCCCGGCGACGCCAAGCGCCGCCGCTCGCCGAACGAGGGCCGCGCCGACATCGGAGTCCAGCAGCTCGCCGACCGAGCCTCCGGCGCTGCGCCGCTGGGCGTCGAAGAGCAGCGCGAGGCCGGCCGCCGCGAGCAGCCAGCCGCACGCGGCGAGCCTGACATCCACGCCACCGGCTCCCGCGAACCGCGCGATGCCGCCCACCGCGCCGCCGAGCAGCGCGACGAGCCCGGCGATCAGCAGGAAGCGGGCGAGCATCTCGGCGGCCGAGCCGCCGGGGCTCGTGCTCGTCGCGCGCGCCGCGGCGCCGGTCGGCGTCGCGCCGACGCCGAACGCGAACGAGCCCGAGGTCGCGTGCCCGTCGACCGCGGACAGGCTGCGCCATGTCACCGTGTAGACGCCGCGGCGCAAGGTGCGGAGCGGGACCTGGAGCGACGAGGGGTCGCCGGGCACCGCTGCCGGCGGGCCGTTCTGCTGCGCCGCGCCGCCCGCGTCGAGCACGCGCACGACCGACAGCGAGGGCTCCGCGCGCTCGGACAACGTCAGCCGCACGCTCGCCGGAGACGCACCGAGCGCGGCGCCCGCGGCAGGATCCGAGCGCACGAGCCCGGCATGCGCGCCAGCCTCCCCGGCGCCAGCCCCGCCGAGCAGCGCCGCGAGCACGAGCGCGAGCAGGACGCCGCGCAGCGAGCCGCCGGCCGCGCCGCCCGCGCGAGCCCTGCGGCGCGCGACACCGCGCAGCGAGCCGCCGGCCGCGCCGCCCGCGCGAGCCCTGCGGCGCGCGACACCGCGCAGCGAGCCTCCGGCCGCGACCGATCCTGCGCCCATCACCCGCGCCGGCCGCGCGCCACGAGGCCGAGCGCCGCGAGGAGCGCGAACGCCGCCGTCACGATCGCCGCGATCGCGAGCTTCTGCGCCTCCGCGGCTTCGTCCGCGCCGCGCTCGGCCCGGGCCACCGCGCGGTCGAGCTTCGCGTCCAGCTGGCTGCCCGCGGGCTCGGGGACCGGGAACTGGATCGCACCGGCGCCCTCGACGCATTCGAAGGTCGTCTCGGAGCACGTCGCCGCGACGTCGACGCGGCGCCCGCGCAACGTCCCGGTCACATGGAACGCGTACGTGCCCGGCCGCGTCGGAACGATCGCCGCCGCGAACCTGCCGGGCCCGGCACCCGCCAGCGCGAGATCGCGACGCGCCGACCCGAAGCTCACCTCGACGCGCAGCGACGCACGCGGATCGCTGACGGGAGCGCCGGCCGCGTCTTCGACGCCGACCTCGATCGCGTTGGCAACGCCGCTGTACGCGGGCTCGCCCGCCCAGCCGAGCTCGACGCCGTACGGGCCGGCGGCCTTGCGGACGTGGCCCGGCGCCGCGGCGACCATCGACAGCGCCAGCGCCGCCGCGAGCCCCGCGACCAAGGCTGCGCTCCGGCCCCGCTGACGCATCTCACTCCTCGAAGTCGCCCGGCTTCAGAAGACGGCCCGTCGCCGCGCCGCGAATCTACCGCACGGCGACCCGACCAGCGGCGCGTTGACCCCGCTTCCGGCTGGTGGCGGCCGGGCTCGCCCGATCGCCCTCGCAGCCCCGCGGGGCAGGCACGCAACCGGGCGGGATCCCGCCGTAGGCCGGGTCGGCGACCTGCGTCTGCGGGTTGAGCACGTGGGCATCCGCGCCGGGGATGATGTACTCGATCACCCCGCCGGTGTAGCTGCGGTACGTCACCCCGGAGCTCGCGTAGTCGGGGATCCCGAAGGTGTCGTCGGGGTTCAGCGGCAGCGCCGGGCGGATGAGCACGACGCTGCTCGCCGCATCGAGCGTGCCGAACGTGACGTTCACTCCGGCGTTCAGGCGATCCGGCAGCCCCGTGTGGTAGCGGTAGCGATCCGGGCCCAGGCCGCTCGGTGGCACCGGCGTCCACGACGCGCCGAACTGGCGCGTGCCGCCGCCCCAGACGCGATAGACGACCTGGCCCGCCGCCGGGACGTCGGAGATCGGCGGCTGCGCCGCCGCGTCGAGCGACGGCAGCGAGACGAGGCCCAGGAACGACACGCTCAGGCGGTTGGCGTCGAGTACCTGCTCGAGGACGTCCGCTTCGGGGTCCTCGTCGTCCGGCACCAGGCCGGCGGCGGACGTGAAGGCGACGACGAGCCCGCTCGCCGAGGTCGACGGCTGCACCGCCGGGCCGTTGCCGGCGCGTACGTACCACGAGTCGATCGACGCGAGCGTCGTCGTCGCGTCGGTGCGGTCGAAGCGGTAGACGTCGGCGTAGTCGTCCGTGTCGCCCGCCAGCAGCGTCGAGCGCGACACGAACAGGACGTAGCGCCCGTCACCCGACAGCGACGGCGCATCGCTGCCACGGCGCCCGGTCCCGGGCGACGCCCAGCTCGTCGTCGCTCCCGTGCGATCGCGGACGTAGACGTCGGCGGCGCGGTTGTCGTCGGCGGCGTCGAAGCCGGCGGCCGAGTCGAACGCGACCACGCGCCCGTCGGCCGACAGCGCCGGCGCGCGGCTGTCCGCGAAGCGCCGCTGATCGCCGCTCGAGTCCACCGACACGAGGCTCGTCGTCCCCGCCGACCGGTCGCGGACGAAGACGTCGTCGGCGCGGTTGCGGTCGCCCGCCACAAGCTCCGACGACGGCGAGGCGAAGGCGACGACCGCCCCGTCGCCCGACAGCGCCGGCCGGAAGTCGGCCCCCAGCCGCACCGGCTCGCGGACCTGCGCTTCCGAGCCGCTCACCGACACCCGCTCGGTCGTGTGCTTCGTGAGATCGCGGACGAAGGCGTCGGGCGCACGGTTCGTGTCGCGGGCGACGAGCGTGCGCGCGGTGGAGAGGAATGCGACCACGCGCCCGTCGGCGGAGATCGCCGGCTGGAGCGAGTCGCCGTGCACCTGCGCGCCGTCGCTCGCGACGGACACCCGCACGGTCTTGCCGGCGACGCGGTCGCGGACGAACACGTCGAGCGCGCCGTTCGTGTCGCCGGCGACGAGGTCCGAGGCGGCCGAGGCGAACGCGACGAAGCGCCCGTCGGAGGAGATCGCGGGCTGCCCGGACCCGGCCGATGTGTGCCGTGCCTGCCCGCCGTCGGTGCGAACGGAGACGCGCTCGGTGCGCCCGGTCCCGCGGTCGCGCACGAAGACGTCGGACGCGCGGTTCGTGTCGCCGGCCACGAGGTCGTTGGCGGCGGACGTGAACGCGACGTACCTCCCGCTCGCCGAGACCGCGGGGCTCGAGCTGGCTCCGCTGTCCGCGCGCACCGTGCGGTCCCCCGCAGCGCCCTGCGCCGAGGCCGCAGCCGCCGGAACCGCCGAGATCGCGACCGCGGCTGCCGCGGCCGTGCGTGCCATGGATCGCATGCGCCTCATCGCCCGCCCCCTCACGCCCTGGCAGCGGCGGGCGCCTTGCGGCGCTTGCCGGCCCGGACGCTCTCGCTCGTCGTGATCTTGCCCTGAAACAGCCACGCCGTCTGGCGCAGCGAGAACTCGAGGTCGCACGGCTCGACCGCCGACACCGCGTCCTTCGCGATGACGACGTCGTACCACCGCAGCGCGGCGCTCGCGGCCGTGTAGTGCACGCAGATGTTCGCGACGGTCCCGCACAGCAGGATCGTCTTGACGCCCCACAAGCGCAGCATGTGATCGAGCTCGGTGCCGTAGAACGCGTCGTAGCGGACCTTCTGCACGACGAGCTCGCCGTCGCGCGGCGCGAGCTCCTCGATCATCTCCCAGCCCCAGGTCCCGCGCAGCGCGTGCTCGGGCCAGATCGCGAACTCGGGGTCGCCGGGATCGTGCGTGTCCTGGCTGAAGGCGACGCGCATCCCGCTGTCGCGGGCGAGCTCGAGCAGCCGGCCGATCGCGGGCACCGTGTCCGGCGCGGACTTCACCTGCAGCGTGCCTTCGTCGCGCACGAAGTCGTTCTGCATGTCGATGATCACCAGCGCGGTGCTCGCCGGGTCCAGCGCGACGCGCTTGTGCACCTCGTAGTCCGGAATCTCAACGGTGACAGGCACTTCATCTCCCCCCAAGAGATCGCTCATCACAGGCCCGTCGCAGACCGGCCTCGTCCGGTCTCAGCATTTCAAGGCAGGCGTGATAACGCAACCGTCTGCGACGCAGGGGTGAGGCGAGTCCGCCCCACCCCGGTCGCGTCGGGTCAGAGCTCGATGCCTGGCGTCGACGCGCTGGCCAAGGGGTCTGGCGAATAACGGCGCTCTCGTCGCCGTTTTTCGCCAGACCCCCGGCGCGGCTCCCGTAACTCTCGGCAAATTCTCAGCCTTGGTTGGAACGCTGTCTCAACCTCGGCGTCGATCTCTCTGACGACGTACGACCAATCAACCGGAGGACACCCACGAATGCTCACATCGTCACGAAAGACGCTCACGGCGATCGCCACGGTCTCGGCGCTCGCCGCCGGCGGCGCCGCGCTCGCCGGAGCGGCCACGAGCAGCAAGCCCTCGACGGAGCGCCGGGCGCCGCAGGCCGCGCTGACCGGCGACACCGCCGAGAAGGTCAAGGCAGCGGCGCTCGTGAAGGTCCCCGGCGGGACCGTGCTGCGCGTCGAGGAGGGCGGGCCGTCGGGCTCGAAGTACCACGCGCACGTGCGCAAGGCCGACGGCACCGAGGTCGTCGTGCTCGTCAACGCGAGCTTCGAGGCCACCGCGGTGCAGACGCGCCCGGCCGGCGGGCCCCGCGGCGGTGGCGGCCCGGGTCGTCCCGGTGGCCCCGGCCATGAGCCGCTGACGGGCGAGACGGCCGAGAAGGTCAAGGCCGCGGCCCTCGCGAAGGTGCCCGGCGGCACCGTCCTGCGCGCCGAGGCGGGCGGGCCGGCAGGCTCGAAGTACCACGTTCACGTACGCAAGGCCGACGGCACCGAGGTCGTCGTGCTCGTCAACGCGAGCTTCGAGGCCACGTCTGTCGAGACCCGTCCCGCCGCCGGGCGCGGTGGACCGGGTCACCGCGGGCGCGGGCCCGGCGGCCCGCGCGGCGCCCGGGAGGCGCTGACGGGCGACACGGCGGCGAAGGTCAAGGCGGCGGCGCTGGACAAGGTGCCCGGCGGCACCGTCTTGCGCACCGAGAAGGGCGGGCCGGACGGCGCGGCCTACCACGCGCACGTGCGCAAGTCCGACGGCACCGAGGTCGTCGTGCTCGTCAACGCGCAGTTCGAGGCGACGGCGGTCAAGGCGCACGAGCGGCGGCCGTAGCCACCGCCCGGCTGTCGAGGAGCGACCCGGGAGCCCGGCCGCGCTGGCCGGGCTCCTTCGCTGACGTCGGTCGCGCACCGTCGATGCAGCACGATCGAGATCGGTCCGCAAGCCGAGTCCCGGTTGACCCGTAAGCGGGTCCCTTCGGGCACGCGCGGCGGCGTAGGCTCTGTCGCGGCCAGCGATGCCCGACCAGCAGCTCGCAGAGACGACGACCAGTCCGCCCGCGGCGTCGCCGCCGCCACGGGCGCCGGCGCGCATGTCCGCGGCGTCGAGGGTCGCCTTGGCTCCCGCGCACCCGCTCGTGCCGGACGACGCGCTCTCCGTGCGGCTGGCGCGGTGCGTCGGGCAGCGCTCGGTCGCTCGCGCGCCGGGCGCGACGGCCAAGAGCTACGCCAGCGTCCAGGACCTCGTCGCCGACCTCAACCGCGAGGCAGCCGCGGGACCGTTGAGCGCCGACGCGGTGGCCGCCGCGATGAGGTGGTTGGACGCCCGGGACGTCGCCGACTACTGGCCCGCGTTCGAGGGGCTGTGGACCAGCGGCGCGTTCTACAAGCTCATGACGCAGGGAGCCACGCAGCCGCTCGTCAACGGCGAGCGCATCCGGCTCGCGTTCCTCGTGCACCTGCGCAAGCGCAAGTACTCGGCGGTCGGCTTCGAGATCGAGCACCGCGCCGCGCTCGCGAGCCTGTCGGCCACCGATCGCGCGGCCCTGATCAAGCCGCTGGCGCCGCTTGACGTCGTCGCCGAGATGCGCGCGACGAAGGGCTTCCAGGCGCTCAGCCAGGACGAGCAGGACCGCCTGTCGGTCTACGTCGGGGGATCGACGTCGATCTCGGAAGGCGCGCCCGCCGCGATGCGAACGCTCCTCGACGACGCGACGAAGGACACGGACAGCGCCGCCACCTTCCAGGCGTTCTTCAAGGCCCAGTCCTCGCTGCCGTACAAGGCGAAGCGCATCGAGCCCGAGCTGCTCGACCTGTCGGGCGCGCTCACGGGCCCGACGGACGTCAAGCGGTTCAAGATGGACAGCGGCAAGACCGACGCCAAGCGCTGGGAGGTCACGGTCGGCGCATCCAAGCAGGACAAGATCGCGATCTACGAGCCCAAGAACGGCGCGGCCGGCGGCCTGTCTTTGCCCACGGTCCCGCAGGTCGTCTTCGCGCTGGAGACGTCGCTGCACGCCGTTCGCGCGCAGATCAAGCAGATCCACCTCAACCCGAAGCCCAATCCCGCGGACGCGTACTGGAAGAAGCACTACAAGAACTTCACGAGCTCGTTCATGACGGCGGGCGCGGACGGGATCGTGAGCATCTATCCGACGGCCACCGCGCCGTCGTCCGAGCAGGTCGCGGCCAGCCTGTCGCACGAGTCCGGCCACGTCATCTCGCAGCGGACCTGGGGCACGAACGAGAAGAACGCGAAGTGGAAGCCGTGGCGCGCCGCGATGAAGAGCGACGGCATCGCGCCGTCGGGCTACGCGAAGAACAGTCCCGACGAGGACTACGCCGAGACCTGGCGCCTGTGGGTGCACGTGCGCAACACGCCCAAGGCGATCGAGGTGCGAACGCTGCTGCCGGCGCGGATCAAGATCATGGAGAAGATGGTCGCCGGCTATGACTGAGGACGACGCCACGCTCCCGCCACACCCGGGGACCATCCGCTTCGAGGACGCGGACGGCCGGCTCACGGACGAGGTCTCCGCGGACGAGGCGGGCCCGATCGCCTACGCCCGCGATGCCGAGGGCCGCCAGGTGCCGGTGACGCGGATCGTGGCCGACGGCGACGGCCCCGGCATGACGATCCGCCAGTACGGCGCCGACGGCACGCTCCTCCTGACCACGATCGCGCAGTAACGCGGCATCCGCCGACGGGCGGGGCCATCTCGTTGTAGTGCTACAATCATTATATGCCTACAACGATCATGCCGCCGCCGGATGGACGGAGCCCCGCAGCGCCGGTGCGCCCGCGGCTCGTCCTGGCGATCTGCTGCATGAGCCTGCTGATCGTGGGCATGGACGTGACGATCGTCAACGTCGCGTTGCCGTCGATCCGGCGCGACTTCGACGCGTCGGTCGCGGCGCTGCAATGGACGACAGCCGCCTACACCGTGGTCCTCGCGAGCCTGCTCATGCTGGGCGGGTCGACAGCCGATCGCCTGGGTCGCGCCCGCGTGTTCAAGATCGGCCTCGCGCTCTTCACCGCCGCGTCCCTGGCCTGCGCCCTGGCGCCGGGCGTCGGCTGGCTCATCGCGTTTCGCGTGCTTCAGGGCGCCGCCGGCGCGATGCTCAACCCGGTCGCGATGTCGATCATCCGCAACACGTTCGAGGATCCGCGCGAGCGGGCGCAGGCGATCGGGATCTGGGCCGCCGTCGTGGGCATCAGCATGGCGCTCGGCCCCGTCCTCGGTGGCGTGCTCGTCGAGCTCAGCTGGCGGGCCGTGTTCCTCGTGAACATCCCCATCGGCTTGGCGGCGATCGCGCTCACGGCGCGCTTCGTGCCCGAGTCCCGCGCGCCCCGGCCGCGGCGTCCCGATCCGCTCGGCCAAGTGCTGGTCGTCGTCATGCTCGCGAGCTTGACCTCGGCGATCATCCAGGGTCCCGAGGTGGGCTGGGGCTCGCCGTGGATCGTCGCCCTCGCGGTCGCGGCAGGCGTCTCGCTCGCGACGCTCGTGCGCTACGAGCTGCGCCGCGGCGACCCCCTCGTCGAGCTGCGCTTCTTCGCCAGCCGGCCGTTCGCCGCGGCGACGATCATCGCGGTCGCGGCATTCACGGCGTTCGGCGGCTTCCTGTTTCTCAACACGCTGTACCTGCAGGACGTGCGGGGCCTGTCGCCGGCGAGCGCCGGCTTGTGCACGCTGCCGATCGCGGCGATGACCGTGCTGTGCAGCCCCATCGCCGGGCGCGTGGTCGGGGCTCGCGGCGTCCGCGGCCCGCTCGTCGTCGGCGGCCTCGGGCTCGGCTTGGGCGGCCTGATGCTCGTGTCGCTGAGCGCTGACACCTCGCTCGGGTGGCTGCTGGCGGCGTACTGCGTCTTCGGTCTAGGGTTCGGCGCCGTGAACCCCCCGATCACGAACACCGCGGTGTCGGGGATGCCTCCGAGCCAGGCCGGGGTGGCCGCGGCCGTGGCGACGACGAGCCGCCAGGTCGGCCTGACGCTCGGTGTCGCGGTGGTCGGCGCGGTGGTCGCGGCGGGGTTGAGCGGCTCGCTGCACGACGACCTCGCGACCGCCACGCACGCCGCGTGGTGGATCATCGCGGCACTGGGCGCCGGGATCGTGGCGCTGGGCTTGGCCGCGAGCACCACGGCGGCTCGCGCCAGCGCCGAGCGGACCGCGGCGCGGCTGCACGAGGCGCCGCAGGCGGCGTGATGGGCGGCGGCGCGGACCCGGACCTCGGCGTGCCGGGCGGCGGCGCGCACGCGGACCTCGGCGCGATGAGCGGCGGCGCGGACGCGGACCTCCCGCGCCGCGCCTGGCGCGCGATGTCGGCCGTCGTGCTCGACCAGGATCGCAAGGCTGCGGTGTCGTCCGAGCTCGGCCTGAGCTTCGCGCGCGTCCGGGCGCTGCGTCGCCTCGCCGCCGAGCCCCTCACGCTCCGCGAGCTCGCCGCGCGGCTGGCCGCCGACCCGCCCTACGCCACCCTGATCGTCGACGACCTGGAGAAGCGCGGGCTGGTGCAGCGCACGCCGCATCCCGATGACCGGCGGGCCAAGCTCGTGCAGCTCACCGAGGCCGGCCGCGCCGCCGCCGCGCGCGCCGACGAGATCCTGGACGACCCGCCGGCCGCGCTGCACGACGTGCCCGCCGAGGACCTCGAGGCCTTGCTGCGCGTGCTCGAGCGCCTCACTCGGTAGCGCCCGCCGAGCGGAAGGTCGCCGCCCACGTCGAGCGAGCGGCTACTCGTCGTCGTCGAGGGTCGTCTGGGCGCGCGTCTCGCGGGCCTTCTTCGCCGCTTCCTCGACGTGATCGCCCAGCTCGTCGACGCGGCGCTGCATGCCGCCTGCCTCGTCTTCCATCTCGCGCTGGGTCTCCTGCGCGGTCGGCTGCTCGTCATCCGTGTCCATGCACCCGGTCTCCCCGGTAGCGCCCGCCGCCATGCCCGGAAACTCGCACGATTGACGGCTCCGGGCGTGGCGGCGGGGAGTACCGTGGGGGCATGCCTGCGCCGATCATCAACACCGCCGCCAAGATCATGTGCGCGCACGGCGGCCAAGTGACGCTCATCCCCAAGCAGACGAAGGTCCTCGTCGGCGGGATGCCGGCGATGTGCGTCGGCGATCTCGTCGGCTCGCCGATCGTCGGCTGCGCCCAGCCGCCGACCCCGGCGACCGCGCCGTGCCTCGTCGTCGCGAGCGAGATCCCGATCCCGATGGTGGGCATGAGCCCCAAGGTCCTGATCGGCGGCAAGCCCGCGCTGCTGGCCGGCATCAACGGGGTCACGAGCGGCATCCCACCGTCCCCGCTGATCGTCGCCTTCCCGGGCCAGACCACCGTCTTGGCGTAGTGGTCCCTCCAGCAAGTCCTCGCACGCCTGGGTCGCCCGCTGATCACCGGCTGGCGGCGTCCTCGCTCGGTCATGGCCCTAGAGGGCCACTCCCTCACTGCGTCCTTGCCAGCCGGCGCCAGCGAGCGCCCAAGCGCACAAGGACTTACCGGAGGAACCACTAGCTGTGTCGCTGGACGACTACGACGTGATTCGCGAGCTGGGCCGCGGCGGCATGGCCGTCGTGCACCTCGCCCGCCAGCGCGAGATGCAGCGGCTCGTCGCGCTCAAGGAGCTCGGCGGCTTCCAGGCCCGCGACCCCGCCTCCGTCGAGCGCTTCCTGCGCGAGTCGCGGCTGGCGGGCTCGCTGAACCACCCGAACATCGTCACGGTCTACGAGTACTTCGAGGAAGGCAACACCCCGTACATCGCGATGGAGCTCGTCGAAGGCGGCTCGCTGCGCCCGCTGATCGGCGAGCTGTCGCTGCCGCGCGTCGCGCGCGTGCTCGAGGACGTGCTCGCCGCCGTCGGGCACGCGGGCAAGAACGGGATCGTCCACCGCGACATCAAGCCCGAGAACATCCTCATCACGAAGGACGGGCGGGTGAAGGTCGCCGACTTCGGGATCGCGAAGGGTGCCGCCGCATCGGGCCAGCAGGGCCTGACGTCAGAGGGCATGACCGTCGGCACGCCGGAGTACATGTCGCCAGAGCAGGCGCTCGGCAAGGGCGTCGGCCCGCCGTCCGACCTCTACTCGACCGGCTGCATGACCTACGAGATGCTCACCGGGCGGCTCCCGTTCACAGGCGACACCCAGGGGGCGCTGCTCGTCCGCCAGGTCTCCGAGCCGGTGCCCGACGTGCGCGACATCGACCCGCTGATCCCCGAGTCCGTCGCGCAGTGGGTCGCGACCATGACCGAGAAGGACCCCGACGATCGCTTCCCCGACGCCGCCGCCGCGTGGGAGGCCTTCGAGGAGGCCGTGCTCGAGTTCATCGGCCCGCTGTGGCGCCGCGACGCCACGCTCGAGCCGGCGTCGGCGATCGACGTCTCGGACCTCCCCGAGCCGGGCGCCAAGCCGCAGGGCCCCAAGCCGTCGTCCAAGCCGATCGCGACGACCGGCTACCAGACCTACCAGGCGCCCGCCGCGCTACACGAGGTGCTCGAGGGCGACCCCGACGCGGCGCCCGCGGTCGTCACGCCTCCGCCGCGTCCCGCGGCCGCGCCACCGCGACGTCGCACGACGACCTCGCCGGTCGCGGTGCCCTCCGTCTCCGGCCAGCCGGCCACCGCCCCTAAGGCCGCGAAGGACGAGCCGGAGGACAAGCCGCGTCGCCCGCTGCCGGTCGGCGCGATCGCCGCCGCGGCGGTCGTCGTCGCGATCGTGGGCTTCGTCGTCGGGATGTCGAGCAAGAAGTCCGACCCGCTCGCGACGGCGAAGGGCGACGGCTTCACGCTCAAGGCACCCGCGGACTGGCAGCCCGCGACGGCCGTCAGCGTCCCCGGGCTGAGCTCGCGAGGCGGCGCCGCGCTGGCGCCGCCCGGCGCCGCTCGCGGCGAGGGCGTCGCGGCCGCCAGGCTGCCGACCACGCAGTACCAGTCGCTCGCCTCCCGCGGCAAGGTCTCGCACGTCAAGCTCGGCGCCGGCGAGGCCGTGCGCGTCGCGTTGCCGGGCGCGTCGCTGTTCGTCCTGCCGACGAGCTCGGGCATCGTCGTCATCGGCTGCAGCCCGGCGCCCGCCGTGCGCGCGGCGTGCGCGGACGTCGCCGGGTCGCTCGAGCTGACGGGCCCGAAGGCGCTCACGCCCGGCCCCACCGATGAGGGCGGGCGCGCCCTGAGCGGCGCGCTCAAGCGCCTCAAGGACTCCGTCGGCAATCCGACCGAGGACCTGAGCTCCGCCGGGTCGGCGGGCTCGCAGGCGACCGCCGCCAGCGACCTCGCCCGCGCCTTCGACACCGCCGCGCGCGAGGTCAAGGGCACGGAGCTCGGGGCGCTCGCGACGTTCCCGCGCGACCAGCTCGCGTCCGCGCTGCTGGCCGTGTCCCGCGCCTGGACGAGGTACTCCAAGGCCGCGGACTCGCGCAGTGCGAGCGGCGTCCGCTCCGCGCAACAAGCCGTCGATCGCGCCCGCGGGCGCGTCACCCGAGCCCGCCGCTCCCTGGCCGCGGCGGGATACCCAGCCGGAGGTGGTTGAGCATGCGAACCCTGATCGTCGCGTTGGTCGTCCTTGTCGTGGCGGGAGCGCTCGGCTTCGTCGCCGGCGGCGCCCTCGGCGGCGGTGACGGCGGGCTGTCGGGCTCCGCCCGGGAAGTCGAGAGCGCGAGCAAGGGCGTGCCGACACCGGCCTCCGGCCCGTCGGCTCCCGGCCTGAAGGCGTCCTCCGGCGGCGGCGGTGGCTCGAGCTCGGGCGGCGGTGGCTCGAGCTCCGGCGGCGGCTCAAGCGCGAGCGGCGGCGGCTCGAGCTCCAGCTCCGGCGGGTCCAGCTCGAGCAGCGGCGGCAGCAGCTCGAGCAGCGGCGGCGGCAGCTCGTCGAGCTCCGGCGGCTCGAACCCGCCCGCGGCCCCGCCGCCCCCGCCGCCGGCGTCCTCCGGCGGAGGCGACACCTCGATCGAGGAGTAGCGGCAGCCTCGCCGTCCGCCGCGGAAGAGCCGTCGATCGAGGAGCGGCCCCGCTACACCCGGAACGACGAGGCGAAGCTCTCGGCGTCGCGCTCGAACGCGTCGCCGGGCTGCGACACGTGCAGCGGCCCGCTCGTCGGGGCGCCGCGCTGCTGCTGGACGTGCCGGACCTCGTGAATCAGGAGGTCCGCGCCATCGGGCGTCCGCGGCTCGTACTCGCCGCTGGCGAAGTAGATGTCCGACCCGGTCGTGAACGCCCGCGCCTGCACCGATCGGGCGAGCGCGTTTGCCAGCGGATCGGTGTGCACGCGCACATCGGCGAACGAATCGCCGAGCGTGTCGGACATCCGGCTCTGCAGCGAAGGCTCGAGCGGCGTGCCGCGGCCGCGTTGCGACGCGATCTGCGCGGTCACCTGCGGGTGCACGAGGCCGCCTTCGAGGAGGCCGCCGCCGTCGCTGAACGGGGAATGTGCGGGGCTCATGGGATCACCCTACGAACTGTGGTGTGGGCACGGGCTCATCTGCTCCGTAGTCATCTGCACGATACGCCGGATTGCGCCCCTTGTCAGCCACCGGCGATTTCGCCTTCGGCGTCTCGCGCCGGAAGCGGATGACCTTGCCGAGCGGCTGGCCGCACGCGTCGTCGGACTGCACGACCGCGACCTCGAGCCCGTCCGGGCGCCACGCCACGTCGCAGGCCTGCGTGTCCGTCGCGATCGGCTGGACGAGCCGCAGGTCCGCGGCGCCGGCGAACACGAGCTCGAAGCGGTCGGTCTCGAGGTTCGTGATCGCGGCGATGCGGTTGCCGTGAGCGGAGTAGACGGCGATGCGGACGCCCTTGCCCGGCCCGCCGATCGGCGTCGCGGTCCGCCCGCGCCAGCGCAGCGGGTCGATCGTGAACGCCGACCGGGTGCGGTACTGGCGCACGGCGAAGACCGACGGGTTGTCGCGCCGCCGCGCCTGGACGAGGATCGCCCTGCCGTCGGGCCGCCACGAGATGCGCCCGTCGAGGTTCCAGCCGTCGTCGGGCAGGCACAGGCGCCCGAGATCAGGCAGGTCGAGGCGGCCGAGGCAGAGGTCGCCGTCGCCCTCCTCGCGGCGGATCATCGCGACCGTCGTGCTGTCCGACGCGATCGTCGGGCGGACGAGCGTGTCGGGGCCGGCATAGACCGTGCGGTAATCGGCGTCCTTGCCGTCGTCGGCGACGATGAACCGCGTGCCCGAGCGATAGAGGACCTGGCTGCCGCCGGGCAGATACGACGGCTCGGCGGCCGACCCGCGCGGCTGCGGCAGGCGGTAGAGCTCCTTGCCGCCGACGGGGTTGATGACGTGCACGACCGGGCCCTGCTCGACCGCCACCGGCGCCGGCCCGCCGGAGGCTTCGACCGTGACGACATCGCCTTCCTCCGCCTTCTTGCCGACCTCCGGGTTGACATGCAGCACCGTGCCGGCGTCGGTCGTCGAGATCCGCAGCTTGATGTTCGGCAGCAGCTTGAGCTTCTCGAGGTCCGCCTCGTACTCGTCGAGCGGCTTGTCCTTGAAGTCGGGGATCTCGACGTCGTCGGCCTTCCCCTTCTTGTCGGCCGCGGCGGCCGCGGCAGCGGCGGCGGCCTCCTTCTTGTCCTTGGCGCGCTGCGCGGGGCTCGGCGGGGGCTTGCGCAGGAACGCGCGCACGGAGGTCCCGCGGTCGACCCGCAGGCCCGGCGTCGGGTATCTGGCTGCGCACGACGTAGTTGTCGGGAGCGTCGGCGGGTTGCGTCTCGCCGAGCTCGAGGCCCGCGTCGCGCAGGCGCTTGTCCGCCTGCACGCGCGTCTGGCCCTTCAGCCGCGGGACCTGGACCTTCGTCGCGCCGTCCGCGACGACGATGCTCACCGACGTCTCCTTGTCAACCTTCGAGCCGGCCGCGGGCGTCTGCTCGATGACGCTCAGGGGCTCGGCGTTGGGATCGATGCGGCGCTCGACGGGCTGGCTGAGCTTGAGGTCCTTCTCGCGCAGGAGCTTCTCGGCGGCGAACGAGTCCGAGGCGCCGACGAGCGACGGGACGTTCGTCTTCTGCGGCCACAGCAGCCAGATGAGGAGCGCGATGACCGCGGCCAGCAAGATCAGCCCGATGAGCCACAGCGGGACGATCGGCTTCTGGCGGTAGACGACCTGCGTGCCGGTCACCTGCGCGCGCTCGGCGCCGCCCGGCCGCAGCTTCGACAGCAACGCCGGATCGGGCCGCAGCTTCTGGCGCAGCTTCATCATCGGGTTGAAGACCGGCAGCCGCGGCGGCCGGCCGGTCTTCAGGGGCGCGGCGGCCTGCTTGCCCTGCTGCTTGGCCTGCTCCTTGGCCTTCGCCGCGAGCCGTTGCCTGGCCGATAGGCCAGCCTCCGGGTCTTCGGCGACCGGCTCGGTCGCGACGACGTCGACGCCGATGCGATGCTCGCTGACGCGCCCGACGAGCTTGGGGATCCGCGGCCGGACGGTCAGCGTGTCGACGCCGACCTCGCCCGCCTCGATCGTGAGCTTGCCGACGGCGAAGCGCCGGCGCAGCTTGCCGGTGTCGTCCATCGCGGCGGGCCAGAGCATCTGCTCGGCGTTGCCGTCGTTGCGCACGGCGGTGCGGTAGCGCGCCTTGAAGCGCCCGGAGTTGACGGCCGGCACGACCTCGATCGACCAGGCCTGGAAGGGGAGAACCTCGAAGTGGGCGATCGCGCGGGCGGCGAGGGTCCCGCCCGTGCGCGACAGCGCGACGAGCTCGAACGTCCAGATCCCGGCGGTCGAGCGGTAGTCGCGCGGCGGCGCGATGTCGATGCGCAGCTCGAGCTCCGAGTCGCCGCGGCCGGATCCGAGCGGGACGAGGAACGCCGCCGCGGGCGACACGACCGCCCAGTTCTCGGGCAGGCCGAGCACGGCGAGGTCGTAGTTGTCGACGATCTGGCTCTCGTTGCGGACCGTCGCGACGAACGTCAGCGACGAGCCGGCGTCGACGGCGGGGACCCCCGCCGCGCCGATGACCGGGTTGACCGGCGCGAGGACGAGCGACGCCTCGCCGGTCGGGGGCGGGCTCTCGGGGATCCCGACGAGCTGGTCCGGGAAGGTCTCGCCGGCAGGCGGGGGCGGCGGCGGGTCCTCCACGACGGGCGCGCCGCCCGCGGAGGGCCGTGGCGCGGGAGCCGATCTCGCGGGCGGCGGGCCGGGCTGCTGCCCGGCGGCGGCGGCTGCTGCGCCGGCGGCCGGCCCGGCGGCCCCGGCCCCGGCGGGTGTCGCGGCCCCCGTCCCGGCGCCGGCCCCGGCCCCGGCGGGTGTCGCGGCCGGCGTCGCGGCGCCCGCCCCGGCTCCGACGGCGTCTTCGGGCTCGCTCGGCGGCGGCGGCTCGCCCGGCGCGGCGCCGCTCGTCGCCGACGTCGCGGCGGCTTCGGCCCGCGCCTTCGCTCGACGTCTCGTCGCCGGCGTCCGCCGCTCCGGGAACGGCCGGGATCATCGACGTCGGCGCCCAGGCGAGGTACTCGCCGCACTGCTCGCAGAAGTCGCGTCCGGGTGCGTTCTGCTTGCCGCAGCTACGGCAGACGACGCCCTCGCTCACGGGTCGTCTCCGCCGCTCGGTTGCGGAGGATCGGGCGGGTCGGGCGGGACGGGCGGGTCCGGCGCGGCGGGCGTGGCCGGAGCCCTGGGCGGATCGTCGAACGGCGGACGCAGCTCGCGCGGCGTGATGTCGCCCGTCGACGCCGTCGGGACGTCGGGCATCGTCTTGACCTGCTTGCCCTTGCGCACGCGCAGCTTGTAGTGCGCGTGGACGGGCTTCCAGCTCTCGATGCAGCGCGCGACCGCCATCTGCATCTCGGGCGGAAGCGCGGCCTCGCAGACGACGTCGAACGACGCGCCCTTGGCCGCCGGCGGAGCGTCGTCGACGGTCTCGGAGACGACGACGCCGCCGTGGTCGTTGACCTTCATGACGACGTCCGGGAAGAAGAGGCTCAGCGCGAGCTCGAGGCCGCCGGCGGTCCCGCGCGTGCGCGCGAGCTCGCCCGCGCGGCGCACGGCCTCGCGGCGCTGCTTCGCCGGCAGCGCCTCGACGTCGTCGACACCGAGCCACGTCGCGAGGCCCGCGAGCGCGTGCTCGGGCGCGAGGTCGACGTCGAGGTGGGCGGGCAGCGAGTCGAGCGTCGCGACGATCGGGTCGAGCACCTCCTCGAGCGCGTGCAGGAAGCGGATCGCAAACGGCGGCGGCTGGTCGCTGCGCGCGTTGAAGTCGCGGCGGTAGATGTCCGGGACGCCCTTGCGCAGGTGCTCGCGCGCGGACACCGTCGACGGCGCGTCCTTCGGCCCCCCCGGGCGCGATCCGTTGACCGCGAGCTCGAATGTCGCCATCCCAGCTCAGGTCCCGCGCATCGTGGCCTTGACGATGTGGACGCCGGAGGCGATCGTCTCGTCGGGCTCCAGCACGATGTGCGAGCCCGCCGGCTCGGGCGACTGCTTGCCGGTCACGAGGTCCGCGCGGTACATCCGCAGCAGGCGGACGTACTCGACGCCCGGGATCTGGTGGACGACCCCGTAGAGCTCGCCCTGGTTCAGCGTGCGGCCGAACTCCCAGCCCGAGCCCGTGTCGCCGGGCGTGCCGCCGACGAGCGGGTTGAGGAAGCGGTACAGCTCGCGCAGGGTCTGCTCGCGGATGCGCACGAGGTCGGCGAGCGGCTCGGTCTGCAGCTCGACGACGACGCTCACGCCGCGCAGGCGCACGGGCGCGACGTGCACGGTCGCGCCGAGCAGGCGGCGCTCGTCGAGGTGGCTGGCGACCTCCTCGAGCAGCTCGCGCGACGGCTGAAGCTCGTCGAAGTCGAGGCGGCGGTCGGCCGGGTGCAGGTGCGGCAGGATGCGCACGGCGACCGCGTTGCCCTCGTCGGGCGGCACGCACACCGCGCGCGCGACGCGCGGCGACGCCTCGCCTGCCAGGTACTCGAAGTCCTCCGACGTCACGGCCCGGTGGCGCGAGCGCAGCTCCATCGCGCCGCGCACGCGGACGTTGTCGAGGCCCTCGGGGTCGACGCCGCCGCGCGCGCCGGCGGGGTTCGTCACCGAGGCGATCCCCGGCGGGCCGGACTTCAGGACCGTCAGCGTGCCGGGCAGGACGTTGCCGCGCAGCCCGCCGCCGGAGCGGTAGCGGGACATGCGCAGGGTCGCGCCCTTCGCCGGGACGGCGCCGTAGTAGCGCCAGTCTCCGTCAGCCTGGCGCACCGCGGGGCCGAGCTCGATCGTCCCGTGGGCGGCGTCGCAGACGTAGCAGCGGTCGTCGGGGCCGCACTCGTTGAACGCCTCGCGGTGCTCCCAGCGCTGCCAGTCGGCGCTGTGCGGCTCGCGCACCTCGAGCCACTCGTCGTCGGAGGGCTTGAGCATCGGCGGGCGCAGGACCGTGAACGTCTGGCCCGGCGTGCCGTCGCTCTCGCCGAGGATCTCGCCGTCGACGTGCTCGGCGTGCTGGCACATGAGGATCGCGCCGACGGGCTCGCCGGTGATCGTGAAGACCTGGGGCGGGCGCTCGTAGGCGGCGCCTGCGGCCTCCTCCGGCGTCGCGACCCGGCAGCGCAGCCAGTGCAGGCGATGGCCGCCGAACGGCACGCGCTCGCTGTCGCCGGCGAGCTCGAGCAGCACGTCGCCGCTGCCGAAGTTGAAGCCGCCGGTCGTGTCGTCGAGCACGGTCACGGGCTCCCACAGCAGGTCGCCGCTGGGCTGCTCGCCGGCGGACATCTCCCAGCGCAGCGGCGGGCGGCGCGGGTCGACGCCGGCGCCGCGGGCGGGCTCGGCCTCGACCGTGATGCGCATGAGCAGGCGCGACAGCGGCTCGTCGAAGCCGAGGTGCATGGCGTCGCTTCCGACCGGCACCGTCGGAGAACGCCGCGCGATCGGCGCCGACCGGGCGCGCGATCCCGGCGTCGACGGCGATGTTGCGCCGCTCGCCGTCGCGGTCGACGACGTAGGCGGAGGGCCGCAGCGGCTCGATCGTGCGGCTCTCGGCGACCTCGAAGACGACGGACTCCTCATAGGCCGTGCGCACCGACCCGACCTCGGTGTCGCCGGCGGAGAGCGTGATCGGCTCCTCGGGCGTCGCCGCGAGCATGAACCGCACGCGCGTGCGGGCGGGCGTGGCCGGGCTCATCGGCACGCCGAGCAGCTCGAGCAGCCGGACGTAGATCTTGTCCGGCACCCTGTTGAGCCGGTACGTCGTCATCTCGGTCATCCACGCGAATAGCTCGATAAGCGTGATCCCCGGGTCGGACACGTTGTGCTCGGTCCACTCCGGGCAGCGGCGGACGATGCGCGTGCGCGCCTCGGACACGAGCTCCTGGAAGCCGCGGTCGTCGAGCTCGATCTCCGGCAGTCTCACCACGACACGACCTCCGCGTCGAGGATCTCGTCCGCGCCCTCCTCCTCCGGGATGACGTAGAACGGATGGACGAGGTTGCGCACGCCGGGGACCTCCGGGATCTCGTAGGTCAGCACGATGTCGAGCCGGCCCTCGTGGCGGCCGGCCAGGTCGAAGTCGACGGCGACGACCGACGCGCGCGGCTCCCAGCGCTCGATCGCCTCGCGGACCGCGCTCTCGATCGCGCCGAACGCGGAGGCGTCGAGGACGTCGAAGAGGTGGTCGTGCACGGCGCAGCCGAACTCCGGGCGCATCGGGCGCTCGCCGGGAGCGGTCGCGAGGATGATCGAGATCGCCTGCGCGATATCGGTCTCGCCGGTCACGAGCGTGATCGCGCCGCGCTGGTCGACGGCCATCGGGAAGGCGAGGCCCGATCCGAGCGTCCGGCTCATCCGATCATCACCGTGGCGCCCGAGAGCTGCAGGACGCCGGACGCCTGCACCTGGACGACCGAGCCCTTGAGCTGCAGCGGCCCGCTGGCCTCGACCGTCACACCGCCGGTGCCGGTGATCTTCACTTGACCCGTCGAGCTGATCTCGACCCCCTGGGTCCCCTTCTGCGTGATCTTGCCGTCTGTCTGGATGGTGATCGCACCGCCTTGCGTGCACGCGAGCTTGATGTCCTTGCCCGCGGCCAGCTCGAACGTGCCTTTCTCGCTTTTCACCGTGATGTCTTCGCCGCTGGTGAGCAGAGTCTTTTTCTGCGTCTTGACATCGAGGTCGCGCGGGAAGCGGGCTGCAAGCGAGCTCGAGTCCTTGACGAGGTCCGCCCCCGGGGTGTCCTTGCCGTTGAAGAGGGCGCCGATGATGATCGGGCGGCGCACGTCGCCGTGCTCGAAGGCGATCGCGACCTCGTCGTTGACGTGCGGCAGCGTGACGGTCCCGCGCTCCTTGCCGGCGGCGCCCCAGGCGATGCGCGCCCAGCCGCTCTCGACCTCGTCGTTGAGCAGCGGGTAGCGGACCTTCACGCGGCCGAGCTTGTCGGGGTCCTTGTTGTCGGAGACGATGCCGATGACGAGGTGGTCGGCGAAGCGGCGCCCGCGGCCGCCTTGCATCGTCTCCGCGAGCGGCCGGCCGCCGGCGCCGAGCGTGAGCTGCGTGACGTAGCCGCGCGTGCCATAGCTGTGCACCGCCGACACGATCCGGTGCGTTCCGCCGAAGCGCTGGCCGACGCCGGAGATCGTCACGAACTCGCCGGCGAGCAGCAGCGGGTCGCCTTGGGCGACGGCGCTGGCCTGGACGCGCTCGTGGCCGAGCTGCATCGCGGCCGCCTTCGCGCGCGCGGTGACTTCGGCGTCCGTCGACACGTGGGTCGTGGCAAGCAGGACCGTGCTGCCGGACACGGCGCCGTTGACGCTCGAGTCCTGCGACCGTGGTCGACGCCTTCGGCGTGCCGGACTTGGCGATCGCCGCCTTCTTCTTGACGTCCCAGCCCCTGACGTTGACCGTGGCCGCCTGGCCGAGGGCGCTCACCCGCGGGCGGAAGCGCTGCAGCGTCTGCCCGTAGACGAGCTCGGCGGCGGCGGACTTGGTCGCCGACGGGTCGATGATGTGCAGGGCGCCGGCGGCGACATCGAGCTCGCCGCCGTGGCTCTGCACGAGCCGCGAGAGGAACTCCCAGTCGGTCTCCCCCACCTGATGGCGTTCCTCGGCCGCGCCGCCCGGCAGGTTTGCGAGCTTGCCGACCTTGACCCCGTGCTCGCCGGCCATCTTGCGCGCCACGTCGGTGACGGTGGTCTGGCGAAGCGTGCGGGTGGTCGTCTTGCCGTGCATGCGGTGCGAGCGGTCGTGCGCGGTGACCGTGAGCTCGAGCACGGGCTCGCCGGCGAGCGAGGAGCCGAGCTCGGCCTCGATCGTCGTGATCTCGCCGTCGAAGACGTCGCCGGGCTGGCCGCCGATGGCCTTCGCGAGCTTGACGGTGATCGGGGCGGCGAGCTTGAAGCGGCCGTCGTCGATGACCTTCAGGTTGCCGGTGGCGTCCGCGTCCTCGGCGAGGCGGATCGTGCAGACGTCCGGGAGCCCGACGGTGGTCTCGACCTTGACCTCCATGATGCGGCTCGCGAGCGTCGGGTCCATCGGGCTGCCCCCGAGGGTGACCTTGCACCCGGCGGCGAGGTCGGTTGCGGCGCCGACAGGGGGGCTCACGACGGGATCTCCGGGATCGAGAGTCTTCTTCCCGGACGCAGGTTCAGCGGGTCGTGGATGTTGTTCGCTCTGGCGATCGTGCGCCAGTGCGTAGGGTCGCCGTAGGCGTCGTAGGCGAGCGAGGGGAGGCTGTCGCCCTCGCTGACGATGCAGCTCGACCCGGCTTCGGCGGCGCGGGTCGTGGGGTTCTGGCCGGCGGGGGTGCCGCCGCCGGTGCGCGGGTCGGGCGCGACTTGCAGGAGCGTCATCTGGGCCCACGCGCGGACGGGCTCGCCGTCGGCGCGGAAGAGGACGAAGCGGACGTCGAGGCTTGTGGCGACGGCCTTGAACGACTCGTAGGCGCCCCAGCGGAACGTGACGGTCGGGGGCGCGCTGCCGGCGCCGGAGCCGCCGTTGGGGACCTCCATCATCGCGAAGAGGCTGTCGGTCAGCGGGCGGACGCTCGGCTTCGCGGGTGTGCTGAGCGTGACGTCGAAGAGCAGCTCGACGGTCATCTCGCGGGGCGCGCCGCCGACGAACTGCGGGACCCCGAAGCTCACGCCGGGGATGCTCTGGACCTGGTAGCCGTTGGTCTTCGAGATCGAGTAGTTGGCGGGGTTGAAGAGGCAGTCGATCGGGGGCTTGCCCTCGATCTCGAGCTTGGCGCGCTGCACGCTCGTCGGGCTGGCCGCGGCCGCGCCGGCACCGCCGCCGCCGGGGGCGTCGGTTGCGCCGGGCTGGGCGGGAGCGACCTCGGTGCCCGGCTGCTCGGCGCCCGCGGGGGCGCCGCCTGCGGCGGGCGCGCCGGCTGCGCCTGCGGGGGCGCCGGCGGCTGCGCCCGCGGGAGCCGCGGCGCCGGCGGGGGCTCCGGCGGCGGCCGCGGGGGCTCCGGGTGCTCCTGGTGCGCCGGGTGCCGCCGGGGCGGCGGGCACGCCGGGCGCCGCACCTGCGCCTCCCAAGCCCGCGGCTGCCGCGGCGGCGCCGGCGGCGGCCCCGGCGGCGGCGACCGCGGCGGGCGGCACGCCGGCGGCTCCGGCAGCGGCGGCAAGGCTGTCGGCGCTCGGGACCTGCCCGGCCGCGGCGGCTTGCGCCGCGGCGCCGGCCGCCTTGGCGGCCTCGGGCGGCACGCCCGCGGCCTCGGCCGCGGCGGCGATGCTCGCGGCGTCCGGCGGCTTGCCGGTTGCCGCGGCCTGCGCGGCTGCCTTCGCCGCGGCGGCGGCCTCGGGCGGAGCGCCGGCGGCGGCGGCCGCGGCCGCGATGCTGTCGGCGCTCGGCGGCTGACCGGAAGCGGCGGCCGCTGCCGCGGCCTTCCCGGCGGCGACAGCCTCGGGCGGCGCGCCCGCCGCGGCGGCAGCTTGGGCGATGCTGTCCGCGCTGGGCGGCTTGCCGGAAGCGGCGGCGGTCGCGGCCGAGGAAGCGGCGGCCTGCGCCTCGGGCGGCAGCCCGGCGGCGGCGGCGCCCGCGGCCGCGGCGCCGCCAGGAGTTGTAGGCACGCTCGTCGGCGCAGCGGGCGCTCCGCCGCCGGCGGGCGCTCCACCGGCGGGCGCGCCGCCGCGCAGGAGCGGCCTCGCCACCCCCGGCGGGCGCTCCACCGCCGCCGGCGGAGCGGCCTCGCCACCCCGCGGCAGCACCGCCGCCGCCGGCGTCCGCGCCACCAGCGGCAGCCTCACCACCACCGGCCGCGCCACCCGCGGCCTCACCACCCCCGGCCGCAGCGCCACCGCCGGCGTCCGCCGCCAGCCGCCGCAGCCTCACCACCACCGGCCGCGCCACCACCCGCCGCCAGCCTCGCCACCGCCAGCCTCCGCGCACCAGCCGCGCCTCACCGCCGGCCTCCGCGCCAGCCGCGCCACCGCCGGCCTCCGCGCCACCAGCCCCAGCCTCACCACCGGCCTCCGCGCCACCGGCCCCAGCCTCACCGCCGGCCTCCGCGCCACCAGCCCCAGCCTCACCGCCGGCCTCCGCGCCACCAGCCCCAGCCTCACCGCCGGCCTCCGCGCCACCAGCCCCAGCCTCACCGCCGCCCGCCTCCGCGCCACCGGCCCCGGCCTCACCGCCCCGGCCTCCGCGCCACCAGCCCCAGCCTCACCGCCGCCCGCCTCCGCGCCACCGGCCCCGGCCTCGGCGCCGCCCGCCGCGTCACCACCGCCGGCCTCGTCACCGCCCGCGTCGCCGCTCGCCTCCGCGTCGGAGCCGCCGGGCTCGCTGTCGCCGGCAGCCGCCTCGGAGCCGCCTCCCTCCGCCCCGCCCGCGGCGCGATCGCCTGCGCCGGCGTCCGCGCCGGCCTCGCCGCTCCCCGCGGCCTCGCCGCTCGCCGCCGCGCCGCCCGCCTCCGCCGCCGCGGCGTCTGCGGCCGGGGGCGCTTCGCCCGCGGCCGCCGCCGGCTGATCCGCGGGAGCCTCGGGCGCGGAGCCGGCCGCGGCGTCGTCGCCGCCGGGCTCGGGCTCCTGGCCGGCGGCCGGCTCGTCGGCCGACCCGCCCGCGCCAGTGCCGCCGGCCGCGCCCTCGCCCGCGCCGGCGTCCTTGTCCTTGTCGTCGTCCTTGCCGATTCCGAAGAAGTCGCCGAGCCCTTCGGCGATGCCCTCGTCCTTGTCGTCGTCGTCGCGCTTGTCGGTCACGGCGGCATCACCGTCATCCCTCCATGGGCGACCTCGAGCTCCTCGCCGGCGACGTCGCTTCCGCTGGCGGACAGCACCGGGCCCGTCCAGCGGATCGGATATGCCTCGGCGAACGACCATGCGCGCACCGCGACGCCGTCGTTGGAGAGGAAGGTCACGGTCATCGTGTGGCGCTCGGCGCCGAGCCGGGTCTTCGAGAACCACTCCTCGACGGCGGCGCTCGTCAGACCGTTGGAGAGCACGAGGTTCGGATACGTCACCTGCCCTGGCAGGCGGTGCACGACGTCGTTGATGCCGCCCTCGCGGTACTCGAGCACCTCGACCGTGGCCTCGAGCCCGCGGATCGAGCCGAAGGTGCCGAGCGTGCGGCCCAGCACCTCGGCCGTGAACGCAGCCGCCGCGACGGACGTGGGGTTCTGAACCTGGGGTGGTGATCCCGTGGGCGGCTTCATCAGCGCAGGTCGTCGAGGAGGTAGCCGAGGCGCTCGCGGCCGTCGCGCAGCTCGTGGCGAAGACGCTCGAGGACATGGTCGGCCAGGGCGTCGAGGTCGGGCGCCTCAGGCTTCGACGCGGCCTGCGAGCCGTTGCCGTTCTGCACCGGCGCCGGAGGCGCGCTCTCCACGCGCGCCAGCGTGGGCCGCGTCATCGGTGGCGGCGTCGGCCACCGCGCGACGGCGAGGACGGGCGCGATCGCCGGGGCCGTTGGTGCAGGGGCGGGCAGGGCGTTGAAGTACGCGGCCAGCGTGGCGGCGCGCGTGGGCTCGGGCCGGCCCAGCTGGCGGGGAGCCGCCGCGAGCGTGGCCGCGTCGGGGAAGGCCGGCAAGACCTCGCCGAGCGCATGCGGCGCCTCGGGGGCGATGGGCGGCGGCTCGCTGACCGCCGCGGGGGTAGGCACGAGCGACGCCAACGGTCGTGCGCTCTCGGGACGCGGGACGCGCGGCCGCAGGGCCACGCGCCGGACGGACGGGGCGTCGGGCCGCTCGGGCCCGTCGTGCGCCGGCCGCGGCCCGATGGCCGCGCGACGTGCGCCGGCGGGCGCAACGCTCGCCGCTCGATCGGGGTCCGGGGCTTCCGGCGCCCCGGCGGGCTCGCGTATCGCCGGGATCGCGCTAGCCGTCGGTGCCACGAACGGCGTCGGGACCGGCGCGGCCGCGCTGAGCGTCGTGAGCGACATCGGAAGCGCTGCGCCGCGCTTGGCGCTCGCTGTCTCGCCCGCCCGAGGGGTGCCTTGACCCACCGGGGCTGCGGTCGCAGGCCCCGGGCCGTGGTCTGCTGGCCCCGGCGCGGCGGCCGCGGCCGCCGGAGGCGGGGGCGACGCGGGTGCGCCCGCCGGCGCGGGCGGAGCGCCAGCCGAAGACGCATCTGGAGTCGGCGATGGCGCGTTGACCCCGTATATCGGGGTCAACTCGCCATCAGCTCTCGCCCGCCCAGCCGTCGCGCCGTGCGGAGAGGATGTGCCGGGCTCGGCTGCGCGCGAGGCGAGCAGGGAGGAACTGCTCGCGTGGGCCTGCCGAGCCGGAGCCTGCTCGGAGGACGTGGCAGGTGGCTCAGGAGCCGCCGGCGGAGTGGCGCTGCTCGCGCCGGCCTCCCCCGCCGGAGCAGGCTGCCGGGACGAAGCGTCGGGCGCGCCCGACGAACCGGCCGGCGTAGAGGCGGTCGAGCCGGGAGCGGATGGAGCAACCGGCGCCGCAGGGGCGGCCGCGGCGGAGGCGACCGGCACCGCGGGTCCGGCGGGTCCCGATGCAGCCGGCCCCGCCGTCGAGGCACCAGCCGCCGCGGACGGGGTGCGAGCCACGGCCACCGGCGCGGGCGGAGCCGGCGGCAAGGAGGCGGCCGCCGGGTCCGAGGAGGACGAAGCCGACGGCGCAGAGGCTCCGGAGGCCGAGGAGCTCGCCGCGGGCGCGGACGAAGCCGACTGCGCGGAGGCCCCCGGGTCGGAGGAGCTCGCCGCGGACGGAGCCGGCGGCGCGGAGGCCCCTAGGACCGAGGAGCTCGCCGCGGACGAAGCCGACGATGGGGAGGCCCCCGGGGCGGAGGAGCTCGCCGCTGGCGCGAGCGGGGCCGCTGGCGCGGAGGCCCTCGGGGCCGACGAACTCGCAGCGGGTGCGAGTGGCGACGCGGAGTCCGCCGCCGGGGGCGAGGAGCTCGCCGCGTGCGGCGACGCGGAGGCCGCCGCCGGGACCGATGAGCTTGCGTCGCGGGCCGCCTGCTCGGCGGGTGCGGTTGGAGCTTGCGGCGCGACAGGCGCCGATGCCGCGGCGGCCGGGGCTGCCGGCTCGGAAGGCGCGGCCGGGGGCGGCGCAGTCGCCGCGGCGGGCACCGGGAGGCTGGGAACGGACGGGCCGCGTGCGGGGGGGTCTGGCGCGGGGGGCAGCGAGCTGATGCGCACCGGCCGCGCGCCGCGCGTCTCGCGGCCGCCCTCGATGATCCGCGTCTGGCGCGGGCTCTTAGGCCGCACCGGCTCGATCGTCGGGAGCATCGGAACGTTCGACACGTCGAGGCCGTGGGTCCTGCCGACGAGGTAGCGCCACGCTTCCTCGGTGATGTGGCTCGGCCGTGCGGCGAGGACGGGGCCGCCGTAGCTCGGCTCGACCTCCGGGCTCGCCGGCGGGGGCGGCGGCGCGGGCGCCGAGGCGGCGGGCCGCACGGCGGGCGCCTCGGGAGGCGGCGCGGCGGGTCGCGCCGTCGCCGGCGCCACGACCTCAGGCGCCGGCGCCGCGTACGGCTGCGACGGGGTCGCGGGCGCAGCGGCGGGCGCAAGCGCCGAGGCGGGCGCGGACGCCGGGGCAGGCGCGGAGGCGGGGGCAGGCGCCGGGGCAGCCGCGGCAGGCGCCGAGGCGGGCGCGGACGCCGGGGCAGGCGCGGAGGCGGGCGCAGGCGCCGGGGCAGCCGCCGAAGCGGGCGCGGAGGCGGGCGCACGCGCCGGGGCAGCCGCCGAAGCGGGCGCGGAGGCGGGCGACGGACCCTGGGCAGCCGCGGAAGCGGCTGCAGGCGCGGGGACAGACGCGGAGGCGGGCGACGGACCCGGGCCAGCCGTGGAAGCGGGCGCGGACGCCGGTGCAGGCGCGGAGGCGGGCGACGGCGCCGGGGCAGCCGCGGAAGCGGGCGCAGGCGCCGGGACAGACGCGGAGGCGGGCGACGGACCCGGGGCAGCCGCGGAAGCGGGCGCGGACGCCGGTGCAGGCGCGGAGGCGGGCGACGGCGCCGGGGCAGCCGCGGAAGCGGGCGCAGGCGCCGGGACAGACGTGGAGGCGGGCGACGGCGCCGGGGCAGCCGCGGAAGCGGGCGCAGGCGCCGGGACAGACGTGGAGGCGGGCGACGGCGCCGGGACAGACGCGGAAGCGGGCGCAGGCGCCGGGACAGACGCGGAGGCGGGCGCGGGCGCCGGGGCAGGCGCGGAAGCGGGCGCGGACGCCGGGGCAGCCGCGGAAGCGGGCGCAGGCGTCGGGGCAGGCGCGAAGGCGGGGGCGGGCGCGGACGCCGGGGTAGGCGCGGAACCGGGACCAGCCGCGGAAGCGGGCGCGGACGCCGGGGCAGGCGCGAAGTCGGGGGCAGGCGCGGAGGCGGGCGCGGACGCCGGGGCAGGTGCGGGGACGGGCGCGGACGCCGGGGCAGGCGCGGAGGCGTGGGCGGCCGCGGAGCCGGGGGCAGCCGCGGGAGCGGGCGCAGGCGCCGGGGCGGGCGCCGGCGCCGCGGCGGCGGCAGAGGCAGGCGCGGGCGGCGCGACCGGCGGGGCCGCCGGCGCGCGGTCGACCTCGACCGCTACGTCGATCACGGGCTCGACCCCGGCATCCTCCCCGTGACCCGCCGCCGGAGCAGGAGCCGCCACAGGGGGAGCAGAAGCCGCCACAGGGGGAGCAGAAGCCGCCACAGGGGGAGCAGGAGCCGGCGCACTAGCACGAGGCGGCGCCACCGGAGCAGGAGCCGGCGCAGCGGCACGAGCCGGTGCCGCCGGAGCAGGAGCCCGCACCGGCGCCGCGTGCGCGAGCAGCTCGGTCGCGACCTCCGCCGGGCCCGCAGGCGCCGCGAACGACGCGGGCAGCGACGGCGCCCCGACGGCCCCACGAGCCGTAGGCGGCAGCACGACCGCCGCCAAGCGCAGCGGCGCACCCGCCCGCTTCGGCAGCCGACGCAGCGCCGGCGCCGAGTAGCGCGCCAGCGCCTGCTCACGCCCGGCCAGGCGCTCCAGCGCGCGCGGAGTGGCGCGCAACCCGATCGGAACCCGGGCCGGAGGATCCTCTCGATCCGAGCTCATCGCGGTAGATCGGTCGCAGGCGCGTCCGAGCCGACGGCGAGCAAGAGCCGCCGGTCACGATGCTCGAGATCCAGCGCAGCGTCCAGCGACCACGCGAACCGGCGGGCGAGCTCGGCCGCCTCAGCGATGAGTTCGTGCTGAGACGGCCTTGTCATCCCCCCAGGCCACCGTCCTCGAGCCCGGCCAGGTCGACCTCGAAGGCGGAAGAGCACGTCGGGCACGTCACCGTGCCGACCACCTCCTCGCTCGAGTTCACCCGTTCGTAGAGACGCTGCAAGTGGTCGAAGTCGACCGCGTACAGATCCTGGATGAGGTCCGGCGTCAGCGACTCGGCGGGCAGATCGCCCAACCGGGTCACGGTCCTGGCGAGCAGCAGCACGCTGAGGTAGGCCCCGTTCGTGCGCACCGAGGCATCCCGCAGGGGCTCGATCTCGTCACGAGCCGTGGCGAGACGCATCACGCCGTCGCGGTGGATCGTCCCCGCCGCGTCGGCATAGCCCTGCGGGAGCGTGAACGGCACTTCGGTGCGCATGGCCGCGAGCTACTTCGTGCGCTCGATCTTCTCGCAGTCGAACGTCGCCTGCACGTCGAGATGCGAGCCGTGCTCCACGCCGACTGTGTTCACCGTCAGCCCCGTGATGACGGCCTTCACGAGGCTCCACGTCGCGACCGGCGTGTTGGCCGCGCTGAACAGCGTGAGCGTGCCGTCCTTCATGTTGCCGTCCAGGCCCTTCGCGGCGACGGCCGCGATCCACTGGTCCAGCCCGAGGTCCGCCGTGGCGCCCGCCGAGCAGGTGATCGACCCGTACTCGACCGAGCTCGCCGTGCGCTGGCGGAGCGGCTGGCCCTGGGCGTCGGACGTCGCCGACGTGTGCAGCGGGACGCTGATCGACACGCCCTGGACGTCCTTGAACTGCGCATTGACGCCGGGGAAGTTCAGGTCGAAGTACTTCGCGTCCAGCGGTGGTGGGGGTACTGAGCCCATCTGTCAGATCCTTCTTTCGTCGTTCTCTGAATACGTAGCAAGTCAGCGCAAACCGGCGGAGCGGGGGAGCTACTCCTCCCCGCCCTCCTCGCCGCCTTCGCCGCTCTCGATGTACTGGCTCAAGCGGAAGATCACGAACTCCGCGGGCTTCACCGGGCTGATGCCGACCTCGCAGATGACCTGCCCGGCCTCGATGACCTCCGGCGGGTTCGTCTCCGCGTCGCACTTGACGAAGAACGCCTGCTCGGCCGAAGAGCCGAACAGCGCGCCGCCGCGCCAGAGGTTCGTGAGGAAGTTCCCCACGGACGCGCGCAGCTTCAGCCACAGGCGCTCGTCGTTGGGCTCGAACACCGACCACTGCGTGCCCTCGAGCAGCGTCTGCGACACGAAGTTGAACAGCCGGCGCACGTTGATGTAGCGCCACTCCGGATCGCTCGACAGCGTGCGCGCGCCCCAGATGCGGATGCCCCGACCGCTGAACGCGCGGATGCAGTTGATCCCGAGGCGGTTGAGCTCGCCCTGCTCGACCGCGGTCAGCTGGAAGCCGAGCTTCGTGGCGCCCATGACGACCTCGTTCGCCGGCGCCTTGTGGACCCCGCGCGTGTCGTCCGTGCGCGCCCACACGCCGGCGACGTGGCCGGACGGCGGGACCATGATCGGCCGCTTGGACAGCGGGTCGATGACCTCGATCCACGGCCAGTAGAGCGCCGCCATCTTCGAGTCGTAGCCCGCGGTGTCCTTGCGCCACTCGAGGATCTCCTGCGGGATGAGCCCCGGCGGCGGGTCGAGGATGCACATGCGGTCGCCGAGCAGCTCGCAGTGGCTGATCATCTTGCCCTGCGCGTCGCGGAACATGACCTCGTCGCCCTCGAGCAGCTTGACGGCGTCGGGCATGCAGACGATCGAGACCTCCTCGATCGCAACCAGGCCGCCCATGCCGACGCGCTTGGCGGCGTCGCCCTCGAAGTCGCCCGAGCTGAGGTCGGCGGTCTTGGGCGCCTGCGCGGTGAGCGTGTACTTGCCCTCCTTCGGCGCGCGCTGCGTCTCGGGCAGCGCCGACCCCGTCTCCTCGATCTTGATGAGCTTCGAGTTGGCGTTGACCTTCGTGACGAGGTTGCCGCGGCCCTTCTTGACCGGGCCCTCGAACTCCTCGCGGTCGTCGCCCGCCGTCACGACGATGCGGTAGACGACGTCCTCGGGCTTGGGCGGATCCTCGCCCTCGGCGGCGGCCGGCGGCTCGGACGTGATGTCGACCGTGACCGGGCCCTCGACGCCCTGCTTGGCGATCGCCCGCAGCGTCTCGACGCTCGTGTCGCCGGCGGCGGGCAGCGCGGCGACCGAGGGCGGCCCGGCCCCGTTGCCACCGGCGCCGATGCGCACGACCCAGCACAGGGTGCCGCCGTTCTGGAAGAACCCGTAGACCGAGTGCGCCAGGTACGCGTCCTGCATGAACGGCCCGGCGTCGGGATTGGCGGGGTCACCGAAGACTCGCGCGAACTGGCTCCAGTTCGCGATCCGCATCGGGGTGTTCACGGGACCGCCGGGGGCGAGACCGATGAACGCTGCTACCGAGGTACTGACACCCTCGAGCGGCTTCTGGGCTGCGGGGATCTCCTCGACATAGACGCCGGGAGTCAAGTACGTCGTCGGCATTGCGCTCCTTGTCTTCGGTCGGCGGGGCGGCGCTCTACCCAGAGCACGCAGTCGTCCGCCCACCTTCACGCGCGCGACGCGCGTACGAAAGTGACGGCCGGGCAGCCCTTCGGGCAGAGTTGCGTCGCATGACCGAAGCCTCCCTCTATGACGAGGTCCCGTATCCGGGCCGCGCGTTCCCCCAGTCGCACCCCGACCGCCTGGCGACCATGGCCACGCTCTACGGGCTGGACCCCGTGCCGCCCGCCGCCAGCAGCGTCCTCGAGCTCGGCTGCGGCGACGGCGGCAACCTCCTGCCGATGGCGCTGACGCTGCCCGGCTCGACGTTCCTCGGGATCGACTCGTCGGCGTACGCGATCGAGCGCGCGCGATCGATCGCCGCCGAGGCGGGGATCGAGAACGTCCGCTTCGAGCAGCTCGACTTCGACGACTTCGACCCGCCGCCCGGCAGCGCGGACTACGTCATCGCGCACGGCGTCTACTCGTGGGTGCCGGCGGCCGTGCGCGACCGCCTGCTCGCGCTGGTCGCACAGGCGCTGTCCGAGCGCGGGATCGCGTACGTGAGCTACAACGTCCTGCCCGGCCACCGCACGCGCCAGACGCTGCGCGACATGCTCGAGCTCGAGCTCGAGGGCATCGACGAGCCCGCCGCCCGCATGGCCGCCGCGCGCGAGCTGCTCACCGATGCCGCCTCGATCTGGCCGTCCGGGCCGGGGCTCGAGACGACGCTCGGCAGCCAGGCGCGCATGCTCGCCGCCCAGGACGAGGCGCTGTTCTTCCACGACACGCTCGCCCCGATCAACCTCGCCCCGTACTTCCGCGACTTCGCCAAGCACGCCGCCGAGCACGGGCTGCAGTTCCTGGCCGAGGCCGAGATCACCGAGATGCAGTACAGCGCGCTGCCGCCGGAGCTGCAGGAGCGACTGCTGGCCGCCCGCGACATCGTGCAGCGCGAGCAGCTCATGGACTTCCTCAAGCAGCGGATGTTCCGCCAGACGCTGCTCTGCCATGCCGGCCTGTCGGTCGACCCCGACCCGCGCCTGGCGCGCGCCGCCAGGCTCGCGGCCGCCGGGCCGATCGACCACGAGACCGACGTGAGCACCGGCCGCGTGACGTTCACGGGCTCAGCCGGCGCGACCGTGACGACGGACCACGAGCTGCTCGTCGACGCGCTCATGCGCATCGGCGAGCGCTGGCCCGCCGCGGTCTGGCTGCACGAGCTCGGCACCGAGCAGCCCGTCCCACCGCACGAGCTCGCCGTCCTCTGCGAAGCGCTCGTGCGGTGCTTTCAGGCGAACCTCGTGCGCCTGCACGCCCACCCGCCGCCCGCGGCGACGACCCCGGGCGAGCGCCCCCTCGCCAGCCCGCTCGCGCGCATGCAGGCGCGCGACCGCGACTACATGACGACGCTGCGCCACACGACCATCCGGCTCGAGGACGAGCTCGGCTGGGAGCTCGTCGCGCTGCTCGACGGCACGCGCGATCGCGCGGCGCTGCTGGCCGAGCTCGAGGCGCGCCTCGAGGGAGGCGCGTACCCCGGGCTCGCCGCCGACCTCGAGCGCAGCCTCGACACGCTCGCCAGCATCGCGCTGCTGATGCCGCGGGATTGACCGGGGCGGCCGGCGGCCCGCCCGGGGCTGGACACCCGCGCTAGGGTGAGAAATCCAGGTCGGCCGGGGACGTGGCGGCGCAGCGGACTCGGCGGATCGCCCTTCAGGAATGGAAGGGGGCAACTCGTGGCGCTTACGCGACCGACAGCCTCCGGAGCCGGACCGCCAGCAGCGACTCGCCCCGACGGCAGCGATCACCTCGCCGCCCTCCGCGACGCGCGCGGCCGCTCAGCCTTCGCCGTCCGGGCCGAACAGGCTTGCTCGTCCCCGAGAGAACGAGCGCGGCGAAGACACCTCGCGGTCGCCCGGGCCGCGCTCCCCTTGGGCCACGGGCAACCGCGAGGCCCAACGTACGGCGAACCGGTGCGACCGATGTCCGCGTCCGAGGGGGCGGGTTACTGAAGGAACACCGGGGGGCCGACCTTCACGCGCCGGAACAGCGCCTTGACGGCCTTCGGCGACATGCGGATGCAGCCGTGCGACGCCTGCGTCCCGAGCGACTCGATGTCCTTCGTGCAGTGGATGCCCTCGCCGTCGTGGTAGCCCATCCAGCGCGCGACGAGCGGGTTGCGCGGGTCGCCGGCCGGGATCGTCTGGCCGGCCAGCTCGCCCGCCCATGCCTTGTCGGGCGCGTGCCACGGCGGGTCGACGACCTTCTCCTCGATCTTGTAGCGCCCCGCCGACGACTCGAGCCCCTGCTGGCCGACGGCGATCTTGTAGCGGCGCGTGAGCCGCAGGTTCTCGTAGAGGCGCAGGGTCTTGGCATCGCGGTCGATGCCGATGACGACCGGGTAGCGCTTGGCGAGGTCCACGAGCGTGCGGTCCGCCCGCTCGACGACGCCGCCGTCGCTGTCGGCAGCGGCCTTCACGCTGGCGTCGGCATCGACGCGCGCGCCGGCGAGGTCCGGCCGCAGGACGACGCGCTGCGAGCGGTAGGTCACCGCGACCGGCCGGCGCACCGCGGCCGCCAGCCCGCTCGCGACGCGCTCGCGCGTTTGTCAGCGAGCCGCCGGCCGGGCGCGCTCGCACTCGGGTTACGCTTCCGGCCGTGCCGGAGGTGATCCGTGAGCTGCGCGGGGCCAACTACCAGGGCTTCGAGTTCGTGAAGCCCGACGGCGGCAAGCGGCGCGACCCGAAAGCCATCCGCGGCAACGGCACGCTCACGCTGACGCCGCGCGAGCTGCGCTTCGTGCGCTGGGTGCCGGAGAAGGAATGGGTGATCCCGCTCGCGTCTGTGATCGGCGTCGAGCTTGGCCGCGGTCACAACGGCAAGTGGAGCGGCGTCCCGGTGCTCAAGGTCCGGTTCGCCGACGGCGAGGGCGAGCGGATCTTCGGCGTGCTCGTCGGGCGCCGCAAGACGGCGGCCGAGTGGGTCGAGGCGATCAGCGGCGCGGCAGGCTGAGCTCAGACGAGTCCTTGCGACGGATCCTCAGTGTCGAATTGTGAGCGCTATGCGCCCACTTTTCGACATTGGTCGCGAGGGCGAGGTTGACTTGGGGTCGTTCCCGGTGGCACGATCGCCGCAGGCGAGTTCGAGGAGGGAACCATGGAGAGGTGGATGGCCGACTGCCGTCGCTTCGAGAGCGACAGCAACTGCCAGCTGACGATCATCGGGCCGCAGGACGACGTGGTCGCCGCCGCGGCCCAGCATGCGGCCGCATCGCACGGGCACGAAGACACGCCGGAGCTGCGCGACCAGATACGCAGCACGCTCGAGCCCGAGAGCGCATACGTCGCCGGCGAGCGGACGCCGGAGCCGTTTCCCGCCTGAACCTGCTCATCCGCGCGGTCGCAGGTGAGCGCGTAGGATGAGAGCCGTGCCGGGCAGCGCTCAAGCGGACCTCGATGCGGCCGCCAAGCGCCTGCAGGTCGCGCAGCGCCGTACCGCGGCGGAGCCAGACCGCATGGACTACCAGCGCAAGCTGTCCGCGGCGCACAAGGAGCTCGGCGACCTGCACCGGGCGCGGGGCCGCGGTCCCGAGGCGCTCGACTGCTACCGCCACAGCCTGCGGATCGCGCAGCGCCTGAGCGCGGCCGAGCCGGAGCGCGCGGACTACCAGCGCAAGCTGGTCACGGCGTACAACGAGCTCGGGGACCTGCAGCGCGAGCTGGGCGACGCCGACGGAGCCTTGGCCTCCTACACCCGCAGCCTGCGGATCGCGCAGCGTCTGGCCGGAGCGGAGCCGGACAGCGTGCCCTACCAGCGCAAGCTCTCGATCGCCCACAGCCGGATCGGGCGCATCACCTCCGAGATGGGCAACTCCGCTGCCGGCCAGATCCACTTCATCGCCGATCTCGGGATCGCCAGGCGACTGCTGGCCCTGCAACCCAACAGCGCCAACGCGACCATCGACCTCGCGATCTCGCTGTCTCAGATCGCCGGCTGGGAGGCCAACCCCCGGCGCCACAGGGCCGAGGCCACCGCGATCCTCCAGCACCTCGACGCCGAGAAGCGACTCGGCGAGCGGGGCGCGTCCGTGCTGGCGCAGCTGCGATAAGGAGCCTCGCCGGGCGAGCGCTCAGCGCGCTCGCCCGGCGCTGCGCCGGGGCGCGAGGATCGCGATCCTGCTGCTGAGCCGCTTGGGCTTCGCGGCCTTCAAGGTGGCGCGCAGCGCGAAGCGGCCGGTGCGCAACCTGCGGGTGGCAAGGCGCAGCGTTCGCGTGCCGGCGACCCGCATGGTGAAGGTCTTGTGCGCCAGCGCGCGTCGCTGGCGCGCCGTTCGCGGGTGCAACCGGTAGACGCCCAGCGTCACCGTGGCCTTGCCGCAGGCGCGCACGCGCACGGCGATGCTCGCCGGCTTCCTGACGGTCGCGGCGATCCGCTTGATCGACGCGGTGCAGCGGCTCGCACCGGTCCCCGGCGCGACGGGTGTGACGGGCGTGACCGGCCAGGGCGCGAAGACGAAGAACGCCGGCCCGCCGGCCGCGGGGTCGGAGGTGCTCGTGAACTGCCAGGTGATCGTCTGCGACGCCGTGTTCGGCGCTCGGCAGCCAGTTCACCGAGGCCGTGTAGGTGCCGGGCGATCAGCGGATTCTCGGGAGCAGGACGCTGCCGGCCTGCAGACGTGCAGGCGGCCAACGGCTGTCCGCCGGCGGGCGACAGCGTGAAGCCGGAGAGCGTCCCGCCGGGCACCCACACGCTGACCGCTGGGCCCAGCGGGTCGGAGACCTGAGGCCCGCTCTCGCAGGTCGGGACCTCGTAGGAGAACGACGCCGGACCGTGTACGTGCCGCGCGGGAACATCACGGGCCCCACCAGCAGCCCGCCGGTGTGCCCGCCGTTCATGATGGCGACGCTGCCCGGAGACCCTTCCGCCGCCGACCGAAGAGCGCCGTCGGCGTCCATCGTCAGGAAGCGGTGGTAGACCGAGGAGGTCCACCAGCCGACGGCGTCGGTCAGCGACGTGGAGACCTCGCTCGAACACGCGGCGCCGGTCGCCATGCACCGCGCCGACGGCCGACTGGCCCGTGTACCCGGGGGTGCCCGGCTGCTCGGCGTGGACGTGCGCGACCTGCGGTCGGGGCGTTGAGCGTCCAGTAGCGCGAGTGGTTCTCCGACAGCGGCGCTGATCGCGGGTCGCCGAGCAGCGGCGGCAGCCCGGCCTGGGCGCGAAAGGTGTTCGCCTCGCGTGAGCCAGTCGGTGAACAGCGCGCTCAGCGGGCCGGTCGCGAACGGCAGGTCGGCGGCCGGCCCCGCGATGCCACAGCAGTGCTGAACGACGACTGCGTGACGAGCGGCTGGCGCCACTCGTCGTGCAACGCCACGAAGCCGCCGTCCGTCGCGATCACCCGGTTGATCCACGCGGCGGCGAGCAGGCCAGCGCGCGGCGGTGGCGGCGAACAGCGACGGGCTGTAGCGGCGCATGATGCCACTGTCGTCAGCCAGCAGCGTCCCGTCGCCCTCGACGGCGAAGGCGCCCCGCGTGGTGTTGTAGAACGACTGACCGCCGTCGACGCTGACCCGATCGGTGATGACCAGCGGGCCCCTCCTCGATGCGAGGGCATGCCGTGCGTCACCCGCGACGAGCGTCGCCGCCCGGCAGAGCCGGAAGACCTCGCCACCCATGCTCACCCAGGTACCGGACGCGCGGAACTGGACCTCGGCGGTGGAGTATGCTCGCGGCGTCGTCGTGCCTGTGTAGGTCTCGACCGCGGCGCCAGCCGCGACGCGCGCAAGCGTGAGCGCCGAGGAGTTCGTGCGGAACCCATGCGATCCAGGCTCGGCCTTGCGCGTCGAAGGCGGGAGCGCTGACGCGGGCGAACACTGCGTCACGGGCAGCGTGCCGATCGACGAGACCGCGCCGTCGGCGGGGTTGACGCGCAGCAGCAGCGGCGAATGTGCCGGACGCGGGACGCATAGGGATAGACGGCCGCCAGGTAGAAGGCTCCGTCCGCGCCGACCGAGATGCCCGCGAAGCTTGCGGGGTAGTCGGATGGCCCGGCCGGCAGCGCCACGACGGACCACGACTGGCCGTGGTCGCGGGAGATGCGCGCGCCCTGAACGCCGGCCTGGCCGATGAGCCACGCGCCCTCGGACGCGGCAAAGCCGACGATGGGCGCCTGCGTACCGGGGGACGGGACGGCGGTGAACCCGGCGCGGGCCGCGGGCGCCGCAAACGCCATCAGAAGGCATCCGGCGATGAGGGAGCGCAGCAGTCGCAGCAGGGAGGACATCGTGCACGGCCTTGCCTCAGCGTCCGTTGAACCGCCTCGTCACGGCAGGCCGAGACGGCGCCCTACGGTGCTATCGGCTCGCCGCGGCGCCAGCTTGAGCGCGAGCCCTGCGCCGAGCCCGGCGGGCCGCCAGTGCGCATGCCGCCGAGCCGACGGCGAGCTTTGACACGCCCCTCGCTTCTGGACGCGTCAGAATGCGGCGACGGGGAAGCCTCCTGACTCAGATCAGAGCAACTACCCGAGAGCGAGGTTCGGCGTGTCCGAAGATGACCAGGGTGCCGTAGCAGCCCCATCGCTCGTCGACAGCCTGCAGGCCTACGTCGACGACCTGCCCGAAGACGAGCGGGTCGACGCCCTGCACCAGGTCTTCTACGGGTTCTACACGCGCGTGGCGATCATCGACCGCACGACGCACGAGCTCGCGTCGTGGGCGAAGGCCGAGGTCGCGGGCCTGCCGAACGTGCCGGAGCCCCTGGCCGAAGCGCTGCGCGACAACGCCCTGTTCGTCGGCCAGGAGCTGTTCGCCAGCCGCGTGCGGACGATGAGCGCGATGGGCTACGTCTCGACGCGGCTGTCCGACCTGCTCGGCGGTACGCAGCCGGCGCGGCCGTTTCAGCTCAAGCGCGCGGTGGCCTTCGACCAGGCTCAGGGACGGATCCGCAGCTACAAGCTGTCGAATCCGGGCGAGCACCCCGACCTGCCCTACGACCCGCTGGCCTACGACCCGCACGCCGCCTGACCGCAAGCGCGCGGGAGCGGGCTCAGCGCCGTGCGAGCCAGGCGTTCGCGGCGTGCCGGGATGCGGCACGCGCCGTGCCGAGGTCGCGCTTGAGCGACGGCACGCACAGCGACCGTGCCTTGCCGGCGCGTAGGCGCGCCACCCCGAACTGGTTGCGAACCGTCACGGCCCGCGCCTTCGACGCCGCAACGTCCCGGATCGAGTAGCAGACGAGATGCGCCGCGGGCTTGCGCACCGCTCCGCCGTCCTTGCTCACCGGAGCGCAGACCCGCACGACGCTGACGGTGTGCGTCCGCGTCGTGACGAACTGATCGGCGAGCACCACGGTCCGGGGCACCTGCTTCGGATCGACCGCGTAGCAGCGGAAGTGGTCGAGCCGGCGCTGCGGATCGGGTGACGTGCCGGGCGCGGTGCCGCCGAGGCGCTTCAGCGAGGGCACGCACAGCGAGACCGCCTTGCCGACCCGCAGGATGCGCGTCCCGAACTGGTTCGTGACGCTCACGCGGCGCGCGCGCGACGGCGCGACGTCGCGCGACTGATAGCAGACGAGGTGCGCCTTGGGCTCGAGGTTGGACTCGCCGACGTTAGCGCCGGGTTGCACACGAGCGTCGTCTTGCGCAGCCGCGTCGTCCTCCCGGTCGTGAACTGGTCCTTCACGCGAACGCTGCGGCGCTCGAAGCCGACCTCGCCGGCGCCGTAGCACTTGAAGGTGTCGATCGGCGGGGCGACGAAGGGCGGCACGACGGGGGCGGTGTGACCGGGGGCGGCGGCAGCGGCGGCGGTGGCACCGCGGGCGGCGGTGGCGGCACGACGACCTCGAAGGCGCCGATGTCGCAGCGAGCGCCGCTCGGCCGCGCGACGCCGCGCTGGTCGGTCGTGGCGCACGGGATGAGATCGGGCGGCGGGGTCGGGCTGCCCGCGTCCCGCGCGGGGCTCGCCGCTGTCAGCGCAAGCGTCGGCGTGGGGCCGCCGTTGCCGGCGAGCGGGCCGAGCAGCGGGTTGAGCGGGGACGCGCCCGTCCCGACCTGATCGCCGGCAGCCGCGGTGACGGTGCAGCCCGTCGGGTCGCCGAGGATGTTGTAGCCCTGGGACTCGAGCTCTGAGCCGCAGTCCGGGGATGGGCTCGCGGTGTTCTGGGCAAGGATCGAGTTCGCCATGCCGACCCCGAAGCCGGCGATGCCGCCGGCACCGTTCGCGGCCGAGTTTCCGGCGATCGTGCTGCCGATCACGGTCGTCGGGCCGAAGACGAGAACGGCCCCACCGTCGCCGGGGCCGGAGCCTGTGACGTGGTTGTCGGTGAACGTCGCGTTGACGACGACGAGATCGCCCGCGTTGACCATCGCGCCGCCGCTCCCGGCCGGACCGGCGTTCGTGACGGTGTTCGCGTGGAGCGTCGAGTTGCTGATCGTCAGGTTCGCGGAGTTGACGATCCCGCCGGCCGCACCGATGCCGGATGCGTCGCTCGTGTTCTGCGTGACGACCATGCGGTCGAGCGTCATCGTCCCGCCGTTGTCGATCCCCCCTCCCGAGAACGGGGCGCCCTCGCCGCCGCTGATCGTGAGCCGGAGAGCTGGGCCCGGGCGAACAGGTTCGCGAAGACGGAAGCCGTCGGCGCGGCGGGATCGCGGCGCACGGTCAGCGCTCCCGCGCCCGGCCCGCGAACGCTGACAGCGTCGGTCGGGTTGGCCGGGACGACGAACAGGGGGCCATCGGTCAGCGAGATCACCGAGCCGGCGGGCAAGGAGAACTCGACGACGTCCGAGCCGGCGGCGAGGTCCGCCTCGGCAAGCGCTTGGCGCAGCGAGCAGGTCGCCGGGGTCGGGCAGGTCCCGTCGTCGTCGGTCGTGTTGTTGACCGTGAACGTGGCCGCGTGACCGGCGGGCGCGCCGAACGCGCAGATCCACAGCGCCAGCACGAGCACGACGCCCAGCTTGACCCCGACGATGCGGCGAACGTCCTGCATCCCGAGCTCCTCGCGACCCGCGATGACCCGCCGCTCCGGAGCCTACGGCGAGGCGCGCACGGGCGTCAACCCGCCTTCGCCGGCGCGCCCAGCACGACGTCGACGACCTCCGCCGGCACCTTGACCTCGACCGTCGCCTCGCGGCCGTCGCGGTCGCGGACGCGGACCTCGTAGCTGCCCGTCGGCACGCGGCCCAGGCGGAAGTGGCCGTCGGCGGCGCTCGTCGCGACCTTGCCGAGGTCGGTCAGCGCGACCCATGCGTCGGCGACCGGGGCGCCGTCGGAGTCGCGCACGACGCCGCCGACGTTCGAGAGCTCCTGGACGACGTCGCGCGGACGGTCGCGCAGCGCGGTGCGGATCGTCGTCGACCGCACGTCCGGCCCGCGCTCGACGACGTTGCCGCTCTCCACGGACAGCGTCACGACGTAGTCCAGCGCCGGCTTGTAGACGCCGCCGACCGAGCGCCAGAAGTCCGCCCGCTGCTCGGGGCGCTGCTCGCCGACCGTCGCCAGGACCTCGAAGCGCTGGCCCCCGACGTCGAAGCGCGGGCCGAGGTGGCCGCTGAGGTTGGGAAACGCGTAGAGCACGCCCAGCACCTGCGACAGCAGGCGATGCTCGTCGGCCACGGCCTTCGACCACGTCGTGACCGCGAAGATGCAGTCCACGCGCAGCGCGGGCGCCTTCTCCGTCGCGCGGTTGCCGTTGCGCCCGCCGTCCGGCGAGCTCTGCCCCGGCCGCGTCGACTTGCGCAGGTCGCACAGAAACAGGTTCACGGTCGGCCGCGTCAGCGTCGACGCCCACTCGTTCGTCGGCGTCTCGAAGACGACGTCGATGTCGTCGAAGCCGTGGCGCTTGAGCTGGCCGATCAGCAGGTCGCGCAACCCCGTGTCGAGGTCGGCGATCATCGTGTTGACCGGGACGTCGATCGTCGTCGTCATCGCGTGCTCTCCTTCGCTCGCACAAGTGCGTGAAACCGGTCGAAGTCCGCCGCCAGCGTCAGCCTGCCGAGCTTCGCATACTCCATCGCGACGCCGCGCACGAGTTGCTCCATGCCGATCGCCACGCCGCCCTCGGCTGCGAGCACGGCGGCCGCGATCGCGGCGTTGCGGATCCCGCCGCCCGACAGCTCGAAGCGCTCGGCGAGGAAGTCGAGCTCGACGTCGTCGCCGCGCGGCGCCTCGTCGGGCAGCAGCAGGTCCCACAGCCGGCGGCGGTGCTCGGCCTGCGGGAACGGGAACTCGACGACCGCGTCCATGCGGCGCAGGAACGCGTCGTCGATGTTGCCGCGCATGTTCGTCGCGAGGATCACCGGCCCGTCGTGCTGCTCGATGCGCTGCAGGAGGTACGCGGTCTGGAGGTTCGCGTAGCGGTCGTGGGAGTCCGACACGTCGCTGCGCCGGCCGAAGACGGCGTCGGCTTCGTCGAAGAACAGCACGGCGTTCGCGCCCTGCGCCGCCGCGAACACGCGGTCGAGGTTCTTCTCGGTCTCCCCCAGCCACTTCGACACGACGGTCGCGAGGTCGATCCGGAACAGCTCGAGCCCGAGCTCGGACGCCAGCACGCGCGCCGCCAGCGTCTTGCCCGTGCCCGAGTCCCCCGCGAACATCGCGACCAGCCCCTGCGCGCGACCCGCCCGGCGCCCGAAGCCCCACTGCTCGAGCACGAGGTCGCGGTGGCGCAGGAACGCCGTCAGCGAGTGCAGCAGCACGAGCGGGCGCTCCGGCAGGACGAGGTCCTCCCAGCCGATCTCCCCGGTGACGGTGATCGCGAGGTCGCCCAGCGACGACACGGACGCCGCCCGCGCGCCGTGCTCGATGTCCGCGCGCGCGACGGGCCGGCCCGCCGCCATCGCGGTCGTCGCCGCGAGCCGGGCGCCGTCGGCGATCCGCCCGAGCGGCAGCCGGTGCGCGGACGTGACGTCGGTCGGGACGTCCGCGCCTCCGAGCGCCGCCGACCACATCTCCGCGCGCTCGCCCGCGGACGGCAGCGCGACGACGACCGTGGTGACCGGCACGTTCTCGAGCGCCGCCAGCTCGTGCGCGCCGCCGAGGCACATCACGGCGCCCGGCAGCTGCGCGAGGCGATCGGGCAGCACGACGCGGTCGGCGGGCGTGAGGTCGGCGAAGCGGTCGACGACGAGCACGCGATCCTCGAGCGTCGCGGCGAGGACGGCGTCGCGCGCGAGCCCCTGCTCGCCGAGCGCGGCGGCGGCGACGCACACGAGGCCACGGCCCGTCGCCGCGCAGACCGCGTGCGACGCGTCGGGACCGTGCACCGCGAGCGGCGGCCGCCGCAGGCCCTCGACGGCGAGCAACCCCTGGAGCTCAGCGATCGTCGCCGCGCGCCCGAACGGCAGCGGCGAGCGCTCGACCCTGCGCAGCAGCCCACCGACCGCCGGGTCGTCGATCAGCGCGCCCACGAGCATCGCCGCCAGCCGGTCGCCGAGCACGAGCGGGCGATCGGCGAGCGCCGCGGGATCCGACGCCGCGCCGTCCGCGATCCGCACGGCCCCGAGGCCGCGCAGCCGCTGCCCCGGCGCGAGCACGACGAGCACGTCGGCGACCGACACCCCCGGCCCGGCGAGCAGGCGCCCGACCGCCCGCGCGGTCGCGCCGCCGCCGGCGGGCGACGGGGCGAGCTGCGCGAGCGCGGCGGCGAGCTCCGGCGCGACGTCGCGCAGGGCGACCGCCGCGAGCACGGCCCGCTCGAGGTCGTCGAGCCCCAACCGCTCAGCCGCGATCTCGAAGCGCTCGTCGAGCGTCGCGACGCCGCGGCCGTCGCCGAGATGCAGGTCGAGATCGTCGAGGCGCTGCGGGACGTCCGCGACCGTGGCCAAGCGCTCCGCGACGGCCGACAGGCTCACGCGGTCGGTCGGCGCCTCGGCGACCTCGGGCTCGACGGCCATGCACGGATGATCTCAGCGCCGCAAGCCCGCCGCGACAAGGGACGGACGGGCGCACGAATGGGCATGGACAGCGGGGTGTCGCCACCATGAGAATGCGTCGATGCCCGTCGACGCCGAACCCGCGGCCGCGATCTCGGCAGTTGGCGCGCTCCCGCTGGCGGAGCGGCGGATCCCCGCGCTGGAGTCGTCGATCGCCGGGTTCGCCGGGCACGCGCCCGCGGGGCCGCTGGATCGCGCCGTGCGCGCGGACTCCTACGAGGCGTTCGCGGCCGCGTTCTCGGACCCCGGCGCGGCGCAGCCCGGGCCGTTTCTCGCGGGCGGAAAGCTTGCCCACGCCGTGCGCGGGTTCTTCCGCAACGGCGGGCGCGCGTGCTGGATCGCGCGGGTCGCCGGCGAGCCGGGCACGAGCGCGGTCTCGGCGCACCTCGGGCCGGGGGCAGGGCTGCGGCTGCTCGAGTCCCTCGACGAGCCGATGGTCGTCGCGGCGCCCGACGCCTACGGGGTGGCCACCGGCGACGAGGGCGTCAAGGCGATCCAGCGCGAGCTCGTGACGTCGTGCGAGCGCGTGGTCGGGCGCATCGCGCTCGTCGACCCGCCGCCCGGCCTCGACGCCCGGGGCGTGTTGGACTGGCGCTCCCGCTCGCGGATCGACAGCCCGGCGGCGGCCGCCTACTACCCGTGGATCGAAGCCTCCGACCCGTCGTGCGGGACGACCGTCGCGGTGCCGCCGAGCGGGCACGTCGCCGGGCTGTGGGCCCGCGTCGACGACCGCGTCGGCCCGCACCGCGCGCCGACCGCGGAGGCGGTGCTCGCCGCCGACGGCGCCGCCTCGCCGCTCACGAGCGCCCAGCAGCACACGCTCAACCGCGCCGGCCTGAACTGCCTGCGCGGATGGCCGGGTCCGGAGCTGCGCGCGTGGGGCGCGTGCACGCTCTCGACGGACCCCGACCTGCGCTACCTGCACCGCCAGCGGACCGTCGGGCACCTCGTGGCCTCGATCGCGCAGGGCACGCGCTGGGCCAGCGACGAGAAGCACGACGAGCACCTCCACGCGAGCCTGCGCGCGACGGTCACGGTCTTCCTCAACGGCGCGTGGCGCCAGGGCGCGCTGCTCGGCGACACCGCGGCGCAGGCGTTCTTCGTGCGTTGCGACGACGGCCTCAACGACGCACGCGCGCGCTCGCACGGGGAGGTCGTGCTCGAGGTCGGGCTCGCGGTGCGCCGACCGGGCGACTTCCGCGTGCTGAGGATCAGCCACCGCGGCTCCGGCGAGGCCTGACGAACGGCCACCGCCTACGCGCCAAACGCCCGAATCCAGCGGGAGCGCCGGTGCGCGCGACGGATCTCGCTTGACAGGGCTTCCGCCGATGCGCGATGGTCACACGGAGGTTCCGGGTCGCACCCCGAGCGGCGCGGTTCGGGGATACGGCGAAAGGGCGGTCGCATGAGCCACCGCGTCACGGATGTCATGGTGTTGGAAGGGCATGCGGTCTTTCGCACCGGGCTGGTGGCGTGTCTGGACGGCTTCGACGGGATCGACCGCGTCGAGGCGGTTGCGACGGTCGCGGAGGCGTGGGCGCACCCGGCGCTGGGCGAGGCCGAGGTCATCCTCGTGGACGCCGCGATCGACGGCGTCGGCGACTTCGTCTCGAGCGTGCTGGACTTCACCGACACGCGCGTCGTGGCGCTCGCCACGAAGGATCAGGCCGATCGCGTGGCGACCCTCGTGACCGCGGGCGCCGTCGCGGCACTCGCCCGCGAGGACCTCACCGCCGAGCGCCTCGGCCTGAGCCTACGCGCCGTGGCCGCCGGCGCGACGACGATGCTCGCCGCGTACCCGACGTCGGTGGCGAGCGTCATCGCCCCGCCCGGCCCGGAGCTGACGGCGCGCGAGCAGCGCGTCCTGTCGCTCGTCGCCGAGGGCATGCCGACGCGCGAGATCGGCGAGGAGCTGCACTACTCCGAGCGCACCGTGAAGAAGGTGCTCGGCGACGTCGTGGTGAAGCTCGGCGCTCGCAGCCGCTCGCAGGCGATCGCACGCGCCGTCCGCCAGGGCCTGATCTAGCGGGCTGGCGAGCTACAGCTCGTCGCCCGAGGGGCATTTCTTCGGGGTCGTGCTCGGCGCGATGAGGCAGAACTCCTGCGACCGGGCGCTGGTCGGGCGGATCGTGAAGCGCCGCGCGCGGCCGTTGAGCTTCGGGGCCGTGACGCGGAACTCGATGACCGCCCCCGGCGCCAGCCTGCGGGCCTTGAACAACGACGTGAGCGAGACCTGCGTCTTGCCGGCGGCCGGGCGGCGGGTCGCCCTCTTGAACGGGCACTTGCCGGCCTTGCTCTTGCCCGACTTGCAGGTGATGTCGACCCGGTAGGTGGACGCGATGCGCGTGATGACGAGGCGCGTGACCTTCATGCCCCGCGCCTGGCCGGCCTTCGGTGGCGACAAGGTCGCGCTCAAGCCGTAGCCGACGAACGGCACGGGCGTGTCGAAGCCGTCGCAGTCCTGGTCGATGTTGTCGCCGGGGATGTCCGTCGCGCCCTGGTTGATCGTCGGGTCGTTGTCCTTGCAGTCGAAGCCCGCGACGAAGCCGTCGCCGTCGTCGTCGACGGGCACCGGGACGTCCGCGCGGCGCGAGTACTCGCAGCCGCTGACCTGGTCGGACGCGTCGACCTGCGCGTCGTCGTCCGCGCTCGCGCCGCAGTCGACGACGTCGGCGTCGGGCTTGTTGGCGTCGAAGGCGTTGATCGAGTCGTCGTCGCCCTCGCCGAGCAGCCGGTCGTTGCCCGGCCCGCCCGTGAGGAGGTCGCGGTTCTGTCCCCCGCGAACGTCGTCGTCGCCGGCGCCGCCGTCGAGCGTGTTCACGCCGGCGCCGCCGATGAGCGTGTTGGGGCCGGCGTCTCCGACGAGCGTGTCGTTGCTCGCGCCGCCAACGACGTTCTCGATGGCCGGCAGCGAGTCGTTCTCGCCCGCTGCGCCGTCTGCGCCGAGGACGGCCAGCGTGACCGTGATCGGCTCCGACGGGCCGCGGTCGTCGTAGGTCGAGGTGTCGCTGCCCGCGCCGCCGTCGAGCGTGTCGGCGCCCTGGCCGCCGCGCAGGAGGTCGTTGCCGTCGCCCGCGAGCGCGGTGTCGTTGCCGGCGCCCGCGGTGAGCGTGTCGTCGCCGCCGCCGAGCGCGAACTGCTCGTCGGCCGCGGTGCCCGTGACGATGTCGTTGCCGGGACCGGTGATGACCGTGCGGAACGAGCGCAGCGTGTCGAGCGGCAGCGCGCCGCCCGTGCCCGCGACGAGGTCGACGCTGACCGGGCTCGGGCCGGACTCGTAGCTCACGGTGTTCGTGCCCGGGCCGCCGTCGAGCACGTCGCCGCCGCCGCGGCCGTCGAAGAAGTCGTCGCCCTCGCCGCCGTACAAGACGTCCTGCGCGCCGGTGCCGGTCAGCGTGTCGTTGCCGCGCCCGCCGGCGAGCTGCTCGATGCCGGTCTTCGTGACACCGTCGTTGCCGACTGTCACGTCGGTCGGCGTCGACTTGCTCAGCGCCAGCGCCGTCGCCGGCGCCGGCGCCGGCGGCGCGAGCTGGTCGTAGCTCAAGAGGTCGATGTCGCCGGGCCCGTCGCCGCCGACGGCGGGCTTGCCGAGGAGCGTCGGCTTGAGCACGTCGCTGCCCGTGCCTCCGACCAGCGGCCCGGAGCCCGTCAGCACGTCATTGCCCGTCCCGCCGTCGAGCGTGAGGTTCTGCGCATTCGACGACGCGACGTCGTTGCCGTCGCCGAGCTGGAGCGACCCGCCGATCGCGCCGCTCGAGCTGTCGACGACGTAGCGATCGTCGCCGCCGGGGTCCGGGGCGGCGAGGCTGATCGCGTTGACGTTGCCGCCGATGCGCACGAAGTCGTTGCCCATGCCGGGGGTCAGCACGACCTGGTTGATGAAGTTCGCGTCGGGGAGGATCGACCCCTCGACGCTCATCGAGTCGTTCGACGCGCCGCCGGTAAGCCGGACGATGCCCGTGGTCTTGCCGTGCAGCCGGACGTCGGCTTCGAGGATCGAGCCCTGGAGGCTCAGCTCGTTGTCGATGAGCAGCGCGGAGCAGGTCGTCGTCAGCAGGGAGCTCGCGCACCCGCCCGGCGCCGAGGCGGCCGCCGGGGTGAACGTGACGACGCCGGGGGTGTGGACGACCTGCACGGCCAGCGTCGTCGAGCCGCCGGCCGGGGCAGCCTGCAGCACGCCCGGCGGGCCGAGCGTGATGTTGTACGGCGGGCCGACCGCGGCGGGCGCGGTGGCGGGCAGGGCCAGCGCGAGCGCTGCCAGCGCGGCGAGGCCGGCGCCGAGCACGGAGCGTGGCGTGCGCCTCACGGACACGGGGCCACCGTCTTCCCGTCGAGCGCCAGGCAGCCGCGCGCGACCCTCGGGTTCTGGGTGCGCTTGCGGATCGCGACGTCGATCGTGCGACCGATGGACTTGCCCGACGACACCCGCACGCTGATCGTCGAGCCGTTGGACAGCGGGCGGTCGCCGAAGTAGCCGCGGATCGAGAACTTCGACCGCTTGCTCTTGAGCGTGACCGACCGCGACGCGAACACGCAACGCGGGGCCCTCGGGGACTTGCAGGTGATCACGATGCGCGCCCCGGCGGGCACGCGGCGCAGCTCGAAGACCTTGATGCGCGTCCCGGTCTTGGCCTTCTCGAAGCTCAGCCGGAACTCGGTCGTGATCGGCGGGAACGCCGCGTCGGAGCCGTTGCAGTTCTGGTCGATGCCGTCGCCGGGGATGTCGGGGCCGCCGGGCCGGATCGTCGGGTCGAGGTCGTTGCAGTCGGTGCCGGCGAACGCGCCGTCGCGGTCGCGATCGCGCGGGCGCGGGTCGAGGGTGAACGGCGGCGGGACGAACCCGAGCACGACGCCCGCCTCGCAGTCGCCCGCGCTGAACGTGTCGGAGAGGTCGTGGTCGACGCGGTCGGCGCCGTCGCCGCAGGACACGTCTTCGGCGTTGCCGTCGAACGCGCTGATGTCGTCGTCGCCGGGACCGCCGCTGAAGGCGTCGGGCTCGGAGCCGCCGTCGAGCCGGTCGTTGCCGTCGCCGCCGGTCAGCCCGTCGCTGCCGGCGCCGCCGGAGAGCGTGTCGGGACCGGCGTCGCCGACGACGGCGTCGTTGCCGGCCGCGCCCGCGACGACGTCGGCGCCCAGCCCGCCGCGGATGTCGTCGTCGCCGGCTGACCCCGTGAGGCTGTCGTCGCCGGCGCCGCCCTGAAGCCGCTCGAACCCCGTGATCGAGTCGAGCTCGCCGGCGGAGCCGCCGGCGCCCTCCAGCGTCGCCGAGACGCCTTCGGCCGGGCCGCGATCCTCGTAGGAGACGGTGTCCGTGCCGGTGCCCCCGTCGAGCTGGTCGCTGCCGCCGCCGCCGACGATCGTGTCGTCGCCCCCGACGCCGCGCAGGGCGTTGACGCCTTGGCTGCCCTTCAGGAGGTCGGCGCCCGCGCCGCCGGTGACGTTCTCGGCGCCGGTGACGTTGTCGCCCTCGGTCCCGCCCGCGGTGCCGTCGTTGGAGACGCCGTCGAGCGAGACGGTGACGCCCTGCCCTGCCGAGTTGCCGAGGTAGGTGACGGTGTCGATGCCGGGCCCGCCGTTGAGCGAGTTCGCCACCGCGTCGCCGGTGATCGTGTCGTCGCCCGCGCCGCCGATGACGTCCTCGATGCCGCTGGTGGCGTCGGTCGCCGCGGGCGCCGGCACGAGGCCGCCGAGATCGACGACGACGGCGGGCTCGCCGTCGTACGTCAGGAGGTCGCGGTCGGCGCCGCCCGCGAGCACGTCGCCGGAATCCGCCCCGCCGCGGATGGTGTCGTTGCCGTTGCCGCCGCCGACGGCATCGGCGTCGGCGCCGCCGTCGAGCTTGTCGGCGCCGTCGCCGCCATCGAGCGTGTCGGGCCCGCCGGCGCCGTTCAGCGTGTCGATGCCGACGCCGCCGCGCAGGCGGTTGGCGTTCGCGTCGCCCGTCAGGATGTCGTCGCCGCTGCCGCCGGTGAGGTTCTCGACGCCGCCCAGGACGTCCTCGCCGCCGGCCGGCAGCGTCGCGGTCACGGCGGTCGCGCGCTCGGCGTAGGACGCGGTGTCGCCGACCGCCGCGTTCGCATCGCCGTTGAGCTGGTCGACCCCCCCGGCGCCGATGAGCGTGTCGTCGCCGGGGCCGCCGTTGAGCGTGTTCGGGCTCGCGTTGCCGGTGAGCTCGTCGTTGCCGCTGCCGCCGGTGAGGTTCTCGATCCCGGCGAACGTGTCCTCGCCCGCGACGCCGCCGGTGACGGAGGCGACGAGATCCGTCACGCGCTCGGCGTACGAGGCGGTGTCGCCCGCCGTGTCGGCGCCGCCGTCGAGCACGTCGGCGCCACCGCGCCCCTGCAGCGTGTCGTTGCCGAGCCCGCCGGTGAGCGAGTTCGGCCCGTCGTCGCCGATGAGCGTGTCGTTGCCGTCGCTGCCGACGGCGTCCTCGAACTCCGTCGCGGTGTCCGTCGGGATCGGCGGGGCGGCGGCGAAGTTCACGACCACCGGCCCGGCGCCGTCGTAGCGCAGCGTGTCGATCGCGGCGTCGCTGCCGCCGACGAGCGTGTCGCCCGTGTCCGTCCCACCCTGCACGGTGTCGGGGCCGTTGCCGCCCTCGACGAGGTCGGTCCCGGGGTCGCCGTCCAGGTAGTCGGCGCCATCGCCGCCGCGCAACCGGTTCGCCTGGCCGTCGCCGAAGAGGAAGTCGCCGCCGCCGCTGCCCGTGAGGTTCTCGATCTCCGTGAACGTGTCCTCGCCGACCATCCCTGTCGCCGAGAACGCGGTGACGCCCGTGTTGCGCTCCGCGAACGACGCGGTGTCGCCGACCGCGCCCTCGTCGCCGCCGTCGAGCGCGTCGATCCCGCCGGCGCCCTGCAGCGTGTCGTCGCCGCTGCCGCCGAGCAGCTTGTTCACGCCGCCGTCGCCGGTGAGCGTGTCGTCGCCGCCGCCGCCCGTGACGTTCTCGATGCCGGTGAACGTGTCCTCGCCGGCGAGGCCGCCGGGCAGCGTCACGGACACCGCGGTGGCGCGCTCGGCGTAGGAGGCCGTGTCGCCGACCGCCGTGCTCACGCCGCCGTGCAGCGTGTCGAGCCCGCCCCCGCCCTGCAGCGTGTCGTCGCCGACGCCGCCCGTGAGCACGTTGTCCGCGCCGTCGCCGATGAGCGTGTCGTGGCCGTCGCCGCCGATGACGTTCTCGAACTCGGAGATCGTGTCGGTGGATACCGGGCCGACCCCGCTGAGGTTGGCGACGATCCCGGCGCCGACGCCGGCGTACGTCAGCGTGTCCGGCGACGCGTCGCTGCCGCCGGTGAGCGTGTCGCCCGTGTCGCCGCCGCCGAAGATCGTGTCCGCGCCGTTGCCGCCGCTGAGGCGATTGGGGCTCGCGTTGCCGGTGAGCACGTCGTCGCCGCCGCCGCCCGTGATGTTCTCGATGCTCGAATAGCCGTCCTCGCCCGCAACGCCGCCCGTCACCGACGCCGCGACGCCGGTGTTGCGCTCCGCGTAGGACGCCGTGTCGCCGATCGCGCCCTCGCCGCCGCCGTTGAGCGTGTCCATTCCCCCGCCACCCTGCAGCGTGTCGTCGCCGTCGCCGCCGTTGAGCACGTTGCCGGCGCCGTCGCCGGTCAGCGTGTCGGCGCCGCTGCCGCCGGTGAGGTTCTCGACGTCGGTGAACGAGTCCTCGCCGCCGGCGGGCAGCACGGCGGTGACGGGCGTGTTGCGCTCGGCGTACGACGCCGTGTCGAGGCCCCCGTCGCCGAACAGGAGGTCGGCGCCGCCGCGGCCCTGGAGCGTGTCGAGGCCGAGCCCGCCGCGCAGCGTGTTGACGGCGTCGTCGCCGATCAGCGTGTCGTTGTCGTCGCCGCCGATGACCGCCTCGAACTGCGACACCGTGTCGGTGCTCGCAGGCGCGCCGCCGAAGAGGTTCACGACCACCGGGGTCCCGACGCCCGCGTAGGTCAGCGTGTCCGTCGAGGCGTCGCTGCCGCCGACGAGCGTGTCGCCGCTGTCGCCGCCGCCGAAGATCGTGTCCGCGCCGTCGCCGCCGTTCAAGCGGTTCGGGCTGCCGTCGCCGGTCAGCGTGTCGTCGCCGCCGCCGCCCGTGATGTTCTCGATGCCCGTGTAGCCGTCCTCGCCCGGCACGCCACCCGCGACGGATGCCGTCACGCCCGTGTTGCGCTCCGCGTAGGACGCCGTGTCGCCGATCGCGCCATGCGTGCCGCCGTTGAGCGTGTCGTTGCCGCCGCCGCCCTGCAGCGTGTCGTCGCCGGGCCCGCCGCTGAGCACGTTGTCCGCGCCGTCGCCGATCAGGATGTCGCCCTCGTCGCCGCCGATGACGTTCTCGACGTCCGCGAAGGTGTCCTCGCCGCCGCTTGGCAGGACGACCGTGACCGTGGTGTTGCGCTCCGAGTAGGAGGCGGTGTCAAGGCCGCCGTCGCCGAACAGCGCGTCCGCGCCGCCGCGACCGCGCAGCGTGTCCGCGCCCAACCCGCCGCGCAGCGTGTTCGGATCGTCGTCGCCGATGAGCGTGTCGTTGTCGTCGCCGCCGATGACCTCCTCGAACTGCGACGCCGTGTCGGTGCCGGCCGGCGCGCCGCCGAAGAGGTTCACCGTGACGGGGGTCCCGACGCCGACGCCGGCGTACGTCAGCGTGTCCACCGACGCGTCGCTGCCGCCGATGAGCGTGTCGCCCGTGTCGCCGCCGCCGACGATCGTGTCCGCGCCGTCGCCGCCGCTGAGGCGGTTGGGGCCGGCGTCGCCGGTGAGGATGTCGTCGCCGGCGCCGCCCGTGATGTTCTCGATGCTCGTGTAGCCGTCCTCGCCGGCCAGGCCACCGGTCACGGACGCGGTGACGTTCGTGTTGCGCTCCGCGTAGGACGCGGTGTCCCCGACCGCGCCCTGCGTGCCGCCGTCGAGCGTGTCGAGCCCCGCGCCGCCCTGGAGCGTGTCGCTGCCGGGCCCGCCCCTGAGCGTGTTGGGCCCCGCGTCGCCGGTGAGCGTGTCTTCGCCGTCGCCGCCGGTGAGGTTCTCGATGCCGGTGAACGTGTCCTCGCCCGCGAGGCCGCTCGCGACGGACACGGTCACGCCGGTCGCACGCTCGGCGTAGGTCACGGTGTCGCCGACCAGCGAATCGCCGCCGCCGTTGAGCGTGTCCAGCCCGCCGAGCCCCTGGAGCGTGTCGTCTCCGCCCCCACCGCTGAGCACGTTGCCGCCGCCGTTGCCGATCAGCACGTCGTCGTTGTCGCCGCCGATGACGTTCTCGAACTGCGACACGTTGTCGGTCGACGGCGGCACGACGCCGCCGAGGTTGACCACGACCGGTGTGGCGACGAGCGCGTACGTCAGCGTGTCGGTCGCCAGGTCACCGCCGCCGACGAGGATGTCGCCGGGGTCGCCACCGCCGGCGATCGTGTCCGCGCCGTTGCCGCCGGTCAGGCGGTTGACGGCGCCGTCGCCGGTCAGGGTGTCGTCGCCGCCGCCGCCCGTGATGTTCTCGATGCTCGTGTAGGTGTCCTCGCCCGGCAGGCCGCCGCCCACGGACGCGATCACCGTCGTGTTGCGCTCGAGGTAGGACGCGGTGTCCCCGGTCGCGCCGTTGGCGCCGCCGTCGAGCAGGTCGATCCCGGCGCCGCCCTGGAGCGTGTCGCTGCCGCCCAGGCCCCTAAGCGTGTTCGGCCCGCCGTCGCCGCTCAGCGTGTCGTCGTTGCTTCCGCCCGTGAGGCTCTCGATCCCCGACACCGTGTCCTCGGCGACCGCCGGGCCCGTCACCGAGCCGTTGACGGGCGTGACGTGGTCGGCGAACGACGCCGTGTCGCCGCCGCCGGGGTCGTGCCCGTCGCCCTGGATGGCGTCGGCGCCGCCGCGCCCCTCGAGCAGGTCGTCGCCGGGCCCGCCGGCCAGCGTCTGCGGGAGGCCGTCGCCGATCAGCACGTCGTCGTCGCTGCCGCCGGTCACGATCTCGAAGCCGGTGACGCTGTCCGTCCCCGCCGGCGCGCCGGCGTCGAGGTTGACGGTCACCGGCGTTCCCACGCCGAGGTACGTCAGCGTGTCGGGCGGGCCGATCCCGCCGTCGAGGACGTCGTTCGCGTCGCCGCCGCCGAACACGATGTCGGCCCCGTCGCCGCCCTCCACGGTGTCCTCGTCGCCGTTGCCGGTGAGCGTGTCGTTGTTGGCCTCGCCACGCAGCGTGTCCTTGCCGGCCGCGCCCTTGAGGGTGTCGTCGCCGGCGCCGCCGTTGACGATCACCGGCTGGGCGCCGTTCGCCGTGAAGTCATCGTTGCCGTTGTCGAGGTTGGCCGTGACGGTGCCGGCGAACACGCCGCTGTAGTCCACGATGTTGATGTTCGGCGCGCCGTTGATGACGACCTCGTTGAGGGCCGTGCACACGACCACCGGGTCGAGATCGACCTTGACGCTGTCCGGGGCGGTCACCGTCACCGTCGTGTTGGACGTGGGCCCGGGATCGATGGTGACCGTCACCTTCCCGGCGCCGTTGCAGATGCCGATCGCGTCGGCGTGCGCCGTCGCAGAACTGCACAGCGAGACAGCCAGCGCTGCCGACGTCGCGAGGAACATGCACCGCATCCATGTGTGCATCGCGCTCATCATCCCACCTCGAAGCGAGGTTCTGCGGCACTTTCTCGATCGGTGGCCGGCGCGTCACCCGCTTCGAAGCGCGGCTCGGCACGTGGCGCAGCCGGTTTGACCGTGACCGCGGCCGCCCCTCCGATGGCCAGTAGCTGCTCCGCGACGGTCCCGGCGCCGGGCGCTGCCGGGTCGTCGAAGCCGACGTGCAGGTGGTCTTGATGGTCGCCGTCGGTGAAGTACTCCGGGCCCTCGAGCTCCCAGGGCGAGCCGATTTCCGTCGGGCGCAGCGGCGCCGGCAGCCGGCCGAGCGCGAGCGCGAGCCGCTTGGCCTTCGCGTTGGACGGCGACACGAGCTCGCCGCCGACCGAGCCGATGTCCACGGCGCGGCCGGCCGAGTGGTTGGAGACGCTCCCCGAGGCCGTGTAGTACGAGTGTCCGGTCTGGATGACCGTGATCGTGATCGCGAAGCGCTCCGCCGCCTCGAGCAGGACCGCCGCGAGGCGCGGGTCGACGCGGCCGGGCGTCTCGAGGTCCGAGCGCGCGCGGGCGTCGAGCGCGACGTCGGAGTCGGCGAGCACGCGCTTGGCGAGCGGGTCGGCGGCCGGGTCGGGCGCCGGCGCGGCCGGGCCGCCGACCGTCAGCCCGAGCGCCAGCGGCGAGATCGTGCCGGCCGGCAGCGACAGCAGCGCGCGGGCCGCGTCGAGCTGGAGCTGGTAGCGCCCGCGGTAGCCCTCGTAGGGCATCTCAACGTCGGCGATCCACCTGCCCCAGGTCGCAGGATCCTCGCCGAACGTCGGATCGCCGGCGGCGCGGCGGGCGTCGCGCAGGGCGACCGCGCGGTCGACGAACCAGCGCAGCTGAAGCTCGGGCCGGGCGAGGTAGCCGGCGTACTCGCCGTGGTCCCAGACGCTCAGGCGCATCTGAAAGAAGCCGACGCTGTCGGCGTCGCCATAGGGGATGTTGCGCAGGCCCGACTCGACGAGCGCGGCCATCACGGGCAGCTCGCCGGGCAGGCCGGCGTCGCGCGCGCCGGCCGCCATCCAGTGCGCGATCGCCACGCTCGACGCGTCGTCGGGGATCGGCGCGTCGGGAGCGATCGAGGCGGTCGCCGTCGCGTCGAGGGCGTCGAGCTCGTCCACGGGATCGGAGACCTGCTCGGGGTCCGGGACCCACAGCGGCTCGGGCCCGCCCGCGGCCGGCGGGCCGTCGAGCACCGAGGACGCGAGCGGCGCCTCCGCCGCCGCCTCGCGCGCGAGCGCCGGCAGCAGCGCGAGCGCGACGAGCAGGACCGCCGTCGCCCTGCTTCGCCTCACGAGACGCCCTTGGGCCCGGCGTACGTCAGCGGCTGGTAGCCGGGATGGCGGCCCCCGCTCGAGACGGTCACCGTCTCGCGCGGCCGGGCGGGGCTCACGCGCACGATCTGGCCGACGGGCCGGCCGCACTGGTCGTCGCTCTGGACGACGGCGAGCTCGCGCCCGTCGGGCCGCCACGCGACCTCGCACCCGCGCACCGGCAGCGCCGGCGCGTCGAAGTCGCGCAGCGCGCCGGCGCTCGTCACGAACACCTGGAAGCGCCGCAGCCCGAAGTTCGCGACGATCGCGACCTGCGACCCCGACGGCGAGTACGCCGCGGCGATCGCGCCGCGCCCGAGCACGTCCGTGTCGGTGACGAGCTCGCCACGCCAGCCGTGCGGATCGGTGGCGAACGGCCGGTCGCTGCGATAGCGCAGGATCCCGAAATGCCCCGGGTCGCTGCGCAGCACGCCGAAGACGAGCAGCTCGCGGCCGCCGGGGCGCCACGAGATCTGGCGGCCGAGGTCCCAGCGCTTGTCGGCGATGCAGCGTGGCTGGAGCGGGCGCTCGCCGATGCGCCCGAAGCACAGGTCGCCGTCGTCGCCGGTGCGCCGCACGAGCGCGACCACCCCATCCGCCGGCGCGGGCGCGAACGTCGCGGACGCGTACTTCGTCTTGCCCTCGTAGACGATCCGGCCGCTGCCGGAGAGGCGGGCGGACACGAGCAGCAGCCGCCGGCCGACGCGGTACAGCAGCCGGCGCCCGTCGGGCGACCACGACGGCTCGACTGCCTTGCCGATCGGCGGCGACGCCTCCTTGACCGTGCGACCGGCGCGCGGGTCGAACACGCGCAGGACGTCGCCGGAGTCGTAGGCGAGCTGCGGGACGCCGGCGGCGACGAGGATCCGCACGTCCGCGCCGCCGGCGACGTGGCGCCGCGGCCCCGGGCGCACGCCGATGAGCGTCCCCGCCGGCCGCGGGTCGACCGTTCGCTCGACGTGCGGCACGAGCCCGGCGGCGGCGACCGCTCGCGTGTACGCGTTCACGTCGCGGCCGTCGATCGGCGGCACCTCGACCGGCTTGCCGCCCGAGGGCGCCACGAAGCGCGGCTCGGCGCCCGCGCCGGGCGCCGTCGCGGCGGCCGTCGACGTGCTGACGAACGTCGTCACCGCCGTGCCCGCCGGGATGCGCGAGCCGGCCGCGGGGAGCTGGCTCGCCACGACCGCCGTCGGCGGGGCGCCCTCCGGCAGGACCGGCCCGGCGACGAGGCCCGCGGCGCGCAGGATCGCCGCCGCGCGCGCCGGCGTCTGGCCGTCGAGCGCCGGCGTCACCGTGCGCTTCGAGCTGACCGCGACGAGCAGCGACACCCGGTCGCCGCTGTGGGCCGCCGACCCCGGCGCGGGGATCTGGTCGAGGATCGTGCCGGGCGTCGTGCCCTCGGTCGTGCGCGAGCGCAGGCGCGGATCCAGGCGCAGCCCCGCGCCGCGGAGGATCTGCTCGGCCATCGCGACGTCGCTCGCGCCCTCGACGGCCGGCACCGTCACGCCTCGAGGCAGCCGCGTCACGCCGAACGCGGCGGCGGCGAGCAGGGCGAGGACGAGCAGGCAGACCCACGGTGGCACCAGCCGCTGCTGGACGAAGATGACGCGGCGCGCCGCGGCGACGCTGCCATCCGGCGCGTGCACGCGGATCCGCGCGGTGCGCTGGCGGTCGCGGCGCAGCAGCTGCGGGCGGCGCGGGCGCAGCGTGACGACCGCGTGCGCCGCCTCGCCCGGGCCGAGCACAAGCGTCGAGGGCGTGACCTGCGCGCGCAGCCCCGAATCGCCGGGCGTGATCGACAGCCGGGCCTGCACCTCGTGGCCGCCGCGGTTGACGATCGCGGCCGTGTAGCGAGCCCGCCGGCCGGCCACGAGCGACGGCAGCACGTCGAGGTCGAGCAGCGGCGCGCGGAACGCGGAGATCGCGGTGACGGTCGTCAGCGGGGCAGGGATCAGCGCGCCGCCCCCCGGGATCCCCTGCGGCCCTTCGATCTGTCTCATGACGCTCCGATCTGCGCCATCCAGCACGAAGCTAGATGACCGACCGGCGTCTGGCGCGTGCGTGGACAACCTTTGCCCGTATTTCGGTGCGAACGGACCCCGACCTGCGCGCCCGCGCACACGGTTTGAAGCGGTGCAGGCGCGCTTGCGTGCCGCGGGTCGCGGGGGTGCCATGATCGCCGCCGAGCGGCCGCACGACGCGATGCCCACAACCGAAGCCACAGCTCCCTCCGCGGCCGATCGCCGCGTCACGTTCCCGGACCTCGTGCGGATCCACTACCGCTGGCGCCAGATCGTCGGCGAGGGCTCGGCGGCGACCCCGGCCGAGCGTGAGGCCGCCGACGACGAGTACCACGCCGCGCTCGCGAAGTTCGAGGACGAGCACGGGCAGATCGTCAGCGCCTACTGGTGCGCCGAGAACGCCAGCGCCGTCGCGCTGACCGCCGGCAAGCCGAACACGGGCTGGCTGCGGCGCCTGCTCTCCGTGTCGCCGAAGTTCCACCGCGTGAGCGACTGGGCGACGAAGAACGACCCCGAGGTCGCGCACCTGCTGCATCAGTGCGACGAGCTGGCGATCCGCTCCAGCGAGGTGCTGCGCGGGCGCGCGCGGCGGATCTGCATCCAGCTCGTCATGACCTCCGCCTGCCACCTGCTGAGCCTCGTCGACGCCGGCCGCGTCCGATCCGACCCCGAGGCTCACAAGCTCGCGGTCGCCGCCGAGAAGCGCGGCCTGGAGATCGTCGCCGAGGACTACCGCCAGTCCGCCAACGGCGTCGCGCAGCTCATCTACTTCCTCGGGATGGCCGTCGGGATCGGCTTCATCGCGCTGCTGTTCGTCGTCGCCGGGCCCATCCTGCAGGGTGAGGAGGTGCAGGACCAGACGATCATCGGCTGTCTCGCCTCGGGCGCGCTCGGCGCCGTGGTGAGCGTCATCGCGCGCGTCAACAGCGGCTCGTTCGACCTCGACGAGGACGTGTCGCACTTCTACACGCTGTTCCTCGGCGGCCTGCGCCCGTGGATCGGCGCCATCTTCGGCGTGCTGACGTACTTCGCCGTGACCAGCGGCTTCGTCGAGATCTTCAAGGTCCCGCCCGACGGGATCAAGCAGTTCTACTTCCTCTGCGTGATCGCCTTCGGCGCCGGGTTCAGCGAGCGCTGGGCGCAGGACACGCTGACCGGCGGGCTATCCGGGCGCGGCCGCCAGCCCACCGAGCCGGCGAGCAAGCCGACCCCCAAGGCGCGTACAGCCAAGCCCGGGGCACCGGGGTCCGCGTCGCGAGATGCGGCCGTGACCGACGACTGACCGGCTCGCCGCGGCGCTGCTGGCCGTATGCGGCTGGCCGGGGGTGGCGCCGAAGCGCGCGTGCTTCACCATCCACCGATGCTGACGATCGCCGACGCCCGCGACCAGTGGTCGCCCGAGGCCGTGTACCTCAACACCGCGAGCTACGGCCTGCCGCCGCGCGACGCCTTCGACGCGCTGCAGGAGGCGCTCGCCGACTGGCGCGGCGGGCGCACGAGCTGGGAGCACTGGGGCGAGAGCTCCGAAGGGGCCCGCGCAGCGTTTGCCGCGATGGTCGGCGTGGCGCCCTCGCGCGTCGCGATCGGCGCCACCGTGTCGGAGTTCGTCGGGATGGCGGCGGCGTGCCTTGCGCCCGGCTCGCGCGTGCTCGTCCCCGACGTCGAGTTCACCTCCACGCTGTTTCCGTTCCTCGTGCAGGCGGAAGCCCGCGCCCCGGGCGGCCGCGTGGTCGTCGAGACCGTCTCGCCATGCGACCTCGCCGAGGCGATCGACGCCCGCACCGACGTCGTCGCGTTCAGCGCGGTGCAGATGAGCACGGGCGAGGTCGCCGACGTGGACGCGATCGTCGCGGCGGCGGCCCACCACGGCGCGCTGACGCTGCTCGACGCGACCCAGGCCTGCGGCTGGCTGCCTGTGGATGCGACGCGCTTCGGCGCGGTCGTGTGCAGCGCGTACAAGTGGCTCATGTCGCCGCGCGGCACGGCGTTCATGGCGGTCGGCGACGAGTGGCTCGAGCGGATCGTCCCGCACAGCGCGGGCTGGTACGCCGGCGCGGACGTCCACCAGAGCTACTTCGGCCCGCCGCTGCGCCTCGCCTCCGACGCGCGCCGCCTGGACACGTCGCCGGCCTGGTTCTCGTGGGTCGGCACGCAGCCGGCGCTCGACCTGCTCAACCGCATCGGCGTCGACGCCGTCCACGCCCACGACCTCGCCCTCGCCAACCGCTTTCGCGCCGGATTGGGCTTGGAGCCCTCGGACAGCGCGATCGTGTCGGTGGACGTGCCGGGCGCGACAGACAGGCTCGAGCGAGCGGGGATCATGGCCGCCGAGCGCGGCGGCCGGCTGCGCGCGTCGTGGCACGTCTACAACACCGAAGCCGACGTCGACGCGACGCTCGACGCGCTCGGCGGCTGAGCCGGCAGTCACCTTCGCGGCGGCGCCGCCGTCAGCCCCGGGCGATGCGCCACTGTCGCAACGTCGCCTCGGCGTCTCCGCCGCCGTCGCTTTCGGGCTCGGACTTGATCGCGACGTAGAGCTCCTTGCGAAGGATGGGCACGTCTCGCGGCGCTTGGATGCCGAGCCGGACCTTCTCGCCGATGACCCGCAGGACGGTCAGCTCGATGTCGTCGCCGATCATGATGCTCTGATTGGTCTTGCGGGTCAGCACGAGCATTTCGCATCTCCCGATCGAGTGTGGCCGGCGACGTACTCGGCGCGAACCCTAGCCTGCGTCGCGCGCAGTCGCGCATCCGTCTGCGCGACTCGCTCGTATCAGCGGCTGTGCGATGTAACGAACGAGCCACTGCCGGGACGCCGAGTTCATGATTTCGACACAAGGCACGGGGTACGCTGAGCGTCGGATGGCGACCGTTGCTGCCACTGCGTTCCAGGACGCGCTGCAGGACGTACGGGAGCAGACGCTCGCTTTGGTCGCCCCCTTCTCGCACGCCGAGCTCGAGCGCGTGCACCACCCGCTGATGAGCCCGCTGGACTGGGATCTCGGCCACATCGCCGCGTACGAGGACCTCTGGCTCGTGCATCGCCACGGCGGCGAGCCGCTGCTGCGCGGCGACCTCGCCGACCTCTACGACGCCTTCGAGACCCCGCGCTGCGCGCGAGGCGAGATCCCGTTCCTGCGCGGCGACGACGTCTTCCAGTACGTCGCGGACGTGCGCGAGCGCACGCTGGCCGTGCTCGACCGCGTCGGGCCGGGCGACGGGACGCTCTTCGAGATGGTCGTGCGCCACGAGGCCCAGCACAACGAGACGATGCGCCAGACGCTGTTTCTCGGCGGCCTGCCGGGCGGGCGGCCGCCGGCCGCCCCCACCCGCGGCTCCGGCCCCGCCGGCACCTCCGCCACCCTGCCCGAGGCCGGCTGGATCTCGATCCCCGCCGGCTCCTTCCAGATGGGCGCCCCCGACGGCGGCTTCGCCTTCGACAACGAGCGCCCGCGCCACCGCGTCGACGTGCCCGCCTTCGCGATCGCCCGCCGGCCCGTCACGAACGCGACCTGGATGCACTTCGTCGAAGGCGGCGGCTACGAGCGCCGCGAGTGGTGGTCGGACGAGGGCTGGGCGTGGAAGGAGGAGTACGACATCTCACGCCCCGAGGGCTGGACGGACGGGGCGGCCGAAGCCGACGACGCCCCCGTCCTGCACGTCTCCTGGTTCGAGGCCGATGCCTTGGCTCGTTCGCACGGTGCGCGCTTGCCCACCGAGGCGGAATGGGAAAGGGCAGCGACCTGGGCCCAAGATCCGTTGCAGGACGCCGGCTACGCATGGGAGTGGACGTCGTCGGTGTTCGGCGGCTACCCCGGCTTCGAAGCGCACCCGTATCGCGAGTACTCCGAGGTGTTCTTCGACGCGGGCTACCGCGTGCTGCGCGGCCACTCGTGGGCCACGGCCGAGCGCGTGCGCTCCACCACCTTTCGCAACTGGGATCTCCCCATGCGCCGGCAGATCTTCGCCGGCGTGCGACTCGCAAAGGACGTGACGTGATGGAGCCGATCACCCGGGGCACCGTCGAGGTGCACTCCTACCTCGGCCCGGGCGACGAGCGAACGCTCGCCGACGACGTCCTCGACGGGCTGACGCGTCCCTTGAAGGAGCTGCCGCCCAAGCACTTCTACGACGCGCGCGGATCGGAGCTCTTCGAGGCCATCTGCGAGCTGCCCGAGTACTACCAGACGCGCACCGAGCGGCTGATCCTCGCGGAGAACGCCGAGGGCATCGTCGAGCGGACGGGCGCGGTCGAGCTCGTCGAGCTGGGGTCGGGGTCGGCGTCCAAGACGCGCGTGCTGCTCGACGCGATGCAGGCGGCGGGGAGCTTGGAGCGCTACGTCCCGGTCGACGTGTCCGGCACGACCGTGCACGCGGCCGCCGAGCAGCTCGTGCAGGAGTACCCGGGCATGTCGGTGTACGGCGTCGTCGGCGACTTCGAGCGCCACCTCTCCCACCTGCCCGGGGCCGCGGGCCCGCGGCTGGTCGCGTTCCTCGGCGGGACGCTGGGCAACTTCACGCCCGGCAGCCGGCGGCGCTTCCTGCGCGGCCTGCGCAACGTGCTCGGCTCGGACGGCTACCTCGTGCTCGGCACGGACCTCGTCAAGGACCCGCGCGTCATCGAGGCGGCATACGACGACAGCGCCGGCGTGACCGCCCAGTTCAACCTGAACGTCCTGCACGTGCTCAATCGCGAGCTCGACGCGAACTTCGACGTCGACGCGTTCGAGCACGTCGCGTTCTTCGACCGCAAGCGCGAGTGGATCGAGATGCGCCTGCGCGCGACCGACGTCCAGCACGTCCACATCGGCGCGCTGGACCTCGACATCGACTTCGCCGCGCGCGAGGAGCTGCGCACGGAGATCAGCGCGAAGTTCACGCCCGAGCGCCTGCGCAGCGACCTGTCGGCGGCCGGTCTCGAGCTCGTCGAGCTCTACACCGACCCCGACGAGCTGTTCGCCGTCTCGCTCTCGCGCCGCGCCTGACGCTCACACGAGGCGAACCTCGAGGCTGTCGCGCCGGCTCACCGCCGCGACCCGGGCGGCCTCGGCGGCGAGTGCCCGCTTCGGCGGCTTCTTCGCGCCGGGGAACAGCGTCACGACGACCGCGTCGTCGGCGAGCTCCCACACGCCGGCGATCCGGCCGCCGACGACGACCACCGGCGAGATCCAGCCCGCCGCACGGCTGACCTTGGCGCGATGCTCGGAGGGCAGCATCGCGGCCTCCTTGGTCCCGGGCCCGAGCACGTACTGGTCGAAGGCGCCGAGCAACCGCACCGCCGTGCTCGGCGCGCACGCGCGAAGGCCCTCGGCGTGCTCGGCGAGCATGTGCCGCGGCTCGCCGGCGACGTCGACCTCGACCAGCGCGTCGCCGAGCGCCTGGAACCATCCCCGGACGACGGCCTTCCTCAGGCTGTTGCGCGTCAGCCAGCCGTCGAACAGCTCGGGCGTCGACGGGCCGTAGGCGCCGAGATAGCGGGCGATCACGGCGGGGGCGGCCTCGTCGGGCGCCGGCAGCCCCTGCCAGCCCGCGATCGTCGTGTCCGGGCGCGTGAACGTGACGTTCGTGCCCCGGCTCGGCCCGTAGCAGAGCACGCCCTGCCAGGCGAGCGGCTTCAGCAACGAGCCCCACCCGGAGCGCAGCGCATCCTCCAGATGCGTGAAGCGAGCATCGGCGGCGAGCTGTGCGACGAGCTCCTCGCGCGTCAGCGGCCCACCGGCGAGGATGTCCGAGACGGCCTCGCCCAGCGCGTCGATCTCCTCCGGCGAGACGCCGGAGTGGCGCTGCCATACCGGCCGGGCCCACGTCCTCGCCGAGGCGATCACCGACAGGTAGCCCGCGACCTCGGAGGCCGGGAGCAGATGCAGCGTCCCGCGCATCGCCCACGTCTTGACGAGCGAGCGCTGCTTCAGCCCCGCGCTGACGCCGTCGGGCTGCGGGGCGCGCTGGCGCAGGGCGACAGCCATCTGCGCCGCCGAGGCGACCTGCGCCTGCACGCCGCACAGCCGGCTGACGACCTCGCCCGCGCCGGCATCGGCGAGCGGATCGACGAGCTGCCGCTCCATCCGCCACGTCAGCACCTGGTCCCACGTCGCCCGCACGCCGACCCATGATGCAGCCTCGCGGCTCGGGGGCAGGTGCCGCCGAGGTGTGAAGCGCTACACCGAGGGCGTCTATCGCGACGTCACGACCTGGCGGAGTATCGGTCTCGCTCGTGTGATCGGGCTTTTCCGGAGAACCGTGCCACACGACGCGGTTTGACGGTGAGTCGCTGTCCTCGATTACCGAGATGTCGTCTTCGTGAGGGGTCACATCGTCGAGGGAGTAACACTCATGATCTTCAGTCCGAGCAGTCCGGGCACGCAGCGCGTGCTCGTCGCGGTCGCGCTGTTCGCGTTCGCGTGCCTTGCCTTCGCGACGCGCCCGCAGAGCGCCGCCGCCGCGGCGACCGTCTCCTGGAGCCCGTGCAACGTCCAGTTCGGCCCGTTCGAGTGCGCGACCGTCCGTGTTCCCCTCGATTACGACCGTCCCAACGGCGAGCGGATCGACATCGCGCTCACGCGCCTGCCCGCGACGGACCCCGCGCGCCGCATCGGCTCGCTGTTTCTGAACCCGGGTGGCCCGGGCGGCTCCGGCGTCGACTTCGTCCTTGGCGTCGGCCAGTCCCTGTACACGCCCGAGGTGCGGGCGCGCTTCGACCTCGTCGGCTTCGATCCGCGGGGCATCATGCGCAGCAGCGGGCTTCGCTGCTTCGGCACCCCCAAGCAGTGGGGTCCGGCCGGCACGCCGTTCGCCTTCCCGACGACTCCGGCCGAGGAAGCCGTGAGGGCCCGGGCCGACGGCTACATCGCCGGTGCCTGTGAACGCCGCGGGACACGCGTCGTCGACCACATGTCGACGGCCAACGTCGCCCGCGACATGGACGTCCTGCGCGGCGCCGTCGGCGACGACAAGCTCTCCTACGCCGGCTTCTCCTACGGCTCCTACCTCGGCGTCACCTACGCCAACCTGTTCCCCGACCGCGTCCGCGCGGTCGTCGTCGACGGCGTCCTGGACCCGGTCGCATGGTCGACCGGCCGCGGCGACGAGGCGCTGACGCAGCCGTTCTCCACGCGCCTGAAGAGCCACTCGGGCGCGCAGGCCACGCTCGACGAGTTCTTCCGGCTGTGTGACGAGGCCGGCGCTGGATGCGCGTTCTCCGGCGGCGCGGCCGCCCGCTTCGCCGCGCCTTGCCGAGCGCGCGCGCCACGACGCCGCTGAAGCTCGTCTTCCCCGACGGCTTCACCGCCGAGCTCGACTACTCCGGCCTCGTCGACTTCACCCTCGGGGCGATGTACTCCTCGACGGTCTGGACGGAGTTCGCGCAGCTGCTCGCCCTGCTCGAGTCGTCCCCGAGCCCTGCGATCGCCGGTGCGCGGCTGCACGCGTTCGCGACGAAGTACGGGCCGTCGCTGTATCCGAACTTCGTCGAGGGCGGCACGGCCGTGTTCTGCGAGGACAGCGACAACCCCGAGGACTACGCGGCCTGGTCGGCCGCCGGCGCGATGGCCGACGAGACCAGCCGCTTCGGTCGCATCTGGACCTGGCTCTCGAGCACGTGCGCGCAGTGGAAGGGGTTTGACGCCGACCGCTACATGGGCCCGTTCAACAAGCCGACCGCCAATCCCCTGCTCGTCGTCAACCCCCGGTTCGACCCGGCGACGCGCTACGAGAGCGCCGTCACCGTCGACGAGCTGATGCCCGACTCGGCGCTGCTGACCGTCAACGGCTGGGGTCACACGTCGGGCTTCATGTCGCAGTGCGCCGACGCGACCGTCGAGCGGTACCTCGTCGCCGGCACGACGCCGCCGGAGGGTGCGACGTGCGACCAGGACGTCCCGCCGTTCGCCGCCGTCGCGGCGACGACGTCCGCGGCACGCGATCGCGTGGAGGCGCTCAGCTACGTCAACGGGCACTCGTCGCAGTCGCGACGCACCGCGCGGCACGGGACGGCCCCCGCCTGGCGGTCGTCGGCAGCCGCGCCGGCCGGGTCATGGTCCGGCCTGTCGCGCTCGGCGATCGACGCGCTCGGCGCACAGGTCGCAGCCGACGACCGCGGCAACGCCGTCTACGCGTGGTCGTCGTCTGACACCGCGACCGCCAGCGCTCGGGTGCGGATGCGCACGCGCGCCGCGAACGGCAAGCTCGGGCCGATCGTCGACCTGTCTGACGCGGCAGCCGAGGCGTTCGACGTGCACGTCGCCGTCAACGACAGCGGCGCCGCCGCGTTCAGCTGGGCGCAGTTCGACCCGGCCAGCGGCACGATCGACATCAAGACGCGGTCACGCTCGGCGCGCGGCGTGCTCGGGCCCGTCGCCGACGTCTCCGAGCCCGGCACGTTCGCGTTCGAGCACCACGTCGCGATCTCCGAGGCCGGCAACGCCGTGATCACGTGGACGGCCGGCGACATGGCCGACTTCCGCGTGCGCGCCAAGACCCGCACGCGCTCGGCCACAGGCGTGCTCGGGCCCGTCGCAGAGCTCGGCGATCCGGCTCTCGACTCGTTCGGGTCGCAGGCGGCGATCGACCCAAGCGGAGCGACGACGTTCGCCTGGACTCAAGGCGACCCGGCGACGTTCCGCACGCGCGTGCAGACCCGGACGCGCTCGGCCAAGGGCGTGCTCGGGCCGAGGACGGACGTCTCCGATGCCACGCGCAGCGTTGGCGATGCAACGCTCGCGGTCGATGACAACGGCAACGCGGTGTTCGAATGGCTCGTGTTCGACGACGAGAACCTCCGCGCCGGCGTGCAGACGCGATCGCGGTCGCGGACGGGAGCCCTCGGCCCGATCGCCGACCTGTCGGACGCCGCCGACGACGCCTGGGACCCGGTCGTCGCGGTCAGCGACGACGGCGCCGCCGTGTTCACGTGGTGGGTCTCCGGCGCCACGGGAGCCCGCGTCGAGGCCAGGTCGCGCTCGGCACGCGGCATCGTCGGGCCGCGCATGACGCTGTCCGGCGGCGCCGACGACGGGTACGAGCCGCAGGTCGCGGTCGGCGACGACGGCGCCGCCGTCTTCACGTGGCTGGCGTTCAACCGCGACGGCGTGCGCGTGCAAGCGCAGGCGCGCTCGCATCGCGGAGCGCTCGGACCGCGCACCGACCTGACGCGCCCGTCGCAGGACGCGTTCTCGGCGCAGGTCGACGTCGACAGCCAGGGCGATGCGGTCTTCGGCTGGTCGGCGCTCGAAGGCTCCGGCTACCAGGTGCAGGGACGGACGCGCCACAGGCTCGGCATGCTCGGGCCGCTCGCCGTTATCTCGACGAGCGACCGGCGGGGCTTCGAAGCCCAGGTCGATCGCACGACCAAGCGGCTGGACGCCATCGCCGACCGCCGCTGAGCGCCCGCTCGCGACAAGGCGGCCGCGGAGGACGGGCTCGATCGTGAGCTCGCCCTCCGCGGCCCGCGGGCCTGGCCGGCTACGGCTGAAGCGTCATCTGCGGCTCGCCGCGCGCCGTCAGCCCCGTCGCGGTGCGCACGCAGTTGCCGCCCTTGACGAGACCGCCGTTGTAGGCCTGGCGCAGGCAGTTGCGCATCGCGAGCTGACCCCAGTAGCTCGCGTGGCTTGACTCCTGCAGCTGGTAGGGGCCGAAGACCGTCGAGACCGTGCGGATCTGCGCGACCCACTCCGTCTTGTCGACCGCGCCGGCGCTCGTCCACGACGCCACGCCCTTCTCCTCGAGCAGGCCGACGGTGATCTCGCACAGGCGGCGCCCGTTGAGCGCGGTCTGCAGGTCGAGCACCTTCACGTTGGTCAGGCCGCTCGTCGCCGCGGCGTCGCGCGTCGTCTTGTTCAGCGCGTTGACCACGGTGGCATTGGCCCAGTCCGCGTCGCGGTTCCACACGCCGCAGCCGCCGGTCGACTGGCGCGTGTAGCCGCTCTCGGAGTAACGGATGGCCGCCCCGTTCGGGACCGGCGACCAGTAGGTCTGGGCGAGGATCGTGTACTGCGACGCGCTGTAGCCGGCGACCGTCATCGCGTCGCGCACGCGCAGCAGGGCGCTGCGCACGTTCGCCGTCTCGGTCGCGATTCGCGTCGCGGTGAAGCGCGAGGTCATGTCGCTGTCGTCGCTGCAGTAGTTCTTCCACCACGTTGGCGACGTGAGGAAGTTCGTCACGCAGCGCTGGACGATCGCGGCGAAGCCGTAGTTGTTGGCGCCGATCATCACGACGACGGCCTTGACGTTGCGCGCCGGCGCGAGCTGCTGGAGCGCGAGCGCCTGCCCCTTGCGCCCCTGCGCGTCGCTGTAGAAGTCGATGCCGGGCTTGAAGTCCTCCCCGTCGGCCGTGCCGGTCGTCGCCGTCCGGGCGCCCGAGCAGGCGAGGTTGTAGGCGAGCACGCCGTCGCCGATGAACGCCTGCGCGGACTTCGAGCGATGGCAGCCAGGGGTCGACTCGCCGGTCGGCGTGTCGTTGTACGCCGTCGAGCCGAGCGCGTCGGTGCGCCATGACTCGTTGTTCGTGTTGCCGGCCCAGCGCCCGGCCTCGCCGGAGATCGCCGAGTCGCCGAGCGTCACGACGGTCGGCGTGCCGACGCCGGGCCCGTCCGCGACCGCCGGAGCCGCGCCTCCGAGCGCGAGCGCCGCCACCATGACCACAAGCCCCACCCCATGCCGCATCGCGTCCCTCGCCTTCCCTGTCGCCGTATCGCGGTGGCGACCATACGCCGCTCGGCGAGCGACCGCAAGATTTGACGCGGGCCGGGAAGCGCAGCGAGGGCGGTTCGGTGACCTCGCCGGCGTTCACGCCGACGCAGGCGGGCACCTATCGCTGGATCGCGTCCTACAGCGGCGATGCGAACAACGCTCTGGTATCGGGTGCGTGTAACGACCCGAATGAGACCGTCACTGTCAGCGCACCTCTGCCTCCGCCACCACTACACCCCCGCCGCCTTCACCGCCGCCTCCACCGCAGCCTCCGCCACCGCAGCCTCCGCCACCGCAGCCTCCGCCGCCTCCTCCTCCGCCGCCGGCGCGCTTGTGCTTCGACCTGGCTCCGACGATCGTCGCCAGGCCGGGTCAGACCGTGATCCGGGGCACGTCCGGTCGCGACGTGATCGTCGGGAACAGTGGCCCCAACACGATCGACGGACGCGGCGGCGACGACACCGTCTGCGCCGGAGGAGGCGACGACAGCGTGCGCGGTGGGGCAGGTAACGACCGGTTGTCAGGCGCGTCGGGCCGCGATCTGCTGCTCGGTGACAGCGGCGCCGACGTCCTCCTGGGCGGGCTGGGCGACGATCGGACCGGCGGCGGCACCGGCAACGACTACGTCCACGGTGGCGGTGGCGGCGACGCGCTCGACGAGACGGCGCTGGGAGGCGGCGGCCGCGACCGGCTGATCAGCGGCTCGGGCGTGGACATCGTCCGCACCGCCGACCGCACCGACGACCGCATCGCCTGCGGGAGCGACCGGGACATCGCGATCCTCGACGCGCCGGGCGACCGTCAGACCGGGTGCGAGCGCGTCCGGCGCGTACGCGGCTGAGACGGCGCGTCCGTACACCGACGCGTTTGCGACACCGACGCGTCCGAGACCGCCAGCGCCTTCTCCGTCGAGGCGAGACCCGGGGCGTGTGTGCGGATTGCTCACCGCCCCGGAGCCCGATCGATCATGATCACCATCGTGGTGAGGAATCTTCGAAAGGCCATGTACGGAGCGAGCGGCGCCCTGGTCGCGACCACCCGTGCTGCTCGCCGGGGGAGCGACCGCGCATGCGGGACGGCTGCGATCGCCGGCTCGCTCGCGGCGATCGTCATGGCGGCGACGGCCGCGCCAGCCTCCGCCGACGCCGCCGCGGCGCCGACGCACCGCACCGGCACGACCGCGGGCGGCGTGCCGTTCTCGCTGCACGGTCGCAGCGTGAAGCTCACCGTGCCGGCGAGCACGAAGCGCGGGCGCCGGATCGAGGTGCGCTGCGGCCGGCAGAGCACCGCCGATCTGCTGCGAAGCGGCGCCGGCTTCCGGGAAGGGGCCGAGGCGACCGGTTCGGCCGTCTTCCGCCAGCGCCGCCGCATGACGATCCGCCTCAACCGCGACGTGTCGGCGATCGCCGAGTGGTGTGAGTTCCAGGTGCAGAACGGCCGTCGGGGCGCGGCGGCCCTGCTGCCCGCGCTGGCGGCGCCGCCCGCGCCGCTCGTCCCCGGACCCGGCGTCCGCGAGGGGATCACGCAAGAGGACGGCGGCCGCTTCCTCGTCGATGGGTCGACGGTCACGCTGCTCGCGGACAAGGCGCTCCCCGGCGACATCGTGCTGTTCTTCGCGTGCTACGCCGCATCCGACGGCGGGGAGACGCTGCGCATCATCGGAACGCGCTCGCTGGCGATCGGTCACGGCCGGCGCCGCGTGACCGCCGACCTCGGCGCCGATGTCGAGAGCGCGCCGGTGTGCTTCGCCGAGAACTCGACCGCGGGCGGCCGCGACCTCTACCTGACGGAGTTCCCGGCCGCGCCCGCGCCGGCGCGGTAGCGGTGGCGGGGGTCTGATGCGCGCAGCGGCGATCGCGATGCTGACGCTGGCAGGACTGTTCGCGACGACCGACGCGAGCGCGGCGAAGCGCACCTGCAACCCGGCGCACTCGACGACCATCGCCGCGACCGCGAAGGTCCGGGTCTTCCACACGCGAGGCTTCACCCGCGACACCAAGGTGCGCGCCACATACGGCTGCCTGCTGAGCCGCAAGGTCCCGGTCCGCTTTGTGATCGAGGACTTCCCCACCGGCTACGACCACATCGCGATCGCCGGGCGCTTCGTCGCCTACGCCAGCTACTCCGACTGCGCCGCCGACTACTGCGATCCCAACAGCGTCATCGTCCAGGACCTGCGCAACGGCAAGCTCAGCTTCGCCGACAGCACGCGCGACACGGCCGAGGTCACGGCCATCGTCCTGCGCCCGACCGGCTCGGCGGCCTGGATCGCGTCGAGCTTCGACAGCCGCACCGGCGTGCTGCAGCCGACGCTCCAGGTCGTCAAGGCCGAGTACGGCCAGCCACCCGTCGTCCTCGATCCGGGGCCGGACGTCGTGGGCAACTCCCTCGCGCTCGGCGGCTCGACGCTCTACTGGATGAAGGGCGCCACACCGGCCTCCGCCATCCTCGGCTGACCGCGGCGGCTCCGCGCGCGGCCGCTCCGCGCGCGGCCGCCTACTCGCGGCGCAGCGCGGCGACCGCCCGCTCGCGGAGCTTGAACTTCTGCACCTTGCCGGTGACGGTCATCGGGAACTCGTCGACGAAGTGCACGTCGCGGGGGACCTTGAAGTGGGCGATGCGGTCGCGGCAGTGCTCGCGCAGCGCGTCCTCGTCGAGCTGCGCGCCGGCCTCGCGGCGCACGAAGGCGACGATCGCCTCGCCGAAGCGCTCGTCGGGGATCCCGACGACCTGCACGTCCGAGACGCCGGGGTGGGTGTGTAGGAACTCCTCGATCTCGCGCGGGTAGACGTTCTCGCCGCCGCGGATGATCATGTCCTTGCTGCGACCGACGATCTGGACGTAGCCGGCGTCGTCCATCGTGGCGAGGTCGCCGGTGTGCATCCAGCCGGCGGCATCGATCGCCTCGGCGGTCTGCTCCGGCTGGCGCCAGTAGCCGAGCATCACCGAGTAGCCGCGCGTGCAGAGCTCGCCCGTCTCCCCGCGCGTGACCGTCCGCCCGGTGAGCTGGTCGACGAGCTTGACCTCCACGTGCGGGTGGACGCGCCCGACCGTGCCGACGCGGCGCCCGAGCTCGTCGTCGGCGCCCGTCTGGGTGGACACCGGCGAGGTCTCCGTCATCCCGTAGCAGATGGTCACCTGCTCCATGTGCATCTCGGCGATGACGCGCTTCATGACCTTCGCCGGGCACGGCGAGCCGGCCATGATCCCCGTGCGCAGGCTGCCGAGGTGAAACGACGCGAAGCCCGGCTCGGCGAGCTCGGCGATGAACATCGTCGGGACGCCGTACAAGCTCGTGCAGCGCTCGGCCGCGACGGCCTCCAGCACGCGGCGCGGCTCGAAGCTCGGGCCCGGGACGACCATGCAGGCGCCGTGGGTGACGCAGCCGAGGTTGCCCATGACCATGCCGAAGCAGTGGTAGAAGGGCACGGGGATGCAGACCCGGTCGGCCTCGGTGTAGCCGCACGCCTCGGCGACGAAGTAGCCGTTGTTGAGGATGTTGTGGTGGCTGAGCGTCGCGCCCTTCGGAAAGCCCGTCGTTCCGCTCGTGTACTGGATGTTGATCGGGTCGTCGAACTGCAGAACCTCGCTGCGCGCTCGCAGGTCGCTTGCGCTTGCCTGGTCGCCGGCGGCGAGCCGCTCCCACTCGGGCGAATCGAGCAGCACCACGTTCTCGAGGTCGGGCAGCTCGTCCCGGACCTCCTCGATCATCGCCGCGTAGTCCGACCCCTTGAACGACCGCGCAGCGACGAGCATCTGGCAGGCCGACTGGCGCAGCGCGTACGCGAGCTCGGTGGCGCGGTAGGCCGGGTTGATCGTGACGAGGATGACCCCGGCCTTCGCGGTGGCGAACTGCACCAGGACCCACTCGGCGCAGCTCGGGCTCCAGATGCCGACCCGATCGCCGGCCTGCAAGCCTGCCGCGACGAGCCCGCGGGCGAGCGTGTCGACGCGCTCGTCGAGCTCTCCGTAGGTCCAGCGCACGTCCTGATGGATGCAGACGAGCGCCTCGGCGGCGGGTAGCCGGCGCGCGGTGCGCTCGAGGTTGGCGCCGATCGTCTCGCCCAGCAGGGGAACCGAGCATGCGCCGTGCGCATAGGACAGCGCCGGCACGGCATCGTTCATCGCCCCGTCATTCTCCTGGATCCGTCAACGTGCGCGGCCGCACGACCGCGCATCTGTCAGCCCCGCGCGGTGACGAGCGTCGCGTCCAGCGCGTCGAGGACGGGCGCGATCGGCACGAAGCACATGCTCTGCAGCAACCCGAAGACGATGTTCGCGACGCCGACGGCCCGGACGGTCCCGTCGGCGGCGGGCGCGGTGTAGACGGGCGCGCCGCTGTCGCCCGACCGCGCCGTGATCGACGTGCAGCGCAACCGGCCGACGCCGGGGAAGGGGCGGACGATCACACCGCAGTTGTCGGGCCCGCTCGTGATGCCCGAGAAGCAGACCCGGCGCCCGAGCAGCGGCCTCGCGGTGCCCCGCACGAACCACGGCGGGCGCCAGATGTAGCGATCGACGACGGCCGCCGCGGGTCGCCCGGCGCCGACCGGCACCGGCAGGACGAGCACGTCCTGCGACCGCGCGCGGCGGGCGAGGTTGCGCCGCACGGTGCCGAGGACGATCCCCGGCTGCGGCGGGCGTCGCAGGGCCGCGTTGCGCCGCCGCGTGACGCCGCTCTTGGTCACGCCGGCGCAGTGCGCGGCGCTCAGCCCGCCGAGGCGCCCGCCGAGCCGGATGAGGAACGCCGACGTGCAGGCCGTCGCGCCGCGCGGCGGGGCCGCGCCCGGAACGAGCTTCTGGCTCGCGAAGACCAGCTCGCGGTTTCCCATCCAGCCGTCCAGGTCGGCCGGGACTCCGCGCAGCCGGATCCGCAGCGCTGCGAGGCCGCGCGTAGCGACGATGTCGTAGTAGTCCCCGAACTCGTAGTCGGCGGCGCGCAGCGGCGCCCACCCGGCGCCGCGGATCGCGGCCTCGAGGCCGGCGCTGGGCACGCCGGTGAGCGCGGTCGCGACGGCGCGGGCGTCCGCGCACGGCGCGCGGCTGACCTCGACGAACATCGCGTCGCCGGCGGTAGGGCACGGGTCGTACTCGCTGGTCTGGGCGCCCGCCCCCGGCACCGCCCCGAGCAGGGCGACGAGGGTAAGCAGGGCTGCTGTGGCCGCGCGATTCACGGGCGGCGATGGTGGCAGAGGCTGCGGCCGCGCGCGCCGGACGCGAGCGCGAGCGCGCCGCTAACGTCGGTGGGCATGAACCAACGAACGCTCGCGCGCACCGGCGTGCACGTCAGCCCGCTGTGCCTCGGCGCGATGATGTTCGGCGCCTGGGGCGAGACGGATCACGAGGAGTGCGTGCGGATCATCCATCGCGCGCTGGACGCCGGGATCAACTTCATCGACACCGCCGACGTCTACGCACGCGGCGAGTCCGAGGAGATCGTCGGCAAGGCGCTCGCCGGCGGCCGGCGCGACAACGTCGTGCTCGCGACGAAGTTCCACGGCACGATGGGCGACGACCCCAACGAGGCCGGCAACTCGCGGCGCTGGATCTTTCGCGAGGTCGAGGCGTCGCTGCAGCGCTTGCAGACGGACTGGATCGACCTCTACCAGGTCCACCGCTGGGATCCGTGGACGGACCACGAGGAGACGCTCGGCGCGCTGAGCGATCTCGTCGCGCAGGGCAAGGTGCGCTACATCGGCTCGTCGACGTACCCGGCGGCGCAGATCGTCAAGGCGCAGTGGGTGGCTCGCGAGCGCGGCCTGCAGCGCTTTGTCTGCGAGCAGCCGCCGTACTCGATCCTCGCCCGCGGCATCGAGGCCGACGTCCTCCCGGCGTGCCTGGAGCACGGGCTGGGCGCGATCGCGTGGAGCCCGCTGGCGGGCGGCTGGCTGTCGGGTCGCTGGCGCAAGGGCGCCGACGACCTCACCTCGCGGCGCAGCGCGATGATCCCCGACCGCTACGACCTGTCGATCCCCGCGAACCAAGCGAAGCTTGACGCGGCCGACGCGCTCGGCCGGCTCGCCGACGAGGCCGGCATGACGCTCATCGACATGGCGCTCGCGTTCGTCATCCGCCATCCCGCGGTCACGGCGGCGATCATCGGCCCGCGAACCTTGGAGCAGCTCGAATCGCAGCTCGGCGCCGCGGACGTCGAGCTCGACGACGCGCTCCTGGACCGCATCGACGAGATCGTCGCGCCGGGAACGAACATCAACCCGGCCGACGCCGGCTGGGCGAACCCCGCGCTCAGCCCGGAGGCGCGGCGCCGCTGATCGTCATGGCGGTTGGCGGTAGTAACGCGCCTGCTACCCGAGTAGCATCGGCCCGGTGAAGCTCAGTGTCAGCCTGTCGGACGATGATGTAGCCGTGCTGGACGAGTACGCGCGTACGACCGGATTGCGGTCGCGCTCCGCAGCGTTGCAGCACGCTGTTCGGCTCCTCCGGCACACCGATCTCGAGCAGGACTACGCCGCGGCTTGGGCCGAGTGGGAGTCCTCGGGAGCGCAGGCCGCTTGGGAGGACACGACCGCCGACGGATTGACGGAGCCCGATGCGACGCGGTGAGGTGCGGCTGACCGACCTCGACCCGGCGCGCTCGAGTGAGGCGGACAAGCGCCGCCCAGCGATCATCGTCAGCAACGATCGCGCGAATACGACGGCCGCCCGGCTGGGACGGGGCGTCGTCACCGTCGTCCCGGTCACGAGCAACGTCGCGCGGGTCTTTCCGTTCCAGCTTCTGCTCCCGGCCGGCGAGACCGGCCTGCGCATCGACTCCAAAGCGCATTGCGAGCAGGTCCGATCGGTCTCGGTGCAGCGGCTTGGACCGGTCCTCGGGCGGCTTCCGGCTCCGATCATGGGCCAGCTCGACGACGCGCTTCGCCTGCATCTCGACCTCTAGGGAGAGCGCGCGAGACCGCAACTTGCGCTCGGCCGCGGCGTCGTTGCTAGGGGTGAGGCGCGTACGAGTCATGTTGGTCCTCGCCGCGGTGCTCGGTGCTGCGGCGGCCGCGAGCGCGCAGGCTCAGGAGCGGGCGCCGCTCGTGCTGGGCGTCCAGGACGACGCGATCCTCATGCCGTCGTACTTCGGCTATCCCGGGGCGCTCGCCGCTCGCGCCGCGCGTGGGTGCGGACCGCGCGCTCGACGAGGCGGCCGCGCTGGGTGGCTCGCTCGTCAAGCTCAAGGCGCAGTGGTCGAGCCTCGAACGGCGCCGCGGCGTCGTCGACACGGGCATCCTCGCAGCGGCGGTCGACCGGGTGCGCGCGCGTGGCATGACCGTCATGGTCCTGCTGACCGGCCCGGCTCCGGGATGGGCTAACCCGACGCGGCGCACCTCCGCCGTGCGCCCCGATCCGCGGGCGTTCGGGCGGTTTGCGGCAGCCGTCGCGACGGCGCTCGAGGGACGCGTCGAGAGCTACGCCGTCTGGAACGAGCCGAACTGGCCGACGTCGCTGCGCCCCCGCGGAGAGGCGGCGCAGCGCTACCGCTGGCTGTACAGGCGCGCGTTCCAAGCGATCCGGGCGGCCGACCCGCGGGCGCGAGTCGTGTTCGGCAACCTCGCGCCGGTCGGCGATCCGGAGCCCGCGATCCCGCCGCTGCGCTTCCTGCGCAAGGTGCTGTGTCTCGATGGCCACGACCGGCCGCGCCCGTCCCTGCGCTGCGCGCCGCTACAAGCAGACGGCGTCGGCCTGCACCCGTACACGCTGCGCTGGTCGCCGACGTACCCCGGCCGGCGCGACGACGCCACGACCGGGTCGCTGCGGCGGTTCGTCGCGCACGTCGACCGCTTCGCCGCGGCCGGCGCGCTGAGGAGCCCGACGAGCGCGCCGCTGCCCGTCGACCTGATCGAGTGGGGCGTCGCCGCGCAATCGCGCACGATCCCTGCGCGGATGCGCCCGAGCATGGCCGTCGCCGGCCTCGCGCTCGTCTGCGCGCAGCCGCGCGTGCGCTCGCTCGTCTGGTACCAGCTCGTCGGGCCGCCGCCCGGCCCGCGCGCCTGGGACACCGGCCTGCTCGCGTACACGGGCGCGCGCCGGACGACGTTCACCGAGCTTCAGGCGATCGCCCCGACCGTCTGCCCGTTGCGAGCACCCGGAGGCCCGACATGACGCACCGCCGCTCCCACACCGCCCTGGCCGCGGTCATCGCCGCACTGGCGAGCGCAGGGCCGGCCCACGCGGCCGCGCCGACCTGGACGACCCCGCAGGATCTCGGCGCGGCCGGCGGCCAGACGTTCGCCAACACGGCGCTCGCGAGCAACGACCGCGGCGACGCGGTCGCCGTCCTGTCCACCGCCGGCGGGATCTTCGTCGCCCGGGCGAGCGCAGGCCAGCCGTTCCCGGCGCCGCGGCGGATCGCGTCCAGCGGCTTTCGCCCGAAGGTCGCGATCGACGCGCGCGGCGTCGCGCTCGTCGCGTTCTCCTACGACGACGGGACCCACACCGCCACGGACCTGCGCGACGACGACTGCTGCGTCGGCGTGAAGGTCAGCGTCCTGCGTGCCGGTCGCCGGGCGACGACGCCCCGCGCGGTACGCCGCCGCGGGACCGCGACGCAGCTCGGCGCGATCTCAGCCACGCGCGGGCACCGCGGCGTCCTGATCGCGGGCGAGGAGCTCAGCGACGACGCGGACGACGACGTGCGGCTCGTGCCCGTGCGGATCGACGGGCGCCTCGGCACGGCGCGGAAGGTCGCGGGCGGCGACTGGTCGCCGCTGACGCTGCAATGGACGGGCGCGCGCGCGATCGCCGGGCTCGCGCGGATCAGCGACCGCCGCGGGACCGAGTTCGCGGTCGCTCGCCAGCGACGCAACCTCCGTTTCGGCGCGCCGCGCCGCTTCGTCCACCTCACGGGGCAGCTCTCCCTCGGCTACTTCGACACGAGCCTGGGCGAGGTCGAGATGTCGCCCGACGGCCGCGGCGGGCAGATCGCCGCCTATCAGCGCGGCAAGCGCCCGAACCTGCGGCTCGCGATCACGCGCAAGCCGCTGAACGGCCGCGCGCGGACGTCGTTCGTGCAGCGCGGGCCCGACAGGGCGCTGAAGACCAGCCCGCCCGCACGCTCGCGCGACGGCTGGATCGCCGTCGCCTGGGCACGGCGCGGCGGCGCGCCCGCTTATGCCGAGCACGCCTACGTGACGACGCGCAGCCCGGCCGGAGCGCTGCGGACGACACCGCTCCCAACCCCGGTGAGCTTCTTCGGCACGCTCGCCGTCGGTGTCGCGCCGGGGGGCGCCGGCGCGGTGGGCATCGGCGGCAGTGTCCCACGGCTTGGCGAGCAGGCGGGGATCGTCGCGCTCGCCGGCGGCCGGCCGCAGCCGGCGATCGGGCTCGGGGTCGGGCCGACGCGCATCGTCGGCACGTCGATCGTCATCAGCTCCAATGTCCGCGATCCGGCGCGCGCCGTGTTCGAATTCGGCGGGCGCGCGTTCGCCACGAGGCTCGAGCCCGGCGGCTGACGCGCGCGTCGCCGCCTGGCCGGTCGGCGTTCTAGCACGGCGCGCCGGTCCGGCGCTACACTCCACAGAAGCAAATCCGAGCGCCCCGGAAGGGATTAGCGATCGGATCGTCTTCTATGACCGAGACCCTCGACATCTGCCCCGTCTCCGAGCTGCCGCCCGGCACCGCTCGCGTGGTCGAATGGGAAGATCTCGAGATCGGCATCTTCAACTGCGACGGCACCCTCTACGCCATCGAGGATCGCTGCTCGCACGACAACGGCACGCTTGCCGAGGGCGAGATCGACCAGGCCGCATGCACCGTCGAATGCCCCCGTCACGGCTCGCTGTTCGATCTTCGCACCGGTAAGCCCAAGACCCTGCCCGCCTACGTCCCCGTCGAGACGTTCGACGTCCGGGTCGAGGACGACATGATCAAGCTGGAGGTTGAGTAACCAACATGGCAACTCCCGAGACCATCGCCGAGCAAGAGGGCCTTCAGGGCATCAACTCCGATTACACGGAGAAGTACGGCTTCCACGACGCCGAGAACTACCTGTACAAGGCGCCGAAGGGGCTTTCCAAGGAGCTCGTCGCGAAGATCTCGGAGTTCAAGTCCGAGCCGCAGTGGATGCGCGACTTCCGCCTGAAGGCGCTCGAGTACTTCCTCGCCCGGTCGATGCCGACCTGGGGCTCGCCGCACCTCGCCGAGGTCGACTTCGACAACATCCACTACTTCGTGCGCGCCTCCGAGAAGGCCGAGCGCTCGTGGGACGACGTCCCCGAGGACGTCAAGAAGACCTTCGACCGGCTGGGCATCCCGGAGGCCGAGCGCAAGTTCCTCGCCGGCGTCGGCGCGCAGTACGAGTCCGAGGTCGTCTACCACCAGATCAACGAGAAGCTCGAGGCGCAGGGCGTCATCTTCATGGACATGGACACGGCGCTCCGCGAGCACGAGGACATCGTCAAGGAGTACTTCGCGACGATCATCCCGCCGAACGACAACAAGCTCGCCGCGCTGAACAGCGCCGTGTGGTCGGGCGGCTCGTTCGTCTACGTCCCGCCGGGCGTCCACATCGAGATGCCGCTGCAGGCCTACTTCCGCATCAACACGGAGAACATGGGCCAGTTCGAGCGGACGCTGATCATCGCCGACGAGGGCTCGTTCGTGCACTACGTCGAGGGCTGTACCGCGCCCACGTACTCCAGCGATTCCCTGCACTCCGCGGTCGTCGAGCTCATCGCCAAGCCGGGCGCGCGGATCCGCTACACGACCGTGCAGAACTGGTCGACGAACGTCTTCAACCTCGTCACCAAGCGCGCGATCGCCGAGCGCGACGCGACCGTCGAGTGGGTCGACTGCAACCTCGGCTCGAAGCTCACGATGAAGTACCCGTCGGTCTACCTGACCGGCGAGCGCGCGCACGGCGAGATCCTGTCGATCGCCTTCGCGGGCGCCGGCCAGCACCAGGACGCGGGTGGCAAGATCATCCACGCGGCGCCGAACACGACGTCGAACATCTTCGCCAAGTCGATCTCCAAGGACGGCGGGCGCGGCTCGTACCGCGGCCTGCTCGAGGTCGCCAAGGGCGCGCACGGCTCGAAGAGCAAGGTCGTCTGCGACGCCCTGCTGCTCGACGACAAGTCGCGCTCGGACACCTACCCGACGATCCGCATCGGCGAGGACGACGTCGACGTCGGCCACGAGGCGACCGTCTCGAAGGTCGGCGAGGAGCAGCTCTTCTACCTGATGACGCACGGCCTCAACGAGGAAGAGGCGTCCAAGCTCATCGTCAACGGGTTCATCGAGCCGATCGTCAAGGAGCTCCCGATGGAGTACGCCGTCGAGATGAACCGGCTCATCGAATTGCAGATGGAGGGCTCAATTGGCTAGCCGGACCTTGATCGAGCCTGCTTGGCTGACGGCGCGCCGCGAGCGCGCCGTTGGTTTGCGGGACAGCCTTCCGTTGCCGTCGTTTCGCGGCAACCCGGGCTGGGAGTTCACGTCGCTGAGGAAGCTCGACCTCGACGCGTTCGAGAAGCCCGCGCGGATCGGCGCGCATCTGGACGTCCCCGGCCTCGCGGTCGTGGAGGCGCCCGAGGGCGCGACGCGGCTGGAACAGGTCGACCACGCCTTCGACGGCGCCGCCGAGGCCGGCGCGGACGGCGTCATCGTCATGCCGCTGAGCCTCGCGGTGCAGCAGCACCCCGAGCTCGTCGAGCAGCACTTCGGCACCGTCGTCGACGCCAGCGACCCGTTCGTCGCGCGCAACGAGGCGGGCTGGGAGGGCGGCGCGTTCGTCTACATTCCGCGTGGCGTGGCCGTCGACGCCCCGATCGTCATCACCGTCGTGCAGGCGCAGGGTCAGACGGCGCTGCAATGGCGCACGCTCGTCGTGCTCGAGGAGGGCTCCTCGGCCGAGGTCTGGGAGCAGTACGTCTCAGCAGACGACGACACCGACGGCCTGCTGAACACGGTCGTCGAGCTGGCGGTCGGCCAGAACGCCCGGCTGCGCTACGTCTGCGCTCAGGGCCTCAGCGAGAAGGCTTGGATCTTCGGCACGCAGCGCGCCACCGTCGAGCGCGACGGCGCGCTGGACTGGATCGCCCTGGGCTTCGGCTCGGGCAACGGCCGCGTCGCGATGGACACGAAGCTCATCGGCCCCGGCGCCGACGCGAAGGTCACGGGCGCGTACGCGACGCATAAGCGCCAGCACCTGGACTACGCGACGACGCAGGTCCACGATGCCCCGAACACGACGTCGGACCTCGCGTTCCGCGGGATCCTCGACGGCCGCTCGAACACCGTGTGGTCGGGGATGATCAAGGTCGAGCCGGGCGCCCAGCAGATCGACGCCTTCCAGGAGTCGCGCAACCTGCTGCTGACCAAGACGGCCCACGCCGACTCGATCCCGGGCCTCGAGATCCTCGCCAACGACGTGCGCTGCACCCATGCGGCCGCCATCGCGCAAATCGACCTCGAGCAGCTGTTCTACCTGCGCTCGCGCGGGCTGCGGCTCGAGAAGGCCAAGCGCTTGGTCATCGAGGGCTTCCTCGAGGCCACCGTGGAGCGCTTCGAGCAGGGCTTCGTGCGCGAAGCCATCGCAGGAGCGCTCGAGCGCCGGCTCGAGTTCGTCCTCGGGTAGGCGCCGGGCGGCTGCCACGCTGTCTGCCGCCGCTCCCCTCGTAGGGGCACGCGACCGCGGATGTTGGTCCGATCAAGCCCGTAAGAGGGGACTTGACAGTACGGTTGTGCGGGGACTAATATCGACGAACACGCAAAAGGTTGCTTGTTCCCGTCGGAATGAGGAGTCGCCCACACGGGGCACGAGCGTGAACGGGAGGACTGGGTCAGATGGGGCATAGGCAACTCCGGCTCCTCGTCGCGGCAGCCGCCGTGGCCGGGGCCACGCTTTCGAGCATGGGCGCGGGATCGGCGTTCGCGCAGGACGCCGTGACGCTGTCGATCGCTCCGGGCGGCAGCTTCGGGAGCTTCTTGCCGGGCGTCGCGCGCGACTACACGACGAGCCTGGCGGCGACGGCGACCTCGACCGGCGCGAGCTCGACGCTGACGGTGCTCGATCCCAACGGGGCGGCGCCCGGTCACCTCGTCAACGGATCGTTCTCGCTCCCGCAGGCGCTGCAGGCCAGGGCCGCAAGCGCGACCGGGGCCGGAAGCGCGGCGTTCGCGCCGATCAGCGAGAGCCCGCTCACGATCCTGTCCTGGGCCGCGCCGATGTCGATCGAGCCCGTCACGATCAGCCTCAGGCAGACGATCGCCGCGACCGACGCCCTGCTCGGCGGCGACTACGCCAAGACCCTCGAGTTCACGCTCGCCACCGTGACCCCATGAACGCTCGCGCGCATCGCGGCCGGGGCCTGCTGGTCGCCGGACTCGTCGTGGCGGCGTGCGGCGGCTCGCTCGCGACGGCCTCCGCGCAGCAGACGGTCGACGTCCAGGCGCCCGAGTACGCGCTCGGCGGCCTGCGAGACCCCGCGCAGGGCGTGCTCGTCCTCACCGTCAGCGCGCGGGACACGGGCGGATCCGGCCTGCTGAGCGCGACGGCGAGCCTCGGCGGCGCCACGCCGGTCGTGGCCCGGTTCGGCGACGAGACGTGCGCGACACAAACGCCGGCGGCATGCCCCGAGGTCGGGACAGTCGAGCTCGAGGTGCCCACGACCTCGCACCCCGACGGCCCGCACAACCTGGACTTTCACGTCAACGACGCCGCCGGCAACGTGAGCGCGACGGTGGAGCGGGTCATCACAGTCCGCAACACGCCCGCGGTCTACGCGAGCACGGTCACCGTGCATGTGGGCACCGGCGTCGCGATCCCGCCCGCGCCCTCCTCCGCGGGCGCCGGCGCGAGGCCAGGCAGTGTCGCTCCTACGTGCCAGTCCCCCCGCCTGCGCGTCGCCCTGACGCGCAAGCCGTTGCGGCGGATGCGCAGCGGGGTCCCCGTGCTCGTGGCGGGCAAGAGCTACAGGTTCTCCGGGGGGCTTACCTGCATGGTCGGCACGAGGCGCGTCAACGCGCCGCGCGGCGTTCCGATCGACGTCTACCACCACTTCGGTCGCCGGGTCGTGCGCAAGCCGTCCGCGAAGACGCAGCTCAAAGGGCGCGTCGTCGTCAACCAGCGCCTTTACGGCAGCCGCGTGATCGTCTTCCGCGTCGGCGGGAAGCGGCGCGAGGTCGTCGCCGTGCGGATCCGGGTAGCCGTGATCAGGCGATGAGAAGTCCCGCCGCCATTGCCGCCGCCCTCGCGCTCGTCGTCGCGGCTTCGGCCGGCTCGAGCGCGCAGGGTCAGGAGCCGGGAACCGAGGTCGGCGGGACCGTGCCGAGCACGCTCGAGCTGACGATCGACTCCGTGGGGACGTTTGCGCCCTTGGCCGCCGGTCCCATGACCCGCGAGCTCCTCGTGCGCGCGCGCGTGACCTCCACGGACAAGAACTCGACCCTGAGCGTCGCCGATGGCGACGTCACGTCCGGCCCGCTCGTGGGCCGGCTGTCGGGCACCCTGTCGAAGCCGCTCGAGATCCGGGTCGGCACCACGCCCTTCAAGCCGTTTCATGAGGTCGCGGATCTCGCGCTCGTCGCGTTCGGCGACCCCGTCGCGAACGCCGCCACCACGGTCCGCGTACGTCAGCGGGTGCTCGCCGGCGAGCGGCCGAAGCCCACCTATCCCAAGACGCTTCTGATCACGTTGTCGTCCGACGCCCCGTAAGGACCCTGCCATGACCTTGAAACGCACCACGCTGAACCTGGGACTCGCCACCGCCGCCACGCTCGTGGTCTCGCAAGCGGTCGCGATCGCCGCCACCGGCTTCTCGATGTCGCCGTCGATCGCCCAGACGACGGCTGCGCCCGGCGCGTCGACGTCCGTGACGGTGAGCAACTCGACGGGCAAGCCGCTCAAGGTCACGGTCCGCGCGCGTCCGTGGTCGCAGAACCGCAGCGGGACCGTGGCGGCCAACCGCAGAAGGCGACTCGCGGGCGTGACGCTGAGCGCGACCAGCTTCACGATGGCCACCGGCACGAAGCGCTCGGTCGGCGTGAGGCTCAACAGCCTGCCGGCAGCGAAGTCGCTGTTCGGCGCGCTCGAGGTCGTCGGCCGGCCGGTCAAGACGTCGAAGGGCATCAACGTCGCCTATCGCTTGATCCCCAGCCTGCGCTTCAATCCGACCTCGGGGGCGCGCAGGATCAGCCTCAGCGCCGGCGCCGCCAAGGTCGCGAGCCGTGCGGTGGTCCTTCCCGTGCGCAACCGAGGCAACACCGTCGAGCCGGTGTCGGGCAGCGTGAGCGTCAGCGGTGGCGGCAGCGGACGCAGCGGCTCGCTGCGCTCCGTGCGCATCCTTCCGGGCAAGACGGTGAACTTCGACCTCACGGCCCGCAGGGGCCTGCGCGCCGGCTCCTACACCGCGACGGTCACCCTCAGGCAGGGCGGCAGGAGCACCAAGGTGACCCGCAGGTTCCGCATCGGCTAAGGACTCAGTCGGGCGCTGACGACTGCTCCCAGAGGTTGATGCCGGACTCCACGGCGTAGCGGTCGATCTCGGCGAGCTCCGCGTCGGCGAACTCGAGGGCGTCGAGCGCCGCGACGTTCTGTTCGAGCTGCCTGACGCTCGAAGCCCCGACCAGCGCGGAGGTGACCCGCGGGTCGCGCAGCGACCAGGCGATCGCCATCTGCGCGAGCGTCTGGCCGCGGCGGCCGGCGATCTCGGTCAGCGCTCGCACCCGCCCGAGGTTCTCCTCGCTGAGGAAGCCGCGCTTCAGCGAGCCGTCCTGCGCCGCGCGCGAGCCCTGCGGGATGCCGCCGAGGTACTTGTCGGTGAGCATCCCCTGGCCGAGCGGTGAGAACACGATCGCGCCGATGCCTTCCTCGCCCAGCACGTCGAGCAGGTCCGGCTCGATCCAGCGGTTCAGCAGCGAGTAGGACGGCTGGTGGATGAGGAGGCGGACGCCAAGGTCGCGCAGGATCGCGGCCGCCTGGAGCGTGCGCTCCGCCGAGTAGGAGGAGATGCCGACGTACAGGGCCTTGCCCTGATGCACCGCGCTGGCCAGCGCGCCCATCGTCTCCTCGAGCGGCGTCTCGGGGTCGAAGCGGTGCGAGTAGAAGATGTCGACGTAGTCCAGGCCCATCCTGCCGAGGCTCTGGTCGAGCGAGGCCAGCAGGTACTTGCGCGAGCCCCACTCGCCGTAGGGGCCGGGCCACATGTCGTAGCCGGCCTTGCTGGAGACGACCAGCTCGTCGCGGTATGGCCGCAGGTCCGTGGTCAGGATGCGCCCGAAGTTCTCTTCGGCCGAGCCGTAGGGAGGGCCGTAGTTGTTGGCGAGATCGAAGTGGGTGATCCCGAGGTCGAACGCGCGCAGCAGGATCGCGCGCTGGTCGTCGATGGGCCGGTCGTGGCCGAAGTTCTGCCAGAGCCCGAGCGAGAGCGCCGGCAGCAGCAGGCCGGAGCGGCCGCAGCGGCGGTACGGCATCCCGTCGTAGCGTCCGTCGGCGGCGACGTAGATCATGGCACCGACGCTACATTGTCAGGCGGGTGAGCCTCGAGAAGGTGCGGCCCCCGTCGGAGGAGCGCACGATCCGCGCGCCCGCCAGCGCGGCGTACAGCCGTCCCCGCCGATCGATCGTCACGGTCGTCGGCGATCCGCCGGCGTTGCCGCGCTCTTGCCACGACGCGCCGCCGTCTTCGCTGACCCGGACGGCGCCTCCGGCCTCGATCCGGAAGAGCGGCCCGTCCTGTGACCAGGCGAGGTGGGCGGAGCCCGAGAGCACGTCCCGCTGGCGCCAGTTGGCGCCGGCGTTCGAGGAGACGAACACCCCCTGGTCCGTCGCGATGACGATGCGGCCGGGCTTTGAGGGATCGACGTCCGCGTCCAGCGCGACGCCGGGCGCGCTGCGCTCTTGAAACGATCGGCCGCCGTCCCGGCTCACGAGCAGGCCCGGCTGCTCCGCCGGCTGCCCCACGACGACGCTGCCGCGCGCGTCGAGCGCATGCAGGTCGGCCTCGCCGAGCAGCGAGACGGGCTTCCAGGTCGCGCCGCCGTCGCTCGACGCGATGAGGCCCAGGTCCTCCGCGAGCGCGGAGCCCGCCGCCGGATGCCCGGAGGCGAGCAGCTTCCCCGGCCCGCTGAAGCGCAGCACGAGGCTCGCCGAGACGCGGCCCGACCCATCGGGAGTCCTCAGCCTGCCGTCGAAACGCACAGCGCGCGCCCGGCCGGGGCCCAGCCGGTAGAGGCCGGCTCCGGTCCCGATCAGCAGGGTGCCGTCGGCCGGGTCGACCGCCATCGAGCCGATGAACGGCGACCCGCCGCCTGAGGAAGCCGTCGGCGCAGCGGGCGCAGCGGGCGCCGCCGGCGCGTTCGGCGCCGCCGGCGCGGCGGGCGCGGCCGCGGTCGTCGCCGGCGTCGCCGTCGACGCGGGCGGCACGCCGCCGCGACGCTCGTCTCCGCAGCCGGCCAGGCAGAGGATCAGCGAGCTGGCCACAGCCAGGTAGAGTCGCCGCTTTTGAGGCATCCAACGCAGAAGCTACCGGAGTCCCACGGGCTTGTGGAGCCTTAAGTTCAGAAGTCGGCTTGCTTTTGTCGGATCGATGTCGTAAGTTCGCGTCCAAGAGCGAGTCAACTGTCGTTGGGTGGAGGAGTGGGTGTCCGATGAGTGTTTCCAGTAGCTATCGAGCAGTGCCGCGATCGGATGGTCGCCGGCTTCGTACAGGGCAACGCATCGCGGTTGCGATCGCGGCGCTCGTCCTGCTGCCGCTGATGTTCTCGAGCGTTGCCGCGGCGCAGGCTACGCCGTACAAAGTCCTCGTCTTCACGAAGAACGCGACCATAGGCGCGACCGAGGGCGAAGCTGCTGTCCGGGCCGCGGTCGGCCCGGAGGTGACGGTCGACGTCACCTCCGACGCCGCCGCGTTCACCGCCGCGAACCTGGCCACCTACAAGGCCGTCGTGTTCCTCAACACGAGCGGCGACGTGCTCGACGACGCGCAGCAGACCGCCTTCGAGACCTACTTCAAGGCCGGCGGCGGCTTCCTCGGCACCGGCTCGGCGATCGAGACGGAGGCGACCTGGCCGTTCATGACCACCATCCTCGGCACGCGCTCCACGACTCGCACCGGTGCGACGCAAGCGACGATCAAGGTCGCCGATCGCGGCCACGACGCGACCAAGCTGCAGCCCGAGTACTGGACTCGGACTGACCGCTGGTACAACTTCTCAAGCAACGTCCGCGGCCTCTCGCACGTCCTGGCGACGGTCGACGAGACGACCTTCAGCGGCGGCACGATGGGCCATGACCATCCGATCGCCTGGTGCAAGGACTACCAGGGCGGGCGCTCCTTCTATACGGGCGGCGGCGGCACCGCCGAGGCGTTCGGCGAGACCGAGTTCCGCGAGCACCTGGGCGGCGCGTTGAAGTGGGCCGCCGGGAAGTCCAACAAGGACTACAGCGACTGCGGCGCGACCGTCCTGGCCAACTACGCGCAGACGAAGATCTCCGCTCCGCCGAACCTGCTCGAGCCGATCGGCTTCGACGTCTTCCCCGACGGTCGCGTGATCCAGACGTCGCGCGGTGGCACGGTCCGCCTGCACGATCCGGCGACCGGGACGACGAAGGTCCTCGCGACCATGCCCGTCTACACCAACAGCGAGGACGGCCTGTACGGCCCGGCGATCGACAACGACTTCGCGACCAACAAGTGGGTCTACCTCTTCTACGCACCGCCGACGGTGCGCATCCAGAAGTGCGACGGCACGATGGCCGACGTCACCACGCCGGCCGGCTCCGCGCCGACCACCGGAGCGGACCCGTGCATCTGGCAGGACGTCTGGGCCGGCTACTTCCAGCTCTCGCGGTTCAAGTTCGTCGACGGGGCGAACCCAACGCTTGACCTGAGCACCGAGCAGAAGATCATGCAGGTCGCCAACAACCGCGGCGCATGCTGCCACGTCGGCGGCGACATCGACTTCGACAAGCACAACAACCTGTGGCTCGTCACGGGTGACGACACGCCCTCGGGCGGCGGCAACTCGGGCGGCTTCGCTCCGTTCAACGACCAGAAGACCAACGAGTCGCAGACGATCCGCGTCAACAACGCGACCGGTGGCACGTTCACGCTGACCTTCGACGGTCAGACGACCGCGCCGATCGCGTTCAACGCAACCAACGCCGTGACGCAGGCCGCCCTCGAGGCGCTGTCCAACATCAACCCGGGCGACATCCTCGTGACCGGCAACGCGGTCAACACCGCCAACCAGACGGTCGCGTTCCGCGGGCAGTACGCGGAGACGAACGTCAACCAGATCACGGGCAGCGCCGCGGGCCTGACGGGCACCGGGACGCCGAACGTGACCACGGCCACGACCGTTGCGGGCAACCTGTTCAACGCTCCGCAAGTCGACGCGCGGCGCAGTGCGGGCAACACCAACGACCTGCGCGGCAAGGTCCTGCGGATCAACGTCGCGGCGGACGGCTCGTACACGAGCCCGACCGACAACCTGTTCCCCGAGTCCGCGGATCCGGGCAACAAGACGCGGCCCGAGATCTACGCCATGGGCTTCCGGAACCCGTTCCGGATCCAGGTCGACGAGAACGACGTCGCGTACGTGACGGACTACTCGCAGGATTCGAACACGCCGCAGAACTTCCGCGGGCCGGCCGGTGTCGGCCGCGTGGAGATCGTGCGCAGGCCGTCCAACTACGGCTGGCCGACCTGCCAGGGGACGACCCTGCCCTTCTACAAGTGGAACTTCAACACCTCCACGCCGCTGAACCCGGCGAGCCCGGAGCGCTTCGAGTGCGACAACCCGGCGCATGGCGCGGAGAACACGTCGCGCTGGAACACCGGCCTGACCCTGCTGCCGCCGATGACGCAGCCGGACATCTGGTACTCGTACCTCGACAACCGGGTCGGGTCGCCGCTGGGCACGCCGTGCCTGGCCTACTACGACGGCTCGAACGGCACCTGCCCGCAGCTCTTCCCCGAGCTGGGCACCGGCGGCGTCGGGCCGCACGGGGCCGCGAAGTACACCTACGACCCCGCCAACCCGAACCCGAAGAAGCTGCCGCCGTACTACGACGACGCGATCTTCTTCGGCGAGTTCACGCGGGACTACCTGAAGGAGATCAGGCTGGACGCCGACAACAAGGTGTTCAAGATCAACAGCCTGCTCGACTGCGGCGCGGTCGCCACCAACCCGACGTTCCCGTTCGAGTGCGACAACCCGATGGACCTGCAGTTCGGGCCTGACGGGACGTTCTACCTGCTGACCTACGGGGACGGCTTCTTCGCCGCCAACCCGGACGCCGGCATGTACAAGTTCGAGTACGTCAAGGGGCAGCGTGCGCCGCAGGGCGTCTTGAGCACCAACCGGACCAACGGTCCCTCCCCGCTGACGGTGGAGTTCTCCTCCGCCGGCACGCGAGACCTCGACCCCGGCGACGGCCTCACGTTCGAGTGGGACTTCGACGACAACGGCACGGTCGACTCGACCGCCCCGAACCCGACCCACACGTACACGACGCCCGGTCGCTTCACCGCCCGGATGACCGTGAGGGACACGAGCGGCAACTCCGACTCAAAGAGCACGGTGATCACGGTCGGCAACAGCGCGCCGGTGATCACCATCAACGTCCCCGCGGACGGCGGGTTCTTCGAGTGGGGGCAGCACATCCCCTACAACGTCACCGTCACGGACGCCGAGGACGCGAGCATCGACTGCAGCCAGGTCGAGGTCACGTTCGTCCTGATCCATGACACGCACGGCCACGCCGAGCAGAACAAGTTCGGCTGCTCGGGCTACCTCGACACCGACACGGACGACGCGTCGCACGGCGGCTATCTCGCCGGTGGCATCAGCGTGAGCTACACCGACGACGGTGCCGGCGCTGTCCCGGCGCTGACGACCACCAAGCAGTCGGTCGTGCAGCTCAAGCGCCATCAGGTCGAGTACACGCAGCAGCAGTCCGGAACCACGGTGGCCGCCGTCCCGGGCGGCGAGACGGATCCGGGCGGAGGCCAGGTGCGTGGCAGCCTCGACCACGACGATTACATCGCCATCAACAACGTGGTGAACCTGACGAACATGACCAAGCAGATCACGTTCAGGTACGCGGGCGGCGCTGCAGGCGTTCCCGTCGGCACCAACCGCGCGGCCGTCGAGATGCGTCTCGACAACCCGAGCGGTCCGACCGCGGCCACGGCCATCCTGAAGTCGACAGGGACCAACAACAACACGTACACGAGCCAGACGTTCCCGCTGGACTTCGCGGGCTCGCGCAAGGTGTACCTCGTGTTCAGGACGACCCCGGGCGGTCCGCCGACCGGGTTCGGCAACCTCAACTGGGTGGAGTTCGGCGGCGCGGGCATCGCCCTGCCGACGGACACCGCTCCGACCACCACGGTCTCGTTCGCCCCGCAGTCGTCTTGTGGCGCAGGCTGCATCGGGATCACGAGGCAGTCGCTCGTGACCCTGTCGGCCACCGACGACGTCGAAGTCGAGACGACCGAGTACCGGATCGACGGCGGCGCCTGGCAGGCATACAGCGCGCCGTTCCGGCTCACCCTGACAGGCGGTGCGCACACGTTCGAGTACCGCTCGACGGACGTCGACGGCAACATCGAGTCCGTGAAGTCGGCGAGCATCGTGTTCTACCCGACCGCGGATGTCAGCGTCGGCGCCACGGTGCCGTCCTCGCTGTCGCTGACTATTGGGACCCCCGCACCGATGGGGCCGTTCGTCGCGGGCGTCGCGGCGGACTACAACCAGTCGGTCGCGGGATCGGTGACCTCGACGGCCGGCAACGCGGCGCTGTCCGTGACCGACCCGAGCACCAACCACCCGGGCCATCTGGTCAACGGCGAGTACTGGCTGCCGAGCCCGCTGCAGGTTGCGGCCGGCGGCCCGTTCGCTCCGGTGGGCGGGCTCGCGAGCCCGACGTTGCTGCGGAGCTGGACGACGCCGGTCTCAAACGACCCGGTGACCGTCTCGCTCCGCCAGTCGATCGGCGCCGCCGACGGCCTGCGGTCGGGCACGTACTCGAAGACGCTCGTGTTCGAGCTGTCGACGACGTCGCCGTAGCACCAACAAGGACGCACACGGGCGGCCCGCTTCGGCGGGCCGCCCCGGCGTCTCTGATACTCCCATGACTCCCATGACCCTCCATCGCCCAGACACCCCTGCCGAGCGCGAGCAGCCCGTGGCGATGCCCGACATCGTTCAGGAGGTCGTCGTCCGGCTCAGCTACCCGGTGCGCTTCACGCACGCGATCCTGGACCCGGGCAACACGACGCTTCGCGACGCCGTCGACGCTCCCGCCAGGGTGCTCGTCGTCGTCGACGCGGGGCTCGTGGCCGCGCAGCCCGCGATCGCCGGCGATGCGCTGGCGTACTGCCGCGCGCACGCCGACCGGCTCGAGCTGGTCACGCCGCCGATCGTCGTGCCCGGCGGAGAGGCGATCAAGAACGATTGCCGGGCGGTCGACACGATCCGGGCCGCGATCGATGCCCATCGCATCGACCGCCACGCGTACGTCGTCGCGATCGGTGGCGGCGCGGTGCTCGACGCGGTCGGCTACGCGGCAGCCACCGCGCACCGCGGGGTCCGGCTGATCCGCGTGCCGAGCACGGTCCTGTCGCAGGACGACTCGGCCGTCGGCGTCAAGAACGGCATCAACCAATTCGGCAAGAAGAACTTCGTCGGGACGTTCGCCGCGCCGCACGCGGTGCTCAACGACCTCGACCTCCTCCAGACGCTGTCCGATCGCGACTGGCGGTCGGGGATCTCGGAGGCGATCAAGGTCGCGCTGATCCGCGACGCCGCGTTCTTTGCATGGATCGAACAGCATGCGGTCGCCCTGCGCGGGCGCTCCGCGGCTGCCATGGAGGAGCTCGTGTATCGCAGCGCCGAGCTTCACCTCGCCCACATCGCGTCGTGCGGCGACCCGTTCGAGCTTGGATCCGCGCGGCCGCTGGACTTCGGCCACTGGTCGGCGCACAAGCTCGAGGCGCTGACAAGCCACGAGCTGCGCCACGGCGAGGCCGTCGCCATCGGCCTCGCGCAGGACTGCGCCTACGCCTGCCTTGCCGGTGTGCTGGACCCGCAGGATCTGTGGCGCGTGCTCGACGTGCTCGAACGCGTCGGGCTGCCGATCTGGCACCCCGCGATGGGCGCTGCGGGCGCGGGCGGCCGCCCGCCGCTGCTCGACGGCCTCGAGGAGTTCCGCGAGCACCTCGGCGGACGCCTTACGATCACGCTGATCGACGGGGTCGGGTCGGCGTTCGACGTGCACAAGCTCGACGAGGCCCTCGTGCAGGAGGCCACGACGCTGCTGCGTCACCAGAGTCACCGGGAGGTGATGACCGCATGACCGAGTACGCCGCGACGAGCCCGCTGACGCAACGCGAGCTCATCGAGGGCTGGTTCATGGACCACCGCGTGCAGATCCTCGATCTGGCCGCGTTCCTCGACCGCCTCGACCGCGCGCGAGAGCTCGACGCCGAAGACGACTTCCGCATGCGCTCCGTGCACGCCGGGCTCGCGATCCTGGTGGACGGCGAGGGCGACCGGGTACGGCGCGTGGAGATGGCCTTCAGCGACCCCGACACGACGCTGCTCGAATCGCTTGATCGCAAGAACGCGTTCGGCGCGCACGACTCGGAGGCGTGACATGGAGTACATCGACCTTCACGCGCACATGGTCTCGCGCACGACCGACGACTACCGCGCGATGGCGATGAGCGGCTGCGTTGCCGTCACGGAGCCCGCGTTCTGGGCCGGCTACGACCGTCCGGGTGCGCAGGCGTTCGTCGACTACTTCGAGCGGCTCGTCGACTTCGAGCCAAAGCGCGCGGCGCAGTACGGCATCGCGCACCACACGTGGATGTGCCTGAACCCGAAGGAGGCCGAGGATCGGGCGCTGACGCGCGAGATCCTGAAGCTCATCCCCGCCTACCTCGAGCGGCCGACGGTGCTCGGCATCGGTGAGATCGGCCTGAACCGCGTGACGCGCAACGAGCTGGCGGGGTTCAAGGACCACGTCGATCTCGCGATGGAGCACGAGCAGCTCATCCACATCCACACCCCTCACCTCGAGGACAAGTGGAAGGGCACGAAGGTCATCGTCGACACGCTCGTCGCCGACGCGCGCATCGAGCCCCAGCGCGTGATGGTCGACCATGCGGAGGAGCACACCGTCGAGATGATCCTCGGCAACGGCTTCTGGACCGGCCTGACGCTCTATCCGGTCACGAAGGTCCCGGCGGGCCGCGCGATCGACATCATCGAGATGCAGGGCCCCGAGCGCATCTGCGTCGCGTCGGCGTGCGACTGGGGCGAGAGCCGCCCGCTCGCCGTCCCCGAGTTCATCCTGGAGATGCGCCGTCGCGGCCACGGCGACGAGCTGATCCACCGGGTCGTCTACGAGAACCCGATCGAGTTCCTCTCGCAGTCGCCGAAGTTCGCGCTGCCCGATCGCGAGGGGGTCGTGGCCGCGCGATGAGGGTCGGCGACGACCTGCATCTCACCTACTGCACGAACATCCACCCCGCCAACGGGTGGGCGGCCGTCGCCGAGAGCCTGCGCGTGCACGCACCCGCCTTGAAGGCCCGGATCTCGCCGGACGCGCCGTTCGGCCTCGGCCTGCGGATCTCCGGCGCCGAGAGCATCCAGCTCCTCGAGGGCGACGAGCTCGAGCGGCTGCGCGAGTGGCTGGACGCCGAAGGGCTCTACGTCTTCACGATCAACGGGTTCCCGCACGGGGCGTTTCACGGTCAGCGCGTCAAGGAGGACGTGCACGCGCCGGACTGGCGCTCGGAGGAGCGGGTCGCCTACACGCTGCGCCTCGCGGAGATCCTCGCCCGGCTGCTGCCGGACGGCCAGATGGGCACGATCTCGACGAGCCCGCTGTCCTACGGCCGCTGGATCGCGGACGACGACGGCGGCCTGGCGCTGGCCACCGCCAACGTCCGGCGCGTCGTGACGGCGCTGCGCGAGTCGCGCGACGCGGACGGCGCGCACGTCATGCTCACGATCGAGCCCGAGGCCGACGGCGCGCTCGCCGACTGCTCGGATCTCATCGCCTGGTGGCCCGACGACCTCGACCGCGAGCACGCCGGCGCGTGCTTCGACGCCTGCCACGCCTCGGTGGCCTTCGAGACGCCCGACGACGCGCTCGCGGCGCTGGCGGCCGCGGGGATCGCGGTGGGGAAGGTGCAGCTCAGCGCGGCGCTGCGCGTGCCGTTGGGCGACGCGAGCCACCGGCACGCGGTCGCCTCGCAGCTCGAGCGCTTCGCCGACCCGATCTACCTGCATCAGCTCGCGCGGCGCGACCGCGACGGCTCGGTCGTCGGCTACCCCGATCTGCGCGAGGGCCTGGCCGCCGTCGACGAGCCGCAGGCCGAGGAGCTGCGGGTGCACTTCCACGTGCCGATCTTCCTCGCGGGCTACGGCGACCTGGGGTCGACGCAGGACGACCTGCGCCGCACCATCGAGCTCGCGCGCTCCGTGACCTCGCAGCTCGAGATCGAGACGTACACCTGGGACGTCCTGCCGGCCGATCTGAAGGCGTCGGCGGTCGACTCGATCGCGCGCGAGTACGCGTGGGTACTCGATGTCCTCGGCTGAGGTGACCACGCCGCGACGCGCGGCCGTCGGCATCGGCCCGTGGCTGCGCCTCGCGCGGATCTCCAACACGCCGACCGTCGTCACGGACGTCGTCGCGGGCGCCATGCTCGCGGACGCCTCTGCCCGGGCGTCGACGATCGCGCTCGTCGCGGTCGCGGCGGCGCTGTTCTACACCGCGGGGATGATCGCCAACGACGTCTTCGACCTCGGCGTCGACCGCCTGCAGCGCCCCGAGCGCCCGCTGCCGAGCGGGCTTGTGTCCGTGCGGGCCGCGATCGCGGCGACGGTGGTCCTGTTCGCGATCGGCGAGGGGCTGCTGCTCGCCGTCGATCTCGCCGCCGGCCTCGCCGGGATCGGGCTGATCGCGGTCATCGTGCTCTACGACGCGTGGCACAAGGGCAACGCGGTGTCGCCGCTGCTGATGGGCGCGTGCCGGGCGCTGGTCTACGTCGTCGCGGCGCTCGCCGTCTCCGGGACGGTGTCGAGCTCGGTCGCGGGGGCCGCGGTGCTGCTGCTCGTCTTCGTCGTCGGGCTGACGCAGGTCGCCAAGGCCGAGGGCGGCTCGGTCGCATCGTGGTGGCCGGTCGCGGCCGTGCTGGCTCCGGCTGCCTACTGGAGCACGCACTTGGGCTCTGCCGCCGTCGCGGTGCTGCTCGTCTTGTTCGCCGCGTTCGCGTGTTACGCGCTCTGGCTGGGCGTCGCGCGGCGCGCGATCGGGCCGTCAGTCGGGCGGTTGATCGCGACGATCGCGCTGCTCGACGCGGTCGCCGTCGCGGCCGCCGGCGGGCCTGCGGTCGCGGTCGCGGCGTGCGTCGCGGCGTTCGGCGCGACGCTCGCCCTCCAGACGAGGATTGCCGGCACATGAGCTTCGACAAGACCGTCGTCCTGTGCACCGTCGCGCTGACGCCCGAGCTCGTCGGCGACGCGACCCCGCGCCTGAAGGCCTTCGCGGACGCGGGCGCGATGGTGCCGGTCGGCGGCGTCACGCCCGCGGTGACCGCGACCGTGCAGAGCACGTACCTCACCGGGCGGCTTCCGCGCGACCACGGCGCCGTCGGCAACGGCTGGCTGTTTCGCGACACGATGGAGGTGCGCCTGTGGCAGCAGTCCAACCGGCTCGTGCAGGCGCCGAAGGTGTGGGAGGCGGTGCCGGGGATCCGCGCCGCGAACCTCTCGTGGTGGTTCGCGATGTACTCGTCGGCCGAGGTGACGGTGACGCCGCGCCCGATGTATCCGGCCGACGGCCGCAAGATCCCCGATTGCTACACGAAGCCGGGCGACCTGCGCGACGTCCTGCAGTCGCAGCTCGGTCAGTTCCCGCTGTTCAAGTTCTGGGGCCCGGCGGCGTCGATCGAGTCGACGCGCTGGGTCGCCGAGGCGGCCAAGCTCGTCGAGGCGCGGCATGACCCGCACCTCACGCTCGTCTACCTGCCGCACCTCGACTACGGGCTGCAGAAGAAGGGCCCCGCTTTGGCCGGTGTGCGCAAGGAGCTCGGTGAGCTGGATGCGGTCGCCGGCGACCTCATCGACTTCTACGAGGAGCGCGGCACGCGCGTCATCGTGCTGTCGGAGTACGGGATCGTGCCGGTGTCGCGCGCCGTGCACCCCAACCGCGTGCTGCGCGAAGCCGGCCTGATCGCCTTCCGCATGGAGCTGGGTCGCGAGGTGCTCGACGTCGGCGGCTCCGAGGCCCTGTCCGTCGCCGACCACCAGATCGCCCACGTGTACGTCCGCGATCCTTCGCGCATTCCCGCGGTGGCGGAGCTGCTCGCGGCGACGCCCGGCGTGGGGATGGTGCTCGACGCGAAGGGCAAGCGCGAGCACGGCCTCGACCACGACCGCTCGGGCGAGCTCGTCCTCGTCGCCGAGCCCGATGCCTGGTTCACGTACTACTACTGGGAGGACGACGATCGTGCGCCCGACTACGCGCGCACCGTCGACATCCATCGCAAGCCCGGCTACGACCCCGTCGAGCTGTTCATCGACCCCGCCATCAGGTTCCCGCCGCTCGCCATCGGGGCGCGAGTCGTGCGCAAGAAGCTCGGCTTCCGTTCGCTCATGGACGTCATCCCGCTCGACGCGTCGCTGATCAAGGGCTCGCATGGACGCCCGGTGGCCGACCCGGCAAAGGGCCCGCTGCTCATGACGCGTCACGCCGATCTGCTCGACGGCGACCTCGCCGCGACCGGCGTGCACGACCTCATCCTGCGCCATCTCGGCGTGCAGAGATGAGTTCCGGCGTCGAACGGGGTCTTGTCGAGTAGGACCCACGAGCCAAGGAGATCGAAGATGCCAGCACGGATCGTTGTGACGGAGTTCGTGTCGCTCGACGGCGTGATGGAGGCGCCGGGGGGCGAGCCCAACTTCAAGTACCCGGGCTGGACGTTCGAGTTCGACCGCGGTGACGAAGGCAACCAGTTCAAGCTGGACGAGACGATGCAGGCGGACGCGCTGCTCATCGGCCGGCGGACCTACGAGAGCTTCGCCGGCGCTTGGCCGCAGCGCGAGGGCGAGTTCGCCGACAAGTTCAACGCGATGCCGAAGTACGTGGTCTCGTCGACGCTCACAGACCCCGAGTGGAACAACACGACCGTGCTCGACGGCGGCGACGCGATGGCCGAGGTGCGCAAGCTCAAGGACGAGTTCGACGGCGAGCTACAGGTGCCGGGCAGCCACCAGCTCGTCCAGGAGCTGATCGAGCACGACTTGGTCGACCAGGTCAACCTGATGGTCTTCCCGGTGATCCTCGGGACGGGCAAGAAGGCGTTCGAGGAGCAACCCGACCGGCGCCGCATGCGCCTGAAGGACTCGAAGGTCGTCGGCGAGGGCATCGCCGTGCTGATCTACGAGCGGGCAGCCTGAGCGTCGCTGCGCCGTTGTGGTGGCGCGGCCCCGGCTGACCGGGACCGCGCCCCCCGCTGTTTAGAACGCGTCGACGTTCAGCAGCGGCTCGTGCGCGGCGTCGCGGTCGGTCGCGACGTTCCAGCCGAGGTTGCCCGCGGCCTGCAGCGCGCTCTTGACCTGCGCCGGCGATGCGCCGGGGTTGGTGCTCTTGTAGAGCGCCGCGGCGCCGGCCACGTGCGGCGTCGCCATCGATGTGCCGCTGATCGTGTTGTAGCCGCCGCTCTTCCACGTCGACAGGATGCAGACGCCGGGCGCGATGATGTCCACGTCGGCGCCGTAGTTCGAGAAGTCGGCGAACGTGTCGTCGACGCCCGCGCGGCAGGTCGCCGCCGCGCCGCCACCGGCCAGGCCGTTGTAGTCGGCCAGCGCGGAGACCGTGATGACCTGGTCATACGCCGCCGGGACGTGGTTCTTCGCATCGTCGGTCTCATTGCCCGCGGCGACGGCGTACGTGATGCCGGCGTTGACCGAGTTGCAGATGGCCTGGTGCATGCCGCCGTCGTTGCACGCGCTGTCGCTGCCGGTGCCGCCGAGGCTCATGTTCGCGACTTCGATCGTCGAGGCACGCGCGGTGACCCAGTCGATGCCGCAGATGATGCTCGACCAGCTGCCGCTGCCCTGGTTGTTCAGGACGCGGACCGCGTACAGGCGCGCGCCGGGGGCGACGCCGACGACGCCGTTCGCGTCGTCCTTGGCGGCCGCGGTGCCGGCGGTGTGAGTCCCGTGGCCGTTGCCGTCGGCGTAGCTCTTGCCGACCGAGCAGTTCACGCCGCCGACGACGTTGAGGTCGGGGTGGGTGAGGTCGATGCCCGTGTCGATGATCGCGATGTCGGCATTCACGGCGCCGCTGCCGTCGCCCGAGACCGTCGAGCTCAGCTCGCCGTCGATGCGGTTGATGCCCGTCGGCAACGTCTGCGCGTCGATCGAGACGGTCTGGTCCTGCACGACGGACTGCACGCGATCGAGGCTTGCGATCCGCTGCGCGGCGGTCGCCGACATGTGCGCGGCATAGCCGCGCAGGGCGTTGCGGTAGACGTGGTCGACGCTCGCGCCGTAGCGGCGGGCGTCGGAGGCCGCGACCGCGGCCGGATCGCCCGACTTCAGCGTGACGATGTACGACCCGCTGATCGGGGCCGCCGCGGCGGGTGACGCCACAACAGACACTGCTGCGACTGCGGACAGTCCGAGAACGGTCGCGAAACGACGGCTGCGTTGGGTCATGCGAAGGGACTCCTCATTGACGGCTCTTTACCTCCCAACGCTGGCGTTCGCGCTCAAGTAAGGCCGCTTCCAGTCCACCCCGTCGATCTCTCGTGCGTGGCCGCTCCCGCCCTCAACCGAGCGGCATGGGGTTACACGGCGCGGCCCGCTGGATGCCGGAGCATCCAGCGGGCCGTGGGGGCCGCCGTGGGGGCAGTGACTGCTAGTCGAACGCGTAGTCCTCGTACTTCGCGACGTTCTCCTTGGTGACGACCGCAGCCGGCACGATGAGCTGGCGCGGGACCTCCGGCGGGACGAGCTCGGAGAAGCCCTGGCCGAGCGCGATGAGCCGAGCCATGTTCACCGCGGTGGCGGCCATGTTCGGGTTGTAGAGGAAGGTCGCCCGGTACAGGCCGCCCTCCTTGATCTGCTTCATCGCGTTCTGCGAGCCGCCGACGCCCGTGAGGAACATCTCGGAGTCGCGCTTCGCGTTGCGGATCGCCTGGGCGACGCCCTGGGCCATGTCGTCGTCGTGCGTGTACACGGCGTCGATCTTCTTCTGCGCCTGCAGGATGTTCTCCATGGCCTTCAGCCCGGTGTCCGGGTTGAAGTCGCCCGGCTGCTTGGCGACGATCTTCAGGCCGCCCTGCGGGCAGCGCTTCTTGATCTCCTCGGAGAAGCCCTTGCTGCGGTCCGTGGTGACCGAGATGCCGGCCAGGCCCTGGATCTCGACGACGTTGCCGTTGCACTTCAGCTGCTCGGCGATGTAGGTGCCGGCCAGCACGCCGATCTGGTAGTTGTCGCCGAGCACCGTCGCCGTCGCGGCGTCGGGCTTCGTGAACAGGCGGTCGATGTTGATGACCGGGATGCCGGCCTTCTGCGCCTTCTGGGCGACCGGCGTCAGTGCCGCGCCGTCCTGTGGAAGCACGACGAGCGCATCGGGCTTCTTGGCGATCGCCTGCTCGATCTGCTGGGCCTGCGAGTCCGCGTCGGCCGCCTGCAGCAGCTCGAAGTTGACGTCCGAGTGCTTGTCGGCCGCGGCCTTCGCGTTCTTCGAGATGGCGCCGAGCCATCCGTGATCGGTGGGCGGCACGCTGGCGATGATGTTCACCGTCTTGCCCGATGGGGCCGCGTCGGTGCCGCCGGCCGGCGTTGCGCCGACCGTGACTGTCTTCGTCTCGCCGCCGCCGCACGCAGCGACACCAAGCGCCAGCAGCGAAGCTGCGGCGATGGAGATGATGGGTCGCTTGCGCGACATTGACTTCCTCCCTTTGTGGACTGAACTTCCTGATCCGTCGGTAAGTGGTGTCCCGGCTGACTCGGCCATCAGTACCTCGTCTCCGGGCGCTGCAACAGGACGGCTCCGAGGACGATCAGGCCCTTGGTCACCTGCTGGACTTCCGTGGAAAGGTTGAGCTGCGTCATGAGGCTGAAGATCAGCGCGAACGTCAGGACGCCGAGGAACGTGCCGACGATCGTGGCCCGCCCGCCGGCGAGGCTCGTGCCGCCGATGACGACGGCGCCGATCGCGTCGAGCTCGTAGAGGTTGCCGCTGACCGGCGACGCGCTGCCGAGACGGGCGCAGAGCAAGACGGTCGAGATGCCCGCCAGCAGCCCGGCCAGGACGTAGACGCTGAAGATGATCTTCCGCACCGGCACGCCCGCGATCCGCGCGGCCTCCCGGTTGCCGCCGACGGCGACGACATAGCGGCCGTAGCGCGTGCGGTTGAGCAGGATCCAGCCGGCGATCGTGATCGCGATGAAGATGTAGACCGAGACCGGGATCCCGATGATCCGCCCGTTGCCGAACCACAGCAGGGAGAAGATCTTCGGATCCCCGAACGCGCCCCCGTTGAGCTCGAGCAGGCTGACGGGCAGCTTGTCGTTGAGCAGCAGCGCGACGCCCTTCGCTATCGAGAACATCGCGAGCGTCGCTATGAAGGGCACCACGCGCCCGTAGGCGACCGCGATCGCGTTGATCGAGCCAAGCAAGGTGGCGAAGCCAATCGCCGCGACGATGAAGATGATGCTGCTCGTCCCGCCGTCGCCGATCATGATCCCGCCGAAGACGCCGGCGGCCGCGACCATCGAGCCGACGGAGAGGTCGATGCCGGCCGTGGCGATGACGAACGTCATCCCGATCGCGAGCACCCCGATCACGCTCGCCTGGGTGAGCATGTTGCGGATGTTGTCCACCGTCGGGAACGTGTCCGGCTTGAGGATCGAGCCGACGACGAACAGCCCGATGACGACGAGCGCGAGCGCGTATTCCTGCAGCGTGAGCGTCTTCATGCGGCCCACGAGCGCTGCCCCGCCTTTCGGTTCTTGCAGCTTGGGCGGGCGGGGTGCTCATGTGACCTCCTCGGCGAGTACAGGTGCGTCTGTCGGTGCCACGGCGTGGCGAAGGAGCTCGCGCTCCGTAGCGGTCTTTCCATCGACCTCGGCGACGATCTCGCCCTCGCGCATCACGAGGATGCGCGAGCAGATGCCGACGAGCTCCTCGAGCTCGGACGAGACCACGAGGACCCCGAGGCCCTCGCCGGCGAGATCCGCGATGATCTTGTAGATCTCGGCCTTGGTCGCGACGTCGACCCCGCGGGTCGGCTCGTCGAGCAGCAGGATCCTGCACTCGTGCAAGAGCCAGCGCGCCAGCACGACCTTCTGCTGGTTGCCGCCGGACAGCAGGCGGACAGCGCGGTCGGGGTCGTCCGGGACGGTGTTGAGCTTGCGCATCTCGTCGCGGGCGCGCGCCCGCTCGGTGCGGATGTTCAGGAGCGGATGCGAGAAGCGCTCGAGATCGGCGAGCGTGACGTTCTTGGTCAGGCTCCAGTTGAGGACGAGCGCTTGCGACTTGCGATCCTCCGGGGCCATGCCCATCCCGCGGCGGATCGCGCCGCCGGGGTAGTTGGCCTTCAGCGGCTTGCCGTCGACGAGGAACTCGCCCTCGTCCGGCGAGTCGAGCCCGTAGACCATTCGCAGAAGCTCGGTGCGCCCCGAGCCGACGAGCCCGCCGAGCCCGACGACCTCCCCCGCATGGACCTTGAGGCTCACGTCGCGGACCATGGGCAGCCGGCGGGCGCCGCGCACCTCGAGCAGCAAGCGGTCCGTGCCGACCGGCCGCTCGGGGTAGAGCTTCTCGACCTTGCGGCCGACCATGAGCTCGACGAGCTCGTCGGTCGGGGTCGTCGCCGGCAGGCCGGTCGCCATCGTGCGGCCGTCGGCGAGCACGGTGACGCGATTGCCGATGCGGCGGATCTCCTCGAGGCGATGGGAGATGTAGACGACGCCCACGCCCTCGGCCGTGAGCCGGCGCACGACCTGAAACAGCGTGTCGATCTCGGCGTCGTCGAGGATCGCGGACGGCTCGTCCATGATCAGCAGGCGGACGTCGCCCGACAGGGCCCGCGCGATCGAGACGATCTGCTGCGCCGCCGGGCGCAACGCGCCGACCTTCGCGCGCGGCGGAATCTGCTCGTGACCCAGCCGTTTCAGCAGCGCGGTCGAGTCGCGGTACATCTGGTGGAGGTCGAGCAGGATGCCGCCGCGCCGCGGCTCGTGCGCGAGGAAGATGCTCTCGGCGACGCTGAGGTCCGCGACGAGGTCGAGCTCCTGGTAGATCGTCGCGACGCCGCGCTTCAGCGAGCCCGCGGGGTCGCCCGCCGGCAGCGGCTGGCCCTCGAACAGGATCTCGCCGGCGGTCGGCTCGACCGCGCCGGACACGCACTTGATGAGCGTCGACTTGCCCGCGCCGTTGGGCCCGAGCAGGCAGTGGACCTCGGCCTCGCGGACGTCGAGGTCGACGCCCTGCAGCGCCTTGACGCCGGGGTATTCCTTCACGAGGCCGCGAACCTCGAGGATGTTCTTGGCCGGGGCGTCCTGCTTGGGGGCGTTCGTCATTGGATCACCAGGCCTCGGAGGTTGTTGTGTGCGATCTTCAGCCCGGCTTCGACGAGCTCGGGCTACCGCCCCAGACCGGGTCCTCGTGCTCGACCGACAGCACGCCGTCGAAGCCGCCCTCGTAGAGCGTGTCGACGTAGCGGCGGAAGTCGACCTGGCCGAGGCCCGGGATCCGGTAGCGCCACCAGCCCATGTCCCACGGATCGCTCTCGCGGGTCGCGGTGCGGCCGAAGAACCCGTAGCGGTTGCGCTCGGACTCGAAGACCTCGGCGTCCTTGGCATGGGCGTGCGCGACGCGCCCGACGTACGGCTTCAGCGCGGCGACGGGGTCGATGCCGAGCCACAGCAGGTGCGACGGATCGAAGTTCAGGTAGAGGCCGAGCTCGAACATCCACTCCCACAGCTCGGGCGAGTAGGCGAGGTTGCCGGGGTGGCCGTCCGGGTGCCAGCCCTCCATGACGCAGTTCTCGATCATGAGCTTCACGCCGCGCTCGCCCGCGTAGTCGACGAGCGGCGGGAAGGCGCGCTCGGCCTCGCGCAGGTTCTCGGCGACGCTGCGGCCGGGGTCGCGGCCGATGAAGGTGCCGACCGGGACGCCCCCGAGGGCGGCCGCCGCATCGATGCACGCGCGCACGTGCGCGTGGTTGACCTCGCGCTCGGCAGGGTCGGGATCGAGGTTGTTGTCGTAGTAGGCGAGCGCCGAGAGGACGAGGCCGTTGTCGGCGAGCGCGCGCCGGACGCGATCGGCCTCCGCGTCGTCGAACGCGTCGGCCTTGACGTGGCTGGCGGTGAACGGCCGATCGCCGAGTTGCGGCCACGCGGCGAGCTCGAGCGCCTCGTAGCCGTTCGCGCCGGCCCAGGCGGCGATGTCCTCGAGGCTGCGCTCCGGCATGCACGAGGTCAAAAAGCCGAGCTTCATCGCGCCACGGCTCCGATGACGGGCTCGGTGTCGCCGGCGCGGCCGGGGACGTCGACCCACGCCTGGCTGGCGGCAGACGCGAGCACGGCGTCGGTGATCCGGGCGGCGCGCAACCCGTCCTCGAAGCCGGGCAGCCCGTCCGAAGGCGCCCCGCTCGCGATGGCGTCGTAGGCATCGGCGACGAAGGCGTCGAAGCAGTCGCCGTACCCCTGTGGGTGGCCGGCCGGCAGCGTCGAGAAGCGCGCCGCCGCCGGTGACAAAAACGCCGCGTCGCGCCGGACGATGGTCGCCGCCTCGCGCCTGCCGCACCACAGCTCCTCGGGGTTCTCCTGGTCGAAGCTGAGCGACTCCGTAGCGCCGTCGAGCTCGATCCAGAGCTTGTTCTTGCGGCCCGCCGAGATCTGGCTCACGGTGACCGTGCCGAGCGCGCCGCGGTCGGTCTCGAAGAGGACCACGGCGGCGTCTTCGGTCGTGACCGCGCGCGCATCTCCGGTGCCGTTGCCGGCAGCGAAGGCGCGCGCGCCCGCATCGCTCAGGCGCTCGGGGACCCCGGTCAGCAGCCGCGCCGAGAGGCGCGCGATCCGGTGGCCCGAGACGAACTGCGCAAGGTCGCACCAGTGCGAGCCGATGTCGGCGAAGGCGCGCGACCGGCCGCCCAGCGCCGCGTCGACGCGCCAGTTGTCGTCGTCGGCGCGCAGCAGCCAGTCCTGCAGGTAGGTGCCGTGGACCAGGCGCAACTCGCCGGTCACCCCGTCGCTCACGCGCTGGCGCGCCTCGCGCACCGTGGGGTAGTAGCGGTAGACGAACGGCACCGCGGCCAGCAGGCCCGAGCCCGCCGCGGCATCCACGAGCTGCTGCGCGCCGGCCGCGTCCAGCGCCAGCGGCTTCTCGCAGATGACATGCTTGCCGGCGGCGAGCGCCATCTCGGCGAGCGGCAGGTGCAGGTGGTTTGGCGTGCAGATGTGGACGACGTCGACGTCCGGGTCCTGGACGAGCTCCTCGGCTGACGCGAACGCGCGGTCGGCGCCGAGCGCCTTCGCGGCCCGCTGCGCGCTCTCGGGGGAGGAGGCAGCGACGGCCGAGATCCGAGCGCCAGCGAGGCGCGCGGAGCGGGCATGGACCGTGCCGATGAAGCCGGTACCGGCGATCCCGGCTCGAAGCTCGGAGGGCATGGCGGTGAACCTAGCCGGGCTTAGTTCGATTGTCAACCATAAGATTGCGAGGCGTAATCGGAAGTACCTGAACATCTGTCTTCCGATGGTGTAGTTTGATCGGCGATGGCTCCGAGCACACCGGT
>CAVYAX010000053.1:0-30137 GCA_963766525.1 uncultured Actinomycetes bacterium
GACGTCGGGCACCGGCGCCGCGGTGAAGCGCTGCTCGACGACCGCCCAGTCGACGACGTTCAGCCAGGCGTCGACGTACTCCGCGCGGCGGTTCTCGTAATCGAGGTAGTACGCGTGCTCCCAGACGTCGATGCCCAGCAGCGGCTCGAGGCCGTCGGTGATCGGGCTGTCCTGGTCGGCGGTCGTGACGATGAGGATCCGGTAGCCGTCGTGGACGAGCCAGGCCCAGCCTGAGCCGAACTGGCTCAGCGCCGCCTCCTTGATCGTCTCTCTGAGGATCGGCATGCCGCGGAACGTCTCGCGGATGGCGGCCATGAGCTTGCTGTCGCCGGGCGGACCCTTGCCCGGGTTCGGCGTCATCGACTCCCAGAACATCGAGTGGTTGAGATGCCCGCCGACGTTGTTGCGCACGGCGTCGCGCTTGTCACGCGGAAACTCGGTCAGCCGCTTGAGGACGTCGCGCGGCGCAGCATCCTCCAGGCCCGTGCCGTCGAGCGCCGCGTTGGCCTTGTCGACGTACGCCTGGTGGTGCTTGTCATGGTGGAAGCGCATCGTCTGCGCACTGATGTGCGGCTCGAGCGCGTCATACGGATAGGGCAGGTCAGGGACGGTGTAGGCCATTGCCCACATCATGACGCGCGCTTCGCCGAGGAGCCACCCCCCGGCGTCCGCCGAGCGCGCGTCCCCCAGAGCTCCAGCCGCGCGCGGGATCTGCCGATACGTGGTGCAGGAACCACGCCATGCTGACGATCTCCATCATCTTCGCGTTGCTCGTGCTGCTCTGGGGGCGCATCGGCGTCGCCCACGTCGATCGGTGACTCGATCAGACGTCGAGGGCTCCGGCGAGCCCCGGTACCGTCCTGTGATGCCGACATTCGGTGACATCGTGGAGCGCTCGCTGGCGCTCCTGCAACGTCGCGGGCGGGTCTCCCACACCGCCCTGCGCCTGGAGTTCGGGCTCGACGACGCGACGTTCGCGGCGCTGCGCCAGGAGCTCGTCGCCGTGCTCGGCGCCGCCGGCGACGAGGACGGCGTGCTCGTCGCGCGAGCGGGCGTGCCCGCGGCTCCCGCAGCTTCCGACGCGGCACCCACCGCTCCCGGCCCGGCCCCGGCCCCCACCCGCGGCGGCCGGGGCCGCCCGCGACATCAGCGTGCTGCTCTGCGACCTCGCCGAGTCCGCGCCGCTGGAGGCGCTCGACGCCGAGGCCCGCGCCGTCGTCGGCGCCCGCTTCCACGCGATCTGCGGCGAGGTCGCGCGCCGGCTCAACGGCCACGTGCTGCCCTGGGTCTCCGACGGCGTCGCGATCTTCTTCGGCCACCCGCAGGCGCAGGACGACGACGCGCTGCGCGCCGTGCGCTGCGGCTGGGAGATCCTGCGCACGCTCGCGGCGGCGTGCGACGTCATCGAGCGCGAGTTCGGCGTGCGCCCCGCCGCGCGCCTGGCGATCGCCACCGGACCGGCCGGCGACGGCGACGATGACACCCAGGCGTTCGGCGACGTGCCGCGCGTCGCGTCCGGCGTCCAGGAGCGTGGCGTCCCCGGCCGGGTGACGGTCGACGGCGCGACGCGCGAGCGGGCCGCCGACGCGTTCGCGTACGACACCGTCGCCGCCGGAGGCGACCTCTTCGCGGTCGCGCGCCCGGCCGGCACGGTGTGCTCGCGGCCCACGCGCCGCCGCCGCTCGTCGGCCGCACGGGCGAGCGCGCGCTGCTGCAGGCGCTCGCCGAGCGCGCCGCGGCGGGCACCCGCTCGGCGGTGCTCGTGCGCGGCGAGGCCGGCATCGGCAAGACGCGCCTCGTCGAGAATCTCGGCGAGAGCGTCCGCGACACGCTCGGCATGGAGGTCGTGCGCTGTGCGTGCAGCCCGTATCACCGCGGCAGCGCCCTGCACCCGCTGCTCGACGGGCTGGGCCGCGACTGGCCGGTGGACGGCAGCGACTCGTCGCTCGGCCCGGCCCGCCGCCGGCGCGAGATCTTCGCCGCCCTGATCGACGCGCTCACGGCGCAGGCCCGTCAGGCGCCGCTGCTCGTCGTGATCGAGGACCTGCACTGGGCCGACGCCTCCACGCTCGAGTTCGTCACGACGCTGCTCGACGGCCCGCGCGACGTGGCGCTCATGCTCGCGCTGACCGCGCGCAGCGACTTCTCGGCGCCGCCGCAGCGCACGCTGCAGCGCGTCGAGCTCGGCCGCCTGGACGCCGAGGAGTGCCTGCGCGTCGTCGAGCACGTCGCGGCGGCGGGCACGCTGCCGGCGGCGCTGGCGCGCATGCTCGCCGAGCAGGCCGGCGGCTCGCCGCTGCTCGCCGCCGAGCTCACCCGCACGGCGCTCACGAGCCAGGACGGCGCGCCGCCCGCCGGCACGCTGTACGGCTGCCTCATGGCGCGCCTGGACCGCGACAGCACCGCCCGCGACGTCGCGCGCCTGGCCGCCACGATCGGGCGCGAGTTCGACCGCACGCTGCTGGAGGCCGTCGGCACGCTCGAGCCCTCGGCGCTGGACTGGGGCCTGGAGCGGCTCGTGCAGGAGGACGTCATCGCGCCCGCCGGACCCGGACGCTTCGCGTTCGGCCACTCGCTGCTGCAGGACGCCGCGCGAAGCTCGCAGCGCAAGCGCGCGCTGCGCACCCACAACGCGGCGATCGCGCGGGCGCTGCTGGCGCACTTCCCGCACGTCGCCGCCGCCGAGCCCGAGCGCGTCGCCCGCCACTTCGAGTACGCCGGCGAGGTGCGCGAGGCCGTCGGCCACTGGCGCCAGGCGGGCCGCCAGGCGCTCGGCCGTCACGCGCTGCGCGAGGCCACGCTGCACTTCGAGCGCGCGATCGAGCTCAACGCCCGCACGCCGGACGGCCCGGTCCGCCGCGGCGCCGAGCTCGAGCTGCGCCTGCTGGCCGGGCACGCGATCGCCGCGCACGCCGGCTGGGGCGCCCCGGCGGCCGCCGCCCACCTCGCGCGCGCCGAGGCGCTGAGCGCCGGCGTCGACGTGTCGGCGGAGCGCTTCGACGGGTGGCTGATGCTCGCGTCCTATCGCGCCGTGGGCGGACGTCCGGACGCCGCGCTGTCGCTCGCCCGCACGCTCGTCGAGGTCGCGGAGGCGGCCGGCGCCGATCCCGCGCTGCTGTCGCACGCCGAGTGCGAGGTCGGCAGCTCGCTCGTCGCCTGCGGCCGGCCGCGCGAGGCGCTCGGGCACCTGGCCCGCGCGATCGAGCTCTGCGAGGGCGCGCCGCGCGACACGCAGGCGGCGCGCTTCGGCCGCGATCCCGTCACGACCGCGCTGACCCGCCGCGCGCTGGCGCTGGCCTGCCGCGACGACCACGACGGCGCGCGCTACGCGATCGCGAGCGCGACCGAGCGGCTGCACGATCACCCGCACCCCGACGGCCTGGCCGCGACACGGTGCGCGGCGGCGACCGCCGCCCACATCCGCGGCGACCACGCGGATGTGCTCGAGCAGGCGGCAGGGGCGCTCGCCCTCGCCACCGAAGAGGATCTGCGCGACCGGGTCGCCGAAGCGCTCGCGCTGCACGGTTGGGCACGCGTGCGTGCCGGCGCGCACGACGACGGGCTCGCCGAGCTGCGGCGCGCCATGGCGCTGGCGGCGGCGAGCGGCGCTCGCGCGGGGCGCCCGTTCCTGCACGGCCTGCTCGCCGACGGGCTGGCCCACGCCGGCGAGCCGGAGCTCGCCCTCGGCACCCTCGACGAGGCGCTGCGCCCCGACGCGGGCGGCGAGCGCTGGTATGAGCCCGAGCTTCACCGTCTGCGCGCCGAGCTGCTGCTGAAGCTCGGCGACCTGGCCGGCGCGCACCGCAGCGCCGGCATCGCCGTGTCGCTGGCGCGGCGCATGCGGGCCGGCGCCTGGGAGCGCCGCGCCGGGGCGACGCTCGCGCGGCTGAGCAGCGGCGCGCCGGTCGCCTGACGGCGGCGCGCCCGCGCGAGACCGAGCCAACTGCCCGCCGGCTGCGCGCACGAGCCCGTGCAGGGCTGTGGGCCCGACCGGGCGCTGGCTAGGTTGAGCGAAGCCGCCGCATGGACCGCCGCCGCATCCGCCCTCTCGCCTTCCTTCTCGCCGTCGCCGCACTGGCGCTCGTCGCGGTGCCCGCAGGCGGGCAGCAGAGCGAGCGCGGCCTGCGCGACAGGATCGACTCCCAGCGCGATCGCGAGCAATCGCTGGCCGGCAGCGTCGCGCGGCTCGCGCGCCTGGAGCGTGCGACGGCGCGCGAGGTGGCGATCCTCGAGCGCCGCGTCGGCGCCGTGCAGGCCGAGCTCGCCGCCGCCGAGAAGGTGCTCGCGTCGACGGTGCTACGGCGCAACCGCCAGCGCGAGCGCGCCCTGCGCCTGCGTGCGCGGCTGACGCAGTCGCGCGCCAAGCTCGCCGAGCTGCTGCGCCGGCGCTACGCCGGGGGCGAGCCGGACATCGTCACGGTGGTGCTGCGAGCCGACGGCTTCGCCCAGCTGCTGGAGACCGTCGACTTCCTCAAGCGCGTGCAGGCCCAGGACGAGCGCATCCTCGGCACCGTCAAGTCCGCGCGCCGCGACGCGCTCGGCCAGCGGCGGCTGCTGACGCGCCTCTCCGCGGAGCGCCGGGTCGCGGCGGACGCCGTTCGCAAGCGCCACGACGCGCTGACGACGATGGCCGCGGGCCTGCGCGAGCGCCGCAGCCGCCTCGCCGAGGCGCGCGCGGCGCGGGCCGCCCTGCTGCGCGGCACGCGGGCAAGCCGGCGCCGCGCCCAGCGCTCGCTGAACCGGCTGCTGGCACAGCGCGCGCAGGCGCTGCGCGCCGTCGGACCCGGCGGGCCGTGGTCGATCCCGTGGCCGATCGTGCAGTGCGAGTCCGGCGGCCAGAACCTGCCGCCGAACTTCGCGGGAGCGTCGGGCTTCTATCAGTTCATGCCCGACACCTGGCGCGGCCTGGGCGGCTCGACTCCGCACGCCTACCTCGCGCCGAAGGCCGAGCAGGACCGGCTGGCGGCGCGGCTGTGGGCGGGCGGCGACGGCGCGCGCAACTGGGTCTGCGCGGCGCTCGTCGGGATCATCTGAACAGCGGCGCGGCGGGCTCGGGGCCACGCCATACTGCTCATATGAACTGCTCCGTTCGTCTGATTGCCGCCTTCGTCGTCGCCGCGACGTTCGCGACCGCGCTGAGCGCGAGCGCGGCGCAGGCCGCGGACCCCGGGCCCTACGTCGCGCTCGGCGACTCCTACACCGCGGCGCCGTTGGTCCCCTTCATGTACGGCATGCCCAGCGGCTGCTTCCGTTCGGACCACAACTACCCGTCGGTCGTGCGCGCCGCGCTCGGCGCGTCGGTCTTCCGCGACACGAGCTGCTCGTCGGCGACGACGCGCCACATGAGCGAACCCCAGAGCGTGCCCGGCGGCACGAACACGCCGCAGTTCGACGCGCTGTCGGCCGACGCCGGGCTCGTGACGGTCGGCATCGGCGGCAACGACGTCGGGCTCGTCGGCGCGGCCGTCGACTGCATCCAGCTCGGCCTGCTCGCCCCGACCGGCACCGCCTGTCGCTCGAACTTCGCCAAGCCCGACGGCGGCGACCGCCTCGTCGACCAGATCGCCGCCTCGGCGCCGAAGATCGCCGCGACGCTGCAGGGCATCCACGCCCGCTCACCGCAGGCGCGCGTGCTGATCGTCGGCTACCCCGCGGTCGCGCCGACCGACGGCCGCAGCTGCTACCCGCTCGTCCCGCTCTCCGCCGACGACCTGGCGTACTTCGACGAGTTGCTGCGCCGCACGAACACGATGATCGCCGAGCAGGCCGCCGCCAACGACGCCGAGTTCGTCGACACGTACGCCGAGAGCGTCGGCCACGACGTGTGCAAGCTGCCGCCGACGCGCTGGTTCGAGGGCCTCGTGCCGACGATGCCGGCCTACCCCATCCACCCCAACGTCTCGGGCGAGGCGAGCATGGCCCGCTCGGTCCTACGCGTCCTCGGCCAGTCGCGGCCGGCGGCCTCGCTGGGCACGCTCAAGCGCCTCCAGCGCACGGTCCGCGTGGGGCGCGCGGCGCGCTTCACCTACACGCTGAGCCGTGCGGCGAGCGTGACGTTCACGCTGCGGCGCGCCTTGGGCGACGGGCGCTACTCGGCGGCGCGCGCGGTCGTGACGGTCGCCGCCGCGGCGGGCGAGAACACCCTCAAGCTCACGACGAAGCAGGTCGGCCGCCGCGCCGGCCTGTACCGCCTCACCGCGACGCTCGCCGACGGCGGCGCGCAGACCGTGCAGTTCCGCATCAAGCGCCGCTAGCGCGTCGAGCGCAGGACGATCCGCGAACGGTCGCCCGGCCGGACCGTGACCTTCGCGCGGCGCAGGGCCGCGGCGGACAGCGCGCGGCGGCCGCTCTTCGTCGCGCGCAGCGACCGCCAGATGCGCGCGGCGTTGACCTCGCCGCGCAGCGTCACGCTCGTGCGCTGCCAGCTGCGCGAGGCGGCGCCGCGCGCGCCGACGTCCTTGCGCGCCAGACAGCGCAGCGCGGCGCGCAGCGCCGTCAGGCCGATCTCGGTGAGCGAGCGCCCGACGCCCGAGCAGCCGGTCCGTGCGCCGACGCGCTCGGCCGCGTGGGCGGCGACGGCGCGGTCGGCGAAGGAGCCGACCGCCGCGGCGTACTGCGCGCGGCCTGTCTCGGAGACCGTGCCGTGCACGAAGCTCGTCGACGGATCGCTGCGGCTGCCGGGCTCGAGGCCGACGAACTGCGTCGTCGGGCGGGCGGCGCGGAAGCGCGCGTCGTGCTCGGGCGAGATCATGTCGTCGTCGCCCTCGCGGACGAGCAGCACGTCGGCGCGGATCTTCGGCGCCAGCGTGACGGGGTTCCAGGGTGCCAGCGCGTCGACCGTGGCGCCCAGCAGGCGCGTGATCTGGCTGGCAACGAGCTTCAGCTGGGCGTCCAGGCTCGTGGCCGCCTCCTGCGTGTAGAGCGGCAGGTCGGTCGGCGTGCCGAGTCCGATGACGCAGTCGATCGCGCGCAGCCGCTCGGCGGCGACGAGGGCGAGGTGAGCGCCCGCCGACTCGCCGTAGATGCAGACGGGCCCGCCGTCGCCGATTCGCGCCAGCTCGCTGCCGGCGGCGTCGAGCACGTCCTGCAGCCCCGCGGCGCCCTCCTCGTAGTCGACCGAGACGACGCGCCAGCCCCGCTCGAGCAGCAGCGCGCCCGGGCGGTCCATCAGCAGCCGCTGGGCGTGGGCGTCGTGGCCGGCCCAGCCGCCGGCGTGAACCATGAGCATCGTCCCGCGCGCCGCGACGCCGGTCGGATCGGCGGTGATCGGCGCGGCGACCGGCGCGACCGCCGGCGCGGGCTTGGGCTTGAGCAGCGGAAGGTTGATCGGCGCCGCGGCGGCCTGCGCGGCGTGGCCGCCGAACAGACCCGCCAGTGCGAGCAGCGCGAGGAACGCGAGGCGGACGATGCGCGCGAGCGGCTTGGCCATGCCTGTCAAGTCGGTCGTGGGGCACCGCGCCATGAGCGTTTACGGACCGCCCCGCCTTTTCGTCCAGTCCGCCTACAGGAATTTGCTACGGCCGTCGAAAGAACGGACCCCCGGAGGCGAGGAACATGGGCGCATGAAACGCGGCCGCCCGGAACCCAGGACTCGCATGAGCGCACGGCGCGGCCGGCTGCGCCCGCCGCCGCGACCCGTGCGCCACCTGACCCGCCCCACCCCCATCGCTCCCCCCGCGCCGGGACGGCAGCGAAGCTCAGGCTGACCCGCTGCGTCAGTCGCCGTCGCCGCCGCGCCCGCGGCCCGAGCTCTCACCGCGGCCGCGACCGCGCCCCGAGCCCGAGTCGTCGTCTGCGTCCTCGCCCTGCTCGCCGCCCTCGCCCGCTTCGCCCTCGTCCTCGCTGCCCGCGGCGGCCGCCACGAACGCGGCGAGATCGGCGACCTGCGCGTCGCTCAGCCGGTCGCCGTAGTCGTCGGGCATGAGCTTCTCGGGAAAGCCGTCGACGGTGTCCTCGCGCGGATCGACGATCGCCTCGGCGATGTCGCCGGCGTCGTCGTCGATGACGTCCAGGCGCGGGCCGAGCTTGCCCTCCGCGCCGGTCGCGGCGATCGAATGACAGCGGTCACAGCCCTCGTCCGCGAACAGCGCGCGGCCGCGCGCCACGCCGGCGCCGCCGGCGGCGATCCGCTCCTTGGCGGCCGTGACGGCGGCCGCGGCGGGCGCGGCACGGCGCTCGGCCGGGGCCTCGCCCATGCCGATGCCGGCGATCGCGATGCCCATGAGGAGCACGGTGAGCGCGGCGAGGACGAGCTTCATGCGGGGTCGCCTCGCAGCGTCGTGGCCGCCTTGCCCGCGCCGGCCAGCGCGAGCAGCACCGCGGCGACCTCCGCCACGACGATGACGAGCGCGTCGCCGTCGTAGCCGCCCTCGCGGAAGCCGAGGAAGCCCGAGGAGTGCGAGATCGCGATCGAGACGAGCGACGGCACGCAGATCGACAGCGCGCCGAGCACGAACATCCAGACACGCTCGAAGATCAGCGTGAGCACGACGACCGTCGAGCCGAGCGCGTTCATGAAGAACAGCAGCCCGATGATCTCCACCTCGGCGTAGCCGCGGTGAAAGAGGCGCGCGTGCTGAAAGCCGGCGACGAGCACGCAGAGCGCGGCCAGCGCGAGCAGCGCCAGGGCGACCGGGTCCGGGCGAGAGGGTGCGAGCAGGCGGCGCATCTGCACGCAGGATCCTCCCCGGCGGCGCCGCGATCAACGCGACATGTCGCATCGCGGGTCCGCCGTTCGGCGGTTCGGCGGTCTGGTGGGCTAGAGGCCGGTGGGGTGGCGCACGACGAAGCCCTTGCCCGAGCGCGCGCCGGTGTGCCAGCGCGGGCCTTTGCCGCCGGTGCCCGACGTGTCGAGGCGCAGGCCGGCGATCACCGCGTACGTGTGTTCGGCGTTGGCATAGACGGTCATCCACACGCCGGGGCCGGCCTCGCCGAAGCGCTTCAGGCCGGTCGAGTCCAGCGGCCCGCGCAGCAGCCCGGCGGCCATCAGCGGGTAGGAGACGGCGCCCGAGCAGTCGTAGGCGTCGTCCTCGACGCGCGCGTGCCCGCCGCCCCAGCGGTAGGGCTTGCCGACGATCCGGTTGGCGGCGGCGATCGCGTCGCGCACCTGCGGGGGCGCGGCGGCCGGGACCATCGCGGTGAGCCCGTCGGGCGCGATCACGGCGTTCGCCGTCGGGGTGATCAGCGGCTGGGGTGCCGGCAGCGCGGCGGCGGCGGCGGGCGCGGTGGCGTGCGCGCCGCGCGCGGCGTAGGCGCGGGTGCGCAGGCCTTGCGCCTGCTCGCGCGAGACCCAGCCGTCGACGCGCTGGCCGTTGGCGCGCTCGTAGCGGCGCACCGCGAGGCGCGTGCGGCGACCGAAGTGGCCGTCGACGTTCGTCGGAAAGCCGGTCAGCGTCAGCCAGCGCTGCAGGACCTTGACCTCGCGGCCGCGGTCGCCCGTGCGCAGGATGTGATCGCCGAAGGCCGCGTCGGCCGCCGCCGGGGCCGTGGCCGCGACCGCGGCCACGGCGATGCTCACCGCGCTCGCGCGCAGCCGGACTCGGTATCCCACCGCCGTTCCTCCATCCTTGCCGAGGCTTCCGGGGTGAGCTGACGGGCTCGCGCGGCAATCGCGCTACGCCGGACAGCCCGGCGATTCGCCCCGTGCGCCGTGCCGGCGCATGTGGTTCCCCCAGCCGCCGCCGCGCTGATGCGGAAGCGGTTCAGCCTTGATTTCGGGTACCGAGACACGAGCTCTGGCCGGAAGTTTCGGCGCGCACAATCCGTCCCCTCCACGTGGGTGGTGGCTTGCCGCGGGAGTGGGTCGGCCTCGTCCCGCGCGCGGGGCTGTCTGCGCATGCGCGGCAAGGAGGGCGTGGCGAATCTGTATCGCGTACCGATGCTGATTCGCCACACCGTCCTTCGTACCCCGGCCGCGACACCAAGCCTGGCGCGAAACTCCTCGCTATGAGGGACTTCGCGCCACGCTGCCCGAGCGCACGCCAGCCCCGGGCCGGCCGCCGATACCAACCCCGCAGGCCACGGGTCGTCGTCGCCGGCCATCCGCGGGTCATCGGCCGGAGCTGGGGGCGCGCAAGGTGCGATATCCGCACCCGGCGCGCCCCGACCGCCGACCCCGCGCCCTACGTCCTCGTGTCGGCCGCGACCTCGAAGAACTCGACCGGCCCCCGCGTGCCCATGCCCGCCCCGGGAGGGTTCATGGCCTGCAGCGTCGCGTCGCCCTCGCGCCTGTCCTCCTCTGTGGCGAACAGCGAGATCGCGACGGCGCGGCCGCCCTCGGGGTCCACGAGCAGCGTGAAGCCGACCGCCGGAACGCCCTCCGGCGGACCGCTCGCTGTGCGGCTCGCGATGTCCGCTGCCGTATCGCGAATCGCCGCGGCGTCGCCGCCCTGCCACTGCACTACGCGCGCATACATGCCGTCGCCTCCTCAATGTCGGTTGATGCCGACACTACGCCCGAGACGCCGACCGGTCCAGAGACTAGGCTTTCGCCCACTCCTTCTTGTGGAGGCGCTTGGCCGCCTGGTAGTCGGCGAGCGCCTGCGGGGAGTCGACGTCGCCGAGCGTCGGGTGCCACGGCACGAGACCCTCTGCCGCCTGCACGCCGAAGCGCTTGGCCAGCACGCCGCCGAGCGCCTTGATCTTCATCTCGCCGAAGCCGGGCAGCGCCTTGAGGTTCACGCGCAGCGCGTCGGTGGTGGCCGCGTCGGTCCATACGCGCGCCGCGTCGCCGTCGTAGGCGTCGCGGATGTGGACGGCGAGATCGTGCACGCGCTGGGCCATGGAGCCCGGGAAGCGGTGGATCGCCGGGCGCTCGCGAAAGACGGTCTCCAGGTCGGCACCGGCGAGCGTGGCCGCGTCGAGCGAGCCCAGCCGCTCCTGCAGCGCGAGCGGCCCGGAGAACGCCTTCTGGACGGTGACCTGCTGGTCGAGGACGAACCCGACGAGCAGCGCCATCGGGTCGGTCGCGATGAGCGCGTTGGCCTCCTCGGAGGGGGTGAAATGCAGTTGCTCGGGCATCGCGGCGATCGTACCGCGCTGCCGCGCTCGCGCGCCCGCATGCGCCCGCCGGCGGGCCAGGCCGGGCCCGCCCGCTCAGCGCACGGACGTGCGCAGGCCCAGCTCGCGGCGGGCGGCGCGGCTGTTGAGCGCGTTGCGCACGGCGACGCTCGCCAGCCACGCGATTGCCGCGCCCTCCAGGCCGGCAAGCGGGATGAGCGCCGCGAGCAGCACCGCGTTGACCACGATCGCGACCGTGGCGCCGCGGGCGGCGGCGCCAACGTGGCCCGTGGCCGTCAGGACGGTGCCGTTGAACGCCCACGTGGCGTTGACGACGTGTCCCACGGCGAGCAGGATCAGCACATCGGCGGCTTCGGTGAAGGCGGCGCCGAAGAGCGACAGGAGCGGGCCCGCGAGCAGGACGACGACGAGCGCGCCGGCGGCCGTCGCCGCCGCCACCCAGCGCGTCGCGCGTGTCAGCTCGCTCCGCAGGCGCGCGTGGCCGCCGGTCTCGTGCAGCCTGGCGACCGGCGGCATGAGCGGGCGGCCGGCGGCGTTCCACACGAGCACGAACCCGACGGTGGCCTGCGTCGCGGCGGCGAACAGGCCGGCCTCGCGCGCACCTTCGAGCAGTCCGAGCATCACGAGCCCGAGCTGCGCGTCGACCATCGCCACCGAGCCCACGACCGCCATCGGGCGGCCACGCCGGCGCCCGCGAGCACGGTCAGCTGGCGCGCGAGCGACCATGCGGCCAATCCCGCGACGGGTCGGTGCAGGCCCTGCGCGACGGCCTGCTGCAGCGCGCCGGTCGCGAACAGCGGCACCGCCGGCAGCGCGACGAGCAGCGGCACCACCAGTCCCTCCGGCAGGTGGTGGCCGAGCGCGAGCGCCGCGACCGCGACCGCGACCGCGAGCGCCGATGAGCGCCGCCACGGCGCGGGCGCGGCCCCACATCGCGCGCAGGACCGCCCAGTCGCGGCGGGCGCCTCGCACCGCCGCTTCGCGCACGAGCAGCAGGTCGAGGCCGGCCGCGGCCGGGACGGCCAAGCCGGCTGCGACCGCCATGGCCCACGAGTACGCCCCGTAGCCGGCGGCGCCCAGGAGCCGCGCGAGGACGAGGCCGGCGCGGACGGCGAGCGCCTCCCGGCCACGCTCACGGCCAGCGTCGTCAGCGCCCGCGAGTTGAGCGTCGGGGGCTCGGCGGGCCGCGGTGGCTCAGATAGGGTCCGCACATGCGGAGCATCACCGCTGCCACGGATGTCCGCACCGGTGGCCCACGGCTGGCCCTGCTGCCGCCGACGCTCGAGATCGGCGGCGCCGAGCGCGCGGTCAGCGTGCTGGCCGGCGCCCCTCGCCGCCAGGCGCGAGAGCACCACGATCGTGAGCATCTACAACGCGCCGCTCCTGCAGGGGCTGCCCGGGACGCAGGTCGTCGGCTGGGGCAGCCACGACCCGTACACGACCAAGGTCGGCGGCCCGCGCAGCGACCCGCCCGGCCTCGTGGCCGAGCTCGAGCGCCTCGTCGGCCGCCGCGAGCTGCGTTACGGCCTGAAGCTCCCGGTCGGCGACGAGGCGGAGCTCGCCTATCTCGAGCGCCAGCTGCGCCACGCGCTCAGCGCGATCTACGAGGCGATCGACCACGAGCTCGGCCTCCTGCTCGCCGAGTTGCGCCCCGACGACGTCGTCCTCGTCGTCTCCCCGCACGGCATGGGACCCAACCCACATCTCGAGGAGATCGGCGACGGGGTTCTCGCCGCCGCGGGCCTCCTGCGGCGCGCCGATCAGGACGCCGCCCCGCCGACCGCGGACCGACGCGTGCGTGCGCTCGCGGGCGCCCGGCGCGTCGTGCACCGCCTCGTGCCCGCCGGCCTGCGGCCGGCGCTGGGCCGCCTGGTGCCGCGCGAACGGCTCGTCGGTGCGCTGGAGTTCGCCGATGTGGACTGGAGCGCCACCCGCGCGTTCCAGGTGTGGGGCGACGGCGCGACGCTCGTCCGCATCAACCTGCAGGGACGCGAGCCCGCGGGCATCGTGACGCCGGCGGCGTACGAGGCGCTGCGCGACGACGTCATGGCGCTCTTCGACGAGCTCGTCGACGCCGACACGGGCCAGCCGGCCGTGATCCGCACGGCGCGCTACGAGGACGTCGGCGGGGGACCGCCGACCGGCGAAATGCCCGACGTGTGCGTGCAGTGGCGGCGGGACAGCGCCCCCGGGCGTGCGATCGCCGCGCGTCGGCGAGGTCGTCGTTCCGGCCGAGGTGGCGCGCGAGTCGATCCATTGGACCAACGGCATGCTGCTCGCCGCCGGCCCCGGCATCCCCGCCACCGCCGCGGGACGGGTCGACGGGCCGCCGATCCGCCTCGTCGACTTCGCCGCGACGGTGCTCGAGCTGTTCGGCGTCAGCGCCGGCGGCCTCGAGACGGGGCGGCCGTCTGGCCGCGATCGACCGCCGAGCTTCCGGAGGCGCGGCGATGATCGCCGGCGCGCACGCGTAGTGCGATCTCCGCGGCGTACAGCCGCGCGTGGGCGGCGAGCGCCTGCGCGGCCGTCGCCGCCGACGGCGACCGCGTGACGAGGATCTCGGGCTGCAGCACGATCGGCGCGGTCGGCGAGCCGCAGGAACAGCAGCCAGTCCTCGACGCGCTGCCAGCCCTCCGGGAAGCCGCCCGCCGCGGCAAGCGCGGCGCGCCGCACGAGCAGCGCCGACGGCTGCAGGATCGGCCGCAGCAGCAGGTCACGGCACAGGTCGTCGGACCGCGGCACGTGGCGCTCCAGCAGGCGGCCGCGGTCATCGACGACGTCGAAGCCGCAGCACGTGGCGCCCGCGCCCCCCACGACCGCGAGCTGGCGCGCGAGCTTGGTGGGATGCCAGACGTCGTCGTCGTCGAGGAACGCCACGAACTCGCCGCGCGCGATCGCGCTGCCCGCGTTGCGCGCGGCGCCGGCGGCGCCGCGCGGGGCCGTTGTCCGCTGCACGCGGACGAGCGGATGCGGCACGACGGCCGCCGGCCGTTCGCCGTCGTCGACGTCGACGACGATCACCTCCAGCGGCGGACGGCTCTGGGCCAGCGCGCTCGCCACCGCGCGGCGCAGCGCGCCGGGACGATCACGGGTCGGGATCACGACGCTGACGTCCATCGCCATCGCCGCAGCCTATGCGCCGCGACGGGACTGCTTGCGTGGCGTCGGCGACCCTGGTTGGATCACTTGTGCAATGGAGTTGGCGCCGCGGCCCATCTTCGAGAACCCGGTCACCGGGGAGCGCGTGATCCTCCTCACGGACCCGCGGGAGCATCCCGAGCAGGTCCTCGTCTCGCATCTGTTCATCCGTCCCGGCGGGCGCGTGGCGGCCGCGCACCTGCATCCGACGGTCGACGAGCGCTTCCTCGTGCTCAGCGGTCAGGTCGGCTTCTTGATCGGCGATCGCAAACGCACGCTGGGGCCCGGCGAGGGGGCGTCGGTGCCGGCGGGCGTCGTCCACGACTGGTGGCAGGTCGGCGACAGCGAGGCGCAGGTCCTCGTCGAGGTCGTCCCCGGGGTGCGCTTCAGCGAGATGGTCGGCTCGATGTTCGGCCTCGCACGCGACGGCAAGGTCAACGCCAAGGGGCTGCCCGACCCGCTGCAGCTCGCCGTGATGGGCCACGAGTACGGCGACGTCATCCGCTTCACGAAGCCCCCGGCCATCGTCCAGAAGCTCACGATCCCGCCGCTGGCGGCGCTCGGTCGCCGGCGCGGCCGCAAGCCGATGTACCCCGAGTACCTCGAGGCGGGCCCGACGGCGACCCCCGACCCGGCGGCGCTCGCCCACCTCACCCCCGACGGCCGGCTGAAACCGCTGGAGACGGACGCCGCCTGAGCACGGTTCGGCCGGGTCGCGCTGCGGCGGCGCAGCAGTCGTATCTACGGCGACTGCGACAGCTGCCGCGCCGGCACCCCTGCCGCTACGACCCCGGCGGGGATATCGCTCACGACGGCCGCATCCGCCCGATGATCGTCCGCGCGCCGATCGTCACGGCGCCCGCCAGGCACGCGCCGATGCCGACCGTGCTGCGCGTTCCCACGCGACACCCGCCGCTGAGGTGCGCGCCGACCGATACGTGCGCGTAGTCGTCGATCGCAAGCGCGCCGGCCGAGCGCTTCGATCCCCGCGCTGCCGATCGCGACGCGACCCGCGCACGGCTCGGGGTGCCTGCGGGCGCGCCGCTGATCGGCCATGTCGCGCACTTCTACGCCCCGATCGGCGGCCGCTTCGCCCCGCCGGCCGCGCGCGGGCGCGGCGTCAAGGGTCACGAGGTGCTCCTCCGCGCGCTGCCGGCCGTGCTCGCCGCGCGACCCGATGCGCGGCTCATATGCGCCGGCGGAGCGCGCGGAGCGCCCGCGCAGCGCTACCGCGAGCGGGTCGGTCATCTGGCGGACGCACTGGGGGTGGCGCACGCCGTCAACTTCCTCGACGAGCACGACGACGTCCCGCAACTGCTGGGGGCGCTCGACGTGTCGGTGCAGCCGTCGCCTGGCGGAGAACCTGGGCGGCATGACCGAATCGCTGCTCATGGCGGCGCCGACGGTGGCCAGCCGCGTCGGCGGCATGCCCGAGGCCGTGCGCCACGAGCAGACGGGCCTGCTCGTGGCCCCGGACCACCCCGGCGAGCTCGCCGCCGCGATCGTGCGTCTGCTCGCCGCCCCGGACCTCGCCGCGCGCCTCGGGCGCGACGGGCGCGAGCTCATGCTGCAGCGATTCACGTTCGAGCGGACCGTCGCCGACCTCGATCGGATCATCCGCGCGCGGCACGCCGAGCAGCGGGGGACGGCCCTGCGCGGGCGGCCATAGGTGCACGTCGCCACGAGCGGCGACCGCGCACACCAGCGCGCATGAACACCAAGCCGTCCAGGAAGCGCTCGCGCACGCGCATGAAGTTCGAGCCTAGAAGTGATAGAGCGGGTCCAGCGTGGCGACGAGCAGCGCGCCCGGAGTCGAGACCCGGTCGATCTAGATCACCGACGCGCCGGCGCGGGTGACGATCACCGGCTGGGCGCCCTCGGGCGGCCAGAGCACGCCATGGTGATCCCAGGTCGCGTTCTCGACGGGAGCGCGGCGCAGGAAGGGTCCTCGGCGTCGGCCACGCGGAGGCCCAGGCCCGTCACCGGGGTGCAGCAATCAGGTCGGCACAGCCGATGGGGCGCCTGAGAGGTCGGGAGATCATCCATGACTGTACGCCTGAACGTCCAAAACTGGGTGGTCCCGCGCGGGCCAATGGGACTAGGTTAGCCGCCGTAGGCCAAACAGGGAGCGGCTCAATGCCCACGATCATCGCTTGCCACAACGTCGCCGACACCGAGCACAGGCGTACGAGGATTCCGTTCTTCGCAAGGCGCGGCGCACTCAACGTTCGGACCGTGCGCTGCGCGGCGACAATGGGTGTGCTCACCGCGCTGGCCGTGCTCGCGGTGGCGGCGCCGGCGCAGGGTGCCCTGTATGGGGCGCAGCCCGCGACGGGCAAGATCGTCACGGTGAACCCGGCGACGGGCGCGGTGACCAGTTCGTTTGATGCACCCGACGATCTGAAGGCGGGTGACACGCTCGTCGGCCTCAGCGGCGCGGAGGGGGGCTCGACGCTGATCTACCGCAACGACCCCAACTCCAACGTCAACACGCTGTTCCGGATCAACCCCCTCACCGGGGCGGCGCTGTCCATCGAGAGCGCGGATGAGAACCCCACCGACGGGCTCAGCTTCCAGACCGCAGCTGACCTGACCCGCCTCATTTTCTCCAGCCACTCGGGCACCGACGTCCACCGCCAGACAGGGTTCAGCGGCCCCGACAACGGCAACTGGGCCACCGGGGACCCGGTCGGCGGACTCGGAGGCGATGACTTCGGGCGCGAGTTCGGCTTCTTCACCGACGGTGGCGGCACCCTGCACGAGTACGACCCGTTCACCGACGTCGATGCGTTCAGCAGCACGCTACCCGCGCCGGCGAGCGACATCCAGGGGCTGGCGTTCGACGGGACCAACCTGTACGCCGCGACCGCGTCGGGGACCCTGTACACGCTGAACCCGAACACAGGGCAGGTGCTCAATACCGCGACCGTGTCGGGCGGTGCGCTGTACGGGCTCGGCGTTGCGGACCCGTCGAAGGCGCCACCGCCGCCGGCGCCGGGCGTCCTGTACGGCGCGCAGCCAGCAACAGGCGACATCGTCACCGTCGACCCGGCAACCGGCGCGGTCACCGACTCCTTCGACGCGCCCGACGATCTGGACGCCGGCGAGACGCTGGTCGGCCTCAGCGGCGCGGAGGGGGGCTCGACGCTGATCTACCGCAACGACGACGACCCCAACGACAACACGCTGTTCCGGATCAACCCCCTCACCGGGGCGGCGCTGTCCATCGAGAGCGCGGATGAGAACCCCACCGACGGGCTCAGCTTCCAGGCGGCGGCGGACCTGACGCAGCTCATCTTCTCGAGCCACTCGGGCACCGACATCCACCGCCAGACAGGGTTCAGCGGCCCCGATAACGGCAACTGGGCCACCGGGGACCCGGTCGGCGGGCTCGGCGGCGACGACTTCGGGCGCGAGTTCGGGTTCTTCACGGACGGCGGCGGCACGCTGGCCGAGTACGACCCGTTCACCGACGTCGAGGCGTTCAAGAACACCCTGCCCGCGCCCGCCCAGGACATCCAGGGTCTGGCGTACGACGGAACCAGACTGTATGCCGCGACGGCATCGGGGACGCTGTACACGCTGAACCCGAACACCGGCGATGTGCTGAACACGGTGAGTGTGTCGGGCGGGGCGCTGTACGGGCTGGGCGTGGCGCAGGGGGCACCGGCGCCCGCGGTAATGCCGTCGTTGCCTTCGCTGGTGCGTACGAGCACGACGCGGCTTCTGCGCAACTCCCTGACCACGGGTGAGCCGACGACGACGTTCTCCTACGGGTCCCGTCCCTTGGCGCCGATGATGGGCGATTGGGACGGCAACGGCAGCGAGACGGCGGGGACGTTCGAGGGTGGCGTGTTCAAGCTGCGCAACACGAACACGACCGGTGCCGCCGACGTCGTGTTCACGTTCGGCGACCCGCGCGGGTTCCCGGTGGCGGGCGACTTCAACGGCGACGGGACCGATGACGTGGCGGTCTTCCGCGCCGGGCTGTGGCAGGTGCGGCTGAGCACCGGTGCGACGCGGTCGTTCACCTACGGGTCGGGGACCTGGCCGGCCACGGTGCCGGTCGCCGGCGACTGGGACGGCATCGGGACGGACGGCATCGGCACGTACACCTACAGCAGCGCGACGTGGGCGTTGCGCAACGCCCCCGACGCGGGACCTGCGGACGTCGGCACCTTTGTCTACGGGACGCCGAACAGCAGCTATCCGGTGACGGGGGACTGGGACGGGGACGGCGACGACACCGTGGCCATCAAGACGGGCGCCACGTGGGCGATCCGCACCGCCAACAGCGCGGGCATGCCGGACGTGACGTTCAACTTCGGGATGGCCAACGACCTGCCGTTGAGCTGGAGGGCGCCGCCCATCTGATGCGGCTTTGCGGAGACCCCAGAAACACGAAAGCCCCCTGGCGAGAGGGGGCTTCCGTAGTAGCGGGGGCAGGATTCGAACCTGCGACCTTCGGGTTATGAGCCCGACGAGCTACCAGACTGCTCCACCCCGCGGCGTGGACGAGCCAGTGTAGCAACGCCAAAACGCCCCGTTCAACCCCCGCCGAGGCCGCCGCGCGCCGGTTGCGCGGTGCGCCAACGGACCATCTAGCCTGCGTGCGACGTGCGCGTGGCCGTCGTCGACATCGGGACCAACTCGACGCGCCTGCTGATCGCCGACGTGGCCGCCGACGGCGCGCTGGAGGAGGTCCATCGCGAGTCGATCGTCACGCGGCTGGGCGCGCGCGTCGACGCCACCGGCCGCCTGCAGGACGACGCCATGCAGCGCGTCTTCGACACCCTCGCCCGCTACCGCGAGCTCATCGGCGCGCACGGTGCCACCGCCACCACGGCGGTGCTGACGAGCGCGGTGCGCGACGCCGCCAACGGAGCGCCGTTCACGAAGATCGTGCGCGAGCGCTACGGCCTCGACGCGCGCACGATCAGCGGCGACGAGGAGGCCGCGCTGACGTTCGCCGGCGCGACGAGCGAACGCGCCGACAACGGCCGCGAGCTGCTCGTCGTGGACATCGGCGGCGGCTCGACCGAGTTCGTCATCGGCCGCGCCGGCGAAGTCGGCTTCCACGTCTCCACGCAGGCCGGCGTCGTGCGCCAGACCGAGCGCCACGTCGACCACGACCCGCCCCGCGCCGGCGAGGTCGACAGCCTGCGCGGCGAGGTCGCGCAGATCATCCGCGCCGGCGTCCCCGAGGACGCCGGCGCAGCGTGCAGCACGCCATCGCCGTCGCCGGCACCGCCACGTCGTGTGCGGCGATCGAGCTCGGCCTCGATCCCTACGACCGCGCGCTCGTGCACGGCCACGTCCTGCGCCGGCCCGTCATCGCCGACATCCTCGCTCGGCTCGCGCGGCTGGCCGACGACGAACGGCGCGCGGTGACCGGCCTGCAGCCCGACCGCGCGCCGACGATCGTCGCCGGCGTGGCGATGCTGCTGGAGGTCCTCGCGGCGTTCGGCCTGGACGCCATCGAGGTCTCCGAGCACGACATCCTGCGCGGCGCGGCGCTGCGGCTGGCCGGGGCGCCCGGCGCGACCAGCGGCACGGGCGTCGGCTAATACAACAAAGCTCGGGAAAGACGGACGAACGTCCGAGTCAAGTCTTCGCCGCGCCCTGCCGATACCCCGTCTACCGGCAGAGGGACCCAACCAAGCATCGATGGGAAACCGAGCCGGACATAGGTCCGGGCACGCCGTTTGATCGGCACCTCCCACCGCCCGGACCACCTCATACGGCCCAGCAAGGTACGTACCCCTGCCCGTCCTGCGGGGCCAGCATGAAGGAAGCCGCCCTTTCCCCTGGGGGCGGCTTCCTCCGTTAAACCGCAGCCCGGCTACGCCAGGCTCGAGCGCCGCGGATAGGCGACCGACGGGTCGGTCAGCACGTTGACGAGCGCCGGCGCGCCGGCGGCGAAGGCGCGCTCCAGCGCCGGCCGCAGCTCCGCGGGCGTGCGGACCAGCTCGCCGTGGCCGCCCAGCGCCTCGACGACGACGTCGTAGCGCGTCTCGGGGCGCAGCTCGGCCGCGACGGAGTAGCCGTAGATGAACTCCATCGGATGCTTCTCCAGACCCCAGATGCCGTTGTTGCCCATCACGCCGACGACATCGACGCCGTGGCGCGCGAGCGTGTCGAACTCCATTCCGGCAAAGCCGAAGGCGCCGTCGCCGAGCAGCAGCACGACCTGCCGCCGGGGATGGGCGAGCTTGGCCGCCAGCGCGTAGCCGGGACCGGACCCCAGGCAGCCGAACGGACCCGGGTCCACCCAGCAGCCGGGCGCGTAGGAATCGATCATGCGACCGGCGTAGGACACGAAGTCGCCGCCGTCGCCGATGACGATCGCGTCGCGATCCAGCAGCGTGCCGAGCTCGCCGTAGATGCGCATCGGATGCAGCGGCGCGCGCTCGTCGGCGAGCAGCGCGCGCTCCTCGCCGCGCAGACCGTCCTCGGCCTCGCGCAGCGACGCGATCCACGCCGCGCGCGACCGTTCGAGCGACGGCTCACCGCCGAGGGCGACACGCAGCACGTCCATCACGTCGCTCATGTCGCCGAACAGCTCCGCGGCCACCGCGCGCGGATAGGGCTGCGGCGGCGCCACGCGGTCGATCGCCACGATCGCCGTCTCGTCGCCGAACGCGCCGCCGAAGCCGAGCCGGAAGTCCATCGGCACGCCGATCAACAGCGCGACGTCGGCGCCGCGCAGTCCCGCCGAGCGCGCCCGCGAGAAGAACAGCTCATGGTCGGCCGGCACGCAGCCGCGCGCCAGGCCGTTGAGGAAGACGGGGATCCGCAGCTCGTCGACGAGCGCTCGCAGCGCCTCCTCGGCGTGGCCCCAGTACAGATCGGTGCCCGCCATGATCACCGGCCGCTGCGCCCCGCGCAGCAGGGCCAGCGCCGCGTCCATCGCGGCGCCGTCGGGCTCGACGCCGTGCTCGAGGCCGAGCCCGGCCACGCCGCGCACGCTGGGCATCGGCACGAAGCCGCCCTCGTCCGGCGCCGCGGAGAACACGTGGTCGAGCGGAAAGTCGAGGAAGGCGGGCCCGCCGTGCGGCGTCATCGCCGCGGCCAACGCGGCATCGACGAGGGCCGGCATGTCGGCGGTGCGGCCGGCGGTCGCCGCCAGCTTCGTCAGCGACGCGACGAGCGGGATGTGGTCGATCTCCTGCAGCGAGCCCTGGCCCCAGCGCGTCGCCGGGGCGCGGCCACCGAGCACGAGCATCGGGGAGTGGTTGGCCTGGGCGGAGGCGATCGCGCTGATCGCGTTCGTGACGCCGGGGCCCGCCGTCAGCGCGGCCGCGCCCGGCCGGCGCGTGACCTTCGCCCAGCCCTCGGCGGCGAACGCCGCCGTCTGCTCATGGCGCACGTCGACGATGTCGATGCCCTCGGCCCGGCAGCCGTCGTAGATCGAGAACAGATGCCCGCCGGAGAGCGTGAAGAGCTTCGTGATGCCGTGCGCTCGCAGCCGCCGCGCGACGAGATGGCCGCCGACGACCTGCGCCTCGTTGGAAGTCGACGGATCGGTCGCCATCGCGCGGCGACCCTAGCAACAATGAACAGCGCCGTTCAGCTGTCGGGCGCCGCGCCGGGAGCGCGCAGGCCTATACGGCGGCGCGCGCCGCCGCCGCCTCGTGCAGGCGATCCTCGCCGCTGAAGATCAGCCGGCCGACGCGCATCACCGGCAGCGCCAGCGCGCCGCCCGCCAGCAGCGACAGGCCCGCGGCCTCGATCGCGCCGTCGCGGCCGAGGTCGCCGGCCGCCGACAGCGCCGCGCCGAGCCCGATGCCCGCAGCGGCGGCGGCCTCCGCGAGGATGTCGGGCTCGTCGATGTCGAAGCCGCCGCAGAACGCCAGCCGCGAGGCCGCCAGCACAAAGGCCGCGGCGCACCCCAGCTCGTTCGCCAGCGACGCCACGCGCATCGCCCCGCGGACCGGGCGCGGGTGATCCTCGGGCCACATCAGCGGCAGACCGAGCAGCGCCGCCCGCTGACTCGCCGCGCGCATCGACTCGCCGGAGAGCTCGCTGGCGGGCAGGACGGCGGCGTACGCGGGCTGCCACTCGAGGCCGGCGAAGAGCCGCTCGGCACGCTCCACGGCGAGGTACGTGTACGGCGACGAGAGGTCGAAGAAGAGGGTGGCGCGCGGCGGCGCCTGCCGCGCCCGCCCGCGTTCGCGGCGCGCCAGGCGGTGCGCATGAAGTGACGTGACCGTGCCCACGAACGTCCATAACGCGCGGCCGGGCACAACCTTGCGGCAATACCGCGCGAGTTCGCGGCAACTTCGCACAGGTTTGGGGGTACAAAGCACACGCAACCGGAAACCACCCTTTCCGGTGTTTCGATCGGCCACTAAGGTGCAGGACAGAGACGGCATTCCCAAGGCCGCCCGCCACCCCGCAGTCGTGACGCCTTCCACCCCACCCCCGAAGCGCCATCCGTACGCCCAATGGGCGCCCGACGCGCGCGCGCTGGACCTCGTGGGCGACAAGTGGACGCTGCTCATCGTGCGCGACCTCGTGGCCGGTCCGCGCCGCTTCGTCGAGCTGCAGCGGGTGCTGCCGGGGATCTCGACCGAGCAGCTGCGCTCGCGCCTGAACCGCATGGTCGCCGACGGCCTGCTGACCCGCCAGCGCTACCGCGAGGTGCCGCCGCGGGTCGACTACGAGCTGACCCCGCGGTCGCGCGAGCTGCTGCCGGTGCTGGGCGCGCTCGCGCGCTGGGGCATGGAATGGGCCTGGAGCGCCCCGCGCGAGAGCGAGGCGATCGACATCGGCGCGATCCTGCGCGTCGCCCCCGCTCTCGTCGCCGCGCCGGCCGGGCTCACCGGGACGGTCGAGGTCACCGTGGCCGGCGACACCACGAGCTCTCACTACGCGATCACCGTCGCCCGCCGCACGGTGACGATCGCCGAGCGGCCGGCCGCCGACGCCGACGCTCGCGTGGCCGGCGCGGAGGGCGACTGGATCGAGGCGTTCGGACCGCCGGCCGATCGCAGCGGCCTGGACATCAGCGGCGACGACCGGCTGGCCGCCGTCGTGCTCGACGCCATCAGCGCGGGCGCCGAGCGCGCCACCCGCGCCGCATAGTCACACGCTTTCCTCACACGTAGTCGCGACCACCGCCCCGCGCGCGGGTTAGGCTCATGGATGCGCCCGTCCGTGCCGATGTGGTGCTCAACACCCCGCCGAAAGGATGCAATCCGTCGTGAATCGCCGCCTGCTGCCCTCGCTGCTCGTTGCCGGACTCCTGCTCACCGTCCCGGCCGGCGCGTCGGCGAAGACCAACGTCGCCGTCGGAATCGGCGATCAGAGTCCGAGGATGTTCGCCGACGCCAACTGGAAGGCGTTGAACCTCAAGAAGACGCGCTACTTCATCGAGTGGAACGCGATCGACCAGCCCGGTGAGATCCAGAAGGCCGACGACTTCGTCGCCGCCGCACGTTCCGCCAGGGTCTCGGTGCTCATGCACATCTCGACCGACGACATCAACTCGACGCCGCGCAGGCCCCTGCCGAGCAACTCCGCCTACAAGTCCAAGGTCGGCGCGCTCGTCGCCAAGTACCGGGCGCTGGGCGTCAAGGACTGGGGCGTCTGGAACGAGGCCAACCACAAGTCGCAGCCCACGGCGAAGAACCCCAAGCGCGCCGCGGACTTCTACAAGACCTTCCGCAAGTTCAAGTGCAAGGACTGCAAGATCGTCGCGCTCGACGTGCTCGATCAGGCCGGCGTCGAGAAGTACATCGGCAGCTGGATCAAGGCCGCCGGCTCGCTCGGCAAGAAGGCGAGGATCGTCGGGGTCCACAACTACTCCCAGGTCAACCGCCGGATCACCGAGAAGAACGCGTCCAACCGCTACCCCGGCGTCGCGCGGATCCTCAAGGCGATCCGCAAGCGCAACAAGGTGGCCAAGCTCTGGCTGACCGAGACCGGCGGGCTGGCCAGCTTCGGCAGCAACTTCAAGTGCGACACGAAGCGTCAGTCCAACCGCACGAAGTACATGTTCGACCTCATCAAGAAGTACGACAAGAACATCGAGCGCCTGTACAGCTACAACTACTTCGGCAACGGCTGCACGCCCGCGTTCGACGGTGGGATCGTGGACGAGAACGGCACGCCGCGGGCCGCCTACAAGACGTTCAAGAGCCAGCTGAAGAACACGCAGAGGTAGATCGCCGACACGGCTGGGCCGGGCGCGCGCGTAGGATCTGCGGCGCGCGCCCGGGTAGCCGAATGGCATAGGCGGGCGGTCTTAAAAACCGCTGCTCGCGAGAGCGTGCGGGTTCGAATCCCGCCCCGGGCATCTCACGGTCTCCTCACGAACCGCTGGGCCCTTCACCGCTACGCTGATGATCAACCTCGGAACTTCGCAACCGCTGCGGAGTTGTATCCGAGCAGCGGCACGAACGCCCAGCGTCACCTCCCGTGGAAGCCACAGCACTCAAGCACTCCGTCCCGGTCGGCATGCGGGGCCCCAGCCCGCTGCTGCGCCTGCAGTCGGACGAGCGTCTCATCGTGCTCGTGCGCCGCGGCAACAACGCGGCGTTCGAGACCCTCGTGGCGCGCTACCAGTCGCGCCTGCTGGCCTTCTGCCGGCACATGCTGGGCTCGCGCGAGGACGCCGAGGATGTCCTGCAGGAGGTCTTCGCGGCCTCCTTCAACGCGATCGTCGCCGACGACCGGCCGATCCACGTGCGTCCCTGGCTGTACCGCATCGCGCGCAACCGCTCGCTGAACCACCTGCGCCGCGTCCAGCCGATCGGCGTGGACTCGATGGACATCCACATCTCCGACGCCGGTCAGACGACCGCCGACAAGGTGCACAAGCGCGAGGACTTCCGGCTGCTCGTCGCCGACGTCCAGGAGCTGCCCGAGACCCAGAAGACAGCCCTGCTGCTGCGCGAGATCGACGCGCTGTCCTACGAGCAGATCGCCGAGGCGATGGAGACGACGATCCCGTCGGTCAAGTCGCTGCTCGTGCGTGCCCGCGTCTCGCTCGCCGAGTGCGCCGAGGCGCGCACGCTGACCTGCGAGCAGGTTCGCGAGGAGCTCGGCGAGGTCGCCGAGGGCCTGCGCCGGTCGACCGCGCCGGTGCGCCGCCACGTGCGCGGCTGCGATCGCTGCCAGGGCTTCAAGGCGCAGCTGCGCAGCACGAACAAGGCGCTCGCCGTCGTCTTCCCGGTCGCGCCGCTGCTGCTGCTCAAGAAGGCCATGCTCACCCAGTTCGGCATGACCGCCTCGGCCGGCGCCGGCGGCGCCGCCGGCGCGGCGGCCGCCACGGTCGCGGCCACCGGCGGCACGTCGGCGATCTCGGCCGGCATCAGCACGATCGCGACGAAGACCGCCGCCACGCTGGCGGCCGCCGCGATCGTCACCGCGGGCGTCGCCGAGGTCAAGCACGTGCAGACGAAGGTGCCCGCGCCCGCCGTCGCCGCGACGCCGCAGCCGGTGCAGGCCGCGCGCGTCGCGCCCGAGGTCGTCGCGGCCGTTCAGCAGCCGACGCAGCCGGCGCGCCCGCGCACCGCGATCGCCGCGGCGGCGCGCGCCAAGCCGGCACCGAAGGCGACCGCCGCGGCCGCCACCACGGCCGCTGATCCCAAGCCGGGCGCCGATCTCGCCGCGGCCTCGGGAGCTCCGGTCGCGGGCGTCGCCCCGACCACGCCGACGACGCCCACCGCCCCCGTGCAGGGCGTCACCGAGACGACGACGCTGAGCCACGCCGCCGGCCCGCCCGCCCAGACGGGCGGCGCGGCCGCGCCGTCCGAGCCGGCCGTGGCGCCGGTCGTGACGAACCCGCCGGCGACGCCGGCCGCCCCACCGGTCTCGGCCTCGCCGCCCCCGGCGGACCTCGAGCCCAACCCGGACGCGACGCTCGCCGCGCCGGGCTCGGGCGGCATCAAGGCGCCGTAGCCGTAAGATCGCGCGGCCGGTCGTTCGCCGCGCGCTCAGGCGATGCGGTCGCCCGGCTGCGAGCCCGCGTCGGGCTCGAGCAGCAGGACGGGGTGGTCGTCGGAGACCGCGCCGAGCACGAGCACCTCCGAGCGCACCGGCCCGATCTGGCGGGGCGGGAAGTTCACGACCGCGACGACGAGCCGCCCCTCGAGCTCCTCACGCGTGTAGTTCTTGATCTGCGCGGAGGAGCGCTTCTCGCCGATCTGCGCCCCGAAGTCGATGCGCAGCTTCCAGGCCGGCTTGCGCGCCTGCGGGAAATCGTCGACCGCGACGATCCGCCCCACGCGCATGTCGACCCTCTCGAAGTCCTCCCACGCGATCACGACGTGCCGCCCTTGCGGTCCGCGCCGAAGCGAAACGAGCGCAGCGGCGTCTTCAGCGCGCCGTGGTTGCCGATCTCGTCGGCGTTCGGCGTCCCCGCCGCCGGCGTGGACTCGATCTCCAGGACGACACCGCGGCGGCGCCCGTCGGGCTCTTCCTCGACGAGCAGGTAGTGGCGGCCGTACAGGCGCCGCCCGCCGCTGCGCGCGCGGAAGGTCACCGCGTAGCCGATCGCGTTGTTGATGCGCGCGCGGCCCTCGCCGATGAGCTCATAGTCCGGGTAGCGCCCCGGCAGCGTGCGCATGTAGCGGTTGGCGTAGACCGGCAGCATGCCCGTCACCACCCCGCCGTAGGGCGGCAGCGTCAGCGACCGTACGGCGTAGGCATCGAGGAAGAGGCCGCGCGGCGACACGTGGCGCAGGGCGACGAGCGTGCCGGTCTTCTCGACGGCGCGAAACTGCGGTCCGTAGACGAAGTTGAAGGTGACCGGCTCGCGAACGAGCACCGTCGTCTCCTGCGGCCGCGACGCGATCGCGATCGCGACCGCGGCGAGCACGATCGCCAGCGCGACCCCGGCCGCTGCCAGCCGCACCACGGGCGGACGCGGGGCGAGCAGCTGCAGCAGCGTCGGGCCGTACTCGGCCTTCATCACGGGCACCGGGCCATTCTGACGCGGTGGACGCCTGATCGAGTTCGCCGCCCGAATGTGCCAGTCCACACAAGCCACGCGCCGATAACCCCAGCAGCGAGGCGACATGGCGATCACGACCACCCCATACGAGCGCAAGCCGATCTACTACGACCGCGTCCGCCGGCGCCTGTGGATCTGCGGCCAGCGCTGCCACCACGGGGCGACGGGCATGATCCTGACCTTCTGGGGCGCCGTCGGCATCGCGCTCATGGCGCACGACTGGAAAGACCGCTCCGTGTGGTTCGCGCGCGGCTGGCAGGACGACTGACGCCGCCTCTGCCCCACCCGCACGCATCAGGTCGGGGCCGAGGGCGATGGTGCGTTGAATCGTGCACGCGGAGCGATACTCATTCGACACACCACTCGGCCCTGCTCCTCACCCGGCCTCATGCGGACCTTGGGCTGACGTCGGAGGCCTAGCCTCCGATCGAGAACATCGTCTCCAGGTCGTGGCGGGAGAACGCCTCGAAGGCGACCATCGTGTGGGTGCGCGCGACGCCGTTCATCGACGAGATCTGGCTCGTCACGACGCTCGCGAGATCCTCGTGCTGCTTGACGTGGACGATGCAGACGAAGTCCCATTCGCCGGTGACCGAATAGGCCTCCCGCACGCCTTCGACCTCCGCCAGTGATCCGCCAAGCGTCGACATCACGTCACGCTCGGCCTCGACGAGCACGATTGCGTGCGTCATCCCTCGCCACCTCGTTCGTTGTCGTTGCGCCGCGCGGCGAGCTCCCGCGCGAGCTCGAAGCCGACGGAGACGCCGACGAGCATGCCCAGCCGAGTCTCCTCCTCGACGAGCGTCTGGATCGCGACGACGCGGGCGGCCGGGTCCTCGGTGCCGGCGGCGCTCGCGAGCTGCGCCTCGTGCGCCTGGTCGAACCAGCCGCCCTGGGCGAGCGCGTTGCCGAGCACCGCCTGCAGGCCCGGGGCGGCGTGCGTGACGATCTCCTGGGCATGGCCCAGGCGCTCGGGGTCCGACAGCGCCGCGACGGCGGCATCCACCTCCTCCGCGGTGTAGCGCTCCTGCGTCATGCGGTCGAGCGCCGGACGGCGGCGTAGCCGAGCCCGGCCAGCGCACCGAACGCGCCGCCGAACAGACCGGCCAGCGCGCTGCCCTGCGACAGCAGCGGCACGAGCAGCAGCACCGCCGCGATGACGGCCACGCCGAGCAGGTCGGCGTCGTCCTCCTCGCCGCGGCTGCGCGCGAGCAGCACCGGGACGAGCCAAGCGCACAGCAGCCCGAGGCCCGCGCCGTGCGTGCCGAAGACGACCGAGGTCGGCTCCACCGCGGCGGCGGCGGCGAGGCCGCCGGGCCCGCAGAGCAGGAAGAGCAACACGACCGCGATCGGCCCGTGACGGCGCTCGATGAGCCAGCCGAACAGGCCGACGCCGACGACGGCGGCGAACTGCGCGGCGGTGCCCTCGTTGAGCAGCGAGGCGGTGAAGAAGCGCCAGGGGTCGCCGCCGAAGGCGACGACGGCGAAGTCCGAGCGCACGTAGAAGGCCAGCGACAGCCAGAGCCCGAAGGACAGCGCGACGAGCACCATCGTCGCGTACGGCCGCGCGAGCTCGTCGCCGCGGATGCCGGGGATCTCGCCGCTGCGCAGCTTGCCCAGGCGCTGGGCCGCGGAGCTGTCGCGCCTGGTCTTCGGCTTCGCCTTGGGCGCCTTCGCCGACCGCCCGCCGGCGTCGCGGCGCGGGCCGCGCACGCCGAGCCTGCCCTCGCGCTGCGGCGGCTTGGCCGGGGCGTCGGGACGCTCGATCTTCGGTGCGCGCTTGCGCAGCCGCGTGCCGCAGTACGGGCACTCGGTGATGTACGGGCTGACCTCCGCCTGGCAGTTCTTGCAGACCACGAAGAGGTCAGGTGACGACATGCCAGTCGATTCTAGGGACCGGCCACAGGCAACTGCGGACGTTCTCGCGTCACAGCGCCGTCGCGGCGACGATCTCGGCCATGACCTCGTTGAGGTCCCCGTTGGCTTCGTAGACGACGATCTGGCGCGAGGCGCCGTTGCCGCGCTCCAGCAGGTCGCGGATGCCGTCCAGCGCGCCGTCTCCGCCGAGCTGCTGGGCATGGGGCGTCAGGCGCTCGAGCAGGCGCTTCGTGAGCGCCTTCGTCGTGACCCGCTCGTTGGTGGGCAGGTCGACGATCTCACCGTCGAGCCCGTGCCGGGCGGCCAACCACTTGTTCTCGTCGAGCATCTGCCAGGGGTACTCGGCCAGCGGCGTGCCGGCGTCGAAGTGCTCGGCGAGCTCGTGCACCATGGCCTGGATGAGCGCGGTGAGCGCGACCGAGTGCTCCAGGCGCGTCTGCGAGTCGCAGATGCGGATCTCGACGGTGCCGAGGTTCGGGTGCGGGCGCACGTCGTACCAGAGGTACGTGTAGTCCTCCATCACGCCGCTGGAGACCATGAACGCGACCTGGCGCTCCCAGTCCTCCCAGTCGCCGTAGGCGGGCGGCATGCCGACCCGCGGGAACTGGCGGAAGATCGGCGTACGCGTCGACAGCAGGCCGGTGCGGTCGCCACGCCAGAACGGCGAGTTGGCGCTCAGCGCGAGCAGCACCGGGATGTGGACGCGCATCCCGTTGGCGACGTGGATCGCCTTGTCGGCGTCGTTGAGGCCGACGTGGACGTGCATGCCGAAGATGAGCTCCTGGCGCGCGACGAAGCGCAGCGCCGAGATGAGGTCGCGGTAGCGCGGCCGCGCGACGATCCGCTGGTCCTCCCACATCGCGAACGGGTGCGTGCCGGCCGAGCCGATCGTCAGGTCGCGGGCGGCGGCCGTCTGGCGCACGTTGTGGCGCAGCGAGCGCAGCTGGTCGCCGGCCTCGCTGACGTCCCGGCAGGGCTTCGTCGCGATCTCCAGCACGGACTCCATGAGCTCGGGTTTGATCTCGCCGTCCTTGCGCTCGACGTTGGCGGCGCCGGCGTCCTCGAGCAGCGACTCGATCGCGTTGACGAGCGCGTAGCTCGACGCATCGACGATCATGAGCTCCTCCTCGACGCCGACCGT
>CAVYAX010000054.1:0-6816 GCA_963766525.1 uncultured Actinomycetes bacterium
GACATCGCCTACAAGGGTAAAGAGCGAACGCGTCGCTGGCGACGGGCTATTTGTCCAGATTCAAGACTTACGTTCGGCCAGAATCGCGTGGACGCGCGGCGAGCGTCAGCCGGGGCGGCCGTCGGGCGCGAACTGCGCCGTGATATGCGGCTCGAGACCGGATCGAGGACCACGAGGACCTCGTCGCCGGGGTTGATCACGGTGTCGCCCTTGGGGACGAAGCCGGCCTTGCCGCGGGGCAGGACGGAGATCACGAGGCTGCCGTCGGGCAGGTCGATCTGGGACACCCGCAGGCCCGCCGCGGGAGCGTTCTCGGTCACCTCGACCTCGATGATCTCGAGCTTCTCGTCGGGCAGGTCGAGCAGGTGGACGAGCCCGTGACCGGGCACCTCGTGCTCGATCAGGTTGAGGATCAGATCGGTCGCCGAGACCGCCGGCTGGATGCCCAGCAGCTTGAAGTGCTGCAGGTTGCGGGGGTTGTTGCAGCGGGCGATGATCCGCTCGCAGAGGTACTTCTCCTTGGCGACCTGGCAGATGAGGATGTTGTCCTCGTCGTCGCCGGTGACCGCGACGACGAGATCGGCGCGCTGGATGCCCGCGCGCTCGAGCACCCACAGCTCGGTGCCGTCGCCGTACTGGACGGCGTGCTCGAGCTCCTGCTCGATGCGCAGGTAGGCGCGCCGGTCGGCCTCGACGAGCGTCACCTCCTGTCCGTTGCGGATCAGCTCGCGGGCAAGGTTGAGCCCGACCTTGCCGCCGCCGACGACGATGACGTACATCAGCTCGCCGTCGTCTCCTGGATCGCCTGCTCGAACATCGCGATGCCGAGCTTGACGGCGCAGATCGTGTGCAGGCCCTGCTCGGCGTACCAGTCCGACCGCGCCGGGTCGAGCACGCGCACGATCACGTGCGGCACGCCGAAGCGCTTCTGGGCGATCTGCGCGACGAGCAGGTTCGTGTTGTCGCCGCGCGTGGCCGAGATGAAGATGTCGGCCTCCTCGATGCCGGCGGCGAGCAGCGCGTCGATCTCGATCGCGGTGCCGACCGTGAAGCGACCGCCGGCGTCCTCCCACGAGGTCGGCTGTCCCGCGTCGAGCCGCTCGTGCGAGAGCGGGTCCTCGTCCAGCACCGAGACCGTGTGGCCAGCGGCGAGCGAGGACTTGGCGACGGCCGCCCCCACGCGGCCGGCCCCGACGACGAGGACCATCATGCCGCGGATGCTAGAGGAAGCCGCTCAGGACGGGCGATCGGTAGCGTCGTCGGTCTCGCCGGGCGGCGCGGTGAGGATCACGCGGCACGGCGCCTTGCGCACGACGTACTTCGTGGCGTCCCCGACGAAGTTGTCGAGCGGCCCGCCGATCCCGCCCAAGCGGGCTCCGCCGCGGATCCGCGACGGCTCCTCGGCGGCGAGCACGATGAGCTCCACGCCGCGCCGCGCCGCCTCGCTGACGATCGCCTCACCCGCGCGCCGCGCGCGCAGCGTCGCGGTCGCGACCTCGACGCCGTCGTACTCCTCTCCCACCGCCTTGGCCCGCGCCAGCGCCGCCCGCGCCTTCTTCAGCTGCGCGTCCGGCAGGCGCGCGTCGAGCGGCAGCGAGAGCGGCACCTCGAAGATCCAGATCGCCTCGATCGTCGCACCGTGGCCCTTGCCCTCCTCGGGATTCTCGGCGGCGGCCAGCCGGCCCGCGGTCTGAACGATATCGTCGTCGAGCGGCGTCCCGAAGATCGGCACGAGGATCGAGCCGTACTCCGCGCGCACGGGCTCGGAGCGCAGCGTCGCCTCGGAGGCCGCGACACGGGCGCGCAGCGGCATCCCTGCGCTGCGCCGGTAGCCGACGTAGAGCGCGACGCCAATCGCCATCCAGACGATCCCGATCGTACGCGCGCCGGCGTGGAAGCCAAGCAGGCTGACGAACCCGCCGGCTGCCATCGTCGCCCCGAGCACGGCCGGCAGCGGCAGGTCGCCGCCGCCGACGCGCACCGACAGCGGCATCCGATAGGGCCTTGGACGGTCCGGCTCGCGATAGCGCAGCACGCAGATCGAGACGTGCGCGATGAGAAAGGCGAGCATCGCGCCGAACGCGTAGATGCCGACGAGGAAGTCGAGGTCGCGCGGGACGACGAGCACGCCGGCGAGCAGCGCGGCCAGCAGGATCACGATGTACGGCGTCCCGTGGCGCGGATGCAGGCGCGCCAGCGCGCCGGGGATCTGCCGGTGCGTCCCGAGCGAGTACGCCAGCCGCGAGAGCCCGAGCATCGCCCCATGCGCGGCGACGACGAGCGTGACCGTCGCGAGCGCGGCGATCGCGTAGCGCAGCACCTCGGACAGCCACTGCGGGTCGAAGGCCTCGACGAGCGCGAGCACCGGCGCGTTGAGCGCGTCGCCGGTGAGCGGGTCCTCGCCCGGCGTCACCGGCAGCGCGGCGACCGCGACGAGCGAGATCCCGACGTAGATCACGAGCACCGACACCGTCGCGCTGGCGATCAGCCGCTTGAGATCGCGCCGGCTGACGTGGACCTCCCCGGCCAGCCCGGACGCCGATTCCAGGCTCGTGAACGCGACCGTCGAGATCGTCAGCGCGAACAGCAGGTCCTCCCAGCGTGGCGACGTGCCGAGCTCGATCGTCTTCGTGAGCGCGTCGACGTCGACGACGAGCACCGCTCCGAAGACGATGATCAGCAGCTGCAGCACGACGTCGGCGACGGCGAGCGCCGACACGCGCGCGATGCCCGCGCCGCCGCCGAGGCCGCGGACGTTGCGAAACGCGACGTACGCGACGATCGCCAGCGCCATCACGAGCTCCGACACGCCGCTGCCGAGCGGCGCCCAGAAGGCCGCGATGTAGTGCGTCGCGACGAACGCCGTGACCGCGATCAGGATGAGGAAGTCCAGCAGCACCGCCCAGCCGGCGATGAAGCTCCACAGCTCGTCGAACGCATAGCGCGCGAAGACCGTCGAGCCCGCCCGCTCCTGGTGCAGCGAGGCGCCTTCGACGTACGTCATCGCCGTCAGCACGAAGAACACCCCGGCGCCGAGGAAGACGAGCGGCGTGAGGCCGAGCGCGTTCTCGGCGACGACGCCGAGCGAGAAGTAGACGGCGGCCGCCAGCGACGACCAGACGATCGCGAACAGCGCCGGTGAGCCGAGGCTGCGGCGGAACATCAGAGCTCCCGCCAGGTGAAGTAGAAGCGGCCCGCGCCGGCGCCGACGAAGAGGACGCCGAGCACGGTTCCGAGCGCGAACGGACCTCCGCCTGCGTCGAACGTGCGTACGAGGATCGCGAGCCCGAGCACGACCATCGCCGCCGACAGCAGCAGCGTCGCCGTGCGGTGCAGGCCGCGGCCGTCAGGCATCGGTCGGCTCGGACTCGATGATGACGCGGCATGGGCGCTCTGCGAGCACGGTCTCGACGGTCTTGCCGAACAGCGTCGTCCCGACCCGCGGCGGCAGCGGCATGACGACCGCGTGGGCCCGCATCTCGCGCGCCTCGTCGACGATCAGGCGCCCGCTCTGGCCCGGTCGCACGCGCTCGACGTGGCCGCTGACGCGCCGCCCGCCCTGCATCCGCGCCTGCTCGATGACGGAGCGCGCGGCAAGCTCCTCCTCGGGCAGCTGGGCGTCGATCGGCGACACCTGCGGGACGGTGATCAGCACGAGCACGTGGATGCCGCGGCGCTTGCGCCCAGCGAGCTTCGTCGCCGTGGCGATCGTCGTCGGCGAGTAGTGGCGCGCGTCGAGCGCGACGAGCACGGACTCGTACTCGGCCTCGGTCTGCGTGACCGGCTGCGGCACGGCGACCTGGTGCGTCGACACGAAGTCCAGCCCTTGGCTGCGGCGGTAGAGCAGGTAGCCGCCCATGCCGAGCACCATCCAGGTCACGCCGGCGATGCCGACCTTCAGGTCCAGCACGCTGACGACGACGAACGACAGCGCCGTGCCCGTGAGCCCGAGGACGGCGAGCGGCGGCAGGTCGTAACCACGCACGCGCATGCGCCCGGGGCTGCGGTAGGGACGGCGCTGATCGGGCGCGGAGATGCGCAGGCAGATCAGCGACAGGTGCGCCATCGAGAACGACAACATCGCGCCGAACGCGTAGATCTTGCCCAGGAAATCGGCCTGGCCGGGCAGCAGCGCGAGGCAGGCGAAGCCGGAGAAGACGAGGATCCCGACATACGGCGTGCGGTAGCGCCTGTGCAGGCGGCGCATCGTGTCGGGCAGCTGGCGGTACATCCCCATCGAGTACGTCAGGCGCGAGATCCCGAGCACGCCGGCGTTCGTCGCGGCGATCAGGATCGTCACGGCGAGCACGCCGACGTAGACCTCGACCGCGCCCTGCAGCGAGCCGAGGTCCATCCCCGAGACAACGCCGATGATCGGGTCGTTCGCGTAGCCGCCCTCCTCGGGGCCGACGCCGAGCAGGGTCCGGCACTCGCCGTTGACGCACTCGACGGGGAGCGCCGAGAGGGCGACCAGCGGCAGCGTGAAGTAGATCGCGAAGACGGCGATCATCACCCGCCGGATCGCGCCCGGGATCGTGGTGTCCGGGTCGCGCGCCTCGCCGGCCATGTTCGAGATCGTCTCGATCCCGGTGTAGGCGACCGTGCCGATCGGGATCGCCAGCAGGAACTCGGTCAGCTTCGGGGTCTCGCCGAAGAACGAGATGTTGTCGACGAGCACGTCGGGATCGAGCACGAGGAAGACGCCGAGCGCGACGATCGCGACCTGGCTGAGGAAGTCGACGACGGCCAGGACGAGGTTGACGGTGACCGCGTCCTTGACGCCGCGCACGTTGACGAGCGCCAGCAGCGCGACGGCGCCGGCCGCGAACGCGATGTCGCCCGGCGCCTCCTTGAACCCGTCCCATGTGAAGCGCCCGGCGTAGTGCGCCGCGAAGAACGCCGAGATCGCGATCGTGATGATGTAGTTCAGCATCTGCGCCCAGGCCGTGAAGAACGACCACAGCTCGTTGAACGCGCGGCGCGCGAAGAGCGACGAGCCACCGGCCTCGGGGTACATCGCGGTCGCCTCGGCGTACGTCGTCGCGGTGCAGTAGAAGAGCGCGCCGGTCAGGACGAAGACGAGCGGCGTGAGGCCTGCGGCGAGCGCGGCGACGAGGCCGAGCGCGTAGTAGATCGACGAGCCGACGTTGCCGTACGCAGTGGAGAAGAGTGCGTTGACCCCGAGTACGCGCTGCAGTCCGTGGAGCCGGCGCTCTGCCATCCGCGGCGGGAGTCTACGCTCGCGCCCGATCGGCTCGACGGACGAGAATGGCAGGGACGCCTTACATTTGGGTAGCTATCAGTGACCCACCCGGCCGGGGTCTCCCGGCCCCGATCCGATAGGTAGGTAACGCATGCGCAGGATTCTCGTGACGGCCGCCGCCGTCTTGACCGCCGGCGCGGTCGCCGCGCTGCCCGCCCTGGCCGCGACGAGGACCGTCAAGGTCGGCGACAACTACTTCATCAAGAAGACGGGCGGGACGATCACCGTCAAGAAGGGCACGATCGTGCGGTGGCTCTGGGTTGGTAAGAAGCCGCACAGCGTGACCGGCCAGGGTGCCGGCAAGTTCATCAACTCCGGCAACCCGAAGGCGAAGGGCAGCTACCGCAAGACGATGACGCGCAAGGGCACGTTCAAGATCATCTGCATCGTCCACGAGGGCCAGACGATGCGGGTCAAGGTGACCTGACCCGACCCATCTTCGGCGGCGCGCCGTTAGGACTCTCGGGCGAAGACGCACGCCCGGACGCCCGTGCGGAGCGCCGCCGGCAGCCGCACCCAGACGATCGTGATCCTCCCCTGCCGCTCGACGGCGGCGCGCTTGAACTTCTTCGCGTTGCGCCGGATCGCGGGTTCGTAGCGCTCCGCCCGCGCGAGCTCGTCATAGAAGGCGATGAAGGCCCCGCCGCCGTGGCCGTTGAGCACGAACTCGTAGTCGGGCGCGTCCGTGTCGTCGATCGCGGGCGAGCCGCCGGCGATCCGATAGCCCGCCTTCTGCAGGCAGGCGCGCGCCGGCTCGAGCACACGCCGCCGCGCGTCGGCGGCGCGCTGCGCCGTCGCCGCAGCGCCCGCGCCGGCGGTTGTCGTCGTCCGCTTGGCGGCGTCGGAGCCCTGCTCGCTCGAGCCGCAGCCGGCGAGCGCGGCGAGCACGAGCGCGGCGACCGGCCGGCGCACGCTACGCCTGCTCGACGAACTCCAGCAGCGCTTCGAGCGTGACGTCCCAGCCGAGGGTGTCCCCCCCACCGGGCAGCTCCTCCTGCCAGTCCAGCCCGAAGTCGCGGCGGTCGACCGTCGACGTCAGCTCGACGCCGACGCGGTTGTCGGGGCTCAGCAGGCCGGGCCCCGGCAGGCCGATCTTGCCGGTCGCCGTGACCTTCTGCGTATGCCCGTGGATCGAGAGCTCACCGGTCGCGTTGATCGCGCGGCTGTCGTCACCCGCGATCTTCGACACCGACCAGGTCACGTGCGGGAAGCGCGCGGCATCGAGGAACTCGCTCGACAGCATCCGCTGACGGATGACCGGGTTGTTGAGGTCCAGCGATGCCACCGGCACGCTCGCGACGAGCGTCCCGGCCGCGGTGTCGAGCGTCGCGTCGATGTCACGAAAGCCGGCGCGGTAGTCGCGCGCGCCGAGATGGCGGACCTTGAAGGTCACCGACGAGAACGGCGCATCGGCGCGCCACAGCCCGGCGCCGAGATGGTCATCGAGGAATCCCACGGCGGCGGACTGTACCCGCCGCGTGTGGTTGGGGGGTCGGCGGGAGGGGGCCGTTCAGGCCGTTCAGGGATTTCCTGACCTGGCCCCCTCCCGCCGA
>CAVYAX010000055.1:0-24389 GCA_963766525.1 uncultured Actinomycetes bacterium
ATCGACCTGTCGCGGATCCCGTTCGACGACCCCGCGACGTATGAGTGCATCCAGAACGCCGACACGACCGGCGTCTTTCAGATCGAGTCGCGCGCGCAGATGGGCTCGCTGAAGCGCACGCGCCCATGCAACCTCGACGAGATCACGATCCAGGTCGCGATCGTGCGGCCGGGGCCGATCGTCGGTGGCGCGGTCAACCCGTACATCGAGCGCCGCCAGCGGCTGCGCGCGGACCCGTCGTTTCAGGTGCCCTACCTGCACCCCTCGCTCGAGGAGCCGCTGCGCGACACGCTCGGGACGATCATCTTCCAAGACCAGGTGCTCGAGGTCGCGCAGGCGTTCGCGGGCTTCAGCGTCGGGCAGGCGGAGGGGCTGCGCCGCGCGATGAGCCGCAAGCGCTCGGCGGAGGCGATCGAGGCGCACCATCGCGGCTTCGTCGAAGGGGCGATGGCCAAGCACCCGGACGTGGGGGAGGAGCTCGCCGAGAAGGTCTTCGAGATGGTCTCGGGCTTCTCGGGCTTCGGCTTTCCCAAGGCGCACGGTGCCGCCTTCGGCCTGCTCGCCTACCAGTCGACATGGCTGCGCGTGCACTACGGCCCGGAGTTCCTCTGCTCGCTGCTCGACGAGCAGCCGATGGGCTTCTATCCGCCCGACGCGCTCGTCCACGAGGCGCAGCGGCGCGGGATCGAGGTCTTCGCGCCCGACGTCAACGCGAGCGCCGCGGGCTGCACCGTGACGCCGGAGGGGGCGGTGCGGATCGGGCTCGGCTACGTCCTGGGGGTGCGCTCCGACGAGATCGCCGCGCTCGTGGCCGCGCGCGAGGCGGACGGGCCGTTTGCGTCGCTGGAAGACCTCGCCTCGCGGGCCGGCGCGGGCCGCCCGGCGCTCGAGCGCCTCGCCTGGTCGGGCGCCTGCGACGCGCTCGCGGGCGGCGATCGCCGGGTCGCGCTGTGGCAGCTCGGCGTAGCCGCGCCCGGTGTAGGGGTCCGCGGGCGGGAGGGGGTGCAGCTGTCGCTCGCGCTCGACCTGCCGGCGCCGCCGAAGCTCAAGGCGCTGCCCGCCTGGGAGGCGATGGTCGCCGACTACGCGACGACCGGGCTGACGGCGTCGACGCATCCGATCGGGTTGCTGCGCTCGCGACTGGACGGGGCGCGCGCCGTGAGCATCCGCGCGCTGGACCAGCTTCCGCATGGTGCGCAGGTCCGCGTGGGCGGCCTGGTCGTCGCGCGCCAGAAGCCAGGGACCGCGAAGGGCATCCTGTTCCTGCTCATCGAGGACGAGCACGGGACCGTCAACGTCGTCGTCTCACCGGACGTCTACGAGCGCCATCGCCTCGAGGTGCGGACGGAGCCGCTGCTGCTCGTCGAGGGCCGGCTCGAGCGCCACGCGTCGGCCGGCGGGGCGATCAACCTGCTCGCACGGCGCGTCGAGCGGCTCGAGGTGCCCGATCGCCTGGCCGCCGAGATCAAGGACATCTCGATGCTGGACCTCGCCGAGCTCGCCCGTCAGGCCGAGCTGCAGGGCGCCGCCGCGACGGGAACCGACGACTTCCGCGCGGTGGCCCCGGCGGTGCAGAGCTTCGCGGCGGGAAGACGGCGATGACCTCGGTGGGCCCGAAGCGAGCTGTGAGCCGCACGCCGTCCGACCCGGTGAAGTAGATTGCGCGCCGCATGGCTGCTGCACTCGTTCTCCTGTTCTTCCTCATCCTCGGCCTGGGCGTCGTCCTCGTCGCCATGCGCGGCGGCCCGCGCGGGGTCCGCGACACCCTCGAGGTCGGCCGCAAGCGCCCGCTGCATGCGGCGGAGTTCGCCGTCGCCGGCCTGATCGCGGTGTTCGGCCTCGCCGTTCCGGCGGTCGTGCTGCTCGGCGACCAAGCGGCGGCCGGGCCCGGCGGCACGACGCTGTCGGCCGACGAGAAGGAAGGCCGCGTGCTGTTCGCCGAGAAGTGCGCGACGTGCCACACGCTCAAGGACGCCGGCGCCGTCGGCAGGGTCGGGCCGGACCTCGACCAGCTCGCGCCCGCGGCGCCGCTGACGATCAACGCGATCGAGGAGGGCCGGGCGGGCAAGGGCCAGATGCCGGCCCAGCTGCTCGAGAAGGAAGAGGCGGAGAAGGTCGCCAAGTACATCGCCGAAGTCGCCGGTCGCTGACCGCCGCTTCGCGACGCGCCCGCTGAAGGTCTTCGAGCCTCGCCGGCTGACGTCCTCGCGACTCGCCGGCTGACGTCCTCGCGACTCGCCGGCTGACGTCCTCGCGACTCGCCCTGAAGTCTTACGCCTCGCCGCCCTTTTGCTCGTTCGCCTCCCGGGCGAGCGGCGGTCGCTTGCGCCGAGCCCGCAAACTGCGGGCTTTCCGTCCGCGGTCTCCATAACACTGCGCATATGCAGGGATTTCGATCGCTGGTACGATGGCGCCGTCACAACGCCGAGTTTCGGTGCCGGGGGCACCGGGAGCGGGGGACCCAAAGATCGCAGGGGCGAATCGTCCGACGGCCTGGATGTAGCGCAGCTCTTTCAGCGCGAGCCCGTCAGCTAACCCCGTAGGCCTCACCGAAAGAGGACAAACAACCGCATGGCACATTCGGAGGCCCGCGCTTGGTGGGCCGATGTCCAGCACCTAAAGGATGGCTACGAGCGCACCGACGAGGCGCGCCGCCGCGCGGACGAGGCCGATCTCGCCGCGCGCCGTGCGATCCGCGAGCGCCGCGGCGTCGAGGCCGAGGTCAGCTCGATGCTGTCCGCGCCGCGCCGCACCTCCGGCGCGCCGGCGATCTCCCCGCGCCGCGCACCCGAGCCCGCGCTTGCTCCGCGCCGCGGCCAGCACGGCGACCGTGACGTCGCCCCGCATGCCGCGCGCCACGGTCAAGGAGACCTCGCGCCGCGCCCGGCCCAGCAGTTCGAAGAGGACCTCGCGCCGCGGGTCGAGCAGCGCTTCGCAGCCGATCACGCGCAGGGCACCCCGCAGCCGCGCCGCGCGCGGATCAAGGGAAGCGCCACGCCCGGGCGCAGGACGATCGAGATCCGCGGGCAGGTCGTGCCGGCGCCGGAGGTCGCGCGCCCGCTCGAGATCGCCCGCCGCCGGCCCTCGCGCCGCGCGGTCGAGCGCATGGGCGGCCGCCCGGACCGCGTCGCGATGTGGGCGCTGCTCATGGGCCTGATGCTCATCCTCGTGGCCATCGGCACTGCCGACACGCCCGCGTTCATCGCGCTCACGCTGCACTGAGCCGGTCCGCGCCTCGCGGCGCGAAGGGTCGGGTCGACGCCCGCACGGTTGAAGCGCCACGACGTCGGGAAGTCTTCGCAAACTCATCACATCTCGGTGAGCCCGCCTTAAGCGCGGCGCGTAGAAGTGGTGGGCGCCCTTGTGTGGGCGCACGGAGCGGCCTACACTTACCTCAAGTAAGCCCCCAAGCAGAGCAGTCGGCACGGATGGCCGATCCCCACCTCCCCCAGAAGGCCTCCCCATGAAGACACCGATGAGCAGGTTCCAGATCCACGACGACCTCACCGCTCCCGAGGGCTCGGTCCCCGTCCTGCGCGGGGCGCTCGCCACGGGTGGGCAGCTGCCGAACTTCCTCGGGGCCCTGGCCGGCTCGCCGGCGGCGCTGCGCGGCTACGCCCGCTTCCGCTCGGAGCTGCGCCGTGGCGCGCTCGACGTCGCGACGCTCGAGCGGATCTCGCTGGCGATCGCCGAGCACCACGGCTCGCGTCCCGGCATCGCGATGCACAACCGCACCGCGCGCCAGGCCGGCCTGCGGCTCGACGAGGTCGCCGCCGCGCGCAAGTTCAACTCCAGCGACCCGAAGCAGGCCGCGTTGCTGCGCTACCTCAAGGCCGTCGTCGAGAACCCGGGCGCGCCCCCGATGCACCTCCACGAGGAGGCTCGCGAGGAAGGCTGGTCGGACGAGCAGATCCTCGAGGCCATCGCGTACGTCGCCCTCGAGCGCTTCACGGCGATGGTGAACGTGGCCGGGGACGTCCCCGTGGACGGATCGGTCGAAGACACCCGGACGCTCCGCGCCGCCTAGCCGAGCATGGGCGGTGGCAAGGATGGCCGGCAGTGGTCCGCCGAGCGCGGCCACGTGCCGGCGGCGGCTGTTGGCGAGCAGGGCGACGCGCAGCCCTGCGCCCATCCGCCGTGCTGCCCGCTGTACCACGAGGCGATCGAGCTCATCGGCCGCCGCTGGACCGGCGCGATCGTCAGCGTGCTGATCCACCAGACGACGCTGCGCTTCGGCGAGATCGCGCAGTCGGTGCCCGAGCTCTCCGATCGGCTGCTGTCCGAGCGCATGAAGGAGCTCGAAGCGCGGGGCGTCGTCGTGCGGACCGTGCGTCCCGGCCGGCCGGTGCGCGTCGAGTACGAGCTCACGGAGATGGGCCGCGAGCTCGCCCCCGCGGTGCGCGAGCTCGAGGCCTGGGCGCAGCGCTGGCTCGCCCAGCGCTGAGCACGGCCCGCACCCCGAAGCCCCTCTCCGCGACGCGAAAAGCTGCGGAAACCTAGGTGAACTAGGCTCCCGGCCATGTCCGCCGATCGCCCGCAAACGCCCGATGACGTCAAGGCCATCGTCGCCGAGCGCGACATCCGCTTCATCCGGCTGTGGTTCACCGACATCCTCGGTCAGCTGAAGTCCTTCTCGATCAACCGCGCAGAGCTCGACGACGCCTTCACCGACGGCATGGGCTTCGACGGCTCCTCGATCACGGGCTTCAACGCGATCGAGGAGTCCGACATGATCGCGATGCCCGACCCGTCGACGTTCGCGATCCTTCCGTGGCGCCCGGAGGAGCAGGGCGTTGCGCGCCTGTTCTGCGACGTGCTCACGCCCGAGCGCACGCCCTACGAGGGCGATCCGCGCCACGTGCTGCGGCGCGCGCTCAAGCGCGCCGAGCACATGGGCTTCGACACGTTCAACGTCGGCCCGGAGCTCGAGTACTTCCTCTTCCGCGACGCCAAGAGCCCGCCCGAGGTCCTCGACAACGGCGGCTACTTCGACCTCACGACGCTCGACGCGGGCTCCGACGTGCGCCGCGAGACCGTCCTCGCGCTCGAGCAGCTCGGCATCCACGTCGAGTACACGCACCACGAGGTCGGCCCCAGCCAGCACGAGATCGACATGCGCTACGCCGACGCCATGAAGATGGCGGACGACTGCATGACGTACCGCATCACGGTCAAGGAATACGCGATGAAGTACGGCTGGCACGCGACGTTCATGCCCAAGCCGCTGTTCGGCGAGAACGGCTCGGGCATGCACACGCACATGAGCCTCTTTCAGGGCGGAAAGAACGCGTTCTTCGACGAGAGCGACCCGTACTTCTTGTCGGACGTCGGCAAGGCGTTCATCGCGGGCCAGCTCAAGCACGCGCGCGAGCTGTCGTCGATCTTCGCCCAGTGGGTGAACTCCTACAAGCGCCTCGTCCCGGGCTTCGAGGCGCCGGTGTACGTCGCGTGGAGCCGGCGCAACCGCTCGGCGCTCGTGCGCGTGCCGCTCTATCACCCCGGCAAGGAGAAGGCGACGCGGATGGAGCTGCGCTGCCCGGACCCGGCGTGCAACCCGTACCTGACGTTCGCCGCGCTGCTGCAGGCCGGCCTCGAGGGGATCGAGAAGGGCTACGAGCTGCCCGAGCCGATGGAGAAGAACCTCTACCACCTGTCGCCCGACGACCGCCGGCGCCTGGGCATCGAGCAGCTCCCCGAGACGCTCGGCGAGGCGATCGAGCTGACCGCCGAGTCCGAGCTCGTCCTGCGCGCCCTCGGCGAGCACATGTTCAACCGCTACGTGGAGATCAAGCGCCGCGAGTGGGAGGACTACCGCGTCCAGGTCTCGCAGTGGGAGCTCGACCGCTACCTGCCGGTCCTCTAAGAAGGGAGTTCGAACACCTTGTCCGACGTGAAGGTCCTCATCATCGAGAACGGCCCGCTGAAGGTCATCGGCGGCGTCGCGTGCGTCGACGACGCGACCGGCGGGGCCGTGCCCGGCGGCGACGAAGGCACGATCTTCCTCTGCCGGTGCGGCGGCTCGCAGAACAAGCCCTACTGCGACGGCACGCACAAGCGCAACGGGTTCGACGGCACGTTCGCGGCCGCCAATGCACCGGAGGGCGCAGCGGGTTGAGCACGTTCACGATCGGCGGGGATCTCGAGGTCCACCGCCTCGGCTTCGGCGCGATGCGGATTACCGGCGACGGCATCTGGGGCCCGCCGCGCGACCACGACGCCGCGATCGCGGTCCTGCGCCGGGCGGTCGAGCTCGGGATCGACCTCATCGACACCGCCGACAGCTACGGCCCGCACGTCTCCGAGCAGCTCATCGCCGAGGCGCTGTATCCCTACCCCGCCAACCTCGTCATCGCGACGAAGGGCGGCCTCGAGCGCACCGGCCCCGGCCAGTGGCCGCGCAACGGCCGCCCGGAGCACCTCAAGGCTGCCTGCGAGGGGTCGCTCAAGGACCTGCGCGTCGACCGCATCGACCTCTACCAGCTCCACGCGCCCGACGAGGACGTCCCGTACGCCGAGTCCGTCGGCGCGCTGAAGGAGCTCCAGGAGGAGGGCAAGATCCGCCACATCGGCGTCTCCAACGTCAGCGTCGAGCAGCTCGCCGAGGCCCGCTCGCTCGTCGAGGTCGTGACGGTCCAGAACCGCTTCAACCTCACCGACCGCCAAGATCAAGACGTGCTCGACGTCTGCGAGCGCGACGGCCTCGGGTTCTTCCCCTGGTTTCCGCTCGAGGCGGGCGACCTCGCCAAGCCGGGCGGCGTCGTCGGCGAGATCGCCGACGCGCACGACGCGACGCCCGGCCAGGTCGCGCTCGCCTGGCTGCTCGCCCGCTCGCCGGTCGTCCTGCCGATCCCCGGCACCGGCTCCGTGGCGCATCTCGAGGAGAACGTCGCAGCCGCCGGCCTGCAGCTGCACGCCGACGAGCTCGAGCGGCTCGAAGCTGCCGCCTAGCTGGGCCCCTTCGCCAGGCTCGACGGCCACCAGACCTTCGGCCCGACGTCGAGCACGAGCGCCGGCACGAGGATCGAGCGCACGATGAACGTGTCGAGCAGGACGCCGAACGCGACGACGAAGCCGATCTCCGTGAGGAAGACGAGCGGCAGCACGCCGAGCACGAGGAACGTCCCCGCGAGGACGATGCCCGCCGACGTGATGACACCGCCCGTGACCGCGAGGCCGCGCAGCATGCCCGCGCGAGTGCCGAAGCGGCGCGTCTCCTCCCGCACCCGTGCCATGAGGAAGATGTTGTAGTCGATCCCCAACGCGACGAGGAAGACGAACGCGAACAGCGGCAGCGACGGATCCGAGCCGGGGAACCCGAACGCGACGTCGAAGACGACCGCGCCGACGCCGAGCGCCGCCGTGAACGACAGGATCACGGTGCCGACGAGCAGCAGCGGGGCGACGAGCGCGCGCAGCAGCACCATGAGGATGAGGAACACGACGATGAGCGCGATCGGCACGATGAGCTTCGTGTCGCGCGCGGCCGCGTCGCGCAGGTCGGCCTCCACCGCTGTCGCGCCGCCGACCAGCGTCTCCTGGCCGCCCGCGCTCTTGGCCGCCGCGCGGATCTTCGGGATCAGGTCGTAGGCCTCGGTCGAGTACGGCTCGGGCTCGAGAATGGCTTGCAGCCGGACGACGTCCGAGGACGTGCCGGCGGGCTGGACCGAGACCACGCCCGGCACGTCCGACACCGTCGTGCGGACGGCTTCGGTGCGCAAGAGATCGCGCACGATGATCTCCACCGGCGCGTTGGCGCCGCTCGGGAAGGACTCGCTGAGCAGCTCCTGCCCCTGCACGGACTCGACCTCGTCGCGGAACGAGTTGCCGGTCGTCAGCCCGGTGCTGAAGTTCATGAGCCCGAGCGACAGCACGAGCAGCAGCGCGACGACACCGACGGCGACCTTGCGCGGGCGCCTGGCGATCGCGTCGCCGAGCCGCTGCCAGACGCCGCTCGGCTCGCTCGACGTGGCCGGGTCGAAGCGCGGGATAAACGGGAAGAAGACCCAGCGGCCGCAGATGACGAGCAGCGCCGGCAGCAGCGTGAGCATCGCGACCATCGCGACCGCGATGCCGAGCGCGCCGATCGGCCCGAGCCCGGACGTCCCGTTGACCTCCGCGAGCATCAGGCACAGCAGGGCCGCGACGACCGTCAGGCCGGAGGCGAAGATCGCCGGGCCCGCCGTGCGCAGGGCGAGCTCCATCGCCTCGTGGCGATCCTGGTGGCGTCTGAGCTCCTCGCGATAGCGGGCGACGAGCAGCAGGGCGTAGTCCGTCCCGGCGCCGAGCACGAGGATCGACAGGATCGCCGAGGACTGGCCGTTCACGGTCACCCCGGTCGTGGTCAGCCAGTAGCCGATGCCGCGCGTCGCGATCTCCGCGAAGGCCACCGACACGATCGGGATGATCCAGAAGACGGGGCTGCGGTAGATGAGGATCAGCAGCAGCAGGACGAGCGCGAACGCGGCGCCGAGCAGCGTCCCGTTGATGCCCTCGAAGACCTTGATCGCGTCCGCCGAGTAGCCCGCGCCGCCCGTGACCTTGATCTCGAGGCCGCCGCCGTGGATCCCCATCCGCTTGCGGACCTCTTCGACCGGATCGATGATCGTGTCGGCCTCGCCGTCGCTCTTGACCTGGGCGATGACGAGCGCCGCGTCGCCTTTCTCCGAGTACTGCGGCCGGCCGAACTCCGACGTGGCGCGCAGCCGCTTGCGGTTGAGGATCGTGCGGTCGCGGCGGATGACGCGCCTGTCGTCCGCGGTCAGCCCGCCGTCGCGGTGATAGACGATGACGAGCGGCGCGAGCTCGCCGCCCTCGAGGCGCTCGAGCACCTCCAGCGCCTTCGTCGACTCGGCGTCGCCCGGCAAGAACGACGTCGACTCGTTCTTCTCGGCGTCGGCGAACTTGCCGGGCAGGTTCGCGGCGATGGACCCGCCGACCGCGAGCAGCCAGATGAGCGCGACGATCCACTTCGTGCGGCGGCCGGCGACGACCGCGAACAGAGAACCCATGCGAGCGGGGTTCTAGCGCATCAGGCGGTCGTCGCGAGGAGCGCCTCCAGCGCACGAGGCTCGACGACGGGCTGCTTGCAGGCAAACCGCTCGCAGACGTACGCCGCAGCGCGACCATCAAGCGGCTTGCGCCCTGCGACCAGCGGGACGCCGCCGTCGTCGGCCCCGTCGCCCCCCGCGAGCACGAGGTGCGGGCGAAACGCGCCGCGCACGACCCGCTCCAGCGGGCGCGTGTCGTCGCCGACGAGCGCGACCTCCTGGACCGGCGAGAGGTGGAAGTCCAGCGCCTGAAGGAGGTGCCCGAAGCCCTGCGGGAAGCGCTTCGCGAGCTCCCCGGCGAGCCGGAAGACTGAGGTCGCGTGCTCCTCGTAGCGCGCCTCGCCCGTGAGCGCGGCCAGGCGCAGCAGCCCGAACGCGGCGCTCGACGCGCCCGACGGGATCGGGTTGTCCTCGAGCTCCTTGCGCCGCGCGACGAGCTGCTCGTGGTCGCTGGAGGTCTGAAAGAAGCTGCCGCCCTCGGGATCGGCGAAGCGCTCGAGGATCGCGTCGGCCAGCTCCCGCGCCGCATGAAACCAGCGCGGCTCGAACGTCGCCTCGTAGAGCGCGATCAGCGCCTCGAGCAGGAACGCGTGGTCCTCGAGGTAGGCGTTGAGCTTCGCCTGGCCGGCGTTGTAGGTGCGCAGCAAGCGGCCGTTCTCGTCGCGCATCGTGTCGAGCACGAAGCCGGCGGCGCGCCGCGCGGCGTCGAGGAAGTCGTCGCGCTCGAGCGCCGCGCCGGCCTCGGCGAGCGCGCTGATCGTGAGCGCGTTCCAGGCCGTCAGGCGCTTGTCGTCGAGGCCCGGGCGCACACGCGACGAGCGGGCCTCCAGCAGCTTCGAGCGGATCCGCGTGCGCACGTCCGGCGGCGGCTCGGCGCCACGCGACTCGAGGATGTTCTTGCCTTCGAAGTTGCCGCGCACGCTCGCGCCGAGCCAGCGCAGCGCGTCCTCCGCCTCGTCGCCGAGGACGTCGTGCAGCTCGTCGATGGTCCACACGTAGAACTTGCCCTCGACGCCCTCGGAGTCCGCGTCCAGCGCGGAGTAGAAGCCGCCCTCCGGGCCGGTCATCTCGCGCAGGACCCAGTCGAGCGTCTCCTCCGCGGTGCGCCGCAGGATCGGGTCGCCGGACACCTGCCAGCCGTGCAGGTACGCGCGGGCCAGCAGCGCGTTGTCGTAGAGCATCTTCTCGAAGTGCGGGACGGTCCACTGCGCGTCGACGCTGTAGCGGGCGAAGCCGCCGCCGATCTGGTCGTTGATGCCGCCCGAGGCCATCGAGCGCAGCGTCTGCAGCGCCATCGGCAGCTCGCCGCGGCGCAGGAGGAGCTCGATCGCCGAGGTCGAGGGGAACTTCGGCGAGCTGCCCCAGCCGCCGTGGACGGAGTCGTACGTGGCCCGGAGCCGCTCGACGGCGTCGTCGAGGATGTCCTCGCCCGGCAGCTCCTCGGACGCCGTGAGCTGCGCGGCGCCGCCGAGCCGGGCGATCATCGCCTCGCTCTGCGCGCGGATGTCGTCGCGCTGCTGCTCCCAGGCGTTCGAGACGCCGGCGAGCACCTGCGGCCACGACGGCATGCCCTGCCGCGGCGCGGGCGGGAAGTAGGTCCCGGCGTAGAACGGCACCTGCTCGGGCGTGACGAAGACGTTCAGCGGCCAGCCGCCGGAGCCGGTCATCGCCTGGACGGCGTCCATGTAGATCGCGTCGACGTCGGGGCGCTCCTCGCGATCGACCTTCACGCAGACGAAGCGCTCGTTCATGAGCGCCGCGATCTCCGGGTTCTCGAAGCACTCGCGCTCCATGACGTGGCACCAGTGGCACGCCGAGTAGCCGATCGAGACGAGCAGCGGGCGGTCGAGCTCCTTCGCCCGGCTCAGCGCTTGCTCGCCCCAGGGCAGCCAGTCGACGGGATTGTCCTGGTGCTGCAGGAGGTACGGCGAGGTCTCGCCGGCGAGCGCGTTCGGCATGTGCCTGACGGTACCCGCCGCTACGGGAGGCCGGTCAGCCGGCGTGGCGCAGCTTGAAGCGGCGCAGGAGCTGCTGGTAGTTCGCGTCGACCGCGCCGCCGGCGCCCGCCGAGCGCGCGACGAGGCTGATCCTGCGCCCGCCGAGGCGGCCGGTGACCGTCCTCGGGGTCACGGTGAGCCTGCCCCTGGACGCCTTCGTGCCGGAGATCGTCAGGCGCTGCGTGCCGCCGCTGTTCAGCGGCACGGTGCCGGAGACCTTGACGCCGGGCACATAGGTCACGCTGAAGAGCGTGAGGATCTCGCGGCGCACGACGACGCGGCCACCGCGCAGCCCGCCGGCGCGCGACGGCAGGCGGCCGGCCTCGAGCGCGTCGCCGATGATCTGGCGGCGCATGTCCTGGGCGGTCGCGAGCGCGGCCGTGATCGTCCGGCCGATCTTGCCGCCGTGGCCGGTCGCCTTCAGGCGGCTGAACTTCGTCGGCGCGACCGGCGTGGGGGAGAACGGGTTCTGGCTCGGGGCGCACTGCGTGACCGGCTGGCCGGCGAAGAACTGGCCCACCGAGCGCGTCGCGCACTGCTCCTCGGACAGGTCGCTGGCGAGCGCCGAGTGGCCCGTGTACGGGACCGCGAGCACCTGCGCGCCCGGGATGAGCGCCTTGACGAGCAGCGCGTCCTCGAGCGGGGTGCGGATGTCGGCGCCGCCGTCGATGACGAGCGTCGGCACGTTCGGCAGCGGCCCGGCGGGGGTGAATCCCGGACTGACGGTCGGCCAGCCGATGCACAGCGAGACCATCTCGGTCGTCAGCGCCGTCGAGCTGTCGAACGGGCTGAAGGCGCCCTCGCCCGCTGCCTTCGCAGCGGCGTTGATCTGCTGCGCGCGGTCGCTGAAGCCAGAGGCCCGGTTCCACGGGAAGTTGCCCTCCTCGCACAGCGTCGAGGCGAAGACCCCATCCGAGAAGTCGCTGCCGGCCTGGAAGCTGATGATCCCGGCCGAGCGCGCGACGAGGCGGATCAGCGGCGCCGAGTCGCCCTTGCGCGCCGACGTCAGGGCGCCGGGCAGCTCGGCGCGCAGCGTCGGGTTGAGGTCGCCGGTGATCATGACGTCGAAGAGGTCGCCGCGAACGATCTCCACGCGCTGGTGGGCGCCGCGCGCGCTCGTCAGCAGGCCGCGCAGCGGCTTGCGGGCAAGGCTGCGGACGCGACCGGCGAGGTCGGCCGTCGGGTTGCCCGAGATGCCGCTGCACTCGGTGCCGGCGCACAGCTGGGCGAGCACGCGGCGCATCGCGACGAACGTCGAGCGCTGCAGCGGGTCGGGCCCGGCCGGCAGCACGACGGAGTCGAGGATCAGGCCGGCGACGCGCGTCGGATAGCGCGCGGCGTAGTCGAGCGCGACCTTCGTCCCGTAGGAGACGCCGAAGAGGACGAGCTTCTCGTAGCCGCTGTTGGCGCGCAGGGCCTCGATGTCCTCGACGCTCGCGGCCGTCGTGTACGAGCCGCGGCGGGGGCCGATCTCGCCGGCGCAGCGCTGGCCGGCGGCGGTCAGGGACCCTCTGATCGTGCAGTTCACCGGGCTGGAGCGGCCGGTGCCGCGCTGGTCGAACATCAGCAGGTCGCGCGTGCCGAGGCCGGGCGCCAGGACGGTTGCGAAGTCCGAGATCAGCGGCAGGGCCGCCTGCCCGGGGCCGCCCGCCAGGCCGACGACCGCGGTGCTGGTCGGGTTGGAGGCGGCGACGCGGCGCACGACGGCCAGCCGCACCGCGCCCGGGAGCGCGCCGCTGCGGTCCAGCGGGACGTCGAGCGAGCCGCACTGCAGCGGCGAGCCCGCGCTGCACGGGGCGTAGGCGATCGCGGCGTTCGCGGACGGCGAGAGAGCGAGGAGAAGGCCTGCGGCAACGAGCAGAGCCAGCGGTGCCGATAGGCGCATCTGTTCGGAACCGTAGCAGCGCGATACCGTCCCGCACCCCGGTCCCGACCCAAGAGAGCAGCCCACCTTGTCCCAACATCGCGAGCCAGTGACCGCCCTCGGCGCCCCTGCGGCCATCGGCCCGTACAGCCACGCCGTCAGCGCGGCGGGACTGCTGTTCTGCTCGGGTCAGATCCCGCTCGATCCAGAGACGGGCGAGCTCGTCGGCGAGTCGCCCGCCGAGCAGGCGGAGCAGTGCTTGAAGAACCTCACCTCGGTGTGCGCGGCGGCGGGCGCGTCGCTCGCGGATGCGGTGCGGATGACCGTGTACCTCACGGACATGGGCGCGTTCGCGGCCGTCAACGAGGTCTACGGCCGGTACTTCCCGGCCGATCCGCCGGCCCGCGTGGCGATCGGCGTGGCGTCGCTGCCGAAGGGCGCGCAGGTCGAGATCGACGCGATCGTCGCGCTGCCCGGGTAGATCAGCTGAGGTGCTCGCTGATTGACGCCGCGAGCAGCGGAACGTCGAGCTCGCCGGTCGCGACGCCGAGGACCAAGGCTTCGGCATCGTCGACGGTGTACTCCAGGTCTCTGCCGTTCAGCAGGCAGAAGACGCGGGTCCCGGCCCAGGCCAGTCGCTTGTTGCCGTCGACGAGGGCGTGGTTGCGGGCGATCGAGTGCATGAGCGCCGCGGCCTTGTCGCCGAGCGTCGGGTAGGCGTCTTCCCCGAAGACAGTGGTCTGCGGCCGCCCCGCTGCCGATGCCAGCAAGCCGAGATCGCGAACCGCGACATCGTCGAGGACGCCCGCGGCGATCTCCAGCAGGTCATCCACGGTCAAGTAGTCGACGAACTCCGGCGTGTTCACCGGCCTAGGCGATCGAGCAGTTCGGCGTCCTCGCTCCGCACGCGATCGATAGCCGCTCGAAGCCGGTGCGGCCGGTCGGCCAAGTACTCGTTGATCGCGGTTCGCGCGATGTCCTGCATCGAACGTCCCTCTTTCTCGGCCCTGCTGCGCAGGGCGGCGGTTTCCTCGTCGGACAGGCGGAGGTTCATGGCCATACCCGCATGGTACCGCGCTGGTACCAGAGACTATGCGCCGTCCCGCAGCAGGGCGCGGCGGACCTTGCCGCTCGCGGTCTTCGGGAGCTCGGCGGCGAAGTCGACGATGCGCGGGTACTTGTAGGGCGCCGTCTGGGACTTGACGTGCTCTTGCAGCGCGCGGGCGAGGTCGTCGGACGCCGCGAAGCCGTCGCGCAGCACGACCACCGCGCGCACGACCGAGCCGCGCTCGTCGTCCGGCGCGGCGACGACGGCCGCCTCGGCGACGGCTTCGTGCGCGACGAGCGCCGACTCGACCTCGAACGGGCCGATCCGGTAGCCGGCGGAGATGATGACGTCGTCCGTGCGGCCCTCGAAGAAGAGATAGCCGTCGCCGTCCTGCGCGACGCGGTCGCCGGTGCGCCAGACGCCTTCCGGCGCCGAAAACCCCTCGTAATGCAGGAAGAACGTGGGCACGGTCGCCGGGTCGACCACGAGCTCGCCGTCGTCGATCGACAGGCTGACGCCCGGCAGCGCCCGGCCCATCGAGCCCGGCCGGACCTCCTCGCCCGGCGGCATGCCCGTGAGCTGGCCGGTCTCCGTCTGGCCGTAGCCGTCGCGGATCTGCAGGCCCGTCGCCTCCTCCCACGCCCGCAGGACCTCGGGGTTCAGCGCCTCGCCGGCCGCCACCAGGCCGCGGAGCGCCGGCGCGGGGCGCAGCGTCGCGCGCTTGGCGATCACGCGGTACTCCGTCGGCGCCATGCACAACACGTTCACGCGCTCGCGCTCGAGGATCTCCAGGCGCTCGGCCGGGTCGAAGCGCGCATCGTGCAGCACGGCGGCCGCGCCGCGGATCCATGGCGCCACGAAGACGTTGCGCGCGGACTTGCTCCAGCCGCTGGCGGCGGTGCACCAGACGAGGTCGGCGGGCTGCGGCGCCAGCCAGTGCTCGGCCTGCAGCGCCTGGCCGGCGAGGTAGCGCTGGCCGTGGACGACGGCCTTCGGCTCGCCCGCGGTGCCGCTCGTGAACGTGACGAGGCAGGGGTCCAGCGGCGCGAGCTGCGCGGGCGGCGGCGCCGGCTGCGACCTGCGGCCGCGGCCGCCCGCCGCGCCGGGCTCGCCGGGGCGCGCCGCCGGGACGAGGATCGTGGGCCCCTCCCAGCCCGCGCCGGCGAGCACGCTCGCGTTGCGCTCGTGGCAGACGACGAGGGCCGGCGGGCAGACCGCGAGGCGCTGCGCCAGGTCCTTCGCGCGCAGCTGCTCGTTGCACGGCAGCACGACGAATCCCTGCCGAAAGCACGCGACCATCGCGACGACCCAGTCGGGCGTGTTGCCGACGAGCGTGAGCACGACATCGCCGCGCCGCACGCCGTGCGCGACGAGCTGCGCGGCCAGCGCCCGCGCCGATTCCGCGACCTCGCCGAAGGACCACTCGCGCCGCGCCCCGTCGCGCGCCAGCTCGACGAGCGCAAGCCGACCCGGTGGCGCCGCCTCGACGACGTTGACCGCGAAGTTCGCCATCTGCGGCGGGCAGTCTCGCATCTCCCCGCGCACCCGTACGCGCGGTAGGCTGACCCCATGGCCATCGCTCCCTCCCCCTACACCGAATACACCGACGAGCAGAAGGACATCATCGCGATGATCCGCCAGTTCGCCGACGAGCAGATCCTGCCCAACGCCGAGCACTTCGATCACGAGGACGAGTTCCCGCAGGACATCGTCGATCAGATGAAGGAGCTCGGGCTGTTCGGGGTGACGATCCCCGAGGAGTACGGCGGCATGGGCCTCGACCTCACGACCTACGTGATGATCGTCGAGGAGCTCTCGCGCGGCTGGATCTCGATCTCCGGGATCGTCAACACCCACTTCATCGGCTCGTACCTGCTGATGAAGTACGGCACCGAGGAGCAGCGCCAGAAGTGGCTGCCGCAGATGGCGACGGGCGAGCTGCGCGCCGCGTTCAGCCTGTCGGAGCCGGAAATGGGCTCCGACGTCCAGGCGCTGAAGGCGAGCGCGAAGAAGCGCGACGACGGCACGTACGAGATCAACGGCCAGAAGATGTGGGTCACCAACGGGCTGCGCTCGGGCCTCGTGTTCGTGCTCGTGAAGACCGATCCCGATGCCGACCCGCGCTACAAGGGCATGACGTGCTTCGTCGCCGAGAAGGAGCCGGACGTCAGCGAGAACACCGGCGAGTGGGCGGGGTTCAACGTCCCGCCGCCGCTGAAGAAGATGGGCTACAAGGGCGTCGAGTCGACCGAGCTCGTCTTCGACGGCTACCGCTGCCCTGCCGAGAACATCCTCGGCGGCGAGGAGGGGGGCCTCAACAAGGGCTTCGTCCAGATGATGGACGCGCTCGAGGTCGGCCGCGCGAACGTCGCCGCCCGCGGCGTCGGCATCGCCCAGCGCGCGCTGGAGCTTGCGCTGCGCTACTCGCAGGAGCGCAAGGCGTTCGGCAAGCCGATCGCCCAGCACCAGGCGATCCAGTTCAAGCTCGCCGACATGGCGACGCAGATCGAGGCCGCCCGCCTGCTCACGCGCAAGGCCGCGCGGCTGAAGGACGCCGGGGAGTCGTCGGAGCTCGAAGCCGGGATGGCGAAGCTCTTCGCCTCGGAGACGGGCCGCTTCTGCGTCGAGGAGTCCTTCCGCATCCACGGCGGCTACGGCTACTCCAAGGAGTACGAGATCGAGCGCCTGTACCGCGACGCGCCGCTGCTGCTCATCGGCGAGGGAACGTCGGAGATCCAGAAGATGGTCATCGGCAAGAAGCTCTTGCAGCGCAACAAGATCTAGGGGCGCCGGCGCGCCGCCGGGGCGTGCGGCCGATCAAATAAGGTTTCGCGGCGTGACCTCCAACGAAGACGCGAAGACGCTCATCGAGATCGCCGTCGAGCGGTTCATGGAGGACGTGCCGGCGCTCGCGCCGCTGAAGCTCATCTTCGCGGTCGAGCTGCGCGGCCGCGGCGACGTGCAGCTCTACCGCGTCGAGCTCGCCGGCCCGGGCAAGGTGACGGTCACGAAGGGGATCGCCGAGGACGCCCGCGTCCGCGTCCAGATGCCGCGCTCGTTCTTCAACGTCATGGCGAAGGAGGCTCACATCGCCGACTGGCGCGAGGCCTTCACCTACGGCCAGGCGAAGGCCAGCGGGGTCCAGGAGATCCTGAAGCTCATCGTGCACGTCGTCGAGAAGCAGGAAGAGCGGCTGCGGCTGCGCCGCGCGCGCAGCTGAGCCGCAACGACAGACGGCGCCCCGAGCCGGCCGCGAAGGCCCGGCTCGAAGCGCCGCCAGGGAGAAGGTGGCCGCTTGGACTTAGCGGCGGTTGTACGGATCGACGTGCACGTCGTCGATCGACCAGGTGCCGCCCATCGGCGTGAAGCGGAAGGCGACGGCGGTGTGGTTGGGCGGAAGCAGCGCCGGGAGGTTGCCGCCCACGAGCATCGGCAGTGTCGGCTGCCAGGTCGACGTGCCGGTAACCACGCCGATCGGCAGGCTCGTGACGTTTCCGAGCAACTCGAAGATCACGTCGACGCGCAGCACCGAGAGGTCGAGCAGGCCGGCGTTCTGGCGCTTCGCGAAGAAGCGGATCGTCGGGTGCTCGACGCCGACGCACATGACCGGGCTGATCGCCGAGCCGCCGTTGGGCACCTTCAGCGACGAGCTGCCGGGGCCGCTGACGTAGTACGACTCGTTGCCGGAGGCGACGGCGGCGCCGCCGCCGAGCGTCCAGCCGGCGGCCGACGTCTCGAAGTCGCCGGCGGGCAGCGGCGTGTAGTTGAAGTTGTCCAGCCACGGGGCGAACGGCGTGGCGACCGATTGCCCGTCGCATGAAGGCGAGCCGAGTAGGCCCGCGTTCGCGGATGCGGCGCTGAGGGACAGCGCCGCAAGGACGAGCGCTGTGGTTGAGCCGATGCGCAGCTTCATGCGGCGTGAAAGCACGTGAGGTTCCTTTTCCGGGATTGGCGCCTGTTCGCTTCCCGTCAAGGGTCGGCGCGCTGCCTGCATCGGCGTGAGCGCGGCCCGGCTGAAGTAGGACATGCGTCCGCGGCGCGCCGTTAGGACATTCGTCCACTGACTCGGGCTACCATCAAGCCGAGCCGATACTGCTCGAGGGGTGACTGCGTGAGAGACCAAAAGCCGGCAACGCTCTCTCGCCTGCGCGGGGACAGCAAGCCGCACCTCACGGCGTCGGCAGAGCGCCTGATGGCGGATCGGCACGAGCGGCAGGGCCGCCGGGCGGCGTTCCGTGAGGCGCTCGTCGAGACCTCGTTCGCCGTCGCCTTCCTCGTGACGGCGGCCGCGCTGCCGATCGTCTTCGGCGCGGCGGCCCCCGACGCCGGGCTCGCCATCGCGCTGATCGTCGCGTGGGCGCTCGTGTCGCGCGTGGAGTTCGACGTCGGCGCCGGCTTCACGATCCCGACCCAGATCCTGTTCGTGCCCGTCCTGTTCTTGCTCGACCCCGCATGGGCGCCGGGCATCGTCGCCGCGGGCCTCATGGTCGCGCGCCTGAAGGACGTCGTCCGCGACCGCAACCCCTTCCGCCAGCTGCTCGTCGCGGTCGGCAACGCGTGGTACGCGGTCGGGCCGGCGCTCGTGCTGTCGCTCGGCAACGTCGACAGCCCCGCCTGGGACCAGTGGCCGCTCTACGTCCTCGCGCTCGCCAGCCAGTTCGTCGGCGACACCATCATCGGCGCCGCGCGCGAGTGGCTGGTCCTCGGGGTCAAGCCGCGGCTGTACCTGCGGATGGTCGGTCTGCTGTTCCTCGTCGACGTCCTCCTGACGCCGGTCGGCTTCATGGCGGCCGTCGTCGCGCAGGACGCGCCGCTGGCGTTCCTGCTCGTGCTGCCGCTGGCCGGGCTTCTGCGGGTCTTCGCGCGCGAGCGCGCCGCGCGCATCGACCAGGCGATCGAGCTGTCGGCCGCCTATCGCGGCACGGCGTTCTTGCTCGGCGAGGTCATCGTGGCCGACGACGAGTACACCGGCGAGCACAGCTACGGCGTCATCGCGCTGTCGCTCGAGATCGCGGACGAGCTGGGGCTCGACGAGGACGACCGCCGGCTCGTCGAGTTCGGCGCGCTCCTGCACGACGTCGGCAAGATCGCCGTGCCGAAGTCGATCGTCAACAAGCCGGGGCCGCTCGACGACGACGAGTGGGAGGTCATGCGTCAGCACACGATCGCGGGCCAGCGGATGCTCGACAAGGTCGGCGGCAGCATGACCGACGTCGGCCAGATCGTCCGCGCCTCGCACGAGCGCTGGGACGGCAAGGGCTATCCCGACGGGACCGCCGGTGAGGCGGTGCCGCTGCCGGCGCGCATCGTCTCGGTCGCCGACACGTTCCACGCGATCACGACGACGCGCCCCTACCGCCGCGCGCAAACGCCCGAGGCGGCCATCAAGGAGCTGCGCGACTGCGCCGGGACGCAGTTCGACCCGGAGGTCGTGGACGCGCTCGTGCGCGTCCTCGCGCGCCCCGGCGCCGCCACGCCGACCGAGTTCTTCGCCCGCACCGCGGCTCCCGAGCCGCCGACCCTGCGCGTCGTCCCCAACGTGGACGACGACGCGGAGTCGGACCTCGACAAGGCGCTCGAGGCGCAGCTGAAGAATCTCCTCTGACGGGCCGTCGCCGACTAAGCTGTTTCGACGCGTCACGGAGGGCGAGGTGGGGTGCCCGGCACAACCAACAGGGCAATGTTGCAGTCCGACAGGGAAGCACCCGATCCGGCCGCCACGGCCGTGGCCGGCATGCGCGCGCTCGCCGCGCTCGACGACCTGCCGGTCGGGGCGGTGCTGCTGCGGCCGCTGCGCGACGCGTCCGGCGGCGTCGTGGACCTCGTCTTCGACTACGTCAACGCGTGGGCGGGCTACGCCGCGGGGATGCCGATCTCGAGGCTGCTGGGCCGGCGCGTCCTCGAGGGCCCGTGGGCGGTACCGGGCACGCTCTTCGACGCGTTCGTCGTCGTGCTCGTGACCGGCGAGCCGCTACGGACCGCGATCGACTACGGCGAGCGGTTCGAGGGGAACCCCGAGTTCTCGGGCAGCTTCCAGCTGACGGCGTCTCGGCTCGGCGACGCCGTGCTCGTCGTCTACGACGATCTCGCCGCTCGCACGACCGAGAAGCACTACGGCGCCGTGCTCGAGGCGACGTCGGACTGGGTGTCGATCGCCGATCGCGACCAGAACCTCGTGTACGTCAACGCGGGCGGCCGGCGCATGGTCGGCATGGGCCTCGACGAGGACATCCGGGGACGCCGAGCCGGCGAGTTCTCGCCTGCCTGGGCCCGCGAGCTCGTGCGCAAGCACGCGTTCCCCATCGCCCGGCGCGACGGGATCTGGCGCGGCGACGGCGGGCGCCTGCATCGAGACGGGCATGAGATCCCCGTCTCGCAGGTCGTCGTGGCGCACACCGGACCGGATGGCGAGGTCGACTTCTACGCCACGATCGCGCGCGACATGACGCGTGAGCATGCGGCGGAGGCAGCGCTGCGCGCGAGCGAGGAGCGCTTCCGGATCGCCTTCCAGCAGGCGCCGGTCGGCATGGCGCTGACCGACCTCGCCGGCCGCTACGTCCAGGTCAACGACGCGTACTGCCGGACGGTACGCCGCACGCGCGAGGAGCTCATCGGCGCGACCCCGATGGACATCACCCATCCGGAGGACGCCGGCGACTCCGAGCACGCGATGCTCCGGCTGCTCGCGGGGGAGTCGGACGAGTACAGCTTCGAGAAGCGGTACATCGCCCCGGACGGCGAGACGATCTGGGCGGAGCTCACCGCCGGCATCTTCCGCGACGACAGCGGGGCGCCGCAGTACCTCATCGGCATGGTGCAGAGCATCGGGGAGCGCCGCCTCGCCCAGACCCTGCAGCGCAGCATGATCACAAGCCAGCTGCCCGAGATCGACGGGATCGAGCTCGCCGTGCGCTACCTGCCGGGCAGCCGGGAGACCGAGGTGGGTGGCGACTGGTACGACGTCATCCCGCTTCCGTGCGGTCGCGTCGGCGTCGTCATCGGCGACGTCGTCGGGCGTGGCATCGAGGCGGCCGTGACGATGAGCCAGCTCCGCACCGCGCTGCGCGCCTACGCGATCGACGGGCTCGAGCCGGCCGAGGTGGTGCGCAAGCTGCATCACATGACCGACCACCTCGCCGAGGGGCTGAGCACGACGCTCGTCTACCTCGACCTCGATCTCGCCACGGGTGAGGTGCGCTACGTCAGCGCGGGTCATCTGCCCGTTCTGCGCATCGGCCGCGACGGCGAGTCGTCGTACCTCGACGGGGCGCGATCCACGCCGCTCGGGACGCTGCCCGCGGGCGCCGCGATCCCGCAGGGGCGGCTCACCCTTCAGGCCGGGGAGCGCCTGCTCCTCTACACGGACGGCCTCGTCGAGCGCCGCGACGACGGGATCATCAACCGGCTCGAGGCGCTGCGAAAGGCGGTGCACGGCGCTCCGCCCGGGCTCGAGGCGTGCCTCGAGCACGTCACGGCGACCATGGCCGGGGACGCCTTGCGCTTCGACGACATCGCGATGCTCAAGTTGCGGTACGCACCGCCGGCATGATCGGCCGGTAGGGTTCGAACGCGATGGAGTCCTACTGGTTCTTCGATCAGCTGATGGACGTGCTGGTCCCGGGAGAGCGCACAGGCGGCTCGTACTCGCTGTGCGAGTTCTGGGCACCCGCGGGCTCCGGAACGCCGCTGCATGTCCACCGCGACCTCGACGAGGGCTGGTACGTCATCGAGGGCGAGCAGACGATCTGGGTCGGAGACGACAAGCACGTCCTCGGGCCGGGCGACAGCGCGCACGGACCGCGAGGTGTGCCACACACGTTCCAGGTCACGGGCCCGACCGCGCTGCACGGCCTCGTCACGATGTTGCCGGCGGGGTTCGAGGACTTCGTGAGGAGCTTCGGCACGTCCGCCTCAGAGCACCGCCTGCCGGTGCTCGACGGGCCGCCCGACATCGCGCGCGCGGCTCAGCTCGCGGCCGAGCACGGCATCGAGTTGCTCGGCCCGCCCGGCATGACGCCGGCCGAGCTCAAGGCGTGACGTGCGCTACGTGGTGAGCACCGCGCCGTCGTCGTAGAGCTTGATGACCTTGACGGCGCCGTCGGACTTGGCGAGACAGAGGCCGCAGAGGACGCACTCGTCGACGTTCTCTTCGACGATCTGCAGGCCGCCGCCCTCGGCTTCGCGGTAGATGTCCACGGGGCAGACCTGCGTCAGGTGCGCCGGCAGCTCGGGGTGCTTGGCGAGCGCCGCGTCGTCGACCTCGACCGCGATGAAGATGGCATCGGACCTCATGCCGCGCTCCTCAGGGCCGCGAGCTTGTCTTTCATGATCTCCGGGATCTCCGAGATCTCCTCCGCGACCGTGATGCCGGCCTCGGCGAGGCGCGCGATCTTCTCGCTCGCGGTGTCCTCCTTGCCTTCGACGATCGTGCCGGCGTGGCCGAAGCTCATCCCCGGCATCTCGTCCATGAAGCGCCCGGCCATGAACGCGACGATCGGCATCGTGCACCCGGTCTCCGTGACCCACTTTGCGAGCTCGGCTTCCATCCGGCCGCCGGGCTCGGTATAGATGACGATCCCCTCGGTCTGGGGGTCTTGTTCGAAGAGCGGCATGAGCTCGGCGTAGGTCGAGCCGATGATCGCGTCGCCGCCGATCGAGACGGCGGTCGACTGGCCTAGGCCAGCGGCGGAGAGCGTGCTCGACATCTCCGTCGTCATGCCGCCGGAGCGGCTGATGACGCCGATCGGGCCGGGCGTGTAGGCCTGCTTTGCGTTGCGCGCCGGGCCGCCGATGCCGCCCATCTTGACGACGTCCGGGACGATCATGCCGAGGCAGTTGGGGCCGATGATGCGCGCGCCCCGCAGCGTCGCGAGCTCGACCATCTGCGCGACGTCGCGGCGCGGGATGCGCTCGGTGACGACGACGATGAGCTTGACGCCGTTCTCGATCGCCTCGAAGACGGCATCCTTCGTGAAGGCGGGGGGGACGGTGACGACCGAGCCGTCGATCGGGCCGCCGTGCGCCTCGACGACCTGCGCGACCGTGTCATAGACCTTGACGCCGTGGACGTCGCGACCGAGCCGGCCGGGCGTGACGCCGCCGACGATCTTCGCGCCTGCGCCGTAGTCGAGGCACTCGCGGGTCAGGTTGACGGCCTCGCGGCCGGTGATGCCCTGGACGATGAACGTCGTATCGGCGTCGACGAGAATGCTCATGTGGCTGCCACCGCCTCGGGACCGGCGATCTTCGCGACGGCGCGTCGCGCGGCCTCGTGCATCGAGACGGAGCGATCGGCGTACTCGATGCCGTACTTCTCGAGGATCTTGAAGCCCTCTTCCTCCCAGGCGCCGGGGATGCGGAAGATCGCGATCTTCTCCGCCGGATCCATGCCGAGCTCGAGGCAGGCCTTGATCACGCCGCGCGCGACGATGTCCACGCGGGTGTTGGAGACGATCGACATCATCACGGCGATCTTGTCGACGCCGGGCTTGGTCAGCACGAGCTTCGCCAGGCCGCACGTCTTCTGCACGTCGGGGTTGCCGCCGATCTCGCAGTAGTTCGCGGGCTTGCCGCCGTGCGCGCGGATCGCGTCGAAGAGCGTCAGCGAGCCGCCGCCCGCGCCGATGACGAGGCCGATGTTGCCGTCGAACTCCGTGACGTTGCCGGCGACGCCGCGGTGACTCGAGCTGTCGACTTGCTCGCCGGCGAGCTCGAATGTGGTGGGCTCGCGCGCCTCGCGGGTCTCGTCGTCGCCGACGCCGAGGTCCTTCAGCAGCTGCTTGTGGCGCCCGCGGGCCTCGTTCTCGATGTCCATGTGCGCGTCGAGCGCGACGAACGTCCCGTCGTGCATCTCGGCGAGCGGGTTGATCTCGGCGAGCGTCATGTCGTTGTCGACGAACAGCTGCGCGAGCTTGCGGACGATCGGGGTGAGGCGCTGCAGCGCCGTGCCGGTGACGCCCGTCTGCGCGATGCACTCCTTCGCCTGGAAGTCTGAGAGCGGGAGGATGTTCGAGAGATGGACGCGCCCGACGTGGTCGGGGTGGTCGCGTGCGACCTCCTCGATGTCGATGCCGCCCATGTCGCTGAAGAGGATCACGGGCTTCTTCGCGACGCCGTCCCAGACGACGCCCGCGTAATACTCCTGCTTGACGTCGGCCTTCGGATCGACGAGCACGCCGCGCGGCTGCTGGCCGTTGATCTCGAGCTTCAGGATGTCGGCGGCGTAGGACTCGGCCTCCTCCGGCGTGTCGGCGAACTTCACGCCGCCGGCCTTCATCCGGCCGCCGGTCAGGACCTGCGACTTGATGACCGTCGGCCCTCCGATGCGCTCCGCGATCGTCTTGGCCTCGGCCGCGTCGGTCGTAAAACCGAAGTCCGTGACTGGGATGCCCGCGCGCTTGACGATCTCGCGGGCTTCGTATTCGAAGAAACGC
>CAVYAX010000056.1:0-9105 GCA_963766525.1 uncultured Actinomycetes bacterium
TTGGCGGAGTGAACACACACCCCTGACTTACACTGCGCCGATGAGCCAGGCCGACGACGAGCTCTTCGGGGCCGAGCATGTGCGCGTGTATCGCGAGACCGGCGGCGAGCGCGGCTATCGCTGGCGCGGGGCGACGGTCCTGCTGCTGACGACCACGGGCCGCTCCTCCGGCGAGGAGCGCACGACGCCGCTGATCCACCGCACCGACAACGGCCGCTGGATCGTGATCGCCTCCAAGGGCGGGGCGCCCGAGCATCCGGCCTGGTACCTGAACCTGGAGGCCGACCCCGAGGTGACGATCCAGGTCGAGGCGGACGTGGTGCCCGTCGTGGCGACGACCGCCGACGGCGAGGAGCGCAGCCGCCTGTGGTCGATGATGAAGGAGGTCTGGCCCGCCTACGACGAGTACCAGGCCAAGACCGACCGCGAGATCCCGGTCGTCGTGCTCAGCCGCCGCTGAGCCCCGCACCGCCGCAAGGGTGCGTCGAATACCTCGCGTTCGCCGCGAGGTATTCGACACACTCCGCCGACGAGCTACCCGCCGCCACCTCGCTCGCAGCCGCTCACCTCGTCGCGCGCGTCGCGCTTGACGCTGTCGTTCCCGGGACCGCAGGAGACGACATCACTCGAGGAGTCGCGCGACGTGATGGTGTCCGGCCCCGGCCCCCCCACCAGTCGATCCCGGCCCGCCCCGCCCTTGATCTCGTCGTCCCCGCGCCCTCCGTCGACGCGATCGTCTCCGGGTCCTCCGTCGAGGATGTCGTCCGTGACGGCACCGGTGACGACGTCGTCTCCGGCAACCGGCCCGCGCAGGTGCGCCGCGAACCGTCACCCCCGCTCACGTCGATCCGGCGGCCCCGCCGAATGATCTCCCCGGTGGAGTCACCCTCGACCTTGACAGTGAGGATGTTCGTCGGCGCGCCGGCATGGGAGCAGCTCGTGCGCTCCTCGGCGTCCGGGTCATCCGCGCCGAACCAGACGTAGCCCGCGACGGCGGCGCAGAAGATGCACCACACCACGGTTCCGACCGACGGGCGCGAGACGCTCACGGGGGCGCGCCGCGCCCGTGCAGCCGGGCCGTCCCCACCCGGCGGATCTCGCCGGCGATCTGCGGGTGCTCACGCGCAAGCTCGTTGAGCGCGCCCGCGGGGAACGTGAGCAGCGTCACGGCGGTCAGCGCCCGCACCGAGGCGATTCGCGGGTAGCCGAAGCCGCCGCCCCAGTCCAGCGCCGCGAGCTCGCCGAAGAACTCGCCCTCGCTCAATCGATTGACCGCGGCCTCGTCGATCAGCACCTCGACGTCACCGTCGACGATGACGTAGAAGTCCAGCGCCGCGTCCCACTGTTCGACGATCATCTCGCCCGGGGCACGCGTCTCGAGTTGGGTCAGTTGCGCCACGCGCGCACAGGCGTCGTCGTCCAACCCGGAGAACAGCGGCACGCCGGCGAGCGCGTCGCCGGCGACGCCGGACGCCTCGCTCGACGGACCGCGGCGGCGCAGGGGGGCTTGGCGCATGTCGCGGTCGCGGCGGTACGTCACCGCCGCCGCCTCGGCGGACAGCGCCTCGGGCTCGCACGTCTCGAAGAAGTCCATGACGCGCTCGACGTCGGCGCGTGTCGTCGTGTGGTTCATGACGCAGACGCGCAGCGCGTAGCGCCCGCGCAGCACCGTCGACGAGACGAGCCCCAGGCCGCTGCGTTCGAGCCCGGCGACGAGCGCGGCGTTGCGCCGGTCGGCCTCGTCCTCGTCGGACACCAGGCCCGCGAAGCGGCGTCGGAAGCAGACGATTCCCAGTGACGGCGGGGCCATGAGCTCGAGGTCCTCGCCGGCCTCGACGCGCTCCCACACGAGATGGGCGAGGTCCAGCGAGCGGTCGATCGCCTCCCGGAACGCACGCTCGCCGAAGTACTGCAACGACAGCCACACCTTGAACGCCCGTGAGCTGCGCGTCAGTTGGACGCCGCGATCGGAGAGGTTGACCTCCTCGTCCGCCTCCTCGGAGTCCTGCAGGTAGTCGGGCGTCATCTGAAACGCTGCGCGCAGCGTGTGGTCGTCGCGGACGAGCAGCGCGCCGCACTCATACGGCTGGTAGAGCCACTTGTGCGGATCGAGCGTCACCGAGTCCGCCCGCTCGATGCCGCGCAGCAGCCCGCGCCCGCGACTCGTCAGAGCGGCGAAGCCGCCATACGCCGCGTCGACGTGCAGCCACACCCCCCGCTCGCGGCACAGATCGGCGAGCTCGTCCAGCGGATCGATCGACCCCGTGTTCGTGGTCCCCGCGGTCGCCACGACGAACAGCGGCCGCCGGCCCGCGCGCACGTCGGCATCCATCGCGGCCGCGACCGCGCGCGGGGCGAGCCGGAAGCCGGCGTCGTGGGGCAGCACACGCACCTGCTCGGGGCGAAAGCCGAGCACGCGCGCCGCGCGGCCGAGCGAGGAGTGGGCCTGGTCGGAGACGTAGCCGACGACGTCGGTTGTCATCGCGCCGACGAGCGACTCGCGCGCGCAGGCCAGCGCCGTGAGGTTCGCGGCGGAGCCGCCCCCGACGAGGATCCCGCCCGCGTCGGCCGGATAGCCGATCCATGCCTTGAACCAGCTCAGCACCTCGAGCTCGAGCTGCGTCGGGCCGGCCGACTCCATCCACGACCCGGCGTAGACGTTGCAGGCGCTCGCCACGAAGTCCCCGAGCGCGCCGGGCCACGTGCCGGAGAATGGGATGAACGCCAAGAACCCGGGATGGTCGCCGCGGCTCATGAACGGCAGCACGTCGCGCTCGAGGCGCTCGACGATCGCCTCGAAGTCCTGCCCGTCCTGCGGCGCCGGCTCCGACAGGCGCGCGCGCATCTCGGCGGGGGTCGCGCGGCGCAGGGGCGGGATCGTCGGGTCGGTCAGCCGCGCGACCAGCATGTCGACGGTGCGGTAGCCGAGCGCCCGCATCGCCTCGGCATCCATTCCGAGTGGATCGTCTGAGCCGCCCTGGCCACCCACCCCCATCAGAGGGACAACCTACATATTCAGCCGATCCCGAGCGCGGCGTCCGTACGAGCAGCCGCGGCTACGCGTGCTTCATCTTGCGCGTGTCGCGCGGCTCGAGGAACGGCTCCTGCTCCTCCGGCTGGCCGGCCTCGATCTGGCGCTCGCGCTCGAGCTCCGCGTCGAGCTCGGCGCCGAGCAGGACGGCGATGTTCGTGATCCACAGCCACACGAGGAAGACGATGACGCCGCCCAGCGCGCCGTACGTCTTGTTGTAGGACGCGAAGTTCGCGACGTACAGCGCGAACGCGCCCGAGGCGAGGATCCAGATGATGACGCCGGCCACGCCGCCCGGGCTGACCCAGCGGATGTGCGGGTGCTTGACGTTCGGCGCCGCCCAGTAGAGGATCGCGAACATCGCCATGACGACGACGAGGATCAGCGGCCACTTCGCGATGTCCCAGACCGCGACGGCGCTGCTCTCCACGCCGAGCAGCTTGCCGGCCTGCTCGGCGAGCGGCCCCGTGAACGTCACCGCGACGGTGACGGCGGCCAGCATGATGAGCAGGACGAGCGTCGTGAGCAGCCGGGTCGGCAGCGTCTTCCAGATCGGTCGCCCCTCCTCGACGTCCCAGATGTCGTTGGAGGCGCGCATGAAGCCCGCGACGTAGCCCGACGCCGACCACAGCGCGAGGCCGAGCCCCACGAAGAACAGCACGCCGGCCGCGCTCTGGTGGCTCTGCAGGTTCGTGATCGCGTCGCTGAAGATCTCCTGTGCCGGCCCCGGGGCGATCTGCTGCATGTTGTCCAGCAGCGTCTGGGTCGCGGAGTCCCCGAGCAGGCCAAGCACCGATATGAGCGCGAGGATCGCCGGGAAGATCGCGAGGATCGAGTAGTACGTCAGGGCCGCCGCCCAGTCGGTGAGGTTGTCCTCCCGGAACTCGCGCACGGCGCGCTTGAGCACCGCGCGCCGCGAGCGGCCGCCCAGATCGGTCGGGCTCTCCGGCGCGGGCCCAGCGTCGGTCTGCCGCACGCGTGTCTGACTGGTTCTCTCGTTCATCGCGTCTCCTTGGCCTGGGCGTGGGGTTCCCGCCCGGCCGCACGCTGATCCCTCCGATGAGGAGCGCCGACGCGCCAACCGCGCGAACCGGCGGGGCGCGGCGGTAGGGTCGCCGCGTGCGCGGCGGGGATGCACTTCGGGAGGGGCTCGCCACCCGCGAGCTGCGCCTCTACGTGATCGCCTGCGCGGCGATGTCGCTGGCGCTGTGGGCGTTCACCGTCGTGCTGGCGATCGCCGCCTACCGGGCCGGCGGCACCGGCGCCGTCACGCTGGCCGTGATCGCCCGCGTGCTGCCCGGCGCGATCGCCGGCCCGGGCACGGCCCTGCTTGCCGACCGCCGCCCCCGCCGCGCCGTCCTGCTGGCGCTCACCGGCGCGGCCACGGTGCTGCTCGCCGGGCTCGCCGCCGTTGCCGCGCTCGACGCGCCGCTCGCGCTCATCCTCGTGCTCGCCGCCGCCGTCTCGGTGCTCGTGAGCGGCCAGGGACCGGCGCAGGCCGCGCTCCTGCCGAGCCTCGTGCGCAACCCGCGCGAGCTCGCCGTCGTCAACGGCATCCGCCAGGGCGCCGCCAACGCCGCGTACTGCATCGGCGCGCTGGCGGGCGGCGCGGCGGCCGCCGGGCTGTCGGTGGCCGCAGGCTTCGCGGTCGCCCTGCTCGCCTCCGCCGCCGCGCTGCTCGCCCTCGCCGGGATGACCGCCGACGCGCTGCCCGCGCACCGTGCGCCCCGGGCGGGTGCCGGGCTCGCGGCCGAGCTGCTGCTCGGGCTGCGCGAGGTCCGCGCGACACCGGCGCTGCGCGACGCGACCGGCGTGCTGGCGGCGATCGCCTTCGTCTACGGCGTGCTCGACGTGCTGATGGTCGTCGTCGCGATCGAGCTCGTCGAGCTGGGCACGGGCGGGGTCGGCGTGCTCAACGCCGCCTGGGGCGCGGGCGGCGTGGCGGGCGGCTTCGCCGCGCTGGCGCTGCTCGCGCGGGGCCGCTTCTCGACCGCCCTGGACGCGAGCGCCGCCTGCATCGCGGTCCCGCTGGCGATCCTCGCCGCCGCGGCCGCGCCGGCGGTCGCGATCATCGCCTTCGCGGTGCTGGGCGTCGGCTGGGCGATCGCCGAGACCGCCGGCCAGACGCTCCTGCAGCGCCTGGCCTCCGACGAGAGCCTCGGCCGCGTGTTCGGCGTCGCCGAGGCGGGCGCGCAGGCGGCGGTGGCGCTCGGCGCCCTCGCGGCGCCGCTGCTGATCGCGGCGCTCGAGGTCCGCGGCGCGCTGCTCGTCGTCGCGCTGATCCTGCCGGTCGTCGTGATCGCCCGCTGGCGCGCGACGCAGCGCCTCGACAGCCGCGCCGTCGTGCCCGAACGCGAGCTGGCGGTGCTGCGCGCCGTCGACCTCTTCGCCCCGCTGCCGCTCGCCACCGTCGAGACGATCGCGCTGCGCGCGGCGCCGCAGACCGTGCGCGCCGGCGAGCAGGTCCTGCGCGTGGGCGACGTCGGCTCGCGGTTCTACGTCATCGCCGACGGGACCTTCGAGGCGCAGGCCGGGCCGATCGTGCGGCGGCTCGGCCCCGGCGACTACTTCGGCGAGATCGCCCTCCTGCGCGACGTGCCGCGCACGGCGGCCGTGCTCGCCGAGACCGACGGCCTGCTGTACGTGGTCGCGCGCGAGCCGTTCCTCAGCGCCGTGACGGGGCACGTGCGCTCGGCGCAGGCGGCCGAGGCGGTCGTCGACGCGCGGCTGCTCGCGTCGAGCGGCCCGCCCGCGGCGACCTGAGCCCTCGTTGCGGCGAGCCGACGTGCGCTACTGCGCGCCGGCCGTCTGCGCGCGCGCCCGGTCCGCCGCACGCAGATACGGCGCGACGAGATCGCCGTAGGCCGCCTTGCGTGCCTCCGGCAGGTCCTTCCAGCCGGTCACGACGCCCCGGCACTCGGCAGTGCCACAGAGGCAGCGGTCCGGGAAGTGCTCGATCGCGTAGTTGCGCATGGCGTAGTCGAACGTGATCTCCTCGTCGGCGCCGATCGGCCGCAGCGCGACGAAGTCGAATCCGTCGACCGCTGCGTTGACGCGTACCCCGCAGTTGGGATCGCAGGAGTGGTTGACCTTCTGCCCGAGGCCGTCCTCGAACACCCACTCGGTCAGCGACACCTGGTTGGCGTGCGAGTGGTTGCCGGGGGCCGGGCGTCCGGGCACGCCCCGCAGCACCATGTCGCCGGCCGCGTAACCGCGCGTGGCGTAGACCCCGTCGTTGCGGCCGTCGACCGCCGTGCGCAGCTGCGCTCCCTCTTCGTACATGGTTGCGTGCCCTTCGTTCGTAAGCGAGTGGATGTGAGGCGCAGGCTCGCGGCGGACGCCGCACGGCGCATGAGGGATCGACCCTCATCATCGGTCAAGATGCACACCCATGGCGCTCGATGGCTACGGCGTGCTCGCCGCACGCGCGCTCGAGACACGCCGCGAGGACGGCACGGACACGCCGCACCTCCAGGTGCACCTCGTCGACGCCGGCGGCGAGCACTGGCGCGTGGCGGTCAACGTCGAGTCGCGCCAGGCGCCGTCGGAGCTGCTGTACATCGTCGAGGACGACTTCCGCCACCCCGTCACCCCGGCGCTCGCGGCGCTGGCCTCCGGCTGGCATCCGCTCGCGCCCGGGGCGGACGGACCGCACCTGGACTACATCCGCGCCAACCTGTTCGATCGCGCGCGGATGCGGCTGCTGCCGCCCGCCCTCGAGGGCCCCGACAACGACCTCGCCGACCTGCTCGATCACTGGCTGCGGCGCGCGATCGCCGACCCCGCGGCGACGGTCTTCGCGTTCGGCCAGCGCTGGGGCCCCGACGACGGCGTGACCGACGACGTCTTCGGCTTCGAGCCCGCCAACGGCGTGCACGACATCCACATGAACCAGGGCAGCGCGCCGCCGTTTCAGCGCGACAACGGCGTGCGCCAGGACGGCGCGCTGCTCGTGCGCTTCCCGGCGCCGGAGCGCTGGGTGGCGATCTTCCTCGCCTTCCAGAGCCAGGCCTTCCACACCGACGACGTGACCGGTCAGCCGCTGGACGCGGCGGGCCGCCCCGTCGAGGCGCCCGGCGCGGTGCGCATCGTCGCCGCGATGGTCAACCCGCCCGGCCCGGCCCCGGAGGCCGAGAGCGTGCTGCTGCTCAACGCCTCGCCGGCGGAGATCGACCTGACCGGCTGGCGGATCGCCGACCGCGGCGGACAGACGTGCCCGGTGCCCGGCGGCCCGCTGGCGGCCGGCGACACGCGCCGCGTGGCGATCGCCGATCGCGTCGTGCTGGGCAACGGCGGCGGGACGATCACGCTGCTCGACGCCGCGGGGCTGAAGGCCGGCGGGGTCGCCTACACCGCCGCCGACGCGCAGCGCGAGGGCTGGACCGTCACGTTCTAGTGCTCCGGTTGGCCGCCGAAGTCGTCGCAGGCGGGTCACCTTCGGGCTAGTGGGCCGCTAGGTCGCGAAGCGACCCGCCGCCGGATGACGGCGAAAGCACCCCGTCTCGAAAGTCCGGGCACGGATGCCCGGACTCTCGTCACTCGTTCCCTCTCGGCGGTATGAGGCTCGCTCGCTCGACCCTACCCCTGCGTGATCCGGACGTCGTCGACCGCCGCCTCGACGAGGCTTGCCGTCGACAGGTCGGCCGCCTCGACGACGATCTGCACCGACTGGCCGGCGTATGCGCTGAGGTTGACGTTGGCCGTCGCCCACACGGCGTCGTCGTCGTCCGCCGCCCCGAGCTCCTGGAGCACGGTCGTGCCGTTGACCTTCACGCGCAGGTAGTCGGCGGACGACGAGTTCGTGCCGTGCGCCAGGTAGTACGAGAACCTCAGCGTGTAGTTCGAGCCGGCGGCCAGCGCGATCGACGGCGAGGCGATCGACGTGACACCGCCGTCGATGTCGTGCTCGCCCGCGGAGGCCCCCGCGAGCCGCCCGGTGACGAGATCGTTGAGCCCGCTGACGGTCGTGCCGAGCTGCTTGGCTCCGCTCGAGGTCGTCGCCGCCGGATCACCGCGCTCGAAGCGCCCGGCCGTCGCGCCGGTGGTGCCGGCCACCCAGCCACGCCCCGCCTCGAAGTCGTCGGAGTAGACCGCCCCCTGCAGGCCGCAGTACTGCGTCTCCTTGCCGATCACGCGATACATGCAGTCGGCCGTCTCCGCCAGCCTCAGTACGGCCTCGCGGTTGCGCGACGTCTGCGCGGGGATGTTCTCGTCGGCCGGATAGAAGCCGGGGCTCGACGTCGTCGGGAACATCTCGAACGTGTAGCCGAAGATCTTGTGCTGGCCCCACAGCCAGTCGTCGATCGAGCCGTCGGTGATGTAGAGGTCGCTCGCCTGCTCGGGCGTATAGCCGTTCGTGGAGGCCATGTTGACGCCAAGCGTCCTGAACGTCGCCTCGTCGTCGGCGGTCAGCCCGGCCGCCGTGTTGGCGGTCGTGTATCCGTAGGGCCACAGGACGAGCTCGGAGTACGTGTGGAAGTCGATGCCGGCCTTGATCTGCTGCACGCCGCCGACGATGCGCGAGTTGACGAAGTCGCGTATGACCCTCGTCTCGGGCGCCGACCACGCCGTGGCGCCGCGGTAGGTCTCCGACGAGAACGTCCCGCTCGAGCCGCCGCAGCAGCCCCACATCCAGTCCCAGTTGCGGTTCAGGTCGGTGCCCACCGCGGTCGAGCCGGCGTTCGGCTGGCGGTTCTTGCGCCACATCGCGTACGAGCCGGTGGAGACGTCGAACTCGGCGCCGTCGGGGTTGATGCTCGGCACGATCCAGATCTCGCGCGTGTTGACCACGCTCGTGATCCGCGAATCGGTGCCGTACTTGCTCGACAGCTCGTTGAGCAGGTACATCGCCATCTCGACGGTGAGGTGCTCGCGCGCGTGCTGGTTGTGCGTGAAGAGGAGCTCGGGCTCGGACTCGTCGGCGGCCACGTTGTCGGAGATCTTCAGCGCCCAGATCTGGCGGCCCTGATAGGACGTCCCGAGGCTCCGGCGGCTGACGATCGCCGGGTGCGCAGCGGCGATCGCAGCCGTTTCGTCGGACATCTCCTGGTATGAGTGGTAGCCCGAATCGGCCG
>CAVYAX010000057.1:0-5204 GCA_963766525.1 uncultured Actinomycetes bacterium
CGCGCTGACGCCGGCCGGCGCTACAGCAGGCTGCGGAGTTCTTCGGCTTGCACCTTCCCGATCGCGTTGCGCGGAAGGGCTTCGGTGAAGATCACGTCCTGCGGGTGCTTGTAGGCCGCCAGCTGTCCTTCGAAGAGGGCCTTGACGTCGTCGGCGGTCATCGCGTCGGGCCGCTGCAGGACGACGAACGCGACCGGCACCTCGCCGAGCTCGTCGTCGGGGCGCCCGATCACGGCGGCCTCGGTGATCTCCGCGCAGCTCGCGAGCACGGCCTCGACGTCGGCCGGATAGACGTTGCAGCTGCCGACGATGATGACGTGCTTGATGCGGTCGAGGATCGACAGCACGCCGTCGGCATCGAGCTGCCCGACGTCGCCGGTGCGCAGCCAGCCGTCGTCGTGAAACACCTCGCGCGTCGCCTCCGGGCTGCGCCAATACTCGGGCATCACGGTCGGGCCCTGCACGAGCACCTCGCCGACCTCGCCGCGCTGCAGCGGCGAACCATCGCCGGCGGCGATCCGCACCCGGCAATGCGGAGCCGGCAGGCCCGCCGTCGCCCGCAGCCGGTGGGCGTCGTGTAGCGGGACGATCGTCACGACGGGCATCGCCTCGGTCAGCCCGTAGTCCTGCAGGACGGTGACGCCACGTTCGAACCACGGCGCGAGCACGTCCTCGCGCACGGTCGCCGAGCCGGTGATCACGCAGCGCAGGCTCGACAGGTCGGTCGTCTCCCAGCGCGGATCGGCGACCAGCGCCTTCGTCATCGCGGGCGCCGAGATCGCGAGCGTGATCCGGCGGCGTTCGATCTCCTCGAGCATCGCAGCCGGTTCGAACTCGCGCTGGATCGTCACCGTCGCGCCCGCGGCGAGCGCGGGCGTCGTGAGGATGTTCATCGGCCCGGTGTTGAACAGCGGCCCGTTCGTCAGGACCTCGTCGCCGGCCCCGATGCCAACGGCGGCGGCGACGTTCAGCGCGTTGAAATGGAACATCTCGTGGGTCAGCACGGCGCCCTTCGTCGGCCCGGTCGTACCCGAGGTGTTGATGATCCCCAGCGGCGTCCGCAGCGGACGGTCACGATCGCAGCGCATCGCGGGCGCGCCCTCGAGCAGCGCCGCCAGACCGTCGGCCCGATCGCGGCCGCCGAACGCGATCACGCGCAGCTCGAGCGCGGCGCCGGCCTCGGTCGCCGTCGGCGCGAGCTCGGCCTCGGCGAGCAGCGCCTTGGGCTCGGTGTTCGCGAGCACGACCTCGAGCTCCGGCGCCGGCATCCGCGCGCTGAGCGGGACGAGGATCGCTCCCAGGCGCGCGCACGCGAACAGCAGGTCGAGCAGCTCGGGCGCGTTGCGCCCGAGGTAGGCGACGCGGTCGCCCTCGGCGATGCCAACACGGTCGTCGAGCGCGCCCGCCAGCCGCGCCACGCGCTGCTCCATCGCCGCGTAGCTGATCTCGAGGTCCTCGAAGCGGATCGCCAGCGCGGCGGGATCGCGCCGCGCCCAGTCAGCTATCCAGCTCGAGATCTCCGCCGCCGCGGCCGCGGTGCTCAAGACGATGGCGCGAGCTCGTGCTCCATCTCCGGGGAGTACTTACCGCGCCGCGCCGCGCCGGTGCAGCGGGCGCGGTGGCGGTACAGGCGCTGGGCGGCCGCGACGTTGTCGGGCTCACCGCGCCAGGTCGCCAGCGCCGCGGCCTGTAGCCCGCGGCCGTAGGAGAAGCTGACCTGCCAGGGCTGGGCGCCCATCCGGTTCATGAGGTTGAGCCGGTTCGTCGCGTGCTCGTCGCTCTGGCCACCGGACAGGAAGACGATGCCGGGGACGGCCGCCGGCACGTGTCGACGCAGGCAGCGCAGCGTCCGTTCGGCGACCTCTTCCTCGCTCGGCTGCTCGTGGCAGTCGTAGCCCGCGAGCACCATGTTCGGCTTCAGCAGGATCCCCTCGAGCTCGACGCGCTGCTCGCGCAGCTCGGCGAAGACGGCCGCCAGCACCTCGCCGGTGACCTGCTCGGAGCGGTCGATCGTGTGGTCCCCGTCCATCAGCACCTCCGGCTCGACGATCGGCACGATCTTCGCCTCCTGGCAGAGCGCCGCGTAGCGGCCGAGCGCGTGCGCGTTGGCCTGCACGCAGTAGCGGCTCGGCCGCCGATCGTCGATCGCCAGCACCGCGCGCCATTTCGCGAAGCGCGCGCCGCCCTCGTGGTACTCGGCGAGGCGCTCGCGCAGCCCGTCGAGGCCCTCGGTGACGGTCTCGCCGTCGGCGCCGGCCAGCGGCTTGGCGCCCGTGTCGACCTTGATGCCGGGGACGATGCCCTGGCGCTCGAGCAGCTGCGGAAACGGCGTGCCGTCGGCCGCGCTCTGGCGAAACGTCTCGTCGTAGAGGATCACGCCGCTGATCTGCTCGGCTGCGCCGTCGGTCGTGAAGAGCAGCTCGCGGACGGCGCGGCGCGCCTCCTCGCTCGGCTCGACGTCGACGGCCTTCAGGCGCTTGTCCATCGTCCCGGTGCTCTCGTCGGCGGCAAGGATCCCCTTCCCTTCGGCAACGAGTCGCTGTGCGTTCTCTTGGATCTCAGACATCTCTCAACTGAGCATTCCCGTTGTGCTCGAAACCGAACACTACGGCGGTCGTCACAACGACCGCCGTAGCCGTTACCGCGCTACAGCTGGCCTCGCACCACGCCCGCCGGGTACTTCTTCGTGTGGACGTTGACGTAGTAGTTGTGGGGCTTGGCCGCGATCGCGGCGATCACCGTCTTCTTCGCGGTCACGCATCCGCTGTGCTTCGCCGGCGGGGTGCCGAACAACACGACGACGTCGCCGTTCTTGCCCTTGGCGCCCTTGTGGATGTGCGACGCGAGCGGGACGCCGATTCCCTTCCAGCTGAGGCGGTAGCAGACCTTGCCGGTCGTCCTCTTCAACGTGATCGTCGCGTTGCCGTTACCGGCAACGCTGACCTTCGGCACCTCCTGGCTGCCGGTCAACTGTTGCCCCGGCGGCGATCGCCTGTCCAGCAAGGATCACGGTGCTCACGGCGAGTGCGCCGGACACGACGGTCAGCTTCCGCATTGCAGCCTCCAGTTCACAGCGCGCGTTGTACGCGACCGATACGTCCCTCAGCGCTGCTTGCATACCACCTTCGGGCCGCGCCGATCAATCGCGCTTCGCGTAGTCGGCGTCGTCCTCGCCGAGGTCGACCGTGACGCAAGGCTCGTCGCCGACGACCTCGGCGTCGTGGCCAGGTGGGATCGAGGCGACGTCGCCGGGCCGCAGCTCCACCTCGCTGCCGTCGTCCATCATGACCCGCAGGCGCCCGGAGATGACGTACAAGAAATGCGGGAACTCGCAGGACTCGGTGCCCGCGATCGGCTTGACGTGCTCGCTCCAGCTCCAGCCGGGCTCGAAGATGCCCTTGCCGACCTCCTTGCCCGCGACCGTCACGATCAGTGCCTCGCCCTTGGACTCGAACGGGCGTGCCTCGTCGGGCGAGTCGAAGTTCTTGACCTCAATGGTCGTAGCGTTGGCGCACATCGTGTCCTCCTCGTTCGTTGGATCTGCGATCGCTTCGACGGTACGTCCGCGGCGGCGCGGACGCATGAGGCAGAAGCCTCATCTTTCGCGCTACGAGGCGACGTACTCGAGATCGGACATGAGGCCGTGCTTGACGGCGAAGATGCTCGCCTGCGCGCGGTTGGACACCCCGGCCTTCGTGTAGATGTGCTGGACGTGGTTACGCGCGGTCTTGCGCGAGATCACGAGCTGCTCAGCGATCTGCGCGCTGGACCGGCCACGTGCGATCAGGCGCAGCACCTCGATCTCGCGCGCGGTCAACCCGGCCGGACCCTGCGGGCGGCGGCGCGTCTGGTGGCCCGCCGTGGCGAGCACCGCCTCCGCCGCCTCGGAGTCCAGCCGCCCGCGCCGCACCTCGTCGCGCACGATCGAAGCCGCGTCGCCGGCCGCGCGCGCCGGCCGGTGCGGCCGTGGCTCGGTCATGCCGGCGTACACGTCGGCGACGGCGAGCAGGCGCGCGGCGGGCGTCAGCGCCTCCCCATGCAGTCCGCGCGGGTAGCCGGAGCCATCCAGGCGCTCGTGGTGACGTCCCGCGATCACCGCGAGCGGCGCGAGCGCCGTCGACGCGCCGAGCATGCGCTCGCTGAGATACGGGTGCAGGCGCACGCGCTCCCATTCCGCCGCGCTGAGCGCGCCGGGCTTGTCCCAGACCGTGTTGGCGACCCCCAGCCGACCGATGTCGTGGACGAGCCCGGCGCGACGGACCAGCCGGACCTCGTCGGCGGGCTTGCCGCAGCGCTGCGCCGCCGCTGCCGCGAGCTGCGAGACGCGCCGCGAGTGCCCGAGCGTGAAGGGCGACTTGAGGTCGGTGAAGTCCGCGACCGCCTCGAGCGCATGATCCACCTCGGACTCCGCGATGCGCCGGTGAAGCGCCGGCTCGGCATCGATCACGGCGTCCCACGCCGAGATCGCGTCAAGCCCCTCGAGGAGATCCTGGGCGTCGTCGGCGAACAGCGCCACGAGGTCCGGATCGAACTGCGTTCCGCTGCGCTGGCGGGCAGCCGCGACCGCCGCCGCCACGCCGCCCGCGCGGTGGTAGACCTCGACGACGTCGACGAGGACCGCGATCCGCGCGGTCAGCGGACATGCGGCTCCGCGCGCCTTGAGCAGACCCTTGCCGTCCCAGCGCTCGAACGTCTGCGCGAGGCTGTCAAGCACCGGCTGACCGAGGCCCAGCGCCTCGACGAGCCCCGAGGTCGCGAGCCAGTGGTTCTCGTACATCGCGTCAACCGCGCGACGGCCCGGGCCGCTCAGGAACGCCATGCCGAGCCGCAGGCGCTCCATCGGCGCGCGACCGGCGCCGAGATGGCCGATCAGGTACGCAACGTCCGAGCGCCCGCCGGTGAAGTCGACGAGGGTCGCGTCGGCCTTCGCGACGAGGTCGTCGCCGAGCCACTTCGCCTGCTCGTGCGCGTCCACATGGCAGCCGACGTAGGCGAGCAGCGCGGTGTAGTAGAGCACCGCCCGCTCCTCCTCGGCGAGCGCGAGCCGATCGCCGATCCGCAGCGCGATCAGGCACTGCCGGAGCACGTGCTCCATCGGCTGGCCGAGCCCGAGATCGGTGCCGAGCGACAGCACCGCGACGAGCTCGGCGAGCCGCATGCCGCGAGCTTCGGGGTTGCGCACGGCGCGAGTCTACGGCGCTCGC
>CAVYAX010000058.1:0-330236 GCA_963766525.1 uncultured Actinomycetes bacterium
GCGGTAGCACTAGGTTCCGCAGCAGCCATCGACGGAAAGCGGTCGCTGCGGCCAGGGCGAGGCGGCGGCCGTTCATTCAGGATGCGCTCGACCTCCGCCGTGCTGACACCACGTCTTGTGCGGCGCCGAGGATCAGGCAGGCACTTGTCGCCGATCGCCTGCTCGAGATCCGCGATGATCTCGTCGCGATCCGGTTGTCCGCCAGTGCGCGCTGCGCGCTCCAGGTAGGCACGCAGCGCCTCGTAGCCGGCCTCGTCGATCTGGTAGGCGTTGCCGTTGAGATTGATCGTGATGACTTTGCGCATGTCATTTCCCAGCGCGATGATGGTTCGTTGAGGTCATTCCAGTATCGCCTCAGCTCCGCGAGCTGCGACGGCCCCTGGTCTGTCGAGCTTGTAGTACTTGCGTGGGGGTCCCGCGTCGGACTCCTGCCATTCGTAGTCCACCAGGCCTTCGCGACGCAGCGGCTGAGCAGCGGGTAGAGCGTGCCTTCCTGTGTCGCGAATTCGGTGCCGGTCATCGCTTCAGCATCTCGGCCACGTACAGCTTTTGGGATGCAATAACCCGCAGCACAGCGAACTCCAGCAGGCCTTTGCGTATGGGCGCGAATTTTTCGTTGAGGTCCATCAATAACTGTGGCGTTCGAGAAGCTACCTTGTGTAAGAAAGGTAGCAGGATTAGAAAAGGGACGCAAGCCCTTACAGCGATTGCGCCCGGGATTTGGCCGCTAGAACGAGTACTTCACGCCGAGGCGGATCGTCCGCGGCTCTTCGGCCCGCGAGAGGAAGGTCTCCATCTGGGTTCCGGGCGCACTCACACCCGGCACGAAGGTGGGGTAGAAGTACTTGATGTCCTTGCCATGTGCGTCGAGCACGTTGAGCAGTTCGCCGTAGATGGTGACATTGCCGGGTTTGTACGCGACGCGCAGGTTCACCATCGCCTCGGAATCTGCGCGTTGCGTGTTGCTGGTTCAAGAGCATACGGGCCCAGATGACGCAGGCGAGTGCTCAACTCCCACTTGCCTCGCACGGCCGAAGACGCCGAACTCCCCCGCGCTCTCCACGCTGCCTTCCACATGGAATGCACCAACTCCTTGGTCCTCCTTGTAACGCGCCCGGCTATCGTGTAGACAAGGTCCAGGCCTAGCCATGGCACTGGGCTTCCAGAACGAAACAAGCTCGTACCCGCGGCGCTTTGCTCCCCCCTTGGGTTCTACGGCATTGGAGTCACCGACAAATATGAGTTCGCTTGCGACATCCAGCCACCACTGCGTGAGTGTGACGTTGAAGCTTCCGCGTTCGAAGCGCACGCCTGCCTCGCGACCGGTTCCTTTGACAAGCCCCGGAACCGGGGTCGCACGTCTACGACACCCCGGCCGTCATTCGAATGGAATCCGCGGCCCCAGTTGGCATACAGCTCGATGTTGTTTGTCAGCGTGTAGGCGAGCCGCAATCTTGGGGGAACCAGTTGGTCATTGGCATCCGCCGTGCTCTGGAGTCGGCACCAGCGCCGGGATTCAGGCGACGTCAGTCATAGGCATCAGCACGCAGGCCGCCCATCAGGCGAAGTTTCTCGGTGGGCTTCCAGGTTGCTTCTGTGAATACAGCGCGATGGAACCTTCCCGCACCGAATTAGCGATGATGTTTTCTACGAAGGCGCCGCCGTCGGTGTGGTTGAATCCGACTTTCTCCATCCGGTCGTAGCGATTTCGGCGCCGACATTGATATCCAATGCAGAAGTGCGAAACATGCGGTTTTCGTAGCGGCCCCCGATGGTCCAGCGACGGTCGAATTGGTTGATCTGGTAGTCATAGGTTGCATCCGAGCAACATGTGCCAGTCGTAGAACTGCTGTATACGGTAGCCGGGCCAGGCGTCCCAGCAAGCGCGCGCGTCGCCGATCCACCGCAGGGTCTTGCCCGAAAGCGCTCGGGTCCAGGCGCAGAACTCGTCTGCGCATGCGGGCGTGCCGATGGGAGCTCCGGATCTGTTCGGTCGGGTGCCAGGTGGCGTCGGTAGCCCGACAGCGAGACTTGCAGCGTGCCGAATTCCATGGGTCGCACGTACTTGCGCAAAGCGAGAAATGCTGAAGATCTTCCGGGCAGTTCCCACGGACCGTCGTAGGTTTTCCATTGAGCGATGGTCGTTAGCTCGCCGACCCGCAAAATCGACGTCGTGCCGCCGCCGGCAATGCGACCCCAATGGTACTGACCGCCTTCGACGGCGATGAATGGGCGCCGCCAACTGGTCGATGGTGCTCATGAACGCGCGCCGGCCAGCGCGAAGTCGCCCAATGTCCGCGCGATAGGGGCCCTTGCGGTACTCGATGCGGTCCACGACCTCGGGAATCAGGCCGTTTACGTCCAGATAGCCCTGGCCGTGCCCGTGCGTGCGCAGGTTCACGGCATACCATCGATATAGGCGGTGAAGTCGGTGCCGTGGTCCAGATTGAAGCCACGCAGAAGTACTGGTTGGCCTTGCCGCTGCCCGAGTGCTGGGCTGCGATCATTCCAGGCACCGCCTCTAGCAGCTCGGCCACCCGCAGCAGCGGCCGAACGGACAAATCGGCCCCGGCGACCACGCCTTCGCTGGCGGCAGCGGCCTCGCCGATCTGTTGTTCGCCGCGGCCGAATACCACTACTTCGTCCAGCTCTTCGGTCCTTGAGGATTCTGCCGACAGGGCGGGAATCGAAAAGGAGTAGTAGTCGGCAGCAGGAGACCCGGCCGCGATCTGTCGAAAACGCATGGTGAAGACCCTCATCGGCGCTGCAAGTTTGGAGGGTCGCGATGAGACTGCCCCGACAGCGGCTTGTCACGCGCCTGCAGGGTGGGAACCGTTAACAGCTGTGTTAACGGTGGTCACCACGGCTTTATCCGGGCAGCACGAACCGCGAGACCTTCTCCCGGGCCCTGAATAGCACGGCGATGTGGCCGATCCGGGCGACGAAAGCGCTGCCCGTGCGCTCCGCCAGGGACTTGAGCGCCGCGTCGGCGTTGCTCCCGATCCTGGCCCGGGAGCCGCACTTTGATGAGTTCGTGGTCCGCCAGGGCGCGGGTGGTTTCGGCCACCACGGCGTCCGTGAGGCCGGCATTGCCCACGACCCCGACGGCTTGCGCACCTTGCGGGCCGACTGGTCCGACCTCGAGGTGCCCGGAGCCGACGAAGGCGTCGGCGTGGACTTCGTGCTCATGGACGAGGACTTCCACGAGCGGGTCGCCGCCGCCGCCGGGAACGTCGCCCTCGTCGGCCAGCTGCGCAAGGTGAACGAGCGCATCCGGATCGTGCGGATGCAGGACTTTCTCACCGCGGAACGGGTCGCGCAGACGATCGAGCAGCACCTGGGCGTGCTCGATCCGCTGATCGCCGGCGACCTGGCCGTGGCCGAGGAGCGTCTGGTCGGGCACTTCGCAGAGTCCCTCACGGTGGTGGAGCAGCGGGCCGCTCTCACCCTCGCTCGCATGCTCGAACGGAGGCATGGATGACCGACGTGCCGATCCTCGACGCTCGAGGCATCACCCAATGCTGGCCGCGCTCGGGCCGCGGTTGAGCCGCGTGGCTGACGCGGGGCCGCCGGCGCCCTCGACGCCGGGATCGCCGGGCTGCGGGCCGCGTACGAAGGCGGGCTCGATCCCGTCGCCGTGGTCGAGGAGGTGCTGGCCCGCATCGACGCGCCGGCGACCCCGCCATCTGGATCGACGTCGAACCGTCGAGGCGCTGCGCCGGTCCGCCGGCGCGCTGGTCCCGTCGGCCGCGCGCGGCCCTGCCGCTGTGGGGCGATCCCGTTCGGGGTCAAGGACAACATCGACGTGGCCGACCGCACGACGACCGGTGGCGTGCCCGGCCTCGCCCACGTGGCGGCCCGACGGCGACCGTGGTCGCCCGGCTGCAGGCCGCCGGCGCGCTCTACATCGGCAAGACCAACCTCGACCAGCTGGCCACGGGGCTGGTCGGCACCCGGTCGCCCTACGGCACGCCGCAGTCAACCCGCTCGACCCCACCTACATCCCCGGCGGCTCCTCGTCTGGGTCGGCCGTCGCTGTGGCCCGTGGCCAGGTCGGCTTCGCCCTCGGCACCGACACGGCCGGCTCGGGCCGGGTGCCGGCCGCCCTGTGCGGGGTCGTCGGTATCAAGGGTGCGCCCGGGTCATGTCCGATGGACGGGGTCCAGCCGGCCAGCCCCACCATCGACTGCGTCTCCACCTTCGCCAGGTCGGTGGCCGATGGGCTTGTCGTCGACCGGGTGCTGGGGGGACGCCCGTGGCCGGTCGCGCGCGGCCCGTTCACGGTCGCGGTGGCCGGCGTGGCACGCCGAGGGCGCCGCCCTCCAGGCCGCGGGCCACGAGGTGGTCGGAGGTGGACCTCGCGCCGTTCCACGAGGCCGGCGACCTCCTGTACGGCGGCCCCTGGCTGGCCGACCGCACGGCGGCGCTGCAGCCGCTGCTCGACCGCGAGCCCCGAAGGGGTCGACGAGATCGTGCGCAAGGTGATCGCGCCGGCGGCGGCCATCCGCGGCACGACGTGTTCGCGCCCAGTCGCCCGGCGGGAGCATCCGGGCCGAGCTCGGCGCCGTGGTGGGACGCCGTGGACGTGCTCGTGGTGCCGACCGTGGAGCACGTGCCCACGCTCGCCGAGGTGGCGGCCGACCCGATCGGCGCGAACCCCCGCCTCGGGCCGCAACACGACCTTCGCCAACCTGCTCGGCCTGACCGCCGTCGCCGTCCCGGCGGCCGCCGGGCCCGGTGGGGTGACCGTCCTCGGCCCGCCCGGTCATGCGGGCGCGGTCGTCGGCGGTCGCCGCGGCGATCACCGGCGAGGCGCTGCCGACGGCGGGGCGCGGCAGCGCTCGGGCGGCACCACGTGGCCGTCGTCGGCGCCCACCTCCGGGGCGAGCCGCTGAACCATGAGCTGACCGACCGCGGCGCCGAGCTGGTGGAGCGGGCCCGGACCGTCGGCCCGCTACCGGCTGTACCGGCTCGACGGGGGACCGTCGCTGCGTCCCGGCCTCGACCGGGTCGGGACGGGGTGGGAGCGAGATCGAGGCCGAGGTGTGGTCGCTCGACGACGCCGGTCTGGGCGCGCTGACCGCCGGTGTTGCCCCGCCGCTCGGCATCGGTTCGGTGGAGCTGGCGGACGGCCGGTGGGTCAAGGGGTTCATCTGTGAGCCACGGGCTGGCGGACGCCACCGACATCACCAAGCACGGTGGTTGGCGCGCCCACCTCGCCGCGTTGCGCTCGGAGCCTGCCCGCTGAGCAGCCCCCACCCTGCAGCGACCGGCCACCGACCGTGCGATGATCGCGCCAGAGCGACGACCGAGGGGGATCGGATGACGGCGTATCTCGTGACTGGAGCGACCGGCTTCCTGGGAGGGCAGCTCGTCGAGCGGCTGCTCGCTGACCCGGAGGCCGTCGTCCACGTCCTCGTGCGCGACGGATCCAGGGGGAAGCTGGCCTCGCGGGCCCGCCGGTGGAACGGCGGCGAGCGAGTGCGCCCCCTCATCGGCGACCTCCTCTTGCCCCACCTCGGCGTGGACGACGCCACCGTGAAGGAGCTGCGCGGGCACGATCGATCACCTCGTGCACCTGGCCGCGCTCTACGACATGACCACGGACGACGCCACCAACGAGGCGGTCAACGTCGGCGGCACGGCGAGCGTCGTCGACCTGGCCAACCGGTTGGAGGTCGGGTGCCTGCACCACGTGTCCTCGGTGGCCGTGGCCGGGGACTACCCGGGACCTTCACGGAGGACATGTTCGACGAGGGCCAGCCCCTCACGTCGCCGTACCACCGCACGAAGTTCGAAGCCGAGAAGATCGTGCGCACGCAGGCCAAGGTCCCGTGGCGCGTGTACCGGCCGGCCATCGTCGTCGGGCACTCGCAGACGGCGAGATCGACAAGATCGACGGGCCGTACTACCTGTTCGAGACCATCCGGCGTCTGGCCAACCTGCCGTCGCCGATGCGGTTCGTGGCCCCGAACCTCGGCGACACGAACGTGGTGCCGGTCGACTTCGTCGCCGACGCCATGCACCACCTGATCCACGCGCCGGGCCTCGACGGTCAGGCCTTCCACCTCGCGTCGCCGCGCCCGCAGCCGGTGACATCGGTGTTCAACGCATTCGCGCGGGCCGCCGGCGCACCGCGGCTGCTGCCGGTGCTCGCCGAAGATGTCGCTCGGCCCGACGGGACGGCTCGGGGCCTGTTCGGCCGGGTGCCCGGTGCCGAGCTGTCGCGCGACGTGCTGCTCGACCAGCTCGGCATCCCGCTCGAGGTGCTCCCGCACGTCGCCTTCCACTCCCACTTCGACACCAGCCGCACGCAGGCCGCGCTGGCGGGCACCGACATCGACGTGCCGCAGCTCAAGGCGTACGCGCCGGTGCTGTGGAAGTACTGGACGGAGAACCTCTATCGGAACCGGGCCCGCGACGCGCGCGAGGGCGGCCCGCTGCCGGCCGGCGCGTGGTGATCACGGGCGCGCAGCTCGGGCATCGGTGAGGCCACCGCCCTCGCGGTCGCGGCCGCCGGTGGCGTGCCGATCCTCGTCGCCCGCCGCACCGACGCGCTCGAGTCGGTCAAGGCCGAGGTCGAGCGCCGCGGGGGACAGGCGTGGGTGTACTCCTGCGACATCACCGACGAGGAGTCGGTCGGCGTGCTCATCAAGGATCTGCTGGCCGACCACGATGGCATCGACATGCTCGTGAACAACGCCGGTCGCTCGATCCGGCGGTCCGTGAAGCTGTCCTACGACCGCTTCCACGACTTCGAGCGCACGATGGACATCAACTACTACGGCGCCATCCGCATGATCCTGGGCCTGCTCCCGCACATGACGGACCGCCGGTTCGGGCACATCGTCAACGTGTCGTCCATCGGCGTGCAGGCCAACCCGCCGCGGTTCGCGGCCTACGTGGCGTCCAAGGCGGCGCTCGACGCGTTCAGCCGCATCGTGGCCACCGAGACCTACGGCGACGGCGTGACGTTCACCAGCATCCACATGCCGCTCGTGCGCACGCCGATGATCAGCCCCACCAAGCTCTACGACGCCTTCCCGACGATCAGCCCCGACGAGGCGGCCAAGCTGGTGATGGACGCGCTCATCGAGCGGCCCAAGGAGATCAACACGCGGCTGGGCACCGCCGGCGAGGTGGCGTACGCGCTGGCGCCACAGGTGGTCGACCAGCTGCTGCACGTCGCCTACCGGGTGTTCCCCGACTCGGCGGCCGCTCGGGGCGTGGAGGGCGACGACGCCACGCCGCGCGACTCGGCATCGTCCCGTACCGCGGACGCGCTCGTCCGCCTGCTCCCCGGCGTGCACTGGTAGCGGTCACTCAGCGATCGGGCCCTCAACCGGGCCACCCTCGCCCGCCAGCTCCTGCTCGAGCGGTCGACCGCGCGCGCCGGCGACGCCATCGCCCACCTCGTCGGCCTGCAGGCCCAGAACCCGCTCGATCCCTACCTGGCGCTGTGGTCGCGGCTGCAGGACTTCGAGCCGGAATCGGTCGGGCCAGGGCATCGAGCGACCGCGACCTGGTCCGGATCGTGGTGATGCGCGGCACGATCCACCTCGTCACCGCGGACGATGCGCTCGTGCTGCGCCCGCTCACGCAGCCGGTGCTGGACATGGAGATCGCCCGCCACAGCGAGTTCGCCCCCGTCCTGGTGGACGTCGACCTCACGCCGGTGCTCGAGGTCGCGCACCCGCTCGCTGCGGCCACACCGATGAACGGCACGAAGCTGCGCGCGGCGTTGGGGGAGCGGTTCCCCGACCACCACGCCGGCGCGCCTCGCCTACACGTGCCGCTGCAAGCTGCCGCTCGTGCAGGTGCCGCCCGCGGCGTGTGGGGCAAGACGCTCCAGGTCACGTCGACGCCGCTCGACACCTGGGTGGGTCGACCCGCTCGCGACCGACGGCCTCGATCGACGAGGTGGTGCTGCGCTACCTCCGCGCCTTCGGCCCGGCCACGGTGGCCGACGTGGGCGAGCTGGTCCCGGCTCACCGGGCTCCGCGAGGTGGTCGAGCGGCTCCGAACCTAGCTGCAGACGTTCCTCGACGAAAAGGGTCGGGAGCTGTTCGACGTTCCCGACGGCCGCTCGACCGGACCCCGACACGCCGGCGCCGGTCCGCTTCTTGCCGGAGTACGACAACCTGCTGCTCTCCCACGCCGATCGGTCCGGTTCCAGGCTCGACGGCGCCCGGATTCGAGGGTGTCGTCGGTCCGGTGAAGGGCACTGTCGCTCGTTGACGGTGTGGTCCGAGCGGTGTGGCACAGCGAGGTCGACAAGGCGAGAGGCCGGCGCCACGCTCGTGGTGGAGCATCTCCGCATCCCGAAGGGGGCGGTGGCGTCGATCGAGGCCGAGGCGCACCGCCTGGCCGCGTTCTGGCACCCGGCGATCGCCGACCGCGAGGTCGCGCTGCGTCAGATCGCCGGATAGGTCCCTACGGGGTTCGACCGATGAACGCCAGCAGCTTGGTCTGCACGTCGGCGTCGTCGGGCACGGCGACGCGCGGCCCGTACTGGCCGCTCTGGCGCAGCACCTCGTCCATCGGCAGCATGCCCTCGAGCATCTCGGCGCACTTGTCCGGGTCGAGCGTCTCGTCCTGCCCCGTGGCCCGGGCAAGGTCCCAGCGGTGGAGGAACACGTCGCTGGTGTAGATCATGGCGATGGCCTGCCCGAGCGACATCGTGCCGATGTGCGGAAGGTCGTGCACGCGGTCGGCGGTGGCGGGATCGTCGAGCAGAGCCTGCACGGCGTCGGTCTGGGTGCGCCAAGCGCCGACGGGGTCGTCGTCGACCGACGGACCGGTCGGGAGCGTGATCCCGGTCGACCCCTGGAGGAAGGCTGGGAACCACTCCACGAGGTGGCGGACGACGTCACGGGCGACCCAGCCCGTCGACCGGCGCGGGGTTGTCCCACGCGGTCGGAGCGGTGCCCTCAACGGTCGTCGTGAACGCACCAGCGATGTGCTGGTGCTCGTCGGCGCGGGCTGCCCATCAGAGCTCGGCGATCAGGGCGTCGAGCTTGGCGTAGCCCTCGTCGACACCGGTCTCCATGCCGCTGGCCAGCCACTGGTCGCGGCCTTCGAAGCTGTCGACGAGCGACTGGGCGTGCAGCCGCGTGCGACCGTCGCCGAGGTCCTCGAACCACAGCGTCTCGAGGGAGACACCATCGGGCTGACCGTCGAAGGTGAAGGTCTGCACGATCCGGTCGTCTCCGACCTCGTGGAAGCAGCCGTGGAAGCCGTACTCCTCGCCGTCGCGCCCGGCGACGTACCGCCAGCGGCCGCCGGTCGTGGCGTCCCAGTCGATGATCTTGGTCTCCATGCCGTTGGGACCGACCCAGCGGGCGAACAGCTCGGGATCGGTGTGGGCCCGCATGAGCTGTGCCGGCGTGGCATCGAAGTCGCGGGTCATGTGGATGATCGGCACGTTCGGGTCGGCCTCGATGGTGGCCTGGTAGCGGTTGCTGACGGCGTTCATGACGCTGCTCCTTGCTGCTTGGTTCGGACATGGGCAGGTTGTTCGTCGCCCCGCATCTCGGCGAGGACGGCGTCCAGGCGCTCGTAGCGGTCCTGGGCCTGTTGGCGATAGCGCTCGATCCACTTCGTCATCAGGTCGAACACCTCCGCCTCGAGGTGGCAGGGTCGCCGTTGCGCGTCCCTGCTCTGGGTCACCAGGCCGGCGTCGGACAGCACCTTGACGTGCTTGGACACCGCCTGGACCGAGACGTCGTAGGGCTCGGCCAGCTCCCCGACGGTGGCGTCGCCTACGGCGAGGCGGGCCACCATGTCGCGCCTCGTCGGATCGGCGAGTGCGGCAAAGACTCGGGAGAGCTTGTCGTCGTCCACGGACGGCTCCTCTTCAACTGACTGGTTGAAGAAGAACCTATGACGACGGGCGAGCCATTGTCAACCGTTTGGTTGAGGACTTCAGCTCGTCATCCCGCCGAGGCCGACGAGGCCGCGGGCCAGCTCGATCTCACCCATGTGGCGGAGCCCGTGCTGGTAGATCCAGCACTCGATGGCGTCGAGCACGGTGATGCCGTCTTCACCGGCGACCCGGGCGCTGTAGGTGTTGGCCACGACCGGCGGGAGCGGCCGGGGGATGAGGAGGCGGTCGAGATCGGCCGGATCGAGGTCGGCCAGCCAGGTCTCGGTGCGGTGGAACACGGCTCGCTGGTACTCGGCGAAGGCCTCGTAGTCACCGATGCGCTGGTGGATCATGTCGCTGACCGGGCGTTCCTTGCCGTGGTCGTTGATCGCCATCTGCACTCGGGCCTGCCAGTCGTCGTTCCACACCACGGGCTGGCCGCTGATCACCGCACCCGACACGTCCTGCATGTTCGTGTAGTGGAACAGGCAGAACGCGATGGGGAGCACACCCTCCCGCTCGAAGTGGTTGACGTGGCTGAGGTCCATGGTGGCGATGGCATCCTCGTAGAGCGAGTGCATCGCCCGCATCCGACGCTGCAGCGAGTCGAGCAGGAGCTTGGACATGCGAGCAACATAGGTATTGTCAGCCGACGTGTCAATAGTTAGGGTGCAAGAGATGCGGGCCAGTCAACGTCGACAGCGGATCATCGAGGTGAGCGCCGATCGGGCCTGGGCGGTCGTCGGCGCGACCAGACGTGCTGCACCACTGGTTCCCGGGTATCGACGCCTGCGAGGTGGAGGGCCGCACCCGCACGATCACGACGGGGATCGGGCTCACGCTCGTGGAGGACATCGTCACGAACGATCCGCTGCAGCGCCGCTTCCAGTACAAGATCGCCGGCGGCTTCTTCAAGGAGCACCTCGCGTCGATCGACGTCATCGAGCTGGCCGCCGACCGCTGCCTCGTCACCTACGCCAGTGACGCCGACCCCGCCACCATGGCCATCGTCCTGGGCGGTGCCATGGAGGGTGCGCTCACCGAGCTGGCCCGCCAGCTCGAGGCTGACACCGGCCCCGCCCTCGACGCCATCCGGAAGGAGCATTAGTGCAGACTCTCGGAAGTTCCGCACGCGTCTCGCCGGCCAGCATCGCTGCTCGCTGTGTCCTCCTCCTCACCGCAGGGTCTCGGCTGCGCCTTCGTCGTCAGTCCTTGCGAGCGGCGATGCTGACTCGCCGATCCACGCACGCAACTTCCGAGAGGCTGCACTGATGGGCCGCAAGATCCTCTTCGTCACGACCGACCAGCAGCGCTACGACACGCTGGGCTGCAACGGCGGCGCGCTCAGCCGCACGCCCGTCGTCGACGGCCTCGCCGCCGAGGGCATCCGCTACGAGCGGGCCGTGCCGCAGTCGGTGGTGTGCATGCCGTCGCGCTCCACGATGCTCACCGGCCAGCACCCGAGCACCCACGGCGTGTGGATGAACGGCGTGGCCCTCCCCGTCGACGCGCCGTCGGTGGCCGAGGAGCTGCACCGCGCCGGGTACCGCACGGCGCTTGTGGGCAAGCCGCACTTCGAGCCGTTCCTCGACCCGTTCGGTCGCTTCGTCGAGAACGGGTTGGCTCGTGCCGGTGTGCCGACGGTGGAGTCGCCGTGGCACGACGGCACGGTGGGTCCGCACCGAGGCTTCGACCACCTGGAGTTCGCCACCCACAGCCCGATGGGCTCGCTGCACTACGCCCGCTGGATGATGGCCGAGCACCCCGAGGCCCTCGGCGGGTTCTACGCCGTGCTCGACGCCGACCTCGAGGTCAACGCCGATGGCGGGGGAGCCACGGGCGCACCGCAGGTGAAGGACAACCCGGTCGAGCGCGGACTGGTACCACACCGACTGGGTGGCCGATCGCACGATCGCCTGGCTCGACGGCCTCGATGCGGACGACGACTGGTTCGCGTGGATGAGCTTCCCCGACCCGCACCACCCGTGGGACCCGCCGGCCTCGGAGCTGGGCCGCGTCGACTGGCGCGACGTGCCGCTCCCCGCCGGGCTACCCCGAGACCGCCGCTCGAGCGGGAGCGCCTCCTCGACGCCAAGCCGCGGCACTGGCGCCTCTGGTACGACGGCACGCTGGTGTCGAACTACGAGGCGCCCACCAAGTGGGTCCCGGCCACGCTCACCGCCGATCAGCTGCGCGAGGTCAACGCCCGCAACGCCATCGAGGTGGAGCTCATCGACGAAGCGCTCGGCCGGGTGCTCGCGGCGATCGCCGCCCGCGGCTGGGCCGACGACCTCGACGTCGTCTTCACCACCGACCACGGCGAGCTGGGCGGCGACTTCGGCCTGCTGTTCAAGGGGCCGTACCACGTCGACGGGTTGATGCGACTGCCGCTCATCTGGCGGCCCGCACCGTCCGCTGGTGTCGCGCCGGCCACCGTCACGGCACCGGTCGGCCTCGTCGACCTGGCGCCCACGTTCTGCCAGATCGCCGACCTCCCGCCCAGCCAGTGGATGGAGGGCCAGGCCCTCCCGACCGACGACCACGACGCCGAGTCCCGCGGCTTCGAGCGGGTGCTCACCGAGTGGGACAGCGAGCTGCTCGGCGTCGCCGTGCACCTCCGCACGATCACCCGCGACGGGTGGGTGTGCACCGACCTACCAGCCGGGCGCCGTCCACGATGGCACCGAAGGCGAGCTCTACGACCTGGCCGACGACCCGCTCCAGCAGGTGAACCGCTGGGACGACCCGGCGGCGCGCTCGATGCGTGACGACCTGGTCGACGACCTGCACGCGCACCTGCGCCCCGCGCGCACGCCGCGCCTCCCGCTCGACGCACCGGTGTGACGGCCGCGCTCTGGGCCAGCCCGTGGCCCGCCGAGGACGGCGGTCCGCTTCGGCTGCAGGTGCCGGCCACGCAACATCCCGGCCTCGGCCTGTCGGCTGGCGAGCGCCTCTCGGTGACGCACCGCGACTCGCCCGGAACGACGATGGTGGTGCTGCGCGGCCCAGGCGAGGTGTACGTGTTGCGGCACGGCTTCGGGCGACGACGCGCCGTGCTGGGTCGAGCAGATCGATCCCATCACGCTCGAGGTTGTGCGCCAGTCGCCGGACCTGGCGGGTGGGCCGATGTGGCCCGGCGGACTGGCGGCCCACGCTGACGGTTCGCTGCACGTCGTGTTCGGCAACCACGCCCACCGCCTTGCTGCCGACACCTCGGTGGTCGCCAGCGCCGAGCTGCCGCGCCAGCGCCCGTACAACAGCTTCGTCACGCTGCCCGACGGCCACCTCGTCACGAAGGACTTCGCGGGCCGCCGGCCCGGCCAGCCGCGACGAACCGCGGGAGGCGTGCGAGCTCCTCGTCCTCGACCCGTTGACGCTTGCCATTGCCGCTCGCCTCGAGCTTCCGGAGCCATCGATCGCCCGGCTCTCGGCTGACGTTGACGACATCTACGTGGTGGGCGACACGAGCCTGCTCCGGGTGCGGTGGGACGGCGCGTCGCTTGAGCTCGACGACGCCTTTGTCGCGCCGTATCGGACACTGCCCGGCCAGACCTATGGGTGGGATGCGGCGCTCGCCGGGGGAGCGGCCTGGTTCCTCGATGACGGCGAGGGCACGGATCGGTATAACGGCTCGTTCCGGGGCATGGGGATCTCGAGGCACCTCTCGCCGTCGTACGGGTCGATCTGGCCACCAGTGCCGTCACCCGCACCGAGGTGTGCGGGCTTCCTGGTGGACTCATCGCCAACCCACCTGTCGTCGACACCGACCGTCGGATCGTCGTCGGATACGACAGCGGGAACGGCGTGGTGACGGCGTTCGACGTCGACGACGACGGCATGCTCACCCGGCGGTGGTGGCGACAGCTCGACCATGCCGCGCATCCGCTGCTGTTCCCCGCGACGGGGGAGCTGGTACTCGGTGACCACGACCGATCGCGCATGGCCGACCAGGTCGTCGTCGTCGACATCGCGACTGGCGACGAGCTGGCCCGCGCCGACACCGGCAGCCCGCTGCAGTCGGTGGTCTTCCACGCCGCCGGGTTCGACCGCGACGCCTACCTGTGCTCGATGGCGACGTTGACGCGCATCTGTGCAGAGCGGGACGTCTAGGTCGGTCGGACTCCTCGCGATGGCTCGCGACGGGGTTGTCCTTGCGGCAGGCGTTGCGGGTCTCCGTGGCCAGCCTCTCCTGGACGCTGGTGTCCAGCACGGGCTCCATCGCCCTTGGACGACGCGCACGACAGCCTGGCGCTGATCGTGTTCGGCGCGGTGGCGGTGTTCGACTGCGCGTCGAGCGTCGTGCTGACCGTCCACTTCAGGGCCGAGCAACAGGGTCGGAGCTCGGAGCACCTGGAGCTGGTGGTGCTGCGGATCGTCAGCGTCGGGCTGGTCGCCGTCGGGCTCTCGGCGGTGTGGTCATCGCCAAGGACATCGGATCGTCGGGAGGCATAAGTTCGGGGGCATGATCGAAACGGCACCCTTCGGTCGCACCGGCCACGACAGCACCCGAGTCATCTTCGGAGCAGCCGCCCTCGGTGGCATGCGCCAGGAACGGGCCGACGAGGTCCTCCAGACGCTGCTCGACGCAGGTGTGAACCACCTCGACACGGCGGCCACGTACGGGAACTCGGAGCTGCGCATCGGGCCGTGGATGGCCGAGCACCGCAGTCGCTTCTTCCTGGCCACCAAGACCGGTGAACGGCGCGGTGATGCGGCTCGGGCGCAGCTCGAGCACTCGCTGGAACGCCTGCGGGTGGACTCGGTCGACCTCATCCAGCTCCACAACCTCGTCGAGCCCGAGGAGTGGGAGATCGCCCACGGCCCCGGCGGCGCGGTCGAGGCGTTGGCGCAGGCGCGCGACGAGGGCCTGGTGCGGTACATCGGGATCACCGGGCACGGCAACCGGATCGCCGGCATGCACCTCCGCAGCCTCGTGCGCTTCCCCTTCGACTCGGTGCTCCTGCCCTACAGCTTCGTCGGGCTGCAGGACGCTGCGTACCGCTCCGACGTGGAGCAGCTCTTGGAGGTGTGCGACGTGGAGCGGGTGGCCGTCCAGACGATCAAGGCGATCGGGCGGCGCCGCTGGCCCGAAGGGCACGACGGCCCTCGCTTCAGCTGGTACGAGCCGGTGATCGATCCCGACGTCATCGGGCGGTCGGTCCGGTGGGTGCTCGGCAACGAGCAGCTGTTCCTGAACACGTCGAGCGACGCTCGACTCCTGCCCACGATCCTGGCCGCGGCCGCGGCCGCGCCGGGGTCCGGTCCCCACGGACGCTGAGCTCCAAGCCGACGTCGACGCCCACGGCATCGAGCCCCTCTTCGACGGCGACGTCCTCGAACGCATCTGAGCGGCTGGCTCAGGTGGGGCTGTGGGACTCCACGGTGCGATAGTCGCCGAAGGGCTCGTCGCGATGCTGGAGGGCGGCGGTGAGCCCTGTCGCGCATCTCGCCGAGGAAGACCTCGAAGCTCTCCTGGTGGATGCCGAGCGCGCAGATGTCGGTGCCCGCCCGGATGGAGTGGCGCAGGCCCATGTGGTCCATGGCCCGGTGCACGGTGCGCTTGTTGAGCTGCACGATGTCGGGCGGGAGCAGGGCGATGCGCTGGGCGACGGCCAGCACCTCCGCGTCGAGGTCGGCCTCGGGGAAGGCCCGGTTGGCCCAGCCGAGGCGGACGGCCTCGAGGCCGGAGATGGAGTCGCCGGTGACCATCATCTCCATGGCGGCCCGCATGCCGAGCAGCCAGGCGTGGAACTGCATGTCGGGCACGCCGAAGCGCACCGCGGGGTAGCCCATCTTGGCGTCCTCGGCCACGTAGACGAGGTCGCACCCGGTGGCCAGCTCGCTGCCGCCGGCCAGGCAGTAGCCGTGGACCTGCGCGATGACGGGCTTCTGCCAGATCCCAGATCCCCATCCAGGTCTCGGTGACGTGGCGGGGCCACTGGCCCTCGCCGGGCGACGTGAAGTGCGGCATGTCGTGACCCTCGTTGCCGCCGCCCGAGGTCGTATCCGGCCGAGAAGGACGTGCCCGCGCCGCGCACGATCGTGACATGCACGTCGTCGTCGAGATCGGCGGCCTGCAGCGCGGCGATGAGCTGGCCGCGCAGCGGGTGGTTGAGCGCGTTGCGCTTCTCGGGACGGTTGAGCGTGAGCCGACGGACGTGCGGAGCGGGTCGTCGACGAGGACGACCGGGTCCTCGCGTCCTCGATGGGACGACGCGGCGCGAGCGTCGGTCACTTGATGGCCGGGTGTCCATGTCGCCGGAGATGCGCTCGAGGTGCTTCACGGGGATGTCGTCGATCGGCGTGGCGACCTCGGCCACGGTGGGACCGATCTTGGCGGCCAGCGGGGCCAGCGCGTCGAGGTCGAAGTCGTAGAACTTGGCCGCGTTCTCCGAGAGCATCTTCCGCACCTCGGCCGGGTCGACGTCGCTGAAGCGGGCCCGCAGGTGCTCCTTCGTGTACGGGTGGCTGCCCTCGTCGTGCGGGTAGTCGCTGCCCCACATGAACTTCTCGAGGCCGATCTGGTCGCGGGCGGCGACGTCTTCCGGGCCAGGGCTTGCTCACGCCCATCCACACGTTCTGGTGGAAGTACTCGGTGGCGGTCTTCCTCAGGACTGGTCCTCGCTGTAGCGGATCTCGCCGGTGGCGCCGGTGTTGACATGCGCGATCATGCGGTCGAGCTGGGCGAGCAGCCCGGGCACCCACGCGCAGCCCGACTCCGTCATCACGAACCGGAGGCGGGGGAAGCGCTCGAACACGCCCGACAGCACGAACTGCACGAACGGGCGCTGTGTGTAGAACATCACCTCGTTGATGTAGAGCAGCATCGACGTGGGGTAGGGGCCGTAGTCCGGGTTGCCGGTGCCGCTGTGCACGGTGACGGGGATCTGGAGGTCCTCGCAGACCTTCCACAGCGGGTCGTAGATCGGGTCGTAGAGCGGCTTCACCCACTTCACGTCGGGCGCGAGGTTCGGGAGGAGGATGCCGCCGCGCAGACCGTTCTCCTTGATCCAGATCGTGTCCTCGATGGCGTCGTCGACGTCGTTGAGGAAGATCTGGCCGACGCCGGCGCGCCGCTCGGGGAACTCGTCGCACCAGTCCTTGAGCCAGCGGTTGTGGGCCTGGACGCCGGCGTGGCGGTGCGGGTACTCCTCGTCGGTGGGCGGCTTGGCGAACAGCACGAAGCTCGGGAAGAACGGCGGCACGGTGTTCGGGAACACGACCTCAGCCGACCACGCCGTCGGCCTCTTGCTGCGAGTTGCGCATCTCGTTGTCCCAGTTGCGCAGCCGCCGGTTGTCGCCGAGGTCCTTGTACGGGTTCTTGTACTTGTTCCGCCAGGCGTCGAAGTCCTCGAGGTACGCCGGGTCGAGGTACTCGCGGTAGGCGGCGTGGCTGCCGCCCGCGTGGCAATCGGACGAGATGATCGTGTAGCGCTCGTCGACGTCGGCGGTGGCCATGGCAGTCGTCCCCTCTGGCGCCTCGCGGCGGCCTCGTCGTCAGTTTGCAGTAGAACACGTTCTCGCGCCAACCCGGGTCAAGGCACCACGACCTCGATGGCAGCGGGCTCGTCGTAGGCGGTGTGCTCCCGGAGGGGACGCTCGGGGAGGCGCAGCGCGATGGCGGTGGACACGACGCCGACGAGGACGGCGCAGGAGGAAGACGGGCCGCAGCGCGCTGGCCACGTCGGTCGCCCCGAGGTCCGTGCCGGCCAGGCCGGCGTTGACGATCCCGCCGAAGATCGGGGATGCCCACCGTGTTGCCGAGCGTGCGGAAGAGCAGGGCGGTGGAGGTGGCCGTGCCCAGCTCGCGGGGCTCCACGCCGTTCTGGGCGGCGAGGAGAGAGGGCTGCATCACGAAGCCCGCGCCCGTGCCGAGCAGGAGGGCCGACAGCGCGGCGGCCAGCACCGTGGAGCCCTGGCCGAGGCCGGCCAGGAGCGCCATGGCCACGGCCATGAGCACCGAGCCGATGATGGGCCAGGCGCGGTAGCGGCCGGTGCGGGCGACGAGCCGTCCGGTGACGAGCGTGCCGAGCGGCGGCGCCGAACATCAGCGGCATCGAGCACCAGCCCGGATCGCGTCGGGCTCACCCCGAGCACCTCCTGCACGAACTGGGGCACGAAGAAGATCCCGCACCAGAGCAGCAGGCCGCTGGTGAAGTTGATCCCGGCCGCCGTGCGCAGCACGGGGTTGGCGAAGAGCGTGAGCGGGAGCACGGGCTCCGGGCGCACGCCGCTCCCGTCGCGACGAACAGGACGGCGAGGACGCACGAGGCCGACCGCGGCGGCGATCGGCCGGCCGAGCGCCCACGGCGATCTCGTGGCCGCCGAGCGTGGCCAGCAGCACGAACAGCGCCAGCCCGCTGGTCAGCAGGATCGAGCCCGACCAGTCGATGGCGTGCGGACACGCGGCGGTACGGGAGGCGCAGTCGGGTCGGCGACGATGGTCATGGCGAGCAGCCCGATCGGGAGGTTGACGAGGAAGGCCCAGCGCCAGCTCAGGTGCTCGACGAACAGGCCCGCCGACGAGGGGGCCGACGGCGCTGGCCACCGCGTAGATCACGCCCTGGTAGCCGAGCCACCGACCGAGCTGGCGGGCGGGGACGATGTCGGCGACCGTCGCCATGGCGACCGCGCCCAGCCCGCCGCCGCCGAGGCCCTGGAGGAAGCGGGCGACGCAGGAGCTGGTCCATCGTCTGGGCGGCGCCGCACGCCAGCGAGCCGACGAGGAAGATCGCGATGGCGGCGAGCAGCACGCGGCGTCGGCCGTAGAGGTCGCCGAGCTTCCCGTAGATCGGCATCGAGGCGACCATGGCCAGCGACGTACGCGGTGACCACCCAGGTCGACCGCGAGAAGCCGCCGAGGTCGCCGGCGATGGTCGGCAGCGCGGTGGCCACGATCGTGCCGTCGATCGAGCTCATCACCTGCCCGAGCTGCAGCCCCACGAACACGACGAGGGTGCGGCGGAACGTCCGCTGCTCGCCCACATGTGCCCCCCGACCGTTCCCGACCCGCGTCGCGAGAACACGTTCTACAGTGTGGCCCATGGCGCTGTTGGAGGTCGAGCAGGTCTCGGTGTCCTTCGGGGGCGTGCAGGCCCTGCGCGTCGTCGACCTCGACGTGGACGGCGGGCCGGGTCACCGGGCTGATCGGCCCCAACGGCGCCGGCAAGACCACGCTGTTCAACGGCATCTGCGGGCTGCAGTCCGATCGACCGCGGGCGAGATCGCGCTCGAGGGCGAGGACATCACGACGGGTCGAAGCCGCACCACCGGGCCCGGCTCGGGATCGCCCGCACGTTCCAGCGCCTCGAGGTGTTCGGCTCGATGTCGACGCGCGACAACATCCGCGTGGCGGCCGAGGTGCATCGCTCGCTGGGCGGGCAAGACCGGCGCTGACGCCGCCGAGGCCCGCACCGACGAGCTGCTCGATCGCGTCGGCCTGCGGGCGGTGGCCAGGACCGGGTGGACTCGCTGCCCACCGGGCTTGGCGCGCATGGTGGAGGTGGGGCGGGCGCTGGCCAGCCAGCCGAAGGTCCTCCTGCTCGACGAGCCGTCGTCGGGGCTGAGCGAAGAGGAGACCGACGCCTTCGCGGAGCTGCTCGAGGGGCTGGTCGTGGAGGGGCTCGCGGTCCTGCTCGTCGAGCACGACGTGCAGCTCGTCATGCGGGTGTGCGCCCGGATCCACGTCCTGGACTTCGGGCAGGTGATCGCCGTCGGCACGCCGGCTGAGGTGCAGCAAGATGCGCAGGTGCAAGCGGCCTACCTCGGCACCGCTGTCGATTGAGCGCAGTGCGTCGCCGGATCGTCGCGGCGCTTCGTCGTCGCTGCTGGTCGGCGGCCTGCAGCGACTCGCCGGCGGAGGACATCGACGTCACGGCCCCCGAGATCGACAGCGGGCCGGTGGTCGGTCGCGCTCGATGGCCGACCGTCGGCCGTCGCGGCGGGGGACGGGGTGCTGTGGGTGGCGGACGACGAGCGCGGCGTCGTGGTGTCGGCTCGACGCCACCGACGGGAGCCCAGTCGGTGAGCCCATCCCGGTGTCGCCGACGCCGCGGGCCATCGCCGTCGGGCCGGACGTCGTGTGGGTGGCGGATGCCGACGGCACGCGTCACCCGGCTCGACGCGAGCAACCGGTGACGGTCGTGGCGTTCGCCGATCTCGCTGGGCGGCGCGCTGGTCGACATCGTCGTCGACGGCGGCGGGGCGTGGGTGGGTGACATCGAGGCCGCCACGCGTGCGCCCGATCGGACCGCGATGGCGTGGCCGGCGCCGCGATCTCCGTGCCGGCAGGCGTGGTGCGCCTGGCCATGGCGGGGGAGCGGATGTGGGTGACGGGCTGGAGGTCGAGCGTCACGCCCATCGAGCTCGCCACCGGTGCGGTCGGCGAGCCGGTGCCGGTCGGGATCGGGCCCATCGGCATGGCGGTGGACGGCGATGTGCTGTGGGTGGCCAACAGCGACGACCGCACCGTCAGCCGTCTGTCCAGCGAGGACGGCCAGCTCGCTCGGGCCCGCGATCGACGTCGGCGCCGCGCCGATCGCGATCGCGGTGGACGGCGACGACGTCTGGGTCCTGAACCAGGACGGCCCCAGCCTCACCCGCCTCGATCGGTCGGACGACCGCGATGCGACCTGCTGCCGACGCGCCCCCGCGGCATGGCCGTCACGCCAGCCGGCATCTGGGTCGTAGGCGTCAACCCGCCGTCGCCGTCCTCGTCCGCCGACTAGAAGGTCAAGTCCGGCAACGATGCGGCGGCGGAGTGCCGCTGGCGAGTCGTCCGTAGCGGTCACGTCGTCGACGAACTTGCGTCGTCGAGTCGTGGCGGTCAACGCTTATCTGCCGCACTGCTCGAGCGCTGCCAGATCGCAGTGACAGCGCTACGTAGCGCCTGCCTGCGGGACCCCGCCGCCGCATCGTTGCCGGGCTTGGCCTGACTTCGCGCGGGCGGGGGCCTTGCGGACTGCTCGCTGGCTGGGCGGGTGCTGACTCGAGCTCGGCGATGCGCGACCTGGCAGGCTCCGGACCTCGTCGGTGGCCTCGGACTGGAGCTTGCGGAGGACGGCGACCCAGAAGGTCGACACGAGCAGCAGGCCGCCGAGCACGACGAGCGCCAGGCCGACGAGGCCGCCGGAGATGAGGTACGGGATCTGCTCGATCTCGCGGGCCGTGCGGGCGGCGCCGACCCACCCGAGCACCATGACCACGAAGCCGAGGAAGACGAGGATCGAGCCGGGGATCAGCATCCAGCGGACGAGGTCGTCGGAGCTCGACCGGGCGGAGATGTCGGCGACGGCGCTGCGGAACCGGGCTCGTCGCGGTGCGCTCGGTGCCGGAGCCGTCGGGGTCGGCACCGTTCGTTGTGGGATCGACCACGGTCGCTCCTCGTAGTCGTCGGTGGGTCGGTCATGTTGGTTCGAGGAGCGCCATGATGCGCTCCATGTAGCGCCGGATGCGGCGGCCGGCGGGGAGGGCGAGCAGGAACAGGCCGGCGATCGAGCGGCGCCGGGCACGCCGGCGAACGAGTAGGCGACCGGCTCGGCCTCGGTGAAGCCGGGGGTGGGCGGCGGGCGCGGACGGCGGCGTCGCCGCGGGTGGCAGCGCGACCGGATCGAGGGTGCCGCCGCCGAAGTCGGACCGGGCAGCCGGGGCACCGACGTCGCCGAGGAGCGGCGGGGTGTCGACGGCCGGCGGCGCGAACGGGGCGAGGGTCGATGCGCCGGCCGATGCCGACGTGCTGGCGAGGATGAGGTCGACGCCGCCCGCCCGGCGGGATGGCCGCCAGCTCGGGGAGCGGGAGGGACACCAGCACGCCGGCCGTCGAGCGGCTGCCCGGTGGCGCCCGTGCAGCTGCTCGTCCCGCCGAGCACCCGAACGGTGAGTCCGGTCGCGCTGAGCAGCTGGCGTCGAGCAGGTCGCCGAGCGGCCCGAGCGGGGAGCAGCGCTTCGCCGTCGACGTGCAGCCCTGTGTCGTCGAGGGTGGCCGGCTGGCCGTTGACCGTGACGCCGTCGACGACGACGCCGCCGGAGCAGACGGCGGTGGTGCCGTCGGAGGTCACCGTCGACGTGCTCACGATGGAGTCGATCTTGACCGCCCCGAGGTCGACGCCCTCGACCGTGCTGGTGCTGGTGGCCGACACCGTCCCGTTCCGGACCAGCGCGCTGCTCACCGTGCGCGACGCGTGCACGCCGAAGCACCTGGCGGGACCCCGATCCCGCCGGTGTCGGCGATGGCGATGGCCCGGTCGGGGTCGACGTCGGTCGACATGGTGATGCCGGGCTGGTCGTTGTGCTTGGCCGGTTCGAACTCGCGGCTCTCGACGACGATCGGGTAGTCCGGGAGCGGCAGGCGCGGCCGGTGGCGATCTCGATGCAGCGGTCGGAGGCCGGCGGTGAGCGTGCCCGGGAAGAACGTGCTGGCCCGACCGAAGCCCTGCCCGCCGCTCGACAGGGTGGCGGTGGCGAGCGAGATCGTGGCCTCGAGCGGGCACCTCGACCGGGCAGCAGCGCGGGGATGCGCGGGCGAGAGCGGTGAAGGCCGTGCCCGTTGGCGACGGCGTCGTAGCCGACGAAGCTCGTCGCCGGCCGTCCTGCGCGACCGACGGCGCCGCCGGCAGGCTGCCGAGGAGCAGCAGCAGCGCCGGCGCAGCCGCGCGACCGTGCGGCGCCGCGGCGGCCTCATGCGGTGACCCCGAGGTAGGCGGAGGCCAGCTGGTCGCTCGACCTCGTCCGGCGGCCCGACGGCGCGGATGCGGCCCTGGGTCATGACGGCCACCTGGTCGACGAAGGCGATCACGCCGGCGAACTGCTCGACGACGACCGTGGTGATGCCCCCGGCCGCGAGGTCGCGGACGACGTCGAACAGCTCGGCGACGATCGTGGGCGCCAGGCCCATCGACAGCTCGTCGAGCAGGATCACGGCGGGGTCGGTGGTGAGCGCGCGCGCCAGCGCGAGCATCTGCTGCTCGCCGCCCGACAGGGTGCCGGCCAGCTGGTGGCGCCGCTCGCCGAGCCGCGGGAAGCGGCCGTAGGCGACCTCCTCGAGGTCGCCGGTGGAGCGGCTGCGCTGGCGCGAGAACGTGTCCATGAGGACGTTCTCGCGGACCGTGAGGTTCGGGAAGATGCCGCGGCCCTCGGGGATGAGGCACACGCCGGCACGGGCCAGGCGGTCGGCGCTGGCGCCCGGTGACGTCGTGGCCCTCCATGAGCACGCTGCCCGCGCGTCGGGCGCAGCGCGCCGCTGATGACCTTGAGCAGCGTCGTCTTGCCCGCGCCGTTGGGCCCGAGCACGGCGAGGATCGAGCCGCCCGGCACGACGAGGTCGATCGCCGTGCAGCACCTCGATCGAGCCGTAGGCGGCCGCGATGCCGCGCAGCTCGATCACCGGCAGCGTCGGCGTCGGGGCACGGCCACGGCGGTCAGGCACCGACGGCCACCTCCTCGCGCGGCTCGGCGACGGCGACAGTGTGCCGACGACGGCGGCCGAGCCGCGCGGACGCAGCGGGTCGAGGCGCAGGTGCAGCCAGGCCCGGAGCTGGCCGGCCAGGCCCTCGGGCCGGCGGGCGACGGCGATGGCGAGCAGCCCGATGATGAGCGGCTGCAGGGCCTGCGCACCGGTGAGCGCCGCCGCCGCCCTCGCTGCCGAGCTCGCGCAGCACCTCGGGGAGCACCACGAAGAACAGCGCGCCGAGCAGGGCGCCCGACACGCTCGTGATGCCGAAGATCGTCGCGACGAGCAGCACGGTCAGCGAGCGGAAGTAGAGGAAGTCGAGGCCGCCGACCCGCACCTGCAGGGCGCCGAGGAGGGCGCCGGCCGCACCCGCCAGCAGCGCGGACAGGCCGAACACCTCGCAGCTTCAACGCGCACGAGGTTCATGCCCATCATCTGGCTGGCGGTCGGGGAGTCGCGCAGCGCGGAGAGCATGCGGCCGAACGCGCTGCGGCGCACGGCGAGGAAGACGTTGGCGTAGACGCGACGGCCGCCGCGGCGGTGAGCACGAACATGGCCTGCTCGCTGGTCAGCGTCGATGCCGAAGATCGTCGGGCGCGGGCACGGCGAGCGTCTCGCCGCCGCCGAGCATGCGGCTGTTCCCGAAGACCAGGCCGTCCATGAGGATGGCGAACGCGAGCGTGCACAGCGCGAGGTAGATGCCGCGCAGGCGCAGCACCGGGAGCGCGACGAGGCAGCCGACGCACGCCGGCGACGACCGCGGCGAGCAGCAGACCGAGCAGCCAGGGCGTGTCGGCGCCGAGCTTGCCGACGACGACCGCGCCGATCGCCGACGAACGACATCTGCATGAGCGACACCTGGCCGGACAGCCCGGTGAGCAGCACGAGGCTGAGCGTGATGCAGCTGAACAGCAGGCGCCTTGGACCCGACGAGCAGCTGGTAGTCGGACAGGCCGATCCGAGCACGAACCACGCGGCGCACGACGGCCGCGCACGCCGAGGCCGAGCGTGGTGGCGAGCGGCGGCGGGGCGGGCTCGGCGTGGGTCTTCGCTCGCTCGGGGAGCCGGCGCTCGGGCCGCAGCAGCAGCGCCACGAACAGGAGCAGGAACGGCATGGCGGGCTTGAGGTTGCGGACCAGCTCGTTGTCCTGCGGCAGGTAGCCGACGAGCATCGTCTGGCTGATGCCGAGCACGAGCGCGCCGACGAAGGTGGCGGGCAGGCTCTGCATCCGCCCGACGACGGCGGCGGCGTAGGCCGACACCACGAGCAGGCTCAGCGTGTTGACCTCGAGGTTGAGGCCGGGGGCGATGAGGATGGCGGCGAGGCCGGCGAGCATCGAGCCGAGCGCCCACGAGGCCGCCGTCACGCGGTTCGGGCTCAGGCCCTTCGATGGCGCAGAGCTCGGGGTTGTCGACCACGGCCCGCATGGCGACGCCGAGGCGCGTGCGCCGGAACAGCAGCCGCAGGCCGAAGGCCACGCCGATGGCGGTGAGCACCGTCGTGATCTGGTCCCACGTGACCACGAGGTCGACGATGGTGACGCTGCGGTCGCCCCACAGGCCGGGGACGCGTGCGCAGCTCGATGCCCCAGATCGGCGAGCGCCAGGCCCTGGAACGCGAGCAGCAGCGCGAGCGTGACGACGAGCTTGGTGGCCACCGACGCGCCGCGCAGCAGCCGGCGCATGACGAGGACGTCGAGGAGGACGCCGATGATCGGCGCGCACGACGCCGAGGGTCACGAGCAGGGCGAGCGGCGTCGGCCAGCCCCGGTTGACGCGCAGCTCCCAGTACACGAACGCGAGGAACATCCCGACGGCGCCGTGGGCGAAGTTGAAGACGCCCGAGGTGATGTAGGTGACGACGAGCCCGGTGGCCGAGATGGCGTAGACCGCGGAGATGGTGACGCCGAGGACCAGGAACGTGAAGAACGTCTGCAGGTCCACGCGCACCCCCCGGTCGCGACGCCCGGCCATCCCTCACAGGTGAAACAGGTTCTGCGCGCGTCGAACCGGACACGGCTACGGTCCTCGTGCGGGGTCGCGAGCCGAGGGGGCCGAGTGGACCTGGACGCGCGGTGCAGTCGACGGTCGCGGCGCGTGCGTCGCGGTGCTCGTGCTGCTGCTCGTCGCGTCGCCGCGTGCGGGTCGCGGCTGCCCGACGACGTGCTCGCCGACATCGATGGCGACCGCGCGCGTCGAGCGGTCAGCCGTCGACGCGAGCGACGCGGCGACCGACGACGGTGACGACGGCCGGCACGCGTCCCGGCGACGACGGCCGTCACGACGCCGGCACCGGATCGACCGACGGCGGCAGCACGGGCGGCGCGACCGGCGGCACACGGCCGACGGCGGCGCCACCGGTGGCGCCGACCGCGGCCGGCGCGACGCGGCCGAGCTGTCGGGGCGGCGGCACGCGACACCGGGCGTGACGGCCGACGAGATCAAGGTCGCCACGATGGTCACCGCGTCGGGTCCGCTGCCGGGCGCGACCGAGGGCGCGTACCGCGGCGCGCCGGCCTACTTCGCCAAGGTCAACGCCGAGGGGGCGTCTGCGGTCGGCAAGATCACCGTCCTGAAGGGCGACGACGGCCTCGACCCGCAGCGGGCCCGCGGCGAGTTCCTGCGCCTCGAGCCGCAGGTGTTCGCGTTCGTCGGCAGCCTGGCGGTGGCCGACTCGGGCTACGTCGACCTCGTGGCGCTCCACGCAGGTGCCCTACGTCGGGACGTTCGTGGATCCGGCCGGCCGCGCGGCTCGACAACGTGTTCCCGCGGACGCCCGCCGAACGTGGCGCACACCGGGTCCGTTCGCGTACTTCCGCCAGCAGTACCCCAACGTGAAGAACGTGGCCTTCCTGTTCGCCGACGTCGGCGGTGTCCGCGGCCAACACGCCCGACGTCGCGGGAGCCCATCAAGCGGGTCGGGTTCAACATCGTCTACGACTCCGGCGCCCAGTCGACCGCGCCCCGACTTCACGGCCGAGGTCATCAACATGCAGCGGGCGCGGGCGCAGATGGTGTACCTGTTCGCCTTCGAGGTGAACATGCACATGCGCCTGGCGCGCAACATGCGCCAGCAGAACTTCGAGCCGCCGCTCAAGGTCGGCAACATCGCCTACAACTCGAAGCTGATCGAGCTGCTGGGCGACATCTCCAACGGGTGGAAGAACCACATCGACTACCTGCCGATGCTCAACGAGGACGAGCCGGCCCGCAGCCCGGCGCTGCGCCGAGTTCCTCACGTGGAACCAACGCGTGTTCCCAGGCGCCTCGATCGACCTGTTCCCCGTCAACGGTTGGGCGTCGTCCGCGCTGTTCGCCGAGGCGTTGCGCGCCGTCGGTCCCGACGTCACGCGGGAGCGGGTGCTCGCCGCGCTCGAACGCCATCAAGCGCACGGACGGCGGCGGCATCCGGGGACCGACGCAACCCGAGCACGGGGGCCAGCGACGGGTGCTTCATCATCGTCAAGATCGTCGAACCGCAAGTGGGTCCGCGAGCACCCCGCCCAGGGCTACGACTGCGAGCTGGGCGAGGCGTTCCGGTACGGCTGAGAGGTAGAACCTGTTCTCATGTATCATCGCGTTCACCGAGGAGCAGGAGGCGCTCCGCAAGGAGCTGCGCGCCTACTTCGCCGACCTCATGACGCCCGAGGTGCAGGAGGAGATGGCCTCCGGCGAGGGCGAGTACGGCGGCGGTGACCTGTACAAGCGCCTCGTCCGCCAGATGGGCGCCGACGGCTGGCTCGGCATCGGCTGGCCGGCCGAGTGGGGTGGCCAGGACCGCTCGATGCTCGAGCAGCTGGTGTTCATGGACGAGGCCAACCTCGTCGGCGCGCCGGTGCCGTTCCTCACCATCAACACCGTCGGTCCCACGCTCATGCACTTCGGCACGCAGGAGCAGCGCGAGCGGTTCCTCCCGAAGATCCTCGCGGGCGAGCTGCACTTCTCGATCGGCTACTCGGAGCCGGGCGCGGGCACCGACCTCGCGTCGCTCACCACGCGGGCCGTGCGCGACGGCGACGAGTACGTCATCAACGGCCAGAAGATGTGGACCAGCCTCATCCAGTACGCGGACTACGTGTGGCTGGCGGTCCGCACCGACCCCGACGCCCCGAAGCACAAGGGCCTGTCGATCCTCCTGGTGCCGACCGACGCACCCGGCTTCTCGTGGACGCCCGGTGCCGACGATGTCGCGGCACGACCACGAGCGCCACCTTCTACGAGGACGTCCGCGTGCCGGTGACCAACCTCGTCGGCGAGGAGCACCAGGGCTGGAAGCTCATCACCAACCAGCTCAACCACGAGCGCGTGGCGCTGTGCTCGGCGGCCGGCGTGCAGCACCTCCTCGCCGATGTGCGGCGCTGGGCCCACGACACCAACCTGCCCGACGGCCGCCGCGTGATCGACCAGGAGTGGGTGCAGGTGCACCTCGCCCGGGTGCACGCCAAGGTCGAGCTCCTCAAGCTCATCAACTGGAAGATCGCCTGGGGCGTGAAGCAGCGGCGTCGGCCCGCAGGACGCGTCGGCCACGAAGGTGTTCGGCACCGAGTTCTTCACCGAGGCCTACCGGCTCTTCATGGAGGTGCTCGGCCAGGAGTCGACGGTGCAGCACGACGAGCCCGGGTCGCTCCTGCGCAGCCGGGTCGAGCGCATGTACCGGTCGACGCTGATCCTCACCTTCGGCGGCGGCACCAACGAGGTGCAGCGCGACATCATCGCCATGGTCGGCCTCGGCATGCCCCGGGCACCGCGGTAGTGGACTTCGACTTCACCGAAGACGCAGCAGGAGGTGGCGGGGCTGGCCCGCCGCATCCTCGAGGACAAGGTCACCGAGGACGTGCTGCGCGCCGCCGAGGCGGGTGACGCGCGCTTCGACCGCGGCACGTGGGACGCGCTGGCGGCGGCCGGACTGCTCGGGATCGGCCTGCCGGTCGACGCGCGGCGGTGGCGGCTACGGCATCGTCGAGCAGTGCGTGGTGCTGGAGCAGGTGGGCCGCACCGTCGCGCCCGTGCCGGTCGCGCGCGTCGACCGTGTTCGGCGCCGGGCCGATCGCCCGCTTCGGGACCGACGAGCAGCGGCAGCGCTGGGTCGCGCCCGGCGGCCGAGGGCACGTCGATCCTCACCGCCGCGCTGGCCGAGCCGGGCAACCGCTTCCCGGAGCAGCCGACGACCACCGCGACCGCGCCGACGGGTCGTGGCGCCTCGACGGCATGAAGACGTGCGTGCCCGGCCGGCACCATCGCCGACGCGTTCGTGGTGCCGGCCACGGCTGCCGACGGCGACGTCGGCGACGTTCATCGTCGAGCGCGACGCGCCGGGCCTGCACGATCGAGCCGCAGCGTGGTGACCACCCGCGACATCGAGGCCCGCCTGACGCTCGATGGCGTGACGTCGGCGACGACGCGGCTCGGCGGCCCGCGAGGTGCTCGACCTGGCTCATCCCCACGCCACCGTCGCCTTGTGCGCGCAGCAGCTCGGCGTGCTCAGCAAGGCGCTCGAGGCCACAGCCGAGTACACGAAGCAACGGGTGCAGTTCGACCGCCCCATCGCCACGTTCCAGGCCGTCGGTCAGCGCATGGCCGACTCCTACATCGACGTCGAGGGCGTCCGGCTCACGCTGTGGCAGGCGCTGTGGCGCCTCGAGGAGGGGCTCCCCGCCGACACCGAGGTGGAGGTGGCGAAGTTCTGGGCGGCCGAGGCCGCGCATCGCGTCGCCCACGCCGCCGTGCACCTCCACGGCGGCACCGGCATCGACAGCGACTACCCGCTCCATCGCTACTTCCTCGCCGCCAAGGGCATCGAGTTCGCCCTCGGCACGCGCCACCGACCAGCTGCTGAGGATCGGCAAGACCTTCGCCGCCACCCGCGAGTAGCCCCACCAACCAACGTCTGTGAACCGCCATGGCCGCCATGCGGATGTGAACGTTCAGAGACGTTGGTTGTTAGGGAGCTGGGGTTGTGGATCTCGTCTTTCACTTGGCGCTGGTGGACGAGTGGCGTGCCGCCGAGAGCACGGGGGACTACCGACGGTCGACGCTGGAGGAGTCGCTGGACGAGGAGGGGTTCATCCATTGCTCGTTCGCGGCGCAGGTCCAGGCGACCGCCGACCGCTACTACCGCGGTCGGCGAGACATCGTGTTGCTGATGATCGATCCGTCGCGCGTTCAGGTCGAGGTGCGTGTGGAGAACGCTCTTTCCCCACATCTACGGGCCGCTGCCGGTCGGCGCCGTTGTTCGCGTGCAGCCCGTTCCCGTCGACTCCGACGGCAGGCTCTCCACGGCGGCGCTTGTCGACAGGGTGTGATGGACGCGGTTCTCCAGTACCTGTCTGAAGCGCTGCCGGTGGTCCGCGTCGCGGTCAGACGAGCTGCAGCGGGTCGCCGACCGGTATCTGTAGCGCCCGGCGCTGTATGGCCCTGAGCGACTGGCGCAGGAAGTCCTCGACGCTCGGGTCCAGAGCTTCGATCAGGGCGATCACGGTCGTGGTGCTCTCCAGCACGTCCTTGGCTCGCTTGGCCTGCACGCCGGGCTTGGCCTCGAAGTAGGCCGTCATCGCCTGGCGGTGCGCTCGCACGACCTCGGCGAGCAGCCGGCTCAACACGGCGAGGACCGGGTTGCCTGCCAGCTCGACGACCAGGAGAGAGAACTCGGTCGACTCGTCGAGGAGCGCGGCGCCGTCATCGACGGCGGCTTCGCAGCGGGCTCGCTGGTCGCGAAGGCGCTCGATGTCGGACGCGGTGTGGCGCTCGGCGAGGCGTCGCGCCGCCACCGGAACGATGTCGAGGAACGCGGCATAGACATCACTGAGGTCGACGTCTTGGTACTGCAGCAGCAACCCGAGGTTGCGGGCGGTCACCGTCGGGTCGGGTGCGCACACCCGCGGACCGAACCGACCGCCGCGCCGGATGTGGAGGAGACCTTCGACCTCGAGGATGCGGAACGCCTCGCGCAGCGTCGGTCGGGAGGTGTCGAAGAATTCCGCCAGCTCGGCCTCGACCGGGCAGGTAGTCGCCATCGGCCAGCTCCCGGCGCACGATCTGGCCGCGAAGCTGCTCGGCGATGTGCTCCGCCATCTTCTGCGGGCGCGGTCTCGGCGTCTGCATGGCGGCGGGCACGGCATCAGTAGACCTTGCCAGGGTTAACATCGTCAACTACGTTAACGATGTGTTCGATAGCGACAACCACTACTACGAAGCCGAGGACGCGTTCACGAGACATGTTCCGCGGTCGATGGCGAAGCGTTGCGTGCAGTGGGCAGAGGTGGGGGGCAGACGGCGCCTTCTCGTCGGGGGGCGGCTGAACTCGTTCATCCCGAATCCGACGTTCGACCCCGTTGGCCGGCCCGGGGTGCTGCAGGACTTCTTCAAGGGCCGGCCGGCACCGACGTCAAGGCGGCGTTCGGCGAGCTCGAACCGATCCGTCCCGAGTACCGCGAGCGGGACGCCCGTCTGCGGGTGATGGACGCCCAAGGCCTCGACGGTGCCTGGCTGTTCCCCACGCTCGGCGTCGGCATCGAGGAGGCGCTGGCTGGCGACGGCCCCGCCGCCATGGCGGCCTTCAGCGCCTTCAACACGTGGCTCCACGAGGACTGGGGGTTCGCGTACCGCGACCGCTTGTTCGGAGCGCCGTACCTGTGCCTGATGGATCTCGACGGCGCGGTAGCCGAGCTCGATCGTGTGCTCGATCTGGAGCTCGGGTGATCTGCCTGCGCCCTGGACCGGTGCACACGGCCAGTGGGACGACATCGCCCTTCACCGAGGCGTTCGACCCGTTCTGGGCGCGGGTGGCCGACGCGGGCGTCACCGTCGCCTTCCACGGTGGTGACTCGGGCTACGGAACCCACGTTGACGCATGGGAGCCCGACACGGAGGCCAAGGCCTTCTTCGCCACGCCGCTGTACCGGGCCATCACGAGCAACCGGGCCATCAGCGAGACGATGCTCGCCCTGCTCTGCCACCGCACGCTCGAGCGCCACCCCCGCGTACGCATCGCTTCGATCGAGAACGGCGCCAGCTGGGTGAGCCATGCACTCCGGCTGGCGGAGAAGTCGGCGGCCATGAGCCCGGGGTGGTTCACCGAGTCGCCGTCTGAGCTGTTCCATCGCCAGGTGTGGGTGTCGCCCTTCTGGGAGGACGACCCGGTGACGTCGGTCGACATCATCGGTGCGGGGCGCACGCTCTTTGGCTCTGACTGGCCGCACACCGAAGGCCTCGCCGATCCCGGGCTCGTATCGCGATGAGCTGGCTGGGCTCCCCGAGGACACGATCGACCGCGTGATGGGCGGCCAACGCGCTCGAGCTCACCGCAGCACTGTCGTGACCGCAACCCCGGCGTGGTCCGTGCAGTCGGTGTTCCACTTCACGGTCAACGCCACGAGCTTCGAGCGGTCCCTCGACTTCTACACCACGCTCGGGTTCAGGGTGCTGCGCGACAACCGCGACGTCATCTGGGGCGACCTGGTGGCGCGCAACTTCGGCATGCCAGCCGCCCAGGGGCGCGGCGCACTGCTCGGGATCGGTGACGGACCGCTCGAGACGCGGCTCGACCTGATCGAGTGGCTCGAGCCCGCCCTCGATCCGCTCCCGACCGGACCGCCCGAGCTCCGCGTGCCGCGCATCATCGCTCTGCGCACCGACAACGTGCAGGCGGCCTACGACGATCTTTGCACTCGGGGCATCGAGTTCGTATCGACGCCGCAGTCGCGCGGCGCTCCGGGATCGTGAACGTCTGCTGCTGCCGCGACCCCGACGGACTGCTCGTCGAGTTCATCGAGTACGAACCCGGTCTGCTCGGCAGCCGGATCGAAGGGCTCCCGAGGCGGGGGTCATGACCGGCGTCACCGAGGAGCGCGGTCGCGGCGATCTACGCGGCGTGCAAGCAGTGGGGGCGCTGGGCGCGGACGACGAGCGCGGCGCCCTGAACCTGCTGACGCAGGAGCGGGTAGCACCGCGTCGCCGCCCTCGCCCGCGACGGAGTGGTGGTGTCGTGCGGTCGCGAGCTGGCCGTCGCCCCCGCCGTGGACAACCCCGTGCCCGGCTCAGCACCACATGACGCTCGCGGCGGCGATGTGGGCGCTCGGCGTGCCGGCCTTCAGGCCTCGGCCGACTTCGTGGGCGTGGCCTTTCACGGCATGGCGGTGTCGCACATCGACGCGCTGTGCCACGTGTTCGTCGATGGCGAGATGTACAACGGGTACGCGGCCAGCGAGGTCACCAGCATCGGCGCCCGACGCAACTCGATCGCGGCCGGATTCGGCGGCATTGTCGGCCGCGGCGTGCTGCTCGACATCCCCCGGCTGCGCGGCGTCGAGTGGCTCGAGCCCGGCGACGCGATCATGCCCGACGAGCTCGACGCGGCCTGCACGGCACAAGACGTGGCCGCCGAGGCCGGCGACGTCGTGCTCGTGTCGACAGGTCGCGACGCGCGGCGGGCCGAGCACGGGCCGTGGGACCCGAATGCCGTCGGGCTGGCCGGCCTGCACGCCGAGTGCATCCCGTGGCTGAGCGAGCGGGATCCGTCGGTGTTGGGGAGCGACGGCGTTTCCGATGTGTTGCCCGCCAACCCGCACACCTGGGCCATGCCGGTGCACCAGTGCCTGTCGGCGGGCATGGGTGTGCACCTGCTCGACAACCTGCACCTCGGGCGGCTCGCGGCGGCCTGTGCTGCCCAGGCCCGCTGGGAGTTCCTCTTCGTCGTGGCGCCGCTGCAGATCGGTGGCGGCACCGGCTCGCCGGTCAACCCGATCGCCATCTTCTGAAGCGCTGGGAGGCCTTCCGTGATCTTCGACCTGTTCAACGAGCTTCAGAGACCCCGTCCGAACGAGGAGCACGAGGTGTTCACGGAAGCGCTGAGCAGGCGGCCATCGCCGACGAGCTCGGCTACGGGTGCTGGTGGTCCGTGGAGCACCACTGCACGCCCGACTTCTCGTACTCCGGTGCCCCCGAGCTGATGAACACCGCGATCGCCATGCGCACCGAACGGCTGCGAGTCGGCCACGCCGGCGTGCTGACGCCGTTCAAGATCAACCACCCCCTCCGCGTCGCCGAGCGCGCCGCGGTGCTCGACCACCTCTCCAATGGTCGGGTCGAGCTCGGCCTGGCTCGTTCCGGCGGCGCCGAGTGGGCGACCTTCGGCGTAGATCCCGAGGGTACGCTCGCCGAGCTGGAGGAGGCGGCCCGCCTCATCGTCACCGCATGGACCGAGCCCGAGTTCAGCTGGAAGTCCGACCGCCTCGACATCCCGCTCCGCACCCTCGTGCCCAAGCCGGTGCAGCAGCCCCACCCGCCGCTGTGGCAGACGGTCTCCACGCCAAGGAGCGCCCGACTCGCCGGTGAGCTCGGCATGGGCATCCTCTGCACCACGCTGCTGTCGCCCGTGTCGACGCTCGAAGCGATGATCGTGGAGCACGACGCCGGACTGGCGGCGTCGATCAACCCAGTGGGCAAGGTGGTCAACGATCAGCGGGGCGTCTTCACGTTCGTGCACTGCGCTGAGACCGTCGACGAGGCGATCGCCAGCCGGGCCGCCGAGGCGGCGATGTGGTACGTGAACGCCGCCCCCAAGGTCTTCGCCGTGCCGCGGACGATCTGGACGAACCTCATCCGCGGCAACGTGAGCATCGGCAGGGGTCGGGCCCGCGGTGAGGCCGACGCCGACAAGGTGCTCGTCGACCTCGACCCCAACGATCCGAACCCGATCATCCGCTTGATGAACCGCCAGCAGCTCGGTGAGCCGGTGGATCCCGTCGAGGCATACGAAGCCCTCGAAGACCAGGACTCGGTGATCATCGGCGATGTGGACACCTGCCGCCGCAAGATCGAGAAGTTCCAGAATGCCGGGTTCGGGCGGCTGATGTGCCTCATGCAGTTCGGCCACCTCGGCCACGACCAGGCGATGGCCAGCATCCGCCGCGTCGGGGAAGCGTTGCTGCCGGACTTCGCCTCCGAGGCGGTGCCGGCATGAACCGCGCTCGACGGGTGCGTAGCGATCATCACCGGAGCCGCCGGGGGACAGGGCGCCGCCGAAGCACGATTGCTGATCGAGCAGGGGGCGCAGGTCGTGGCCGGCGACATCGATGAAGGCGCCGGTGAGGCGCTCGCCAAGGAGCTCGGAGACGGCGCGATCTATCACCGCCTCGACGTCTGCTCGGAGGACGACTGGCACTCCGGCCCTCGCCGCCGCGAACGGTGCCTTCGGAAAGGTGACGGCGCTCGTGAACAACGCCGGCATCAGCCTCCCGCCGAAGTCGATCATCAAGACGCCGGTGGACGAGTACCGACGGGTGATCGAGGTCAACCAGATCGGCGTGTACACCGGCATCCACGTCGTGGCGCCGGCCATCGTGGCGGCGGGCGGCGGAAGCATCGTCAACGTGTCGTCAGTGAACGGGTTCGTCGGCGCGTGGGGGATCGCGGCCTACGCGTCGTCCAAGTTCGCGCTCCGTGGGCTCACGCGGGTCGCCCAGATCGAGCTGGCCCGCAAGGGAGTGCGGGTCAACTCGATCCACCCGGGGCCGATCGACACGCCGATGCTGCGCGGCGGGCTGCCCCCCGGCACGGATCCCGTGGAGGCCATGGCCGGGGTGATCGCCGCCGGCCGGGTCGGGACGGCCGATGAAGTGGCCAAGATGGTGGCCTTCCTGCTCTCCGACGACTCGTCGTACTGCTACGGCTCTGAGATCGTGCTCGACGGCGGCTACCTCGCCGGGCCGCTCGGTTCGCCCAACGTCGACCCCGGAGCCGGTCGATGAGGATCTCACTGCTGTTCCCGGAGACCCGCAGCCTGGAGGCCGTGCGCGCGCTCGCCATCAGCACCGAGGAGCAGGGGTTCTGCGGCATGTGGCTGGGCTCGGCCTTCGGCGTCGACCCCATCATGGCCCTCGCCCTCGCCGGCGGATCGACCTCGACGATCGAGCTCGGGGTCGCCGTGGTGCCGACCTGGCCGCGGCACCCGCTCGTCATGGCGCAGCAAGCGGCCACGGCCAGCGCCGCGTGCCAGGGCCGGTTCCGCTCGGCGATCGGCGCGAGTCACGCCCCGTGATGCAGATGTACGGCATCGCGTTCGACCGACCGATGGGCCACCTGCGCGAGTACCTCGCCGTGCTGCGCACGCTCCTCGCCGAGGGCACGTGGCCCACGACGGCGAGCGCTACCAGGTGAACGGCTTCCTCGATGTCGCCGATGCGCCGGCGCCGCCCGTGCTCCTCGGCGTGCTGCGCGAGCAGATGGCCCAGCTCGCCGGCGGCCACGCCGACGGCGCGCTGTGCTGGCTGGGGCCGGCGGAGTACCTGCGCGATGGTGGTGGCGCCGAACCTGGCCGCTGGAGCGAAGCGGCCGATCGCGAGAAGCCGCCGCTGATCGCGGAGCTGCCGTGCGCGCTCACCACCGACCTCGACGCGGTGCGAGAGATGGCGGCGAGCGATCTGGCGATCTATCCGCAGGTGCCCTTCTACCGAGCCATGTTCGAGGCGGCCGGCGTGGCCGTGAGGGTCGGCACTGGACCGACGACATGCTCGAGGCGTCCGTCGCTCTTCGGTGACGAGGACGGCCTGGCCAAGAAGATCGACGCGCTGTTCGACGCCGGGGCCGACGAGGTGGCGCTGTCGCCGTTCGGCGTCGGACCGATCCTGTCGGCGTCGCAGCAGGACTGCATCCGGGTGCTCAGCGACATCGTGAAGGGGAGATGACCATGGGCGACGACGAGAAGCGGGCCGCCAACCGGCAGGTGGTGTCCACGGTGCTCGCCACCGATCTCCGCAGGGCGGTTCGACCAGCTGGCCGACCACGTCACCGACGACCTCGTGTTCGAGCTGCCCTACGGCCCGGACTTCATGCCCGAACCCGGTCGAGGGCCGCGACGCGTGGAACCAGATGCAGCTGATGACGTTCAAGCTGTTCAGCTCGTTCACGCTCGAGCTCACTCGAGGTGCACGAGTGCCTCGATCCCGACGAGCTCGATCGCGGAGTACCGCAGCGAGGCGGTGGTCGACGCGCAACGGCAACGAGTACCGCAACCGCTACATCGGCGTGTTCCGCTTCCGCGACGGCAAGATCTCGCACTGGCGGGAGTTCCACAACCCCGAGGCCACCAAGGTCCTGTGATGCGCCCGCCGGTCGAGGGGACGTGGGACGCCGCGCTTCGACGGCGTCGCCGAGGCCGTTCGTCGGCAACTTCGCGGACGGGCTCGAGCTGGGCGCGTCGCTGGCGGTCAGCGTGGACGGACGCAACGTCGTCGACCTGTGGGGCGGTCACCTCGACGCTGGCCGAACGCGGCCGTGGGAGCGGGACAGCCTCGTCTGCGTGTTCTCCTGCACGAAGGGCGTCGTGGCCATGGCCACGATGTGGGCGGTCGCGCAGGGGCTCGTCGACCTCGACGCGCCGGTGGCGTCGTACTGGCCCGAGTTCGCGGCCGAGGGCAAGGGCGAGCTCCCGGTGCGCTGGCTCCTCACCCACGAGGCCGGCTGCCCGCCATCGGGCAGCGGATGCCGCACGGCTCGCTGAGCGACTGGGAGGCGATGACCACCGCGCTGGCCGCGCAGGCGCCGTGGTGGGAGCCGGGCACCGCCCACGGCTACCACGGCGTCACGTACGGCCACTCGATCGGCGAGGTGCTGCGTCGAGCGACCGGCCGCACGTGTGGCGAGCTGATCCGCGAAGAGCTGGCCGAGCCGCTCGGGCATCGAGCTGTGGATGCCGCTGCCCGCGCGAGCACGACGCGGCGACGTGCCGACCTCGTCGTCGAGATGGCGCCGAAGGGCACGTTCTTCGACCGTGGGATCCGAAGACGTCGCTCGGCCCTCGCGCCTTCGGGAACCCGCCCGACAGCCAACGACCCCGGCGCACTGCATGACCGACGCTGGCGGCGGGCCGAGATCCCGGCCGCCAACCTGCACGCGAACGCCCGCGCCCTCGATCGCCTCTACGGCGTGCTCGCCGCGGGGGCACCTCGGGCGACCTCACGCTGGCGCCGCCCGCGCTGGTCGACGGAGTTCGGGCGGTGCCACGTGCGCGGGCGACGACCGCGTGATGGAGCTGCCCACGGCGTTCGGGCTCGGGTTCGAGCACACGATCCCGGAGTGGCCCTTCGGGCCCGGCGCCGCGCACCTACGGCCACAACGGCAGCGGCGGCTCGCTCGGCATCGTCGACCCCGACGCCGGGGTGTCGTTCGGGTACGCCATGAACCGCCTGTGGTGGGGCGCCGACCGCACCGACCCACGCTGGGCGCCGATGTTCGACGCGCTCTACGCCGCCCTGTAGCGGAGTGGGGCTAGCACCCCCCTGCATCGACATGGCTGCGTCCTCGCCCGAGTCAGGCGCGATCTGCCTGGATGGGGGCATGCGCACACCTCTGCATCGAGCGATCTTGGCGATCGCTGGCCAGCGTGGCTGTCCTGGTGGCCGCCTGCGGTTCCGATGACCCTGAGGCGGTCGACGTGGCGACGACGACTGCGGCGGCCGAGACGACACGACGGTCGAAGCCCCATCGGGGCCGCCCGGCCCGATCGTGTTCCAGCGCCTCGATCCCGGGAAGGAACGAAGGCGAGGAGGACATCTACACGGTGCACCCCGACGGGAGCGATGTCCGGCTCCTGTTCGCGGGGCCCGCAGAAGGGCCGCTGTGGTCGCCGGACGGCACGGAGGTCTCCTTGTTCTGCTGTGACGACGGCATGGCAGCCCACTTCGTGAACGTGGCCACCGGCGAGCTCCGCACGCTCCCGCAACCCGACCCGCGTTGGAGGCGTTCTGCGGAGGGGCCTGGTCGACCGATGGCGAGCGCCTGACCTGCGAGACCTTCGGCGTGGACGATCCGAGCCTGAACGGGCTGTACTCGATCCGCACCTCCGATGGCGGCGACCTCACCCGCATCACGTCCATTCCTGGTGGCACCGACCTCGCCGGCGACTACTCGCCTGACGGAAGCCAGCTCGTCTTCGTGCGGTTCGAAGGAGGAGGGTGAGCCTCCGATCGGCATGTTCGTCATCAACGTCGATGGCTCCGGGCATGAGGCAGATCACGCCGCCGGGCATGGAGCTCGACGAGGACGGGTTCGGCGGCCAGTGGTCGCCCGACGGGAGCAAGATCCTCGTCGTCGGCATCTCCGACGCGGACCGCAAGATGATCTTCGTCGTGGACGCGGCGGGCGGCGACCCGGTGCCGCTGCCCATCACCCCGGAGTGCGGAGGCGCGAGGTCCGATCCCGAATCGTTCGGGTGCTACTCGCCGACCTGGTCCCCCGACGGCCAGAAGATCTTGTTCGTGCGATCGAAGACGTTCAGCGAGGCCGAGGAAACCTTCACCGAGAGCATCTACATGGTCAACGCGGACGGCAGCGGCCTCGTGCAGGTCACCGACGGCCAGGATGATCACCCGAAGTGGGGAACGCCCGCCACCGGCTAGCGGTCAGTCCTCGAGGGCGGCGGCCATTCGGGTGGTGACGTCGACGTACTCCTCGACCATCTCCTGCATGACGGCCTTGCGTGCTGCGGATGCTGTTCATGCGGCTGACGATCTGGCCGACGGGCATGCCGACGAGCTCGCGGGGCGGGTTCGAGCCCATCTTGCGGGTGGCGTAGGCGTTGAGGATGAACTGCAGCGGCATCGGCAGCGTGCCGGGTGACTCGGGCGAGTCCCACGCATCGGTCCACGCCGTGCGCAGCTGGCGGGCCGGCTTGCCGGTGAACGCCCGCGACCGCACGGTGTCGGTCGCCGTGGCGGCGAGCAGCTTGTCCGTGATCACCCCGCCCTGCGTGTTCTCGGCGACCGTGAGCCAGATCGAGCCAGTCCACACGCCGTCGGCGCCGAGCGCCATGGCGGCCGCCATCTGTCGGCCCGTGCCGATGCCGCCGGCGGCGAGCACGGGGACCGGTGCGATGGCGTCGACGACGTCCGGGATCGAGCACCATCGACGCGACCTCGCCGGTGTGGCCACCGGCCTCGTAGCCCTGGGCGATGACGATGTCGACGCCTTGCTGCACGTCGCGGACGGCCTGCTCGGCCCGGCCGATGAGCGCGGCCACCTGGACGCCCTGCTCATGGGCCTGGTCGATGGCGGCCTTCGGCGGCGGGCCGAGCGCCGAGGCCAGCAGCGCGATGGGGTGCGACGAGCGCGATCTCGATCTGCGGGGCACCGGTGGCCTCGGTCCAGCCGAGCACGCCCGCGCCCATCCCGGCGCCGCGACTCGAGGACCTCCTCGTCGCCGGACGTGTCGACGCCGTGGTCGGCGAGGATCTTGTCGACGTAGTCCCAGTGCTCCTGCGAGATGTACTCGCGCAGCTTGGCGCCGATGTCGCTCACGTCGTCGAGCCCGGCATCGCGGTCGACGGTCTTGACCGGCATCACGACGTCGACGCCGTACGGCTTGCCGCCGACGTGCTCGTCGATCCACTGCAGCTCCATCTCGAGCTGCTCGGGGGAGAACGCCAGCGCGCCCGAGCACGCCCATGCCGCCCGAGTTCGTCACCGCGGCGACGACGTCGCGACAGTGGCTGAACGCGAAGATCGGGTACTCGATGCCGAACAGGTCGGTCAGGCGGTTCTCATGATGCTGCCTCCTCGTTCTCGGCCACGGCCTTGGCGCGGCGGTAGTCGGGCTTGCCGCTCGGGTGCCGTGGCATCTCGGCCACCAGGTGGAGCTGGCGCGGCACCTTGTAGCCCGCGATCTTCGTGCGGCAGTGCTCCACCAGCTCGTCGAGCGTGGGGTCCTCGCCGGGCCGGGCCTGCACGACGGCGGCGACCGTCTGGCCCCAGCGCTCGTCGGCGACGCCGACGACGAGCGCGTCGAACACCTTCGGGTGCCCCTTCAAGCGCGGACTCCACCTCCTCGGGGTAGATCTTCTCGCCGCCGGAGTTGATGCACTGCGAGCCCCGGCCGAGCAGCGTCATCGTGCCGTCGAGCTCGAGCCGGGCCGAGTCGCCGGGCACGGAGTAGCGCTTGCCGTCGATCGTGACGAACGTCGCCGCGCTCTTCTCCGGGTCCTTGTAGTACTCGAGGGGCACGTTGCCGCCCCGGGCCATGCGGCCGATCTCGCCCGGTTGCACCGGGCTGGTTGTGCTCGTCGATGACGATCGTGTCGGGCCCGCGGTTGACGTTGATCAGGCCGCCGCCGGCCATCGTCGTGTTGCCCTTCTCGACCAGGCGCATGCCGTTGAAGCCGCTCTCCGAGCAGCCCACCGCCTCGCTGATGAAGAGGTTGGGCAGCAGCTCGAACAGCTGGTCCTTCACCACGGGCGAGAACACGGCCGCCGTCGAGGCGATGGCGATGAGCGACGACGTGTCGTACGTCTTCTCCTTCAGGGCATCGATCAGCGGGACGGCCATGGCGTCGCCGGTGATGGAGATCGTGGCGATCTTGTACCGCTCGACGGCCTCCCACACGGCGTGGCCGCTGAACTGGGGGAGCAGCACGGACGTCACGCCGCGGATCAGGCCGCCGAGCGTGCCCCACTGCGCGGCGCCGTGCATCAGCGGCGCGAGGACGAGGCCGACCCCGGGCTCGGTCTCGCCGGCGATCCGGCTCATCTCGTGCTCGTCCTCGATGCGCACGCCGGTCTGGAAGTCGATGCCGCCGCCGAGCGTCCGCCACACGTCCTCGTGCCGCCACACGACGCCCTTCGGGTAGCCGGTCGTGCCGCCCGTGTAGAGGATGTAGAGGTCGTCGTCGGAGCGGGGCTCGAAGTCCCGAGACCGGCGAGGCGCCGCCGCGTAGGCGCGGCGCTCGTACGTGCGGTCCTGCCGCGTCGACGACGTGCGTGGCGCAGCAGCGGGAGCCGGTCGCGCACCTTCTCGACGAGCGGCGTGAACTGGGCCTGGTGGACGAGCGCCACCGCGTCGCTGTTGTCGAGCAGGTAGACGAGCTCGTCCTCGACGTAGCGGTAGTTCACGTTGATGGGGACGGCTCGCAGCTTGTACGCGGCGAGCATCGTCTCGACGAACTCGAGGCTGTTGTACGAGTACACCGCCACGTGGTCGTTGCGCCCGACGCCCTGAGCGGCCAGGTGGTGGGCGAGGCGGTTGGCCCGCTCCTCCAGCTGGGCAAAGGTCGCCTCGCGATCGCCGCAGATCAGCGCGGTGCGATCGGGCACGACATCGACGGTGTGCTCGATGAAGTCGGCCAGGTTGAACGCCATCCCCGAAGTAGAACACGTTCTCGTCGAAGATGTGCTGTACTGCGATGCCGTGACCACGGGGGAGTCCACCTACACGCTCGAGCTGCCGTACCGACGAAGCGTCGGTCCGGTGGTCGGAGCCTTCCTCACCGGCCTGCGCGACAAGCAGGTCCTCGGCAGCCGCACCGCGGCGGGGCGGGTGCTCGTGCCCGCCGCTGGAGTACGACCCGGAGACGGGCGACGCCGTGGACGACATCGGTCGAGGTCGGCACGGCCGGCACCGTGACGAGCTGGGCGTGGGTCGACGAACCGCTGCGCAAGCACCCGCTCGACCACCCCTTCGCGTGGGTGCTCGTGCAGCTCGACGGCGCCGACACCTCGCTGATCCACGCCCTCGACATCGCCGATGCCGACGCGGTGGCCACCGGCATGCGGGTGCAGATCCGCTGGGCCGACGAGCGGCGCGGGCCACATCACCGACATCGCCTGCTTCGAGCCGGAGGATCGAGCTGATGACCGACGACCACCGAGGAGACCGGGCCAGTGCGCTTCATGCAGCAGCACATCGCCGCTCGACTACGTCGATGCGCGTCAGCCCGCTGAGCCAGCGGTTCGGCGAGCAGCTGCGGTCCGGCCGGATCGTCGGCCACAAGTGCCCGTCGTGCGGTCTCGTGTACGTGCCGCCGCGGGCCTTCTGCCCGATGTGCACGGTGGCGATGGGCGACGGCGACGAGGTCGACCTGGCCGACAAGGGCACCGTCACCTCCTACACGGTGCTGACGCCGATCCAGTACCACGGGCAGAAGGAGCGGGAGGAGTACGCGCTGGCCAGCATCCTCCTCGACGGCGCCGACGGCACGGTCGGCCAGCAGCGCCTCGCCGACGTCCCGCTCGACAAGATCCGCATGGGGATGCGGGTCGAGGCGGTGTGGGCGTCGAGGAGGAGCGCGAGCGACGGCGACGTCCGCGGCTACGGCTTCGGCACCGCCATCGCCGGGCTGGCGGCCGACCGGCGAGCCCGACGTCCCCGAAGCCGACTTCGCGGAGCACGTCCTGTGATCGAGACGTCGCCATCGTCTCGTTCGCCCAGTCGCCGCTCGACGGCGACGTGGCGGAGACCGAGTCGCAGATGCTCTTCCCGGTCATCGCCGAGGCCATCGAGCGCTCGGGGATCCCGCGCAAGGAGATCGGGTTCACGTGCTCGGGCAGCGCCGACTACCTGGCCGGCCAGTCGTTCGCCTTCGTCGGCAACCTCGAGGCCACCGGCGCCTGGCCGCCGATCTCGGAGAGCCACGTCGAGATGGACGGCGCCTGGGCGCTCTACGAGGCCTGGGTGCGGCTGCAGCACGGGGACATCGACTCCGCGCTCGTCTTCTGGTCGGGCATCTCGTCGCGCGGCGACCTGCGCGAGGTGCTCTGCCTCCAGAACGACCCGTACTACCTGATGCCGCTGTGGGCCGATCACATCTCGCTGGCCGCGCTGCAGGCGCGGGCCCTGCTCGACACGGGCAAGGTCACCGAGGCCGATCTGGCCGAGGTGGCGGCCCGCAGTCGCCGCGCCGCGCTGGACAACCCGATCGCCCAGGTGAGCGGCGACGTCACGGCCGACGCGATGGCGCAGGAGCCCTACGTCGTGTCGCCGCTGCGGGCGGGCGACATCCCGCCCATCTCCGACGGGGCGGCGGCCATGGTGCTCGTGGCCGGCGACCGGGCCCGCGAGGTGTGCGAGCGACCGGCGTGGATCCGCGGCATCGACCACCGCGTCGAGCCGCACTACCCGGGCGTGCGCGACCTCACGACGAGCGAGTCGACCCGCCTGGCCGGCGGGCACGTCGGCGTGGGCGACGCGCCGATCGAGGTGGCCGAGCTGGCGGCCACGTTCAGCCACGAGGAGCTGATCCTGCGCGACGCGCTCGGGCTCGGCGGCGACGTCGAGGTCAACCCGTCGGGCGGCGCGCTGGCCGCCAACCCGTTCATGGCCACCGGGCTCATCCGCATCGGCGAGGCCTTCCGACAGATCAACGAGCACGGCAAGCACCGCACGCTCGGCCACGCCACGTCGGGCCCGTGCATGCAGCAGAACCTGGTGTGCCTGCTTGGAGGGCGACTGATGGCGGAGCGTTGCGCGGTGGTCGGCGTCGGGCAGACCCACCACACGAAGGTCCGCGACGACGTGTCGCTGGCCGGGCTGCTCCGCGAGGCCGGCCAGCGGGCCCTCGACGACGCCGAGATGACGTGGCGCGACATCGACTCGCGTCGTCATCGGCACCGCGCCCGACTCGTTCGAGGGCGTGATGATGCCCGAGCTGTACCTGGCCGACGCGCTGGGCGCGGCCGGCAAGCCGATCCTGCGCGTGCACACCGCGGGCAGCGTCGGCGGGTCGACGGCCATCGTCGCCGCCCACCTCGTCGAGTCCGGCGTGCGCAAGCGGGTGCTCACCATCGCCTTCGAGAAGCAGTCCGAGGGCGACACCACCTGGGCGCCTCGGCGGCGGCCGCAGCGGCGGCGTCGGCGCCGGCGGCTACTTCGCCCCGCACATCCGGGCCTACATCGACCGCTCGAAGGCGCCCGAGTACGTCGGCTGGATGGTGGCGGTGAAGGACCGCAAGAACGCGCTGAAGAACCCGTACGCCCACCTCAAGGTGCCGGACATCTCCCTCGAGATGGTGCGCGACTCGCCGATGGTGTGGGAGCCGGTCCGCCGCCTCGAGAGCGTGCCCGGCGTCCGACGGCGCCTGCGCCATGGTGCTCACCGACGAGGCCGGCGGCGACGCCGCGTCGAAGCCGCCGGCTTGGGTGCACGGCACCGCGGTGCGCAGCGAGCTGGGCCAGTTCCCCGGGCGCGACCCGGTGAACCCGCAGGGCGGCCAGGACTGCGCGGCCGACGTCTACAGGCAGGCCGGCATCACCAACCCGCTCGAAGAGGTCGACGTCGTCGAGTGCTACGTGCCGTTCAGCTGGTACGAGCCGATGTGGATGGAGAACCTCGGCTTCGCCGCCGTCGGCGAGGGCTGGAAGCTCACCGAGGACGGGCGAGACCGAGATCGACGGCAAGCTGCCGGTCAACGCATCGGGCGGCGTGCTGTCGTCGAACCCGATCGGCGCGTCGCGGCATGCTGCGCTTCGCCGAGGCGGCGCATGCAGGTGCGGGGCACGGCGGGCGAGCACCAGGTCGACGGCGTCCGCACCGCGGTCGGCCACGCCTACGGCGGCGCCGCCCAGTTCTTCGCCATGTGGGTGCTGAGGACCACCAAGCCGTGACCGCCACCGAGACCCCGCCGGACCAGCACCTGCTCGTCGAGCGCGACGGCCACGTGCTCGTCGTCACCATGAACCGGCCCGAGCGCCGCAACGCGCTGTCGCCGTCGATGATGCAGGGCATGAGCGACGCGTGGGACGAGGTCAACGCCAACCCCGACATCCGCGTCGCGATCCTCACCGGCGCCGGCGGCACCTTCTGCGCCGGCGCCGACCTCGCAGGCGATGACCGAGCCGCACCCGGGCGACGCGTTCGAGAAGCGGCGACGACGCACGTCGGCGACATCGCCGAGGGCGTCATCAAGCCGCTCCTCAAGGGCTTCCTGCTCGACAAGCCGCTGATCGCCGCGGTCGAGGGCCCGGCCGTCGCCGGCGGCACCGAGATCCTGCAGGGCACCGACATCCGCATCGCCGGCGAGAGCGCCCGCTTCGGCGTGTCCGAGGTGCGCTGGGGGCTGTACCCGCTCGGCGGGTCGGTGGTGCGCCTGCGCCGCCAGATCCCGTACGCGATCGCGGCCGACATCCTCCTCACCGGCCGCCACCTCCGCGCGCCCGGAGGCGAAGGAGATCGGGCTCATCAGCGAGGTCGTGCCCGACGGCAAGGCGCTCGACCGGGCCCGCGAGGTGGCCGCCGCGGTCGCCGCCAACGGACCGGTCGCCGTGCAGGCCGTGCTGCGCGCGCTTGCGGGCGACCGAGGGCATGCCCGAGTCCGAGGCCATGCGCATCGACTCCGAGATCGGCATGCAGGTGTTCATGAGCGACGATGCCAAGGAGGGCCCGATGGCCTTCATGGAGAAGCGCACGCCGCGAGTTCAAGGGGGAGTAGAGTGGAGCGTCAGCCGACATCGACCTGCTCGACCGCGACGGGTTCACCAAGGGCATCCCGCACGAGTGGTTCACCTGGCTCGCGCAACAACGCCCCCGTCTACAAGCACCCCGAGCCCGACGGGCCCGGGCTTCTGGGTGATCACCAAGCACGCCGACGTGGTGCAGTGCAACCGCGACGCCGCCTCGTTCTCGTCCGACCAGGGCCGCGGCGGCGTCGTGGGGCTGGAGGAGACGGGCCTCGGGCCGACCGAGGCGCCGAGCAGGCCGGCGGCAAGCTCATGCTGACGATGGACCCGCCCGACCACACCCGCTACCGCAAGCTGGTGAACCGCGGCTTCACGCCCCGGATGATCGGCCAGCTCGAGCCGCACATCCGCGACCTGACGGACGCAGGTGCTCGACGCGGCCGTGGCCAAGGACGGCGAGATCGACTTCGTCGTCGACATCGCCGCCGAGCTCCCGCTCGAGGTGATCGCCGAGCTCATCGGCGTGCCGAGCGAGGAGCGCCACAAGATCTTCGAGTGGAGCAACCGGATGATCGGCTCGGAGGACCCCGAGTACCTCGGTCTCCGCCGAGGAGATCTTCAACGCCCAGGTCGAGATGTTCATGTACGCGCAGCAGCTGGCCGAGAAGCGCCGGGCCGAGCCGGCCGACGACATCATCACCGCGCTGCTCAGCGCCGAGGTCGACGGCGACCGCCTGTCGGACATGGACTTCAACCTGTTCTTCCTGCTGCTGTCGGTCGCCGGCAACGAGACGACGCGCAACGCGATCTCGCACGGGATGAACGCGTTCCTCGAGAACCCCGAGCAGTACGACCTGCTGGTCAGCGATCCCGACCGCGTACATCGACCGGCGCCGTCGAGGAGATCCTGCGCTGGGCGACGCCGGTGATGTACTTCCGGCGCAACGCCACCAAGGACATCGAGCTGCGCGGCGAGACGATCAAGGCCGGCGACAAGATCAGCCTCTGGTACATCTCGGCCAACCGCGACGAGGACGTGTTCGACGACCCGTTCCGCTTCGACATCACCCGCGAGCCCGAACCCGCACATCGCGTTCGGTGGCGGCGGCCCGCACTTCTGCCTCGGCGCCCAGCTGGCCCGCATGGAGATCCGGATGCTCTTCGAGGAGCTGGCGAAGCGCGTCCCCGCGCATCGAGCAGCTCGGCGCGCCGGACCGCCTGCGCTCCAACTTCATCGGCGGCATCAAGCACCTGCCGGTGCGACTGCACCGCCAAGCGCCTGACCGCTCGCTCCAGCGATGTCGCCGGCCACGTGGCGGCGGCCCCGCAGCACCACCAGCGCGCCGACGAACACCAGCGGGGTGACGAACAGGAAGGCGTTGGCGAGGTTGCCCTTCACCTCGCCGTCGACGGTGAACGTCGAACTGGTCGGCGATGAAGCCGATGAGCGAGCGGCGACGCGGCGCCCGACGACGGCGCCCAGGAAGCCGGTGACCGAGAACGAGATGCCCCGCACCTCGGCGGGCACGACCTCGGTGATCATCACCGGGATGCGCGACAGGCCGCCGACGATGAAGCGCCACGGCGACGACCTGGACCGGCATCCGGAGCCACAGCGGCACGGCAGGAAGGTGGGCATGAGCAGGACCGCGCCGAGGAGCCTGGCACACACCGGCGAGCAGCATCGGCGCTCCCTCGTAGCGGTCGCGCAGCCGGTCGACGAGCCGCCCGCCGAGCGAACGTGCCGGCGATCGGCGCCCGACGAGGATGAGCGCCCCGGCGATGCCGGCCGACGCGCCGGAGCCCAGTGACGGCGTGGCGCTCGTAGAAGGCGGGCGCCCAGAACCCGAAGCCGGACAGCGCGCCGGCGGCGATGGCCGAGCCGATCATGAGCGACCGCAGCGTCCGCACGCGCAGCGCGTCGCGGACGTCGTGCAGCAGGGCGGCGACGCCGGCCTCGCGGTCGGGCCGACCGGAGCCGACGACTGGGAGCGCGGCGCCTCGGGCTCGGGCGGTGCCTCGTCGCTCTCGCCCCGCCGCGGCTCGGGAGCCGCCACATGGCGAGGCGAGCAGCGACCCGGGCACGCCCGACCAGCAGGAAGGCCCACCGCCAGCCCAGGACGGCCGGCGATCCCGCCAGCCGAGGCCGAGTCCCGAGGGCCGCGCCGAAGAGCGGCGCGACCCGCTGGAAGGCGAACGCCCGGCCGCGCACCTCGGGGCGGTAGTAGTCGGCGACGAGCGACTGCGAGGCCGGGTTGTCGACGGTCTCGCCGACGCCGAGCGCGGCCCGCACGAGCGAGGAACTGCCAGTAGCTGCGCACGGCGGCGTTCAGGCCGGAGATGGCGCCCCACGACGCCGAGGACCACGGCGATGATCCGCGTGCGGACGTACCGGTCGGCCAGGTAGCCGGCCGGCAGCACGACGAGGAACCCGGTGAGCACGAACGCCGTGCCGAGGAAGCCGGCCTGCGTGTCGCTGAAGCCGAGGTCGTCCTGCACCTTCGTGAGGACGCCGGGGAGGATGCCGCGGTCGACGGCGTCGATGAGCGCGACGAGCGGCGAGCACACGCGGCCGACGACCGTACCGGCCCCAGTACGTGTCCCGGCGAGGTCGGTGGTCGCGTCGGTCACGCTCTCCCAGCCGGGCGGTGAGGCGGATTGAAACACGTTCTCGCAGGGACAACGTGCTTGTACTTCCGCGGTGGATGTGTTCGAGGCGGCCGCCGAGGGAGCGTGCGTTGGACTTCGAGAGAGCGCTGAGGAGCCTACCTCCGAGCCGGGCCGCCGGCTCAGACGTGCCGAGGCGGTGCGCTTCGGCCACGGCCCAGCCTCGACAACGGCAGGGGGTCGACTGGCGGGCTGCAAGCGCGTGGCAGGCCGACCTCGCCGAGCACCGCTGGGCAGGCATCGCCTGGCCCACCGATACGGCGGGCGGGGCGGCACCGCGAACGAAGCAGTCGATCTTCGCCGAGGAGGCCGTCGCGCCTGGGGCTGGCCGCCGGCGCCTTCGCGGTCGGCATCCGCATGGCCGGCCCGACGATCATCGCCCACGGGACCGAGGAGCAGAAGGCGCCGCTTCCTCCCTCCGATGCTGCGGGGCGACGAGGTGTGGTGCCAGCTGTTCAGCGAGCCGGGCGCCGGGCGCGACCTCGCCGGGCTCTCGACCCGAGCCGTCCGCGACGGCGACGAGTGGGTGGTCAACGGCCAGAAGGTGTGGACGTCGGGCGCCGCACTACAGCGACTTCGGCATCCTGCTCGCCCGCACCGACCTCGACCAGCCCAAGCACCGGGGCATCACCTACTTCCTCGTCGACATGCGCACGCCGGGCATCGAGGTGCGGCCGCTGCGGCAGATGACGGGCGCGTCGCACTTCAGCGAGGTGTTCTTCACCGACGTCCGCATCCCGCACGACCGACATCGTCGGGCGAGCTGCAACGGCGGGTGGGGCGTGGCCATGACGACGCTGGCCAACGAGCGCACGATGATGGGCGGCGGCAGCAGCGGCCCGGTGGTCGACGAGCTGATCGAGCTCGCCGCAGAAGCACGGCGCGGCCGGCGACCCGACGTGCGCCAGGGCCTGGCCGCGGCCTAGCCCGCGGCGCGAGATCATGAGGTACCTCGGCTTGCGCAGCCGCACGCTGGCCGGCCAGGGCCGGCCGCCGGGCCCCGAGGCGTCGGTCGCCAAGCTGCTCGGCGGCGTGGAACCTGAAGCACAACGGCGAGCTGGCCCTCGCCGTGCAGGGCGCCGGCGGGCATGCTGCACGGCGGCGACGCGCCGGACGACGGGCGGTGGCAGCAGTCGTTCCTCGGCGCGCCGTCGATCCGCATCGCCGGCGGCAGCGACGAGATCCAGCGCAACGTCATCGGCGAGCGCGTCCTCGGGCTCCCCGCCGAGCCCCGGGTCGACAAGGACGTGCCGTTCCGGAGCTCTCGATGGCCAGAGCCCCTCGCCGTACGACTCGAGCCCGTGGCCATGGCAGACGCTCGCCGGAGCGTCGCCGACGAGCAGCAGGAGCGCCGCCGCCGGCTGATCGACGCCGCCTTCGAGCTCGGCGCCGAGGGCGGCTACGAAGCCGTGCAGATGCGCGAGGTGGCGGCCACCGCCAACGTGGCCCTGGCCACGATCTACCGGTACTTCTCCTCGAAGGACCACCTCCTCGCGGCGGCGATGACGGAGTGGACCGTCCGGCTCCGCGACCGGGTCGCGCAGTCGCCGCCCCGCGGGCGAGACCGCCGGCCGATCAGATGGTCGACGTGCTGCACCGGGCGTGCCGGGCGATGGAGCGCCAGCCCAAGCTGAGCGAGGCGTTGGTGCGGGCGCTGTCGTCAGCCGACGCGGGCGTGCGGAGAGCGGCGCCGAGGTGCAGGGCCAGATCGCGGTCGATGGGCGACGCCGATCCTCGTCGACCTCCCGCCCAGGTGCGCGCCGACATCCTCGCCGCTGCTCGGCCACGTCTGGTACTCCACGCTCGTGTCGTGGGCCAACGGTCGCCGCGACTTCGCCTCGGTGATGGGCGAGCTCGAGCGGGCTGCCCGAGTGCTGATCACGCCCTACGTCCCGCCTCGGGCCCGTAGCGCGCGGCCCGCGCGAGTTGCCGCAGCTCGCCGCCTTACAGCTCCTCCCGAGCTCGGCTCGCCGAAGATCAGGGTGCGGGATCAGGGTCCACCCCGATGAACGCCCCGGCCGCTCGCGGGAGGCTGCTTCGCGCACCCTCCCTCCGTTCGAAAGGCGTCCCCGATGAGCACTCTGAGCTACCAGCACGACACGACGGACGACCAGCCGTTTGAGTGGGACGACCTGACCGCTGCTCAGGCCCTCGCCGCGGTGGCGGTCGAGGACGACCCGGACCTGACGCTCGGGATGATGAGCGACCTCGCCGAGGGCGAGCTGCTCGACGCGTGGAACCGCGTGCTGGACATCCAGACGCGCGGGTTCGGCCCGCGCGAGGTGCAGTGGCTGCGCGACGCCGGCTTCGGCGCCGGCGGGCGGTCGGTGCTCGAGGTCGGCAGCGGCGACGGCAACTACGGCCGCTTCCTCGCGGCGAGCTTCCCCGACACGCGCATCCACGGCCTCGAGCCGACGCAGGCGCTGATCGACCGCGGCGTCGAGGCGGGCGGTGAGTTCCCCGTCAACTACACGATCACGACGTGCCGCGTGGGCGACGAGCCGATCCCGGGTGCCGAGGACACGCGCTATGACGACTGCCTGCTGCGCTACGTGGTCCAGCACTCATCCGATCCCGTGCGGATCCTCAGGGGGATCTACGACGCGCTCCCGGTCGGCGGTCGCGTCTTCGCGATCGAGGAGGACTCCGCGCTGTTCGTGAGCACGGATGACTGGCCGGCGTACGCGGCGTTCGTCGATCGACTCGAGCGCGTCTACGCCGCGACCGGCAGCGACTTCAACGCGGGCCGCAAGCTGCACGTGCTGGCGCGCGAGGCCGGCTTCGAGGTCGAGGACTTCCGGATCGGCCTGCGCACCAACGTCGACCTCGGCACGGACCTGATCGACTGGCTGATCGGCATGACCCACATGCTGCACCACAGCGCCCCGTCGGTCCTCACGCGCCACGATCTCGAGTGCATCGTCGGCGACTTCACCCAGCGGCGCGACAGCGGCGACACCACGGTGTTCTGCTATCCGCAGGTCATGATGATGGCGACGAAGGTGCTCTGAGCCCGAGCGCCGGGCGACACGAGATCTGCGCGTCGAGCAACGACGCCCCTGCACCGCGCACTGCGTAGTTCGCCCGGAGTATCCGGGGGGATCCGACGGATGGCGCGCGGCATCCGCATCCGTAGCGTGGCGCGCATGATGACCGACGAGCCGATGCGCCACCCGACATGTGTAGGAGGCGATCCCGTGCGAGTGCTCATCGCGGGCGGTGGCATCGCCGGGCTTGAGCTGCTGCTGGCGCTGCGCGTGCTCGCCGGCGCTCGCGTCGCGATCACGCTGCTGACCGCGGATGCCGAGCTGGCCCCGCCGGCGATGACGGTCGCCGAGCCGTTCGGGCGCGGCGGCGCGCAGACATACGCCTGGGCGGACATCGCGGCCGACCAGCACGCGACCGTGGTGATCGACAAGCTCGTCGAGATCGACACCGCGACGCGGCTCGCGTTCACGCACGGCGGCCGCCGGCTGCCGTACGACATCCTTGCGCTCGCGACGGGCGCGCGCCGCGTCGCGCCGTTTCAGGGTGCGCTCACGTTCGGCGTCGGCGAGGACACCTCCGCCGAGCTCCGGGCGATCATCGCGGGCGCCGTGTCGGGCGAGGTCTCGAGCATCGCGTTCGCGCTGCCGTCGCCGTCGTGCTGGCCGCTGCCGCTGTACGAGCTCGCGATGCTCACCGCGCACGAGCTGCGCGAGCACGCGAGCGACGCGACGATCCGGCTCGTCACAGCCGAGGACCAGCCACTCGGCCTGTTCGGCTCGGCGGCCGGGGATGCCGTGAGCCCGATGCTCGACGCCCTCGGCATCGAGCTGATCACCGGCGCTCGGCCGCTTGGAGCGGCCGACGGCGCCCTGCGGGTCGCCGATGGCTGGCTCGGTGCGGACCGCGTCGTCACGCTCGCCAGGATCACGGCGCGCAGCATCCCCGGGGTGCCGCACGATCGGGCCGGCTTCGTCCCCGTCGACGTGCACGGTCGCGTCCGCGGCGAGCCGCGGGTCTATGCCGCCGGCGAGATCACCTCCTTCCCGCTGCGCCAGGGCGGTCTCGCAGCCCAGCAGGCCGACGCCGTCGCCGAGGCGATCGCGGCCGACTGCGGAGCCGGCAACGATCCGGCGCCGTTTCGCCCGGTCCTGCGCGGACGGCTGCTGACGAGCGGCGCTCCGCTGTACCTGCAAAGCCGCCCCTCCGGGCAGAGCATCGCGTCGACGCGGGCACTGTGGTCGCCGCCCGAGAAGGTGGCTGGCCGCTTCGTCGCGCCATACCTCGCCACTGCACGCCCGGGGCGGATCGCGGCCGCGGGGCTCAACGAGCGCGTCCCCGCCGTCGCCCGGTCCGTGGCCGACGAGCGCGACGCCATGACGCTCGCGCTCGCGGTCGCGGAGGCGCAAGCGCGCCACGGCGACGCGGAGTGCTGGCTGCAGGCGCTCGACGCGGCGCGCGCGCTGGATCCAGATCGGTCCAGCAGCCCGACCTCGGGACCGCTCGCCCAGGTGCCGATGCCGGTGTCTTGAGCGCTGCCGACCATGCGCCCGGCAGGATCCACGTCAGAAGCGGTGGGGACGCCTCGCGCCGCGCAGCACACGACCGGCAGCCAGCTTCGCGCGATCGGCGCGGGGGCTGCGGCCGATCGGCGCGGGCGAGAGATGCACGCGCCGCAGCCGGGCGTTCAGCTGGTGCAGCAGCACACGGTCCGCACACGCCGGCGTGCGGAACGTGATCGACAGCGACACCGCGATGTTGTCGGGCACCTTGACCCAGTGCGGCGCGTGCACGGGCACGTAGACGCCGTCCCCCGGACCCAGCGCGAACGTCGCCGGCGACCGAGGCATCCGCAGCAGGTTGCGATGGCCGCCCGTGCTGAAGCGCTCGAGCTCACGCTGCTCGACGGCGATGCTCGCGAAGCTGCCGACGCTCAGCGTCTTGCGCCCGCGAACCTGCAGCAGCAGGTTGTGCTCGGGGTCGACGTGAGCCGGCGTCACCGATCCCGGCGCCGACAGGAAGATGAAGCCCTCGCGCCGGCCCATGCCACCTTCGCGTGCGCCGATCAACCCGGCGACCTCGTCGAGGCTCGCGTCGAGCAGGCTCGCGTATCGCGGGTCGGCTTCGATGTTCTTGAGCACCATCCAGCACCCGTTGGAGGCGATGCCGCGCGCGACCTCGCCCGGCGAGAGTTGCGCACGCGGGGCGCGCCCCGACGCGACCACCACCGGCAGGGGCCCGAGGTTGTGCTCGACCTGGTCTTCGGGCAGTGCCTCGGCCAGCTCGGCGATCGCCTCGACGGACAGGAGCGGATGATCGACGAGGTCGTGGCGCACGGCCACGGGGGCGCTGCCGAAGCCACGCACGAACGCGTCAGGATCGATGTCCAGCAGCGGCGTCATGCGATCTCCTTGTCGTATGCCGGGACGTGTCGCGCCACGCGCACGCCGACCTCCAGATGCCGTGGCCGGTTGCGCCGCGCGGGCCCGGAGCGGAGACGACGAGGGTCTGCAGCCTTCGCCGGGGCCGCCACAGCCGGTTGATCATCGCGTTGGAGGGTGCGGCGCAGGAATCCATCCACGCGGCCCGTCCCGCGTGGAACGCCCCGAAGAGCTCGAGCTGCAGCTGGATGCCGGGCGAGCATCTCGCCAGCTCCTCGTCGAAGGCGATCTTGAAGCAGAACGTGCCGGCGCCGGCGTGCACGTTGCACGCCATCGACACGACGCGCTGCGCGTTTTCGAGCGCCAGCAGTTGCAGGCGCCCGGCGCGAGCCCAGCCCCCGCACATCTCGACGAACAGCCGAGCGTGCTCGGGGTCGCAGGCCATCGCGGTGCCCGCTCGCCCCTTCCAGCCGCTGCGCTCGAGCTCCAGGAAGCGCAGCGGCGCCTGCTCGTCGCCCGAGTGGTCGCCCACGCTCAGCGCACCCGTCTGCGCTTCAAGCAGGCGGCGCGTGCGTCGCAGCTCCTTGCGATGGCGCGCGTTGACGGTGCTCTCGAGGTAGTCGCCCTGCGGGCGGCGCAGCAGCAGCGCTCGTTCGAAGCTGTCGACGACGACCGGACGGCGTGCGAGCGATGGCAGCGCGGCGGCGAGTGCCTCGGCGAACGGGCCCTCCGCGTCGACCCATTCGAGGGCGAAGGCCCAAGCTCCCGGTTCGCGCGACGCGCGCCGCAGCAGGGCGGCGAGCGCCGCGTCGGGCCGGTCGGGCGCCAGCAGCGGGGTGCCGAGATAGCAGTAGCGATGGCGCCAGACGGTCAGGCAGCGGCCGGGCACGCGCCGCCAGCGAGACACCGACCGCACCGGCAGCGCGGCAAGCCAGCCCGCCGCGTCCGAGACGACCAGCAGGCCGGCATCGGGCGCGTGCAGGCGGCGCGCGGCAGGCAGCACGACCTCCGGCTCGGCGAACGGATTGGGCGTGATCGCGGTCGCAGCGAGCTCCCTCCACGCGGTCTGCTGCCGCGGGCCGAGCGCCGACAGCGCGACGATCTCGGCGCGCATCACGCGAGCTCGAACGCCTTCCGCGGAGCTCGCGATGCGGTCGCTGCCGCGAGCGTCATGCAGAAGCGGGTCCCGTGCGGCTCGACCTGCTCGATCCAGATCCGGCCGCCGTGCAGCTCGACGATGCGCTTGGCCGTCGACAGGCCGATCCCGTGGCCGGGGGCCGAGGCCTCGCCGCGCGCGAACAGGCCGAAGACGCGCTCGCGGTCGCCGGCCGGGATGCCCTCGCCGTCATCTTCGACGATGAGCAGCGGCGTGCCGCCCCGCCGCTCGGAGCGCACGACGACCCTCGGCGCCGGCCCCGGATGGTGGGTGATGGCGTTGCCCACGAGATTCTGCAGCAGCTGGCGAACGAGCACGCGATCGCCGACGACCGCGGGCAGGGCTTCGATGTGCAGGCTGGCCCCGGCCTCCTCGATGCGGGGACCGAGGATCACTCGCGCCTCGCGTGCCACTGCGGCGAGCTCGACGACCTCGCTCTCGGCGACGGCGCGGTCGACCTGGGCGTAGGCGAGGACCGCTCCGAGCAGCTCCTGCATGATGTCGGCCGCGTGGCGGGCGCGCAGGAGCCGCCGCGCAGATGCGTCGTGCAACTCGTCGGCGCGGATCGCCGCGAGCTCGCGGCGCAACATCGCCAGCGGCGCGCCGAGGTCGTGCGAGGCGACCATCGCCATCCGCCGCAGCTCCTCGTTGGAGCGCTCGAGCTCGACGCGTGCGTCGCAAAGCTCGGTGATGTCAGACAGCGTCAAGGCGATCGCCCCCTTGTGAAACGGGGCGTCGACCACGGTCGCCGAGGCGCGGACCCAGCGGCGGATGCCGTCGGGGCGCCGCAGCGCGACGACGGTGGTCACGGGCCCCCCCGTGCGGCGCGCGCGCTCGGCGGGGTGCTGGTCAGGCTCAAGCGGCGAGCGCTGGCCGTCGAGCCACCCCGCGACGCTGTCGCGTGTGCCGAGGCGCAGGGCCGCGTCGGCGGCGCCCATCAGCCGCGTCGAAAGCACGTTGCGCGCGGCGACCTCGCCGCCCGAGTCGTAGAGCACGACCGCGTCGGCGATCGAGTCGAGCAGCGTGCGCGAGCGGTCGTCGGCCGCGTGCACGTCCGGGTTCATATCGGGATCTCAGAGCCCTGTTCGCGTAGCCGCTGGGCGGCAGCCACCGCCTCGACCCGCGAGCGGACGCCCATCTTGCGCAGGAGGTTCTTGACGTGCGATCGCACTGTCTCCGGCGAAAGCACGAGGCTGTCGGCGATCGCGTCGGTGTTCGCGTGGGCGCACAACAGGTCCAGCACCTCCCACTCGCGCGCGGTCAGATCGCTGCGGACGGGGCGCATGCCCAGCCCGTCCTCGCGGGTGCGGCGGTAGCGCTCGATGAGCTTCATCGTGAGCTGGCGGGAGATCGCGGCCTCGCCGGCGAGCGTCCCGCGCAGCGCGCGCGGCAGCGACTCGATGTCGATCTCCTTGTTGAGGAAGCCGCAAGCCCCGGTCCGCAGTCCCAGCAGGCCGATGTCCTCCTCGTCGGACGCGGTCAGCATCACGACGCGGATCTCGGGCGCGCTGTTGACGATCCGGCGCGTCGCCTCGAAGCCGTCGACCTCGGGCATGACAAGGTCCATCAGGACGCAATCGGGCCGGTAGTACAGCGCAAGCTCGGCCGCTTCGCGGCCGTTGGACGCCTCGGCGATCACCGTGATGCCGGCTTCCCGGAGCGCATTCTTGACGACGCGCCTGGCTAGCGGGTCGTCATCGGCGATGATGACACGCAGCGGCGAGACCACATCTGGGATCGGCTCATCCATGGCAGTTCGGCCTTCCTTGGTGCGACGACGAAGCGGGACCCGGCAATACACCTACATTCGGCCACGAGCATTAGAGCTTGAGCGAGGGTGGCAGCGAATGGGGTAGGTCTACGGTGAACTACCTACCCCGCAGGGGCAGGTTCACGAGGAACTACGCACCAGCCGGGGGTGAGGCAGCTACCCCGTCACCCCGGGGTGTCGAGCGCGCGATGCGCCACGGCGAGTGCGGACACGGGACGGCCGCGAGCCAGGTCGCGTCGCACGGCGGCGATCAGTGGATCGCCCGGGTTGGCCGCGGCGGCGCGCCGCGCGAGGGCGCGCGCGCGCTCGCGCTGGCTGGCCGGGGCGAGCACGGCCAGCTCGAGCAGCACGAACCAGGCGCCGGGGTCGCGCTCGTGTGCCATGGCGAACGCGCGCTGCGCGGCGCCGTTGCGGTGCGCGCGAAGCTCGAGCAGCGCGAGCGCCAGTGCCGGCCGCGCGGACCACGGCGCCCAGCTCGTGGCGGACCGCAGGTCGGCGCGCGCCGCGGCCGGGTCGGTGGCGGCCCGCGCGCCGGCGCGCTGCACGAACTGCTCGCCGACGGCCAGCGGCACGGCGATCGCGGCTAGGACCAGGACGAGCGCGGCCGCTGCGATCCGCACGCGGCCGGCGCGCCTCGGGCCACGCGCGCGCAACCGCCCCGCGCCTGCGCCGCAGTCGCGCCTCGGGCCACGCGTGCGCAACCGCCCCGCGCCTGCGCCGCGGTCGCCCCGCTCGCCCCGCTCGCCGGGCCGCGCCGCGATCGCGCCGCCGGCGAGGCCGAGCGCCGGCACGGCGAGCCCCGGGAAGGCGAAGGTCCAGTCGCCGCTTGAGTGGACGAGCAGGACGGCCAGCGGCGCGAGCGCGGCCAGCAGCAGCCCGGCTTCGGCGCCGTCGAGCGCGCGGCAGCGGCGCAGCGCCGCGCGCGCGAGCGCGACGGCGAAGACGAGCAGCGCGGCCAGCCCCAGGAGTCCGAGCTCCGCTGCCGTTCCGAGCCACAGCTGGTGTGCGTAGGCCGGCGCGCGACGCGTGCGGCGCTCGGCGAAGTACGTCTCGGCGAACGAGCCCGCGCCGCTTCCGAGCAGCGGGTGGCGCGCGCCGCTGTTCAGCGCCACCCGCCAGTAGTCGAAGCGGTTGGATCCCAAGCCGGCGCCGAACCGCGAGCTCCCCGACTCGACGCTCTGGTAGTCCGGCGTCTTGAAGTCCTGCAGGCGCTCGCTCGCCCAGGCCGTCGGCCGGCCGTTGGACACGGTGAGGGCGACCGCGATCGTTGCCGCGACGGCGGCCGCCGAGCAGGCGCGACGCAGCCCGCGACGAACGAGCGGCGACGGGGCGGGCAGGGAGAAGCGCTGTTCGACCAGCCACCACGCCAGGCCGGCGACCGCCAGCACCGACGCGATCGCGAGGATTCCCGCGACGGCGCCCGTGACGCCTTCGGCCGGCGCGCCGACGGCCGCGAGATGACGGAGATCCAGCAGCGCGTGGCGCTGCCAGGCGACGGCTGCGAGGACGCACGCGCCTCCCGCGGCCAGTCGCAGCCGCGATGGATGGACGAGGATGGCACCGGCGGCGACGACGGCTGCGACGATGAGGATTCCGCGGCTCTGCGTCAGCAGCGCGCCGGCCGCGAGCGTGCCCGCGGCGGCCAATCCGAGGACTCGCGCCACCAGCCCGCAGCCGGGCACGCAGGCGAGCATCGCGGCGGGTGCCGCACCCATCAGCAGCAGGGCCGCAGTGGCGTTCGGATACGCGGTGGGGTCGGTCAGGCGCCCGTCGACGAGTACGCCGTGGCGCGCCTGCGCCACCCCGACCGCGAGCGCCGCGAGCGCGGCGGCCACCCACAGCACAAGCCCCGTCCGCAACGCCCGTAGCGACGGCGGCCACAGGACCGGCAGGGCGAACGCCAGCGCGTAGAGCAGCGCGCGCTCGCTCCACAGCCACGCGAGGCCGCGATCGGACGCGACGAGGATCGACAGCGCCGAGATGGCCGCCAGGGCGGCCAGCGCGCAGACGGCGACGGCGCGCGCGCCGCGCAGCGGCGCCGGCGGGCCGGCGACCAGTGCGACGGCCATCGCGAGCGCCAGCACGACGAGCCCGCCGATCCACAGCGGCGAGGGATAGCCGCCGCGATCGACCGCCCACCACAGCCACAGTGGCGCGGCGATCAGCAACCCGCCGCCGTCGAGCACGGCGGCGGCCAGCCGGCGCGTCAACGCACGGCCCGCCAGCGGACGTCCTGTTCGCCGCCGAGCGCGCGCAGCACGCCCCGCGCGGTCGCGACGTTGCCGAGCACGAACTGCCCCGCGGCTCGCGACAGCGGCCGCAGCCGGCCAGGCGCGTGCAGCCCGGCGAGCTCGAGCGCCCCGACGCCGTAGCCGCCGAGTTGCAGCGCCGCCGCCGCCCGGTAGGCCGGCCGCCGCCGGGAGGCGACGGACGCGAGCAGCGCGCCCAGCAGCAAGAACGGCAGGCCCAAGCGGCCGAACTTGTGCGAGATGAGCCTCCAGCGAAAGCCCGCGGGCAGATCTCGCAGCTCGGCGGCGAGCAGCGCGCGGCCGGCCGTGATGCGGGTTCGCCGCTCGAGCTCGGCGCCGGCGGGCAAGCCGTCCTGCACCGATGTCGCTCGGGGCTCGTAGACCACGCGACCGCCGGCGCGCACGAGGCGCAGCAGCAGCCACAGGTCGTCGTTGATGACGTCGAGCGGAAAGCGGCCGATCTGCTCGCGGCGGACCGCCAGGAATGCGCCGAACACACCGGCGGTGCTCCCCGACCGCGATTCCAGCAGCCGCAGCACGTGCTCGTAGCGGTCATACGCGCTGCGCGCCTCGGCCCAGCGTCCGGACACCGCGAAGACCGAGGGATCGGCGAAATGGCGTACCGCGCTGCGCAGGCTGCCGGGCGCCAGCGGGGTGTGAGCGTCGGTCAGCAGCACGATGTCGCCGGTTGCGAGCTCGAGCGCGCGGTTCAGCGCCGCCGGCTTGCCGAGGCGCTCGGCCTGCAGCAAGACCGTCGCTGCCGGCAGGCAGGTGCCCGCGATCCGCGCGAGCTCCGGGTCGCCGTCGCTGACGACGATGACCTGCAGCCGCTCGCGCGGGTAGTCCAGGCCCGCCAGCGATCCGAGCTTGGGTCCGAGCAGCGCGCGCTCGCGGTACGCGGGGACGACGATCGTCACCGCCGGCGTGCGCTCGGCGGTGCGCCAGCGGCGCCGGGGCAGGACCGCCAGCGCGAGCGGGTAGCCGGCGACGACCCAGCCGGCAAGCGCCATGCACCCGACCGCCGTCGCCTCGGCCGGCGTCGGCGCGCTCACGCGGCGCCCGTGCGGCGCAGCACGACCCCGACCGTGGCCACCAGGATGCGGAGGTCGTCGAGCAGCGTCGCGCTGCGGAAGTACGCGATCTCCAGGCGGCAGCGGTCGGCGAAGTCCAGCGAGCGCCGGCCTCCGACCTGCCACGGGCCCGTCAGGCCGGGCCGGTAGGACAGGCGCTCGGTCTGCCACAGCGCGTACGTGTCCGCCGCGAAGCTCGTGGGGCGCGGGCCCACGAGCGTCATCGTCCCGCGCAGCACGTTGAGGAGCTGCGGCAGCTCGTCCATGCTCGTGCGGCGCAGGGCGCGGCCCAGGCGCGTGACGCGCGGATCGTCGGTGAGGCGGAAGTCGGGCCACGCGACCTCGCTGCGGTCGCGCAGAGCCTCCTTCATCGCCTCGGCGTCGCCGCGCATCGTGCGGAACTTGTAGATCGTGAACGGGCGCCCGCCCTGGCCCGCGCGACGCTGGCGAAACAGGACGCCGGCCCGCGGGTCCGAGGCGACGACCGCGAGAGCGATCGCCCCCAGCAGCGGCGCGAGCACGACGAGCCCAAGGCCGGCGACGACGATGTCGAGCGCGCGCCGGACGACGCGGCGCCCGCGTGGGTGGGGGTGACGGGACACGAGACGGATCGTCGCCCGGGATCGGCCGGCGCAGCGGGGGAGATGCCCCCATACGGGTGGCCAGCTTCGTGACCGGCGGTGGGGGAGCCGCGCCGCGGGCTGGAGGTCGGCGCGTGGCTGGCCGTCGAGCGCGGTGGCGTTTGCGGCGTTCCGTCCGACGGTCGGGCGATATAGAGGTAGAAACCCGGTGCCGCCGTCGCGGCTCCGGGTTTTTGTCGTTGTATGACCAGACTCTCGAGTCGGCGGCGCTCAAACCAGCCGCCCACGGCCCGACGCGCGCTTCTGTCGGCCGGCGACACCATCGCCGCGGTCGCCGGGGCGGCGTCGATTGCGACGTCGCTGATCGCGTATGCGGCGACCCGGTCCATAGCCCCGGGATTGACCGCCGCGATCGCGATGTTCGCCTCGTTGTCGATCGGCCTGGGGATCGCGAGCTTGTTCCGGCTGGCAGCCGTTCCTGCGACGATCAAGCTCGCCTATGCACTCGCGTTCGCGTCGCTGTGTCTTGCGCTCTCCGGTATCGCAACCCCGCTAGTGCGTGATTCGACGCACGAGTCCTCCTCTACGACATCGACGCCAACCTCGGCACCGTAAGACGTTCAGAAGTGACGAATTCATCGCAACGAGAAGCCGACGGACGCATATCGCTCGACTCTGCGTCGATGCTCACGCGCGCGGCGCGCAACGCACCGATGCTGACGCTCCAGCGCGAGCGGATGCTCATCGCCGCCGTTCGGAGGGGTGACCTGGACGCGCTTGATGCCCTGACTGCCGCCCATCTGCGGCTCGTCATCAAGCTGGCGCGGCCGTACGAGAGTTCCGGCATCCCACTTCCCGACCTCGTTCAGGAAGGCTTGATCGGCTTTGCCAGTGCGATCGACCGGTTCGACCCATCTCGCGGCTTTCGTCTGTCGACATTTGCCCAGCGAGCTGTCGGGGGCGCGATTCAGCGAGCGGTCGAGCAGCAGGGTCGCGTGATCAGACTCCCACGACGACAGCTGAGCAAGATCGCCTGCCTTGAGGAAATGTCGCGGCGCTTCCGCGCCGAGTTTCATCGCCAGCCCACTGCGGACGACATCCTCGACAATTGGGAGCGTTTGGGGGGATCGTTCTCCGACGGGCCGGTCGGCGACGAAGGCTTCACGTCGGACCACGAGATCCGTGAGCTCTTCGAGCACGCCGAGCAGATGGTCGTGCTCTACGGCCTACGGCCGGATGACGCCTCGTCGTCGGACGACCGCGACACGGCTGCGCTCATCTCGGCTGCAGAGGAGAGGGACGCACTTCGCGACGCGGTCAAGGCCCTGGCACCTGCAGCGCGGGAGGTCATTTCGCGGCGCTACGGGCTCTTCGCCTATGACACCGAACAGCTTCACGAGGTAGCCGCTCACCTTGAATTGCCGCGCTACGAGGTCCGGCGGATCGAACGCGCCGCGATGGCTCGATTGCTCCAAGCGCTGGACCGGAGACTGGGCCGCGCGGCATGAGTTGTCCGGAAGGGAGAGCCCCATGCGGAGCCTACCGTCGGGCGGCAGCGACGGACGATGATCGGCCGATGTCACCAGCGGCACGACGCGGGCCGACAACAGGCCGATGCCGGCCGCGCCGCGCGCATGACGTCCCGCCGCCCGCCGGAGGTCGCCGCCGCGCTCGACGCGACCGACAAGGACGTCTCGATCGGCGGCACCGGCCTGGCCGCGGGGGCGATCGAGCTCGGTCTTGTCGACGAGCTGCGCATGTTCCGCTACCCCGTCCTCGTCGGGGGCGGCACGCCGTTTTTGCCGCCGCTCACCGAAGACGTCCCGCTCGACCGGATCGAGACCAAGACGTTCGGCTCGCGCGTCATCTTCGAGCGCTACCGGCGCGTCCGCGACGACTCGGACTGACACCACCAATAGGGGGCCGCCATGCCGGCGGGCCGTGCCGCGGGAGGATCCGTCCGGGGAGCCTCCACGATGGGGCTACAATCAGCAAATGGTTAAGGCTACATTGCCTCACGTGGCCAGCGTGGGCGTACGTGACTTGAAGAACCGGCTCAGCGCGCACCTCGACCGCGTCAAAGCGGGCGAGGAGATCGTGGTCACCGAACACGGCCGACCGATCGCCAGGCTGACTCCGGTGGGAGATGATGTCGACCGGATGACCGCGCTCGTCGACGCCGGCATCGTGCGCGCGCCGACGACCACGACGCGACGACTGCCGGCCCGACGGGTACGGCTGACGGGCAGCGGATCCGTCGACAATGACATAGCTGACCAGCGACGGTGATCACCTACTTCGACACGTCGATCCTGATGAAGCTGCTCATCGACGACGAGGTGTTCCGCGCTGAGTCCGAGCGCCTCTGGCTCGAATCGGACTTCGCGATGTGCGCCGAGATCGGCTATACGGAGGCGCGTGCGGCGCTCGCCGCCGTGCGACGGAACAAGCGGCTTACGGCAGCGCGCCTGCGCACGGCCAAGGACGAGCTCGAGCTGCTATGGGAGCAGCTGACCGTCGTCGTGGTGGACACCGAGTTGGTGCGAGCCGCGGGTGACATCGCCGGGCGGGACGCCCTTCGCGGCTACGACGCTGTGCATCTGGCTGCAGCCATCGCCGGCCGGGTCACCGTCGTGGCCAGCGCCGATCGGCAGCTTGTCGCGGCGGCGCGCCGCCGCGGCTTCGCCGTTGCCGAGCCCGCATAGGTCGTCGCTCTCGTTCTCGTGAGCGATCTCGGCAAGCGGGGTCGCGGTCACCGCCTGCGTGCAGACACGGTCAGGCGGGCTGCCACAGCTCGACCCGATTGCCCTCGGGATCGGTGACCCAGCCGAATCGGCCAACACCCTCCATGTCTTGAGTCTCTTCGGCCACGTCCGCTCCCGTGGCGCGCAATTGCGCGAGCATCGCGCCCAGGTCGCGGACCCGGAAGTTGAGCATGGTCTGCTGGGCCCGGGACCCGAAGTAGTCGGTCTCGGACTCGAACGTCGCGAACACCGCGGCTCCTACTTTGCCAGGACGGCGATCGGACGGCCCGTCGCGCGGAGGGACCGATGCTCCCTGGCTACGGCTTTACCCCTGAGATGCCGATGAGGACAGATGATCGAGGCCCTCCTCGGACGGATCGCTGCCATCCTCGGCGGCGAGGAGCTGGCCAACGGCCGCTCGCTCGCGTACGTGTGGGGCTTCGGCTCGCTGTGCCTCACGGCGACGCTGGTGGTGCCTCATCCCCCCGACGCCAACGAGCTCGCGCTGATCGGCGTGACCGCGGTCGGCTACCTCGGGGCCGGCGCGCTATACGCCTGGGCCGCGAACTTCTCGACCGGCGGGCTCGAGGCGATCACGTTCGTCGGGCAGCTGCTCATCACCACGCTGACGCTCTCGTGGGGGGCGCAGGATGCGCCGTTTCTGTGGTTTCACGTCTGGCTCGTCGTGCACGCGTTCCATTTCCTGCCGCTGGCGGCGGCGACGCGGCAGATCGGGTGCGCCGCGGTCCTGTTCGTCTTCGCGACTGTCACGCTGGGATCCGAGTTCCCGATCTCGTCGAGCGTCGTCGGCGTCGGCACGATCACGGCCATCGGCCTGCTCGTCGGCGCGTTTCGCGTACGGGTCGACGCGCTGCTCGCGGCATCGGCACGCACCGCCGCCGTCGACCCGCTGACCGGGCTCGCAAACCGCCGTGCGTTCGCCGAGGCGTATGCGAGCGAGAGCGCACGCCGCGCTCGTTTCGGCCGCGGCGGAGCACTGCTCGTGCTCGACTGCGACCACTTCAAGGCGCTCAACGACCGCCTCGGTCACGCCGCGGGCGATCAAGCGCTGTGCCACGTCGCGCAGGCCATGTCCGCGAGCATCCGTGCGGTGGATACGCCGGCGAGGCTCGGCGGCGACGAGTTCGCGGTCCTGCTCAGCGAGCCGGATCCCGGCGCGGCCGTCGACATCGCCGAACGGATCCGTCGCGCGGTAGCCGCCGGCCCCGCGAAGGGCAACACGCTCTCGATTGGCATCACCGAGCTGCCACCCACCGGGTCGGTCGGACTGGACACGGCACTGGCGGCCGCCGACGGGGCGCTGTACGAGTCCAAGCGCCGGGGCGGCGACTGCGTCACGGTGGGCCGCCTCGAGGGGCCATGGCCCGGCGCGGCGCCGTCCGCCTTCGTTCCCGCGCCGGCGCACGGCGCGCCCTGATCGCTCACACCCGGGGCCTGGTCAGCGCGCCGGCGGTGCGACGACCCGGAACGCCGACAGCGGGATCGCGGACGGCGTGCTGGCCGTGAGCGTGCCGTTCCAGCCCGCGGTCGCCTCGTACTCGGGCATGATCTTCGGTCGCCCGCTGCCGTCGGCGATGTACATGCCGTAGCGCTGCAGGGTCTTGGCGATCGTGAAGCAGGCGCCGGTGCAGCCCCAGGTGCTCTGGATCGTGGCATCCGTGATCGCCGGGTTGAGCTGCAGGCGCGTGCCCTCGGCCATCCCGGAGCTCGGCGCCTGTTGGCCGTCCGAGCGCGTCGCGGGGTAGACGAACTCGGGCGTCGTCATGGGGTACGCGAAGGCCAGCGCGTGGTCGATGTGGCCCTGCGCGATCTCGCACGGCCGGATCAGCCCGCTGAGGTAGGTCATGCCCGGGCCGCGGATCCAGAACGGGTTGCCGTTGGCGTCGTAGGGCGGAACGCCGCTCCACGCCGTGTTGTAGTGCCCGATGTTCCACGCGTGGTAGCCGGTGGCGTCGTGGTAGAAGTGCGACGCGCTCCACTCGTCGCCGGTCGCGCGGTCGATCACGATGATCTGGGCGTCGTAGCCGTCGGCGGCGGTCGTGCCGGGTGGAACCGGCATCGTGGTCACACGCTTGGCGGGGTCGATCGAGCGGGTGTTCACGAGCGTCGTGCCGTTGTTGGAGACCTCCGAGAACCATCCGTCTTCGTAGGTCACGGGCACGCGCGGCGTGCTTGCGTCCGCGTAGTACACGGGGAACGTGAACTGCGTCGGGTCGGAGGTCAGCTTCTGGTTGGCAGGATCCATGGTGGCCACCTTGGCGGCGCTGTTCGGATCTACCGCGACGCCTGTGGGCACCGGGGTGTTCCACGGGCTCGAGGCGCTGTAGGGGCGCGCGCACCCGGGATCGGGTTGCGGCTGGGCCGCCACGGTCCACGAGCGCGTGGCAGGGGTCGAGTCGGCGACGCCGGACGCGTTCACCGCTCGCACGGCGAACTTGTGGTTGCCCGCCGCCAGCGCCGCGTAGGTCTGCGGCGACGTGCAGGTGCGGTACGCGGCGGCGTCCATCGAGCAGCGGAAGGACGCGGCCCGGCTGCCCGCGAAGGTGAGCGTCGCGGTGGTCGAGGTCACCGTCGATCCCGCGGCGGGGCCGCCCGTGATCCACGTGTCGAGCGCGGCTTTCGCGCGTAGTCGATGGCGCGGCACCTGCTGGAGCTTGCGGTGCTGGAAGTGGCCGGATGCCTTGGCACGCGGCGTCGCCGCGCGTTGCGTGGTCGCGGCAAGCGCCGGGGTCGCGGTCGCGGTCACCGCGCCCAGCACGACCAGGATGCGGGTGGTGCGTGAGATGTGGGGGTGTAGTCGCATGGGTGTCCGGGGTCGGGGACGAGGTACACCGGGGATCGGGGCGCGCGGCACGGACGTTGAACCCGTCCGCTCGTGCCTGGACGCCGGGCTGGACGCTTGTCGATGCCGGAGCTGAGGGTGCCATGCGCCCGCGCGCCCGGGCGTTTTGCGGCCGTGTTGAACGCTGTTTGGGCGGTCCGGGTTGCCAAGCGGGGTAGGAACCACCCCCGCCGCCGGGCAGCGGGTTCCCCCGCGGCGAGCGCGATGTCGGCCCGTGCGCGTGGCCGCGACCGGGGAGTGTTCTGGTCGAGCCGATGAACGACACGCCGCTGCTACCCATCCTGCGCCGCTGGTGGTGGGCCCTCCTGCTGGGAACCGCGCTCGCGGGGGCCGCGGGCTTCGCTGCGGCGTCGACCGCCCCGAAGACCTACGAGGCGCAGGTCGACCTGCTGGTCGGGCCGGTCAACAGCAGCGTCGACCTCGACGCCTCCGGCAGCCTCGCCCGGACGTACGCCGACCTCGCCAAGAGCGAGCCCGTCCTGCGCAGCGCGCTCGGTCCCGGGCAGCGCCGCACGGCGGACGCGCTTGCATCGAAGGTCTCGACCGAGCCGCTCGCGCCGGCCGTCGCGCCGGCGGCGCCCGACCAGCGAAGGGTCGACGACCTGCGCACGCAGGTCTCGACGAGCTCGAACGCGATCACCCGGATCGTCACGGTGGCTGTGCGCGACCACGACGCGCGACGGGCCGCGCTGCTCGCGAACGGGATCGGCGCAAGGTTGGAGAGCCTCGCCAACACGCCTCCGCCGAAGTCCAGCGTGGCGCTCGACACGTTCTCGCGCCAGTCGGAGCTCGCCCGCTTGTCGGCGAGCGGGCGCGAAGCCGTCCAGCGCGCGGCCGCGCGCGTCTTCGGGGCATCGCAAGCAGGTCAGATCGGTGTCGTGCAGGCCGCGACGGCACCGCCGAAGGCCGCGAGCCCGGTCGTCTCGCTGATGGCGATGCTCGCGATGCTGGCGGGCTTCTGCCTGGCGGCGCTCGTCGTCCTCGTGCTGGAGCTGCGCGACCGCGGCCGTCTCGACGAGCGATCGCTGGCGCAGATCGTCCCAGGTCTGCTGGGCGTGGTCGATGCCCGGTGCTCCCTGGAGGACGACGTCGGTCCTGACTCGGACACCGCCGAGGGCTACCGGCTGCTGGCCTCGCGTGCGCAGCTCTTCGACATGACCCGCGGACGCGCGCCGAGCCTCCTGGTGGTGGACACCGCCGACGGCTCGTCCGCCGCGAGCGTCGCCGCCAACCTGGCCGCGGCGGTGGCGGCCGAGGGCAACCGCGTGATCCTCGTCGACCTCGACCCGCCGGGGTCAGGCGTCACGGAGGTGCTCGGGCTCGGGTCCCGCTACGGCTATACGAACGTCTTGAGCGACCCCGGGATCCTGTCGGACGACGTGGCTCGGCTGCACCACGCGCTCGTCCGGCGCGGGGAGTGGCTGTCGGTGCTCGCGCGCGGCACGGTCGCGGGGCCGCGGATCGTGTCGCTCGAGCGCCTCGAGCTGCTCGTCGAACGGCTGCGCGAGCGCGCCGACGTCATCGTCCTCGCGGGCGCACCGCCGAACGGCTCCTCGGCGGGCATCGCGTGGCCGCGGGCGGTCGACCAGGTGTGCCTGGCGGTCGACAGCGAGGCAGACGGCGACGACGTGCAGCGCGTCGCGTCGCAGCTTGGAGAGCTGGGAGGCCGCTTCGCGGGCGCGGTCCTGTGCAGTCGCGGGGCCCGGCGGCAGCCGCGCGTGATCGCGCGAGCGTCATGACGGCCGTCGCTGCCTGGCGCTCGGTCCGCCGTAGCGTCATGCGCCGCGTCTTCGAGCGCGGCGAGCTCGAGGACACCTACGGCGCCGTCTCGCTGGAGACGCTCGACCTCGCCCATCCCGATCGCCAGCACTACGAGCCCTCGGGCTGGAGGTCGCTCGCGCGAGCGCTGGGGGGGCATGAGATCCAGCCGGGTGACGTCTTCCTGGACTACGGATCCGGGAAGGGTCGCGTCGTCCAGCAGGCCGCCGCGCTGCCGTTCGCGCGCGTGCTCGGCGTCGAGGTCTCGCCCGAGCTGACAGCCGTCGCGCGGCGCAACGTGGAGCACAACCGCACGCGCCTTGCGTGCGGCGACGTGACGCTTCACTGCGGCGACGCGGCGGACTACGAGGTCCCCGACGACGTCACGCACGTCTACATCTTCAACGCGTTCGTCGGGCCCACGTTCCTCGCCGTTCTGGACCAGCTCACGCGCTCGCACGATCGCCGCCCCCGCACGCTGACCTTGATCTACGGCCACCCCCTGATGGCCGGCGCGCTCGCGGCGCATCCGCGCTTCTCGCTACGAGCGGTGGTCGGCCGCCACCGTCGCATCGACCGCCGCCACCACGTCTACACGGTGCTCGCGCCGTCCGAGGAGCAGACGCCATGACGAACGCCGCCGCCACGCTCGAGTCCGCGCATCGCGTCGAGGTCGACAAGTGGGACGCCATCGCCGCGACGCTCGTCGACGACGCCCGCCGGCCGCTGCCCTACGCCGACCTGCGCGACTACATGCGCTGGAGCCCCGGGCTGCGCGGGGCGGCGGAGGAGCTCGGGGATCTGCGCGGGCGCCGCGTGCTGGAGCTCGGCTGCGGCAGCGGCCAGCTCACGACGATGCTCGCCCTCGCGGGCGCCGAGCTGTGCGCGTTCGATCTCTCGCCGCGCAGCGTCGAGCTTGCCCGCATGCGCCTGAGCGCCCATTGCGTCACGGCCGACGTCCGCGTCGCCGCCGGCGAGGCGCTGCCCTACGCCGACGCGGAGTTCGACGTCGTCATCGGCGAGTCGGTCCTGCACCACATCCAGCCGCGCGCCGGCGCTGCCGAGCTGGCGCGGGTCGCTCGGCCCGGGGCGATCGGCGTGTTCGGCGAACCGCTTGGCATGAACCCGGTGCTGCGCTTCGCCCGCGCACACCTGCCGTACCGGGGCAAGGCGCCACGCGGCGCGGACGTCCCGCTGACCTACGACGACATCGCCCTGTGGGGCAGCGGCTTTCGCGACGTGCGCGTGCGCGAGGTGCAGCTGCTGAGCATGGTCGAGCGCTGCTTCGGCTACGACCGCGAGCTCGAGCTGCTGCGCCGCGCCGACGACGTCCTCCTCGCCCGCAGCGCGATCGCACGCCGGATGTGCCGCTATGCCGCCATCACGCTCGTACGCTGAGCTCGCGGGTGGCCACCGGATCGAGCCGGTCGCCGACCCGGCAGAGATCCGCGTCGCGTGGAGTGCGCTCGCGCTTGCCGCCGGCACCCCGTTCGCGACGCCGGAGTGGGCGCAGACGTGGATCACGCACCTTGGCTCGGCGCAGCAGGCGCGGATCTTCGCCGTGCGCGACGCGCGCGGCCGGGTCGTCGCCATCCTGCCGCTCACGCTGCGCGGTCGGCGCCCGCGCGTCGTGCGCTTCGTCGGCCACGGACCGGGCGACGAGCTCGGCCCCGTCTGCGCGCCCGGCGACCGCGCGCTGGCCGCCGCCGGACTGCGCGAGGCGCTCGTGCTGCTGCGCGCCGACGTCCTGCTCGCCGAGCAGCTCCCCGGCGGCGGGCGCTGGGATGCGCTGCTCGGCTCACGGCCGGTCAAGGACGACGGCTACCCCGTTCTCGGCCTGGCCGGAATCGGCGACGCCGATGCGCTGCTCGCGCACCTCGGCCCGTCGCTGGCGCGCAAGCTCGGGCGCGTTCGCCGCAAGCTCGAGCGCGCGGGCGACCTGCGCCTGCGGATCGCCGCGCCGGGTCCGCGACTGGCGGCGGACGTCGATGCGCTGTTCGCACTGCACCGCGCCCGCTGGGCCGCCGAGCCAACCGACTTCGGCGGCCCGCACGAGGCCTTCCAGCGGGCGTTCCTGCAGATCGCGGCGCAGCGCGGCTGGCTGCAGCTGCTGCTGGTGGAGGTCGACGGCGAGGCGGTCGCGGCCGTCTACGACCTGCGCTTCGCCGGCCGCCAGCATCAGTACCAGCAGGGCCGCGACCCGGCCTGGAACCGCTCCTCGGTGGGCTTCCTCGCGCTGCTGAGCGCGATCGCCGCCGCGGCGCAGGACGGCATGACCGAGTACCGCTTCCTGCGCGGCGACGAGTCCTACAAGTACGACTACGCCGACGCCGACCCACGCTTGCAGACGTTCGTGATCGGCCGCGGCGCCGCCGGGCGCGTTGCCGTGGGCGCGTCGCGCGGCCTGCAGCGCCACGCTCGCCCGCTGGCGCGCCGATGGCTCGCCGCCTGACCGCCGGCCGGTCGTCGTCGCCGATCGCCGCGGCGCTCGCGACATACGGCACGAACATCGCCGTGGCGGCGCTCGGGCTCGTCAACGTGATCGAGGTCTCGCGCGTGCTCGGCGTCAGCGGGCGCGGCGAGGTCGCGCTGCTGATGGCGATCCCCGTCTTGTGCAGCCACGTCGCGTCGCTGGGCGTGCAGGAGGCCAACGCCAACCTCGGCGCCGCCGAGCCCGAGCAGCGCGCGCGTCTGGCGACGAACTCGCTGCTGCTCGGCGTGGCGTTCGGGGCGGTCGCGGCGCTGCTGACGGGCGCCGCGATCGCGCTCGTGCCGGCGATCGGCGGCCAGGCGTCACGCGCGCTCGTGTTCCTGGCGCTGTGCTGCGTGCCGCTGCTGCTGACCAAGCTCTACCTCAACCTGCTGCTGCAGTCCGATCGTCGTTTCGCGATCACGAACCTCGCGTGGGTGATCGGGCCGGTGATCACGGTGACGGGCAACGCCCTGCTGGCGCTGACAGGTCGCCTGACGGTGAGCTCCTGCATCGCGCTCTGGATCTGCGGCCAGGCGGTCGGCATCGCGATCCTCGCGACCCACACCGGCCGCAACTTCGGCTTCGCGTCGCCGGACCGGGCGCTGGCGGGACGGGCGCTGCGCTTCGGCGCGCGGACGCACGTCGGGCGGATGATGGACGCGGGCAACTGGCGCCTGGATCAATGGATCGTCGGCGCGATGAGCGGCTCGCGCCAGCTCGGGCTCTACAGCGTCGCGGTCGCGTGGGCCGAGCTCTTGTTCTACATCCCCGGCGTCATCGTGCTCGTCCAGCGACCGGAGCTCGTCCGCGCCGACCGGGCCACCGCGGCACGCCGGGCGGCCACGATCATGCGCCGGGCGACGGTGCTCGCCGTGGTCGCCGGCGCGGGCTTGTTCGTCGCCGCCCCGGCGCTGTGCACGGTGGCGTTCGGCGCGGAGTTCGCGGATGCGGCGCCGGCGCTTCAGGCCCTCGCCCTCGGCGCCGTGGGGATCGTCGTGCTCGAGCTGCTCGCCAACGCACTGATCGCCCAGCGCCGTCCACTGCAGGCGTCCTGTGCCATCGGGGTGGCGTTCGTGGCGACCGTCGTGCTCGACCTGCTGCTGATCCCGCGCTACGGCGGGCTGGGCGCCGCGATCGCGACCTCCGCCGCGTACACCGCGGGAGCACTCGCGATCGGCGCGATCTTCTGCCGCGAGCTGGGCGCGCGGCCGGCGACGCTCGTGCTGCGGCCGGGCGACGTCGCGTGGTTCTGGCGCCGCGCGCGGCCGCTGATCACGCCGGCGCGGCGTGCGGCGCGGCGTGGCGCGTGAGCCGCGCCGTCGCCGCTGCGAGCCCCAGCAGCAGCCAGAAGTAGCGCTCGTACGCGAGCGACAAGAACAGGCCCGACGCGAGGTAGCCGACGAGCGCGAGTGCCATCGCCGCCGCGGTCGCCGCGTGCAGCGGCCGCACGTCGCGCAGGCGGCGCGCTCCGCGGCACAGCGGCACCAGGATCGCCGCGATCAGCCCGAGGAACGCCGCCAACCCGGCGACGCCCATGTCGGCGGCGATCCCGAGGTACAGGTTGTGCGCCTCGCGGGAGGGAGCCTCGCCGGCCTCCTCGCCCGACCCCTTGTCGAGCACCTGGTAGCCGACCCGCGGCGCGTAGTGCTGATAGAGCAGCGGGAAGACGCCGGGGCCGTGGCCGAGGAGCGGGCGATCCTCGAACGCGAGCAGCGCCGCCAGGCTCTCGGTCGCGCGGCTGCGGGCCGAGTCGTCCGCGGCGCTCGAGTCCCCGGCGGACGCCGTCACGGAGCCCGGTTGCACGATCGACAGCACGCGCTCGCGGTAGCCCGGCAGCGCCATCACCAGCGACGCCGCGACGAGCACCACGACGCCGACGTGGCGCAGGCGCAGCACGCCGATCGCGACGGCCACCACGAGCAGGATCGCGAGCGCGACGATGGCGCCGCGCGATCCCGTGTAGCCGATCGCCGCGAGCGTCAGCAATGCCGCGCCCGCGGCCAGCCGGCGGAGCAGGACCGAGCGCTCGAAGCGCAGCGCGACGAGCGCCAGCGCGAAGACCGGCAGCATGATCTGCTCGAAGTAGTTGGGGTCGCCGACCGGGCCCATGGCGCGCGGCGTGTCCCCCTTGCCGTTCGCGTAGGCCAGGTCGAGCTGCGCGAAGCCCCAGAACGGCTGGTCGTAGTGCCCGCTGACGTTCTGCGCGATCGCCACCAGCGCCAGCCACGAGCCGGCGGCGATCAGCGCCCACAGCGCGGCGCGCACCGCCCGGTCGCTGCGAGCCGCGTTGACGACGAGCACGTAGAACAACGCGCCCTGGGCCACCATCGCCGCGAGCGTCGCGGTCGCCCGTCCCTGCTGCGCGCTGAGCATCGTCGAGAGCGTCGCCGCGAGGATCAGCGCGGCGACCCATCCCGCGCCGCGCTCGAGCAGCGGCGGGCGGCCGGCGAGGAGGTCGCGCACGATCACGAGCGCGAGCAGCAACGGCAGCGCCGCGCCGAGAACGTAGGGGATCCCGTGATCGCGCACGGCGACGACCGGGACGTCGGCCCACACGAGCCCGACGACGCAGGTGACCGCGAGCTCCGGCCGAGCGAGCGCGACGGCGAGCCCCGCGACCGCGACGACGCCCAGCAGGATGAGGATCGGCGTCACGCCGCGGCGGCGGCGACCCGAGCGCCGGCGAGGAACGCTGCCGCCGCGGCCGCCTCGCCCTCGAGCGTGTGCGCCCGCGCCGTGCGGAGCCCGGCCGCGACGAGCCGCCGGCGCAGCGCGGGGTCTGCGTCCAGCCGGCGCAGCGCGTCGCACAGCGCGCCGGCGTCGGCCGGCGGCACGAGGATCGCGGCGCCCGCCGCGGCCTGCGCCACCCCGCCGACCGCGGTGGCAACCACCGGCGTGCCACAGGCGAACGCCTCCAGCAGGACCTGCGGCAACCCCTCCGTGAGCGACACGTGCACAAGCGCGTCGCTCGCCCCGTAGCGCGCGAGCAGCGAGTCGCACGCCAGCTCGCCCGTGAACGTGACGCGATGCGTGAGCCCCAGGGCGGCCAGGCGCCGCTCGAGGCGCGCGCGGAGCGGCCCGTCACCGCAGATCGTCAGCGTCCAGTCCTCATCGAGACCGGCGAGGACGTCGGCCAGCAGCAGCGGGTTCTTCTCCGCGTCCAGCCGCGTCACCGTGAGCAGCCGGCGCACGGGGGTCGCGCAGCGTGCCGCGGCACGGGAGCGATCGCAGACCGCTGCCGCCGGTATCAGCGAGACCCAGGTCTCGTGGACGGCGGGCGGCCCGCCGTAGGACGCGGCAAGCAGGGGCCCGACGGCGATGACCGAGCGGCGGCGCCCGAGCAGGCGGAAGGCCGCGTCGAGCGTCCGTGCGACGAGCTGGACGGCGCGCCGGTGCGGGTGGCGGGCGCGCGCGTACGCCGGGAGGTCCTGGCGGACACCGAGCACGACGCGGCGCCGGCGCACGGCTGCGAGCGCGGCGAACGGAAGCGACAGCGCGCCGGGGCCCAGCAGCCACACCGTGTCGACGTCGTCGAGCGCGCGCCAGAACGTGCGGCAGGAGCCCACCAGCGCGCGGATGATCGCACTGGCGCTGTGCGAGGCGCCTCCGTGCGGGAGCGCGACGAAGCGGGCGCCCGCGGGCAGCGGGTGCGCGTCGCGCCCCGATTCGGCGACGAGTCGCCCGACGATCACCAGCGTGTCGCAGTGCTCGCCGATAGCTCCGAGGAAGGCGACGAAGCCGCGCGCGGTGGAGATGCCCCCCGCGTCGCGCCGGTAAGCCTGGTCGGTGTGCACGGCGAGGCGCACGGTCAGACCGCCAGCCGCGTGCGCAGCGCGAGCACCGTCGTGGACGTCTTGACCGCGAAGCGCCACGACCGGTCGCGCTGCCCGACGCCGACGCGTGGCACCTCCAGTGGGTCGCCCACCGGCCCGGGTGGGCTCGCGAGCGCGGCCCCCGCGCGGTAGCCGGCCGCCCGCGCCGCCGCGCTGACGCGCGCGTCGACGGCGCCGTAGGGATACGCGATCGAGCTGCACGGCACGGCCAGCATCTGCTCGCAGCGCCGGCGCGACCGCGTGAGCTCGTCCGCCAGCCGGCGGTCGTCGAGCTCGGGCAGCCGCGGATGCGAGACGGTGTGTGAGCCGATCTCCCAGCCCGCGTCGTGCAGCGCAGCGAGGTCCTGCCAGCTCATCGCACGGAGCTCCCGGGCGTGCTCGCCGCGTATCCACGGCTCCAAGCCATCCCACTGCGGCTGGCCCCCGTCGTCCGCGAAGCTCGTCGGGACGAAGACCGTCGCCGGGACGCCGAGCCGCTCCAGCAGGGGGAAGGCGAGGCCGGCCACCGAGGCAAAGGCGTCGTCGAAGGTGACGGCGAAGCACGGGCCGGGGTGATCGCCGCGGGCCGCGGCGGTGAACGTCAGCGGCGTGTAGCCGCGTCGCAGCAGCGCTCCGACGTGGCGCTCGAGCTGTGCGGGGGTGGCGCTCATGCTGCTGCGCCAGACCTCGCTGACGGCGTGGTAGCAGAGCACGACCAGGGGTTGTGGCATGCCGCCAATCATCCGCGCGCGCGGAGCGGCGGCGAAGGGCAGAAGCGGACCCCCGGGGGTCATATTCCTGCCGCCCCGGGGACGCGCTCGCCAAGCCGCTTCAAGGCTCGGTTGTCCCCGGTGTGCGTGTCAACTCCCCCCTTTGGAGGAGATCCGATTTGCCCTCGGCGGCCCCGCGAACTCCCCCCGTCGGGGGGGTCCCGATCGAGTTTGCTGTCGTCATGTTCAGCCAAGCCATCGTCGGTCAAACATCGCGCCGCCATCGCGGCGAGCCTGCGTGCTCGACCGCCCGCGACGACCTCGAGCGCCATCTCGCACGGTGCCGTCGCAGTGGCTCACGCGCCGCGCTGCTCGCAGCGCGGGTGGGAGATCGGGCGGGCTTTGCCTCCGACCTCGAGCGCCATCTGCGCCTCAGCGACAGCGCGCTGCTGAGTGCGCCGGGCGAGCTGCTGCTGCTCTGCGACGCACCGCCGCCGCACGGTGACGCGCCGCCGCTGGATCGCGTCGCCGTCGAGCGCCGCCTGCAAGATCTCGCCGACGGCCCGCTGGAGTGCGGCTGGGCCGCCTTCCCCGACGAGGGCCTCTCGCTCGCGGACCTCGTGCGGCGCGCACGCCGCGCGACCGCGCCGGATGCGTACGCCCCATCCGCGACGCTGCTCGCGATCGGAGCGTGATCGAGATGCGCGCGACGTTCACGACGGCGATGCTGGGCGTGGTCGCGCTGCTCTCCGCGTCGAGCGCGGCCGCGAGCGCCCGGCCGGGCTATGAGAACGTGCCCAACGCCGCCGGCGAGAACGGCTTCCCCGCCGCGTCCACCGTCGACCCGGGTAGCGGCACGCTGCCGTTCACGGGCATGAATCTCGTCGTCCTCGTGGTGCTCGGCTGCCTCGTGCTGGGCTGCGGGCTGCTCCTCCGGCGCGCCGCGGAGCGCTGAACGGTGCGAGCGCTGGTCACAGGTGCGGCAGGCTTCATCGGGTCGACCCTGTGCGAACGGCTCATCGCCGACGGCCACGAGGTCGTCGGCGTGGACTGCTTCACCGACTACTACGAGCGCGGGCGCAAGGAGCGAAACCTCGATCTGCTGCGAGGCGCGGAGCGCTTCGCTTTCGAGGAGCTCGACCTCAGTTGCGACCCGCTCGAGGACCTGCTGGCGGGCGTCGACACGGTCTTTCATCTCGCCGGGCAACCCGGCGTGCGGCCGAGCTTCGGACATGGGTTCGTCGACTACGTGCGCCACAACCTCACCGCCACGCAGCGCCTGCTCGAGGCGGCCGCGATGCACGAGCTCGGCGCGTTCGTCTACGCGTCTTCGTCGTCCGTCTACGGCGACGCGGACGGGCGCCCGACCTCCGAGCTCGCTCCGCGCCGCCCTGCGTCTCCGTACGCGGTGACGAAGGCAGCCGTCGAGGATCTCGCCGCGGTCTATCACCGCACCGCCGGCGTGCCCGTCGTCGGCATGCGCTACTTCACCGTCTACGGTCCGCGCCAGCGGCCGGACATGGCGTTCACGCGCTTCATCGGCCAGGCGCTCTCCGGCCGCCCGATCTCGGTACTCGGCGACGGCCACCAGCTGCGCGACTTCACCTACGTCGACGATGCCGTCGAGGCGACGCTGGCCGCGGCACTCCACGGCCGCCGAGGGGGCGTCTACAACGTCGGCGGTGGGCGCCCCGTCGAGCTGCTGCACGCCATCGGGATCATCGCCGAAGCGTGCGGCGGCGGCGTCACCGTCGAGCACCGCTCCAGCGCTCGCGGTGACGTGCGCGCGACCTGCGCCGACGGCGAGCGTGCGCTGGCCGACCTCGGCACGCGCCCCGTCGTGGCGCTCGCGGACGGCTTGCGGCGCCAGATCGCGTGGACCGCGGCGGCCCAGCTCGTGCCGGCGCTCGGAGCTCGGAGCTCAGCGAGGATGCCGCAGCTGCCGCGCCGCGAGGATCGCGTCCTCGCGCCGGTGCACCTCGAGCTTGCGTAGGATCCGCTTGACGTGGCTGCGGACGGTGTCGACGCTGATGACCAGCTGCTCTGCGATCTGCGTTGTGCTCAGACCGGCGCCCAGCAGGTCGAGCACCTCCCACTCGCGATCGGTCAGCGAGCTGCGCACCGGGCGCAAGCCTGAGCCACCGTCGTCCGGCGGCATCTGGATCAGCCGTGTCAGGAGCGCCATCGTGAGCCGGCGCGAGAGGGCCGGCTCGCCGTGCGCAACGCCCACGAGCGCGGCCGCGAGGGCCGCCGGGCGAAGGCGCCGATCGAGGTAGCCGCAGGCGCCGCAGCGCAGCGCGGCGAGCGCGGCGTCGGGCGCGGACGGGTCGTCGTCGACGTCGGCCAGCACGACGATCGCCATCCGCGGATGGCGCGCGAGGATTGCCGCGATGGCCGCGATCGCGCGCTGCGGCGGCAGGGCATCGTCGATCACGACGAGCTCCGCTCCCTCTCGGTGCAGCACATGCAAGAGCGCGGCCTGATGGCCGGCGGTGCCGGCAAGCGCGAACCGCGGATCGTCGCGGAGCTGTCCCGCCAGCATCTGCCGCGCGACGAGGTTGGGATCGGCGACGAGCGTCCGCAGCGGCGCGCTCGAGCCTCGCCCGTGCTGTACGGGGCGGCGCTGAGCGGGTGCCACTGCCGGCTGCGCGAGCTGCCCACGACCCGACGCTTGTCCGGAACGGGCTGGCACAGCGGCAAGCGTCGCGCACCCGGCGCCCCATGGATGGGGGATCTCCGTGCGTGGCAGGGGCAGAAACCTCCACAACGCTCCTGGCGGGCTGCGCCCGGTTGATGGCGCGGGCCCTGTCCGCAGGCTGGCGACGAGGTGTGACCTACCGCGCAGCAGCGACGCGTCGCTTCACCGACGCGCGTATGTGCTGGCGGGGGCGCCGGTGGTGCGGCCGCGGTGCCTGTCCATGCGAAGGAGGCCGTCTGCTGCGTATCGATCGCGGGGTCGAAGGCGCCGTTGCCGTCGCTGTCGACGGCTTGCGCCGAGCTCGTCGTAGGGCTCGCTCTCCGGGAATGCCAGGGTGCCGGATCAGGGTGGATGCCTGATGAACGGTGGGCGGGTGGGCGCGAGGCTGCATCGCATGTCCTCCCTCTATCCGAAGGCAGCCCACATGCGACTCCGAGTTCCCGCGACCCTCCTGACGATGGCGCTTCTCGCCCTGCCTGCGAGCGCCGCCGCGACCACGGCCACCGAGCACTTCACAGCCGGCGAGCAGCTCGTGGACAACCTCGAGCGGACCCTCTGGCCGAGCCAAGCGGCGATCAACCAGTACGACACCGGCGGCACCGCCGGGGTGACGTGGGGCACGCTCGGCAGTCCCGTCGGCTGGTCGAACGACACGAAGTGCGCGCGCCTGGTGCGCGAGCTGTACCGCCACGCCTACAGCTGGGCCACCGATCCCTGGTTCACCGACGAGTTCCATTCGATCGGGCCCGACACCGAGCAGCTCCAGCAGTACATGCCGACCGCCCACCACTTCGACGTCATCGACACCGTCGGGGCGCTCCAGCCGGGCGATCTGCTGATGTTCAACAAGTCGGGAACAGGCGTCGACCACACCGCGATGGTTCGCGAGGTGACCGCGCTGGGCGCCGGCATGGCGCAGGAGGCCGGCAAGGTCGGGTACGCGCGTCCGCGTGATCGACAGCACGTCAAACCCGCACGGCGATGACATCGACGGCGTCGACCACAAGTTCAAGGCCTGGGCCGACACCCGCCGCGAGGACGTCGGCACCGACACGATCGAGTACAACGGCGCAGGCTCCGGCTGGATGATCGTGTACGCCAACGCCGACGGCTCGGTCTACGGCTGGCGCTGGGGCGTCAACGAGGGCGCGCTCTGGACGGTCTCCCCCACCGGCCACAAGGTGATGTTCGCCCGCACGACCGTGGAGGACTGACGGCTCAGCAGCGCCGAGGGGCGTCAGACCCCGGGGCGCCTGAAACCGCCGATATGTAGCCCGCTCGAGCGCCCCTCGGGCGGGCTCTAGGCGGGCGGGAAGAGCTGCGCGAGCTGCGAGGCGAGGCGTCCGATACCGGTCTGGGAAAGGGGTCCTGCGGAGTTGATGCGCTTGGCCAGCGGCTTGGGGTGCACGATCGCGAAGCCGCCGAGCGTCAGGGTTCCGAGCAGCGGCAGCTCGCTGTCGATGAAGCACAGCGCACCATGCACTGGGACGCCCGAGATGATGCCGACGAGGGCGCTGTCGACGAGTGCGACCTGGTCGGCCAGCGCCTGGATGAGGCCGGTCTTGTCGCGGCCGGCGATGGTGAGCGTCGCCGAGCCGAACAGCGGTCTCCGGACCGCGACCTTGCCCTTGTAACGCTTGGCATCGATGACCCACACGCCGCTTGGGGCGATCGCGATGTGGTCGATGTTGGCGCGGCTGTGCTGGATGCGCCGGTCGTGCAGGACGACGACGTCGTCGTGCACGTACTTCGCGAGCGCCGCGGCAACGCGTTGCTCTCCGGCAGCACCCCGCGCCCAAGCCGTCTCATGCGCCGGCGCATCGCCGAGCGCGAGGATCAGCCCGCCGATCCGCGGATGCTTCTGGCGTACGCGCTGCTCGCGACTGCGGCGCCGGCGGTCGTACTCACGCAGGGCGCTGGCGCCCGCCGTACCGATCTCCATGTCGATGCCGCCGGGCTCGTGCACTGCCCGCAGGCTCGGCGCCGGCGACTGCTCGCTTGACCGCTGCGACGATCGCTGGATCGATCGGCACCGCGGGAAGTAGTGGATCCGGCCGGAAGTTCTGCGAGGTTTTCCCGGATGCCCGGCCGTGGCTGACGGGCGATGGTGTCCCGCCTTCGTGCTGGTGGCACGTGGGCGGGCGCCAGCGCCCGTCAGGCGCGGATCGGGCGCCGGGAAAACCCGCAGAACTTGCGGACGGGTCCACTCGCTAGACGTCGAACAGGCAGAGCGTGATCGTCGCGCCGTCCTTGAACTCCCCGTCGACCGCGACGATGAGCTGCTTGCCCGCCGCGCGCGCCGCAAGCGCGACGGTCAGGACGGCCTGCGTCTGGTCCGGCTTACTCAGCAGCATGACGTTCTCGGCTCCACCGGGCAGGCGAACGCTCAGCATGCACAAGCCGTCGGCATTCACCCCGACGGTGACAAGGTCCGCTGGCAGGTTGTCGCTCATTGGTAGTCAGGGGCGCAGTGTCCGCCAGCGGCGGGTCTGGTTCCCCGTTCCCCTTTCAATTCCGTGCGTGCGGTTTTCCCGCACACGGCTTGCCGATGATCTTCTTCGCATGACTTACGCGGCCCCGGGATAGCGAATCGTGCCCATGAGCTGATGCAGGCCCAGACCCCAAAGCCAGTCAGGCGTCCACTGAGCGGCCTCCCCGGCGCGCAGGTTGCGGCCTTTGCGCTTGACAAGCAGGCGCTTGAGCCGCCACGCGACGTGACGGTCGATCTCGGTGAACTTGTCGGCGGCGTTGCCGGTACGGAAGTAGTTGCCCCAACCACGCAAGACCGGGTTGAGATCCGCGATCACCTCACGGACATCTCTCATCCCGCCGCGGCGACGACGGTCGGTCAGCGCCTTGACCTTGGCTCGGATGCGTTTCATCGCACGCATCGAGGGCCAACGATGCAGGTAGTAGCGGCGAATGCCGCGCTCCAGCAGCCGACCCGACACACGCGCTCTGAAATGGCAGCCGAGGAAGTCAAAGCCCTCCCGGCCGTCGCGGAGATCTACGATCCGCGTCTTGTCCGGATGCAACTCGAGCCCCAACTCGGCGAGGATCGCCCGCGCCGCGTCAAGGGCCGCCTGCGCCTCACGCCCGGTCCGGCAAAGCACCAGCCAATCGTCCGCGTAGCGGACGAGCGTGCCAATGCCCCGCGCGACGAACGCGCGATCGAAAGCGTGCAGGTAAACGTTGGAAAGCAGCGGCGAAATCACACCGCCCTGAGGCGTCCCGGTGACCGTCTCGCGCAACACCCCGTCATCCATCACACCTGCCTCCAGCCACAAGCGCAACAGCTTGAGGACCCGCCGATCCGACACACGCCCGGCCACGAGCGCCAGCAGCTTCTGCTGGTCGATCGAGCCGAAATAGTCTCGGATATCGGCCTCCGCGACCCACACCCGGCCGCGCGGAAACGCAACCCGGATGCACTCAAGGGCGTCCAGCGCCGAGCGCTTGGGCCGAAAGCCGTAGGAGACCTCCAAGAAGTCGGCCTCGAAAATCGGCTCCAACACCAAACGCGCAGCCTGCTGAACAACCCGGTCACAGACCGTCGGGATCCCGAGCGGCCGCACACCACCACCTGGCTTGGGGATCGCCACACGCCGAACCGGCGCAGGACGATAAGAGCCCCGCCGAAGCGCGCACTGAAGCTCGCCGAGCATCCGCTCGACGCCATACGCCTCGACCTCGGTCAACGTCAATCGATCGACGCCGGCCGCGCCCCGGTTCTTACGCACCCGCTTCCACGCTTCCAGCAGGACGTCACTCCTGTGGATGCGGTCATATAACGCGTGGAAGCGGCGCTCCGGGGACCGCTTTGCACATGCGTATAGCGTGCGTTGAAGTTCTCGCACGTCCCCGCCAGTGGCCACCAACCGCGCCATTTCGCTGGACGAGTCGGCGGACGATCGTCCGCCGGGGTCGTTGGGTTGCGCTACCGCAACCATGCCCTAACGCTTACCTCCGTCGCCCGCGTGATCAAAGCAGGGGTCCTTGGCTCCCGGCGCGTTGTTCTGCACGCCGATCTCAGCTACTACAACCCCCTCGGACTCCCGCTGACCTCCGCTCGACTTCGCCTTCGGCTTATACGAGCGGTCTTCGCTGACGAGGCTGGCCAGACGGGTCTCCCTTGTTCCGTGATCAGACCTTGCGCGCGTGCAAGTCTCCATACCCCGCAGGGACCCGCCAAGCCCGATCCGGAACCAGGACTGGCGGACATGGCCTTCGCCGTGAAATGAGCGGCTCGGCTCCCCGATTGTGGATCTGACGAGGCTGCAATCCCAGCCCACGCGCTTGCTCCCTCCAAAGAGGCTCTCGACACCCCGCTTAGCCGCAAGGATCTCTCCCAACGACCGGGGCCTGCTACCGGGCGCTCCGGCGCTTACCCGGACGGGACTCCCACCCGCCGGCCTGATCCAGCTTGCAAGGCGCACCATCTCGCGACCCTACTGTGGCCTGCGCAGCCAGGCTACGTGTGCAGCAGCGCGCACAAGAAGAAGCCGAACGCAGAGACGTACCCGATCAGCTGCGCGTCGTCGTTGTGTCGTGCGTGAGCGCACGAGATCGTGCCGTCGGACCCGCGGTGTCCGCGCGCAAGCGATAACGACGCGTAGCGAGGACTCTCCGGATGGTGCCGTATCGCCCCCCGCACTGCGACAAGTCACCGAACCAGGCTTGCGGGACGGTGATCGCCCGCCAGTGCTGGTCAGCCTCGACGGCCCTGGGCTGAGAAGGGGTGTGCTGGCGGGGGTTTCCCATGTGAGACATCGTGGTGAGCACGTCGGCTCCGCGCCACGCCCTCGGGTGCTGTCAACAGCAAGTCCTGCCCGAGACCCGCCCATCCACACTCGCACATTCGTCCAGTGCGTCCACCCTTGTCGGCGGGTGGACGCCCCGACGGGACCGTAGTCCTCCGCGGACTCCAGTCGGAAAGGTAACGAAGGAGGACGGCAAGGAGACGTCGATGCTGACGCAACAGCAAGTACCCCACCACGCCGCGGGCTTCCGCTCGCGACGCCACGGACCGGAGACCTCACATGTCAGAGAGTCGCGCCAACACCCACGGACTCGAACAGCAGGACCAGCTGCTCACGCTCGACGTCGACATCGCCGCGCTGGCCGGCGCGCTCGGTCACCGGCTGTACGACGCCGGCGTGTCGGTCACGCCCGACCAGTCTCAGCTGTTCGCGATGTCGCTTCAGCACGTCAAGCCCACGACGATGCGCCAGCTGTACTTCACGACGCGGTCGATCTTCGTCACCGACCCCGACGAGCTTCCCATCTTCGACCGCGTGTTCGCGCTCGTCTTCGACCCGGCCGGCAGCCGTCCCGGCGGCTACGACGCCGAAGCGATGACGTACGCCGACGCCACCGTCTGAGGTCACGGTCGTGCGAATCCTCCTCATCGCCAGCGCGTTCAACAGCATGACGCAGCGCGTGTTCGTCGAGCTCGACGACCTTGGCTACGATGTCGCGTGCAGCGTCGCCTCCAACGGCGATCAGATGCGCGATGCCGTCGCCGAGTTCGACCCGGAGCTCGTCGTCGCGCCGTACCTGAAGACCGCGATCCCCGAGGACGTCTGGCGCGCGCTGCCGTGCCTCATCGTTCACCCGGGCATCCGCGGCGACCGCGGCCCGTCCTCGCTGGACTGGGCGATCCTGCGCGGCCGCGAGACCTGGGGCGTCACGGTGCTGCAGGCGGCCGAGGAGTTCGACGCCGGTGACATCTGGGCGTCGCGGGAGTTCGCCGTCGGCGACCGCCCGAAGAGCGCGCTGTACCGCGGCGAGGTCGCCGACGCCGCCGTCGAGGCGGTGCTCGAGGCGATCGAGGGATACCGCGACGGGACACTCGTCCCCGAGCCCCTGGACTACGGAGACCCGCGCGTGGAGGGCTCGCTCGAGCGCCCGATGAAGCAGGACGATCGCGCGATCGACTGGGCCGCGTCGACGCAGGACGTCCTGCGTCGGCTGCGCTGCTCGGACTCGACGCCCGGCGTCGTGGACACGATCTTCGGCCAGCGCTACCACATGTTCGGCGGACACGCCGAGGGGTCGCTGACCGGCCGGGCGGGCGATGTGCTCGGCACCCGCGACGGCGCCATCTGCCGCGCGACCGGCGACGGCGCCGTCTGGATCACGCACCTGCGGCCCGAGTCCAAGGGCGGGCGGGCGCCGGTGAAGTTGCCGGCCGCGACCGTCCTGGCGAGAAAGCTCACCGGGTTTCCCGAGCGGACCGTCGCCATCGACGAGGAGCTCGACACGCCGACCTGGCGCGAGATCCGCTACGAGGAGCACGGCGAGGTCGGCGCGCTGCACTTCGACTTCTACAACGGCGCGATGAGCACGGAGCAGTGCAGCCGGCTGCGCGCGGCGTTCGAACACGCTCGCTCGCGCCCGACGAAGGTCATCGTGCTCCACGGCGGCGAGGATCTGTGGTCCAACGGGATCCATCTCAACGTCATCGAGACCGCGGTCCTGCCGGCCGCTGAGTCGTGGGCGAACATCAACGCCATGGACGATCTCGTGCGCGAGATCCTCGAGACGTCCTCGCACATCGTCATCTCGGCGATGGCCGGCAACGCCGGAGCCGGCGGCGTCCCGCTCGCGCTCGCGGCCGACACGGTCTGCGCACGCCCCGGCGTCGTGCTCAACCCTCACTACAAGGGCATGGGCCTGTTCGGGTCGGAGTACTGGACCTACCTGCTCCCCGGCCGCGTCGGCAAGGACCGCGCGCTCGAGCTCACGAACTCCTGCCTGCCAATCAGCGCGTGCAGCGCCGAGGCGATCAGCCTCATCGATCACGTCATGGGCTGCGACAGTGACTCGTTCCGCCACCAGGTGATGCACATGGCGGCCGAGATCGCCTACTCGGACGGCTTCGAGGAGCGCCTGCGCGACAAGCGCGCTGCACGGATGCGCGACGAGCGCGCCCGGCCCCTGAGCAGTTACCGGTTCGTCGAGCTCACGCAGATGCAGCGCGACTTCTCAGGCCAGGCGTACCAGCAGGCCCGCGAGACCTTCGTTCGCAAGCTCCCCACGAACAAGCCATTCACCCACCCATCCGCCGCGGGTTCGGTCATCCGCAGCGTCCCCGCCCGGCAGGCCGAAGCAGCGCTGGCCGCCTGACGCACCGCACGCCGCCGGGCACCCGCCCGGCGAACCAACCCGAAACGCTTCCCAGGAGACCTAACAATGTTCAGCACATTCGTCGACACGCTCGAAGGCCGCGCGCAGTTCATGGCGCTCATCGCCGGACGCTCGGACCTCGATCCGTCGCTCAGGCAGCGGATGAACGGTCGCAGCGCCGTGCGCGTGCGCGGCTGCCAGGTCGTCTCGCGCCGAGCCCTCGCCCCGGCCCCGGTCGCGGCCGAGCTCCAGACCGTCAGCCTCGACATCTCAGCCCTCGCGCTCGCGTTCGCCGGACGGCTGCGCGACGTTGACGGCGAGGCGTTCACCGCGGAGCAGGCCATGGCATACGCCGAGGCGCTGGAGACCTACGTGCCCCGCTCGCGCCGCGACCTGTACAGCGTGTCGCGCGACATCTTCCTTTCCGGCCGCCAGTATCTCGACACGTTCAACGAGGTCTTCGCCGAGGTCTTCGGCGAGGGCACCGCGCGCTACGAGGACCTCGCACCAGCGCCGCGCACCGCCGTCGCCGGGATGATGTAGCCACGCACGATTGACCGTGTCACGCTGCGAGGCCGCCTCGGGACAGGCGGCCTGCGGCGTGGCGGTTGTCCCTTCTCACCTTCAGTCAACGGAGCGCCATGGAATCTTCCAATCTTCCGTCGCAACCAGGCTGCGCAGCGTGCGGCCACGAGCACCTCGTCGAGTTCTACGAGACCGAGGAGTTCCTGGTCGCCACGCCCGAGCACCGTGCCGCGTTCCACGACGCCCTCGGCGGTCGCGGTATCGACCTCGAGGAAGCGGCCCAAGAGGGGCGCTATGTGGCCATCGATGCCGCTGCCCTGCTGTCGACGTTCATGGTCGACGGCTCACCGGACCGCGAGCGCTTCCAGGCCGCCGTGACGCCGTTGCTGGATCGCGCGGCCGACGGTCACCGCGACGTCAGCGTGTACGGCGAGATGGTCGCGCTGCTGTGGGCCGCGGGCGACGTGGGAGGGCGGCGGCGGGTTGGCAGCATTGAGGAGACGATGCTTCGGGACAAGGCTTGTGCTGTCGGCGCCGGCCGCCGACGCGGCGTGTAGCCCGGCGGCTCCGGACTCCGGCGTCGTCGTCGTCGTAACGTGCGATTTCACCGGTGCCGAGCAGACCTTCACTGTTCCGGCGACGAGCGCGCTGCTGATCGTCGCGACCGGCGCGGTAGCGACCGCCTCGCCGGACAGGCAGGCAACGACCGCTTGCTCGGCGGCGCAGGCAAGGATGACCTGCGCGGCGGCAGCGGCGACGACCGCACCGGCGGCGGCGGCGACGACGACGGCGACGATCGCGTCGACGGCGGTGCGGGCGACGACCTCTTCCACGAGATGCGTCTCGGCGGGCCGCAAACGCGTCTCGCTGGAGGATCCCTTGCGGTACGCCCACAGCGTGCGGCTCAGCGTTCGTCTACGAACCGAGACGCTCTGACGCCCGCGTGTCGTCCAAGCCAGGCGTCTGCGACAGGCGCCCGTTCGCTTGCGCCATCGGACTAACCGCAGGCGTCGGGTGGCAGGCAGCGTTGTCAGTCAAGCGTGATGACGACCTTGCCGCTGGCGCGGCCCTGCTCGACGTACGTCAGCGCCTCGAGGGTCTGCTCGAACGGGAACGTCTTGTCGATGAGCGGGCGCAGCCGACCGGCGTCGTAGAGAGACGCCAGCTCGCGCAACTGCGTGCCGTTGGCCTGCATGAACAAAAACGAGTAGCTCACCCCGAGCTTTCGCGCCCGCTTGCGGACCTTGCGGCTCAGCAGCCCCATCACGACGCCGATGAACCTCGGCGCCCCGAGCTGCTTGGCGAACCCGGGTCCGGCGGGCCGCTCACGCCGATCGCCTGTCCGCCCGGCTTGAGGACCGTGAGGGACCGCTCGAGGTTCTCGCCCCCGCGCGAGTCCAACACGACGTCGTAGCCGGAGAGGACCTCGGCGAAGTTCTCCTTGGTGTAGTCGACGACGACGTCCGCGCCGAGACTGCGCACCAGCTGCGCGTTCTCGCCGCGGGCGGTCGTCGCGACCGTGGCGCCGAGGTGCTTGGCGAGCTGGATGACGGTCGACCCGAGGCCGCCGGAGCCGGCGTGGACGAGGACCTTCTGGCCGGCCTGCACGTTTGCGCGGTCAACCAGGGCCTGCCAAGCGGCCAGTGACACCAGCGGCACCGCGGCCGCCTCGTGCAGGGTCAGCGAGGCTGGCTTGGGGGCGACATCGTCCTGGTCGATCGCGATGTACCGCGCGAAGGTCCCGATTCGCAGGTCGCGGGGGCGAGCGTAGACCTGATCGCCTACCTGGAACTCGCGCACGGCCGCGCCGACCCCGGTCACTACGCCGGCGACGTCATGGCCGAGCACGAACGGGGTCCGGTAGCGCAGCAGCCGCTTGAACTCGCCGTCGCGGACCATCGTGTCCAGCGGGTTGACAGCGGCCGCGCTCACCTTGACCAGCACATGACCGTCACCGACCTCGGGCTCGGGTACTTCGGCGGCGCGCAGTCCGTGCTTGCCATAGCGCTCGACGACGAATGCCTTCATGACCGTTCTCGCGCGCCCCTCGGCCGTGAAAGGACCAGGCCACGTGCGCCACACCGTGGCGGGCCCGGCCAGGATGACCGCGTCCTCCGCCACGGCCGCGATCGCAGCCACCAGCGCGGGCCCCATGGCCCGCTGCGCGACGGCAACCAAGACGCGCCATGCGCTCATCATCCTTCAACCGTTCAACACCGTGGGAGATCACGCGAGACGGTCGCCGCGGCTACCTCGCGCGCAGGCGTCCGACTGCCGCATCCCGTGCGAGACGCCCAAGCCCCCTCGAGATCGTCTCGCAAGCGGTCCCTCGCTCGGGAGTCCCGCTCAAGGGGCGGCTGTCGCAACGGCCTGCAAATCGGGCTGCGCACGTGGAGTCGACGAGGGCGCTGAAGGCGGCCATGTAGCCGATCGGCTTGCGTGCTGATCAGTCAGGACCCGCTCGCGCGCCGATCAGTCTCGGCTGCGTGCGAGTTCGTGCTCGACCGCGCGACGGATCCAGTTCGAAACCGAGCGGTCATCGGCGGCGGCGCGGACGCGAACCTCGCGCAGCAGCTCATCGGGAAAGCGCACCGGGACCGGCTGGCTGAGTTTGCTCTTGCGCCGCACCGGTGGCCCCTGAGGCACTTGGTTGTCGGGATCGGCGAAGAAGGCGTTCTCCTGCTTGGGTGTCATGTCGGTCATCGGTCCTCCCGATAGCGGCGGGCAAGGTGCTCAGCAGCGACGTAGCAGCCGATCGGACGACATCTGCTCGGGTCGCCCGTGTTCGACGGCGCCAGCGGAACGATCAGCACCCTCCCTGAAACCTCGGCGACCATCAGCCAGTGCGCTGGCGGTTTGGCGGGGTAGAACAGCGGGTCGCTGGTCCACACCTCGCCGATGTCGTCAGGGCCGAGGCCGGGATGTTTGAACAGGTGGCTGGCTTGTCCATCGATCTCGAAGGGCCAGTCCTCGTCCAAGTCGTGAACGTCGAACCGGTCCACCACTCGACTGTACTACAGACGCCTACAACCGACTACGTGGACGTCCCGCTCAAGGATCCGCCCGCGAGCTGGCGTCAAAGGTCGGCGAGCTTCCTGCACCACCGATCCACCCCACGCGGTGCGCTGCGACGCGGCAGTGCGTGAGCGTCAGTCGACGAGCGCCGCGTAGGCGGGCAGCATGCGGCCCTCGATGAACTCGAGGCTGGCGCCGCCGCCCGTGCAGATGTGCGTCACGCGGTCGGCGAGGCCGAAGCGCTGGAGCGCGCCGACGAGATCGCCGCCGCCGACGACCGTCGTCGCTTCGCTGCGCCCCATCGCCTCGGCGATCGCGCGGGTGCCGGCCGCGAACGGCTCAAGCTCGTACGCCCCGACCGGGCCGTTCCAGAACACGGTGCCGGCGCCCTCGATGACGTCGGCGTAGGCCGCGCGCGTCCGCGGCCCGATGTCCATTCCCCCCCAGCCCGGCTCGATGCCGTCGGCGTCGACCACACGCGTCTGCGCGTCGACGGCGAAGTGATCGGCGACGACGAGGTCGACGGGCAGGCGCAGGCGGCCGCCGGTGTCCTCCAGCAGGCGCCGCGCGACCGCCACGCTTTCGGCGTCGCACAGCGAGTCGCCCACGCCATGGCCCTGCGCGGCGAGGAACGGATAGCTCATCCCGCCGCCGATCAGCAGCGTGTCGGCGAGCTCGAGCAGGCGCTCGATGACGCCGATCTTGTCGGTCACCTTGGCCCCTCCGAGCACGCCCACCAGCGGCCGTGCCGGAGATCGCAGGACCGACTCGAGCATCGTGATCTCGCGCTCGAACAGCAGCCCCGCCGCCGAGCGCGCGACGTGGTCCGCGACCCCCACCGTCGAGGCGTTGGCGCGATGCGCGCTGCCGAAGGCATCGTTGACATAGGCGTCGGCGAGCGCGCCGAGCCGCGCGGCCAGCGCCGGATCGTTGTCGGTCTCCCCGGCCTCGAAGCGGATGTTCTCGAGCATCACGATGTCGCCGTCCGGGACGTGGTCGAGGTCGGGCGCGAACGCGACCTCCTCGCCGAGCAGATGCGCGAGGCGCGTGGCCACCGGCCGCAGCGACAGCGACGGCTCGCGCTCGCGCGGCCGGCCGAGGTGGGCGACCAGCAGCACCCGCGCGCCGCGCTCGCGCAGCGCGACGATCGTCGGCAGCGTGAGACGCAGGCGGGTGTCGTCGGCGACCTCGCCGACGGCGCTCATCGGCACGTTGAACTCGGCGCGCAGCAGGACGCGGGCGCCGGTGAGGTCGCCGAGGTCGTCGAGCGTGCGCAGGCGGCTTGGCACCGGACAACAAGCGTAACGCCGTGGCGCGCTCAGGCGAGCGTCCGGTACCGCCAGGATCCGCCGTTCGTGGTGCGACGCCCTCGTGGATGCCGGCGCGTTACCGCGCCTCGCCGGGCTTGACCCCCACGAGCAGGGCCATCTCGAGCCACTTCCAGTAGCAGTCGACGTCGTCGAAGCCGTGCTCGCGCAGCCAGCGCAGCTGCGTCTCGACGTCGAGCAGCCGGTCGGAGGGATCTTCGTGCTCGGGCGGCTCGCAGATCGCCGCGAAGAACATCAGATGCAGGCGGTGGGTCGCCGACGCGACGTGCTCGAAGTTCGCGAACACCCCGCCGGGCTCGAGCAGCTCGAAGACCTCGCCGTACAGCGCGCGCTTGCGCTCGTGCTCGAGGTGGTGGATGGCCATCGACGAGACGACCGCGTCGAAGCGCCCGAGATCGGGCAGCGGCTGCGTGAGGTCGTGCTCGACGAGCTCGACGCGGTCGTCGCCGCGGAAGCGCGCGCGTGCCGCCTCGAGCATGACCTCGGAGAAGTCCACCCCCACGCCGCGCAGCTCGGGTCGCTCGGGTTGGAGCAGGGCGAGCAGACGGCCGTCGCCCGTCCCGAGATCGAGGATGCGGCGAGCGCCAAGCGGGACCTGCTCGGACAGGACGCTCTCGCCCTCCGCGCGGCGCGGGACGCTGTCGGCCAGCGCCAGGTAGCGCGAGGCATGCGCAGCGGCTCTCCATTCCTCACCCGCCATATCCGAATGGTGTCACCCGCCGCGCGGCTACGGTGAGCGTCCGATGCCGCGACACGCAGCAACCGGCGAGCGGCTCCCACTTGCGGAGCACGAGTGCCGCGTCTGGTGGGCGACCATCTCCGACAGCGCCCCGCAGCTCGAAACGCTGCTCTCGGCGCAGGAGCACGAACGCCGGACCGCGTACCGCCAAGCGGATGACCGCCTGCGGTTTCTGACCGGCGCCGCGGTCCTCCGCCGCGCGGCGGCCGGCTGCCTGTCCGTCGACCCGCGGCAGCTGCGCGTGGACCGCCGTTGCGACCGCTGCGGAGCGCAGCACGGCAAGCCCCGCCTGCTCGACCATCCCGAGCTCGACGTGAGCGTCGCCCATACCGGAGACCACGTGGCAGTCGCCCTCGCGCGCGGACCGCGAATCGGCGTCGACGTCGAGCAGCTCCGCGACCTCGACGTCGACGAGCTCGCCCGGACGGCGTTCACGAGCGACGAGGCTGCCGAGCTCGCCGCGCTGCCCGCCGCCGACCGCGCCCCGGCGTTCTTCCGGCTGTGGACGCGCAAGGAGAGCATCGTCAAGGCGCTCGGCGTCGGCATCACAAACGACTTCGCCCACGCCTCGGCGAGCTCCACCGGCGCCGCGCTGCACGAGCTGACGTGCGCGCCAGGCTACGTCGCGACGCTCGCGATCCTCGGCCGGTGCGATCGCATCGCCGAGCTCAGAGCTTCGACCAGCCTGTAAAAGCGCTCACCCGGCGTCGAACAAGCGGGCGACGGCAGCCACGTACCCCGCCTCCGCGATCGGCGCGTCCCGACGGTCCGCCGGGAGCGCGAACGCATCTACGAGCGCCGGCGCCTGCCCGTGCACCCGCGACACCGCGCGGTCGCGTGCGTCACGAAGGCTCGCGACATCCGCCGGAGCAAGCGTGCCGTGCTCGAGATGCCATGCCAGGTCCTCGTCCACGAGGTTCAGGCCGTGGAGCAACTGGACCGCGCGCAACGGCTCGGCAACCGACGGCTCCGTGGCCGATCCGACGCCGGCGTCGAAGCTGCGCAGCGTGAGGTTGCGCAGGTACGCGTCCGCCAGCTCGATGGTCGCCGGCAGCAGCGGGTTCCAGACGTCGAACTGCGTCGCGTCGCTGCCGGCAGCGCGCACGCGCTCGCGCACGTCGGCCAGCCGGCCTGCCTCCACGGCCGCCGACAGGGCCAGCGCGGTCTGGGGATCCTCGAAGTCGAGCGGCCCGGCGCAACCCATCGCGGCGACCTCGTAGCCGTCGTCCTGGACGAGCGACTTGCCCGCGTCCAGCCGCGCGAGCAGGCTGTCGCCTGCGGCCGCCTGGAACGCCTGCGCCATGCCCTCGTACTGCGTCAGCCTGTTCGCGCTGAGCACGCCCTGCGCGCCGGCGCCGATGCGGCACGTGGCGGCGACCCTCGCGAGGCACGCCGCGCTCCCCGCTTTGGTTAGCGCGAGGTCCCGATGGAGGGCGCTCCAGGACCCGAAGGTCTGCTCGCCCGCGCTCGCCGGCACCGGGGCGCCGCGGGTATAGGAGCGCTTCGCGTCATCCACCAGGAACGAGCTGGCGCAGGCGTCGGCGAGGGCGCCGCACAAAGCTCGCTGCCGCGTGCTGTAGCGGAGCACTTCCACTCCCGGCGCCAGCGTGCCTGCCGTGACGCGCTGGCTCGCGTGGCGCAGCGCGATGGTCACGCTCGCCCGGGCTGCGGCGGCGAGCCCGACGGCGACGCTCAGCGCGGCGTGCGCGCCGGAGGCCAGCGATCGCAGCAGGCGTGCACCGGGCTCCCGGATGGGGTCTTCGAACGTACCGTCGGCGTGAAGCGACGCGCTGTCGCGCAGCCAGCAGTCGAACGGCACGCGGGCATCGTCGAACTTGACCAGCGCGTAGTCGAGCGGCACCGCGGGCGCGTCGGACAGGGCGGCGACTCGCACGCCCTGCGCGGGCCCGTCCTTGGTCTGGATGCGCATGGCGAAGGGGAACATGCCGCAGCGCCGCCCGCCGGCGACGAGCTCGGCGTAGACGACCGCGATCTTCGGCACGCCCGGCTGCGCGACGTTCGCCATGATCTTCGCGGCCCCGTCGTCGGGGGTGCGCACGGAGAAGGTCCGCGACGCCGGGTCGAAATGCGCCTCGGTGGCGACCGCGATGTGGCTGTTGCTGCGGCCCGCCTCGGTGATGAGGATGCTGCCCGCCGCGCGCTGTGAGTCGAGCTCCGCCGTCAGCTCCGCCAAGTGCTCGCCGGGACGGCCGAGCTCGCAGATCGCCCAGGTGCACACGGCGAAGTGCACGAGCGCGGCGTGAAACAGGCACGGATCGACCACCGCCATCCACTCCTGCACGGTGTTCAAGCGGCCGGTGTCGCGGGCCAGCGCGACCGAGCCACCCTCGTGCCGTCCGATCGCGGCGAGCCTCGCGTAGGTCCGCAGGTTGCGCTCCCCGTCCGACGCGGGCGACGGCCCCGCGAACTCGGGCTCGCGCAGCAGCTCGTCGAGCTCGGACAGGTGCTTCAGGCGGTCCCCGTTGAGGAACGTCCGCAAGGCGCTAGGCGCAGCGGGGCTGGACGTGAAGTCCACGCCGGGCTCCTGACGTGTCGTTGTCGGCCGCGAACACTCGGACAACGGAAAGGAAGTCCTCGAATCGGCTGCGGTGGACCTCGTGCGTGGCGCCGCCGATCTCGACGGCCTCGGAGCGCTCGCCGAGCAGGCGCTTGGCGGCGTGCCAGTCGGTCTCGGGCAGCAGCGTCCCGCACCGGGCGTCCGCCCGCAGCAGCAGCGCCGGCGCCGTCACGCTGGCGAGCAGGGGCAGCAGCGGCCCCGACCGGGCGGCCTCGGCCACGAGGCCCGCGGCGACCGGAGCGCTGGCCTGCCGCCATCCCTCGACCATGCTGGCGCGGTCGGCGGGGTCCCAGTCGGGATGCGAGACCACCAGGGTCTCGAGCATGTCGCCGGGGCTCAGCGCGAGCGTCGCGAGCAGGCTCTGCACGCGGTCGTGCTGCGAGTCGGAGCACAGCGATGGCGGCGGGTCTTCGAGCACGAGCCCGGACAGTCGGGGCGGCGCCTCCGCGGACTCGGCGCCGCTGGCGACCACGAGGGCGACAGCTGCGCCCCAGGAGTGGCCGACGAGCAGCGGGCTGCCGAGCTCGAGCGCAGCCATGAAGTCGACGACGTCGTTGGCCGCGGCGCGCAATCCCAAGGACCCTTGCGCCACGGACGCGCTCGCGCCATGGCCGCGCAGGTCCAGCGCGAAGACCTCGAAGTCGTCGGCGAGCGCGGCGCCGACGCGCGCCCAGCTCGCGGCGCAGGCGGCATTGGCATGCAGAAGGACCGCCTGTGGCAAACCCGGCCGGCCCCAGTGCAGGTAGTGAAACCGGCCGGCGGGCAGGTCGACGAACCGCCCCTCCCGACCGGTCGCGGTGGCCGGCACCGGGGCAGCGATCTCGTCGACGGCACGGTCGCCTGCGACCTCGCCGGCCAGGAAGGCGCCCAGCGCCCGCGCCGAGCCGTTGCTCCAGATCGCGTCCAACGCGATCGCGATCCCGAGCGAGCGCTGCGGGTTGTTGCGCAGGCGTACCGCGTGCAGCGAGTCCAGGCCGAGATCGGAGAAGCGGGCACCGGGGTCGATCCGGCGAGCACGCAGGCGCAGCAGGGACCGCAGCTGATCGACGACGTGGTCCGCCGCCAGCGCCTGTCGCGCCGCGAGCGACGGCGCGGGCCCGGAGGTCGGCGCGGACGTCCTGCGCGGGAGCCGGCTCCTGCTGTGCGGCCTCGATCGCCGCCGCCGGTCCGGGCGCGCTCGGCCGGGTCGCCGCCAGGTCGCTGAGGTAGTGCTGCCGGCTCCACGCGGTAGCCGGGACGTCGGCCAGGGAGCCGGCCGCGTAGCGGTCCTGCCAGTCGACCGGGTAGCCCGCGCAGTGCAGCGCCGCGATCGCGGCGTCGATCGCGACAAGGCCATCCTGTCCGCGACGCAGTACCGGCAGGACGCAGGGATCGGCCACGCCGAGGTGGTCCAGCGTTGCGGTGACGGGGTACTTGGCGACCGGGTGGGGTGAGATCTCCACGAACGGCCCGTATCCGTCCTCGACGAGCGCGGTCGTGGCATCGATCGCGCGCACCGGGCAGCGCATGTTGGCGGACCAGTATTCCGCGTCGAAGGCCGGCACCGCGCGCGCGTCGGCGACGACCGTCGAGTAGAACGGCAGCGTGGGCCTGCTCGGCGCGATGTCGCCGAGCAGGCGCCGAAGCTCTTCCGCGGGCGGCCCTGTCAGCGCGCAGTGCGACGCGAAGTCCGCCGCCACCATCCGCGCCGGGATGTCCCTGGCGCTCCAGCGCTCGACCAGGGCCCGGACGGCGCTCCTCGCACCCGCGATCACCGTGGACCGCGGCGCCGCGAACACCGCGATGTCGACGCCGGCGACGTCGCCGAGCTCGGCGCGCACGTCCGCCGCGCCGAGCTCGACCGAAGCCATGGCTCCGGTCCCCGCCTCCGCCTGCGGTACGCAGACCCGCGACCGGCGGCAGACGACCTTGACAGCGTCGGCGAGGTCAAGCCCGCCGGCCACGACCGCGGCGGCGACCTCGCCCACCGACAGCCCGACCACGGCGGACGGCTGCACCCCGCGGGCGCGCAGCGCGGTCGCGAGCGCGATCTGCACGGTGAAGATCAGCGGCTGCACCTTGTCCACCCGCGTCACGGGGCCTCGGACAGCAGCAGCTCGCGCGGGGAGAACCCGGCCTCCGCCATGACGAGCGCGTCGATCTCCCCGACGACCCGGGCGGCGGCGGGGTCCTGCTCGATGAGGTCCTTGCCCATGCCCGCCCACTGCGAGCCATGCCCGCCGAAGACCCACACGGCCCCGGCACCGGCCGAGTCGCGGACGTAGTCACTGACGACCTCGCGGTGCGCCTCGCCGCCGGCATGCGCCCGCAGCCGCATGACGAGCTCCACGCGGGACGTCGCCAGCACCGCCAACCGTTCCTCCCCGTGGCTGCGGTGCAGCGCCAGGGTGTGGGCGACGTCATCGAGCGGCGTGGAGGCGCCGGGGCCGGTGAGCCACCCGGCGAGCCGCGCAGCCGTGGCCTCGAGCGCGTCGGCCGATCGCGCCGACAGCAGGAACGTCCGGCGGCACTCGGTCTCGGACGCGCGCGCCTCCCGCAGAAACGGCCGGTGGCTGCTCGACGATCGCGTGGGCGTTCGTGCCCCCGAAGCCGTAGGAGGAGACGGCGGCGATCCGCGGTCCGTCCGCGAGCGGCCAGGCGGTGCTCTGCGTCGGGACGAACAGCCGCCCGGGCGACTCGCAGCCCGCGGGAAGCTCGTTGAAGTGCAGCTGGCCGGGGACCTCGCCGTGACGGACGGCCAGGACGGCCTTGAGCAGCCCGACCATGCCCGCGGCTGCCTCGGCGTGGCCGAGGTTGGTCTTCACCGAGCCGAGCGCGCAGCGGCCGTCGCCGCCGCCGTAGACCGCCGAGAGCGACGCGAGCTCGACGAGATCCCCCGCGCGCGTGGCCGTGCCGTGCGCCTCGATCATGCCGACCGCGGCGGGCTCGACGCCTGCGCGACGCAGCGCCGCGCGGCACACGTCCTGCTGCGCCTGGCCGGAGGGGAGGGTGAACCGCGAGGCCTTGCCGTCGTGGTTGACGGCGGTGCCGCGGAGGACGGCCATCAGGCGGTCGCCGTCGCGCTGCGCGTCGTCCAGGCGCTTGAGGACGAGCACGACGACGCCCTCGGCGCGCACGTAGCCGTCGGCCTCGCGGTCGAAGGTCTTGCAGCGCCCGCTCGGCGACAGCACGCCGAGCTCGTTGTATGAGGTGAAGACCCTGGGGCTCAGCAGAAGGTTCACCGCACCGGCCAGCGCCAGGTCCGATTCACCCAGCTGCAGGCTTTGACAGGCCAGGTGCGCCGCGACCAGGCCGGACGAGCACGCGGTGTCCAGCGCCATGCTGGGGCCGCGCAGCCCCAGCGCGTGCGACACGCGCCCCGCCGCGGTGCCGAACTGGTTGCCCGTCATGTGGTACGGCCCGCCGCCGCCCGCGAGCCACGGCACGTACGTCGCGTGGTCGCTGTTGCACATGCCCGCGAACACACCCGTGTTGCTGCCGGCCAGCTCGGAGGTCGGCAGGCCCGCGTGCTCGCAGGCCTCCCATGCGACCTCCAGCAGCATCCGGTGCTGCGGGTCCATCAGCTCGGCCTCTCGGGGGCTGATCCCGAAGAACTCGGCGTCGAACGCGCCCGGATCACCATCGAGGAACCCGCCGACCCAGCTCGGGGCCCGCGACGACTGCGCCTCCAGGGCGATCAGCTCGTCGGCGCTCCAGCGGTCCTCGGGCACCCGGCTCACCGCGTCGCGACCCGCACGCAACAGCTCCCAAAGGGCGTCCGCGGAATCGACTCCGCCCGGCAGCCGGCACGCGAGGCCTGTCACGGCGATCGGCATGGCGGGCGGGGTGCTCATGGCTCGCACCCTCTCAGCGTGCGCTGCGCCCGGCGGTACGGTCAGCATGCGTCTTTGGTGCGGCTAGCACCCCTCAGGTTAATGCGAGCGAGCGTGCTCACAATAAGCGCGCGTCACAGGCGAAAGCGCAGCTCCGACCAGAGCGCCTCGTAGGCCAGCCCGGCGCGGCTGCGCGGCGCGGTCTGCGCGAGGACGCGGCGGTGCAGCGCCATGCGCTCGACGTCCGTCGCCGCCGGGATCACCGACGTGAGCACGCCCGCGTGCGCCGCCGACAGCTCCTCGATGACCTCGCGATGCAGGCGCTTGCGCCCGTCGGCCATCGAGAAGAACGCGAGGATCCGGGGCGGCTTGCTCACCTCCGACGTCACGAAACGGTGCAGCTGGTCGAACGTCCGCAGCGACAGTGGCGACGGGATCAGCGGGACGAGCAGGACGTCGGCCGCGCCGAAGACGCTCTCGGACGCGAGCGAGATCGCCGGCGGGCAGTCCAGGAAGACGAACTCGTAGTCGCCGGCGACCCCCGCGAGCACCCGTGCCAGCCCCTTCGTCGGGCGCTTCACCTCACCCAGCTCGAGGTCCATGTTGCGATAGGAGAAGTCGGCGGGCAGCAGGTCGAGCAGCTCGTTGTCGGTGCCCTTCAGCAGCGAGGCGACGTCGAGCTTGCCGCCGACGAGCTTGCGCGCCCCGCCCTTGACCTTCGGCTTGATCCTCAGCAGGAACGTCGCGGCGCCCTGCGGGTCGAGGTCCCACAGGAGCGTCCGCGCGCCGCTGTCGGCCGCCAGCCAGGCGAGGTTCACCGAGGCCGACGTCTTGCCGACGCCGCCCTTGATGTTGTAGAGCGCGACGACCGTCGTCATCCGAACGTCTGGTCAACGAGCTTGCGTTGCGACTTGGCGGCGAACCCCGCGAAGCTCTCGGCGAACTCCTCGCGAGCCGCGTGCTGGTCGGCGGTCAGGCGCTGGACGAGCACGCCCATCGCCATCAGCGCGGCGGCACCTCCCTCGAGCGCCGCGACCTCGTCGCCCAGCGAGCGCAGCAGCTCGGCCTGCACCTCCCGATCCTGGAAGCGCCCGAGCACGTCCTGCAAGCCCTTCAGCGTCGAGACCATCGGCTTGACGACCGCGCTCGGATACAGCGACGAGAAGAACTCGAGCAGGTAGCGCAGCTCCTTGCCCTTCTTGCGCAGGTCGTGCAGCGCCTCGTGCGGCGATCCGTCGTCGATGGCCGAGCCCATCTTCACCATCTGCCGGTAGACCTTCGAGATCCGCTCGCCGGCGACCTCGGCGACGGGCCGCGCGGCGTCCGGCCGATCGTCGTCAGGCGACGAGACGAGCCGGTCGACGTAGTCGCGCCAGTTGTCCAGCAGCGCACTGGTGCGCTCCGATTGCAGCGCGCGGGCCATCTTGCCGCGCTCGACGACGAGGTGGTCCTCGAGCAACCGCCGCAGCGGCGCGACGTCGCCCGCGACCTCGGCCGGCAGCCCCGCCGCGAGCTCGCCGAACTCGAGCAGCTGGACGTCGAGGTCGCGCGTCGGGCCGGTGATCGCTTGGAGCTCCTTGAAGCCGTCGCGGAACACGCGCAGCGGCTCGGGCGCGAAGACGCCGCGCAGCTCGCGCTGCAGCGCGCGCGTGCGCCGCACCGCGACGCGCAGGTCGTGCAGGAACTCGGAGTCCGCATCGGCGAGCGTGCCGGGCATGTTCAGCTCGATGACCTCGAGCAGGCGCCGCAGGATCGCCACGGCCGCCTCGTCGGCGCGCGCGCCCGCGTCGAGCTGGAGCTTGAGCTTCGACGAGACGCCGCCGACGGCCCCGCCGGCCGCATCGACCGCGTCGTCCTGCACCGGCCGCCCCGCCGCGACGAGCCCCATCCGATCCGTCAGCAGCGCGGCGACGTCGCGCAGCTCGCGGTCATAGCCGAGGACCCCGACGACGTGCAACCGCGACGGCACGGCGACGGGCCCGTCATCGCCTGCCACCGCCGACGGCTCCTCGACGCGCAGGCGCACGACGATCTTGCCGAGCTCGTCGAGCACGTTGACCGGCAGATGGCGGCTGCGCACGCGCACGATCGCCGTCAGCGCGCGCATCTCGATCAGCGGCTCGAGCCGCTCGCGCAGCGGGCCGGTGCCAAGATCGCCCGCGAGCAGCGCCGTCGCGCCACGCTTCAGGGGCTCCGCAGCCAGCTCGGCGTAGGTCTTCGCGTCGACCAGGGCGAGCCTGCGACCGGCCTCGACGAGGGCCAGCCCGGCGCCATGCAGGCGCCCGTCGAACGTGTCCCAGAAGGTGCGCTCGACCACGTTGGCCTTGCTCGTCACGATCGGGATCTCGGCCGCCAGCGTGTCGGCCACGGCGGACGCCGCGAAGCCGTCGGGGAGCAGCAGTTGGAGGCCTTCGGCGGACACGCGCACAGTCTCTCAATGATGCGTTTGCGGCCACGTGTGGACTGCCCCGCACCCGGGTAAGGCACCGCCCAAGAGGCGGGCGACGGACGGGCGCGCGTCTCGAATTACCTGACGGGACGACAGGCGGACCCCTGGAAAAGCGGCCGCCGGCGGACCCATGGCTCATGTCGCCGACCCCAGGAGGCCGACCTCATGCGTGATGGCAACGCACGACTCATCGACAGCGGTATCGGTCCCCAGCTCGCCAGTGGAGGAGCCGATGCTCGAGGTCGCCGCGACCGCGCGCTCTTCGCGCGCATGGCCGACGGTGACCCGCACGCCCGCGCCGAGCTCGTCGAGCGGTTCATGCCGCTCGCCCGCTCGCTCGCCCGCCGGTACGAGAGCTCCGGCGAGCCCATGGACGACCTCGTGCAGGTCGCGTCGATGGCGCTCGTCAAGGCGATCGACCGCTTCGACACCTCACGCGGACACGCGTTCACGAGCTTCGCCGTGCCGACGATCGTCGGCGAGCTCAAGCGCTACTTCCGCGACCGGACCTGGGCCGTACGGCCTCCCCGGGAGCTGCAGGAGCTGATCATGCGCATCGACCGCACGGCGACGAAGCTGTCGCAGGAGCTCGACCGCGCTCCGACCGTGATCGAGCTCGCGGACGCCACCGGCGCCGACGAGGAGCACGTCCTCGAGGCCCTCCAAGCTCGCAGCGGCCGCGGTGCGCTCTCGATCCACGCGCCGCAGTCCCGCGAGCCCGAGTCGGCCTCGCTCGAGGACAGCATGGGCTGCGAGGACGACGGCTTCGACCGGGCGGAGTCCCGCGAGATGCTCCAACGGCTGTGCGTCGGTCTGTCGCCGCGGGCGCGCGACGTCCTGCGCATGCGCTTCGAGGAGGACCTCACGCAAGCCGAGATCGGCGAGCGCCTGGGCGTCAGCCAGATGCAGGTCTCGCGGATCATCCGCCAGACGATCGGCCACCTGCACCACGTGGCCGAGCATCGCGAGATGCTCGCGGCGCGCTGAGCCGCTACCGGACCCTGAAGCTCACCTTCCGCGGCGCGGACCGCTTGCCGGCCCGGTCCGTGGCGACGAGCGTCGCCGTGTAGCGGCGCTTGATCAGCCCGGAGCGGGCGAGTGTCAGCCTGCCGGCGCCGGACCTCGAGAACGACTGCGTCTTGCCGCCGCCCGTCGGCTTGCGGCGGATGCACGCCGTGCCCCGGCGCGCCGGCGCCACGCAGCGGCCGCCGACCTTCACGCCGGGCGCCGGGCGCGTCAGCGTGACCTTGACCGACGCCGGCTCGGAGAGCCTGAAGAGGAACGCCACCCGCTTGCGCCCGCGCCTGATCGCGGCGGTCTGCTTCACGGTGATCGTGCCGATGAAGCTCGGCGCCGGGTCTCCGGCGAGCGGCGGCGGGGGCGGCGGCGGTCCCGGCGCCGGGGGTGGCGGCGGTGCCAAGGGCGGGGGTGGCGGCGGTGCCAAGGGCGGCGGGGGTTGCGGCGGCGCCGGCGGCGAGGCGGTGGTGAACGTCCGGTCGGCGCCGGTCACCGCGACTGCGCCACCTTCGCGGATCGCCTCGGCGCGGTAGTGGTAGGTCGTGTCCGGGGCCAGGCCGCTCAGGCCGGCGGTGCCCGCGACCGCGCCGTCGCCCGCGCCGACACCCTGCACGGCGGTGCTCGCGCCGTAGCCGGCGGTCGTGCCGTAGGAGAAGCGCAGGCCCGTCGCGCGCCCGTTGGGCGTGACGGTCCCTGAGAGCGTCGCCTCGGAGGTGCTCACGCCCGACGCGTCGCCCGTCGACGCGGCGGGGATCTCGGCGCGCAGGCAGGGCACCTGGGGACCGTCCAGCCCCCACCTGCGCAGCACGCCGGTGTCGTTCGGGAACGTGTCGGTGACGCGCAGCGTCCACGTGCCCGCGGCGGGACGCGAGTCGAAGACGTCGAGCGCGTTCGCCGGCTGCGTCCTGACGCGACCCGTGATCGGCCCCGGCCCCGTCGTGGGCAGCGCCGCTCCGGCGTCCGAGTCGAAGATCGCCTGGAGCACGTCGTCGCCGCCGTAGTTGCCGCCGCCCAAGGTGTCGAACAACACCGCCGTGACGCCGTCGTGCACGACCTCGATCCGCAGGTCGCCGAGGAACGTGTGGCGCAGCTCGTCGATGCGGACGTCCACATCGGTGATCGCGCCGCCCGACGGGACGCTGAACGTCGCCGCGGTCGACTGCTCGACGGGCGACGCCGGCGTGCCGGTGGCATCCGCCAGCAGCACGACGGCGTTCGATGCCGGCCGCGGGTCCACGACGGAGCTGGCGACGGCGGGGCCCTCGGCCGAGCTGACGTTGATCGTGATCGGGCTCGTGGCGGTGCACGCGCCGGCAGGCAGGCGAAGCGCCAGCTCGTCGGCGTTGACGGCGCTACGGCCTTTGCCGAGCAGCGGCCATGCCGCGGTCGGGTCCTCGATCGTCACCGCCGGGTCGCCCGAGGACAGCGTGCCCGTCACGCCGGCCAGGTCGGCGAGGCCGATGCCCTGGACCGACTGGTCGACGAGCAGGCGCTCGCCCGGATCGGCGAGGCCGTCGCTGTCGCCGCCCGGGTAGGGGTCGCGGATCGTCGTGGAGCGTGCGCGCAGCCCGCTCGGCAGGTTGTAGGCCTCGGTCGGGTTGGTCGCGCTGGCGCTCGGCGTGGTGGCGCCGGCGCCCATGCCGCGCGCGGCGAAGATCGGCCACAGGTCGTCGTAGTAGTCGTCGGCCGCGCCGACCGCGCTGCGCATCGCGACCGCCTGCTCGAGGATCGCGTCGCGCATGTCGAGCATCGACGGGTTGTCGACCGACAGCCGCATGCCGCCGGTGACGACGGCCAGCGCCGGCACGCGGCCGATCGCCGTGCGGATGTCCCACAGCGTCTCGGCCCAGACCTCGCCGCCGTTGTGAGGCGAGTCGTTGGGGTTGACGTTGGTGTTGAACGTGACGGCGATGTCGCCGTACGTGTAGCCGCCGAGCACCGTGGTCGCGGTGCCGTTGCCGTTGCAGCCCGCGACGCCCGCGGGGTTGACCGGGCAGTCCTCGGGCTTCGCGCGGATCCCGGCGCCGCCGACGACGTAGGACCCGGTCGTCACCTCGGCCGGCGCCGCCGTGTCGGGCAGCGTGCCCTCGGCGTTGAGCAGGTCGTTGGCATAGAAGTCGCTCCAGGCCTCGCCCATCATCCGCGACTGGAACGCGCCCAGCCCCGAGCTGCCCGACGCCGTGACGACGAGGCGGTTGCTCAGGCCGTGCGTGTACTCGTGGTACACGATCGCCGCGTCGTCGCTGCCGTTCACGTCGCGCGTGTTGAAGAGGAACATCTGCATGCGCGGCGCCTGGCCGTCGGGCGGGGTGCTCATGTTCGCGTTGTTGAGCCCCTGGCCGTCGTTGACCTCGGAGCGGACGTAGTCGTTGCCGAGGCCCTGGCCGGCGGTGTTCGTGCGCTGGAAGTTGCCCGACGCCTCGTCGAAGCCGATCGGCGCTCCGGCGAGGTAGTCGTGGTAGCGGCTGACGAGCACGTGGAGGTTCGCGCCGGCCTGGAACTGGTTGGTGGTCGCGGTCGCGGGCGTCGCGGAGTCCCACGTGCAGCCGCTCGCCGGGCACGGGGTCGCGCCCGGGAAGGTCGTGCTCTGGGCATACAGCCAGTCGGGCGCGGCGCTGCTGGCGGGAATCTGGACGCGCGTGCCGCCGAGCTCGCTGCCCACCGCGGGGTCCTGGTCGTTGGGATCGGCGTACGTGCGCGAGAACTGGCCCCACAGGCGGGTGCCGCCCGTGTGCTCGTCGTACCACGCGGGCGGCATCGTGATCTGCGTCTGTGCGGTCGTGGTGCTCGGATCGCGCCGGAAGTAGTTCGCCCCGCCGAGGTGCTGCGTGAGGTCCTGGCGGCGCAGGAGCGAGCCGTCGGACGCGTCGACGAGGACGTCGTAGAGATGGCCGTCGCCGCCGCCGGCGATGACCTGCCAGGCCAGCGCGGCGCCGCCGGGCGTCGGGCTCCAGCGCAGCCGCGCCTGCTCGCCGGTGGCGAACGACGTGATCCTGCTCGGGCCCGGCTGCGTCGCGGTCCGGCGCGGCGGCAAGCCGGAGCCGCGCGTGGCCTGGCGCGCGGCGCCGAGGCCTTCGCCGGCGTCGAGGGCGGGCCGCGTGCCGGGCAGCCGCGCGTCCGGCACCGGCCCGCCGGAGACGTTGACGAGGCGGCCATCGCGCGTGACGTGGGCGTCCAAGCCGCTGTCGAAGGACTCGATCCCGTCGAGGACCTGGTTGAAGCGCAGGTGCGTGATGCCGTCGGGGGTGACGTCGCGCGCGACGAGCACGAGGTTCGCGAAGTCGCCCTTGGCCAGCCCGAAGACGTCGCCGTGCTCGCGGACGTAGTCCAGCGCGATCGTCCGCGGGTCGCCGGGCGAGGGACCGGTCAGCAGGCCGGTCGGCCGGCCGACGTAGGCGACGGCGCCGCTCGCCGGAGCGGTGCGGACGCCGGCGAGCGGGCCGAGCTCGCGCTCGAGCTGGCGGCGCGCCGAGCGCGTCGCCGGCGCGACTGCGACGGGAGCGCCGGCGCGACGGTCGACGTTCGGCAGGCCGCTGTCGCCCGCGGCGGGGCGCGAGGCGGCCGGGCTCGGGGCGGCGGCGAGCCCGAGGGCCGCGATCGTCAGCAGCGGCGTGACCAGCTTCCCTGCGCCAACTATGGCGGCAACCTCCCCGGATCATCGTTCGGGCGACCACCTGACTATGTCCGATCGCAGGCTTCGGTGAGCCGCTCGCGGCGACGGCTTCAGACCTTTGTACGCCCTCCTTGGACGAACATGGCGAATCGATTGCGCGCGGAACGGTAAGAACCTCAGCAATGGCATCGATGCGACCCGCACGATGAGCGACGCCGACTGTCCGGCGCTCCGCGTCACGCTGCCCGCGCAGCGCGAGAGCCTCGCGCTGCTGCGTCACGTCATGCGCGGCTTTCGCGAGGCGTACGAGATCGGCCCCGCGACGATGGACGACATCGTGCTGGCCATCAGCGAGGCGACGACGAACGTCGTCCTGCACGCCTACGGATCGCGTCCGGGCACGATGACGATCGTCGCGCAGATGCAGGACGGGCGGCTGCACGTCCTCGTCCGCGATCACGGCTGCGGCATCGCACCGCCCGCGGACACGCCGAGGCCGGGGCACGGGCTCGCGCTGATGGAGCACGTCGCGGCGTCGCTCGAGATCATCGGCAGCCTCGCCGGCACCGACGTGATCATGACGTTCGACCTCATCGCCGAGCACGACCAGGCGTCGCTGAGCGACTACGACGCCGCATCGTGACGATCGCGCCCGAGCTGACCGTGCAGGTCAGCGCCGGCCGCAGCCGCGCGCGGCTTCCCGTCCTGCGGCGGGCGGTCGCGGGCACGTCGTCCAAGGCCGGGTTGCCGGTCGACCGCATCGACGACGCGATCCTCATCCTCGAGGCGTTGCTGTGCGATGCGGGCACCGCGCGCGCCGACGAGGTGCACCTCGTCCTGACGGCGCGGCCGGGCAGCTTCGCGCTGCTCCTGGGCCCCTTGGCCGGGACCGAGGCCGCACGCCTGCTGGCGGACGCCGCGCTGCCCATGATCGGGCCGGTCATCGAGCGGTTGGCCACGTCGGCGTTCACGGTCGACGACGGCAGCCACCTGCTGATCGTCGTCGACGCGGCGTAGCTACAGGTTCTTCACTCGAAAAGCGTGCTGAGCAGGGAGAACCCGGTGTGTGTGGACACGCCTCGGCTCGGCCACGGTCGTGCTCGCCGCCCTCGCGGCCGTCGGGGTGCTGTGGCTGACGCGGGCGGGTGAGGTCGGGGCGGCGCTCGAGCGCGTGCCGGTCGCGGCGCTCGTCGCCGCTGTCGCGCTGCACGTCGCCACCCTGGCGCTGCGGTCCGAGGCGTGGCGGGTGGCGCTCGCCGCGGCGCACGCGGAGACGCTGTCGCGCGGTGCCGTCCACGGGGCCAACGCGGTCGGGTTCGTCGCCGGCTGCGTGCAGAGCCAGGCCGCGCTGCCGGCCCGCGTCGCCGTGCTGCGCCGCATCGGCGGCCCGCGCGCGCCGCGGCCCGGCGTGATCCTCGTCGCCGACCTGTCGATCTGCGCGCTTGAGGTCTGCGCCACCGCGCTGCTGCTCGGTGGGGCGCTGGTCGCCGCCGGCGCCGCGTGGTGGATCGTGCCGATCTCGGCAGCCGTTGCGTCGGGGGTGCTGTGCGCGGCGCGGATGGGTTTGCGGCGGGTCGCGTGGCGGTCGATCGTGCGCGGGCTCGCGGTGTTCGCGTCGCCGGAGCGCCGCGGGGCGCTCGTCGCGATCGTCGCGGGCATCGTGGCGCTGACGCTCGGGCGGGTGTGGCTCGTGCTCGCGGTGTGCGGCCTGCCGCACGGCTACGGCGAGGTCGTCCTGGTCTTCGGTGCGCTCGGCGTCTTCGGGTTGCTGCCGATCGGTCCGGGCGCCGCCCCGAGCGCGACCGTCGCGGCGCTGGGCGGAGCGTCCGTGGCGGCGTCGGTCGCAGCGGGGCTCATGCTCGGCGCGTCGTCGATCCTCGCGGTGCTCGCGTACGCGCTGCTCGTCACGCTGCACGCGCGCGCATCGCCGCGCGCGCGCCGCCGGCTGCGCGCCGACCCGCTGCCCGCCCGCCCATGACCCGCGCCCGCGGCACCCTCCGCCCCCCGGCCGACACCCTCCGCGCCCGATGCCCCCTCCGCCCCCCGGCCGACACCCTCCGCGCCCGCGGCACCCTCCGCCCCCCGGCCGACCCCCTCCGCGTCCGCGGCACCCTCCGCCCCCCGGCCGACGCCCTCCACGTCCGCGGCACCCTCCGCGCCGCGCCCATGACCCGCGCGGCCGTCGACACCCTCGGTGCCGGCGACCCGCTCGTGCTCCTGCACGGCCTCGCGACGACGCGCGCGATCTGGACGCACGTGGCGCCGCTGCTCGCCCGCCGGCGGCAGGTCGTGACGGCGGACGCGCCGGGCTTCGGCGCGGCGGCGCCGGCCGGCCGCGGCTTCGACCTCGGCGAGGTCGCAGACCGCGTCTATTTCGACCTGCGCGCCGCGGGCGTCGCCGAGCCGTTCGACCTCGCCGGCCATTCGATGGGGGCGGCGGTCGCGATCGTCCTCGCGGCGCGACACCCCGCGGCCGTCCGCAGCCTCGTGCTGATCTCCCCCGCGGGGCTGCGCCCGCTGCCGTTCGCCGTCGGGGCCGCGGCCGGCGTCGCGGCCGAGCTCTTCATCCCGGCCCGCCGGCACGCGGCGCCGCTCGCGACCTGGAGCTGGGGGCGGCGGCTGCTGATGGCCGGCGGCGTCGTCGACGGCGGCGCGCTGTCGCCGAGCGTCGTGCGCGAGCTCGTCGGCAACTCCCGGGGCGCGCGCCGCATCGGCCCGGCGCTGACGGCGGTCGTCCGCGCCGACCTGCGCCCGGCGCTCGCCGGCCTGCCCATGCCGGTCGGCGCGCTGTGGGGCAGCGGCGACCGGGTGATCCCGCCCGGCGGGGCGCACACCGTGCTCCGGCTGCGCCCCGGCGCGGTCTGCGAGGTCATCGACGCCGCCGGCCACATCTCGATGGTGGAGCGCCCCGCGGCGTTCGCCGCCGCGCTGGAGCGCGTCCTGGCGGCGATCGCATGAGCGGCGCCTGCGTCGTTGACCTTCGCGACGGCCGCAGGCTCGCCTACCGCGCGGTCGGGCCGGTCGGCGGCTCGCTCGTGCTGTACCTCCACGGCGCGATCGGCTCGCCGCAGTCCGTCGGGCCCGAGCTCGAGTCGATCGTCGAGGAGCTCGGCCTCCGCTACGTCCTCGTGAGCCGCCCCGGCTTCGGCGACTCCGATCCCGAGCCGAAGCGCACCCTGCACAGCTTCGCGGACGACGTCGCGCAGCTCGCCGACGCGCTCGCGCGGCCGCGCTTCGCCGTCCTGGGCGTGTCCGCGGGCGGCCCGTACGCGCTCGCGTGCGCCGCCGCGCTGCCCGAGCGCGTCGAGGTCGCGACGGTCGTGAGCTGCATGACCCCCGGGCGCTGCCCCGGCCGCGGCCCTCCAAGGACCGCGACCAACGCGACCGCGGGGCTGCGCGCGCCGGCGCGCCTCGGGCTGCGCCTCCTGGGCGCCCGCCCCCGCGCGTGCTCGCGCACCGGGGACGCGCTGCTGGCGCTCGCGCGCCGCAATCCCCGGCTCGTCGCCGGCGTCATGTACGCCGCGGCCCCGCGCGACGACCGCCTCCTGCTCGACGCGCCCGGCGCGCGAGCGCTGGCGACGCAGCGCTTCCTCGCCGCGTCGCGCGGCGGGGTGGGCGGCATGGTCGACGACTACCGGCTGTGCACCAGCCCGTGGGGCTTCGAGCCCACCGCCGTGACGCCGCCCGTCCAGCTCTGGCACGGCGCGCTCGACGCGCTCGTCCCGGTGGACGAGGCGATCGGGCTCGCCGCCGCGCTGCCGCGCGCGCGGCTCGCCCTGCACGCCGGCGAAGGGCACTTCTTCTACGGCCGCCGGCTGCGCGAGATCCTCGGCGCGCTCGCCGCGGCCGTCGAGCCGGCGGGGAGCAGATCCGCCAGCAGCGTCGACCAGCCGAACCCGCGCGCGCCGAGCCCCTGCCCCGACAGCGGGTGGTAGTACTCGCGAAACCCGCCGTGCAGCGCGGCGCTCCCGAGTGAGGCAACGACAGCGTCCGCCGCGCGCTCGTAGCCCAGCTCGCGCATCGCCGGCACGAGCAGCCACGCGGTGTTGACCCACGACGGCCCGCGCCAGGTCCGGAAGCGGTCCCAGCGCGGGTTGAAGGCCGGCTCCTCCATGCTCACCGAAGGGATCCCGAACGGCGCGCGGTAGCGCCGGTCGTCGAGCAGGTGCTCCTCGACGAGCCGCCGGCGCACGTCCTCTCCGATCCCCGGCAACAGGAGCGGCGACAGCGCCGACCACGTCGAGATGCGCACCCGCCGCTCGTCGCGGCCGGCGAGGTCGAAGAACAACCCCGTCCGCTCGTCCAGGCAGCCCTCGAGCAGCGCGCGCTCGACCCGCGCGGCGCGCGCGGCCCACCCCGCGTCGCCGCTCAGCCGCGCCAGCGCGTGCAGCGACAGCGCGTACGCGACGTTCACCCAGACGTCCTTGCAGTGGTGGTCGTAGCGGGCGAGCAGCGTGCGCGAGTCCCAGCCCGCGCGCCGGCCGCGCTCCATGAGCAGCGCGTAGCCGGCGCGGTCGTGCGTGAGCCGGCCGAACACCGGCACGTACTTCGGCGAGTCGTCGAGGCCGGACTCGTCCGGCGTCACGATCGACAGCAGGCCCTCGCCGCCGGGGTCGCGGTGGCGCTCGAGCCAGCGCAGGTGGGTCGCCAGGGCGGCCACGGCCTCGCCGCGAAACGCCGGCGCGTCGGGCGAGGCGTCCGCGACGAGCTCCCACGCGAACGCCAGCAGCGGCGGCCCGACCGTCTCCGTGCAGCGATCGCCGAACGGCCCGCGCGTGGCGTACAGCGGTGCGCGCCGCCAGCCGGCCGGCGCGTCCCAGAACGCCGTGTGCGGGAGAAAGCCGTCGGGGCGCCCCGAGCGCAACACCGTTCGCAGCTCTTCGCGGGCGCGCGCGGGGTCGATGTCGCGCCACGCGATCGCATGAAAGCACGAGTCCCAGTGCCACATGTGGCGGTAGCGCGGCGGCGCTGGGCACGTGTAGGCGTACGCGACGCCGTCGCCGCGCGTGCCCTCGCGCCAGTTCGCGCGCAGCACGAGCTCGGCGCCGGCACGCAGGGCCGCGGCGTGGTCCGTCGTCGGGGCGGCCTCGGCGGGCACCACCGCACGCTGGGCGCCGATCAGCGCTCCGATCGGGCCGCGGCACCGCCGCGCGCGAGCCGCGCGAGCTGCGCCGTCTCGGCCTCGAACGCGGACGCCCACGTCGACCGCGCGGCGAGCTTGGCCGCCGCGACGCGATCGGGCTCGCCGGCGCGAGCGGCTTCGATCGCGGCCAGCAGCCCGCCGATGTCGCCGGGCGCGAACGTCTTCGCGAGCAGGCCGATGTGCTTGGCCGACGGCGCGGTCGAGCACGTCACGACGCACGCCCCGCTCGCCGCCGCCTCGAAGCCGACGAGGCCGAACGTCTCGTGCGCGCCCGGCATGACGACCACACGCGCGGCCGCGTACGCGCGCGCGAGCTCCGCGCGATCGGAGATGTAGGGCCGCCACTGCACGCGGTCGCCGAGGCCGAGGTTCTCGGCGAGCCGGCGCAGGCGCAGCTCGATCGGGCCGCGCCCGTGCAGCCGCAGGCGCCACGGCTCGCTCGAGCGCGCGGCCGCCTGCAGGAGCTCGACGACGCCCTTCTCGCGCCCGAGGCGGCCGACGTAGAGGACGTGGTCCTCGCGCGCGACGTCGGGCTGCGGCACGAACGCCGGGTCCAGGCCGAAGCGCAGCGGGATCGCGGCGGCGCGGCCGCAGTCCGCGCGCGAGTCGACCGCCGAGACGATCGCGTCGGCCTCGGCGTAGGCGTGGTGCATCCAGGCGCGCAGCAGCGGGTGCCAGGCGCGGTCGGGCCCCGGCAGGCCGGCGGCGTCGAGCGCGATCGACCCGTGATGGACCGCGACCACGCGGGCGCCGAGCTCGTGCGCGGTGCGGGCGATCCGCAGCGGCCCCCAGAAGGGGTCGTGCAGGAGGACGACGTCCGGGCGCAGCGCGCGCAGCGTCGCCCGCAGCGCGCCGACGCCGATCGGCACGCGGTAGCCGTTGGTCGCCGCCAGGCGCAGGGACGGCAGCTCGTGGCGGTTGACGTCCCCGCCGTCCGCCCGCGGCGCGGCGGGCGCGGGCACGATCACGTGGTGCTCGATGGCCCCCGTCGCCCGTGCCCACGCCGCCTTGGCATCGACGTAGGTGCGAATGCCTCCGGAGCGCTCGCCGTAGAACAGCGCCACGTCGGCGACGCGAAGGCGCGGCGGCGGGGCGGGCACGAGCCGCGGCGCGCGGCGATGGGCGAGGCGGCGCTGCTCCTCGAGCACCGCCGCCGGCTCAAGCGACACGGAGCGCGTCCGTGGCATCGGCCGCGACGCCCGGGTCCAGGGTGCGCCGGTAGCCGTCCGCGAGACGCTGCAGGGAGCGCTCCCAGGTGCGGCCGCGCACGGATTCGAGCGCGCTGCGCGCAAGGCGCTCGCGCTGCTGCGGCGCAGCAGCGAGCTCGCAGACGACGGCGGCCAGGTCGCCCGCGTCTGCCGGGCACAGGCGACCTGTGACGCCGTCGGTGACGATGCTCGTCGGCCCGCCTTCGCCGACGGCGACGACGGCCAGCCCGCTCGCTTGCGCTTCGAGCAGGACCTGGCCGAAGGTGTCCGTCCGGGAGGCGAAGAGGAAGATGTCGGCGCTCGCGTAGGCCGCCGCGAGCGCGTCGCCCTCGAGCCAGCCGAGGAACGTCGCGTGCTCGCCGAGGCGCTCCCGCAGCGCGTCCTCCTCGGGCCCGCCGCCGGCGAGCGCGAGGTGCAGGCGGGGGTCGCGCTCGGATGCGGCCAGGAACGCGTCGGCGAGCAGGTCGGCGCCCTTCTCGCGGGTCAGGCGGCCCGCGTAGAGGACGGTGATCTCACCCGGCAGCGACGCGGCGTCGCGGCGCTCGGGCGAGAAGCGGGCGAGGTCGACGCCGCGGTCCCAGCGGCCGATGCGCTCCTCGGCGACGCCCATCTCGCGCAGCACCTCGTCGGAGGCCGGGCTCGGCGACAGCACGCGCCGGCACTGGCCGTAGAAGGCGCCGATCGCCATCCGGGCGGCGATCTCGAGGCCGGGGTCCTGCGAGCGCAGGCCGGCGTAGGCGGCGAGCTCGGTGTGGTAGCTGCCGAGGACCGGCACGCCCATCATGCGGGCGATGATGCCCGCGGCGGCGCCGGACGGGCCGGGCGAGCAGAGGTGCACGACGTCGTAGCGGCCGTCGGCCAGGACCTCGACGATCGCGGGCAGGCTCGGCACCCCGACCTTCAGGCCCGCGTAGAACGGGATGTCGATCTCGGCGACGGCGCTCAGGCGGCGGTCGACGTTCGCGTCCGTGCCGACGACCTCGACCTCGAAGCCGGGCACGCCGCGCTCGCGCAGCTCGCCGAGGGTGTGCGTGACGCCGTGCATGCCGCCGACCGCGTCGGCGACGAGCGCGACCCGCAGCGGCTCGCCGTCGCGGTAGGCGAGCTTGGACTTCTCGCGGCCGAGGAAGGCCGCGGCGGGCGCGTAGGGGATCGCCGCGAGGCAGGCGTCGAAGAGCGTCGTCGCTGCGGCTGCGATGTCCGCGCCGCCGGGTGCCGCCGTTGCGATCTGATCGACCGCGGCTGCGAGCTTGCGCTCGTGGCAGCGCCGGGCGCGACGGAAGAGGTCGGCGTGCGAGAAGTCGTCGCGCTGCAGGAGCGCCAGCAGCTCGGGCTCGGTGAGCTTGAGGTCGACCGAGGCCATCCAGGCGCGCAGCAGCGCGCGGGCGTCCTCGGGGCCGAGGCCCGTGCCGGCGGCACCGGTCCGCGCGTCGCCCTCGCGCATGAGGCGCTGCACCATCTCGAAGACCTGGTGCGGATCCGGCGCCGCCCCGTCGATCGGGCCGTGGCCGAGCGCGCGGGTGGCGAGGCCCATCGCGGCGTGCGTCCACTTCGCGGCGCTGCCCTGCTCGCCGCGCGCCCGCGCCTGGCCGAGCACGACGTGGTCGAGGAACGTGCGCCAGCTCGGGGCGCGCGGCGTCTCGGTGAACGTGCGACCGATGTCCACGCCGGCGTGGTCGTCGGAGCCGCCGACGCCGGTGCCGCCGTGCGTCTCGATGTAGACGACGGCGGGCGCGTTCAGCTCGCGGGCGCGGGAGCCGTTGCGCGTCTCCCAGATCGCGAAGAGCTGCGCGAGGCGGCGGCGGTGGCGCGGCAGCAGCGGCGCCTCGACCGCGTAGAACGGGTGGGCGAGCGCGCAGGCGATCGAGCGCTGGCGCAGCTCGCTGGCGACGGCCTCGACGTCGTCGGCGAGGTCCTGGAGGCGCTCGTGGTCGTCTTGCGTGATGCCCCAGCAGAGGATGTGGACGGCCTGCGGCTCGCCGCGAAACCAGGCGGTGAGCTCCTCGGAGACGAACGCGTCGTCGTGCTTGGCCGCGAGCTCGAGCGCGCCGTCGATCGTGTCGTGATCGGTGATCGTCACGAAGTCCATCCCGCGGCGCTTGGCCAGCTCGTAGACCTCCTCGGGCGGCGTGGCGCACTCGGGCAGCCCCAGCGCGCGCTGGACTCCGAGCTTGGAGACCGCCGAGGCGGTCGAGTGGCAGTGCAGGTCGACCCGGCTGGTCGATTGTGGGGTCATCGTCGCTCCCATTCGCAGATCGCGCATCGGTATCTGTGCTGCACTTTGCGCTGCAAAACGGCGGCATTCGTGAACGTCTTGGTCGCATGCTGTGACCTTGATGTGAACGGGCGACAGATCCGCGCCGCGGTGGAGAACCTCTCCTCGGATGCCGGTTCTCACCGCGACGCTCGGGGGCGCCTACGTGCTCGAGCGCGGCGCGCTGCGCGTGGAGATCACGCAGCGCCCGTTTGCGATCGACGTCCGGCGCGGCGGGCGGCGGCTCGTCCGCGGGCTGCGCGTGTGGGGCGTCGACGGCGAGGTGCACGACCTGTTCATCCAGTTCACCGAGGGCGTCGTCGCGCGCGAGGAGCTGGGCCTGCCCGAGCGCGTCGTAGCCGCGAGCGTCGCCGAGCAGCTCGCCGACGGCCTCGAGATCGCGGTCCGCTGCGAGGGTGGCCGCGCGGGGCGGCTGCGCGTGACGATCCCCGAAGCCGAGTCGGTCCTGCTCGAGCTCGAGCTCGACGGCGCGCCGTTGCGCATCGCGGCCGAGTGGGACGCCCGCGCCGAGGAGCACTTCGCGGGGCTCGGCGCGCGCCATCACCTGCGCGTCGACCATGCCGGCCGCCAGGTCCAGCTCGGCGCCGACCGCGCGTACACCGGCCCCGACTGCCCGGCCGACCTGCTCGCCGACGGCGGCGTCCCGCAGGGCGACTACGCGCCCGCGCCGTGGCTACAGTCCTCGCGCGGCTATGCCGTATGGGCCGACGGGCACGGCAACGGGATGCGCTTCGAGCTCGGCGACGACAAGACCGTCGTCTCGGCGCGCGCCCGCGCCGGCGCGCTGCGGCTGTGGCTCTTCACCGACGCATCCCCCGCCGCTCGGCTGCGCCGGTACCTGCGCGCCACGGGCCTGCCGGCGGTGCTGCCCGAGTGGGGCTACGGGTTCTGGAAGTCGCGCGACGTCTACGCGCACCAGGACGACGTCGAGGACGACGTCTACGGCTGCGCGCGCAACGCGATCGCGCTGGACGCGGTCGTGCTCGACTCGCCGTGGGAGACGCAATACAACACCTGGGAGCCCAACCCCCACCAGTTCACGGACTTCGCCGAGATGGTGCGCGCGTTTCGCTCCGACGGCGTGCGAACGGTCGTGTGGATCACGCCGTGGGTGAACCTCGAGTCCAGCGACGGCCAGATGCCGCCCGACGCGCAGTCGCGCGCGCTCCACGAGGCGCCCGCGTCGAACTACGCCGCGGGAGCGGAGGGCGGGCACTACGTGCGCGGCGCGGACGGCGAGCCGTTCGTCGCGAAGTGGTGGATGGGAACGGGCTCGCCGATCGACTTCACCTCCCCCGCCGCGGAGGAGTGGTGGCGATCGCAGGCGAAGAGCGCGCTGGCGCTCGGGGTCGAGGGGATCAAGGCCGACGACGGCGAGGGCTACTACTTCCCCGACGACGTCCGCTTCGCCGACGGCTCGACGGGCGCCTCGGCGGCATGGGCGCACGGCGGCGCGTATCGCCGGTCGATGCAGCGCGCGCTGGACGAGGCGTGGCCGGGGCGCGGCGTGCTCTTCGGGCGCTGCGGCTGGAGCGGCCAGCAGGCGACGGGGATGCTGTGGGGCGGCGACCAGGTGTCGGACTTCTGGTCGCTGCGAGTGCTCGTCGCGGCGACGCTGTCCGCCGCCGCGAGCGGGTTTTCCAACTGGTCGCACGATGTCGGCGGCTACCTCGGCCACCGGCTCGTCGAGCGCTGCCCGGCGGAGCTGCTCGTGCGGTGGGTGCAGCTCGGCTGCTTCACCCCGCTGATGCAGGCGCACGGCCGGCTCGTGCAGGAGCCCTGGACCTACGACGAGCGCACGCTTCGGATCTACCGCGCCTACGTCCTGCTGCACGAGCAGCTCGTGCCCTACGTGCGCGCCGCCGCCGCGACCGCCGCGCGCTGCGGCCTGCCGATCATCCGGCCCCTGCACCTCGTCGACCCGCACGACGAGCGCGGCTGGACGATCGCCGACGCGTTCGGCTACGGACCCTCGCTCTGGGTCGCGCCGGTGCTCGACGAGGGCGCGCGCTCGCGCGAGGTCGCGCTCCCGCGCGGCGACTGGATCGAGACGTGGTCGGGCGCGCGGGTGCGCGGCGGCGACGAGGTCGTCGCGCCCGCCCCGCGCGAGACGATCCCGGTCTGGGTGCGGTCGGGCTCGATCGTCGTGACGTACCCGGCCGCGCACGTCGCGGCCGGCCTCGGCGACACGCCAGAGGCCGAGCGGCCTCTGGAGGCGACGCTCTGGGGCGAGCCGCGCCTGGGCAGCGCGACGGCGCGGCTGGCGGACGGCACGCGCATCACCTGGCGCCGCGGCCGCTGGTCGGTCGACCGCGACCGCGCGCTGAGCTCTTACGAACGCTGACGATTAACTGTGCAGTGAGAGGAGGGGGAGGGAGGCCGATTCCTACGTCGCGCCGGACGATCTACCACAAACCACCGTATTGTCGCTCGTAAACTTCTGTCGTTTGCGGCTTGACCGCCGATGCTCTGACGTGGTACGGATGGCGGACTGCCGGGTGTCACCTGGCACAGACGCGGGGAGAAACTATGATGACCGGGAAACGGTGCGTTAGCGTACCGAGCATCGGCCGGCGCGCTACGCGCGGGCGCGTCCTGAGCATGGCGGTGGGATTCTGCGTCGCGCTCGCATGTTTGCCGGCGACCGCGGGAGCGGCACGCATCGGAAATCTCCTCGCCTGGGGCGACAACGAGATCGGCCTCCTTGGAGATGCCACCGCCACAGACCGAGCCAAGCCCGTGCGCACCCACCTGCCGCCCGATGTCGTCATCACCGGCGTGTCGACCGGGTGGGCCAACCACACGCTCGCGGCCACCGCGCATGGTGGACTTCTCTCCTGGGGTTACGCGCTCCATGGCAAGCTGGGCGACGGAAGCGGTGCGAGCTCATACTCGCCGATTCCCGCCGACCTGTCGCTGCTGGCCGAGGACGAGGAGGTGACCGCGGTCGCCGCTGCCTGGGACCACAGCATCGCGCTGACGTCGGACGGCCGCGTCCTGCACTTCGGCTACGGCGGCAGTGGCATCTCCGGCAACGGGATATCCACCTCGAGTTTGGTGCCGAAGGTCGTCACGCTCCCGCCGGGCGCGAAGGTCAAGGAGATCACCGCCGGCAAGTACCACAACCTCGCACTGACCACCACGGGTAAGGTTCTCTCGTGGGGGTGGGAGAACTCAGGCGCTCTGGGCGTCGTCGGGCCCGACCGTCTCGTCGCCGCCCTCGTGCCGGTGCCGGGAGACCCGATCATCACCGCGATCGCGGCCGGCGAGCAGTCAAGTCTTGTGTTGACGTCGGCCGGCAAGGTCTTCAGCTGGGGCTACAACGGGCAGGGACAGCTCGGAGACGGGTCGACGACGAACTCCTTCACACCCGTCGCGGTCGGCATACCAGATGACGTCTTTGTGTCGGGGATCGCCTCGGGCTGGCACACCGCGATGGCCATCACCTCGACAGGGGAGGGATACAGCTGGGGTTACGACGGCTACGGGGAGCTCGGCAACGGAACACCCTTGAAAAACGAGTCCACCCCGGTGAAGATGACGCTGCCGAAGGACACGAAGCTCGCACAGATCAGCGGCGGGACCTATCACAGCCTCGCAGTGACAACCGCCGGGAAGGTGCTCGCGTGGGGATATGGCGGGAATGGCCAGCTCGCGCCACCGAATGGCGTCCTGACCGACGCGGCCTCGCCGCAACCCGCCGAGTTGCCGATCAATACGTACGTATCGAGCGTCGACGCCGGCGAGCGCAGCTCGTTCGCGGTCATCGGGCCGCAGCCCATCACGGCTCGCAGAAGCAGCGATCCGGTCGTCGAGGCTCGCGAGCGGCTCGCCGAGCGCCAGCCGGTCGCAGAGGTTCTGCGGTGCGTTGGGAGCCCTGCGGCGATCCTGGACGTCTACCGCGACGAGAACCGCGTGCGCATCATCGGCGTGGCAGCGCCGGGCACCGGCAGCCGGGTGGTCGACATCCGCTACATGGGCTCGAACGACATCGTCGGGAGCGCGGTCGTGGCGGCGGATGGCCGGTTCGCGACGAGCGTGCCGGCACCGCCGGCAAGTCAGGTGGACACGGCGCGCTACAGGGCGGAGATGCCCGGTGGCGATCCCTCACCGGCGATCAGGCTGTCGCGTCGACTGAACATCACGTCGATGACGCGCGACGGCGACACGATCATCGTCAAGGGCAAGGTGACGAGGCCGCTTGCGAGCCCGGTGAAGCCGATCGATCTGATCGGGGCGAAGAACTGCTCGGACAGAATCAAGTCAGGTAGCGATCTCCCGGACGAGAACGGCAACGTGACGTACCGGGTCAAGGCGCCCACCGACGCAAGCTCGGTCTACTTCAGGCTGGACGGCACGGTCGGTGGTGCGGACGACGGCGACCCTGACTACGACACGACGAGCCTGTTCTACGTATTCCCGCTCTGACCTGAGCGGCGTCACACGCTGACCCGCGCGCCGCCGACCACCGGCGGCGCGCGGCGTCGTCGCGCGCCGTCTCACGCGCGTCACGCCCCGGACGACCGGACCGGGAATGATGCGCGGGGTGAACCCCTGCGCCGCGCGCTTCACCGCCCGCGAGATCGCGAGCTGCGTCGCGCTCGCGGTGCTGCTCGCGCTCGCGATGCACTGGCCGCTGCCGCTGCACCTCGGGACGGACATCGCGCAGGACCTCGGCGACCCGCTCGTGCAGGCCTGGCAGATCGCGTGGGACGGTCATGCGCTCACGACCCAGCCGCTCAGCCTCTTTCAGGCGAACATGTTCTGGCCGCTGGACGACAGCCTCGCGTTCTCCGACGCGCTCGCCGGCTACGCGCCGGCCGGCCTCGTCGGCGAGGGCGTGCATGCCGCGGTCGCGCGCTACGACCTGCTGTTCCTCTTCGCCTACGCGCTGTGCTTCGCCGGCGCGTACCTGCTCGCGCGCGAGCTCGGCGCGAACACGGCCGGCGCGATCGTCGCCGGCGTCGCGTTCGCCTACGCGCCGTGGCGCCTCGAGCAGGAGGGCCACCTGCACATCATCTCCAGCGGCGCCATCCCGCTCGCCCTGTTTCTCCTCCTGCGCGGCTACCGGCGCCAGAGCGCGAAGACGATCGTCGCCGGCTGGCTCGTCGCGGCGTGGCAGTTCTCGCTCGGCTTCTCGCTCGGGCTGCCGCTCGCGTACCTGCTCGCCGCGCTCACGGCCGCGGTCGCCATCGCGTGGCTGCGACGCGGCCGGCCGCGCCCGGGGCGCGAGATCGTCGTCGCCACCGCGGCAGGGATGCTCTGCTTCGCGCTCGTCGCGGGCCTGCTCGCGCGCCCGTACATGCGCGTCCTGCACGACCACCCCGAAGCGAAGCGCACGATCGAGAACGTCTCCTCGTTCTCCGGCCCGCCCTACGAGTTCCTCGTCGCCTCCGAGGACAGCCGGATCTGGGGCGCCGCCACGAAGCCGCTGCGCGACCAGCTCGAGTTCGTCCCCGAGCAGACGCTCTTCCCCGGCCTCGCCATCCTCGCGCTCGCGCTGTTCAGCCTCCGCGCCGGCACGCTGCCGCGCCACGTCACGCGAAGGCTCGGCTACGCGGCGCTCGCCTTCGCGGTCCTCTCTCTCGGCTTCAAGCTCAACGGCGTCTCGTGGCTGTACCCCTACCGCTGGCTGTACGAGTTCCTGCCCGGCTGGCAGGGCATCCGCGTGCCCGGCCGGCTGCACACCCTCACGACGCTGTGCCTCGCGCTGCTGGCGGCCGGCGGCGCGCAGGCGCTCGTCAACCGGGCGCGCGCCGCCAGCGCGAGCCGCGGGGCCTTCGCCGCCGCCGCGACGACCGCCGTCCTCAGCGTCGCCGTCCTCGCCGAGGGCTGGGGCTTCGCCGACCACCCCACCGTCGAGGTCGCTCCCGCCGGCTACGCCGCCGCGCCCCAGCCCGCGCTGCACCTCCCCACCGGCGCCTTCGACAACCGCCGCTACGTCCTGTGGTCCACCGACGGCTTCCCCGACATCGTCAACGGCCGCGGCAGCTTCATCCCGACGGAGTTCCAGGCCGTCATCGACGTCACCGCGACGTTCCCCGACACGCGCTCGGTCGCGGCGCTGCGCAAGCTCGGCGTGCGCAGCGTCACCGTGCATCTCGAGCACGCGAGCCCGGCGCTGGACAAGCGCGCGCTAACCGGGTCGCTGAAGGGACTGGACCTCGAGCGCGAGCGGCGCGGACGAACGGTGCTCTTCGTGCTTCGCTGAGGGGTCGCGGCGCACGGTCATCCGCACGCTCGCCACGGCGATCAGCGCGATGACCGCGGCCGCCGCGATCAAGATCAGCGCGCCCTCCGACGGCACCTCGCCCAGGCGCGGCAGGACGATCGCGCAGACGGCCCAGATCCCGATCGCCGCCGGCGCGCGACGCGCTCCCAGCGCGAGGTGCGCGCGCCCGAGCGAGCTCACGCCCACCGCCAGCGCGACGCCGACGAGCAGCGCGAACGGCAGGATCGCGGCCAGCCCGTGCGCGATCCCCGCGAGGTCGAGCACGCTGTGCTGGTAGAAGCGCCAGTCGACGAGCCGGCGCACCCACTCCCCCGGGTCCTGCGTGCCGATCATCGGGTAGCTCATCGTCGCCGCGACCATCGTCGTCGCCGAGATCGCCGTCAGCGCGAGCGTCACCGCGGGCCAGCGGCGCCACGCCGGGCCGAGCCCGATCGCGAGGAACGGCAGGATCGGGATGAGGAAGCGCGGGCCCGGCGAGCCGCCGCCCATCGGCAGCCAGTAGCCGGCGTTGTAGACGAGGTAGGCCAGCGCGACCGCGCCGATCGTGCCCGCCTCCGCCCGGCGCCCGGCGCGGTACATCACGACGACGCCCGCGATCGCCATGACGAGCACCGGCGCGAGCGTCAGCAGCCCGCGCCCGCTGAACAACAGCGACAGCGCGTCGCCGAAGCGCGGCGCCGTGATGCCGAAGACGCCGTCGTCGTTGAGGCCGAGCACGTCGTGGCCGCTGCGGCCCGTCTTCGCGACCGCGCCGACGTAGGACGTATGCAGCGGCGACCCAAACGCCCACCACTGGTAGGCGAGCAGCGGCGCGACGCCCGCGGCCAAGCCCGCGCCGTACGCCGCGCTCCGCCGCAGCCAGCCGGCGCCGGCGTCGCGCGCGACCGCGTACACGCCGACGACGATCGCGACGATCGCCAGCGGGTACTCGCACACGATCGCCAGCCCGGCGAGCAGGCCGGCGATTGCGAGCAGCAGCGGCCGCGACGGCCCCTCGCGCTCGCGCCAGCACAGCGCGAACGCGCCGAACCCGAGCAGCGCGCTGAGCAGGTGCGAGAAGTAGAGCGTCGAGAACGGCAGGATCATCGTCGCGGCGCCGAGCGTCAGCGCGGCCGCCGTGCCGGTGCCCGGAGCGACGCGGTTGGTCATGCGCGAGACGAGCGCGAGCAGCGCGAGCGACGGCAGCAGCACGCCGAAGAGCCCGAGCGCCCACGTCATCGGCGCGGTGTCGACGATCGCCTCGCGGGCCTTGGCCGCACGCTCGCGGCTGAAGCCGTAGTTCGCGGTCGGCATCGTGCGCGAGGCCCACGGCACGCCGCCGCCCGACTCCCCGCGCACGCGCGCGTCGTGCGCGAGGCGCTCGCCGCCGACGGCCTTCAGCCCCGCGTACAGCGGCAGCGTGGCGATCACGAGGCCCGGCGGCTTGACGGAGTAGTAGTGCCCGTCGTGCCACGCGATGTCGTGCGTCTCCCAGTGCCAGGGGTCGATCTGCGCGGTGCCGTTCGTCAGGGCCTTGCTCAGCGCCATGTACGACGTCTGCGCCCACCCCGGCGACTGCACGACGAACGCGCACGCGCACGCGAAGATCGCGAGAGCGGGCAGCAGGCGGCTGCGCCACGCTGGCGCCGAGGCCCCGGCCAGCCTCATTCGCATGCTGCTCACACATCGAGAATACGGCGAGATAGGGCCACGATTGTTGCCGGCGCGCTAATTCCTTACACCTGACGTTAAGGCGCACGCACGTCCTTCGACGCGCGTACACTCGCGAGCCGATGTCCCGCGTCGCCGTGTCGATCGCCTGGCTGTGCCTCGCGGCGGTCGCGCTCGCCGCACCCGCGCCGGCGGCCGCACAGGCGCCTCCTCCGGCTCAGCACGACCACGGCATCCCCGTGCCGCCCGCCGGCCGCGCGCCGGACTCCGACGCGCCGGCCGGCTCCGCGCCGCACTGGCTTCCGCACGACATGTGGGTGCACCTGCACTGGGTCCCCTTCGACGAGGCCCGCCTGCAGTCGCTGCTGCACTCGAGCCGCAGCGCGCTGTGGCGGTGGCTCCGCAACGACGTCCACACGCTCGCCGAGCTGGGCAAGCATCACGGCTACCGCTCGCCGAGCACGCTCGCGGCGGCGCTTGTCGCGCCGCGCGCGAGGGACGTGTCGCCGAGGATGCTGCGCGAGCTGCGCGCGCGGACGTTGCGCGTGCTCGTCCAGGGCCACCTCTCCCAGCACCTCATCTTCCACTCGCTGCACCAGGAGGCGGGCCCGTCCGCCGCCGCCAAGCTCTTCGGGGTCAAGGACACCGCGGCGTTCCAGCGCCTGCGCCGCCTCGACCTCAGCCCGCTGCGGATCGGGCGCACGCACGGGCGCACGCGCCGGCAGATGCAGTCGGGCCTCGAGCGCGAGCTGCGCGCCGCGGCGCGCGAGGGCGTCGAGCGCGGCGCCACGTCGCCGCGCCAGGCGCAGATCGTGCTCCAGCGCCAGCTGCGCCAGGTGCCGCGCTGGCTCGGCGAAGACCACTACAACGGCCCGCCGCAGACGGTCGCCGGCAAGCTGCGCTTCGCGTTCCGGCCGTCGTTCGCGAGCCCCGTCCTGTCGGGCGACGGGCGCGTCGTGCTGTTCGACGCCCAGCAGCCGGCGCCGCCGCTGGCCGTGCGCTACGGCGAGGTCGTGCTCGAGGGGCGCGACATCGAGACCGGCGTGCAGCTCGACCCGCGCGACGCATCCGTCGGTGCGCTGCTCGATCGCCCGTGCTCGAGCTACGGCGCGAGCCTGTCGTCCGACGGCACGAAGCTCGCCTACGAGATCTCCGCCGGCAACCTGACGTACGCCAAGCGCTACGGCAACGTCGTCGTCGCGGTGGCCGACATGGCGAGCGGCGCCGCGCGCGTCGTCGCGGGCGGCTACGACGGCGCGCGCGTCGAGACCGCGTACGACCCGGCGCTCTCGGACGACGGCGGCGCGGTCGCGTATCAGAGCGTGATCGCCGACCCGATGTCGCCCAGCCGCGGCTGGGCGACCCGCGTGCGCGTGCGCGACCTGCGCGGCGGGGCCGTGTCCACGATCCCGCGCCCCGGCGCCTACGACGCGGCGATCTCCGGCGACGGCCGCACCGTTGCGTTCACGTCGACCTCGCGCGGGCGGCTGCAGGTCTTCGCCTACGACCGCGTCACGCGCAGGATCACGCTCGTGAGCCGCGTCGGCCGGCGCGGCGAGCGCGCCGCCGAGGCGTGGGAGCCGGCGCTGTCGCACGACGGACGCCGGATCGCCTTCGCGGCGACCCGTGTGGCCGGTGGCCGGGCGCGCGTCTACCTGCGCGACCTCCGCGAGCGCACGTCGCGCGCGATCAGCGGCCCGTCCCGCGGCTTCTCCCACGAGCCTTCGATCTCGGCGGATGGCCGCCGCGTCGTGTTCTCCGAGCTGCCGCGCGGCGCCCGGCAGAGCCCGTCGGGGCGGCCCGGCCAGCGGCTGCTGCTGCGCGACCTCGCGAGCGGCGCCGAGTCCATCGTCGGCGAGACCGCGCTCGCGAGCTGGTCCGGGCAGCCGCACCTCTCGAGCGACGGCATGCGGGTCGCGTACACGACCGACGCCGGCGTGGCCGCGGGCGGCGGCCCGGGCGGCCTGCGCGTCATGGTCGCCGACCTCAAGGCCGGCACGCTTATGACCGCGAGCCCGCCCGCGCCGCTGGGCTCGTTCGACACCGCGCCCGCGCTGCAGCCCGGGACCAAGCGCCTCTGCAGCCTCGCCCCGCCAGCGTGGTGAAGGGAAGGCATCACGCAGCCCGGCGCCCTCGTTGCGCCGGCGCGGCGAGCCCGAAGCGCCTCCTCGTGGCGTGCGCCGCCGCGCTCGCGCTCGCCTTCGCCGCCGCCGCCGCCGCCGCGGGGCAGACGCCGTCCTCCGAGCAGCCGCGCGCGCAGCTCGGCGCGTGGTCGTTCGTCGCCGACCCCGACGACGCCGGGCTGCGTGCGGGCTGGGTCCAGCGGCCGCCCGCGATGGCGCCCGTGACCCTCCCCCACGTCGCGAACCCTTCCCCGGTCACGGGCGCCGCCGGCGAGCGCTCCTACCGCGGCTCCGTCGGCTGGTGGCGCACGTCGCTCGCGGTGAGCGCGCCCGGCCGCTACGTCGTGCGCTTCGGCTCCGTCCACCATCGCGCGACGGTCTGGATCGACGGCAACGTCGCCTGCGAGCACGACGGCGCCTACGAGCCGTTTCAGTGCTCCGCGACGCTCACGCCCGGCGCGCACCCGGTCGTGCTGCGGGCGAACTGGCGGCTCCCCGAGCGCCAGCAGCGCCAGGGCTATGACCGCGCGTGGTTCAACTGGGGCGGGATCGCCTGGCCCGTGACCGCGGCACCCGTGACCGGCACCGAGATCCGGCTCACGAACGTCCAGACGGCGCTTAGCCTGGATCCACCGCGAATCGTGGATGAATCCCTGCTGCCGGCGCGGTCCAGGGTCGATCGGCGGCGCACCCGTAGGGTGGACCCCTTCGAAAGCCGCCGATCGGCGCTGGGCCGTGATCGGCGGCTGGGATTCGCCGCGAGGCGCGGTGGATCCAGGCTTAGCCCGGGAGCCGTCGCGCGCGTCACGCTGACCGCGGAGCTGCGCGACACGCGCACGGCCGGGCCGCCCGCGACCACGATGCTCAGCGGCGCGCTCACGCGTGGAGGGGCCGTCTTCCCCGTCGCCTTCGACCCGGTGACGCTCGCGGCAGGCGAGCGACGCCGGGTCACGACGAGCCTGCTCGTCGCACAGCCCGCCCTGTGGAGCCCCGCGAGCCCCGCGCGCTACGACCTCGCGCTGACCGCCGGAGCCGCGACGCTGCAGCGCAAGATCGGGCTGCGCGAGCTGCGCCGCAGCGGCCGGCGCCTGCTGCTCAACGGTCGCACGCTGCGGATCGCCGGCGCCGGCATGCCGATGGACGCCAAGGGCCACGGCGACGCGCTCACCGCCCAAGACCAGGACCGCATCGTCGCCGAGCTGCAGGCGATCGGCGCGAACGCGACGCGCTCCCAGCACCCGCTCTCCGACGAGCTGCTCGAGCGCCTCGACGCCGCCGGGATCCTCGTCTGGCAGCACATCGGCCCGTTCGACAAGGCCGGCCGCTTCTGGGCGCAGACGCCACAGCGGCGCGCGCAAGCGATGGCCCGCGCCGTCGCCACCGCGGAGCGCACCGCCGCCCATCCCTCGGTGCTCGCGTTCAACCTCGCCAACGAGGTCGCCGGGCGCGGGCATCCCAAGGGGCAGGCGCGCTACATCGACACGCTCGCGCGCACGCTTCGCCGGCGCACGCCCGGCATCTTCGTCGTCGCCGACGTCTGGGGGCGCCACCCGCCGCGCCGCGCCGGCGGGCGGCTGTTTCGCAACCTCGACGCCGTCGGCCTGACGGAGTACATCGGGATCTTCGAGGCGGCGGGCGCGCCGGTCGCCGAGCAGGAGCGGCGCGTGGCCAAGCTGCTGCGGCGAGCCAAGGCCGCGCTCCCCGGCAAGCCGCTCGTCATCACGGAGTTCGGCGCGAACGCCAACGGCCGCAACGCGAACGACGGCCCGGGCGGCTTTCGCTACCAGTCGCGACTGCTCACGCGCCGGATCGGCTACTACGCGCGCCAGGCCGGCGTCGCGGGCACGCTCATCTGGGTCCTGCGCGAGTACGCGGTGACGCCGAACTTCCGCGGCGGGACGCTGCGCGCGCAGGTGCCGGGGCTCAAGCTCTCGGGACCCTTCAACGAGAAGGGCCTCTTTCGCTACGACGGCTCGGCGAAGCCGTCCGTAGCCGCGGTCGCCGCCGCGTACGCCCGCGTCGCCCGGCCGCTGCCGGCGGGTCGAGCCCGCGCGCAGGCGCGCGCGGCCCGCCCGGCTGCCGGCGGGCCGAGCCCTCGCGCAGCCGCGCGCGGCCCGCCCGCTGCCGGCGGGCGGCGCGCAAAGGGCCCGCGCGAGCCGTTGACTCCGGCAAACTGTGCGGTTATGTCGACCCGCTTGCGCACCGCCGCCACCCTCCTGGCGACCGCGGCGATCGCCCTGCTGCTCGTCAGCGCGAGCGCGCGGTCGGCTCCGGAGCCCCTCGCGAAGGCCAGCGCCTTGCCCGCCGCGCACTTCGATCGCGTCGACGCGAACACCAAGCTCGACCTCTACGGCGCGCGCTTCGGTCAGACCGGCAAGGCCGACCTGACGGTCGTCATCCGCACGCATCAGCCGTGGGAGCCGGTCGACGTGACGCCCTCGCCGACGAGCCTGCTGTGCCTGTGGCTGCGCAGCGACGCCTCGCCGGCGCCGGAGGGCCGCCTCTGCGTCGCGCCCGACAAGCGGGCCAAGTCCGGCGTCGTGCTGCGCTACACCGCGCTCGACGAGGACGGCAACCGCATCGGGATCCGCACCCTGACGACCGTCGTGCGGCGGCCGCGGCCGACGATGATCAGCGCGAGCTTCTCGCCGGCGCTGCTGCGGCTCGCTCCCGGGCGCTACCACTGGCAGGTCCGCAGCACGTCCGGCGCGGTCGAAGACCGGCTGCCGGACACCCGCGAGGTCGCGCTCGACATCGCCGTCTCGACGGAGCCGGCGGCGCGACTGCGCTGCTTCGGCGCCGCGTCGCGCGATCCGCTGCGCCGGTGCGTGAACCGCAAGCTGCGCACGGCGATCGTCCCGCCCCCCGAGGACGCGATCTTCTCGCAGAACTCGCCGTGCACGCCGCTCTCGTTCGAGGGCTTCCTCGCGCCGTGCGAGTTCGGCGTCGTGGCGCGGAGCGCCCGCGCGACGGTCGGCCTCGTCGGCGACAGCCATGCCTCGCACTGGCGCGCCGCGCTCGAGCACGTCGCGCAGCGCAAGCGCTGGCGCGGGGTGTCGATCACGCGCTCGGGCTGCCCGCTTATGCGCGCGACGACGAAGCTCACCCCGGCGAAGGTCGGGGAGTGCCTGCAGTGGAACCAGCAGGTGCCGAAGTGGTTCGCCGCGCACCCGGCGATCAACACGGTGTTCGTCGTGGCGCACCTGGCGGGCGACGTGGTGGTGCCGAAGGGCGCGAGCGAGCTCGAGACGAAGGTCGCCGGCTTCCAGGCGGCGTGGCGCGGGTTGCCGGAGAGCATCAAGCACATCGTCGTGATCCGCGACACGCCGATCGTCGGCTTCAACGCGAACGAGTGCGTGCGCAAGGCGAAGAAGGCACGCAAGAACGCGGGCAGCGTGTGCGCCGTCAAGCGCAGCCAGGCGCTGCGCGAGGATCCCGCGGTCGTGGCGGCACGCCGCCTCGCCTCCAAGCGCGTGACGGTCATCGACATGTCGCGCTTCTTGTGCAGCAAGAAGCGCTGCTTCCCCGTCATCGGCGGCGCCCTCGTCTACAAGGACGACCAGCACATGACCGACGTCTTCGCGACGACGCTGGGGCCCTTCCTCATGCGCGCCGTGAACAAGGCGCTGTAGCCGGCCCCCCTCAGCGCCGGCCGAAGCTCAGCGACAGCGTCGAGCCGGAGCCCATGCCGTCCAGCGGCGCGCCGAGCGCGAGACCGACGCCGATGTCGCGGAAGCGCCGGTCGACGACGACCGACCTGTGCACGGGGCTCTCCATGAGGCTCTTGACGAGCTCTTGCGGTGAGGCGTAGAAGTCCGAGCCCCACGCGAGGGTCTCGGCGAGCACCGGGCGGCGCGCACCGCGCAGGTAGCCCGTGCGCACGACGCGTTTGCGGAGGTCCTGACCGGTGGGGGTCACGTGCGAGAAGTACTTGCGACGCACCATGTCGCTGGCGTGGAAGTCCGCCGCCTTGCCGAGCAGCGACGACAGGACGACGGGCGCGAGCCCTCGCTGCGTGCGCTCGGCGTTGACGAGGCACAGCACGGCGGCGGCCGCCGGCTGGCGCATCGCGGGGTTCGTCGGGATCACGGTCGCCGCGGCGCAGCCGGCGGCCGGCGCGGCCGGCGCGGCCGCAGCGGCCGACTTGCCGGGCGCGGCCGACTTGCCGGGCGCGGCCGGCGAGCCCGCCGGCTTGGCCTTCGGCGCAGCGGCCGCGGTAGCTCCCGTGAGCGCGAGCGCGGCCAGCGTCAGCGACGCGATCCTCCGGGCGGCTCCAGCCGCCCCACAGCGAAGTTCGAACATCCCCCGGACCCTCCATAGCCTTCGGTCGGGCATCAACGTACGCCGTGCACGCGGCGGCTGGACGCCGGGAGGCGAACTACGCAGCTTGCCGCGCAGAACCCGTGCGAAACGTGAACAAGCCCGACCCCGCCGGGCGCGCCGGCCCCTTCAGAAGCTCAGCGGTCTGCGCCGTCCGCCCGCCGGAAGGACATGCGCAGCTCCGTGCCGCCGCCGTCGTTGTGGTCGATGTCCAGCGTGTCGGCGGTGTGCGCGATGAACGGCAACCCGACGCCGAGCCCCGGGCTGTCGAGCCGCGGCACCATGCCGCAGCCGTCGTCTGAGACCGTGATCTGCACCTCGTCGTCGTCGACGCACGCGCGCACGCGCACCTCGCCGGGCCGGTCCGCGTTGACGTAGGCGTGCACGACGGCGTTCGTGACCGCCTCCGAGACCGCGAGCTTGACGCCGGTTACGACCGCCTCGCCGACGCCGGCCGCCGTCACGAAGTCCGCGACCTCGTGACGCAGCGCCGTCACGCTCGAGGGGATCGCCGGCAGGGCGCGACGCAGCAGGGCCTCGGTCACGAATCCGGGGTGCTCGCGTCGGCCACGAGCCGAGGGTACCCCGGCCGCAGGCGGATACGCGGGTCCGATGCTCCTTTTTTTAGCGTAAGCGAACGGTGAGCGTCTGGACGGGCTCGAGGTTGCCCGCTTTGTCCCGCGCCCGGAGGCTGACCTGGTAGTTGCCCTTGGGGAACTTGCCTCGCAGCTCGAGGCTCCAGCGGCGCGTCCCCCTGGCGGTCAGGAACACCGGCTTCTTGCAGTCGCGTGCGCGGCCGAGCGTGCCCTTCTTCGACACGAAGCGGCACTTCCCGCCCGCTTTGCGCGCGATCGCGACGCTGACCCTCTGCAGCGCTCCCGGCCGCTTGACCGTCGCCGCAGCGGCGCTGCAGCCCTTGTCGCTCGCGTTGCCGCGCAGGAAGATGCGCTTCGCGCGCAAGCTCGAGTTCTGGCGGCTGAAGACGGACTTCGGCAGCTTGGAGTCGGCGCACTGCGGCAGCGGGCTGTCGTCGTAGCGCAGCGAGTAGAAGCCGCCGGTCATGTCCGAGGCGAAGACGTAGCCCTTGTAGGGGACCATGTCCCAGATCTCGGGGCGCCCGAGCACGTGGTCCGTGAACGCGCGCCCGAGCAGCCCGGTGAGCGGCGTCTTGCCGAGCAGCGGCCGCGTCTGCTTGTCGTGGGGCACGATGAAGCCGAGCTCCCTCGGCCGCTCGCGCTTGCCGGCGAACGCCGCCGACGCGTCGAGCACGTAGACGCCGCCGTGGTAGTGCGAGAGGTAGATCCGGTCGCCGACGATCTGCTGGTTGTGCGGCGAGAACGTGAAGCCGCCGCCCGCGCGCCCGGCAGGGTTCGTCCAGGTCGCCACGAGCGCGTCCTCGGAGGCCTTGCGCAGCGCCGCGTCGGTCGCCTGCGCCTGCTCGGGCGACTTCTTGTCGTTGGCCGGGCCGAGCTTGGAGAAGTCCGTCGCGTCGACGATCCACAGCGGCCCCGGCTTGTCGCCGTTGCCGACGAACATCCCGCAGCCCTCGGCCTTGTCGTCGTCGGACATCTCCCGCAGACCCGTCGGCGAGCTCGAGTCGGTCTGCAGGATCATCTCGGCCGGCATCGTCACGTAGCGGCGGCCGTCGCGATGCGTCACGTCGATCGTGTGCCCGTACCAGTCCTCCTCGCACTGGGGCGTGAGGTCCCACTCGGCGACCTGCTTGATCTGCCCGGGGTCGGTGATGTCGTAGACGTTGAAGCCGGTCGAGAAGCCCGCGGCGTTGTAGAGGTACGTGCGCCCGTCGAGCGGGTCGTTCTGGATGAACGTGTCGTGGACCTCGTTGTTCTGGATCGTCGCGACGAGATCGATCTTGCCGAGCTGGCGAACGGTGCTCAGGATCCGCTTGCCGGCGACCTTCGTGACCTTCGCGATGTCGATGCCGACGCCGTTCTGGTTGGAGATGACGTACTCGCCGGGCGCGCGCGGCTTGCCGGCGCTCGAGGCCCCGGACGGGATCGTGTGCGAGCGCACCGTGTGCACGCCGCCGATCCCGAGCACGGGATAGAACTGGGCCTTCGCCGGCCTGCGCGGGTTCGCCAGGTCGATGACGTCGACGCCCGCGATCGTCTGGTTGAGCGCGTTGAGGTTGACCGGCAGCGTCGGCAGCAGCGTGAGCTTCTGGATCGAGAGGTATGCGGTCTTGCCGTCCGCGGAGAGGTCGACGAACGCGCCGCAGTTGATGTCCTCGAGCAGCTGGTCGCACTCGGTCGCGTTGTAGCGCGAGAGGAACTGCGGCTTGGACGGGTCCGAGACGTCGAAGAACAGCACGCCGCCCTGGGGGTACGTAATGGCGACGGCGGCGATGTCCGCCTTGACGTCCATCTCGCCGAGGATGACGTTCGGGCGGTCCTTGAGCTGCTCGGTGAGCGACGTGAAGGCGACCTGCTCCATGCGGCAGGCGAACGCGTGCTGGGAGATGTCGGCGTGGTTGTGACCATCGCCGACCGGCATCGCGCTCGCCGCGGCCTCGGTGCAGGGGCCCGCGGGGTGGGGCGCCTGGCGCGGTGTCGCGTAGCGCGTCAGCTCGGCCGCGGCGGCGGCGAGCTTGCCGCCCGCGCGCGCGCCGATCAGCCCGCCCGCCTGCGTGCCGGCCTGGCCCGCGACGTGCGCCTCACCAGGGTGCGCGGACGCCCCCGAAGCCGGGACCAACGCCAGGCAGGTCGCGAGCGCAAGCAGCAGGAGCGTCGGTCGGCGGCGCGGCATGGGCGCAAGCTACCGGCTTGGGCGGCGGCGGGCGAGCCCTTGGCGCGCGGGCGCCAGCCGGACGCGCGGGGCGGGCGGCCCGGCGCGGGCCGCCGGGCGCGCGTTACTCGCGCACGATCAGGCGGCTCAGCACGATCGTCGTCTTCGTCCGCGCGATCTCGGGGCGAGCCCGGATCCGCTCGACGGTCGCCTCGAGGTGCGCCACGTCGGTCGCTCGCACGTGGGCGAGCGCGTCCGCGTCGCCGCTCACGGTGTACGCCGCGACGACCTCCGGCTCGCCCGCCAGCGTCTCGCGCAGCGCGCTCGGGCTCATGTTCGCCGCGCAGTGGATCTCGACGAACGCCTCGGTGTTCTGTCCGAGCGCGCCCGGGTCGACGATCGCGGTGAACCCGGTGATGACGCCGTTCGCGCGCAGCCGGTCCACCCGCCGCTTGACCGCCGGCGAGGAGAGGCTCACGCGCTCACCGAGCTCCGCGAGGCTCACGCGTCCGTCCTCGAGCAGCTGCGCGACGATGTGGCGGTCGATCTCGTCTATGCCGCAAAGGATGCCGGGAACACCGGCTGAACCTCGCCGAGGACCCCGAGCAGGCGGTCGAGCAGCCAGTCGCACTCGTCCGCGCCGATCGTCAGCGGCGGCGCGAGGCGGATCGTGCGCTCGTGCGTGTCCTTGGCGAGGACGCCGCGCTCGAGCAGCCGCTCGCAGGCGGCGCGGGCGCTCAGGCCGGTCGCAGCGAGGTCGAGGCCGAGCCACAGCCCGCGCGAGCGGATCGCGTGCAGCGCGCTCGGGCCGGCCGCGTCGAGGCCGTCGCGCAGGCGCGCGCCCATGCGCCGCGCGTTGGCCTGCGGCTCGCCCGTGCGCAGGAGCTCGAGCACCGCGCGCCCGACGGCGCAGGCGAGCGGGTTGCCGCCGAACGTCGAGCCGTGCGACCCCGGGCCGAAGACGCCGAGGACGTCGTCGTCCCCCGCGATCGCCGACAGCGCGAGGATGCCGCCGCCGAGCGCCTTGCCGAGGACGTAGAGGTCCGGCACGACGTCCTCGTGGTCGCAGGCGAACGTGCGCCCGGTGCGGCCGAGGCCGGACTGGATCTCGTCGGCGACGAGCAGCACGCCGTGCTCCGTGCAGAGCTCGCGCACCTCGCGGAGGTAGCCGTCCGGCGGAACGATGACGCCCGCCTCGCCCTGGACCGGCTCGACGAGGAAGCCCACGGTGTCGGGGTTTGCGCGCAGCGCCGACGCGAGCGCCGCGGCGTCGCCGAACGGGACGCTGACGAAGCCCGGCGTGAAGGGGCCGAAGCCGTCGCGCGCCAGGGCGTCGCCGGAGAACGAGACGATGGTCGTCGTGCGTCCGTGGAAGTTGCCGTCGCAGACGACGATCGTGGCGCGGCCGGGCGCCACGCCCTTGACGTCGTAGCCCCACTTGCGGGCGGCCTTGATCGCGGTCTCGACGGCCTCGGCGCCGGTGTTCATCGGCAGCACGCGGTCCTTGCCGGTCAGCGCCGCCAGCTCCCGGGCGAACGGCCCGAGCTGATCGTTGGAGAAGGCGCGGCTCGTGAGCGTGACGCGGTCGAGCTGCGCGTGCGCGGCGGCGACGAGCCGCGGATGGCGGTGGCCGAAGTTCAGCGCGGAGTAGGCGGAGAGCGCGTCGAGGTAGCGCCGCCCGCGGTCGTCGCGCACCCAGCAGCCCTCGGCGCTCGTGACCGTGACCGGCAGCGGGTGGTAGTTGTGCGCGGTGAAGCGCTCGGCGACCGCCGCGGCGTCCTCCGCGGTGTCGTGCGCGACCGGCGCCGCCGCCGCCACGGCCACGCCCTCCGCGACGGGCGCCTCCGCCGCCGGCCCGCCCAGCGCGACGAGCGCGTCCGCGCGCTCATCTTCGGCGCCCCCCTCCGCGGGCGCCTGCGCGCCCAGCCGCACGTCGAGCGCGAGCGTCAGGCAGCGCGGGCCACCGCCGGCCTTGAGGAACTCCGATACGTCGACGACGACGGGCTCGAATCCACGAGCGCGCAGCTCGCGCTCGAGGCGCGGCGTGCACGCCGGCATGACGACCGTGCGCCCGATGACGACCGAGTTCGCGCAGAAGGCGGCGGCCTCGCCGGCGGTCAGCGCGATCGCGTCCGGGACGAGGGTTGCGATCGCGCGGGCGCCCTCGCCGTCGAGCGCGACCGGCGCGTACAACGCCGTGCGCGAGTCGAGCGGGCAGAAGACGATGTCGACGTGGTAGTAGCGCGGGTCGGCGAGCTCGACCGGCAGGATCGCCCCGCCGACGTGGCGCGCGAGGTCCATGTACGCGGCGAGCGAGGAGCGCGAGCGGTGCCCGGCGACGAGCGTCGCGCCGAAGGGCAGCGCGTCGCCGGCGCCCTCCTGGGTGATCGCCGCGCTCAGCTCGCGGATCTCGAAGCCGTGCTGTTCGAACCAGCGCACCGCGTGCGGCGTCTCCGGACGGCGCTCGGCGTCGTGCATCCGCGCCGGGACGAACGTCTCGGCGTCGACGATCCCGAGGTTCGCGGTGAAGACGAGGTCCGGCAGGCCCGGTTGCGGCTCGAGCACCTCGATCTCGGCGCCCGCCGCGCGGTACGTGGCGACGAGGGCGTCCCATTGGCGCTGCGCGCGCTCACTGTCGACCGGGATCGCGAGGTCCATCCACGGGTTGATCGCGTACGTGACGTCGAAGTAGGCCGGCGGGCACATGAGATAGCGCCGGCCCCAAGCGAGATCTGAGCTCATGCGTACAAGGTGTCAACCCCGTGCCCGTTTGAAAAGGCCGCGAGCTTGCCACTGACGACAAGAAACGGTCGCTCAGATAGCTGTTATAGCGTTTTCTTGCGTGCCGCCCGAGAACTGGCGACGCATGTGGAGGTCGAGCGCGAGCAGCCCGGCCAGCAACGCGGCGAGCCCGCCGACCAGGACGTAGGACAGCGCGTTCGAGTCGTCGATGCTGCTCCAGTCGCGCGCCACCGCGATCAGGATCAGCGTGAGGCCGATGACCTGGCTTTGCAGCGTGATGCGGATCGCGCTGGGCCGGCCGTCGAGCCCCATCATGATCGCGGTGATCCCCGGCAGCGCGAACCAGCCGCCGAGGGTCTGCGCGGTGAGCGGCGTGAGCATCCACGGCCAGATGTCGATCATCGTCGACGGCGAGAGCAGGAGGACCAGGGCCACGAGCGACTGAAACGCGCCGGCTCCGAGCAGCGTCCCGCGCACCCGCGCCGACAGCAGCTGCTCGCCTGGCTCGAGCGTGCCGGGATCCGTCCTGCGGTTGGCCAGCCACGCCAGCGGGACGAGGACCGGCGTCGTCACGTACAGCCCCATCCAGATCCAGAAGGCGACGTTGTCCTGCAGAAAGCGATCGAGGTGCGCGAACGAGCCGACCGCCATGAAGATCGTGAACGCGGTCACCGGCAGGAAGCCGACGTGGACGCGGTGAAACCGCCGCTCGAGCGCGACGCGCACGAAGAAGTACGCGCCCGCGATGTAGCCCGCCCCCATGATCATCGGGGTGAGCTCGGGCTGCACGTCCCACGCGAAGTAGCTCTTCGTGTCGGCCGGGAAGAAGTACAGCAGCGCGAACGCGACGAGCAGGAACGGCACGATGACCGCGCCCAGGACGTGCGTCTGCTTGAGGACCCGGTCGTCGCGCTCCGTCGCCATGGCGCTCTTCTACACCCCCGCCGCAGCCAATGCATGAACAGCCGATAACACCTGCACGCCGAGATCAGTCGACGAACGGCAGCAGCGCCTCGACCCCGCAGATGCCGAAGACGCGCTGGACGGTCGGGCGCCCGCGACGCACGCGCAGGCGGTTCGACTCGCCGCGCGACCGCGCCTCGGCGCTCAGCACGATCCGCATGCCGGTCGAGTCCATGAACGTGACGCCGGACAAGTCGAGGACGATCAGCCGCGCGTCGCCGCGCTCGGCGCGCAGCAGCGCCGCGTCCACCGCGCCGGCCGACGCGAGATCGAGCTCGCCGGAGGCGCGAACCCAGTGCACCGGCCCCTCGCGTCGCGAGGTGACGCGCAGCCGCTGCGCCTCGTGCAGCTGCGCCGGCCGGGTGAGCTGTTCAGGTGGGTCCTGCAATGGGTGCCTCTCCGAGATACCTGGTGCCGGCTTCCGCCGCTGCGGCGGACAGGCGTCACCACGGGGCCTGCCAGCGTCTACGCAACCCTGAACAGCGCGCAGCCGCCGGTTCAGGATAGAGCCCTCCCGAAGCTGCTCGCCCCGGTTCCCCGAGCGCACGCTAGTCGAGCTGGAAGTCCAGCCGCAGGCGGATGCCCGGCGTCGCGTTCTCGATCTCGAAGCCGTCGGTCAAGCGGACGATGACCGCGAGGCCGAACCCCAGCCCGGAGTCGTCGTCGCGGGCCAGGGCCCCCTCGCCTTCGTCGCAGACGACGACCTGCAGCGACCGGTCGACTACGTGCGCGTCCACGACCACGTCGCCGGCGTCGGCCCGCTGCTCCGGCGCGTGGACGACCGCGGTCAGCGCCTCCGACACCGCCAGTGCGACGTCCTCGCAGCGATCGCGCGACGCGCCGTTGTCCGCGGCGAACGCGACCACGGCCTGGCGCAGCGGGGCGATGCTGCCCGGGCGCGCCGGGCGGCGCTCGTGAAGCCGAGCTGGGCGTGCGATGGACACGCCTCGCCGCTTACCCGCCCGGGCGGACCGGCAAGAGCCTTACGCCCCCGCCGCGCCTTCGCCGAGGCCGATGCGCCGGTGCAACCGCGCCATCGACCGCGGCGACCACCAGTTCCACTGGCCGAGCAGCGCCATCAACGCGGGCACGAGCAGCGCGCGCACGACGAAGGCGTCGATCAGCACGCCCGCCGCCGCGGCCACGCCGATCTGCTGGATGAACGAGATCGACGAGGTGACGAACGAGCCGATCGCCACCGCGAGCAGGATCGCCGCCGCCGTGACCACGGCCCCGGTCCGCTCCACGCCGATCGCGACGGCTTCGCGGTCGGGCAGGCCGCCTTCCCGCGCCTCCTTGATGCGGCCGAGCAGGAAGACCCCGTAGTCCGTCGACAGCGCGAACACGAGCGCCGCGGCGACGAGGAAGTCCGTCGGCTCGATCCCGCCGTTGGCGGTGTAGCCGAGCAGCGACTCGAAGCGCCCCTCCTGGAAGATCAGCGTCAGCACGCCCAGCGACGCGCCGACCGTCAGCGTGTTCATCACGATCGCCTTGAGCGGCAGGATCAGCGATCCCGTCATGAGCCACAGGACGAGGATCGTCAGCCCGACGAGCAGGCCGATCGCGAGCGGGAGGCTGGAGCCGATCGCGTCCTGCTGGTCGACGAAGTCCGCCGCGAGGCCACCCACGAGGATCGGGTACGGCGCCGCGCTGTCGCGGACCTCGCCGACGAGCGCCTGCGCCGCGTCGCCGTCGGGCTGGCCCGCGACCGCGACGTCGACCTGCCACGTCGCGCCGTCCAGCGAGCGCGGCGCGGACACCGACCGCACGCCGTCGAGCTCGCGCAGCGCGACCGCGTAGGCGGCCACGCCGGCGCGCTCGGACTCCGGCGCCGACAAGGCGATCGTCAGCGGGCTCGTGTCCTGCCCGCCGTAGTCCCGCGAGAGCGCGTCGGCGACCGTGCGCGAGCTCTGGTCCTTCGGGATGACCGACGAGTCGACGGGCGTCCAGTTCGCGCCGAGCGCCGGCAGCGCGACGCCCACCATGACGACACCCGTCACCAGCGCCACGACCCCGGGGCGGCGCATTACCGCGTGCGAGAGCCGGTACCAGGCGCCCGACTCGGCCGGCCGCTCCCGGCCGCGCCGCCGGATGGCGAGCTTCGCCCCCCACAGCGCGAACAGCGCCGGCGCGATGACGAGCGAGGCGATCCCCGCGACGATCGCGACGGATGCGCCCGCGATCCCCATCGACTGCAGGAAGCCGAGCGGGAAGACCGTCAGCGTGACCAGCGCCAGCGCGACGGTCACCGCGCTGTAGGCGACCGTGCGCCCCGCGGTCTCCATCGTCGTCCGGATCGCGCCCGCCCCCGGGCCCTGATGGCGCAATTCCTCGCGGAAGCGCGTGACGAGGAACAGCGTGTAGTCGATCGCCAGGCCGAGCCCGAGCCCGATGACGAGGTTCAGCGCGAAGATCGACAGGCCGTAGAACTGGTTGACGCCCGCGAGGACGAGGAACGTGCCGAAGATCGTCGTGATCCCGACGGCCAGCGGCAGCACCGCCGCGCGACCGCGGAAGAAGAGCAGGGTCAGGAGGAAGAGGATCGGGAAGGCGAGCGTCTCGGCGCGGCCGAGGTCGGCGATGACGCTCTCGCCGAGCTGGGTCTGGGCGAAGAGCGAGCCGCCGAGCGTGACGTCGGGCTGCTTGGCGAAGGCCGCCTCGAGCCGCTCGACGACGAGGTCCTCGTCCGCGCTGGTCTTCAGCGTCCCGGCGAGGTAGGTGGACGTGCCGTCCCGGCTGACGAAGCGCTCGTCGCGCGTCGATGTCACGGAGGCCACAGACGCCGTCGCCGGATCGGCGACCAGCGTGCGCTGCACCGCGGCGATCCGGCGCCTCGCGGCGCGCGACTCGGCACCCGACGGCGTCCGCACGAGCGCGACGACCCGCGGCGTGGCCTGGGTGCCGGTGGCCGACTGGATGCGCGCGATGGCCTGGACGGAGCCCGCGTCCTCGGGCGTGAACCCGCCGGAGTTCTCAAGCGTTCCGACGACCGGGCCACCGAGCGCGGCAGCGACGATGACGAACAGCAGCGAGAGGAGCAGCGTGCGCTTGGGTCGGGCGGCGATGCGGGTGGCGAGGGCGGTAAGCACGGCGGGGCTCCCTGATTGTGCGCCTGCCCCTGGCGCGTTGACCCCGGATATGGGGGTCACGGCGCCAGTCAGCTACGGCGAGGCGGCTTCCCAGCGCGCGAAGGCCTCTTCGACCTCGCGCTTGGCGGCCGCGTGCCGGGCCGTCGACGCCTTCGAGCGCTCGGGCGACGACCACGCGCCGGGCAGCGCGAGCTCGGTCTCGAGCGCAGCCAGCGCCTCCTCCGCGCGCTCGATCTCGCGCTCGAGCTCGCGGATGTGGCGGCGCGCGTTCTTCGAGAGCTGGCCGGCCGGGACGCCGTTGCCGTTGCCGTTGGCGCCGGTGATGGCCTTGGCCGTCGCGGCCGCGAGCTTCTCGCTCGCGCACTCGGGCCCGGTCACGGCCTTCGCCGTCTTCGCCCCTTTCCCCGCCCTCGCGCGCTTGCGCTGGCGGCGCCGAGCGTCCTCCGCGGGAGCCGCCGCCGGCGCGCTTGCGGCGGGAGCCGCGGCATTCGCCGGAGCCGCCGCGGCCTTCGCCGCAGCCGCCGCGGCCTTCGTTCTTCGCGCCCTTCTCCGCGCGGGCGGCGAGCCGCCGCTCCTCGCGCACGCGCACGTACTCCTGCCACCCGCCCTCGTAGGAGCGCAGCTTGCCGTCGTCGACGGCGACCGTCCGCGTGCCGACCGCTTCGAGCAGCGCGCGATCGTGGGAGACGAGCAGCAGCGTGCCCTCGAACGCGAGCAGCGCGTCCTCCAGCGCCTCGCGGCTCTCGATGTCGAGGTGGTTCGTCGGCTCGTCGAGGATCAGGACGTTGGCCCCGCTCGCGACGAGGATCGCCAGCGACAGCCGCCGCCGCTCGCCGCCGGACAGCCCGTCCAGCGGCTTCTCGGCCTCCTCGCCGCTGAACAGGAAGCGGCCCAGCAGCGCGCGCGCCTTGTTCGGCGTCAGCCCCGTGTGCACCGCGCACGCCTCGACGACCTTGTTCGCCCGGAAACCGTCCCCACCCACCCCCTTGCCGAGGTCCTCCGCGTGCTGGGAGAGGTGGCCGATCTTTACGTTGTGGCCCGTCGAGAGCTTGCCGCGCGCGAGCGGCCGCACGCCGGCCAGCGTGTCGATGAGCGTCGTCTTGCCGGCGCCGTTGGGCCCGACGAGCGTCACGTGCTCGCCGCGCTCGAGCCACAGCTCGGCGCCGTCGAGCAGCACCTTGGGCGGGTTCGCCCCGACCTCGATGCGCCCGTCGAGCAGCTCGAAGACGACGCGCCCGGAGCGCTCCGGCGCCTTGAAGTCGAACTTCAGCCCCGCGCGATCGCGCGGGTCGCGCTCGATCCGCTCGATCTTGTCGAGGCGCTTGACGCGCGACTGCGCCTGCTTGGCCTTCGTCGCCTTCGCCCGGAAGCGCTCGACGAACCGCTCCAGCCGCGCGATCTCGGCCTGCTGCTTGTCGATCTGGCGGCCCATCGCGATCTCGCGCGCGGCCTGCTCCGTGCGCCACTGCGTCCACGTGCCGGGGAAGTAGCGCGAGCGCCCGGCCTCGAGCTCGAGCACGCCGGTGCCGACCGCCTCGAGGAACCAGCGGTCGTGGGCGACGAGCACGATGGCCGTGTCCAACGAGACCAGCGTCTTCTCCAGCCACTCCAGCGACTCGATGTCGAGGTGGTTCGTGGGCTCGTCGAGCAGCAGCAGGTCGGGGTCGCCGGCCAGGGCGCGCGCCAGCGAGGCGCGCGTGAGCTCGCCGCCGGAGAACGTCGACAGCTGGCGGTCGAGGTCGGCCTCGTCCTCGAAGCCCAATCCCCGCACCATCGAGGTCGCGCGGTCGCGCCACGTCCAGCCGCCGGCGTGCTCGAGGCGCGCCTCGGCGCGCGAGTACTGCGCGAAGGCGGCCTCGTCGCCGTCGGCCATCTTCTGAGCCAGCCGCGTGAGGTCGGCCTCGACCGCGATCAGCTCGGCGCACCCGCTGAGCACGTACTCTCGCAGCGTGAGCGAGCGGTGGGCACCGCCCGCGAAGCGCGCGGTCGGCGGGCGCTGGTCGTGCAGCGAGACCTTGCAGCCTTTCTCGAAGCTCAGGTCGCCGCCGTCGATCGAGGTCTCCCCGGCGAGCATCCGCAGCAGCGTCGTCTTGCCGGCGCCGTTGCGCCCGGCGATCGTCAGGCGGTCCTTGCGCTCGAGCTTGAACGACACCCCGCGCAGCAGCGGGTTGCCAGCCATGTCCTTGCTGAGGTCGGAGGCGATGAGGACGGCCATGCCGTCATGGTAGGAGCTAGAACGTCCCTCTCACCCAGATCGGTGGGCGGCGGAAGGCGTATGGATCGGGCGCCTGTGGCCGCAGCATCCGGAATGGGTCGCTGGGTGCCGGCCCCGCCGCCTTCTCGGCGTCGAGCACCTGCGCCTCCACCCCCGATGCGCGAAGCGCTCGGTTGAAGAGGACCGGGACGTCGGACGCGAGGCGCTCCTCGCTGACTTGCCCCGGCCAGGGGGGCACGTAGCTGTCGAACGCCTCCTTGAACTGCGCCCAGATCGCCTCGACGTTCGCCTTCGTCTCGTTCTCGATCCCCGCGAGGTCGTTGTACGGGACGCTGTCCTTGAACATCGACCGCCACGCGAGCTCGCGCCGGTCATGCGCCTGCCCCGCATCCATCGCGTCTCCCGCGGCCGCACGCTGGAACGCTTCGAACACGCGGTCCGTGAGGCCGACGTCCTTCTGCAGCCGGGCGTAGCGCGCGCTCATGCCCCTGACGATCAGCTGCTTGAGGGCATCGGAGGGGCTCTTCTGCGCGAGGAGCTGCTTGCCCGTCGCGATCGTGCCTGAGCCGATCGCCGCTCCGACGAGCGACATCACCCTGATGGCGATGACTGCCTCGGGGGCCACGAACGCCGTCGCGGCCCACAGCATGTTGCCCGCCGCGGCGACGCTAAACCACATCAAGCTCTCGTCGGCAGCGGAGACGTCGGCCTTCTCCACGCCCATGCGCGCGCTGGTGTACCAGGTAAGGAGGTGCTGGTCGATAATCGCCTTGGCGTTCTCCTTCGTCACGACGTTGCCCTCGGCGGCACGCGCGAGGACCGCGCGCTGCAGGTGCCCGGCGAGCGCGTCGCGCGGCTGCACCTCGCGATCTACGCGCAGCTGCGTCGCCCCGACGGCCGTGCCCGCCGCAGGCAGCTGCCGCGTCGGAGAGCGGGGCGTCGTCGCAACCGCCGGCTCGCGCGCCACAGGCATTGGTAGTCAGGGGCGCAGTGCCCGCCAGCGGCGGGTCTGGTTCCCCGTTCCCCTTTCAATTCCGTGCGTGCGGTTTTCCCGCACACGGCTTACCGATGATCGTCTTCGCATCGCTTACGCGGCCCCGGGGTAGCGGGTCGTGCCCATCAGCCGATACAAGGCCGTGAGCTCCTAGCCAGTCGGGGGTCCAGGCGGCGGCCTCTCCGGCGCGCAGGTTGCGGCCCTTGCGCTTGACGAGCAGGCGCTTGAGCCGCCACGCGACGTAGCGGTCGAGCTCATGAACTCGTCGGCGGCGTTGCCGGTGCGAAAGTAGTTGCCCCAGCCTCGCAGGATCGGGTTGAGCTCCGCGATCAACTCGCGGACATCTCCGACCCGAGTTATTGTCAAATGTTGTGGATGAGTTGGCGTGAGAACGCTCAGACGGCGACCTTCTCGTCGATGCTGTTGTCGTTGTCCTCTTCGATGACCCGCTCGCCGTCCTTGAACGTCACGCCGTCGAGGACGTCGGCGATCAGCTCGTGGCCGTTGAACCTGCGCCAGCGTGCCTGGGCGGCATCCAGCAGCTTGTAGGCCATCGCGAGCGCGGCCTTCTTGGATCCCGCGCCCTTGGTGACCTTGGTGCGCAGCCGGACGGTTGCGAAGCTCGACTCGATCGGGTTGGTCGTGCGCAGATGGCGCCAGTGCTCGGCGGGGAACGCGTAGAACGCCGTCAGCGCGTCCCAGTCGCGGTCGAGCTTCGCGGTCGCCTTGGGGTACTTGGCATCGAACTCCGAGCGGAAGCGCTCACGGGCGGCCCGTGCGTCGGCTTCGGTCGGCGCTTCGGCCATCTCGTGCAGCAAGCTCTTGGCCCGTGGCTGCAGGCGCTTGGGCATCGCGTCCAAGACATTCGCCGTCTTGTGGACCCAGCAACGCTGCTCTGTCGCGTCGGGAAAGACATCTCTGAGGGCGACCCATGCGCCGAGCGCGCCGTCGCCGGTCACGAGCTTGGGCACGTTCAAGCCACGAGTCTTGAGGTCGCGCAGGACGGCGGCCCAGGAGTCGGTGCTCTCGCGGTAGCCGTCCTCGACGGCGAGCAGTTCCTTCTCGCCGTCCTCGCGGACGCCGATGACGACGAGCAGGCACAGGCGATCGTCCTCACCGAGGCGGATGCTCATGTGGATCCCGTCGACGAACAAGTAGGCGTACTTGTGGAACCTGAGGCTGCGCTGACGAAATGCGGCGTGATCGGCCTGCCACTGCTCGGTGAGGCGCTGAACCGAGCTGGCCGACAGCCCCGACGCGTCCTCGCCGAGTAGGTCGCGCAACGCCGGGCCGAAGTCCCCGGTCGACAACCCGCGCAGATACAAGACCGGCAGCACGTCGGTGACCTTCGGCGAGCGGCGCGCGTAGGCCGGCAAGATCCTGGAGCTGAACTTCTTGCGCTCGCCGCTGTCGGGGTCCACGCGCTTGTCGTTGACGCGTGGCGCGCGCAGGCGCATCGTTCCTGACCCGACCGTCAGCCCGCGCTCCTTCGCGCGGCCGTTGCGCACGACCAGCCGCTTGCCGGCCTCGTCGACCTCCTCGGTGAACGACGCGACGTACTGCTCGACCTCGACCTCCAGAGCCGCGGCAATCATCCGGCGAGCACCCTCCCGGGCGAGCTCGTCGAGCGTGACCGCGACCTCTTCGTTCCCCTCGATGGGGAGCCTGCGAACATCCTGCATGGCGTGCCTTCCTGCCGGCCAACACCGGCATCGGTCTTCATCAACCGGGAAGGTACGCCGCCTTCGTTCTCAAGCCCATCCACAACATCTGGGTATATCTCCCTATTCCCACGCGGTCGCGGCCGGTCTTGGCCTTGACCTTCTGCGGATGCGCTTCATCGAGCGTTGCGAGGGCCATCGGTGCAGGTAGTAGCGGCGAACGCCGCGCTCCAGCAACCGGCCCGACACACGCGCCCGGAAGTGCCAACCGAGAAAGTCAAAGCCTTCGCGGCCCTCCCTGAGATCCACCACCTTCGTCTTCTCCGGATGCAGCCTGAGCCCAAGGTCGCCGAGGATCTCCCCGGCCGCCTGAAGGGCCGCGTTCGCGTCGCACTCAGAGCGGCACAGCACGACGAGATCGTCCGCGTAACGGACAAGCTCGCCGATGCCACGCTCGGTCATCGCACGATCAAACGCGTGCAAATAGATGTTGGACAACAGCGGCGAGATCACGCCACCCTGCGGCGTCCCGGAGACCGTCTCCGAGAACACCCCGTCCTCCATCACCCCCGCCTCAAGCCACCGTCGCAGCAGCTTGAGCACCCGCCTGTCCGACACGCGCTCGGCAACAAGCGCCAGCAACCGCTGCTGATCGATCGAGCCGAAGTAGTCACGAATGTCGGCCTCCAACACCCACACGCACCCGCGCGGGAAGGAGACCCGGATACGCTCCGCAGCGTCCGTCGCCGACCGCTTCGGGCCAAACCCATACGAGACCGACAAGAAGTCGGCCTCGAAGATCGGTTCCAGCACCAACCGGGTCGCCTGCTGAACGACACGATCACGCACCGTCGGGATGCCCAACGGCCTGCGGCCACCATCTGACCTTTCGATCATCACACGCCGAACCGGCGCGGGACGATACGAACCAGCTCCAAGCGCACCTTGCAACTCGCCGAGCATCCGCTCGACGCCATACGCCTCGACCTCAGCCAGCGTCATCCTGTCGACGCCGGCCGCCCCACGGTTCCCCTTCACGCGCCGCCACGCCTCCCGCAGGACGTCACTCCTGCAGACACGGTCAAACAGCGCGTGAAAACGACGATCCGGGGACCGCTTTGCACATGCGTATAGCGTGCGTTGAAGTTCTCGCACGTCCCCGCCACCAGCCCTCAACTCCAGGGCGGCGCACGGGTCAGCGAGCGAACACTCGCCGGGGTCGTTGGATCGCACCATGGCGACCATGCCCTAACGCTTACCCCCGTCCACGGAGCCTGTCAAGCTCGGTGGGACGCCTCGACGTTCGATATTAGTGAGCGGCGGCGACCTCCTTCGAGGCTTGTTGATCCACGCTGAGGTAGGCAGCTCGGGCGGAGCGGGCGGCTCTGCGAACGAACCGCTCGGGTGCCGCGGTAGGCCGCGTCGAGCACGTCTGTCCCGCGGCGATGCAGCGTGCGGCGTGGCCGTGGTGGAATGCGCCGGGGTCATCAGCCCGATCCCGGAATGACGGTGGGCGTGGTTGTACCAGCCTCGACCGAACGCTCGGCAGTGAGCGCGGGCGTGGTCGATGTCTTTGAACCGGGCGGGGAACTCGGGCTGAGGTGTGTCTGAGCTAACGCCACGCATCCGGCCGGCAATCAGACCGCATCGGGCGGGTCGGGCGGTGTGGTGTTGGTGGTAGGGGTAGCTTCGCTGCGGCGTCCTGTCAAGAGCACCGCTGCGCAGCTCGCGCTGCTCGGCCCTGTCGGGCTGCCCTTGACAGGCCGTCCTCGCTGCGCTGATGGTGTCGGTCAGGCGGGCAGCAGGGCTGCCCGCGGGGTGCGCGGCTCTCACGGCTGCTCCTGTCGTCGGGCGCGGTTGTGAGCGATCCGCAGCCGGCGGGCGCGTCGCATGCCGACGCGGCGGGCTTGGCGGATCGCGGGGCCGCGGCCTTCGTGTTCGTCGTCGGGGGTGACGTAGCCGATGCCGGCATGCAAGCGCTTGGTGTTGTACTCCTCGCGGACCGTGGCGAGCTCGGCGCGCAGGACGGCGGGGTCGGTGATGCGGTCCAGGTGCGGCCAGTCGGCCTTGACGTGGCTGAACAGGCTCTCGATCCACGCCTGGTCGGTCGGGGTGCCCGGCCGGCCGAAGTGCTGCGCGATCGCGCACATCGCCAAGAACTCCCTGGTCGACCCGGACGTCATCTGCGGCCCGTTGTCGGACACAGCCAACAGGACCGGGCGGGCCGGATCGTCGACGGTCGGGTCGGCGAGCCGGCGCTGATACTCGTCGACGCGGTCCAGCAGGCCCTCCTGCTCGAGCGCGAGCGTGAACGCGAGCTGCACCTGCAGCCCGGTCTCCTCGGCCGAGACGACCTCGCAGATCCACTTGCGCGTGACGAGATCCATGATCATTACGACATACGTGGCGCGGCAGCGCGCGAACCGCGTCGTGTCGTAAATCCAGATCGAATGGCGCTCATATGCAGCCCATTCGGGAAACGGAGTGCGCTCCGAGCGCCCGGCGCGGCGCGGCCCGCGGACCCTGAGGCCGTGCGCGGCGAGCACCCTGCGGACCGTCGACTCCGACACCCACACCACGCCCTCGTAGCTGCCGCGGTGCGCGAGTTTGCGATGCGAACGGTCCGTCAGCCCATGCTGCTCGAAGACCGCGATGACCGCGGTCTCCTCGTCCGGGGTGATCGCGTGCAGCGCGCCGCCGCCCGGCCGACGGTCCTCAAGCGTCCCCGCCTGGCGGCGCTCGCGCCAGCGCCACGCGCGTGTCTCGCCGAGCTCCAGGTACGAGCACACGCGGCGGTGATCCCAACCGTCGCTCATCGCCCGATCTATCAGCGTCAGCAGCTCGTGCTTGGTGGCCGCCGGCACCCGCAGCGGGACCCGGCCACTCAGTCCCAGCGCCCTTTTCCCTCCGCCAGCATCAACCGCACGCCCATCTCCTTCAGCGCCTCCGACAGCCTGGCGATCTCCGCCCGCGTTGCAACCAGCTCCGGATCCGTGCCGCCGCCCGCCCGCACCCCGGGCTTCGACGCCGCCAACGCGTCCAGCGCCCCCTGCCTGGCGACCGTGCGCAGCTTCATCACCGTCGAGCGATCGACGCCGGAGCGGTCGGCCGCCTCGCTGATCGTGTACTCGCCACGAACCAGCGACAGCCAGATCTCGTACTTCTCGCTCGGCGACAAAAACCGCTTCGCTCGACGGCCCGACGGGCCGGTACCGTTGGACTGCACGCTCATCATCGACTCCTTCTGGACAGGCCCGAAAGGCTGCCAGATGCGGACTGATCAAACCGCCGATGTGTGGCGCGAACTCAGACGCAAACCAGGGCCGGTACTTCAGGGTCTTGAAGTTCGACTCCGAGTAGGGGTTGTCGCTGGAGGTGTATGGCCGGCTGTGCGTCTTCGTGATGCCGAGATCCGCGAGCAGGAACGCGACCGGCTTGGCGCGCTGCGGCGCGCCGCGGTCGGCGTGCAACGTCAGGATCTTGGGGGTGATCTGCTGCTGCTCGGCGGCCTGCTCAATCAGGGCCTTGGCCAGCTGGGCGTTCTCGCGGTACTGGACCGTCCAGCCGACGATGTAGCGGCTGAACACGTCGAGGATCACGTACAGGTAGAACCAGGTCCACTTCGCCGGGCCCTTCAGCTTGCTCACGTCCCAGGACCACAGCTCGTTGGGCCGCTCGGCGAGCAGCTCGGGCTTCGCGTAGGCGGGATGGGTGAGCTGGCCGCGCCGCTCTCTGACGCCGCCGTGATGGGCGGCGAGGATCCGGTACATCGTGCGGGTCGAGCACAGATAGGTGCCCTCGTCTAGCAGCGTCGCCCAGGTCTCCTCCGGCGAAACGTCGACGAAACGCTCCGAGTGCAGCACCTCGAGCACCTGCTGGCGCTCGGGCTCGCTCAGTGCCCTGGCGGGCGTCGGTCGCGGCCGCGCCGGCCGTGGCTGGGGCGGGCGGCGCCGACGGTAGATCGTCGCCGGCGACGCGCCCAGCGCCCGGCACGCCGGCCTGGTGCCGATCAACGGCGTCAGCTCTTCGACCGTGGCGGCGATCATCGCTCGGTGCTCCTCGGCGCGCTCTCGGAACCGAGCATCTCCTCCAACAGCGCTGAGACGTTTCCCTGGATCTCGATCGCCCGACGCGCCTTCACAAGCTCGGCCTCGGAGCGCTCCAGCTTCCGCTTGAGCTTCGCGACCTCCTCATCGCGCCGGTCGACCGGCTTGCGCCCGCGTGGGCGGCCGAGCTCCTTCAGCGCCCCGTCGCGCTGCTGCTTGCGCCAGTACGTCAGATGCGACGTGTAGAGCCCCTCGCGGCGCAGCAGCTCGCCGATCTCACCCGGCTTGGTGCACGCCTCGGCCTTCTCGAGGACCTCCAGCTTGTACTTCGCGGTGAACGACCGACGCTTGGCCTGCAACGTCAGCTCAGGGTCGGGGACCCCGGGCGCAGCGCGCCCGCCGGCCCCGAATCCCAGCTCGGCTACGCCTCCCTGGTCTTCGCGGCCGGCGGCAGCCTCGGCTCCATTCGTGCTCTTCTCCAACATCCTGGCGTTGCTCCGTTCTCGCCCTCAAGGTTCATTGATTCCTCGATGGTGAGCGTCTCGCGGACGTTGACGAGAGGGCACGCGTGATCAAAGCACGGGTCCTTCGCTCCCGGCGCGTTGTTCTGCACGCCGATCCCGGCTACTACGACCCCCTCGGACTCCCGCTGCGCTCCGCCCGCTTTCGCCATCGGCTTATACAAGTCGGTCTTCGCTGACGAGGCTGCGCAGACGGGCCTCTCCTGTTCCGCGATCAGACCTTGCGCGCGTGCAAGTCTCCCTACCCCGCAGGGACCCGCCGCACCCGATCCGCAACCAGGACTGGCGGACACGGCCTTCGCCGTGACATGAGCGGCCCGGCTCCCCGATCGTGAGTCTGACGAGGCAGCAATCCCAGCCCACGCGCTTGCTCCCTCCAAAGAGGCTCTCGACACCCCGCTCAGCCACGAGGATCTCTCCCCGAGACCGGGGCCTGCTACCCGGCGCTCCGGCGCCTACCGGGACGGGACTCCCACCCGCCGGCCTGATCCAGCTTGCAGGACGCAACATGGCGCGACTGTATCGCCGGGTCGGCTCGCCGGGGGAAATCTGAAGGCGCTCGGCGCGCCGTCCGCTGGCGCGGACCGCCGGCCGCCGGCCACGAGGGGCATCGTGGCGGCGGCCGGCGGCTCGGTCACCGGGGCGACAGCGGGCCGTTCGGGTGCCGGGGGAGCGGCTGGGGAGCCGATCGGCGCGCTGCTCTGCGGGTCGGTGAGCGTGCCATCACGAGTAAGAGCGCTCGCGGCGTCGCGGTGATACGCCAATCGCCGCGGGCCCGCGCGCCGGACTTCAGCTTGACATTTGCTCTGGCGTGCGCCGGCGCGTAGCGCGCGTCCGAGCCGGTCCGCTCGCCGGCAAGCGCCGACGGCAGGACCTTCGCGCCGAGTGCGCGCGCCGCCCGGTCGGCGATCTCGAACTGGCCGACCGCTGTCGGATGGACCGTGTCGGGCAGGACGAGCGTCCAGCCGCCGAAGTCCGACAGGTCGACGACCGTGGCTCGATGGCGTCCGGCGATGCGCCGCACGACCGAGCTCGCGTGCGGCGGCTTGGGCGCCGACGTCGGCCGGCCGAGGTCGTGCGGCAGCGTCACCATGAGCAACCGCGTGACGCGCGCCCGCGAGCCCTGCGGCGACGGCGTCGAGGTCGCGCTCGTAGGCGGTGAGGTCGAAGCCCGGGTCGCGGACCTCGTTGACGCCGGCGTAGATCGCGGCGAGGTCATGGTCGGCGCGCACGCGCGGCAGCTGCTCGCGCAGGACGTCGGCGGTCGTCGCGCCGTTGAAGGCGTAGGAGGTGAACGGGAGGTCGAGCGAGCGGGCCAGCCACTGCGCCCACGACCAGCGGCGTCACGCCGAGCGTCATCGACCCCTCGCCGACCGTGATGCTGTCGCCGAGCGCGACGAGCCCCAGGCGCCGCGCTGCGGCGCCGTCGCGGGTGGAGGCAGCACTCGTGGCGGCGGCTCCCCGTACGCGCGGGGTGGCGGAGCTCATGCCCTCAGCCTCGCTTGCGGCCCGCGATCATGAGGTTGTAGAAGACCGCCGCGGGCAGGCGGCCTTAGAGCAGCGCGACGTCCGGGCGCTGGAGCAGCAGGTACCCGCGAACGCGTACTGGCGCCAGAGCCAGGGCACGTCCTCCGGGTGGGCGGTGGCCTCGAGCGTGCGGTTCAACCAGCCGAACCAGTTGGCGAGCAGCTCCTCGCCGCGGACCTCGACGTCCTCGAAGCCGGCGCCGCGGGCCCAGGCGTCGAGGTCGTCGGGCGTGAACGCGTGCACGTCGACGAACGGCTCGAGCGACTCGCCGTCGAGGTCGCCGGCGCCTCGGTCCACATCGCGTCGTTCTGCCCGGTCACATGGCTCTCCGAGGGGCGCGCCGATGACCCGACGCCAGAGCGGGGCGAGCCGCAGGCCCGCGCCCTTCGGGTACGCGGCGATGCGGTCGCCGGTGCGCGACGGCTCGCCCGCGAAGACGAAGCGGCCGCCCGGCTTGAGCACCCGCTTGAACTCGGCGAACGCATCGTCGAGGTGGGGGAGGTGGTGCAGGACGGCGTGGCCGAGCACGAGGTCGAAGGACTCGTCGGCGAACGGCAGCCGCTCGGCGTCGCACGCGGCGGTCTGCACGCGCACGCCGAGCCGCTCGGCGTTGCCCTGCAGCGCATCGAGCATCCCCGGCGAGATGTCGGTCGCCGTCGCCTCGTGCACGGTGCCGTCCTGGAGCATGTTCAGGGTGAAGTAGCCGGTCCCCGCACCGATCTCCAGAGAGCGCGAACGTCGGCAGCGGCTTGCCGAGGAGCTTGTGCAGCTTGCCGCGGACCTGGTTGCGGCCGAATGTCGCCGTAGTCGACGCCCCACTTCGTGTCGTAGTGCTCGGCGGCGGCGTCGTGGTAGCGTGTGTTGACGTCGCGGATCGCGTCGGCGCTGGCGGGAGCGGCCATGGCGACGGCAGCCTACGGCGTGTCCGCCTTGATGGACGGTCGCGTTTAGGCTCGCTGCGCCGGCGGCGGAGACGCGCCGAGGGGAGTGTGCAGGCCGCGATCACGGAAGCGGATCGAGCAACCGTGAGAGGGGCCACCGTGAGAGCGGAGAGACGGACACGCCGTAATGTCGTGACGCCGCAGCCGCAAGCCAAGCCGCCGGGTCCGGCACTGACGCGCGCCGAGGAGCGCGCCTTGCGCGGCAGCGAGCCGCTCACCCCGGTGCAGTTCAAGGAACTGGGTCGCCTCGCCGGCGCGTCTTGTTGGGTATTGACGAGCGTGCTAAGTTCGGGTGATCTAGGCGAGAACACCCTTCTCGGCTTCTCGTCCCTTTCTCCATCGTTACATCGTGTGACGGTTGTAGCTTGCCAGTTGGCTTTTATTGAGGCCAACGCGCGGTTCTCCGTCTAATACCAATGGGATTGCACGGCGGACCGCTACCCGCGGGACCTGATCTCAGGAAAGCAGGTCCAGTGATGTTCGGCGCGCGCCACCGCAGGTTCCTGCTCGTCACTGTTCTTGCGGTCGCAGTCTTGGGGCCGGTCGGCCTGGCTGTGGCGGCTTGCCCGCCGCGCCCTCTTCCGCCGTGCAATCCATCGGCGCAGGCGGGTAGCGTCCGCGGAGCTCAGGCCTCGAGTGCCTCCACGTGCTCTCCCCCGCAGCCGTCGACCTGCCGGGGCAAACGCGGCGCTCGAGGTCCACGAGGACTCCGGGGCAAGACGGGTGCCGACGGCAAGACCGGCAAGACCGGTGCCTCCGGTACCGGCGGATCGTCCGGAGTCGATGGTTCAACCGGTGCCGCCGGCACGCAAGGCGTCCAAGGTGTCACGGGCAGTACCGGCGCCGCAGGTTCGACGGGGCTCACTGGCTCGCAGGGTTCGACGGGGCTCACTGGCTCGCAAGGAGCTACCGGCGCTGCAGGTCCCGGCGGACCCGCCGGCGCGCAAGGCGACACCGGAGCCGCCGGCATCGCGGGCGACACCGGCGACACCGGCGCAGCCGGCCCGCAGGGCCTCACCGGAGCCGGCGGCGCGACGGGCGCGACGGGTGCGACCGGTGCGACCGGCGTCAAGGGCGACACAGGCGCTGCGGGCTCAACCGGGGCCACCGGCTCGGCGGGCCCGACCGGGGCCACCGGCACGGCGGGCGACACGGGCCCCTCGGGCCCAGCAGGGGCGAACGGCCCAGCCGGCGCGACCGGCGCCACCGGCGCAGCCGGCCTGCAGGGATCCACCGGAGCCATCGGCGCCACCGGCGCAGCCGGCCCGCAGGGGTCTACCGGCGCGACCGGCGTCACGGGCGACGTGGGCGCTGCGGGCTCTGCAGGCCCCGCGGGCTCGGCAGGTCCCGCGGGCTCAGCAGGACCCACCGGCCCCACCGGCGCGGCCGGCGTGCAGGGCGACGCGGGCGCAGCCGGCCCGCAGGGGTCCACCGGAGCCGCCGGCGCGACCGGCGTGCAGGGCGACGTGGGCGCAGCCGGCCCGCAGGGGTCCACCGGCGCGACCGGCGTGCAGGGCGACGTGGGCGCAGCCGGCCCGCAGGGGTCCACCGGCGCGACCGGCGCGACCGGCGCGGCCGGCGTGCAGGGCGACGTGGGCGCAGCCGGCCCGCAGGGGTCCACCGGCGCGACCGGCGCGACCGGCGCGACCGGCGCGACCGGCGTGCAGGGCGACGTGGGCGCAGCCGGCCCGCAGGGGTCCACCGGCGCGACCGGCGCGACCGGCGTGCAGGGCGACGTGGGCGCAGCCGGCCCGCAGGGGTCCACCGGCGCGACCGGCGCGACCGGCGTCAAGGGCGACGTGGGCGCTGCCGGATCCACAGGGCCCGCGGGCTCACCAGGCACCACGGGCTCGGCGGGTCCCACCGGCGCGACCGGCGGACAGGGCGACGCGGGCGCTGCGGGCCCGGCCGGGCCCGCGGGATCGGCAGGCCCCACCGGAGACGCCGGACCTCGGGGAGACACCGGAGCCACCGGACCCGTGGGCACCGCCGGACCGACGGGAACCGCTGGAGCTGCGGGTCCGACCGGCGCCACGGGCGCGACCGGCGCGCAAGGCCCAGCCGGTGCGAATGGCACGAACGGACTGGCCGAGTACGCCTACGTCTACAACGTCGGCGCCCAGACCGTGCCCAGGGAAGCAGACATCGTCTTCGACAGCAATGGCATCCTGAGCCCGGGCGTCATCCATGCACCCGGCAGCTCCGGGATCCAGCTCGTCAATGCGGGCATCTACAGGGTCACGTTCTCCGTCTCGGGTGTCGAACCGAATCAGATGGCGTTGTTCGTCAACCAATCCCTCGTTCCCGGCACGATCTACGGCTCAGGCGCTGGCACCCAGCAGAACACGAGCGGTTACGCGATCGTGACCCTCGCGGCGGCCGATGTTCTGTCGGTGACAAATCACACCTCGGCCTCGGCAGTGACCCTGCAGACGCTTGCCGGCGGAACGCAACAGAACGTGAACGCGTCGATCTCCCTCGAGAAGATCGGCTAGTGGTGCAATGCCGATGCCACGCAGCAACGCTCGCCACATGCACTCGCTGGTCACAGCGACTGTCCTTGCTGGGAGCATCGGTGCGACCGCCTGCGGCTCGTCGGAGTCGCCCACAATCCTCAATACCGAGAAGGTCGAGCGCGCGATCGAAGAAAGCACCATGGCACAGCGCAAGCAACGCGTCCATGTCAGCTGTCCGTCCGGTGTGCACCAAAAGAAGGGTCTGGTGTTCTCCTGCATGGCGGTGGGTGCTCGCACCACCACGCGGTTCGTTGTGACCCAGCGCGACGATGCGGGCAACGTCCACTACGAAGCTCCATAGCGGCGTGCGGCTGACGCTTCTGGCGTGCGCCGGAGCGGCGGCCGCGTTCGCGACCGGAGCGCTCGCTTCGGCACGCGCCGAGGCGCGCAGGATCGTGGCGCCCACGCAAGAGCTCGCCATGCTGCTCACACCCCATAAGGTGTTCTCGACACTCAAGGCGGGCCGATCGACGGTGACAAGCGTGCAGGCATCGCGGCCGATCACCGGAGGGCAGACGGTCCTCCCGGTCACCGCGCGCGGCACCAGCGCGGATGGGCAGCTGTGGCTGCGCGTCCTCGTCCCCGGTCGCCCGAACGGCTCGCAAGGATGGATCAAGAAGCAGGGGACCGTGCTGAAGGACACGAGCTGGCACATCGTCATCACGACGTCCGATCGTCGGGTTCGGGCGTACTACGACGGGCGCCGTGTGCGGTCGTTCACGGGGATCGTGGGGAAGCCCTCGACACCCACTCCGCACGGCCGCTTCTTCGTCGAAGAGAGCATCCGCCTATCGGCCGGCAGCGCCGGCGCACCGTTTGTCCTGGCCACCAGCGCGCGCTCCAACGTGCTGCAGGAGTTCGCCGGGGGACCAGGCCAGATCGGCATCCACGGGGTGGGGAACCTCGGCGGCAGACCGGGGACCGCGGTCTCCCACGGCTGCGTCCGACTGGGTGATCGCGCCATCCGGTGGCTCGCAGCGCGCATCCGGCCTGGTGTGCCCGTGACGACCGCGGGCTGATCATCCTTGCGCCAAGCGGGCGGCCTCCTCGGTTGCCGCGCGCAGCCGGCGTGCATGCTCGTCGGTCAGTGCCCCGGGCGCCATCCGCCAGCGCCACGAGCCCGTCGCGCGACCGGGGATGTTCATCCGCGCCTCGCTGCCGAGGCCGAGCACGTCCTGCGCCTGGAGCATCGCCAGGCGGGCGGGCGAGCTGAACGTCAGGCGGATGAGCGACCACCACGGCTCGTCCTCATTGCAAGCCCAGCTCGGCGATCTGCGCCTCCGCGGCGCGCCGCGGGGCGTCGGGCAACGTCGCCCACCAGCCCGGCAGCGTGTCGTTGTCGTGGGTGCCCGTGTAGACGACGCTGTCGGCCACATGGTGCTCGAGGCGGTGCGGCCCGTGCGGGTCGTCGGGATCGAAGCCCCACTGCATGACGACCATGCCCGGGAAGCCGAGCTCACGGCGCAGCCGCGTCACGGCGGGGTCACGACGCCGAGATCCTCGGCGATGACCGGCAGCTCCCCGAGCTCCCGCGCGGCGGCATCGAACACCGCCTGGCCCGGCCCGCGCACCCAGCGCCCGCCGCGCGCGTCCTTCGCGCTCGAAGGCACCGCCCAGTACGCGACGAAGCCGCGGAAGTGGTCGATCCGCGTGACGTCGAACAGCGCGAACGTGCGCCGCAGCCGCTTGGTCCACCAGCGGTAGCACGTGCGCTGTAGCGCGGGCCAGTCATAGACATGAACGGCCGGTTCCGGCTCGGTCGCGTGACCGAGAAGAAACGGATGCGTGCCAAACGCCGCTCGGTGAGAGCCGAGATGCGTCGCCGCATGCATCTGCCGATCCGAGAACAGGGAGCCTGGCTGCGCAGCGTCTACACCGGACACCTCAACTACTACGCGGTGCCCGGCAACAGCGAAGCGATCGGCACGGTCCGCCACTGGCTGGTTCGAGACTGGTGGCGGGTGCTTCGGCGCCGCAGCCAGCGATCGAGCCTGAGCTGGACGCGGATGAGTCGCATCGTCGCGCAGTGGCTTCCTCCGCCGCGCATCAAGCATCCCTGGCCGAACACGCGCTTTGACGCCAGAACCCAAGACAGGAGCCCAGTGCGTTAGCAGCGGACGCTGGGATCTGCGCGGGGGGCCGCCCGAAAGGGCGGTCCCTACCGCGATCCACACCCCGTCGGTCGGCGGCGATGGGCGGGCAAGCCCGCGCGGCGGAGGCGCGTAGGCCGCGTCGATGCCGGCAAGCCGGCGCGGGCGTTCAGCCCGGCGGGCGCACGCGCTCGCGCGCGCGCCGCGCGAGGTCGCGCGCGAGGGCTCTTCCGATCGTCGACGCCGCGCGCGCCGCGAAGATCCGCCTGCTCGGCTTCGTCCCCGACGGCGACCTCGCCGCGCTGTACGCCGGCTGCGAGCTGTTCTGCTACCCGTCGCTGTACGAGGGCTTCGGCCTGCCGGTGCTCGAGGCGCTGCGCGCCGGCGCGCCCGTGCTGACGTCGAACCTCTCGAGCCTGCCGGAGGTCACGGGCGACGCCGCTGTGCTCGTCGACCCGCTCTCGGTCGACGCGATCCGCGCCGGGATCGAGCGCATCCTCGCCGACGCGGGCCTGCGCGAGCGGTTGCGGGCCGCGGGGCCGCGGCGCGCCGAGCTGTTCAGCTGGGAGGGCACGGCGCGCGAGACGCGTGACGTCCTGCGCGCGCTGGCCGCGGCGCGCGCGCGGCGCTAGTGTCGTGATTCGTTAATTCGGTCGCAGTAGCGGGCGATCGATTCGAGGATCTGGTCGGCGGTCTTTGTCCAGACGTAGGGCTTGGGATTGTCGTTCCAGTTCTCGATCCAGGCGCGGATGTCGGCGTTGAGCTCGCGGACCGAGCGGTGCGCGCCGCGGCGCAGCTTCTTGGTGGTCAGCTCGCCGAACCAGCGCTCGACGAGGGTCAGCCACGAGCTGCTGGTCGGGGTGAAGTGCAAGACGAACCTCGGGTGCGCTTGCAGCCACGTCTTCACGGCCGGTGTCTTGTGTGTCGAGCTGTTGTCGAGCACGACGTGCACGTCAAGATCGGCGGGGACCTCGCGATCGATCGTCTGCAAGAACTTCTTGAACTCGATCGCGCGATGTCGGCTGTGAAGCCGGCCGATGACCTGGCCGGTCGCGAGGTCAAGCGCCGCGTACAGACTCGACGTGCCGGCGCGTTTGTAGTCGTGCGTGGCGCGCTGCGGGGTGCCGGGCAGCATCGGCAAGATCGGCGCGGTCCGATCCAACGCCTGGATCTGAGACTTCTCATCGACGCACAAGACCACGGCGCGCTCGGGCGGATTCAAGTACAGCCCGACGACGTCACGGACCTTGGCCACGAACTGCGGATCGCGCGACAGCTTCCAGCTGTCCTGACGATGCGGCGCCAGCCCGAACGCCTTCCAGATGCGATGCACCGCCGACTGCGTCAGGCCGACCTCGGCGGCCATCGACCGCGTCGACCAATGCGTCGCGTCCTTCGGCGTTGTCTCCAACGTCTTGACGATCACCTCCTCGACTTGCGCGTCGGTGACCGTCCGTGGCTGGCCGGGCCGAGGCTCATCCAGCAGCCCGTCAAGGCGATGCTCGGCGAAGCGGCCACCATTTGATCACCATCGGGCGACGGACCCCCAGCCGCGCGGCGACCTCGGTGTTCGTCAATCCCTCCGCGGCCAGCAGCACGACCCGCGAGCGCTGTGCGAGCGCCTGCGCGCTGGTCGGTCTGCGCGCCCACGCCTGCAGCTGGGCGCGCTCGTCATCTGACAACTCGATCTCGACAGCACGATTCGTAGCCATGGCATCGTCATGCCACGCCGCAACCGAATTAATGCATCACGACACTAGGGGAGCGCCGCCAGTGCCCCGCTCGTCACCATCGCGATCCCGACGTACAACCGCGCGGCGACGCTCGGGCGCGCGGTCGAGTCCGCGCTCGCGCAGACGCACGCGAGCCTCGACGTGCTCGTCGGCGACGACGGCTCAAGCGACGGCACGGCGCAGTTGCTCGCAGACCTCGCGGCGCGCGAGGAGCGCGTGCGGGTCGTCAGCCGATCGCGCAACCTCGGGATGGTCGCGAACATGGACGCGACGCTGCACGGCGGCCGCGGGGAGTTCACGATGCTGCTCGCCGACGACGACTGGCTCGCGCCGGGCTGCGTCGAGGCGACGCTCGCCGAGCTGCATGGACACCCGGCCGCCGCGGGCGCGCTCGGGCGGGTCGCGTACATGCGCGACGGCGCCGAGATTCCCGCGGGCAACCCGATCGCGCTGACCGGTCCCGACCCGGCCCGCAGGGTGCGGCGCTACTTCGACGCCGTCAACGACGACCAGGGCAACTCGTGGCTGTACGCCCTCATGCCCCGGGCGGTCGTGGCGCGGCTGTCGCCGATGCGCAACGTGCTCGCGTTCGACTGGCTGCACGTCGCCGAGGTCGCGTTCCTCGGCGAGGTGCGGATGCTCGGCGACACGCTCCTGTACCGCGAGATCGGCGGCGTCAGCGAGTCGACGGCGCGCAACGTCCGCTCGAGTGGGCTGCCCGCGCTGCACGCGCGCGTGCCGCACCTCGTCATGGCGCGCGAGGCGCTCGCGGACATCGGCTGGCGCTCGCCGGTCTACGATCCGCTGCAGCAACGCCGGCGGCTGGCCCTGGCCGCCGCCTGCGCGGCGTCCATCCCGCGGCGCAACGCGCGCCACGTGCTCTTCCATCTCGCGCCCCGCGCGCTCCAGCGCCGCCGCAGGCCGCGCGCCTGAGCGCGGATCCGGTGGCCGCCCGCGGGCCGGAGCCATCCGACGCGACGGGGCCGGCGTCAGGCGCGCGGGCCGGACACGAGCGGCGCGGCCTGGTCCTCGCGCAGCCGCTCGAGCCATGGCTGCGCGCCGAGCGAGCGGTAGGTCCGCTCGGCGGCGGCGAACCGCTCCCGCATCTCGTCGCGGCGACCCAGCGTCGCGGCGAGGTTGCCGAGATGATGCTCGACCGAGCCGAACCACGAGCCGGGGAGCGTGCGGCTCAAGCAACGCGTGCAGTCTCGCGGCTCCCTCGTCGTCGCCCAGCCGTCTGCACGCGACGCTCGCGAACGCCGCAATCGCGAGCGCGGTGTAGTCCTTGGGCAGTCCGTCGAGGTCGCTCATGAGCGTGTCGTAGTGCGCACGCGCCGCTTCGAGCTGCCGGACCTCGGAAAGCAAGAGGCTGACGCCCGCGCCCACCAGCATCGCGATCGAACGACCCGGGATGACGTCCGGGCTGACCGGCAGCGCGGGCTCCGCTGCCGTGAAGAGGTCGGGCAGGGAGGGGTCGCCGCTGTCAAGCGCGCCCAGCAGAAAGCGCGCGACCAGCAGTTGACCCAGAAACCACAGCATGACGTCGGGCTGACTCGTCTGGCGGCCCAGCTCCAGCGCGCTGAACGCGAGTCGCTCGGCGTCCCGGGCAGGTCCCACGAAGGCGCTGCGCTTCGCGCGCGCGACCGCGGCGTACCAGCGCACGACCGGCTGGCCGAGCTGGTCGGCGGTGTCACTCACACGCGTTACCAGCCGGTCGGACTCCCGCAGATCGCCGTTCTCCATCGCCGCGTTGCATCCGGGTACGCGGTAACGCGGCAAGCTGGCGGTCCTCGAGCCGCTCGGCGAGCTGCTCGGCTTCGCGCAGGTCGGCCTGGATGTCGCCGACCGTCTGCGCTCTCCAGCGCGCGACGCCGCATTGCGTCAGAACGCGGGCGAGGGTTGCGCGATCCCCGACGCGGCGCGCCATCCCGAGTGCCTCGTCGCTGAGATCGTCGCGCAGCCGCCAGTCGCCATCGGCAAGCAGCTCGAACGCGAGCAGCGCCGCTCGTGTCGGGCTGTCGGCGACCGGGTAGGCGGCGAGCGCCGCGCGCAGCACCGATACGCGCTGGCCGTCGACGCCATCGGCGGAGCTGGCGTAACCGCGGGTGTTGGCCAGGGCGGCGCGTGCGAGACGATCGGGGTCCGCGAGCTCCCGCGCGAGGTTGGCAGCCGCCAAGAGCGTCCGGCGGTATGGCCGGATCGCCGCCCTGACGCTCCGCCGCCCCCTGCGCGATGAGCAGATAGCAGCGCCGGCTCCCGGGGCGCCCGGACCCCGGCACGTCGAGGATCTCGACGGCGCGCCGATAGTGCACGGCGCCGTGGTCGTACGCCAGTCGAGCGACCGCGTCGTCGCCCGCAAGCGAGCTGTAGCGGACCGCCGTGACGAGGTCGTCGTCGGAGCCTGCCTGAGCGAAGTGGTGGGAGCTCCGCCAAGCGCGGCTCGAGCCGGCGGCCGTGCGCCTGCTCGATGGCACATCCCACGCGACGAGACAGTGAGAGGCGGTTCCGATGAGCACCGAGCAGCGGCGCAGGGCACGCAGGACCGCCACCCTCCTCATGGTCAGCCTCATCGGTGGCCTGATCGCTGATGCACCGGCCCTCGCAGTGCCGGAGCGTCAGGGGACGCCGCCGCCCAAGACCCGCGGCGCCACGGGCCTCGCGGGGCTCGTCGCCGGCGGCGCGACAGCCACCGCGCTCACGTCCGCGATGAGCCTGCAGCCCGGGCTCGTCACCGCCGCGTCGTTCGACGTCCTCGCCGGTGGCGGCGCAGCCGGCGTCGGCGACGGCTTCACGGGCAAGTACATGCCCACGCAGGGCGCTCCTTCGCGGCCCTGAGCACCGGTGACGTCAGCGTCGCCTCGTCGACGACGAACAGCTCGTCGAGCACGACGACCGACTTCGGGACGAGCGAGCGCGGAGCCTTCGACGTCACGCGCCTGCGCGTGGACATCGACGCGCCGGCCGCGGCCAAGTGCCTCACCTTCTCGCTCGCCTTCTACAGCGAGGAGTATCCGGAGTACGTCGGCAGCCAGTACAACGACGGGTTCGTCGCCGAGCTCGACGGCTCGACCTGGTCGATGAGCGGTTCAACCGTTCAGGCGCCCGCGAACTTCGCGTTCGACGCGAGCGGCCAGCCGTTGACGGTCAACAGCGCGAGCTTCGCGGACGGCTCGAGCACCGCGATGGAGTACGACGGCAGCACGCAGCTCCTGCGCGCCGCGACGCCGATCACCCCGGGCCCGCACCAGCTCTACCTCAGCGTGTTCGATGTCGGCGACCATGCCTACGACACGGCGATCCTCGTTGACGAGCTGCGGACGTCGGCGGTGTCGGGATCGGCGTGCCAGTCCGGTGCCGCCCTGGCGGACGCGACGGCGACGGCCTCTTCGACTCCTGGGAGACCGACGGCCTCGACAGCGACCAGGACGGCGACGTCGACGTCGATCTGCCGGGCATGGGCGCCAAGGCCGATCACAAGGACCTCTTCGTCGAGATCGACGCGATGCCCAGCCTGCGTCCCAGCCAGAGTGCGCTGAACCAGGTGATCAAGGGCTTCAAGGAAGCCCCCCTGAGCAATCCCGACGGCGCAAACGGCGTGACCATCCACGTCGACAACGGGCCCGGCTCCGTGATGAACCCGCCGACGGGCACCACCTGGGGCACGCGCAGCGGCTCGACCGCCGACGTGAAGTACGACGCGGTCCTCGGGTCCTACTGCGGCGCGGACTGCTACGCGTGGAGCGAGTTCGACGCCATCAAGGCCACGAAGTTCGAGGCCGCGCGCAAGCCGGCGTTCCGCTACTCGCTCTTCGTCAACAGGTACGGCAGCTCCTCCGAGGCGTCCTCGAGCATCGCCCGCGGCCTGCCGGGCAGCGACTTCCTCGTCTCCCTCGGCCACACCTGCAGCCCACAGGGCAGCTGCGGCACCGGTGGCCCCGGCGGGGTGTTCGCGCAGGCGGGCACCTTCATGCACGAGCTCGGCCACACGCTCGGCCTGCACCACGGCGGCGACGACGACCAGCATCGCGAGCCGAACTACCTCTCGATCATGAACTACCTGTTCCAATTCGACGGGCTCAGCGGCGGACCGGCGGTGTTCGACTACTCGCGCTTTGACGCGTCGCAGCTGCCGTCGCTCGACGAGGACCACCTCGACGAGTCGGTCGGGATGGCTTCCTCCGGTAGCGTCGACGACCTGTCCGGCCACACGACCTACACCTACTGCAGCCCGCTCTTCGCGCCCAACTACTGGCAGATCCTCGACGGGGGCGCGACCCGACTACACGTGCGACGGCGACACCAGCGACAAAGAACCCCGATCCGGTCATCCACACCGGCGGAGTGACTGCCATCACGACCACCACGGCCGTGCCGAGCGGGATCGTGACGCCGCAGCAGGCGACGGGCGTCGAGGTCGCGCTGCAGTGGGGCACGGCCTCGGGCTGGCAGAGCCAGACCGACTGGCAGGCGCAGTCGGGTAGCGCCGAGCGCATGAGCGCGTTCCCGCTCGACGCGCTGGCGCCGGGAACCACGTACGACTATCGCCTCGTGGCACGCTCGAACGTGCGTGTGCTGTACGCCGAGAGCGGCGCCTTCACGACCGCGGCGCCGCCGGCCGGCATCGCGCCGAACGTGCCGGCGCCGGCGCCCGGGCCGCCGCTGACCCCCGCGGGGCCCGGGCCGGCCGTGCGCGGCCAGAGCGCTCCGTGCGCGGGCCTCAAGAGCATCGAGCTCAGGATCTGCCGGCGGCTGCAGACCGCGCTGGCGGCCTGTGCGAAGAAGAAGGGCGCGGCGCCGAAGGCCACATGCCGCACGCGTGCCAAGACGCGCTACTCCAAGCTGCTCAAGGCCACCAAGGGCTGCAGCTCGAGGAAGGGCAAGCCCGCGCAGGCCTCGTGCCGCGTGCGCGCCGCCGCGAAGTACCGCAGCTGTGCGGTGCTCGGCTCCGCCGAGCGGCGGCTCTGCACGAGGCGGCTGAGCAGCAAGGGCACGCGCCGCACGCCGTGAGGTGGAACGGGTTCGGGTGCGTCGTCGTCGTGCTGGCCGCCGCAACGGCGGTGCACGCGGCGGTCGGCGCGCCGGACCCGTGCGTCACCGACCCTCTGGCCGGCGCGTGCGTCGGCCAGGCCCGGCCGGCCGGCGGCGACTCGCGGTGGACGATCTGGGCGACCGGCCTTGTGGGCGCGGGGCTGGTCTGCGTCGTCGCGTGGCGGGCCGGCACCCGCGCGCTCGTCACGGTCGCGATCCTTGCCGTGGTCGCGGTGTGCGTGACCGGCGTGCTCGTCGACACCGGAGCGGGGCGCTAGACAGCTGATCGAAAATAGGTGCTGCGCGAGGTTGGTCAGACGGCTTGCGGGGCGGTGTCGAGGGCGACGGTGTGGCCGAGGCGCTCGAGCTGTCGGATGAGGCGGCGGAGCTGCGTCGCGGGTTCCCCGCGCGTTGCCGGGCCGCCACCGACCCAGCCGACGGGATGTGTCGTGTCGATGCTGCTGTTAATCGATGCGGAGATCGCCCAGCAGAAGCCGGCGAGCTCGCGAGCGGCGGCGACGGCGATGATCGTGCGGCGCTTGGCTCTGGCCTCCAGTCGTGTCCACGTGCGGTGCAGGCGTTGCTGGGCGCTCCACGCGATCGCGACGGCTTCGGCGGGCTGGCCGTCCTGACGATCGGTGAGGGTCTTGGCGATCCGTGGTCGCGGGCGGTAGTGCCAGGCGGCCTCGACCAACAGTCGTCGCGCATGGCCGGAGCGGGCAGCAGCCCGGCGATCTCGCGCTGCAGCTGGTCGCGGCGGTGCACGAGCGCGTCGATCGCGCCGTGGGCGTCGAGCATCGTGGCCTGCGCGGCCGGCCAGCCCAGCTGGACCGCGCGAGCCAGTCGCGGTGGCGCTGCGTCCATGCCGGCCCCTCGTCGAAGCGCACGCCGTGTCGCAGCAGCAGCTTTGACAGGCGATGGCGGGCACGCATCAGATCGCCGCGGACCGCCTCGCGCGCCCTGACGAGATCGCGCAGCGCCTCCTCCTCGGGGCCCGGAACGCGGACCGCGCGCCGCTTGCCGGCAAGCAGCAGCCGCACGAGATGCTCGGCGTCACGGCGGTCGGTCTTGATGCGCTCACCAGACGCCCTGGGGATCTTGCTCGGCGCCGCGACGACGCACGCTACGCCGCGCCGCTCGAGCTCGCGCGCCAACCCGTAGCCCGTCGGTCCGGCCTCATACGTGGCGCGCACCGGCCGCGGCAAGCCCGCGCACAGCCCGTCCGCCTCGCCGACATCACCGCCCAGCGTGAAGAACTGCAACTCCCCGGTCTCGGCATCGAGCACCGCCGCCACGATCTTGGTGGCGTGCACGTCCAGACCGACGAGGCTTCTAGCCTTCGCCATGGCTGGCTCCTCCTCTGCGATTGTGGAGCGCCGCGCGGGGCCAACCGCTGCGGCAACAACATCACCCACAACCGTCGTGGGGGAACCGGCCTCTTCTACATCACGGACCGAACAGACGCCCCATATTGTCTAGGACGGGCGGCGGCCCTGGGGCAGCCCGGCGCCCTTGCGCTGGAAGACCTCGAGCAGCTCGTTCTCGTGCGCGACGCGGCCCTGCGCCCCGTCCAGCTCCCGGAAGGCCTCCTTGAGGATGTGCACGCCCTTGGCGTCGTGGGCCGCGATGTGCTCCGCGAGCTTCAAGGCCGCGGCCTCCGCCTCAGCGGCCGGGACCGTGTCGTGGACGAGACCGATCGCGGCGGCCTCGCCCGCGCCGACCGTGCGCCCCGTGAAGATGAGCTCCTTCGCCCGCGCGACCCCGACGAGCGGCGTGAGCCGCGCCGGCCCGACCGGCACGCCGAGCCGCGCGCCCGCCCACGCGAGCTTGAGGTTGTCGCCGGCGATGCGCAGGTCGCAGCCCGCGACGATCTCCGCGCCGCCGCCGACGCAGTTGCCGACGCAGACGGCGATCGTCGGCTTCGGGAACGCCTCGAGCGCGGCGAGGAAGCGCGAGAAGAACTTCATCCGCAGGACGCCGGCGGCGTGGTCGAGCTCCTCGGTGATGTCGACGCCGGAGCACAGCGCGCGCTCGGACGTCGTCGAGAAGACGAGCACGCGCAGCGTCTCGTCGATCGCCAGGCGCTCGAGCGCATCGACCATCTCCGACAGCAGCTCGGTGTTCAGCGCGTTGCGGCGCTCCGGCCGGTCGAGTCGCAGGATCGCGATCCCGCCTTCGTGCTCGACGTGCTGGAGCGTGCCCATGGCACCTATGCAATCCGAAAACGCGACCGCCCGCGTACCGGCCCCCCTACGAGTCCGGCAGCTCCTCCTCGTCGGCCTCGCCGTACTCGACGCTCGCCTCGTCGGACTCGACCTCGGGCGTGAAAGCGTCGAGCTCGGGGAACGCCGAGCCGTCGTCGTGGGACGCGTTGCGGACGAGGTCGCGCTCGGCGAGCTCGAAGCCCTCTTCCTCACCGCCGCCGGCCTCGTACACGGGCCGCATCGCCTCGTCGACGTGCTCGGAGGTGTCCACGCCGCCGACGTCGGGGCCGCGCCCGCCGATCGCGGCGGCCTCGCTCGCCGCCAGCCATTCCTCCCGCGTCGCGAAGTCCGCCTCCTCGAAGCTCTCCATCTCGGCACTCCCGTCTCGGTTGCAGGTCGGCCTACCCGATCGCAAGGCGATCCAGTGGCGCTGGCATTAGACTGCCGGGCGTGCTTCGCAACGTCCCGGCCACGCTCGTCCTCGCGCTCACCACGCTGCTCGTCGCGGCGGGCCCGGTGCTCGCGCACGACGGGGGCGAGGGCTGGTATGGCGAGACGAACGACCGGATCGTCACGAACGCGGGCTTCATCCTCATCATCTTCTTCCCGCTGTTCATCCTCTTCATGTCGCTCTTGCAGTGGCAGCTCGAGAAGCGCAAGTACCGCCGCAAGGCCGCCGCCAAGGCGTCCGCCGAGGCAGAGGGCGGCTGGTAGCCCCACCCGCGGTTCGGCCACCCGGTGGCCGATAGGCTCTCGCCGGAGGATCTGGATCCACGGAAGAGGAGAGCGATGACGTACTTCGTGACGGGCGCGACCGGCTTCATCGGCCGCCACCTCGTCGAGCGGCTGCTCGAGCGCGAGGGCGACATCCACGTGCTCGTCCGCGAAGGCTCCCGCGAGCGGCTGCAGCGGCTCGTCGAGCGCTGGGGCGCCGGCGATCGCATCAAGCCCGTCGTCGGCGACCTCGCCCAGCCCGGGCTCGGGCTGTCCGACGAGGACGTCGCGGCGCTGAAGGGCAACGTCGACCACGTCTTCCACCTCGCGGCGATGTACGACATGACCGCCGACGACGCGAGCAACGAAGCGCTGAACGTCGAGGGGACGCGCCACGTCGTGCAGCTCGCCAACACGATCGGCGGGGTGCTGCACCACGTCTCGTCCGTCGCGGTGGCGGGCGAGCGCAGGGGCCTGTTTCGCGAGGACCACTTCGACGAGGGCCAGAGGCTGCCGTCCGCGTATCACCGCACGAAGTTCGAGTCCGAGAAGCTCGTGCGCGAGGCGGCCAAGGTGCCGTGGCGCGTGTACCGCCCGGCGATCGTCGTCGGCCACTCGAAGACGGGCGAGATGGACAAGATCGACGGCCCGTACTACTTCTTCAAGGCGATCCAGAAGGTGCGCCACGCCCTGCCGGAGTGGGTGCCGCTGGTCGGGCCGGAGCTCGGCTATACGAACATCGTGCCGGTGGACTACGTCGCCGCGGCGATCGATCACATCGCCCACCAGCCGGGGCTGAACTTCCAGGCGTTCCATCTCACGAACCCCAAGCCGATGCGCGTCGGCGAGTCGCTCAACGCGTTCGCCAGGGCCGCGCACGCGCCGCAGCTCGCGCTGCGGATCGACAAGCGCCTGACGGACGCGCTGCCGAAGGGCACGCTGTCGATGCTCATGAAGCTGCCGCAGCTGCGCGATGTGCGGCGGACCGTGCTGGCCGACTTCGGGATCCCGGAGGAGGTCATCGCGCACATGGCGCTGAAGCCGCAGTTCGACACGCGCGACACCGAGCGCGCGCTCGAGGGCAGCGGCATCGAGGTGCCCGAGCTGCACACGTACGCGAACGTCCTGTGGGACTACTGGGAGCGCACGCTCGACCCCGACCTCCACAAGGACCGCAGCTTCGCCCATCTGATCAACGGCCGCACGGTCGTCATCACGGGCGCGTCGAGCGGGATCGGCCGGGCGACGGCGCTGAAGGTCGCCGCGGCCGGCGGCATCCCGCTGCTCGTCGCGCGCGGCATGGAGAAGCTCGAGGCCTTGCGCGACGAGATCGAGGCAGCCGGCGGCACCGCGCACGTCTACAGCGCGGACCTGTCGGACATGGATGCGATCGACGACGTCGTGGCGCGGATGCTCGCCGACCACCCCGCGATCGACTTCCTCGTCAACAACGCCGGCCGCTCGATCCGCCGCTCGATCAAGCTCTCGGAGGACCGCTTCCACGACTTCGAGCGCACGATCCAGCTCAACTACTTCGGCGCGATCAAGATGATCATGGCGCTGCTGCCGCACATGCGCGGGCACGGGTTTGGCCACATCGTCAACGTGAGCTCGATCGGCGTGCAGACGTCGCCGCCGCGCTTCAGCGCCTACGTGGCGTCGAAGTCCGCGCTGGACGCGTGGACGCGGGTCGTGTCGTCCGAGGTCATCGGCGACGGCGTCAGCTTCACGACGATCCACATGCCGCTCGTGCGGACGCCGATGATCGCCCCGACGAAGATGTACGACCACTTCCCGACGATCAGCCCCGAGCAAGCGGCCGACCTCATCTGCGAGGGCCTGCGCGCGCGCCCGAAGTCGATCAACACGAAGCTCGGGACCGCCGGCGAGGTCCTCTACGCCGTCGCGCCGAAGGCCGTCGACCAGATCCTGCACATGGCCTACAAGGTCTTCCCGGACTCGGCCGCGTCCAAGGGCGAGACCGCGCCCGCCTCGGAGGAGAAGGCGAACATGGAGCAGATCGCGATGGCGAACATCATGAAGGGCGTGCACTGGTAGGGGTTCGCAGCCCCGCTCGCGCCGCCGCCGTCGCGGTGCGAAGCGGGACTCACGCGAACCGACCGCCTATACGTCGAACCTGACGACCGCTTGGTTTCCGCCGCGGCACGTGACGCTGTCGCCGGTCCGGACGCAGGCCATCGCATAGGTCTTGCCGGTGGCCGGGCTGTGGACGTCGATCTCCACCGAGTCACCGGGCACGGCGAAGTACGCGTCGCGCACGTTCTTGGCGAACGGGCACGACGTACTGGGGCTGACGAGCACGCCGTCTTCGCATTCCTTCATGTCGAGCACCATCCTTTGCTGATCGGGGGACGTCCTCGGTAGAGGCGGCCGATCGGCGTCCTGATACCGATGTGCGCTCTACGCGCGAGCGGGCTGCGACTCGATGATGACCCGGCAGGGCCGCTCGGCGAGGACGGTCTCGACGGTCTTGCCGAAGAGCGTCGTGCCCGACCGCGGCGGCAGCGGCAGCACGATCGCCTGGGCACGGATCTCGCGGGCCTCGTCGATGATGACGCGGCCCGCCTGGCCGGCGCGGACCTTCACGACGCGGCCGCGCACGCGGCGCCCGCCGATCTGTCGCGCGCGCTCGACGATCGACGCGGCGGCCATGTCGAGCTCGGGCACGGCCGCGTCGATCGGCAGGGCTTGCGGCACGGTGATCGTGACGAGGACGTAGATCCCGCGACCGCCGCGCGCGGCGAGCTTCGTCGCGGTCGCCACGATCTGCGGCGTGAACCGGCCGACCTCGACCGCGACGAGCACCGACTCGTACTCGGCCTCCGTGTCCGTGACCGCCTTGGGCACGACGATCTTCGCGGTCGTCACGAGATCCAGGCCGTGGTGGCGGCGGTACAGCCAGTACACGCCGATGCCCAAGCCCAGCCAGAGCGTGCCGGCGACCCCCACGACCGGGTGCAGCGTCGTCACGATGACGAACGACAGCGTCGTCGCGGCACCGCCGAGGATCGCCGCGGACGGCAACTCGCGCCCGGCGATCCGCAGCGTTGCAGGGCTGCGGTACGGCCGCACGCGATCCGGGTCGACCAGGCGCAGGCGGATGAGCGCCGCGTGCGCGATCGTGAACGACAGCATCGCCCCGAACGCGTACATGTAGCCCAGGAAGTCCGCCTGTCCGGGCAGCAGCGTGATGACCGCGACGACGCCGAAGACGAGGATCCCGATCCAGGGCGTGCCGTACTTCGGATGCAGCCGGCGCAGGCCGTCGGGGACCTGGCGGTGGATGCCCATCGAGTAGACCAGGCGCGACACGCCGATGATCCCGGCGTTCGTCGCGATGAGCAGGATCGTCGCCGCGAGCAGCCCGACATAGAGCTCGCCCGGCTCCTGCAGGAAGCCCAGGTGAAGCTGCTTGACGACGCCGAGGATCGGGTCGCCGGCGTAGCCGCCGTGCTCTTCGGCGACGCCGAGCAGCGTCGAGTACTCGCCGGTCCTCGGATCCTGCGTCACGGGGAGGGCCGACAGCGCGACGACCGGCAGCGTGAAGTAGATCGCGTACACCGCGGTGCGCACGCGGGCGATCGCCTTGGGGATCGTGACCGCCTCGTCCTTGGCCTCCTCGGCCATGTTCGAGATCGTCTCGATGCCCGTGTACGCGATCATCCCCAGCGGGATCGCGAGCAGGAAGTCCGTCCACGTCGGCGCCACGCCGAGCTTGATGTTGTCGACCAGGATCTGCGGGGAGAAGACGAGCAGCGCGCCGACGACGACCATCAAGAGCTGCGTCATGAAGTCCACGAGCGCGAGCACGATGTTCAGGCCCGCGGACTCCTTGATCCCGACGACGTTGACGACCGACAGCACGACGATGACGCCGGCGCCGAACAGCACGTCGCCGGGCGCCGATCGCAGCGGGTCCCAGAACAGCCCGCCGATGTAGTGCGGCACGAAGAACGCAGAGATCGCGACCGTGATGACGTAGTTGAGCATCTGGGCCCAGGCCGCGAAGAACGACACGAACTCGTTGAAGGCGTGCCGCGCGAAGCTCGACGACCCGCCGGCCTCGGGGAACATCGCGGTCGCCTCGGCGTAGGTCGCCGCGGTGCAGTAGAAGAAGACCCCGGTGATGAGGAAGACGAGCGGCGTGAGGCCGAGCGCGAGCGCGGCGACGAGCCCGAGCGCGTAGTAGATCGAGGACCCGACGTTGCCGTACGCGGTGGCGAACAGCGCGTTGACGCCAAGCACGCGCTGAAGTCCGTGAAGGCGGCGTTCGGCCATCCGAGCAGAGCTTGCGCCCGCGGCTGTGGGCGCTGTGTGCAGATCGGCCGCCCGGCCGTGGAGATGCTGTGAAGGTCGCGCGGCGTGGTGGCCGGCGAGGCTTGACAGCGACGCGGGGGCGCGCGATGGTGCGCCGTGAAAGTCAGCGGAGGCACGATGGAGGCACGTGCGTGTCGCGCGATAGCCGGGCTGCTCGCGGGGGCGGCGCTCCTGTTCGTTGTCCCGACCGTCCACGCAGCGGGCTGGTCGCCGGCGGGCAACATGACCGACGCCCGCTCCGCGCACACGGCGACGCTGTTGCAGGACGGGAAGGTCCTCGTTGCGGGAGGCAGCGGCGGCCCCGACGGCAAGCTCGCCAGCACCGAGGTCTACGACCCGGCGCTCTCCGGCTGGTCGCCGGCGGCGACGATGCCGATCTTGCGCACTGCGCACGTCGCGCAGCTGCTGTCGAACGGCAGCGTGCTGGTCACCGGTGGTCTCAGCGGCACGGCCGGCATTCCGGGCAACGCCGTCACCAAGCGATCGGATCTCTTCGACCCCGCGCTCGGCGACTGGACGCGGACCGGCGACTCCGTCTACTTGCACGTCTCCGGGGCCACGGCGACGCTTCTGCACGACAGCACGGTGCTCGTCGCGGGCGGGACCGACAACAACGTCGCGCCTCAGAACGTGGCCGAGCTGTACGGCCCCGCGGCCGGCACATGGTCGTCGACGGGCGGCATGACCGCCGCCCGCGCGGGTCACACCGCGACGCTGCTGCCGGACAACAAGGTCTTGGTCGTCGGCGGCGCATCCGGCGGGAGCACGGTCAGCGCGACGGCCGAGCTGTACGACCCCGATGCCAAGACGTGGTCGGCGAGGGCCAGCATGGACACGGCTCGCAGGGGTCACCAGGCGACCCTGCTGGCGAACGGCAGGGTGCTCGTCACAGGCACCTCGTTCGCAGGCGGCAACACCGCCGAGCTCTACGACCCGGCGACCGGCGTCTGGTCCTCGACGCCCAACATGCTCTCCGATCACGGCGGCCACACCGCCACGCTGCTCGCGAGCGGGAAGGTCCTCGTTGCCGGCGGGACCACCGGGGGCGGGGGCGGGATCACGGCCGCAGCCGAGCTCTACGACCCGGCTACCAACAGCTGGTCGCCAGCCGGCAGCATGAGCGTCGCGCGGTCGCAGGGCACCGCGACGCGCCTGGCGGACGGCGGCGTGCTCGTCGCGGGCGGATCCGGCGGGGTGACCGCCGAGCGCTACCTCCCCAAGCTGACGCCGGCGATCACCGCGAGCGTCGCGCCGACCGGCGTGGTCGGCGATGCGATCACGGCCACCGCGACGCTGACCGGGGAGGAGAACCCCACCTCCGGCGACGTGACGTTCAGCGCGTACGGGCCCGCGGACGCGACCTGTGGCCTGCAGGCCGCGTTCAGCTCGACGGTCGCAATCGCCGCCGCCGGCACCGCGACATCAGATCCCTTCACGCTGCCTCTGCCCGGCACATATCGCTGGGTCGCGAGCTACGCCGGCGACGACAACAACGAGCCCGCCAGCGTGGCATGCGCGGCGGCCCCTTCGATCGTGGTGAGCGCGCCGCCACCACCCCCTCCTCCTCCGCCGCCGCCGCCGCCACCGCCGCCGCCACCGCCGCCGCCACCGCTCGTGGCACCCCTTCCTCCGCCTGTCCTTGGCCCGGCGCCCGGCGGGGGCGAGCCATCGGGGACGAACACCTGCGACGCCAAGCCCGCAACGATCGTCGCCGAGCCCGGCCAAGGCGCGGTCACGGGCACCCCCGGCGCGGACGTCATCGTCGGCACCGACGGCGGCGAGACGATCGACGGCCGCGGCGGTGACGACACGATCTGCTCGGGTCGCGGTGCCGACACCGTCAACGGCGGCGCCGGCGACGACGTGATCCGCGGCGGCGCCGGCGCCGACGACGTCGCCGGCGCAGGCGGCGACGACCTCCTGCTCGGTGGCCCCGGAGACGACGGCGTCCGCGGCGGCAGCGGTGCCGATCGACTGGGTGGCGGGGCCGGGACGGACCGCGTCGACGGCGGTGCGGGGAACGACCTGCTCGACGACGTCAGACTCGGCGGCGAGGGCAACGACCGGCTGTTCGGCGGCTCGGGCAACGATCGCGTGCGCACGCACGGCGGCATGCGCGATCGGGTCAGCTGCGGCTCGGGCCGCGACTTCGTCCACACCGACCCCAAGGACGTCCAGACGCGCTGCGAGCTCGTGCTGCGGGACACGTAGCGAGTGCGGCGGCCGCTGCGTGCCGGGCAGCGCCTCGGCACTGGGAAGCCAGCCGGCCGCGGTCAGGCGGTGAAGCGGTAGCCCACGCGGGCGTCCGTGCGGATGTAGTGCGGCTCCCCGCCCGGCTCGATCTTGCGCCGCAGGTTGGCGATGTGCGTGCGCAGCGCCTGCGTGTCGTCGGCGTACTGCGGCCCCCAGACCTCGCTGAGCAGCGCGCGGTGCGTCAGCAGCCGCCCGCGGTTGCGGGCCAGGATCCGCAGCAGGCTGTACTCGGTCGGCGTGAGATGCACCTCGCGACCGTCACGGCGGACCGTGCGCGCGGCGAGGTCGATCTCCAGGCCGTCGACGCGGATCGTCGGCTCGTCGACGTTGCTCGCGGCGCGGCGCAGCACGGCGTTGAGGCGCGCGACGAGCTCGCGCGGGCTGAACGGCTTGGTGACGTAGTCGTCGGCGCCGGCTTCGAGCGCCGCGATCTTGACGTCCTCCTCCCCCACCGCCGACAGGACGATGATCGGCATCTGGCTCCAGCCGCGCAGCTCGGCGCAGACGTCGACGCCGTCGCCGTCCGGCAGCACGAGGTCGATGATCGCGGCCTCGGGCGGGTGCAGCGCGGCGGCGTCCAGCGCCTCGCGGGCGGTCTGCGCGACGACCACGTCGAAGCCGGCCTCGCGCAGCACGATCCGCAGGCCGCGCAGGATCTGCAGCTCGTCGTCGCAGACCAGCACCCGCGGCCGCGCGGCGCTCACGACCGGTCGGCGCTCGTCGCGGGCACCGGCAGCTCCGCGAGCGGCAGCTCGATCGCGAACACCGTGCCGTGGCCCGGCAGCGACTCGGCGTGCACGCGGCCGCCGTTGGCCTCCACGAACCCGCGCACGATCGCCAGTCCCAGCCCGGACCCGGGATGCCCGTCGCTGGACTCGTCGCGGTAGAAGGGCTCGAACGCCCGCCGCATCTGCGTCGCGCTCATGCCGGGGCCGCGGTCGATCACGCGGACGCTCATCTTGCCGCCCACGACCCGCGCGCGGACCTTCACCGGATGCCCGCCGCTGTAGCGCCGCGCGTTCTCGAGCAGGTTGACGAAGACGCGCTCGAGCTGGGCGGCGTCGGCCTGCACGAGCGGCAGGTCGCGGTCGAAGGACAGCGCGAAGCTCCCGCCGTCGTCGCCCGCGACGTCGCCGGCGGCCGTGCGCACGACCTCTTCGAGCGAGCACCAGTCGCGACGCGCCTCGGCGACGCCCGCCTGCAGCCTCGACAGATCCAGCAGCTTGTCGACGAGCGCCGAGAGCCGCTGCGCCTCCTGCACGACGACGAGGCCCAGCTCGTCGCGCTCGCCGTCTTGGAGCGCGGGCGAGCGCACGGCATGACCGGCGGTGATGATCGCCGTCAGCGGCGTGCGCAGGTCGTGCGAGACCGCCCGCAGGAGCGCGGTCTTCAGCACGTCGGACTGCCGCAGCGCCTGCGTCTCGACCACCTCCGCCTGCAGCCGGTCGCGGTCCAGCGCGGCGCGCAGGAGCGCTTCGAGCGCGGGCGCCACGCGCTCGCTGACGCGCCGGCGCATCGCCTCGTCCACGCCGGGCCCGAGCACGAGCACGGCCTCGCGGCCCGAGCCGAGGTCGAGGACGACGCCGTTCTCGCGCGCCGCCGCGTCGCCCGGGGGATCCAGCACGATCTCGACGTCTTTCAGGCCGAGCGCCGTGCCGACGAGCCGGCCCGCCTGCGGCAGCGCATCCGCGAGCGTCGCGCCGCCGAGCAGGGCGCGCGCGGTGCCGGCGGCGAGGTCGGCCTCCTCGCGCCGGCGCTCGGCCTCGGCGGCGCGCGTGCGCGCGAGGTCCGCGACCGCGGACGCCACCGTCGCCGCGACGAGGAACACGGCGAGCGCGACCCAGTGCGCCGAGTCGTCGATCACCAGCCGGCCGGTCGGTGGGATGTGGAAGAAGTTGAACGCGGCCGCGCTGAGCACGCTCGTCAGCAGGCCGTACCGAAGCCCCCGCTGCACCGCCACGAACAGGACGGCGAGGAGGTAGACGACGCCCGGCGACACCTCCGGCGCGACCTCGCGCAGCGGATAGATGAGCAGCGTCGTCGATGCCACCGCGACGACAGCGAACAGCACCCCCCACACCCGCGGGCGTTCAGCGTCGACAAGCCGCGAAGAGCTTCCCACGAGGTACATCATCGCGCCCGGCTCGACCCCGGGGGTCGCCCCGGCCCTCTCAGCCGGCCGGCGCTCGGGGCTGGAACAGCTCGATCGGGTTGCCGGCGGGGTCGTCGAGCAGGATCTGCTGGCCGCCCGGGCCGCGGACGATGTCGTTGCGAAACGCCAGCCCGGCGGCGCGCAGCCGCTCGACCTCGCCCGCGAGGTCCTCGACGATCAGGTGGATGCGGTTCCAGCCGCCCGGCTCGGGTGTCCTGCCGTCGGGCATCGGTCTTCCGGCCGAGCTCCGCGGGCCGCTCAGCAGGAGCCGCAGATGGCCGCGGACGACGTCGGCGAACGCGGGGGCGGCGCTGGTGCGCAGCTCGAAGCCGAAGTGCGTCGTGTAGAAGGCGATGGCGGTGTCGACGTCGTCCACCATGTAGCGGACGCTGACGAGCTCGTCAGGCATGGATGGTGACCTCCTCGTTGCCGTTGGTCTGATCGATCGTCGCGAGCAGAAAGCCGATGCGCAGCTCGAGCTCGGCGGCCGTGCGCTCGAAGGCGGGCAGCGTCTGGTCTTCGGTTCCCGGATCGCGCGCCGGGTCGCGGACGCTCCAGTGGATCGCCCGCGCGCCGGGGAACTCGGGGCAGACCTCGCGCACGCGATCGCAGAGGCTGATGACGTAGTCGAAGCGCTGGCCGGTGAACTCCGCGAGGTGCTTGGAGCGGCGGCCCGCGAGATCGATTCCGCGGGCGCGCATCACCCGCACCGCGTTGGGATGCAGCGGCTTGGGCCGGCTCCCCGCGCTGACGGCGTGGACCGCCCCTTCGGACAGCGCCTCGACGAGCGCCTCGGCCATCTGCGAGCGCGCGCTGTTGCCGGTGCACAGAAACAGCACGCGCGCTCGTGCCACGCCGCCGCGCGAGCCGCCCGCCGGCGCGAGGCCCGGGTGCAGCGCCGCGCGGGCGCCGGCCGGCTCGACGCCGCGATGCAGCGCCGCGCCGGCGCCGGCCGGCGCGAGGCCGGGATGCAGCGCGGCGCCGGCGCCGGCGAGCAGCTCGCCGCAGCGCGCGAGATCGAGCACGTAGTACGTGTCGCGGCCGTCGGCGAGGCTGCGGCGCGCCGAGACCAGCTCGCCGTCGCGTAGCTGGCGCAGGTGGTAGGAGACCAGGCTCTGCGGCTGGCCCGCCAGCTCACACAGCTCCCCGACGCGCCGGTCGCTGCGCGCCAGCTCGCTCAGCAGCCGCCAGCGCAGCGGATGGCCCGCGAGCCGCAAGAACCGCGGCGGCGAGGCCTCGACGTGCGAGGACGTCGCGATCACCGCACGGACAATACATCAAATCAGTTTGATGCGTTGAATCCACGCTCGCCGCGCGACCGAGATCGCGCGGCGAGTGCTGCGGCTGTCAGACCTCTGCCGTCACGCGGGCGAACAGCACCTTGTGGCCGTCGGAGATCTTCGAGATCGCGGACTCGTTGACGCCCCAGCGCCAGCCGTAGACCTTGCCGTCGCTGGTGTTCGCGTACAGCGCCATCCAGCCGTAGCCCGCGCCGCTGTACTCGGTCACCGAGCCGGCCGCGCCATCGAGGCGGCGGGTGTCGGCCCACTGCTCGAAGGGGTGGTCGGTTCCGTTGATGAGGTAGCCGTGCGGGTTGGACGTGCTGTCGACCACTTGGACGGCGTACTGGACCGTCCCGGCCTGCGGTGTCATGGGATTCGCCAGCGACGTCACCTGGCGCACGACGGCCGTGTGGTCGACGCCCGAGCCGGTCTTGTCGAACAGCACGACGTCGCCCGCCTGCAGCCCCGCCACGGTGTCCACGGGCTCGAGGTGCGTGGCAGCGGGAACCTTCTCCACCCACTTCGCGGTGTCCGGCGACGTCGAGCCGAACTGCTGCGTGAACCACGTGCTGGTCGCCCAGCCGTAGGCGTGCCCGAGCAGGTCGTTCACCAGGCGCGCGCACTTTGTGTCGTTCGACCAGCCGGAGGCGACCCCGGCCGTGCCCCACGTGACGCCGGAGTTCAGGCCATCGGCGTCGTAGGTGTTGATCGTGCCTTGCGCCGGCCAGGCGGTCAGGCCCAGGTTCGTCACGAGCTGCTCGCCGGCAGTCAAGTGCTGCGTGACGGGGGTGGTGGCCGCGGCGCTCGCCGGGAGCGCGAGGGCCGCCATTGCCAGGACAGTCGCGGGAAGTGAACGTCTCATGTGATTGCGCCTTTTCGATCGGGGGAGGTTGTGCGGCGAAGCGTCGCGCGCCGACCCCCGCCGGTCATCGGGGATCCCCCTGATCCGCACCCTGACCCTGAGCCGCGTCTTCGCAAGCCGGCGGCACCCGGCGCCGGGCGGGATCGCCGATACTCACGGGGATGCCGGTTCGTCTGATCTTCCGCTGTCAGTTCTGCGACGCCCAGCCCGATCCGCTGACCCAGCTCAACCTGGAGAAGGCCATGCGCGAGAACACCTGGGGCGCCTACCAGAACGCGCTGCCCGAGAACTGGCTCGTCTTCCATGGCCGCGGCCTGTACGGCGCGCCGCGCTATGCCTGCGCGGAGCACCGCGGCGACCTCGTGGCCCACCTGCGCGAGCACTTCGGCACGATCGGCGCTCACGTCTGGAAGCGCCCGCCGTACCCATCGAGCCTCGCTCACTCCGATACCGATCACGCCTGGATCGCGGCAACGCGCCGCCGAGGGAGCTCCTGGTAGCGACGAAACATAGGTGCTGCACCGTGCTACACTTCCCCGGTGCCGACGTCGCACCCTCGACACTCGATCACCGAGACGCCCGCGCTTGCCGCTGCGCTCGAGCCGCTGCGCGCGCGCCTCGGCGCGGACGCGCCGACGCTCGCGGAGCTCGTGCTGCGCGGTGCCGAGGCGAAGCTGCGCGAGCTCGAGGCGCATGATCGAGCCCGGGCGCGAGCGCTTGAGACCTTCGTGAGCCGGCTCTGTGCCGGTCCGCAGCCCGACCTCGAGGAGATCGGGCGGATCCGGCACGCTGGCCGGCATCCGTGAGCGACGCGCTCGTCCTGCTGGACGCGAGTGCGTTCTGGCGACTGAGCAGCCCGCGGCTTCACCCCGACCGCCGTCATCAGGTAGCCGACTGGATCGCACGAGGCATCGTCGCCGCAAGCACGCCATTGCTGCTCGAGACACGCGCGGGCCGCGACCTTCCGGCGGTTGACCCGGGCGAGCTCCCGTTTCTGTGGATCTCCGAGCGGGCCGAGCGCCGCGCGGCCGAGCTGCAGCACCAGCTGCGCGCCGCGCACCAGCACCTCGGCGTCCCCCCGCTCGACTATCTCATCGCCGCGATCGCCGAAGACCATGGCGCCGCGATCCTGCACTACGACGCCGACTTCGAACGCCTCGCCGCGAGCACCGACCTCGCGGCAACCGTCGATGCGCTCGCCCCGCTGGGCTCGCTGCCCTGAGCGGCTACGTGCCGCAGAACGTCCGGTAGTCGTCGCCGAAGCTCGGTGGCGCCGGCTGCGCGTAGGCCTCCAGGCCCGGGCGCTCGTCGAAGGGCTGCGCGAGCACGGCCACCAGGCGGTGAAACGGCTCGAGGTCGCCGGCGGTCGCCGCCGTCAGCGCCTCCTCGACGAGGTGGTTGCGCGGGATGTAGACCGGGTTGACGCGGTCCATGGCGTCGGCGATCTCCGCGGGGTCCGTCGACCGATCCGACAGCAGCGCCTGCCAGCGCTCGAACCACAAGTCGAACGCGGCGGGGTCGTCGAACAGCGCCCGCGCGCGCGACGCGTCTCCGCGAGCCGCCGCCGACAGCGCGCGGTGCAACGACGTGAAGTCCACGCGCTGCGCGTGCAGCAGCGTCAAGAGGTCGTCGATCAGCTCGCCGGCGTCGCGCTGGCCGTCGGCCAGGCCGAGCTTGGCGCGCATCCCGCGGCCGTAGTGCTCGTGGTAGTGGTCGGCGAAGGACTCCAGCGCGGCGCCGGCCGCCGCGACCGCCACCTCCTCGTCGGGATCGATCAGCGCCAGCAGGGTCTCGGCCAGCCGCGCCAGGTTCCACTGCGCGACCGGGGGCTGGTTGCCGTAGGCATAGCGGCCGCCGGCGTCGATCGAGCTGAACACCGTCGAGGGGTCGTAGGCGTCCATGAACGCGCACGGCCCGTAGTCGATCGTCTCGCCGGAGATCGTCATGTTGTCGGTGTTCATGACGCCGTGGATGAACCCCACGCACATCCAGCGCGCGATCAGCGCTGCCTGGGCCTCGATGACGGCTTGGAGGAACGCGAGGTACGGGTTCGGCGCGGCGAGCGCATGCGGGTGGTGGCGCGCGATCGCGTAGTCGGCGAGGCGCCGCACGAGCTCGAGATCGCCCTTGCGCGCCGCGTACTGAAACGTGCCGACGCGCAGATGGCTCGCCGCGACGCGCACCAGGACCGCGCCCGGCAGCATCGTCTCGCGCACGACCTCGTCGCCGGTCGCCACCACGGCGAGCGCGCGGGTGGTCCGGATGCCCAGCGCGTGCATCGCCTCCCCGATGACGTACTCGCGCAGCATCGGGCCGACCGCCGCCTTGCCGTCGCCGCCGCGGGCGAACGGCGTGCGACCGGAGCCCTTCAGGTGCAGGTCGCGCCGCGCGCCGTGGATGTCGAGCACCTCGCCGAGCAGCAGCGCCCGCCCGTCGCCGAGGCGCGGCGAGTAGCCGCCGAACTGATGGCCGGCGTAGGCCTGCGCCACGGGCGTCGAGCCGTCCACCGCGACGTTGCCCACGAGGACGTCGACCCCGCCGGGCGCTCTCAGCGCATCGGCATCGACGCCGAGCTCCGCGGCCAGGTCCTCGTTGAGCGCCAGCAGCCGGGGCGCCGATGCCGGCACGGCCTGCCATGGCGTGTAGAGGCCTTCGAGGTCACGGACATACGAGTTGTCGAATGCGAACAGCGGTCGGGCAGCAATGCTCATGGACCCCAGGCTAACGCTACGCGTCGACCTCCCAGACCCGCGCGACGCTGTCGTCGCACGCCGTCGCGATCTGGCGCCCGTCGGGGCTGAACGCGACGTCCGTGACGAAATTGGGATGCGGGAGGGTCAAGACCGAGTCCCCGGTCACGAGATCCCACACCGTCGCGGTGTTGTCCCAGCTGCCGGTGACGAGGTGCTGGGTGTCCGGGCTGAAGGCGACGCTCGTGACGGTGCTCCCGTGCGGGAGCGCGACCACCTCCTTGCCCCCGTCCACCTCCCACACGCGGACCACCTTGGCGCCCGCGCTGGCGATGACGCTTGCGTCCGGCCCGATGGCCACCGCGTCGACCATGCTGAGCGCGGTGGTCGGGTGGTGCACTTCGACCAGCGTCTCGCCGTCGTCGACGCCCCAGACCCGCACGGTGTCGGTGATGGCACCGACGATGAACCGTCCGTCGGCGCTGATCTTGATCGCGCGGTTCGTGATCGCGCCCGGAAAGGAGACAGCGATCTGGACCTCGTCACTGTCGGTGGCCCACAGGGACGCGCAATCGCGGTCGGCGCTGACGACCCGCGCCCCGCCCTCGCTGCCGCCGTCCCAGCGGAAGCCGACCGCATCGACATCCCGCTTGTGGGCGGCGCGATCCAGCTCCTCGCCACCGTCGAGCTCCCAGACGGCCGCGGTGTCGTCCTTGCTGGCGGTGGCGAACAGCGTCCCGTCGGCACTGAACGCGACCGCGTGGATCGCCTCGGCGTGCGCCACCGCGGTCTCCTCGACCCCGCCGTCGACGAGCCACACCCGCGCGGAGGCGTCGTTGCTGCCCGTCGCGAGGAAGGCGCCGCCGGGGCTGAACGCCAGGCACGAGATCTTGCGTTTGCCCTTGCGAACGTGCGCAGGATGCTCGATCTGCGTGACTACGGTGGCGCCCGCAGACCAGTCCGGCGTGACGATCGGCTCGTCGTCCGCCTCGGGCAACTCGGCCTCGGGCTCCGGCTCGGGCTCGGGCTCGGGCTCCGGCTCCGCTTCGGGCTCCGGCTCGCGGTAGGCCTGAGGGGCCGGGGCCGCAGCCGGCGCTGCGGGCTCGGCCGCGGGTGCCGGCGGCGCCGCTGGCGCTGCCGAAGCGGCCATCTTCGCAATCCGCTTCTCCAGCCTGCTGAGCAGGTAGTTGAGCGTTGCCTCCCAGTACTTGTCGTCCAGCTCCGCCGCGCTGAGTCGCGCGAGCCGCGATAGTCGCTCTGGGAGATCGGCCTCTGCCGGCACCGTCGCGCCCTCGACGAGCACCGGAAGCACGTGGATCTTGCGCTCGAGCGCGGTCGCGATCTCCTCGCGCACCCAGTCGTCGGGCCGGTCGCGACGTTCGTTGAGGTGGTGAAGCCAGGTAGGTCCGATCACCGCGACGAGCACGTCGCAGACGCCGAGCGTCTGCTCGATGAGGGTGCCGAACTCGGCGCCGTCGTCGATGTTGTCGATGTCGGTGAAGACGTGCTCGTCGCCGAACCGCAAGCGCATCTCGTGAGAGATCAGCTTCGCGCTCTTGCTCGAGTCCGCGCGCCTGTAGCTGATGAAGATGTTGGCCATGGGAAGCCGAGCCTAACCGGCTGTCAGCTCACGAAGCGAATCGTCAGCGGGTAGCGGTACTCCTCCCCGCGGCTCGCCGCGACGGCGGCGACGATCGTGAAGATGATCCACCCGGCCAACAGCAAGATGAACAGCGGGATCAGCAGGATGCCGACGAGCACGAACAGCAAGACGAGCGTCGCGATCGCCAGGACCACCGTGTAGAGCATGATCGAGAGGTTGAAGTTCAGCGCCTCGGCAGCGTGGCGGCGCACAAACGGGTTCTCCTTCTTCGCGAAGTAGACGATCAGCGGGCCGATGAACGGCAGCCCGACGAAAAGCGCCGCCAGCGCGGTCAGGTGGGCGGCCATGGCCCACGTCGTCGTGTCGCTCGCGACGGACGACGCCGGGGGAATCGCGGACGACAGCGCGTCCGTCCAGCGCGCGCCGTCCCAGTAGCGGTAGCTCGGCCCCCCGTACGGATCGGGGTACCAGCCCGGCGCGGCGGGCGGCGGCGTCGTCGACACGTTCGCGTCAGCCGGCCGGCGGGGTTCCGTACGCCTTCTGCGACAGCACCCCGCCCTTGGGGCTCACGAGCTGCACGATGTCGCCGGCGTCATCCCAGAACTCCTTCGAGCGGCAGCCGTAGTAGCGCGTCCCCTTGCGCAGGGCCTTCTTCGAGCCCTTCCGGCAGCCCGTGACGACGACGAGGCTGCGCTTGGACTTCAAGGTCGTCTTCTTGAACTTGATCGCGTGGTCGGCCGCGTCGCGCAGGACGTAGCCGCGCAGGTTCACGTTCTTCTTGGAGTAGTTGCGCAACGTGACGGACTCCGTGCGCGCCGCGCCCTTGGACTTGACCTTCACGATCCGCACGTCGGCACCCTGAGCCGCGACGACCCGCTTGGCCGTGCAGCCGCCGTCCTTCCAGCGCTTGATCTCCTGGCCGATCGCGGCGGAGAGCCCGGGCGAGTACGCGTTGGCATCGGCGCCGAGCTGGGCGCGAGCGCTCTCGAGCTGGGCCTGCGTGAACAGGCACGGCGTGACCTTCTGGTCGGCCAGGAAGTCCTTGATGACCGCGTTGAAGTCCGACTGCGGGCTGGCGAACACGCCGGGCGCGACGACGACTCCTACGAGCAGCGCGCCCAGCGCGCAGCGAATGGCATTGCCTCTCACAGCGCGGAGTATGACGACGAAGGGCCCGGCAGACGCCGGGCCCTTCGCGTTCTACACAGCGCTGAGCGAAACTAGCTCTTGATGAACGGCGTGACCTTCTTGAGGATCGCGTCCATCGTGGCCGGCTTGTCGAACGCCAGCGGTGCCGGCGGCTTGTCGCGGATCAGGCGGATGAGCGCCGCGTGGCGCGCCTCGACCTGCACGATGCTGCCGGCCGCCGCGAGCACGTCCTTCGACGCGATCAGCGGGCCGCCGCCGTTGTAGGCGCTGACGCCCGCGTCCTCGAGCGTGTTCGCCGTCTTGAGGAACACCGCGCGGCTGCCGAAGGCGCCGCCGAAGTCGAGCGTCGGCTTCTTGACGGGGGTGCCGCCGAGCTTCTTGACGGTTGCAGCGAGGGCGTCGACGTGCTCGTCCTCGTTGTCGCGGATCTCCTTGGCGAGCTTCATCTCGTCGGAGGAGAGGCCCTTCACCTGTTTCACGGCGAGGGTGTAGAACTCGGCCTCGAGGTACTCGAGGGTGAGTGCATAGTTGAGGATGTCGATGTCGCCACCGCTCTCCTGCGCGAGCGCCCTGGTGATGTATGGCGTTGCCGACAGCGCGCCGTATGTGGCGGCTGCGGCGAGGGTCGAGCGAATGAGGAACGCCTCACGCGTCACGCCCTGGATCTTGATGGCGGCCAGCTCGGGAGCCACCAGTTGCGATGAAGCCATGATGCTAAGTCTCGCTTTCGTCGTCGTGGTGGGTGCTAGGCCAGAAACGGCTTGACGGCGGCCAGCACTGCGGCCTCGTCCATGCCCTTGGCGAAGGCGCCGTCGGGGAGCGTGCCGCTGAGGCCGCCCTTCCCGCCGAAGCCGCGCCCGAGGAGCTGGTTGAGCGCCGCGGCGTGCCGGGCCTCGACCGAGTGGATCGCCAGCGCTGCGGCGAGCACTTCCTTGTTCGTGATGCGGCCGGCTGCACCGAGGTACGCGGCGGCGCCGAGGTTCTCGACGTCGGCGGCTGCCTCGAGGACCGCCATCAGGCCCTTGTCGATGGTCTCCTCGAACTTCGTCTTCGGGGCCTTGACGGGCGTGCCGCCGAGCTTCGTGATCGTCGCCTTGAGGGCGTCGACGTGCTCCTGCTCGGACTCGCCGAACTTCTTGGCGATCGAGCCGACCTTCGGATCCTTGACGATGCCGCTGGCGATGACCTGCTTGTAGAAGCGGGCCTCGAGGAACTCGAGCGTCAGCGCGTAGTTGAGGACCGCGAGGTCCTCCTTCATGCCGTCGTCGGCCGAGGCCGGCGCCGACGTCGTGGTGGCGGCGTCTTTGTCATCGTCGCCGCAGGCCGCCAGGAAGACACCGAACGCGCTGACCGCTCCGGCACCGCCCATCATCTTGAAGAAGCGCTTGCGCGAAGACGGATCGTCCGCGAGCTCACGCAGTGCCGAGTCGGTCACGTTGTGCCCTTCAGATTCGTGGGGTGAATACATGCTGCTGTCCCTTGCGCGCCGAGCTGAGTCTCAGATCACGCGCTGGCGCGCAGGCACTCCGCGACGCGCGACGGTTACAAGCGGAAGATCGGCACGAGCCGTTGCTCGTGCTCGGCTTCGATGCGCGCGACGACCTCGATGTGCGGCTCGAGCAGCGTGCCGCGCAACTTGGTCCCCAGGCCCTCGTCGACCTGGAAGATCCCGGCCGAGTTCGACATCGCGATCTCCACGCGCACGGCCTTGTCGTCGCCCGCGGCGATCGACACCTTCTCGATCGCGTAGGCCGACAGCGAGTGGATGTTCGTGTGCCCCGCTTCGAAAGGCACGCGCGAGCGGCCGCGGGCCATGTCGAGCGCGTCGGCGACGCGCAGGATCGCGCCCTCGATCGTGAACGGCGCGCCCTTGGAGCGGTGCGAGATGATCGCGTGCATCGTCTCCGCGACGACGATCGACCGCTTCGGCTCGTCGTAGACCGGCGCGAGCAGGCCGCCGAGCTTGTCCGCGGTCATGAACAGCGAGTACGCCTCGTGGTCGATGCGATGGATCGACATCCCGACGCAGTGCAGCAGCGCCGCGCCCGCGATGACGACCTCGGCGTCGCGCACCTCCATGCCGTGGTCGGCCACGATGCTCGGCTGCACGCCGCGCGCGAACAGCAGGCGCGAGAGGCGCAGCGCCATGTTCAGCACGATCTGGATGTGCACCCAGGAGTGGTCGGACATGTGCAGCCGCTCGGCGTTGACGCCGGCCGCGTGCCACCACGCCTTGACCTGCATGTCCGCGTCGACGGCGTCCAGCAGGTGCTGGAGGCGCCGGTTGCCGCGCGCCGGCGCGTGCACGCGCGCGTCCTGCGGCCGGGTGCGCGCGGGCGCGGGCGCCGGGCCGTCGCCGTCCGTGCTCACGCTTCGGCGTGCTGCGCGTCGCTCGAGCGCGCCGCGTGCAGCTGCATGAGCTCGCGCTGCACCGAGCGCGGCGGGTCGCCGGGCGTGCGCCGCGCCCACTCGCCGTCGGAGCAGAGCTCCCAGGCGCTCGCGTCGGTGCTCAGCGAGCGCTCGAGCGTGTCGAGCAGGTCGTCGCGGATGGCCTCGTCCTCGACGGGCGTGATGAGCTCGACGCGCGTGTCGAGGTTGCGCGGCATGAGGTCCGCGGAGCCGATCAGCACCCGCGTCTCGTCGTCGCGCTCGAACGAGTAAATCCGCGAGTGCTCAAGGAAGCGCCCGAGCACGCTCACGACCGTGATGTTGTCCGAGACGCCCTCCACCCCCGGGCGCAGGCAGCAGATCCCGCGGACATTGAGCTCGACCGGGACGCCGGCGCGCGACGCGCGGTACAGCCCGCGGATGATCCTTCGGTCGACGAGCGAGTTCATCTTCAGCCTGATGCGCGCGTGCTCGCCGCGCTCGTGCGCCTCGATCGTGTGGTCGATCTCGGAGAGCAGGGCCTCGCGCATGCCGTTGGGGGCGATCAGCAGCTTGCGATAGCCCAGCGGTCGCGCCATGCCCGTGAGGAAGTTGAACATGTCGGCGACGTCGGAGCCGATCTCCTCGTCGGTCGTGAAGAGGCCGAAGTCCGTGTACAGGCGAGCGGTCTTGGGGTGGTAGTTGCCGGTGCCGATGTGCACGTAGTGGCGCACGCCGTCGCCCTCACGGCGCACGACGAGGATGCACTTCGCGTGCGTCTTGAGGCCCGGATGGCCGTAGACGACGTGCACCCCGGCCTCCTCGAGCTTGCGCGCCCACGTGATGTTCGCGCGCTCGTCGAAGCGTGCTTTGAGCTCGACCATGCAGACCGCCTGCTTGCCGCGCTCGGTCGCGCGGATGAGCGCCGGGACGAGCGGCGAGTCGTCGGACGTGCGGTACACGGTCTGCTTGATCGCGAGGACGTCCGGGTCGGCGACGGCCTGCTCGACGAACCGCTCGACGGACGTCGCGAAGGAGTCGTACGGGTGGTGGACGAGGATGTCGCCGCGGCGCATCTCCGCGAGGAAGTTGACGTGCTCGGACTCCTTGCCCTGCAGGCGCGGCTGGGTGACGGGCGTCCACGGCGGGTCGCGCAGCTCTCCGAATCCGCGCAGCCCATAGATCTGCCACAGCGCGCTCGTGTCCAGCAGGCCGTCGACGACGTAGATCTGGCGCTCTTCGAGGTCCAGCGCCTCGGTGAGCTGCGTGCGGATCGCGTCGTCCGTGCCGACGCCGATCTCCAGGCGCACCGCCTCGCCGAAGCGCCGCCGGCGCAGCTCGGCTTCGACGGCCTGGAGCAGGTCGTCGGCCTCGTCGGAGACTTCGAAGTCGGCGTCGCGCGTGACGCGGAAGACCTCGTGGCCGTCGATCTCCATGCCGGGGAACAGCGCGTCGAGGTTGGCCGCGATGACCTCCTCGAGCGGGACGAACGCGTGCGGGTCGTCGTCGACCGCGACGAAGCGGGGGAGCATCTCGGTCGGCACCTTGACGCGCGCGAAGGTCCGGTGGTCGGTGACCGGGTCGCGCACGAGGACCGCGAGCGACAGCGACAGGCTCGAGATGTACGGAAACGGCCGGCCGGGGCCGACGGCGAGCGGCGTCAGCGCCGGGAAGATCTGGCGGCGGAAGCGCTCGGCGAGCCCCTCGCGCTCCTGCTTGGTGAGGTCGTCCATCCCGACGATGCGGACCCCGTGCTTGGCGAGCTCCGTCGAAGAGCTCGCCGGTGACGAGATCCTCGAGGCGCTGCTGCTGGCGCACGACGGACTCGCGGATCGCGTCGACGGTCTGCACCGGGGTCAGGCCGTCGGGCCCGGGCTCGGCGAGGCCCGCGTCGATCTGCTCGTGGACCCCGGCGACGCGGATCTGGAAGAACTCGTCGAGGTTCGAGCTCCAGATCGCGGCCATCTTCACGCGCTCGAGCAGCGGCATCGACGGCTCCTCGGCGAGCTGCAGGACGCGGTCGTTGAACTCCAGCCACGACAGCTCGCGCCCGATGTACAGCGACTTGTCGTGGAGGTCGAGATCCTCCGGCTCGGGCGCTTCGGGCAGGGGGTCGATCGTGCGGATCGACTCCTGGACGTGGGTGTCGGCGTCGGAGGGCGTCATCGAGCGAGGCGGCGCATCGCTCATCAGACTACGCGGCCGGCTGGGATGCGTCACCGTCGTGTGAAGAAGCGGCTCGCGCCCCGGGCGCGAGATGGGCCAGCTGCTCCAGCACCACGCCCTCGCGCAGGCCGCCGCCGGCGAGCTGCAGCGGCGCCTTCAGCGCGCGCGAGGCGGCGTCCAGCAACATCAGCCCCCCGGGCAGCAGCCGCGCGCGCTCGGCATGCAGGCCGAGCGCGACAGCCACCTGCGCGGACGGGAGCGCGACGAGCGTGCGCAGGCCGCGATCGAGCGCCTCGGACGTCAGCTCGGCGCCGAGCAGGCGCATCAGGGAGGTCGCGCTGCCCCCGACCGCATAGGCCGCCGCGATCTCGGGCACGGCCAGGCCGGAGAAGGCGCGCGCGAGCTTCGCCTCGAGGCGCGCGAGCTCTGCGGGGGAGGGTGGGTCGGAGGGCAGGTCGCGGTCCGTGACGACGCTCGAGCCAAGCGGCAGCGACACCGACCACGTCACTCCCTCCGTGGCGGTGCCGACGACGAGCTCCGTCGAGCCGCCGCCGACGTCGACGACGCCGAGCACGCCCGCCGGCGCGCTCGCCAGCATCCCGATCGCGCCGGCGAACGCGAGCCGCGCCTCGTCCTCGCCGCTGAGGATCTCGGGCGCGATGCCGCACGCCTTCGTCACCGCGCCGATCAGCGCGGCGGCGTTGACCGCGCCGCGGACCGCGGACGTCGCGACGATCCGCACCTCGTGCACGCCGAGCTCGTGCGCGATGCGGACCTGGCGGGCGACGACGGCGGCGACCTCGGCCACCTTCTCCGGGCCGATCTCGCCGTGCGGCTCGCACGAGGACGCGAGCCGCGTGAAGGCCCGCTCGGTGAACAGCTCGCGCGGGCGCGCCCCGTCGTCCTCCACGACCAGCAGCCGCGTGGTGTTCGAACCGACGTCGATGCAGGCGCAGCGGGCCACGGACTCTGGGAGCGATCTTGTCATGATTGCCCGCGTGGATTCGGCTGCTCCGGCAATTCTCGTGCGCGACCTGCACAAGTCCTATGGGGCCGTGGAGGCCGTCCGCGGCATCGACTTCGAGGTCGCTCGCGGCGAGGTCTTCGGCCTGCTGGGGCCCAACGGGGCCGGCAAGACGACGACCGTCGAGGTGCTCGAGGGCTATCGCGAGCGCACGAGCGGGATCGTCTCGGTGCTCGGCTACGACCCGGCGACGCGCCCGCGCGCGCTGCGCGAGCGCGTCGGCATCGTCCTGCAGTCCAGCGGGACGTACCGCCACGTCACCGTGCGCGAGATCGTCACGCACTGGGCCGGCTTCTATCCGAGCCCGCGCGACGTCGAGGAGGTCATCGACCTCGCCGGCCTGCGCGCGTCCGAGCACGTCCGGGCGCGGCGGCTGTCGGGCGGCCAGGCGCGGCGGCTGGACTTCGCCCTCGCGTTGGTGGGCGACCCCGAGCTGATCTTCCTCGACGAGCCGACGACGGGCTTCGACCCGGAGGCGCGGCGTGCCGCGTGGGACACGATCCGCGCGCTCGCCGACCTCGGCAAGACCGTGCTGCTGACGACGCACTACCTCGACGAGGCGCAGGCGCTGTGCGACCGCGTCGCGATCGTCAAGGACGGGCGCGTGCTCGCGATCGGGGCCCCGGCGGAGCTCGGGGTCGGCGCGTCGTCGCGCTATCGCGTGAGCTGGCGCGACGAGGACGGCGAGCTCCAGTCGCGCGAGACCGACGACCCGACCGCGCTGCTGCACCAGCTCACGAGCGCTGCTCTGGCGCGCGGCGTCGGGCTCGCGGACCTGTCGGTCGGGCGGCCGTCGCTCGAGGACGTCTACCTCGAGCTGACCGCTGAGGAGGTCGCCCCGTGACCGATCTCGCGCTCACCTGGCGCCAGTACCGGCTTGAGCGCAAGATGTTCTGGCGCAACCCGAGCGCCGCGTTCTTCAACTTCGTCCTGCCGCTGCTGTTTCTCTTCCTCTTCGGCGCGGTCTTCGCCGGCAGCCAGGAGGACCTCGACGTCATCGTCCCCGGGATCGCGGGCATGAGCGTCATGTCGACGACGTTCGTCGCGCTCGCCATGAACATGGTCTTCCTGCGCGAGCAAGGCGTGCTCAAGCGCCTGCGCGGCACGCCGCTGCCGAGCGGCGCCTATCTCGGCGGGCTCGCGGCGCACGCGATCACGAACACGGCGATCCAGCTCTCGTTCGTCATCGCCGCCGGCGCGCTGATCTTCGGCGTCGGCCTGCCGGAGAACTGGCTCATGCTCGCCGTGTTCGTCGCGGCCGGCGTCGTCTGCCTCGGCTCGCTCGGCGTCGCGCTGTCGCACGCGATCCCGAACTTCGACTCCGCGCCCGCGTACGTCAACGCGATCTTCCTCCCGGTGATCCTCATCTCGGGCGTCTTCTACGACGCCGAGAACGCGCCCGACTTCCTGCGCGACGTCGCCGAGGTGCTGCCGCTGACACACCTCATCGACGGCCTCTCCGCGGCGATGGTCTCCGGCGCCCCGTTCGCGGACCACCTCTCGGACCTCGCGGTCGTGCTCGTCTGGGCCGCCCTCGGCACGGTGCTCGCGGTGCGCGGCTTCAGCTGGGAGGCCCGCCGGGGCTAAGCCGCGCTCGCGCACCCGGCGCGGACCCGATGATGTCGAGTTTGACGCTCTATGCGGGCATTATTCGACACGACCCCACGCTCGGGGCGTGCTGCAACGTCGAGCCCGGCGGCATGATCGGCTCGCTGCGGCGCGAAGGGGGGTCGGACCATGCTCGCGCGCGCCCCCGTTCTGGCCCTCCTCGCCGCCGTGGCTTGCCTTGGCTCGATCGCGCCCGCCGCAAGCGCCGCCCCGCGGGCCGACGTCGCCGCGCTGCAGGTCGGGCTGCGTAGCGCGGGCACGTACGGCGGCACGGTCGACGGCATCCGCGGCCCCCGCACGGTCGCGGCCGTGCGAGCGTTGCAAGCGCGCGCCGGGCTGCCCGTCGACGGCGTCGCCGGGCCGCGCACACGGCGCGCGCTGGGCCGGCTCGGCCGCCACCTGTACGGCAGCCGCCCGCTGCGCCTCGGGCACGTCGGCTGGGACGTCGCCGCGCTGCAGTTCAAGCTCGCGATCCACGGCTTTCCGTCGGGCAGCTTCGACGGCGGGCTCGGCCCGCGGTCGGTCCGCGCGCTGCAGCGCTTCCAGGCATGGGCGGGGCTGCGCGCCGACGGCGTCGCCGGGCCGGGGACGCAAGCGGCGCTGCGCGCCCCGCCGGCGCGCTCACCGGTGAACTTGCTGCGGCCGGTGAACGCCGGCGTCGGAGATCGCTTCGGGCCGCGCGAGAACCGCTTCCACGCGGGCGCCGACTTCCCCGCGCCGGCCGGCACGCCCGTGACCGCGGCCGGCTTCGGCGACGTCGTCTTCTCCGGCTATGACTCCGGCGGCTGGGGCAACCTCGTCATCCTCCGCCATCGCTTCGGCTTGCGCACGATCTACGCCCACCTCTCGTCGATCGCGGTGCCGACGGGCGCGCACGTAGGCGCGGGCCAGCTCCTCGGCCGCGTCGGCCAGAGCGGCCATGCCACCGGGCCGCACCTGCACTTCGAGCTGCTGCTGCGCGGCGCGAACGTCGACCCGCTCAGCGCGATGTGAGCGGCCTCGGGGATCGATGTGCGACGTTTCTGGTGAGGTAGTAGAAAAGTTGTAGTCATCGGTGTAGGTTCCGCACGATGCGGCAAGGCGCATTGCTGCTGCTGTTGGCGTTCGTGGCGGGAGGAGCTCACGCCGGCTACCGCGCAGGCCGCTCCGGCGCAAGGGCTATGGTTGGGAGTGTCCGGAGGGGCGCGGGTGACGTTCGTGGTCTCCGGCAAGCGCGACTGACCGAGCTCGTGGTGTCGTGCGACGACGTCCCGGCCCCCCTCGACACCGGGCGCCGGTACGACCTCAGGCCCGGCGGCGTGATCAGGCCATCGGATGGCGACCCGCCGCTGAGCGGCAAGCTCGACAGCGAAACCGGTGAGCTCAAGCTGACCAACCCGCCGGCAGGGTGCGAGGACGCCAAGGGCGATTCGCTCAAGGTCGAGTCGATACCGCCGCCGCGCGTGCTCGACGGCGTATACCGCGCGACCGGCGGGGTCTTGCTGGGGACCGGGAGCCTCGACATCACCTTCCGGCTCGATGGCGGGGGCGGCGTTGTGCGCGACATCCGCGGGCACGGAGACTCGATCATGCCCCCGACGCCGGATGGTGCGACGACGCCGTGCAGCATGAGGTACGACCTGCCCGACGTCGCTACCACGCTTCTCTCCGCGGGAGAACTCGACGGAACTGTCGTTTCGTCGCCGACCGCGCCATTCGTGACGCTCGCCGCGGCCACCGGTTTCCCGGCCGTCGTCCCTACCGGGCGGATCGAGGGCACCGTCTTGCACGGCAACAGCCCGCAATGCGGCGCGGGAGGCGGGCATGTCGACGCGTCCCTCGTCGCCCCGGAGAACGCCGACGAGCAGATCCCGGGCTTCGGGATGGGCTTCCCGGCAGCGCCACAGGCCGTGCCCGGGTGCCGGTCGACCTTCGTGGCGCCGCCGATCGTCGCGGTCGCGGCGTGCTTCAAGGACGAAGGCAACGGCCGCGTCTCATCGCCGGATCGTGTGCGGGCGAACGGGATCGACATCACGCCGCTCGCCGGCGGCGACATCGTGCTGGAACCCAACGGGCCGTCGATCACGGGCCACGGCGACGTCGATGTGCGCGTCGGGCCCGTGTTCCTGTACCGCGGCCGTCTGACCGACAAGTACATGCTTCGCAGCGGCGTGGTCTTCGACGTGCAGGTCGCGAGGGACTACTCGATCGACGACAACAAGATCGGCGGCCTTCCGATCAAGGGCAGCGTCAAGGTCACGCTTGACCGTGGCACGACCAGCGCCGTGGTAAGCGTGGGCCTGCCGCAGCCGCTCCAAGGCGCCAACGCCACGGCAACGTTCGGCGCGACGAACGAGCGCGGCCTGGACCTGAACGAGCTGAAGGTGGAGGCCGACACGCTCAAGATCCTGTCGCTCGACGTGGAGAACCTCTCGGTGAAGTACACACTGGCACCGAGTACCGCGCAGCACTTCGACGGCAGCGCGACGGTGTACCTCCCGACCACCCCCGGGCGCTGCGCCGCGAAGCTGCTCAAGGCCACCGGACTCGCCGCCAACACGAGCGTCGCGCGCTTGTTCGGGCTCGGCATCGGCGGCACGATCGGGTTTGGCATCGGCGACGGCTACTTCCGGGTCGGCGCGAACGCGGACAGCGTGAACTGCTATCTCGCGTACGGCGTGTTCCTGCAGCGCGTCGCCGTCGACGGCGGCGTCAACCCCTTCACCATGATGCTGGGCGCGGGGTTCAGCTTCGGCCCGCGCCTCGACCTGCCCGTCGTCGGCAGGCAGCAGATCGCGAGTCTCGACGGCTCGAGGCGCATCACGTCCCCTGCGGGCGGCGGGCTGGAATCGACGTGGAAGGGCACGCTCAAGATCATCTCGACGAGCCTCGCCGGCGAGCTGACGCTGGGCCCGGGCGGCGCGGACCTCAAGGCTGACGGAGAGCTCTCCATCATTCCCGGCTTGGGGGGCCTGATTCCGGGCGTGCCGAGATCGGTCACTCATCTCGAGGGGTGGGTCGATCGGGATGCCTTCAACCTCCAGGGCACAGGCAAGACGCTGATCGACTTCGCTCCGGACCAGCGGTCGGAATCGGTGATCTCCAGCGAGGGCGCCGCCGGCTGCCGCACGGGCATCGGACCCCGCGTCGGCTGGGGCTACCGCTGGGGCGATGACGCGATCAGCTGGTTCGGGCGCTCGTGCGACATCGGGCCGTTCGTCGTTCCGCGCACCTCGCGCGCCGCGCAAGCCGGCGGCGCGACGAGCGACCACGGTCCCGCGAGGCAAGCGCGTCGTGACGTTCGCCGCCGTCGGCGTGGATCAGCCACCGGTAGTGCGACTCACCGGCCCCGGCGTCGACGTCATCGCGAGCCCGACGCAGCCGATCTCGACCGCGAAGGTGTTCGCGCTGTCGGACCCGGTGACACACGCGACCTACCTCGCCGTCGCGCGGCCGCGCGCGGGCCGGTTCACCGTGACGCCCGTCCCCGGCTCGCCCGCGGTCGCGCGGGTGGAGTCCGCGTAGTCGTAGGCTCCGACTCGCGTCGTCGTGCGCGTGAGCGGTCGCGGCACGGCCAGGCGGCTGATCTACCGCACCACGGGCCTCGCCGGCGCGAAGCTCGTGTTCTCCGAGCGTGGCAGCGGCGAGCGGCGGGTCGGGAGCACGACGCGCCCACGCGGTATCATCCGGATTCCGGCGCGCCCGAGCCGCGGGGGGCTGCGCCGGGTCGAGGTTTCGGTCGTGCGCGGCGGCGTGCCCGAGCCGGCCCGGTACGTCGCCAGCTATCGGGCGACGCCCACGCGGCGCGCCGGCAGGCCGCTGCGCGTTCGCGTGCGGCGCACGAGCGCGGGCAGGGTCGTGACGTGGATCGGACCGCGTCGCGCGACGTACGTCGTGGACGCGCGGCTCTCCGACGGCCGGCGCCTGCGCTGGGAAGCTCACGCGCCGCCGACTGACGATCGAGCCGCTCGGGCCGGCGAACCGCGTGCGCGTCACCGTGCGGCGTCTCGACGCGCTGGGCCGGCCCGGGCCTCCCGCGTTCGCCCGCGGGTGAGCCAGGGCGCCCGGGGCCGTCACGCAGGCGACACGAACTGCGGCGGCGGCTCGCCGGTCACGTCGACCGGGACGTCGCGCAGCGGGCCGGTCTCCCAGGCGCAGCGCAGCAGGCTGAAGACGACCACGTCGAGCGTCGTCTCGCCGTGGCGGTGAAACGCGCGCAAGATGCCCTCGCGCTCGAAGCCGAGGCGCTCGAGCGCGCGCTGGGAGCGGGCGTGCTCGACGTTCGTGTACGAGCCGATCCGCTCGAGGCCGAGCAGCGCGAAGCCGAGGTGGCACATGAGCGCCTTCGCCTCGCGGTTGGCGCCCGTCCCCCACCACTCGCGGCCGAGCCAGGTGCCGATCGTCGCGCGGCGGTCGCGGCGCGCGATCTCCGAGAAGCCGACGATCCCGATCGCCTCGCTCGTGGCCATGTGCTCGATGACGAGGTCGAGCTGCGTGCCCTGCTCGCGCTCTGCCGGCAGGCGCTCGAGGTACGCGCGCGCCTCGTCCTCGTGCTCGTACGGTCCCCACGAGAACCAGCGGGTGACCTCCGGATCGGACGCCGCGGCGAACAGCCCGGGCGCATCGGCGAGGCGCGGGATGCGCACGCGCAGCTGCGGGCCGGTGAGCGCGAGGTCGCCTCCGCGCGATGCCTGGACGCGCCGATCGCTCATGACCGGAACACTACGGCCATGCTCGCCATCCTCTACGACATCCACGGCAACCTCTCCGCGCTCGAAGCGGTCGTCGCCGACGCGCAGGACCGGGGGGCCGACAAGTGGCTCATCGGCGGCGACGTCGCGCTGTTCGGGCCCGCGCCGCGCGAGACGGTCTTCCGTCTCTTCGAGCTCAAGCCTGCCATCTGGATCCGCGGCAACGGCGAGCGCTGGACCGGCCAGCCCGGCAAGGCGCCTCCGAACGTCCTCGGCGCGGTCGCCGCGGCGCGCGACGAGCTCGGCGACGGGCTCGTCACGTCGCTGCTGGCGCTGCCGGAGAGCGCGCTGCTCGACGACCGCACGCGCGCCTGGCACGCCTCGCCGGTCTCCGACGTGCGCTCGTTCGCGCCCGAGCCCGCCGACGACGAGGACGAGCTGCTCAAGAACGTCGTCGAGCTGCGCTTGGTCTTCGGCCACACGCACATCCCGTTTCAGCGCAAGTCCGCCGGCCACGGCGGCATCGAGCTCGTGAACCCCGGCAGCGTCGGGATGCCGTTCGACGGCGACCACCGCGCCGCGTACGCGCTCATGCACGAGGACGGCACGATCGAGCAGCGCCGCGTCGGCTACGACCACGTCCGCGTGCCGGTCGCGCTGCGCGCGAAGTACGGCGACGCGGCGTGGGTCGACGTCCCCGAGAAGCGCTTCGAGACGGCGACGTTCGAAGGCGCGTAGCGGCCGCCGTGCCGGACGCCGGCGCCGAGGCTCCGGGCGCGGGCGGGGCGAGCGGTCCGGCTCCCGTCGAGCTCGCCATCGCCCTCGCGCGCGAGCTGCTGCACGGCTGCGGCGCGCTGCGCGTGAGCATCGCGCTCGACGCGACGCCGCCGGCCGTGATCGAGTGCGCCCGGCTGGGCCCGGTCGTCGTGCACGCGGAAGGTGCGGAGCCGCTCACCCTCCCCCACGACGCCGCCGCCGCTGTCGCGCTCCCGGAGCTCCCGTTCATGCGCCAGCTCCCGCCGTTTGAGGTGAACCCGGAGACCGGCGCGGTCGCCGGGGTCCTCGGCGGTTTGGAGATGCTCGGGCGCGCGGTGCGCGAGATCGCGGCCCTGCTTCCGGGCGAGAGCGTCGTGGCCGCGGAGTTCGAGACGACGGACCCCGAGGAGCCGCTCGGCCTCGCCGGACGAGCCGGCGAGCCGATGCTCGTGCTCGTCGGCGACCACGAGCTCGAGCTCGACTGCTGACGAGGCGAGGGGCCTGTCAGCCCGGCCGCGCGACCGACTCGTACGTCAGCCGCAGCCCCTCGGCGATGGACGTGCTCGCGCGCCAGCCGAGCAGCTCCCGCGCCCGGCCCGCTGCAAGGCACGACCGGTCGATCTCGCCCGTGCGGGGGTCCGCCAGCTCCGCCGCGGGCGCCCCCGGGCCGTGCAACGAGCGCAGCACCTCGAGGAGCTCGAGCACCGACGTCTCGGTCTCGGTGCCGATGTTCACGACGCCGCCCGCGCTGGACGCGGCGGCGGCCAGCAGCGCCTCGACGAGGTCCGCGACGTAGATGTAGTCGCGCGTCTGCGTGCCGTCGCCGTAGATCCGCGGGCGCTCGCCGGCCACGAGCTTCCCGCAGAAGATCGCGATCACGCCGGCCTCGCCGTGCGGGTCCTGACGCGGCCCGTAGACGTTGCCGAAGCGCAGCGCCAGCGTCGACAGCCCATACAGCCGCTCGTACAGGCCGAGGTAGCGCTCGGCGCAGAACTTGCTCTGGCCGTACGCCGCCATCGGCAGTGGCTCGACGCTCTCGGGCGTCGGCAGCACATCGGTCTCGCCGTAGATCGCGCCGCCCGTCGACGAGAGCACGACGCGCGCGGGGTGGGCGGGGGCGGCATTTCGGGCGGCCTCGAGCACGTTGATCGTGCCCTCGATGTTCGTCCGCGCGTCGAACGCGGGGTCGCTCAGCGAGCGCCGCACGTCGACCTGGGCGGCGAGGTGGAAGATCGCCTCGGGGCGGGCGATGCTCGCGAGCGTCGTGAGGGCGGCGCCCTCGCGGACGTCGCCACGCACGAGCCGGGCGCCGGCCTCCAGCGCGCCCGCGAGGTTCTCCTCGCGGCCGCTCGAGAGGTCGTCGAGGATCGTGACGTCGTCGCCGCGCGCGACGAGCGCGTCGACGAGGTGCGATCCGATGAACCCGGCGCCGCCGGTGACAAGCACGCGCATGCGGCGACGCAGGCTATGCCACAGGCCCACCGGGCAGCGCCGTGGACGCCGCCGGCGCGCGAGCTGCTAGCCCGCGACCGGCAGCTCGGACGGATCGGCGCCGACGAGCGCCTGGGAGTCCGCGGTGCGGATCATGACCAGCGCGGCGATGATCCCGAGGATCGCGAAACCCGCGCCCGCCAGGAACGCCGCGTTGAAGCCGTCGGTCAGCGCGCCGGGCAGCGCCGCCGGGTTGCCCTGCGCAGCCTCCATGACATCCTGCGTGCGCGTGTTGGCGATCGTCGCCAGCACGGCGAGCCCGAGCGCGCCCCCGATCTGCTGGGACGTGTTGATGAGCCCCGACGCGAGGCCGGAGTCGTCGGGCGAGATGCCGCTCACGGCGGCGATCGTGACCGGCACGAACGCGAAGCCGAGCCCGAACGCCGCGAGGATCATCGGCGCGACGATGTGCTTGAGGTACACGCCGTCCTCGGGCAGCTGCGTGAACCACAGCAGGCCGACCGTGACGAGTGCCAGGCCGGCGACCAGCACCGGCTTGAAGCCGAGCTTCGTCACGAGCACGGACGCGAGCCCCGCCGACACGATGATCACGAGCGCCAGCGGCAGGTAGGACAGGCCCGTCTTCAAGGCGTCGTATCCCAGGACCCGCTGCATGTACAGCGAGAGGAAGAAGAACATCGAGAACAGCGAGGCGCCGAGGAGCAGGCCGATGACGTTTGCCCCGGTCAGCGTGCGCAGGCGGAAGATCCGGAACGGCACGAGCGGCGCGATCGAGCGCCGCTCGACGACGACGAACATGAGGACGAGCGCCAGCGACACGATCAGCAGCCCGATCGTCTGCGTCGAGGCCCAGCCCGCACGCTCCGTGTCGACGAGCGCGAACACGAGCAGTGACAGGCCCGCGGTGACGACGACCGCCCCGAGCGCGTCGAAGTGCCGCGTCTCGGACTCGACCATGCTCTCGTCGAGCAGCCGAGGCGCCAGCAGCGCGGCCACGATGACGATCGGCACGTTGACCCACAGCACCCACTCCCAGCCGGCGTACTCGGTCAGGACGCCGCCGAGCAGGACGCCCGCGGCGCCGCCCGAGCCCGACACGGCGCCCCACACGCCCAGCGCCTTGTTGCGCTCGGAGCCCTCGGTGAACATGTTCGTGACCATCGACAGCGCGGACGGGGCGAGCAGCGCGGCGCCGAGCCCCTGCAGGGCGCGCCAGCCGATGAGCTGCTCGTCCGAGCCCGAGAACCCGCCCATGAGGGACGCCACGCCGAACACGCCGAGTCCCCACATGAAGAGCCTGCGCCGGCCGAGCAGGTCGGCCATCCGCCCGCCGAGGAGCAGGAAGCCGCCGAACGTCAGCGCGTAGGCGTTGGGGATCCACGCGAGGTTCTCCGTCGCGAAGTCCAGGTCGTCGCCGATCGACGGGATCGCGACGTTCACGATCGCCGCGTCGAGCACGATCACGAACTGCGTCGTGGCGAGCAGCGCGAGCGCGATCCACTTGCGGCGCTCCAGTGCGTCGTGCTCCGGCTTTGAAGCCTTGGCCTTGCCTTCCCCCGTCACCACAGCCTCCCGCGTTCCCGCGCTTCCGTTGTCGTAGCGACAGCCTAACGGCGCCGAACGACGCCGTTCATCGGAAATCGCTCCGGGCCTTGCGCGGCGGCGGAGGTCAGCTCCCGGCGACGGTCAGGCGAAGGGCTTGTTCGTTGATGGCGCGCTCGCGCGTCCGCGATCCGCCAAGATGCGCGCGGTGGCCGACTTGCTGTCAACGACGACCCGCGGCAGCGACAACCGGTGACGTGGTCGCAGCGGCTGCTGAGCGTCGCGTTCATCACGACGGGGGTGCTGCACTTCCTCCGCCCCGGCTACTTCGAGGAGATCGTCCCGGACTACCTTCCGGCGCACCACGAGGTCGTGCTGATCAGCGGCGCGGCGGAGATCGCCGGCGGCGTCGGCGTGGCGGTCGGGCGCACGCGCGCGCTCGCCGGCATCTGGCTCGTCGCGCTGCTCGTGCTCGTGTTCCCGGCGAACCTCAACATGGCCGTGCACTCCGAGCGCTTTCAGTCGATCGCGCCGGCGCTGTTGTGGGGCCGGCTGCCGCTCCAGGGCGTGCTGATCTGGTGGGCGTGGCGCGCCACGCGGCCAGCGCGGCGTGACCACGAACCTTGACGCAACTTTCATGCCGAGCTTACCTTGGGTTGATCTGGCCCGTCGAGAATGCGTCGCAGGTTCCCCCAAGTCGGTTGGGTACCCCTCCCCCATTCAACCGACCCGCCGACGCGATCAGCGCCGAGCAGGGAACCGCGGATTGCGCTCCCGACAGTCGCATCCGTAGACCGCGTGGGTCGTGGGGCGGCGGACCGATGCCGCCGCCCCGGACCCCGCGTCTTTCCTAGAACGTCCGTGAGAAGGAAGCCGCAGTCTCTCGCGCTCCCGCGCGTCAGCCGCGGTCCTCCCCTGCGGCGGCTACGGCCGGTGCCGCCGCTGCGAGCTCGGTGGGGAGCATGCCGGGCGGACCGATGATGTCGATACCCGCGGCGGCACCCAGCGCGATGGCCCGCTTGATGTCCAGCGGCTCGGTCACGACCGGCAGCTCGCGCCGCGGCGCTGGCTCCCCGAAGGCTCGCACGAAGTCCTCGAATCCAGCGGGCGTGCAGACGCCGAGCATGCGCACGTCGCCCGGGCCCGTGTGCTAGCAGGTCGAGACAACAAATACAGCCCGACGGATCCGCGCCACGATCGCCCGTCCCAGAACGACGCCGCGCCCGCCAGATCGTGGTCTGGCGAGCGCGGTATGAGTCGTGCGGGGCGGAGGCCCGGGAGGGGAGAAGCCTCCGCCCTGCGGTGCTGCGAGCTACGCGATGACGGCCGCCGGGGGAAACGGCCGGTCGCGTGTGGGGTGGGGAGTTTTGTTCTCTTTAGGCCAGCGCCTCGACGCGGGAAGGCTCGAGTGCGACCTCGAGCGCCTCGCCGATCGTCATGACCGGGTGGAACGTCATGGCTTCGCGCACGTCCTCTGGAACGTCGTCGAGGTCGGCGCGGTTGCGCTCGGGCAGGATCACGTCCGTGAGCCCGGCTGCGTGCGCGGCGAGCACCTTCTGCTTCAGCCCGCCGATCGGCAGCACGCGGCCCTGCAGCGTCACCTCGCCGGTCATGCCGACGGTGTGGCGCACGGGTCGGCCCGTGAGCAGCGACGTGAGAGCCGTCGTCATCGTGACGCCGGCGCTCGGGCCGTCCTTCGGGATCGCTCCCGCGGGGACGTGGACGTGGAACTCGCGCTCGTCGAACTTGTCCTCGTCGATGCCGAGCTCCTGCGCGTGCGCCCTCACGTACGTGAGCGCGATGCGCGCGGACTCCTTCATGACGTCGCCGAGCTGGCCGGTGAGCGTGAGGCCGCCCTTGCCTTTCATCGTGTTCGCCTCGACGAACAGCACGTCGCCGCCGACGCCGGTCACCGCGAGGCCCGTGGCCACGCCCGGCACCGCCGTGCGAGCCGCCGCCTCCTGGAAGACCTTCTGGCGTCCGAGCGCGTCGCGTACGACGTCGAGGTCCACCGTCACCGGCGGGGTCACCGACTCCGACGCGACCTTCGTCGCGACCTTCCGCAGCAGCGTCCCGAGCTCGCGCTCGAGCTGGCGCACGCCCGCCTCGCGGGTGTACTCGCTGACGACGAGCTTCAGCGTGTCGTCTTGGACGACGACCTCGTCCTCGCGCAAGCCGTTGCGCTCGCGCTGGCGCGGCCACAGGTAGTCGCGGGCGATCGCCGTCTTCTCCGCGACGGTGTAGCCGTCGAAGCGGATGACCTCCATGCGGTCGAGCAGCGGTCCGGGGATCGTCTCGGCCTGGTTGGCCGTGGCGATGAACATGACCTGGCTGAGGTCGATCTCGATGTCGAGGTAGTGGTCGCGGAAGGCGTGGTTCTGCGCGGGGTCCAGGACCTCGAGCAGCGCCGCGGAGGGGTCTCCGCGCCAGTCCGCGCCGACCTTGTCGACCTCGTCGAGCATGATCACCGGGTTCATCGTCCCGGCGTCGCGCAGGGCACGGACGAGCCGTCCCGGCAGGGCGCCGATGTACGTGCGACGGTGGCCGCGGATCTCCGCCTCGTCACGGACGCCGCCGAGCGACATGCGCACGAACTCGCGTCCGGTCGCACGGGCGATCGACTCGCCGATCGAGGTCTTGCCGGTGCCGGGCGGGCCGATCAGGGTCAGGATCGCTCCTGCCTTGCGGTCCATCTCGACGCCGCGCTCCTCGCGCAGCTTGCGAACGGCGATGTACTCGGTGATGCGGTCCTTGACGTCCTCGAGCCCCGCGTGGTCCTTATCGAGCACCTCGCGGGCGCGTACCGGGTCGAGCAGCTCGTCGGAGAGCTTGCTCCACGGCACGGAGATCAGCCAGTCGAGGTAGGTGCGGATCATCGAGGACTCGCCGCTCTGCTCGCCCATCCGCTCGAGACGGTCGAGCTCGCGCTCGGCCTGCTCCTTGACGGCGTCCGGCATGCCGGCGTCGGCGATCTTGGTGCGGTAGTCCTCGGTGACCGTGCCCTGGTCCTCGCCGAGCTCCTTGCGGATCGACTCCATCTGCTGGCGCAGGAAGTACTCGCGCTGCTGCTTCTGGGCGCCGTCCTCGACGTCGTCGCGGATGCGGCGACGCACCTGCAGCTCGGTCAGGCGCTCGCGCTGGTACTCCAGGGCGAGCTCCAAGCGCTCGGTGACGTCGAGCGTCTCGAGGATCTTGATCTTCTGCTCGATGTTGAGATCGGGGCTGTAGCCGGCCGTATCGGCCAGCGGGCCCGGATCGACGACGGAACGCAGGAACGCTCCGACGCGCTCGTCCGCACCGCGCTCGACGAGGATCTCCTCGACGACCGCGCGGTACTCGCGCTCGAGCTCGCGGGTGCGCTTGTCGACCGGCTTGTCGTCCGGGTGCTCTTCGACCTCGGCGCGCAGGCCAGCGGGGCTGGCCTCGGCCGCGCCGACGATGGCGCCGCGGTGCAGGCTTTCGAGCGAGGCTCCCCGGGCCCCACCGGGAAGGCGGATCGACTCGCCGACCTTGGCGATCGTCCCGACCTTCGCGTACTCCCCATTGTGCCTGGGAACGAGCAGCACGCGCTCCTCGCCGCTCACGTCGAGCGGGAGGTTGATGTCCATCGTTGGAAAGATGACTGTGTCGTCCAGGGGGACGAGCAAGAGCTTGGGCATGCGTGGGTTCCTTTCGTTGCACGCACAACCATAGCCAACTCCACTTACGAACCGTGAGTTGCTTACTCTGCCGGGCGCGCAGGCGCTCTCCGACTGGCCTTATCTTGCTTCTTGCGCGTCGCCCAGGGCGTCGAGCGCGAGCTGGAAGTCCTTGAACGAGCCGAGCTCTGTCGGCGCGTCGATCGTCTGCTGCTGTCCGACCTCGGACACGCTCAGCCTGCCGACGACCGCGCCGCTCGCGATCCCGCCGATCTTCCGGCGGTCGTTGCCGGAGATCGCGAACTTCATCGTGAACCCGGCTTGGCGCAGGACCGTGTCGGGCGCGCCGATCCACGACGCGCCGGCCTTGGTCGTGACGCCCTTCACGACGGTCCTTCGAGCGCGCGCCGTGATCGCGGGCGGAAGCCCGGTCGCGCGGGTGACGCCGAGGGAGCGCATCAGGCCGAGGAGCGTGTTCGCGTCCCTGAGGATCCGCCCGGCGTTGAAGCTCGTCGTGATGTGGGTCGTCTTCACGCCGTCGATCGTCTCGGTGCCGGCGATCCGCTGCTCGGTCTCCCAGCGCCACGGCGCGATGCCAAACTGCTCGAGCGTCTTCGTCAGCCCGTTCTTGCCGCGCGCCGAGCTGAGCACGAGCCTGCGGCGGATCGCGGCGGGGAGCTCGAACGCCGTCGCGCCGACCGTGACGTACGACTTGCCGCCGGCGGAGGTCAGCGTGACGCCGTAGTCGCGGGCGCCGATGTCGAGCTCGTAGTCGGGCAGCGCCGCGCCCTTGCGGTACTGAAACGGGCCGCTCACCGACACCGTGAACGGCTCGGCGAACTCGCTCACGCCCTTTAGAGCGATCTCGGTCTCGCCGTCGATGACGCCCGAGCGGGCCTTGGCGTTGGGTCCAGCGGCCGTGCTCGCGAGCTTGACGGCCGCGGGCTGGGCGCCGCCGGCGTCCCTCGCCTGCTTGGCCGCGTCGTCCTCGCTGTCCCCGCCGCAAGACAGCAGCGCGAGCGCCGCGATCGACGCGGCGAGTGCGGCGATGTGCTTCTGCTTAGGATGCGCCAAGACCGGGACCGGAGGTGTGACGATGAGCGTGGCAAGCGAACTCAAGCAGCTCGTCATCGAGGTGTTCGACGTCGATGATGACAAGGTCACGATCGATGCCCGGTTCGTCGACGACCTCGGCGCCGATTCGCTGCAGCTCGTGGAGCTCGTGATGGGCATCGAGGAACGGTTCGGGATCGAGATCCCCGACGAGGATGCGGAGCAGATCGACTCGCTTCGCGAGGCCGTGAAGTACATCGAGGCGGCGGCCTCCTCTGCGCAGCCGCCGCCGGAGGACGAGCCGGCGAGCGAGGCGCCCTCGACGGTGGATCCGGGAGCGCTGGATCCGCCGGACTTCGAGGAGCCCGCGCCGATCCCCGCTCAGCCCGCCTCCGAGGAGGACGATGACGATAAGACGCTGTACGCGGTCGTCGTCAACGCGGAGAAGCAGTACGCGATCTGGCCCCTCGACCGCGAGACGCCGGCCGGCTGGCGCGACACGGGCACGCATGGCACGAAGAGCGAATGCCTCGCGCACATCCAGGAGATGGACGACGACGTGCAGCCCCATCCTCTGCGCCCCACGATGCCGGGAGGCTGACGCCGGGTCGGTGGCGCGGGCGCGGCCAGCGGCGCGCAGCGCTCGGCGCGCGCGCAGCGCTCGGCGCGCGCGTCGCTCGGCGCAGGCGCGTCGCTCGGCGCGGGCCCGGCGCGCGGCGCTCAGCAGCGCGGCATCGAGATCGGCCGCGTGAGGAGGTCCGCGTAGCCGTGCGCGACGAGGTGCTCGTCGGCGATGCCGAGTGTCGCGCGCAGCTTCTCGACGCGGTCGCGCTCGACCTCCAGCCCGCCCGGCGACGCCGCGACCGCCTCGAGCTCGACGAAGTCCCCGAGCCCCTCGACGCGATCGAGGTGGATGCGCACGTTGTGCCAGCGCAAGAGGCGGCGCGCCTTCTCGACCACGACCTTGACCCCGAGCGACTCGCTCAGCGCCTCGACGAGCGCGTGGTGGTCGGCGACCTGGACGACGCGGTAGAGGCTGACCTTCGGCCCGGCGAGCTCCGCGCGCGCGTAGGCGATGAGCTCGGCGGGCTCGGGCGGCGCCTCGCGGAGCTTCAGCCGGCCCTGGACCGCGTGGAAGTACGTGTCGCGCTGGTGCAGCCAGCCCGCGTCGTCGGCGCCGAGCTCGAGCGCCGCGCGCAGCGTGGCCTGCGGGTCGGGATCGACCGCCTTGATCTCGAGGTTGCGCCGCCTGCCGGGCATGCGCGGGAGGCTACCCGCCGCGGCTTCGCTCGCCAACGCCTGGCGCTTTGACCCCCATATCCGGGGTCAACGCGCCGCTCGCGTAGAGGCCGGCCTCTACCTGCGGGGTCAGCTAGTAGCCGAGGCGCGCGAGGCGCTCGCGCTCGGCGCGGCGCTTGGCTTCGCGCTGCTCCTTGCGGATGCGCTCGCGTTCGCGGCGCTCCTGGTCCTCGTCGTGGCCCGTGACGATGCGGATGCTCTTGCGCAGCGAGCCGTCCTGGGCGTGCGAGGCGTACTCCTGGCGGCTGGGGCGGTCGTCGCGCCGCGGGCGTCCACCGCGTTCGCCACCGGGACGGCCGGGACCGCCGGGACGGCGGCCGGCGGACTCGCCGGGACGTCCGCCGCGCTCCTGCTCGGGCGGGCGCGGCAGCAGGCCCTTGACCTCGCGAACGGGCGTGGCGGCAAGCCGCACCCAAGCGTTGAAGACGGGATCGCCGGGCTTGAGCCCCTCCGCGGCCTGGGCGCACACGGCGGCCCACTTCAGCGGCTGGCCCTTCTCGTCCTGCTTGGGCTTCAGCGCTTCCTTGATGACCTCGGCGCCGCCGACCCGCTCGATCGCGGCGGTCACGCGGGCGGGAGAGGAGGGCGAAGGATCGGGCTTGGGCTGCGCCTGGGCCGCGGGCGCTTCGGTCTCCGCGCTGACCGCTGGTGCTTCGGCCTCCGCGGCGACGGCGGGAGCCTCGGTCACGGCGGCGCCCTCGGCGGCCACGGGCGCCTCGACCGCGGGCGTCGCATCAGTCGCGCCAGCGTCGGTCGCTGCCGAGCCGTCGGCCGGTACCGCTGCGTCGGCGGGAGCCGAGGCTTCGCCGCCGGGCGTGTCCGCGGGCGCGGCACCTCCGCGACGAAGGTCGGTCAGCGCCGAGAAGAACGCACGACGATGGCGCTCGGCGGCCGACGGGCGGCGGCGGCGCTTGCGGGCGGGCACGGCGGCCTTGACGGTCGGAAGCGGCTTGACCGGCTCGGCGATGCCAAGGATCTTCGGCCCGACGGCCGGCTTCTCGGTGTCCGGCGCGATCGCGGGCCGCGCCGGCGCAGGCGACGCCTCACCAGCCGGAGCCTCGGGCGCAGCAGGAACCTCCGCGACAGAAGCCTCGGGCACGGCGCGGCCTCGGCGGCCGGAGCCTCGGGCGCCGCCGTGGCCGGCGCGGCCTCCGCGGCAGGAGCCTCCGCCACCGGAGCCTCGGGCGCAGCCGTAGCCTCCGCAACGGGAGCCTCGGGCGCAGCAGCCTCCGGCGCCGCAGGTGCCTCCGCGGCAGGAGCCTCGGGCGCGGCAGGAGCCTCCGCGGCAGGAGCCTCGGGCGCGGCGGGAGCCTCCGGCGCAGCCGGAGCCTCCGCAACAGGAGCCTCGGGCGCAGCAGGAGCCTCCGCAACCGGAGCCTCGGGCGCGACGGGTGCCTCGGGCGCTACGGGCGTCTCCTGCTCGATCGCCGGCACTTGCGCGGCGGTCGGCTCGGGAACGGGCGGAGCCTCGACAGCCGACGCGGACTGCCCGTTGGAACCGGCGTGCGCCGGTGCGTCACCGGTGGCCGAGGGGCGCTTGTCGTCCGGGAACGAGACAGCCTCCGCTGGCGCGGGAGGCTTCTCCTCCGGAGTTTGAGTCGCCGTCTGGCCGGGGTGCTCGGCCGTCGTCTCGGCTGACGAATCGCCAGTCACTGCGTGCAGGTTATCGAGGGTTGAGGCATAGCCACGTCACGGTCTGAGATCGGGGTGTGCGGCGAGCCGTTCGCCGCACCGGATACGCCCCTCGATTCGCCCACGACGGAAGCCATCCGAGCACGAGGCGCGGTGGCTGCAGCAGGGCTGCATCGAAGTCGCGGCGAGCGCGAAGAGCGGAGGCAAAGGGACAAAGGAACTCCACGAAACCGGCCAAGCAGGCCCTGGATCCTAGCGCGCGTCACGCGACGGGAACATCCGGCGTGGACGCAAGCACGAGCGCGACGACCAGCACGTGGATGCGCGTGAAGCGCTCGGGCAGCGTCTCCCCCACCGCCAAGCCGTGGTGCAGCTCGAGCAGCGCGAGGATCGAACGGCAGATCGGCGCCTGCGGCGCGTCGTCGCCGACGAGGCACGCGAGCCGCGCGAGATCGACGTATTCGTCCGTGGTGCCGCCTGCGAGCGCGGTCGCGACGGCGCTCGTCAAGAAGTAGGTCACGCGATCGAGCAGCGGGTCGGTGCGCAGGCCGCCCGGCCCGATGGCAGGCCCGACGTCGACCGCCTCCTCGCCCGCGACGAGCCGATCGAGCTGCCCGCTCGCGACGCACGCGAGCTGCTCGGCGTTCAGCCCGGCCTGCAGCGCGCAGCGAAACGTCAGCAGCGCGCCCTGGATCGGCGACCCGAACGGGATGTCGGTCGCGTAGAGGATCCGCGCGGGCGCCACGTGCGTGAACAGCACGAGCAGGTCCGGGACGCTGAACCAGGCCGTGTCGAAGAAGACGTTCGGGTAGTGCTCGACGACGCGCCACAGCCACGCCAGGTCGCAGACCCCCGCGTGCGCGAGGATGAACTGCGCGCGCGGGAACTCCTCCGCGAGCTCGAGCACGTGCGCGCCGAGCGCCGGGATCCCGCGGCCGGCGTGGATGAGGACCGGCAGGCGCCCCGCGTCCGCCTCGGCGACGATCTCGCGTACGCCCGGCTCGTCGAGGTCGAACTGCTCGGCGCGCGGGTGCAGCTTCACGCCGCGCGCGCCGGCCGCGACACAGCGGCGGATCTCCGCGACCGGATCCTCGCGCGGGTCGACGCGGCAGAACGCGACGAGCCGGCCGTCGGACGCGGCCGCCGTCGCGATGACGTGGTCGTTCGCGGCCGGGTAGCCGTCCGGCTCGTGCATCGGAAACGTGACCGCGCGCCCGTCCGTGGTCGCCAGGGCGGCCAGCAGCTCGTGCGACGTGCACTTGAACGTGTCCGGGTCGTTGACGCCGATGTGGGTGTGCGCGTCGAAGGTCGCGAGCGGTCCGGTCTGTGCCAAGAGCTGCTCGTACCACGGCCTGAGCAGGTCGTCGGCGTACACGGCCGTTCAGTCTAGGAAAGCCGATCAGCGGCGCCGCGCCGATCGCGGCGAGATCACGTGCTCGCAGCCGACGACCCGGTCGCGCCGGTCGACCTGCGCCGTGTCCTCGCCCGGCCCGCAGTCGACGAGGTCCGCCGAGCCGTCGTAGGCGATGAGCTCGTCGTTGCCCGCGCCGCCCTTGAGGCGATCGACGTCGTGGCCGCCATAGAGCTGGTCGTCCCCGGCGCCGCCCGACAGCGCGTCCGCGCCGCGGCCGCCTTCGAGGTAGTCGGCGCCATCCTCGCCCCAGAGCGTGTCGTCGCCGGAGCGCCCGAACAGGACGTCGTCGCCGATCGCGCCCCAGATGAGGTCGTCGCCGCCTTCGCCTTCGAGGCTGTCGTCGCCGCCGGCACCGCTCAGGCGGTCCTCGCCCTCGCCGCCGAGGATCGTGTCGGCGCCGGGCGAGCCGGTGACGGTGTCGTCGCCTTCGCTCGCGTTGAAGATCGTGGCGCCGTCGGTGCTGCCGCCGAGCGTCGCCGTGCGCGCGTCCGCGGTCTGGTTCGCGGGCACGGCGCTCAGCACGTCGTCGCCGATCGTGCCGCGGACGTTCGGGCGCAGGTCGTCGGTGGGGTCGGTCATGTAGCGCGCGGCGTAGTCGGCGCAGGAGGTGAGCGCGGCCTCGTCGGTCGGCCAGGCGGGCTTCTCGCGGAACGGCGACGGCGCGTCGAGCACGCGGTTGAGGTTCGCCGGGTAGTGGGTGAGGTCGAGCAGCGAGCCCGGCTTCATGCGCCCGCCGCGCAGCCAGCGCGAGACCGGCGAGCAGTTCGAGCGCGTCGAGCGCAGCACGATGCGGTGCTCGCAGTTCGTGACGAGGCCGCGGTCGTCGGCCAGGTCGATGACGACCATGTCGTTGCCGTCGCCGCAGTCGATCTCGTTGTCGCCGGGCGCCGCGATGAAGTCGGGGTCGATGACGTCCGTCGAGTTGCGCTCGAAGTCCGTCGCCCAGATGAGGTCGTCGCCGGCGCCGCCGCGGAGGATGTCGGCGCCGCTGCCGCCGGCGAGCACATCGTTGCCCGGGCCCGCGTCGATCTTGTCGCCGCCCTTGCCGCCGAGCAGCAGGTCGTTGCCCTCGAGGCCGACGATCTCGTCCTCGCCGCCGCCGCCGAACAGGACGTCGTCGCCGGCGAGGCCTTCGGGGTTGCCGTCGCCGACGAGGCGGTCGTCGCCGCCCTGGCCGGTGATGAGGTCGGCGCCGGGGCCGCCGAAGAGGCCGCCGCCGTCGGTGCGCGTGCCGTCGTTGCCGTTGCCGCCGTCGATGCGGTCGTTGCCGGCGCCGCCGCGGGCGACGCGGTCGTCGCCGTAGGCCATGTTCAGGACGTCGTCGCCGTCGCCGCCGTCGGCGCTGTCGTCGCCTTGGCCGGCGTTGAGGACGTCGTTGCCGGGGCCCGCGTCGAGCTTGTCGTCTCCGCGCTCCGCGCTGAAGTCGTTGCCGTGGCCGACCTCGTCGTCGCCGACGCCGCCGATCAGCGCGTCGTTGCCGCTGCCGCCGCGGAGCTTGTCGTCGCCCGAGCCGCCGTTGAGGCGGTCGTTGCCGGCGGCACCGAAGAGCAGGTCGCGGCCCGCGAGGGCGCAGATGCGATCGGCATGCCAGCCGCCCGTGAGGCGATCCGCGCGCGGCGTGCCGCGCATCGAGCAGCTCGCCGCGTCGGCGGCGGGTGCCACGAGCGTCGAGGCCGAGAGCGCGAGCGCTGCCGCGGCGAAAGCGCTGCGTAGGGCGCGGGTGGCGAGAAGCATCCGGCCTTATCGGCCGGCGGCGCGCGGCGCTGAACGCGATCTGGCGCACGTCGGCGGGTTGCGAGTACCCACGGCCGGAAGTTCTGTGCGGATTTCCCGGATGCCCGGCCGTGGCTGACGGCCGCTGGTGTCCCGCCTTCGTGCTGGTGGCACGGGGGCGGGTGCCAGCGGCCGTCAGGCGCGGATCGGGCGCCGGGAAAACGCGCAGAACTTGCGGCCGGGGGTGCTAGAACCGCCCGGGGCTCGCGTTAGACTCCTGCGGATGAATCACGGGAGCCTCGGAGTCTGCAACTGCGGATACATCGCCATCGCCAAATGCCAGGGGTGTGGCACGCTCCTGTGCGAGAACCACGCCACGGAGATCCCTCAGGTGCCGGAGGGCCTGTCGGAGAACGCCCAGATCAAGTTCGCCGGCGCCGTTCGCCTCATGGGCGGCGACGCGTGCGTCAACTGCCGGGGCGAGCGCGGCCGCCGCGCGATCTCCGAGGCGATCAGCGCGCCACGCGCGCCGCTGCCCAACCACTGGCTCGATCGCGCGGTCGCGCTCCAGACCGACCAGACGCGCAGCGAGCAGGAGCGCACCTTCGACGGCCAGCTGCCCGTCACGCTGACGGCGCACGAGGTCGCGGCCGAGTTCCTGCGCCGCATGGGCGGCAAGGAGCCGCGCGAGAGCGTCGCGGTCACGGAGTCGACGTGGCTGCACAAGCCCGAGTTCGCTTGGGGCTGGAAGGTCGAGCAGTGCCGCAAGACCGAGTACACGCACCACTGGCCGGGCGGCGCGAGCGAGCGCTACCCCCTCCCCCTCCTGATCTCGCTCGCGGGCGAGCTCCTCGGCCCGAGCCTCGAGGGCGACGCCCAGAGCGCGCAGTGGTACATCGTCGACGAGTCCGACATCGACGTCGAACGCCTCGTCGCCGCCATCGCCGGCCTGCTGATCCTCACCCCGTTCGAAGCCTGAGCTACGACACCTTCAGCGTCCGCACGCTGCCGCGGTAGCCGAGGTACGGATAGCTCGGCTCGGTCGGGACGACGACCTGGACTGCAATCCGCACCCCGGGCCGGCGGGCGCGCAGGCGGTAACGCCCGGAGAACCGTCCCTGTCGATCGGTGCGCAACGTCGCGAACTTCGTCCACCCGTAGCCCGGGGCACGTCCTCGGAGCAGCACTCGCTTGCCGTTCGCCGGAATGGGACCGCTGATCACGCGGCCGCTGATGCGGAGGTCCGTCCCTCGCAGCGAGACCTGAAACCGCGATGCGGCGCGGACCTTGAGTCGCAGCGTTTGCGACGCGGTGGCGCCGTACACGAACCGGATGCTGCGCGATGGCCCACGTGCGCTGAGCCGGTACGAGAACGTTCCATCGGCTCGAGTTCTGGCGCTGCCGACGACGACTTCACGGCCTCCCGCCGCGGCAGATCGCTGCACGACGTCGATTCGCGCTCCCTTGAGAGGCTGCTCCGAAGCCCGTGACAGGCGGCCGCGCATGGCCACCGCTCGGCCGTAGGGCACGATCAAGCTCGATCGCACGGAGCTCGTGAACCGCGCCGTAAGCCGGGCTAGGCCGTCTGCCGGGAACGGGTCCTCGATCGACGGGTCCGGCACCGAAGGCGTCGGACGGCTCGGGTTGGCGATCTCCATAGCCGCAGCCGCCGGGACGATCTGCGCGTTGCCGGCCGCGTCCGTCACCCGCAACGCCAGGCGATGGCTGCCGTTGGGGACCGTGCCTGTGTCGAACGTCAGGACACCCGAGTCCGATTCCGGGCAGGCGGCGAAGCCGACGTGCGGGCACCGGGTCCTGAGGTCGCGCGAAGCCACGACGGTGTCTCCGATGACCGCCTCGATCCGTTCGACTCCGGATTCCAGATCGGTGGCGATGAACTGCAGCGTGCGCTCACCCGCCTGCGGTCCCCCGGCGAGTGCCGTCCCGCCGACGACCTCGGCAGCCGGAGACGTGTCCTCCTCGAGTCGAACCTCGGTGCCGCGCACCTCCAACGGCACGCTCTGCCCTGGATAGCAGTCCTCTGCCCCCACTCGCTCCACGTGCGCAGGCCGGTCAGGCGGGCTGTTGCAGGTCAATGCGAGCGCTACCCCGGTCGTTACCGCGGGGGCCAAGCGTAGGTCGGAGGTATCCACCTGCTGGGTCCCGGAAGTCCCGGGACCGGCGACGGTCCAGCCTTGTCCGAAAGGCCCCATCGCGTGGTACATCTGCACATCGAGCGGGCCGCCGGAGCCTTCCAACCGGGTCACAAGCCACAACCGAACCGCTGCAAAATCGGATCCGGCTGTGCGGCCCCTCCGTCGGACGCACGAGGTTGATCCCGGACCGCTCAAAGCGGGCCATGCCCAGGGACGAGATGCCGACAGCACCTCCGCTCATGCAGGTGTCGGTCACAGCCGTGCCGGCGGACGGCGCGGCCTGCCAGGGCCCCAGCGGTGCGCTGGGCTGCCCGGGGACGTTGCAGTTGCGCATCAGATACGTCCCGGCGACCGCCGGCGCAGCGCTCACAACGCCGATCGTGAGAGCGATCAGCGCGGCCGTGATGACGCGGGCTGACATGGTCAGAATCGACATCGCCGTCCTCTCGGTGCCGTGCTCGCAAGGGTCATGGGCCGAACTCGGGGGCGCCGCCACCGGAGCTGAACTCGGGTGCGGGGCGGGCTGGCGGGGTGCTGGTCGGTGGCTTCGAGGACGTCGACGAGCGCGCGACGTAAGCGGTCCGCTTCCGGGGTGCAGACGTGGAGCGAAACTCGGGGGCGATGTTCGGCTCGCCCCAGGTGCGCTGCGCCGCGAACTCGCCCCGGATCGCGGATGTCGCCGGCTTCAGCGGACGCGCGGTCGCGGGGCGGCTCAGCGGCTTCGCCGGGGCTGCCGTGGTCAACGACGCTGCCGGCTCGATCGCCGCCGGCGTGAACTTCGCCCGCACGGCGGCGGCCGCGTCCGGCGCGCGATCCTCCGCCATCCGCTCGACGGAGACGTAGCCGCCGCCGGCGACCGCCGCCGCGGATGCCGCGACGGCCGCCACCTTGCCTGCCGCCGATGCCTCGACGACCGCCTGCGCCTTCGTGAACGAGTGCACCGCGCGTTCGTGCAGGCCGCTCGCGACGCTCTCGTACAGGCGCGTGGCGAGCTGCGTCAGCTGGTCGCCGAAACCAGCGTCGCCGACCGCCAGCGGCACCGGCAGCAGCGCCGCGAGCGGCGTGCTGCTGTCCTGCAGCGCGCGCAACGTCGCCCGGCAGCCGGGGCAGTTGCGCAGATGCGGGCGCAGCTCGAGGATCTGCTCGGGGCTCGCCTCGCCGTCGACCATCGCCGACAGCACCGGCAGCCAGCGCTGGCATTCCTCACCGGACTCGATGCCCTCGTAGTGCGCGAGGAAGTGCCGGCGACCCTCGCTCACCGACCGGTTGACCTTCGTGTACGACCAACCGGTGATCGCGCAGATGTCGCTGTAGCTGTGCCCCTCCGCCCGCAGCCACAGCGCCCGCAGCTCGTGCGGCTTCAGCCGCTTCAACGCCTCCGCCGAGCGGCTGATGAGGTCGAAGCGCAGCAGCTGCTCCTCTGGGGTCGGCAGGCCGACGGCCTCCTGCCCGTCGAGATCGATCTCCGTCGTCATCAGGATCTTCCGGCGCGACCGCTGGATCGCCTGCGCCTCGCGCTTCACGACGACATGCAGCCAGCCCGGCGCGCGCGCCGCATCCAGTCGCGGCGCGTGGCTCATGAAGAGCTCGATCGCGCGCTGGTAGGCGTCCTGCGCGTCGTCGATGCAGATCGAGTGGCGCCGAGCGGTGCGCAGCAGCGAGTCCGCATGCGCCGCGATCGTGCGCAGGATCAGATCCTCGGCAGCCTTCTTGCGCTTTCCACCGCCCTGCGATTCGTCCATCGCCCATCCCCCACTCCAGGGACCGCCGATTGGCCCCTTTCACCACTTAGGAACGGTAGGCGGATCTTCGCCCCCCGCGCATCACGCGCTTCTCGCAATTTGCGCGCTTTTCTCGCGCGGAGCCGCGCCTATGCCGGGCTGGGCGCGCCGAACGGCGCGCTCATGCGGCGATCCGACGGACGGCGGTCGGCGCGCGCCAGGCGAAACGAGCGGGCGCCGCTGTGGTGGCGAAACGAGCGCACGGGTGGCTTCGGCGGCGGCCGGTGGAACACGATGCCCGGCACCACGCGACGCGCCATCGCGCGAACGACGATCGCCTCGGCGATCGCGGCTTCGTCGAGCGGGTAGCTGCCGTCGTCGACAAGCTGCTTGAGGAGGGCAGCGCGGGGAGTCATGGTGCTCGTCTGATCGGTGCGGCCGGCGCCCAACCTGAGCGCCTCGGGCCCGAATCGAACAGGTGTCCTCAGACGCCGAGCACGGCGGCGATCTCGGAGCGCTCGTCGTCGGACGGGTCGACGGTCGAGCCCATGGTCGCGCGGCCGTGCTGCGGCGCCGCCCAGTTGAACAGCGCGAGATCGAGCGCCTCGATCGGCAGCTTCACCGCGTCGGCGAGGTCGCGGGCGCGGCGCTCGAGCAGCATCTTGTCCCCGATGCCGAAGACGCGCTTCGCCGCGACCGTCGTCGCGTCGTCGGTGAGCTGCAGCGTCGACGGGCGGACGTCGACGACGCCGAGGCGCCCGAGCGAGGCGAGCAGCTCATAGCGGCCGGGCCGCCCGAACCCCTGGACCGCGAGCCGCTCGAACAGGCGGTCGAAGCGGCGCTCGGGCGTCCACGAGCCCTCGCCCGCGAACGCCGCCTGCTGGCCGCCGGCGCGCGCCGCCCACGCGCGGTAGGCGAGCACCGTGCGGTGCCCGGCCGCCTGGTCGTGCGACGTGCGCATGCCGAGCGGGACGTCGAGGTCGGGCAGCTCGCCGGACGCCCACGGCACGTGCGCCGCGCGGATCCCGGCGAACGGATCGTCGCCGTCGGTCGGCGAGAGGTAGGCCGTGAGGAACGCGAGCCACAACGCCTCCTCGGGATCGGGCTCGGCGCCGATCTGCGCGTAGATGCCCGGCGGGTCGGTGGCGAGCTCGGCGAGCCGCGCGGTCGCGAAGGCGAGCTCCGCGGCGAGGCGCTCGGCGTCGGCCGAGGCCTTCACGCCGGGGACGAGCTCGTTGCGAAAGCCGTCGTCGGCGGCCTGCGTCAGCTTGCGCACGCGCATCGCGCTGCGCGACCCGCGCGACGTCGCGGGCCCGGAGGATCGCGACGCGCGAGCCGGCGACGAGGAGCTCGCCGGCCGCCGCCCGGCCGGCGGCGGATCGGGACGCCGGCAGATCGGGCAGTTCTCGACGAAGCGGTTGTGACGGCAAAAGCTCGGAGGCACGACCGCGGAGTCTAAGCGCGCAACCTTCGCGGGCGCCTGCGCGTTGTAGGCGCACTGCCTCCGAGCCGAGACTGGATCATCGTGCCCGCGAAAACCGCCACCGCCGTCGCCGCCGCGCTCGCCCTGCTGAGCACGGCGCCCGCCGCGCACGCGGCGTGGACCGCGCCGCAGCGCTTCGCGGGACCCGGCGCGGGGAGCATCCACGCCGCCGGCAACCGCCACGGCTCCGAGGCGCTCGTCTGGAAGGTGGACTCCAAGCGCGTCGTTCGCCTCCCGGCGCAGACGGGCCTTGCCTCGTGGATCCGCGCGCGGATCCGCCTGCCCGACGGCACGCTCGGCCGCGCGGCGACGATCTCGAGCACGAAGGAGATCGTGCGAGCCCCGCAGGTCGGGGTGGACGAGCACGGCAACGTGACCGCCGTGTGGACCCAGGCCGGCCGTCACGTCCGCATCATGGCCGCGTTTCGCCCACGCGCGAAGCCGTTCGGCAAGCCGGTCGAGCTCGGGCGCACCCGAGCCTTCAACGGCGCGCGGCCGTCGATCGCCGTGGGCCGCTTCGGCGACGCCGTGATCGCCTGGAACGACGGGCGCAACATCGCGGTGCGGCGCTACGCCGGCAACGCGCAGTGCTCGCCGGCCCGGCATTTCGCGTGCTACCGACCGACGGCCCGCCTGCGGGCGGGAGCCGACCACACGACGACGATCGGCCCGCTCGGCAGCGCGTACGTCGCATGGGTCGCGTACGTGCAGAGCGGCGAGGACGTGATCACGCAGGTCCGCATGGTCGTCATTCGCCGCAGCGGCGGGCGCAGCATCGAGCACTTCGTCTCGCAGAACAGCTTCGCCAGCCAGCCGTCGATCGCCGTGCGCCCCGACGGCACCGCCGACCTCGCGTGGCGCGCGTCGCTGCCGGCGGGCGGCGAGCAGAACGCGCGCGCGCCGATCATCGTCGCGGCGAGCAGCCCCGACGCGGTCACCACGCACCCGCTGGTCGTCTCGGCGCTGCCCGGTGACGAGCCGATCATCCGCGTGACCCGCCAGGGCGAGGCCGTCGTGAGCTGGAACCAGTTTCACTCGACGCCGCAGAACCCCGACGGCGAGGAGGTCGCCTACGCGGTGCGCCCGGCCGGCGCCACGACGTTCGCTCCCGCCACCACGATCTCGGCGCCGGGCATGCGGGCCGCCGGGCAGTCGCTCGCGGTCGACGCGGCAGGCAACGCCGTGCTCGTCTACCTCGCCGCGCCCGCGATCGGCCCCGCGCCGAGCGGCGCGGTCGGCGCGACGCACCAGCGGCCCGCGGGCGGCGCGTTCGGGCCCGCGGTCGCGTTCCCCGGCAGCCCGGCCAACGGCCTGCGCGTCTTCGCGGCGGGGCCGAAGGTCAGCGCCTACGGCGGCGGCGACAACGGCGTCGCGATCGGCGACTGGGCGCCGTAGGCCAAGGGGGTGTGGCGAAAAACGGCGGTGAGGCCGCCGTTTTTCGCCAGACCCCTCGCGGCTCGGGACTACGGGCCGCGGCCGAGGCGGTCGATGCCGCCGAGCAGGACGCTCGTGGCGAAGCGCGTCGCGCCCTCGACGTCGGGAGGCTCGCGCTTGACCATCGCGACGCCGACCTCCAGCGCGGCGCCGACCATCGCCGCCGCCATGTACTCCACGTCGAGCGCCGGCACGATGCCGGCCGCGATCGCGGCGCGCAGGTCGGCGGCGAGCTCGTCGATGCCGGCGCCGAAGATCGGCTCGTCGAACATCGCGCGGATCGTGCCGCTGTTGCGGCGCATGAGCGAGAACGCCTCGGGGTCCGAGGCGAGAAACCCGAAGTACTCGCGGTAGCCCGCTTCGACGAACTCCTCGAGCGAGCGCGCCTGGCGGCGGGCGACCTGCGCACGCGACCGGACCTTGACCGCGCTCTCCTCCACCACCGCGCGAAACAGCGACTCCTTGTCGGGGAAGTAGTTGTAGAACGTCCCGCTGGCGAGGTCCGTGCGGCGGATGACGTCGCGCACCGACGCGCCGCCGTAGCCGAGATCGGCGAACACCGCGCGCGCCGCGGCGACGATCGCCGCGCGGTTGGCGGCCTTCGTCGCCTCCCGCCGGCCGGGCCCGGCTTCGGGCGCGATCGTCATGCCGCCACCGAAGCAGCGCGACCCGCGCCCGCGCGTCCCGGCACCGCCAACGCGAAGTCCACCGCGCGAGCGCGGGCCTCGCCGCGCCGGCGCTCGCGCTCCAGCTCGAACAGGTAGCGGTCGAAGTCGACCTGGATCGTGTGCCGCTGCGACGCGACGTAGCGCTTGCGCATCGCCGCGCTCTCGCGCCGGATGTCCGCGTGCATCCGCCGCCGCGATGGCAGCCGGTACGCGCCGCGCAGGTAGTCCGCCAGCAGCCGGCCCTGTGCTTCGGCAAGCGGCATGATCGCGCCGATCGGCTGCAGCAGCCCGACGAACGCCAGCGTCGGGTGCTGCGGCGAGAAGACCCGGCGATACAGCTCGATGCGGTTGTCCGGCGCCGACACGAGATCCGGGTCGAGGAACGGGAAGCTGATGCGGTAGCCCGTGCAGTAGATGACGACGTCCGCGTGCACGCGCACGCCGTCGGTGAACTGCACCCAGTCCGGCCCGAGCCGCGCGATGTTCGGGCGCGGCGCGATCGCGCCGTGCGCGATGCGGTCGAGGATCCGCCCGGAGATCGTCGGGTGCGCGCCGCTGATCGGGTGATCGGGCTCGGGCAGGCCGTAGCGCTCGAGCGGCCCGGTCGTGATGCGCAGCATGAGCTCGAAGACCTTCGCGGCCAGCGGGACCGGCACCCAGTGGGTCGTCGCGAACTGGTCGACGGGCCGGCCGAAGAGGTACTTCGGCACGATCCACGCGCCGCGCCGCGCCGCGAGGTGCGTCGAACGCGCGACGTAGCTCGACTCCACCGCGATGTCCATCGCGCTGTTGCCCATCCCGAGCACGACGACGTCCTTGTCCGCGAGGAACGCGTTGTCGCGGTAGCCGTGCGCATGCAGCTGCGTGCCGCCGAACTCGTCGCTGCCCGCAAACGCCGGCTCCGGCCAGCGCGCGTCCCAGTGATGGCCGTTGGCGACGAGCAGCATGTCGTAGCCGCGCCGCACGCCGGCGGCGTCCGTCAGCTCCCAGCCTCCGCCGGCGCGCAGCTCGGCGCGCTCGATCCGCGTCTCGAAGAGGATCTCGTCGCGGAAGCCGAACGCGTCGACGTAGGACTCGAAGTACGCCGCGATATCCGTGTGGTGCGGGAAGTCCGGGCACGACCGCGGCATCGGGAAGTCCGAGAACTGCATGCGGTCGCGCGACGTGTTGATGTGCAGGTCGCGGTAGGCGGCCGACATCCCGTTGCGGTTGCCGAACACCCAGTTGCCGCCGATGCGGTCGGACGCCTCGAAGCAATCGAACGGAATGCCCCGCTCGTGCAGCGCCTTGGCGGCCGCGATCCCGGAGGAGCCCGCGCCGATGATCGCGGCGGTGGGCAACTGGGGCATGGGTCGGCTGGCCTCCTTGACGCGGAACGTGACGCAGCCGTCACGTTACGGTAAGCCAGGCCTCCGCGGCACGCGTGGCCTCACTGCACGATCCGGCGCAGCAGCCCGCGAAGCTTCGACTCGGGCTGGTCGTCGATCGGCGGGTCGTAGCCGGAGGGCTCGCCCATCGCGACGTGCAGCCGCGGATCGAACAGCCCGTCGATCGCGGCGACCGCCTCCTCACCGTCCTCCCACATCGCGGGGTGCACGAAGATGCTGATGCTGTCGGGGCCCGACAGGATGCGCGCGCCGTCGTCGAAGAGCTGCACCGCGAGGCAGGCCGAGCGCTCGATCGTCAGCAACCGGCCCTCGGACTCGACGACGCTCACGCCGTCGCCGCCGACCCGCAGCACGTCGCCGGCAAGACCCTCCGGAACGCCGTCCGGGCGCGGGAACTCCCGGCCCTCGAGCGCGTACTCGGAGCCCGGCGGAAGCGGGCGGACGCGCTCGTCCTCCATCCCGATGTGCACGGGCACGAGCCACAGCGCGGCGTCCAGGGCCTCGCGCAACGCGGCGCCGACGTCGGCGCCGCCGAGCGCCGCGAGCTCCGCGTCCTCCTCCTCCCGGGGGCGCGGCGCGCCGGCCACGAGCGCGTCGATCGCGAAGCGCTCGGCGAGCGTCGCCCCGAAGTGCGGCTCGCGGCTCCCACGCTCGCGCAGGCGGCGGATCTCGTCGAGCTCCTCGTCCGCCGCGCCCGAGGCGGCCAGCCTGTGCAGCTCGACGGACACCGCGTCGCGCACGTTCTCGGTCTCCTCGGGCAGCGCGTCGGTCAAGACCAAGATCGTCGCCGTGTCCGCGGACAACCGGTCGTAGTCGACCGTCACCTCGTACGAGCGGCCCTCCCGCGTGCGCAGGCGGTCGTAGAGGCGCTCGTGGAGGATCGCGTGCGCGGCCCACAGCGCCATGCTGTGCGGCGCGAGCAGGGACACCGCGATGTACGCGTCGAAGCCCGGGTACCAGACGGGCCAGCGGTACGGGCAGGGCTCCGCGGCGGGCGGCGGGATCCGCTCGCCGCGCGGCAGCGGGGACAGATCGATGCCGTGCGGCGGGGGGCCCGACAGCCACAGCGCGGCGTTGTCGCGGGTGAACCAGCGCCGGCGCCACGCGTCGACGCGCTCCGGCGTCACCGTCCGCAGGCCGAGCTCGGGAGCGTCGACGACGCCGTAGGCGACCGGCCCGAAGCGCATCCCGTGGGCGGCCAGACCGGGCGACCCGCCGCGGCGCTGGCTCTCCGTGCGCAGGACGCGGATCTCGGTGTCCAGCCGGTCGAAGGGCAGCGAGGCCAGCGACCGCACGGCGGCGTTGAGGAAGTCGCGCACCTCGTCCGGCTCGCCCGCTGCCTGAAACGACGTGGTCGTCATCCCGACGCAGCCGTTCGCCGTGCGGTGCTCGCGGACGAGCGGCTCGAGCACGAGGTGCTCGACGAGATGTGTCAGCCCGCGGCCGACGAGCGTCTCGTCCGCCTGGCCGACGCGAAAGACGATGCCGCCGCTGAGCGACTGCGCCCCGTCGGCATGGAAGACCGGCACGCCGTGCAGCTCACAGCGCTTGATGTGCGCGGGTCGCTCGGTCACGGTCACCAGCCTGCCCGCAAGCGAGCGCCGTCACGCCAACTTCCTTGGAGGGAGGGAGCTGTCAGGGGGCGTTGTAGACGACGACCTCGGCGGCCACCGTGTAGTCGCCGCGCATCGGGCGGTCGCAGATGCCCTTCAGGTGCCAGCGCACCAGGTTGTGATGGGCGTGGAGCGTCGGGGCGGCGCCGGCGGGCACCGAGATCGAGAACGGGAACTCCTGCGGGACCCCGGGCGCGAACGACACCTTCTGCGCGAGCGTGACCTCGACGTCCTTGCCGAGCTCGCGCACGATGTCGTCCTCGTGGTGCATCCGGCATTCCAGGTGCACGCGCACGCTGCGCGCGTCGAACGCGCTGCGCGGCTCGACGTAGAGGGTGCCCGAGAGCGTGTCCTGCGGACGCACGACGCGCGACCCGAAGTCCAGCCGCATGTCGCACTTGTCGCCGACGTCCTGGGCGGACTCCGCGCGATCCGCGTAGTCGGAGGACGTCACGAAGACCGTGATCGGCAGCTCCTGACGGTGATCGCGGCGCATGCGCCGGTCGAGGATCGCCTTGACGTGCCAGTCCACCCAGTTCGGGACGCTCGCCGGTGCGCGCTCGGGGACGGTGAGCGTCGACTCGAACGTCCCCGCCCCGCCCGAGAGCGCGGGATGGTCTGCCGGCATCTCCTTCTTGACCACCACGACGTCGTCCGTCGAGCGCGTGGTGCTCCGGTCGCCGTCGGAATCGCGCGACTCGTAGTAGTACGTGTTCTTGTAGCCGAGCTCGAGCCGGATCGCCTGCAGCCTGCTGTCGCCGCCCGTGCCGACCTCGAGGCGCACGTCCACCATCTCGCCCGGCAGGAACTCGAAGCGCTTCAGCGCGAGCTGGATGTGATGGTCGGCGGCCATCAGCGCCTCGCCGGTGGCATGCCCGGGTTGACGAGCCCGCCGCCGCGCCGGCGCCGGATGACGTACAGGATCGCCACGGCGAAGACGAGGCACAGCAGGAAGCCGGCGATCTGGCCGAACAGCACGAGCGTGACGACCGCGGCGATCAGCGACCCGACGATGCCGAGGCCGATCGTCGCCCAGATCGACATCGGGTCCTTGCCCGGCAGCGCAAGGCGCGCGAACAGCCCCACGACGAGGCACCACAGGACGATCGCGACGAGGAGGACGACGTATTCCACGCGGCCCCCACCATACCCGCGGCGTCAGCCGTCTAGGCAGGTACGCCGGGCCCGACGCGCTGCGGCGGGCCCGCGGGGCCTTCGTCGGCGTCGCCATCCTCGGCGCCGGGCGCTGGATCCAGCGTGCCGAGGTAGCGATCGACCATGCGCGCGCACTGGCGGCCCTCGTTGATCGCCCACACGATGAGCGACTGGCCGCGGCGCGCGTCGCCGGCGGCGAACACGCCCTCGACGGAGGTCGTGTACGGCTTGATGGCCTTCGCGTTGCCGCGCTGGTCCTTCGCCACGCCGAGTGCGTCGAGCAGGTCCTGCTCGGGATGCAGGAAGCCCATCGCGAGCAGCACGAGGTCGGCCTCCAGGGCGCCCTCGGTGCCCTCGACCGGCTGAAACGGCGGCTTGGCGTCGGCCTGCGCGTAGTGCAGCATGCGCACGTGGCCGTCCTCGTCGCCGGAGAAGTGCGTCGTGACGATCGAGAAGTCCTGCTCGCCGGCGCCGGCGGCCTTCGCCTCCTCCATCGCGTAGGAGAGGCGGAACTTCTGCGGCCACAGCGGCCACGGCGTGCGGTCGTCCGGGCGCTTGGGCGGCGGCTCGGGCAGCAGCTCGAGCTGCGTGATCGACGCGGCGCCCTGGCGCAGCGTGTTGCCGACGCAGTCCGCGCCCGTGTCGCCGCCGCCGATGACGACGACGTGCTTGCCTTCGGCCGTGAGGCCGAGCAGCTCGGGCGGCTCGGATCCCGTCGGCGTGCCGGTCTGCGTCTGGACCCAGCGGTTGCGATCCGCCAGGTACTCCATCGCGAAGTGGATGCCCTCGAGCTCCCGTCCCGGGACCGGCAGGTCGCGCGGCGTGCGCGAGCCGGTCGCGATCACGACCGCGTCGAAGTCCGAGATCAGCTCGCCGGCGGGGATGTCGACGCCGACGTCGACCCCGCAGCGCACGAGCACGCCCTCGGCGGCGAGCTGGTCGACGCGCCGCTGGACGACGTGCTTCTCGATCTTGAAGTCCGGCACGCCGAAGCGGCAGAGGCCGCCGGCGGACTCGTCGCGCTCGTACAGGACGACGGTGTGGCCGGCGCGGCGCAGCTGCTGCGCGGCCGCCATCCCGGCGGGGCCCGACCCGACGACCGCGACCCGACGGCCCGTCTCATGACGCGGAGGCTGCGGCCTGACCCAGCCCTGCTCCCACGCGCGGTCGATGATCGAGTTCTCGATCTGCTTGATCGAGACGGCGTCGCCCTCGCTGATCTCGAGCACGCACGCGGCCTCGCACGGCGCCGGGCACAGGCGGCCCGTGAACTCGGGGAAGTTGTTCGTCGCGTGCAGCTGGACGATCGCGTCCGCCCAGCGCTCGCGGTAGACGAGGTCGTTCCAGTCCGGGATGAGGTTGCCCAGCGGGCAGCCCGAGTGGCAGAACGGCACGCCGCACTCCATGCAGCGCGCCCCCTGCGCGGACAGCTCGTCGTCGGGACGGCGGATCAGGAACTCCTCGAAGTCCTGCGCGCGCTCCTTCGGGTCGCGATACGGGACGCCGACGCGCTCGATCTTCAGGAAGGCCCCAAGCTCGCCCATCTAGGAGCCGCTCCCCGCCCGCGGGCGTCCCGGCCGCGAAGCTCATCAGGAGACCTTCTTCGCGCCGGTGGCGGCAGCCGACGCGCCGTTCGGGCTCGCGCCGTTGGAAGCCGCGGCCTCCTCGGCGGCGCGCTCGGCGAGCACGCGCTTGTAGTCCACGGGGAAGATCTTCACGAAGCTCGGCCGCAGCGCGTCCCACTCGTCGAGCACGCGCTGGCCCACGGGCGACCCCGTGCGCTCGACGTGCTCGGCGACCAGGGCGCGGACCTCGATCGCGTCGCCCTCGTCCAGCGGCTCCATCTGGTCGACGAGCTCGGGGTTCATGCGCCCCGCGAGCATGTTGTCCTCGTCGAGGACGAACGCCAGGCCGCCGCTCATGCCGGCCGCGAAGTTGCGCCCCGTCGGCCCGAGCACGACGACGCGCCCGCCGGTCATGTACTCGCAGCCGTGGTCGCCGACGCCCTCGATGACCGCGCTCGCGCCCGAGTTGCGCACGGCGAAGCGCTCGCCGGCGAGGCCGCGCGCGAACATCTTGCCGCTCGTCGCGCCGTACAGCACGGTGTTGCCGATGAGCACGTTCTCCTCGGCGACGTACGTCACGCCGTCGGGCGGCATGATCGCGATCGTCCCGCCCGACAGGCCCTTGCCGGTGTAGTCGTTGGCGTCGCCGCGCAGGGTGAACGTCACGCCCTCGGCGAGCCAGCCGCCGAAGGACTGCCCGGCAGAGCCCTTGAACTTCACGTCGATCGAGCCGGACGGCAGGCCCTTCTCGCCGTGGCGCTCGGCGATCGTGCTCGACAGGATCCCGCCGACGCAGCGGTTGACGTTGCGGATCGGGCGCTCGAGGCGCACCGCGGCGCCGTCCTCGATCGCGGACTTCGACGCCTCGACGAGATCCCAGTCCAGCGCGTCGTCGAGCACGGGCTCCTGCGGGCGCGTGCAGCGCAGCGGCGTGCCCTCCGGCAGGTCGAGCTGCGCGAGGATGTTCGAGAGGTCGACGCCGCGGGCCTTCCAGTGCTCGATCGCCTGGTCGGCCTCGATGAGGTCCGAGCGGCCCGTGAGCTCGTTCATCGAGCGGATGCCGAGCGAGGCCATGATCTCGCGGACCTCTTCGGCGACGAAGAAGAAGTAGTTGACGACGTGCTCGGGCGTGCCCTTGAAGCGCTTGCGCAGCTCGGGGTCCTGCGTGGCGATGCCGACCGGGCACGTGTTGAGGTGGCAGGCGCGCATCATGATGCAGCCCGCGGCGATCAACGGCGCGGTCGAGAAGCCCATCTCGTCGGCGCCGAGCATCGACGCGACGACGACGTCGCGGCCCGTCTTCAGCTGGCCGTCGGTCTGGACGATGATGCGCGAGCGCAGGTCGTTCTTCAGCAGCGTCTGCTGGGTCTCGGCGAGGCCGATCTCCCACGGCACGCCGGCCGCCTGGATCGAGCTCAGCGGCGAGGCGCCCGTGCCGCCGTCGTGGCCGGCGATCAGGACGTGGTCGGCGTTGGCCTTCGCGACGCCCGCCGCGACCGTGCCCACGCCCACCTCGGACACGAGCTTCACCGACACCTGGCCCTTGGGGTTCGCGCAGCGCAGGTCGTAGATGAGCTGCTTGAGGTCCTCGATCGAGTAGATGTCGTGGTGCGGCGGCGGCGAGATGAGGCCCACGCCGGGGGTCGTGTGGCGCACGCCGCCGATGTACGCGTCGACCTTGTGGCCGGGCAGCTGGCCGCCCTCGCCGGGCTTCGCGCCCTGCGCCATCTTGATCTGCAGCTGATCGGAGTTCACGAGGTAGTGGATCGTCACCCCGAAGCGCCCGGACGCGACCTGCTTGATCGCCGAGCGGCGCGAGTCGCCGTTGGGATCGGGTGTGAACCGCGACGGGTCCTCCCCGCCCTCGCCGGTGTTGGATTTGCCGCCGAGGCGGTTCATCGCGATCGCGAGCGTCTCGTGCGACTCGCGCGAGATCGACCCGAGCGACATCGCGCCCGTAGCGAAGCGCTTGACGATCTCCTTCGCCGGCTCGACCTCGCCGATGTCGACGGGCGTCACGCCGTCGGTCTTGAACTTCATGAGCCCGCGCAGGGTCGCGCGGCGCGACGCGTCGTCGTTGACGAGGTCGGCGTACTCCTTGTACTTCTCGGCCCCGTTGCCGTTGGAGGTGCGGACCGAGTGCTGGAGCAGCGCGATCGTCTCGGGGTTCCACTGGTGGTGCTCGCCGTCGCGGCGCCAGGCGTAGATGCCGCCGACGGGCAGCAGCGCCTGGTGATCGGAGGGCCACGCGGTCGCGTGGCGATCGAGCGTCTCGCGTGCGAGGACGTCGATGCCGATGCCGCCGATGCGCGACGCGGTGCCCGTGAAGTGGCGGTCGATGAGCGCCTTCTCGAGGCCGACCGCCTCGAAGATCTGCGCGCCGCAGTAGGACTGGATCGTCGAGATCCCCATCTTGGAGATCGTCTTCAGCAGGCCCTTGCCAATCGCCTTGACGATGTTCTTCTCGGCGGTGTCGACGTTGTCGACGCCCTTGACGCGGCCCGAGGCGACGAGGTCGCCGACCGTGTCGAGCAGCAGGTACGGGTTGATCGCGCCGCAGCCGTAGCCGATGAGCGTGGCCATGTGGTGGACCTCGCGCGGCTCGCCGGACTCGAGCACGAGGCCCGTCTGCAGGCGCGTGCCCTCGCGCACGAGGTGCTCGTGGACGGCACCGACAGCGAGCAGCGACGGGATCGCCGCGCGCTTCGGGCCGACCTGGCGGTCGGAGAGGATCAGCACGCTGACCCCGTCTGCGACCGCGTCGTGTGCGTCGTCGCAGAGCTTGGCGAGGGCGGCCTTCATGCCGTCCGGGCCCTCGGAGATCGGCCACGTGATGTCGAGCGTGTGCGCGCGGAAGATCTCGTCGTGGACGATGCGCAGCGTCTCGAGCTCGTGGTTGCGCAGGATCGGCTGGTCGAGGATGAGCTTGTGGGCGTGCTCGGGCGTCTCGGCGAGGAGGTTGCGCTCGCCGCCGATGCCGGTGATGAGCGACATGACGATCGACTCGCGGATCGGGTCGATCGGCGGGTTCGTCACCTGGGCGAAGAGCTGCTTGAAGTAGCTGAACAGCGGCGGGCGCTTGTCGGACAGCACGGCCAGCGCGTTGTCGTTGCCCATCGACCCGATCGGCTCGGCGCCGGTCGCGGCCATCGGCGCGATGAGCACCCGCTCGTCCTCCTGCGTGTAGCCGAACGCGAGCTGGCGCAGCCGCGTGGGCTGCAGGCCGGTCATCGTCGTGTGCGCCTCGGCGAGGTCGTCGAAGTGGACGGTGTTCTGCTCGTACCACTCGCCGTAGGGCTGGCGGGTCGCGACCTCGCGCTTGACCTCTTCGTCTTCGACGATGCGGTGGCGCTCGAGGTCGACGAGGAAGAGCTTGCCGGGCTGCAGGCGGCCGAGGCGCTTGACCTCCGCGGACTTGATCGGCAGCAGGCCGGCCTCGGAGCCGAGCACGACGAGGCCGTCGTGCGTCTCGACCCAGCGGCCGGGGCGCAGGCCGTTGCGGTCGAGCGTCGCGCCGACGACGCTGCCGTTCGTGAAGGCGACCGCGGCCGGGCCGTCCCACGGCTCCATGAGGCACGAGTGGAACGCGTAGAAGCCCTTGAGGTGGTCGGGGATGTCGTCGCGGTCGGCGTAGGCCTCGGGGATCATCATCATCACCGCGTGCGGCAGGGTGCGGCCGGCGAGCATGAGCAGCTCGAGGACGTTGTCGAACGTCGCCGTGTCCGAGTTGCCGGGCGCGACGATCGGCATGACCTTCTGGAGGTCCAGGCCGAACAGGCGCGAGGCGATCTGCGACTCGCGGGCGCGCATCCAGTTGACGTTGCCCATGAGCGTGTTGATCTCGCCGTTGTGGGCGATCACGCGGTACGGGTGCGCGAGCGGCCAGCTCGGGAACGTGTTCGTCGAGAAGCGCGAGTGCACGAGCGCGAGGGCGCTCTTCATCTTCTCGTCGGTGAGGTCCGGGAAGAAGTTGCGGACCTGATCGGGGACGAGCATCCCCTTGTAGACGATCGTGCGCGAGGAGAAGGACGCGATGTAGAGGTCGGGGCTCGCGGCCAGCTCGCAGATGCGGCGGATGACGTAGAGCTTGCGCTCGAAGGCATCCTGGTCGGACTGAAAGCCGGGGCCGGCCTCGACGATGAGCTGGCGCATGACCGGCCGCGTCGCGTTCGCGGTCTCGCCGACGTGGCCGAGGTCCACGGGGATGTCGCGCCAGCCGAGCACGACTTGGCCCTCGACGCGGGAGTTCAGCTCGAGCAGCGCCTCGAGCTTCGCGCGCCGCTTGGCGTCCTGCGGCAGGAAGCACACCGCGACGCCGTACTGGCCGGGCTCGGGCAGCTCGAAGTCGACCTTCGCGCGGAAGAACTCGTGCGGCAGCTGGAGCAGCATCCCGGCGCCGTCGCCGGTGCGCGAGTCGGCGCCCGTCGCGCCGCGGTGCTCGAGGTTCTCGACCGCCTGCAGGCCCTTCTCGACGACCTCGTGGACCGGGACGTTGTCCAGGCGCGCGACAAGCGCCACGCCGCACGCGTCGTGCTCGTAGCGGGGGTCGTAGAGGCCGTCGGCCTGTGGCGGCAAGGTCATCATGCTCATGAGCGTGCCTCCGGGAGGGGCGTCGGCACAGCGAGGCGGAGCGAAAAAGGTTAGCAGCGGAATGGCGCCGAATCCCTCGTGCATGACGGCCTTTTTCAGACCCGTGACCGTGCTGTCCACCGGCGGGACGATCGCGATGGCCGGGCCTCGCGCGCGGCCGGCGCTCGACGTCGAGGCGCTCGTCGCGGCGATCCCCGCCCTCGCCGGGGTCCCGGATCTGCGAACGCGATCGGTCGCCGAGCTGCCCGGCGCCCACTTGCAAGGCGCAGACGTCCTCGCGCTCGCGCGCGCGGCCTTCGAGGAGACGGCGGCGGGGCGCGGCGTCGTCGTGACGCACGGGACCGACACGATCGAGGAGACCGCGGCGCTGTGCGACGCCCTGCACGCCGGCGACGAGCCGATCGTCCTGACCGGCGCGATCCGCCCATCCGGCGCGGCGGGGGCCGACGGCCCCGCGAACCTGCTCGACGCCGTCGGCGCCGCGGGCGCGGTGCAGACGGGCGGCGGACTCGGCGCGCTCGTCTGCTTCGCCGGCGAGCTGCACGCCGCGCGCGCGGTGCGCAAGGTGTCGTCGACGTCGCCGGCGGCGTTCGGCTCGCCCGCGCGCGGGCCGATCGGCAGCGTCGCGGAGGGGCGCGTGCGGATCGCCGTGCGCCCGCTGCGCCCGGCCGCCCTGCCGATGCCCGCGTCGCTGGACGCCCGCGTGCCGATCGTGCCGACGTTCCTCGGCGACGACGGCGCCGGCCTGAGCGCGGCCGTGCGCGACGGCGCCGACGGCGTCGTGTTCGTCGCGTTCGGCGCGGGTCACGTGGCGCCGGCGGTTCTCCACGCGCTGCGCGAAGCGGCCGCCGCGGTGCCCGTCGCGGTCACGCTGTGGCCGGAGCGCGGCCTGCTGCTGCACGAGACCTACGGCTTCGAGGGCTCGGAGGGCGACCTGCGCTCCAGCGGCGCGCTGGCGGCCGGATCGCTGTCGCCGCGAGCGGCCCGGATGATCCTCCTCGCGGCCCTCGGCGGGAGCGCTCCGCGGGCGCGCATGCAGGCCGCGCTCGACGGGTGAACCACACCGTTCGTTCGTGTCTCTATGCTTGCCGGAGATCGAGGGACCAAAGCTCCAGTCAAGCTCCCGGGAGTGAAACAGGATCGCGGTGGGCACCCTCCCGAATCAACGGCCCAGATCGGGGCCGCCGGGTCCGCATCCGAGGAGGTGACCGCAACGCCCGACTTGGAGCTCAAGTTGCCTGCTCGCGCCGAAAACGTCGCGGTCGTCAGGCACGCCTTCGGCGGGTTCGCGGAAGTGCTGAGCGTCGACGAGCAGACGCTCGCGGACATCAAGCTCGCGGTGACCGAGGCCTGCACGAACGTCGTCATGCACGCGTATGAGGACGACGCGCTCGGCTCGCTGGAGGTCGATGCCTCGTTCGACGACACCCGCCTGACCGTGGTCATCCGCGACAACGGCCGGGGCATCGTCCCCCGCCCGGACTCGCCGGGGCTCGGGCTCGGGCTGCCGCTCATCGCGACGCTGGCCGAGTCGCTCGAGCTCGGCACCGACGACGGCGACCACACCGAGGTGCGCATGACCTTCCGGCTCGACGACGGCGCCGAGGCCGCATGACCATGGACCCCGGCGTCAACGAAGCCACGGTCGGCCTGGCCGAAGGGCCGCTCGCCGCCCCCGTCCTCGGGCGCGTCATCGGGATCCTCGCCGCGCGCGCGGACTGCCCGATCGACCGCCTCGACGACGCGCTGCTGATCGCCGACGCCATCGCCGCCAAGGCGGCGAGCTTCGCGGAGGACGGGCGCGTCAACGTCCGCGTCGTGGCCGAGCGCGGATCGGTCGAGCTGCACGTCGGGCCGCTGCGCGAGGATGGCGCCGACGCGCTCATCTCCTCGGCCTCGCTGCCCGGGATCGGGAACGTCCTCGAGCGGGTAGCGGATGAGCTCGAGCCCCAGCCGGGCCGGAACGGCGACGGCGAGTACCTGCGCATCCGGCTGGGCTTCGGTGCGCAGCAATCGACGAAAGCCCCCGAGGAAGCAGATGCCCCCTGAGTTCGCCATAACCGAGCAGCCGATCGACGCGGAGCGCCACGTTCTCGCGGTTCGTGGGGAGATCGACCTCTTCACGGCGCCCGAGCTCAAGCAGGTGCTCGCCGAGTCGATCGAGGCCGGTCGCAACCGCATCATCGTCGACCTCACCGAGACGACGTTCCTCGACTCGACCGCGCTCGGCGTGCTGATCGGGGCGGTCAAGCGGCTGCGCTCGCGCCACGGCGCGCTGGCGATCGTCAACGTCGACGAGAACATCGCGAAGACCTTCGAGATCACCGGCCTGGATCAGATCTTCACGATCCTGCCGACGCGCGACGAGGCCGTCGAGGCGGTCGGCGCCGCCCACGAGAACGCGGGCTGAGTCGCGAAGACTCACGTTCCCCGACCCTTGACAGCACTGCGGGCGACCGCTAGCCCCGGCGGGCCGGCAAGTGAGGCTCCTGTCGAACCGGGCGCAATCGGCGGATCGCGGTAGCAGCTCGGTGCGAGCGCCGGACAGGCGGTCGTTGCCGGCCTGGCCGGAGATGCGGTCATTGCCGCTCTCGCCGGAGATGCGGTCGTGACCGTCGTCGCCCGATAGGCGGTCGTTGCCGGCGTTGCCGTTGATGCGGTCGTTGCCCGCGCCGCCACGCAACACGTCGTCGCCTCGCCCACCGGAGATCAGGTCCTTGGCGCCGTGCCCGACGACGGTGTCATCGCCGCCGTGCGGGGAGATGCGATCTGGGCCGTCTGTTCCGATGAACGTCTCGCCGGCCTCGCTCCCGATCATCGCGAGCCGGCCCTTGGCATCACGCTCACATCGCACCGTCGCCGACGTGCCGATCGGACACAGCGCTGCCTTGGATCCGGCCGGCGGCGCTGCTCCGGGCGTCGATAGCCGCGCAAAGAGCGCGACCCCGGTGATGCTGAGGCTCCTGATCGGCGCAACGCAATTGCCAGTGAGGCCCGTCGGGGCCGGAGCCAGGGCCACGGTCGATCCGAGCAGTGCTCCGTTGGTCACGCTGGCGTCGATCGTCGGCACAATGCCGCCCAGTGTCGCGCTCCAGGTGATCGTCGATGTGTCGCCGTTGTTCCAGGTCACGGGGAACGTCCCCGGCGGCAGCGACGCCGGAGATCTGCTGCGGTCGGGCGGTCAGGCCCAATCCCGGGGAGAAGTTCACGGTCGCCGTGAAGGGACACTCAAGGTCCACCGGAGCCGCCGATGCAGCGCTCCCGGCGCTCACGAATGGCAAGGCCATCGCTGTTGTGATGGTGTTGGCTAGTCCAGCAGGTCGAGCACGGCCTCCTCGATCGGGCCCTGGATCGCGGTCGCGCCCGGCTCGTCGCCGATCAGGCCGAGCTTGCCGTTGATCGTCTCGCCGTTGCGGTAGCGGTCGAAGACGCGCGGGTCGATGTAGGAGTTGCGCGCGACGGCCGGCGTGTTGCCGAGGTAGAACGCGACCTCCTTGACCGCGCGGACGATCGCCCGCTTGCGCGCGGTCTTGCCGAGGTACGCGGGCTCCGTCACGGCCAGCCCGACCTCGGCCAGCACCGTCGCGCCCCACGTGCGGAAGTCCTTCGCCGAGATGTCGAGCCCGGTCGCCGCCTTGAGGTAGGCGTTGATGTCCGGCGAGCGCACGTCGCACCAGCGGCCGCCGCGCTTGTAGGCGAGCAGCTCGGGCCCGCCGCCGCGGCGGCGCTTCATCGTCGCGACGAGCTCGGCGACCTCCGGGTCGATCACGGCCTGGACGCGCCGCTTGGACTCCTTGGCGATGTAGTCGAAGCGGATCGTGTCGCCGTCGACGGTCGCATGCTCCTTGAGCATCGTCGCGAGGCCGTAGGTCTCGTTCGTCACGGCGTATTGCTCCGAGCCGATCCGAAAGAAGCCGCGATCCAGCAGCCGTGCCGCGCACGCGAGCACCTGCTCGCGCGAGAGGTCGTTCAGCGCGAGGTCGTGCTCGACGACCTGCCGCAGCGCCGGCAGCGCCCGTGCGAAGCGGACCATGTCGTCGAACTTCTCCTGGTCGCGGCGCTCGCGCCAGCGCGGGTGATAGAGGTACTGCTTGCGCCCAGCCTCGTCGAAGCCCGTCGCCTGGATGTGGCCGAAGGGGTCCGGCGAGACCCAGACGTCGCGCCACGCGGGCGGGATGACGAGCCCGGTGATGCGAGCGACGATCTCGGGATCGGTGAGCCGCTCGCCCTCCTCGTCGAGGTACATGAAGCCCTTGCCGCAGCGCCGCCGCGCGTAGCCGGGACCGCTCGGGTCCGAGCGGCGCAGGCGCTGCGCGCGCCGGCGCGGGGGTGTCAGCTCGGCGGTGGCCATGGGGTGTCCCTCTGTACCCGGGGGCCGCCGGCCGCTACCGCTTGGCGGTCTCCTTCTTCTTGTCGGAGGCCTTGCTCTTCGAGGCCGCCGAGTCCTTCTTCTTCGAAGACTCCTTCGACGACGAGCCGTTGCCGTCGCGCGCCTTGACCGCGTCGAGGCTCGCCTTCAGCGCCGACATGAGGTCCGGCACCTCGGCGTCCTCCTCCTCGGCCTCGGGCTGCACGGCGATGTGCTCGCCCGCGGCCTTGCGCTCGACGAGGGCGAGCACGTCCTCGCGATAGGTGTCGTGGTACTTCTCGGGATCGAAGTCCGCCGCCAGCGACTCGACGAGCTGCTCGGCGATCGCAAGCTCGCGGTCGTTGATCTCGATGTCCTCGACGGCCGTGATCTCGTCGATCGTGTCGGCGTCGATGACCTCGTCGGGGAACACCATCGTGGCCATGCCGAGCGCGTGGTCGCCGATCGGGCGGACCGCGACGAGCTGCTGCTTGGAGCGGATGACGACGGTCGCGATCGCGACGCGGCCGGTCTCCTTCATGGCCTCGAGCAGCAAGCGGTAGGGCTTGGCGCCGCCCGGCCCGGGCGCGAGGTAGTACGGGTGGTCGTAGTAGATCGGGTCGATGTCGTCGAGGGCGACGAAGTCCTCGATCTCGATCGACTTCGTCTTCTTGGGATCGAGCGCCTCGAGCTCGCCAGGCTCGATGAGCACGTAGCGATCGGGCGTCAGCTCGAAGCCCTTGACGATGTCCTCGTAGGGCACCTCGTCGCCGGTCGTCGGGTCGACGCGCTTCTGCTGGATGCGCACGCCCGTCTTGCCGTTGAGCTGATGAAAGCGCACGGTCTTGCGCGAGACCGCGGAGTAGAGCTTCACGGGGACGGTCACCAGCCCGAAGGAGATGGCACCCGTCCAGATCGACCTTGGCATGGCTACAGGTTATCTCCCGATCGGGTCGTTCTGAGCCGGCGCACGAGCGGTTGCAGCCTGTCCGGCGGGCTCACCGCCCGCCCGGGCCGGCCGGGGGGCGCGACTACACGGTCTGCGGGCCGCCCGGCGGCTCGATCGGCACGTCGCGATCGGGGTCGGGCTCGGGAACGCTCGGCGGGATCGGGTCGCCGGGCGGCGACGGGTCCGGCGACGGCACGGGGTCGGCCGGCACGGTCGGCGCGTCGGGGACGATGGGCCCGACCGGCTCGCCGGGGGTGGGCACCTTCAGGTCCGTCAGGGGCACGTCGACCTGCTGCTGGGCGAGGCAAAGGACGGCCATGGGTCTCCTTGGTCGGGGTGCCTTCCGGCTACCCGGAGCTCCTAGCGCGCGAACGGCGTGTCGTCGAGGTGCTCGCGCAGCTCGGCGAGCGACTCGAACACCGCGATCGCTCCGGCCTCGCGCAGCTCGTCGACGCCGAAGCCGCCGGTGCGCACCGCGATCGTCTTGACCTTCGCGGCCTTCGCGGACTCGACGTCCCAGGTCGAGTCGCCGATGAGCACGGCCTTCCCGCCGCCCGCCTTCTCCAGCGCCGCCTGGATGAGGTCGGGCGCGGGCTTGGTCGCCTCGACGTCGCCGGAGTCCGTCCAGCCGTCCACGAGCGCGCGGGCGTCGAGCAGGTCGAGGAAGTGCTGCGTGTCCTTGGGTTGGGCCGAGGACGCCATGACCACCGTGCACCCGAGGCCCTTGAGGTCCTCGATGAGGCTGCGCGCGCCTTCGAACGGCTGCACCTCGTCGACCATCTGCGCGAACAGCGCCTTCTCCTCGGTCCGCACGGCGTCGCCCTGCTCCTCCTCGAAGCCGTCGCCCGCGAGATAGCGCACGAGCTGGTCGCCGCCCATCCCGATCGCGCGATGGCAGCGCCAGACGGGGATCGTGATCCCGTGCAGCCGGAACGCGCGGTACCACGCGAGCGCGTGCTGGTAGTTCGAGTCGACGAGCGTGCCGTCGATGTCCAGGAGGGCGACCGGGGGCGGCATCAGTCGCGGCTCCGCTCGGCGGACAGCCGGCGCACGAGCCCGAGCACGAACCACAGCCCGGTGAACATCGCGACGGTCAGCACGGTCGTGATCGCGACGATCGAGCCCTCGAAGATGAAGTCGGTCACGAGCAGGATCGCGCCGGTCATCGCGACCGCGAGCGCGACGAGGCCCGCGAGCGCGAAGCGGCTGGACATCTCGACGAGGCGCGGCTTGTCGCGGCCGCGGAACATCATGCGGTGATAGGCCGTCGGGGCGATGAAGAGCGCCGACGCGACGGCCGACGCCAGCAGCGTGCCGAAGTACACGTCCTTCTGGAACTCGGTCACCTGCGCGAAGCGCTGCTGGAAGGGGACGGCGAGCAGGAACGCGAACAGGACCTGGACCCCCGGCATCGCGACCCGCAGCTCCTGGAGGAGCTGGTCGAGCTCGCGGTTGAGGCGCTCGTCCTCGGTCTCGCCCTGCTTGTCGCGCTTGGCCATCGGGTCAACTGGATGCCCCGGTAGGCCGCTTTCGGAACGTCGCTTACCGGGTGGGAGCCTCGTCGGCGTCGGCACCGGCCGCCGCGCGCAGTCGCGAGAGGGCCTGGCGGATGACGCGCGAGACCTGCATCTGGCTCACGCCGATGACCTCGCCGATCTCCGCCTGCGTCATGTCCTCCTCGAAGCGCATGCGCAGCACGTCGCGCTCGCGCGGCGTCACGGTCGCCAGGAGGTGCTCGAGCGTCGCGCGCTCCTCGGCGCGATCGAAGCCGTGCTCGTCGACGCCGACGGAGTCCGCGAGCGTCGAGACCTCGTCGTCGGCGGCGCCGCCGCGCGGGGCGTCGAACGAGACCGCGCGGTACGCGCCGCCGGCCTGGAGCGCTTCGAGCACCTGCTCCTCGTCGGCCCCGACCGCCTCGCCGAGCTCGGCGACCGACGGCTGGCGGCGCAGCTCCTCCGACAGCTCGCCGACGGCCTTGTCGACCTTCAGCGTCAGCTCCTGCAGGTCGCGCGGCACGCGCACGGCCCAGGTGCGATCGCGGAAGTGGCGCTTGATCTCGCCGAGGATCGTCGGCACGGCGTACGAGGAGAACGCGATCTCGCGCTCGGGGTCGAAGCGGTCGATCGCCTTGATGAGCCCCATCGAGGCGACCTGCATGAGATCGTCGAGCGGCTCGCCGGCGCGCTGGTAACGCCGGGCGAGCTGGCGCGCGAGCGGCAGGAAGCGCTCGACGAGCTGCTCGCGGGCGAGCTGGTCGCCCTCGCCGTGATAGCGGGCGAACAGCTCGCGGTCCTCGCGCGAACGCTCGGCCCCGCTGCCGGGCTCGTCCCGCGTCGACGACATCATGCGCACGGCACGCCCGCCAGCCTCCCAAGGGTGTGGAAGGGAGAGCGAAACGAGTTGCGGTAAGCGTCCACGACATTACCTCCAGCGGAAAACCGTGATGCGCCGGAGGTCTGGGGCGCTTGTCCTCGTGCGGCGGGGTCCTAGGCCGCGCGTACGCCATGATACCCAAGCTCGAAACGGCGCAACCCAGGTAAGGATGGCTCGGAGATGGAGCAGACAGCCAAGGGTCTACGCATCCTCACCGCCGACGAGGACGAGTCGACGTTGCGGGCGACCGACAAGATCCTCGAGGCGCTCGGCCACACCGTGACCGGCCACGCGACGAACGTCGCGCGGGCCGGTGAGCTCATCGCGAGCGAGGACCCCGACCTGTCGATCGTCGTCGTCGACGAGGACGACGAGCACGCGCTCGACCTCATCGACGAGATGAGCGCCTACGCCCGCGGCCCGATCATCGCGCTCGTGGGCGGCCACGAGGCCGGCTTCGTCTCGAGCGCCGCCGAGCGCGGCATCTACGCGTTCGCGCGGCTGCGCTTCCTCGACGAGGTCGAGGGCGCGATCGAGCTCGCGCTGCGCCGTCACGGGGAGACGGCGCGCCTGACCGAGCAGGTCTCGCAGCTCGAGAGCGCGCTCGAGCGGCGCGGGACGATCGAGCGCGCCAAGGGCATCCTCATGGAGCGCCACGGCGTCGACGAGCGCAAGGCGTTCGAGCTGCTGCGCAAGCAGTCGCGCAAGTCCAACAGGCGCGTCGTGGAGCTCGCGCAGGCCGTCGCCGACGGTCACGCGCTGCTCCCCGGGACAGACGACAGCGCGTAGCGGATTACGACGCGCCGCCCCCGGGCACCTTCGTCCCATGCTCGGCACGCTCAAGCGCGCGTTTCAGAAGTTCCAAGCGGACGAGATGACCGACAGCGCGGCATCGATGACGTACTTCGTGATGATGTCGCTCTTCCCGGCGCTGCTCGTGTGCGTCGCGCTGCTGGGGCTGCTCGGCGACAAGTCGCTGGTCACCGACGCGGTCGACTACGCCCGCGACCATGGCGCGCCGGCCGAGGTCGCCGACGCGTTGGGAACCGCGCTGTCGTCGACGGTCGAGAAGGCCGGCGGCGCGGTAAGCGTGACACTCCTGTTCGGCGTGCTCGTCGCGCTGTACGGCGCGTCGGGGGCGTTCGGCGGGGCGGGACGCGCGCTCAACACGATCTACGGGGTGCGCGAGTCGCGCAGCTTCTTGACCCACAAGCTCACCGACATCGCTTGGACGCTCGTGGCTGTGGCGTTAGCCATCGTCGCCCTGTTCTCGGTCTTCCTCGGCGGGGGGCTGGCGAACGACGTCTTCGGGACGATCGGCCTCGGCGACACGGCGGCGAGCATCTGGAGCTTCGCCCGCTGGCTCGTCGCGCTGGGAGCCGTCTTGCTCATGTACGCGATCACGTACTCCTTCGCGCCCGACATCAAGCCGCGGCGGCTGCGCTGGATCACGCCGGGCGCGGCGACGGGGGTCGTCATCTGGATGCTCGCGTCGGCCGGCTTCTTCTTCTACGTCGCGAACTTCGGCAAGTACGGCGCGACGTACGGCGCGTTCGCCGGCGCGGTGATCCTGTTGCTGTGGCTGTATCTGTCGAGCATCGCGTTCCTCTTCGGCGCCGAGCTCAACGCCGAGCTCGAGCGCGAGCGGCGGCCGCTGCACGGCGATCCGGCGCCGCCGCGGCCGCAGCCGCCGCCGGAGTGGCCGTCGACGCCGCAGGGCAGCGCGAACGAGGCCGGCTCGAACGGGCGCTACGTCGACGAGAAGTACGGGCCGCGACGCGCTCGCGCGCTGACGCTCGCCGCCCGCGCGGCGGCCTACTAGAACTCGAACGTCGTCGTGGTGCCGCCGCCGCTGTCGCTGACGGAGGCGCCGAAGGCGATGAGCCCGATGATCAGGATGATCCCGATGATCATGAGGGCCGTCCCGATCATCCCGAGGACCTTGCCCGCCGTGGCCTCGCCGCGGCCGCCGAGCGTGCCGCCCGAGGCATCCACCTGTTGCTCGGCCTTGCGCCCCAGCCCCCAGGCGACGGGCGCGGCCAGCGGGCAGAAGATGACCCCGAGGATGCCGAGCACGAGCGCCGCGATCGCGCCGTCGGCCTTGCGGCCGGGCGTGACCGGGGCCGCGTATTGGCCGCTCGGCGGGGGCGCGGGAGCGGTGCGCCAGCCGTCGCTCGAGCTCGGCGGCGGTGGTGGCGGCGGCGACGTGAACGGGTCGTCCGGACTGGACGGCTTGGCCGGGTTGACGGGCGCGGGCGTGCCGAACGCCTCGCTGCCCGAGGTCGGCCGGCCGAACGGGTCCGTCGACGACGGCTCGGTGCCGAAGGGGTTGTCGTCGTCCTTGCTCATAGCGCGATCCTCCCGATCCAGGTGAGCAGCACGAGCGCCGCCAGCGCGGCGAGCGCCGCCGGGGGCACGGTCAGCGGGCGCCGCCGCAGCAGCGCGAGGGGCACGGCGAAGGCGAGCAGCGCCGCGAGGGGCGCGAGCGGGTGCAGCGCGACGGCCGTCTGGACGTGCCCGGCGCCGAGCTCGGCGACGCCGTGCGTCAGGCCGCAGAATGGGCACGGCATGCCGGTGGCGGCAGCGAACACGCAGGTCACGGGGCCGGCGACCGAGGCGCTGAGCACGCCGGCCGCGCCGAGCGCCGCGGCACCGGTCGTGGCCGCGCTGAGGCCGACCGACGGGGCGAGCGGGATGGCCACGCGGTTCATCGGGTGCAACCCTACCTGCGCCCCGGGAGAGTTTCGAGTGCATTGGGACGCCGCTCGGCGAGCGTGACCTCTTCGGGCCACGAGCAGAGGGCGCGGCGCCCGGGGCAGGTCTCGCAGAGCTCGCGATGGGGGCTCGACGTCACGGGGTACTCGCCGGCGAGCATGCCGGCGGCGAGCGCGAGCAGCTCCTGCTCGAGGCGATCGGCGTCGGTGGCCTCGTAGCGCGTGGCGACGGGCTCGCCGGGACGCTCGAGGAACGCGTAGGCGACCTCGGCGCGAGCCGCTCCCCCGCGCAGCGCGGCGAGCGCGTAGACGCGGCGCTGCACGCCGTAGCGGTCGTCGACGAGGGCGGCGAGGTCCGTGTCCGGGTCCAGCGCGTCGGACTTGTAGTCGACGACGAGCTGCGCGCCGCCGCGCTCGCGGGCGAGGACGTCGACGACGCCGGTCAGCAGCGTGTCGCCGAGGGGGACGGCGAAGGCGTGCTCGCGGTGCACGCTGCGCGCCTTCGCGATGCGCGCGGCGAGCGGTGAGCGTGCGAAGGCGCCGGCGAGGCGCGCCACGTCGGCGGACTCGGCCTCGGTGAGCGAGACGCCGTGCTCGGCGGCGACGTCGGCGACGGTCGGCGCGCCCGCCCCTCCGGCGGACGCCGCCCCTCCGGCGGCAGCCGCCCCTCCGGCCCTTTCGAGCAGGGCGTGCACGAGCGTGCCGCGCACGCGCGGGTCGAGCGTCGGCAGCGTGCCGTCGGCGCCGGCCGCGGCGACGCGGATGACCGGCTCCTCCGGCAGGCGCAGCACGCGCTGCAGGTAGTAGCGGTAGCCGCACGCGTTCCACGCCGCGAGGCGCGAGTAGGAGAGCGTGCGGACGCGCGGGGGCTCGGCGGCCGGCGGCGGCTGCGCGGGGCTCGGCGGCTGCGCGCGCGCGATCGGCAACGTCGCTCCGGCGGGCGCGAGCGAGGCCGGGCGCAGGACGGCGCCGATCGTGCCGGGGCTGTTGAGCGCGCAGCGCACGAACGCGGTGCTCGTGAAGTCGCTCCACTCGATGTCGCGTCTCGGCTCGGCGACCGTCGGGACGCGCGTGAGGTCGCCGCCCAGCAGCGCCGGTCCGAGCCAGGCGAGCGGCGCGGTCCCCGGGCCGTCCTTCGGCCACGGCTCGAGCTTGACGCCGCCGCTGAGGATCAGCCGCTCGCGGGCCCGGGTGAGCGCGACGTACAGGACGCGATCCTCCTCGCGCGCCGAGCGCTCGCGAACGCGGTCGCGCAGGCGCTCGTACGCCAGCGCGGGCTCGCTCGACCCGTCGAGGCCGACGAGCCGCAGCCCGATCTCGTCGTGGTCGACGAGCAGGTCGTCCTCGTCGCCGGGCCGGCGGCGGCCGAGGTCGGCGACGACGACGGTCGGGAACTCGAGGCCCTTGGCGGCATGGATCGACATGAGCCGAACCGCTTTGACGTCGCCGAGCTCGACGGGCGCGTCCGTCTCGCGCGCCTCGGCCTCGAGCTCGGCGGTGGCGAGGTCGGCGAGGCCGCGGACGTCGCGGCCGTGGTCGCGCTCGAAGGCCGCCGCGAGGCGCAGCAGCTTGTGGACGTTCGCGAGCCGCCGCGCGCCGCCCGAGAGCGAGAGGACGTGCAGGTCGTAGCCCGTCGCGTCGACCACGCGCCGCAGCAGCTCGTCCAGGCCGAGCCGCGGCGCGAGCGCCCGCTCCGCGGCGAAGCGCTCGGCGAACGCGCGCAGCCGCTCGCGGTCGCCGGCGTCGAGCCGCCCGAGGAGGTCTTCGCGGCGGCCCACGGCTACGAGCGGCGCGTCCTCCTCCGGGGGGTGTGGCGAAAAAACGACGCCTCGCGTCGCTTTCGAACCACACCCCTCCGCGGCGGCAGAGGCGCCCGCGAAGCCTTCGCGCGAAGCGGCGGCACCCGCGAAGCCTTCGCGCGAAGCGGCGGCATCCGCGAGGCCTTGGCGCGAAGCGGCGGCATCCGCGAGGCCTTCGCGCGAAGCGGCGCCGGCCCGGAGGCCTTCGCTCGCCGTGGCGCCACCCCGGACGCCTTCGCGCGCGGCCGCGGCGCCTTCGCAAGCGCTGGCGATCGCGCGCCACGCGTTGCCGCGGCCGGCGCGCGCGATGTGTGCGAGCGCGTCGGAGGACAGGCCGACGAGCGGTGACGCGAGGACCCCGTAGAGCGCGGTCTCGTCGCGCGGGTTGGCGAGCGCGGCGAGCCAGGCGCAGAGGTCGCGGACGACTTGGCGGCCCCAGTAGCCGCGGCCGCCGACCGAGAGCGTCAGCAGGCCCTGGTCCTCGAGCGCGCGCTCGTAGACGGGCAGGTCGCCGAGGCCGCGCAGCAGCACGACGATCTCCTCGGGCCGGGCCTCGCCGGAGTCGACGAGGTCGCGGATGCGCTGGGCGAGCAGGCGCGCCTCCGCGTGGCGCCACGTCTGCGAGCGCGGCAGCTCGCCGAGGTCCGGTGCGTCGTCGGCCTCCCAGCCGGCTTGGTCGGTGAGCAGCAGCTCGACGAGCGGCTCGGAGGCGGGCGCCGGCTCGCGGCCCTCGCGCAGCGCGACGAAGTCGGACCCCAGGCGCGGGCCGAACGCCGCGTTGATCGTGTCGAGGATCTGGCCGCGGCTGCGGAAGTTCGTCGCGAGCGTGGCGACGCGGCCGCCGGCCGCCAGCGCCGCCCGGCGCGCGCGGAAGACCTCGACGTCGGCGTTGCGAAAGCCGTAGATCGACTGCTGCTCGTCGCCGACGACGAAGAGGTCGTCGCGGTCGAGCGCCTCGAACAGGGCGATCTGGCGGCCGTTTGAGTCCTGGAACTCGTCGACCATGACGCGGTCGAACCGCTCGGCGTAGCTGCGCCGCAGCGCGGGCTCGTCTCGCAGGAGGTCGCGGGCGAAGAGCTCGAGGTCGTCGAAGTCCAGGGCCGCGCGCTCGCGCTTGGCGTCCGCGTAGGCGGCGGCGTAGCCCCGCAGCAGGGCGTCGAGATGGGCGACGGCGGCGCCCGCGGCGCGGTCGCGGCGAGCGCCGCCGTACGCCGCGAGGGCGGCGAGGTAGCGCGTGCAGGCCTCGGTCTTGAGCGCGTTGGCGGCCGCGCCGAACCGCAGCTCCGCGAGGACGGCGGCCGAAGGGGTCGCGGCTGCGGCAAGGGCGCGCGGCGAGAAGGCGCCGCCCGCGGCGGAGGCGCCGCCCGGCGCGGAGGCTTCGCGCGCCGCGGAGGCTTCGCCCGGCGCGGTGGCTGCGGCCAGCAGCTCGATGCAGCGGGCGACCTTGTCGCGCGCCTCGCCGACGCGCTTGCCCGCGCCCGCCAGCGCGAGCTCGCGCGCGGCCGTCGCCGCGGCGTCCGCGAGCTGGGCGCGCAGAGCGGAGGGATCCGGGGCTCCCGGCGCGCGTGGCAGCGCGGGATGCGTCTGGCCGTCGCTGCGCAGGGCGTCGTGGACGTTCGCGATCATCCGCCGCAGGCGGTCGGTGTCGTAGGCGGCCACGATGTCCAGCGCGGCGTCACCGTCCTCGCCGTCGAGCCACTCGGCCAGCGCGCGATCCCACGCCGCGTCGCGCAACGTGCGAGCCGCGGCCTCGTCCAGCACGGAGAACGCCGGGTCCAGCCCGGCGGCGATCGCATGCGCGCGCAGGACCCGCGCGCAGAAGCCGTGGATCGTCGAGACCCACGCCGTCTCGGTCTCACGCGCGTCCTCGCGGCGTCCCAGCTCGACGAAGCGCTCGCGCACCCGCGCGCGCAGCTCGCCCGCGGCCCGGTCGGTGAACGTGATCGCGAGGATCCGCGGCGGCCGCACGCCGTCCTCGATCACCGAGCGCACGAATCGCTCGACCAGCACGGACGTCTTGCCGCTCCCCGCGTTCGCCTCGAGCAGCAGCGACCCCGAGCGCGCCCGGATCGCCGCCGACTGCTCGTCGGTGAACGCCCGCCCGCCCGGCCCGATCAGAGCGCCGCTCATGCCGCGGAGCACCGGCAGATCGTCGGGTACACGCAGCCCGTGCCGTTCCAGCCGCACGTCTGCGGCCGCGGCTCGAGCGCGCCGGCCCGCAGCTCGCCGACGGCGCACAGCACGTCCTCGAGCACCCCCTCGACGACGGCATCGAAGTCGGCCGGCTCACGGCGGTCGTTCGCCACGACGTCGAGCCCGGGATCCGCATCCGCGAGCACGAGGCCGCGCGGACGCTGGTCGCGCGCGCCGAGCGGCTGGTAGAGCCCGCCGACCGGGTTCAGGCCCAGCACGTCGCGCGCCGCCAAGACGTACATCGCGACCTGGTACTTGCGCTTGGCCCGCCAGCTCGCGGCGTCGGGCGCGTTGCGGCCCTTGTAGTCGTAGACGATCGCCTCGCCGCCCGACCCGCGGTCGATGCGGTCGATGCGCCCGCCGATCCGCACGCCGCCGGCCAGCTCGAGCGCCGGCAGCGCGCCGTCCCGAGGCCGAGCCCGAGCCCGACCCGAAGTCGACCTCCAGCATCGACGGCTCGAGCTCCGAGCCGTCGTGCGCGGCGTGCTCGAGATAGCGCTCGAGGTCGGCCCGCAGCCGCCGCGCGAGCGCCCGCTGGCGGCTCGGATCCGACGACATCTCCAGGCGCGGCTCGCGCTGCAGCAGCTCGAGCGCCTCGACGGCGAGCCGCTGCGCGAGCGCGAGCGAGCCCGCGTCCAGCCGGCAGCTGCCCGTCTGCTCGCGCAGGCCGCGCAGCGTCGCCTCGAGCACGAGGTGCGAGAGCTGGCCGCGCAGCATGAGCTCGGGGTCGGGCGTCAGGCCCTCGGGGGTCAGGCGCCGCTCGACGAACCACTTCACCGGGCAGCCGGCCCACAGCTCGATCCCCGACGCCGACCACAGCTCGCGGTCGCGCAGCTCGGCAACGTGCGAACCGTCGCCCAACGCGGCGATCGGCGCCTCGCGGTGGCGCGGGCCGGCGGCGGCCGCGACCCGTAGCCGTTCGCGCGCGGTCGGAGCGACGCCCGGCCACCCCACCTCCCCCAGCGTCCGCATCCGCCGGCCCTCCGACAGCGACGGCCCGAACAGGTCGCAGACGTCGGAGAGAAAGAACGACGGCACCGCCTGGTCGCCGTCGTCCGAAGCCTCGTGCCACGACAGGTACAGCCGCTCCTCGGGCCGCGAGACCGTCGCGTAGAAGAGGTAGCGCTCGGCGCCGAGGTCGTCGCGCCGGCGCAGGCGCAGGCCCGAGGCGGCCGCGATCCGCTCGCGCTCGGCGTCGCCGAAGAACGGCTCGGCGCCCGGCACCGCCGGGAAGACGCCCTCCTGCAGGCGGCACGCGAACAGCGCCCGCACGCGGCGCGCGCGCAGCGCCAGCGGCTCGGTGACCGTCACGCAGCCGGCGGCGGGCCGCGTCCCGCCCCGCACCTCGAGGTCCTCGAGCAGCGCGACGAGCTGCGTCGCCGACGGTGCGAGCGAGCGATCGGCGCCCGCGATCGACGCGAGCTCGTCCAGCGCGCCGCGACCGGCGACGAGCACGTCGCCGTCCTGCGCCGCTGGCCCCACGAGCACCTCGGCGGCGCGCCGTCGCGGTGCCGCGAACAGCGCCGCGAGCTCCTCCCCGCAACACGCAAGCAGCGCCTCGCCGCCGCGGCGCTCGGCGGCGCGCACGCGATCGATCGCGCTCAGCGTCCAGTGCTCCGCCTCCCACAGCGCACGCGCCGCCGCAGACGTGCGCGCGCCGGCCTGCCGCGCGGCGACCTCGAGCGCGTCCGCGAGCTCCGGGCGGTGCAGCACGCCGGGCGTGCGCAGCCACGCGAGCAGGTCGTCGGAGCTGCCCTCGAGCAGCGCGCAGCGCAGCAGCGCGACGAGCCCGCGGCCGAGCGCCGTATGGCCGAACGCGATGCGGCGATCGATCGCGACCGGCACGCCGAGCGCCCCGAACACCTCGAGCAGCAGCGCCGCGACCGGCGCCGGGTCGCGCAGCACGACCGCGATCTCCTCCGCCGCGTAGCCCTCCTCGGCGATCAGCCGCGCGATCTCCGCGGCGACGAGCTCGAGCTCCGCGCGCTCGCCGCCGCCTTGCAGCAGCGTCACCGCGTCGCCGGCGTCGATCGGGTCGGGCTCGAACAGCCGCCCGTCGGCGGGCAGCTCGAACAGCTCGCGCTCGAGGTGGTGCAGCGCCGCGCGGGCCGCCGGGGCGTAGTGCTCGGCGCGGGGCTTCAGCGCCAGATGCTCGTCTCGGCGCAGCTCGACGAACGTCGTCGCGCGCCCGGAGAACGCCATCCGGCCGGGCTCGTAGGCGAGCGACAGCGTCACCGCGGCCCCGGTCGCGGCGAGCGTCTCGACGGCGTCGCGCTGCAGCGAGGTCAGGTCGTCGAAGCCGTAGACGAAGACCGGCGTCGAGCCCCACGCGGCCGGGTCCTCGCGGATCGCGTCCAGCGCGGCGGCGGCGTGCAGCGGCTCGTCGCGGCGCCCCAGGCGCTCGAGCTTGCGCCGGTAGGCGCTGTAGAGCCCGGCGACCTCGTCCGCGTACGCCCGCCGGCCCTCGTCCTCCGCGGCCCAGGCACGCAGCGCCTGCGTGAAGCGCTGCGGGGTCACGCGCTGCTCCTCGAGCTCGTCGACGAGCCGCAGCAGCGCACGCGCGAAGCCGCCCGTCCGAGCGGAGCCGGCGAGCGCGCTCAGCGGCGTCGCGGCGACGGCCGCCGCCGCGACGCGCTCGCGTGCGAGCGCCTTCAGCGGCCGCCCGCGCACGCCCCCGCGGCGAGCGATCTCGTCCACGAGCCAAGCGAAGCGCACGATCTGCGCGCCGAACACGACGCCCCCCGCGGCCAGCTCCGCGCGGTAGCGCTCGACGTCCGCGAACGTCGGCACGACGAGGATCGGCGCCTCGTCACGCCGCAGCGCAGCGCGGTAGCCGTCGAGCAGGACGCGGGCCTTCTCGGCGTTGGCGGGGCCGGTGACGAGCTTCAGGGGCACCCACCCATGTTGGCGCCTGCACCCGACGGCTCGGCGTCGCGCCCCCTGGACCGCCTCTGCAGCGGGGCAACGGGGAGAAGCCCCGCCGCAGAGGCGGCTCAGGCGAAGGCCTGTACGCGACAGCGAGCGGGTCGTCGGCCGCCCGTCTGCGACGACCCGCGCGTCAGCTTGGATGCCCGCCGCGTCGGGCGGCGGGCTGTTCGAGCGTGCAAACGGGGTCGGTGCGCACGTGACCTTCTATGACGCGAACGTCGTGACCTATGAGCGCCCGGACGCCGGGTTGTGACCCGGGCGCCCGCAAAGCTGGCGCGTTGGCGCTCGTACTAGCCCAAGCGCTGCACGTCCGGCCGGCCCCCGGCGCGCGAGCGGACGACGATCCGCCGGTCCGGACGCGCGCCTTCGAACACGGCGACGAACGCGCCGAATCCGGCAGGCGTGACCCGCCGCTTCAGCGAGCCGAACTCGATGCTCACAGCCGTGGGGTCGACGCCGACGCCGTAGACGAGCGTGAGGTCCGTCGACGCGTGACGCGCCACCGCGACGAGCGGCCCGGTCGCGCCCGGGCTCGCACACGTCCCCGGCGCGGACTTCGGCAACGCGCGAAACCGCCCGCCCTGCACTTGGCCGAACACGCCGTCGCTCAGCCGCCCGACCTGGACGCACCTGCGGCCCGTCGCCGTCTCGAACGCGCGCACGACCCACGGCGGCCCGCCGCTCGGGCTCGGCACCGCGCTCGACTGAATGACCGACGTGTCCCGCGCCGGCGCGAGCGCACCGCCGCCGCGGGGCTCCGGTGCGATCGGGTCGCCGCTGCGGTCTTCGGCCATGCGCACCGCGCCGGCGCTCACCGCCGCTGCGGCCAGAGCCGCCCCGAGGGGCACGCCGACGTCGCGCAGCAGCCGGCGGCGCCGGCGGCGGGCAGGCTCGGGCGGGCGCGCGTCGATTTCGCGCTGCGCCGCCTCCTCCAGGCGGGTGCCGAAGTCCTCCATGCCCGGCGGCAGATCGCTCATGTCAGGTCCTTGAGGGTCGGATCGCTGAGCGTCTCGGCCATCGCGCGCAACCCTCGCGAGACGCGCGCGCGCACGACCTGCTCGCTGACGTTGAGCTCGCCGGCGAGGTCGGCGTACGGGCGCGCATCCACCACCCGCGCCTCGACGGCGTACTTCTGATCGCCGGGCAGGTCATCCAGCGCGGTCCGGACCGTCGCCCGCAGCGACGGGAGGTCCGCGATCCGCTCGACCCACTCGATGTCGGACGTCGTCCCCTCCGGCGGCTCACAGCCCAGGCGCTGCAGCGCCGCGCGCTCGACCTCGCCGCGCCGCCAGAACACTGTGAGCTGGCTGCGCGCGATGGCGAAGAGCCAGCCCTGCTCCTCCTGCGGGGTGCCCCCGCGAAACTGGGCGCGCTTCTCGAGCGCGAGCGCGAACGTCTCGGCGGCGAGGTCCAGCGCGACCTCGGGGTCGAGCGAGCGGCGGGCGAAGTACACGACCACACGATCGGCATATGCACGATAGAAGTCGCCGAACGCCAGCGGATCGTCGACGCTCCGGCATAGAAGAGGCTCGTCGAGAGAGCGTCTTCGTGGCTTCCACGGCACCACGTGCAGGATGCCACACCGGCGGAGAAGGTTTTGTCAGCACGCGTAACCAGCGCCGCGCTTACAGATCGTATGACCGCGCCGTCCCGTCGGTGAACGTGACCTTGATGGTGCACTCGCCCCCGTACGTCAGCCCCTCACTCACTACGAGGAAGGTCCGGTCCGCGTCGACCGCGACAGGGCCCGAGAAGCCCGGCGCGACGACCTCGACGCTCGCGACATCCGCGCTTACGACCCCGAACAGCACCGATCGCGGGCCGGTCCCACCCGTGTAGGCATATCGGGCAAGCGCGACCTGCAGCGGCTCGCCCGCTGGATCTGCGCAGCTTCCGCGCCGGACCAGGCCGGTGTCTCGGACCTCGCCCGACGCGTCGACGGGCCCGAACGCGCCGCCTTCGACGCGCCCGACGACGATGCACCGCGACGACGTCTCGGCGTCGAGCACGCGCACCGCCCACGGCGGTCCGCCCCGGGGGTCGGCGACCGGCGCACCGGTTCGCACGGAGCCCGCCGGCAGCTCGTCGCGCGCCGGCGGCGGCGGCTCGGAGGCCGTGCCCGGGCTGACGATGCTGGCGCTCGCGACGCCGGCCACGACCGCCAGCACCGCGGCCAGCACGATCGCGATCCGCCGCGCCATCTCAGCTCACCCACACCAATTCGAGGCTTTGTGGACGTGCTCGCTGAAGTTGCCGGTGAACGTCAGATGTGCGGTTGCGTGGCACTCCGTGTACGTGCCGAAGTCGCGCGACCAGGCGTTGCACGTGGCGTTGCCGACCGACAAGCCGCCGATGTAGCTTCCCGACACATACAGGTCACAGCTCCGCGAGCCCGAGCCGCAGCCGGACTCCACGCGCGCGAAGAACGACCCGTCGTTCTGGCTCGCGCCGTGCACGAACCCGTGGCCCACGCACGTCACGTGGTAGTCGTCGGCGAACGCCAGGCGCACGATCGCACCGAAGCTGAACGCACACACCAGTGTCATCAACAGCAACGGAGTGGTGAGCTGCCTGGTGTGTGTCATCGCGAGCTATGAGAGCCAGCTCGCGATGTTGTGACGAAATTTGCCGAGTTTTTTTACCGGCGGTTGTCTTTTCGGTCAGTTGCTGAAGATCAGCCGCCCGGGACGGGCAGGTCGGGGACGGGCTGAGGCGGCGGCTGGGGCGGCTGCGGGAAGGCGGCGAACGCCAGCGGCGCGAGCGTGTCGAGCCGGTTGACCTGCAGGCCGGCGTAGGACAGCGTGTAGAGCTTGTCGTCGATCACGAGCGAGCGCGCGATCGACGGCGTGAAGCCCGGGGTCGTGCCCTGCTTGGGATGCGCGACGCGCCCGGCCTCCGCGAGGCTCGCCGCGCCGACCCTGAAGCCGATCGCGCCGTCGAACGACTCGCTGCCCTCGCTCCCCTCGTAGACCGACAGCGGGATCACCGCGAGGCTCGCCGGCTTCCAGAAGAGGAACGCGTGCGGGTCGAACTCCGCGGTGGTCGAGCTGTTCGCGCCGAGCGTCGACTGGGCGAGGCGCCTGGGGTTGCGCAGGTCGGAGACGTCGAAGAGCGACAGCTGCGTGCCGAGCCGCCGGCCCTGCTCGGAGGCGTCCTGGCCGACGCCGAGCAGCAGGTCGTCGGACACCGGGTGCAGGTACGCCGAGTAGCCGAGGATCTTCAGCTCGCCGAGGACCTTCGGGTCGCGCTTGTCGGACAGGTCGAGCGTGTAGAGCGGGTCGACCTGGCGGAACGTCACGACGTAGCCCTTGTCGCCGACGAAGCGCACGGCGTAGATCCGCTCGCCCTTGCCGAGGCCGCCGACCCGGCCCAGCGGCGAGAGCGCGCCGCCGGCCGTCTCCAGCACCGTCACGAAGCTCTCGCTCTCGCGCGTCACGTTGCCCTCGAACCACTGCGGCTCGTCCGTGGACGCCACCCGCAGCGCGCCCTCGTGCTCCGACAGCGAGTACTGGTTGAGCACGAAGCCCGCCACCGAGCCTGAGCCGGCGTACACCGTCTCGCTCTCCTTGGAGACGTCGAAGCGGTGGATCTCCGTGCGCGACGACGGGGGCAGCGAGCGCCCGCCCTCGACCGCCGCGACGTACTTCTGGCTCGCGACGTACAGGCCGGTAGGCGAGCCGTAGACCGTCTGCGCGCCGGCCATGATCGCGTCGCGGTCGACGTTGAAGAGGCCCTTGTCGAGATCGATCGTCAGGACGGTGAGCAGGTCCAGGCCGGAGAAGTCGCGCGGGTGGCGCACGTCGTCGCACGCCACGACCGAGCGCCGGAACGTGCGACCCGAGATGCGGCTGCGCAGCGTCGTGCGCGGGACGAAGCGGCGCAGGCCGGTGTTCGGGATCGCCGCAGGCGCCACGGGCTGCGGCGTCGAGGCGACCACGACGCGCGCGGTGCCGCCGTGCAGGCGGGCGTCGACGACCTGGCCGTCGAGCTGCATCGTGCGCCGCACGGCCATCGCGGCCGGGTTGCTGACGTCGACCTCGGTCAGCAGGACCGTCGTGCCGCCGTACGGGATCCCCCGCGCGTTGTCGACCGCGACGCCGGCGCCGCTGTAGCTCGTCGTCATGACGAGCACGCGGTCACCGCGGATGAGGATCTGGTGGCCGCCGGAGCCCGTGAGGGCGAGCGCGCCGACGAGCTTCGGCGCGCCGCCGGCCGCCTCGAGCGCGTAGAGCTTGCCGTCGGCGATCGCGAACACGCGCTTGCCGTCGGTCTTGACGATGTCCGGCTCGTCGATGCCGGCCTCCTGCACGTTCGTCGACGAGAACGCCGGCGACGACTCCTTGGCGCCCGTCGTGGAGCTCGCGGACGGGGGCGGCAGCGGCCCGCCGGTGCCGGCGCCGTCCGTCGCGACGGGTCCCGGCGTGCTGAGCACCTGCGGCACGATCCCGCCGGCGCGCGTCGGCACGCCCGTGCGGCCGCCGGTGCGGCGGGCGTTGCGATGGGCGTAGCTGACGAGGGAGGCGCAGGAGTGAAACGCCGGCAGCGCGGTCTTCGCGCGCTTCGTCGCGCCCTGCGCGGCGGGCGCGGCGACGGGCGCCGCGACGACCGCGGCAAGACACGCCGCGAGTGCCGCCCTGCGCAGCCGCGCGCCTTCGCCTGAGGCCAGGTCGGTCCTGCCAGCCGTCGCGGTCATCGTGCCCTCCGTGTCGAGACTCATTGCGGACACTACGGCGCTGGCGCCGGTTCGTCACGCGTCCTTGGATGAACTAACGCGCACCGGCCCCGTAGGATTCGCCCCTGCGCAAGCCGCCGCGCGGTTTTTCCTACCTGCGACCGCTACCCGTGCGACGCGCCCTTGCGCTGGTTGCAGCCCGCGCACAGCACCTGGAGGTTCGCGACCGTGCTCGCGCCGCCGAGGCTGTGCGGGATGACGTGGTCGTATTGCAGGTCGAAGCCCGAGCCGCACTCCGCGCAGCGCCCGCCGTCGCGCTCGAAGACCGCGCGCCGCACGTCGGCCGGGATGCGCTCCCGATTCGTCGGCGCCGCATCCGCGCCCTCGCGGGCGAGGGTCGCGTGCGCGCGCTCCAGCGTGCGCCGCGCTCGCCGCTCGCGCTCGCGGACGAGCGCCAGCACGTCGCGCTCGGACAGGCCCTCGTCCTCGACGTAGAAGCGCTCCTCGAAGAGCCACGTGCACCGCCGCCCGTCGCGCACGAGCGCGACCGGCCGCTCGCGCTGCGCGGCCTCGATCGCGCGCACGCGCCGCGTCGACCACGCCGGCCCGAGCACCGTCGAGCCGCGCGCGAAGCACCAGCGCCAGCCCAGCAACGTGAGCCGCTCGCGCACGAGCGCCCCGTTCGAGATCTCGCGCAGCACCCGCCGTGATCTACCGCCGCGCCCGGACGCGACGCACGAGCGCTTGCGCCGCGCGCACCGCGCGGCCGCTATGCCGCCGGCGCGATCGCCCCGGCCCGCGCGATCTCCCGGGCGACCCGGCGCGCGTCCTTGAACGCGTCCTTCTTCGACCCCAGCAGCACGATCCCGATCTTCCGCGGCCCGCGCTGGATGACCGCGACGAGGCAATGGCCGGCCGCGAGCGTGTATCCGGTCTTCAGCCCGATCGCGCCGGGGTAGCGCTCGCGCAGCAGGTGGTTCGTCGTGCGCAGCGTGATCTTGTTGCCCCCGCCGGGCCAGACGCGCGCCCAGCGCTTGCGCGCGATCCGCCGCAGCCGCGGCTCGGCCATCGCGCGCATCGCGAGCGCCGCGACGTCCGCCGGGCAGGAGCGGTTGCGCGGGTCCAGGCCACTGGCGTCGGCGAAGTGCGTGCACGACAGCCCGAGCAGCTTCGCCCGGCGGTTCATCCGCTGCACCCACGCCTTCTCGGAGCCCGCCCCGCCGATCGCCAGCGCGGTCGCCGCGTCGTTGCCGGACTGGATCATCAGGCCCTGGAGCAGCACCTCGGCACGCACGCGACGGCCGGGGTTCAGGCCGCCCATGTGCGTCATCTCGACCTGTTGCGCGCGTTTGGTGATCCGCACGCGGTTGCGCGGGCCGAACCGCTCGACGGCCAGCAGGCCGGTCATGAGCTTCGTGAGGCTGGCGATCGGGCGCACGCGCGTCGCGCCCTGGCGCCACAGCACGCGCCCGTCGGCGAGGTCGAACGCCAACCCCGCGGCCGGCGCCGGGAAGAGGTAGAGGTTGCGCAGCAGCGCATCCTTGGAGAGGTCGACGCGCGCGGCGCCGGGCGGGTCGGGCAGCGGGCCGACGACCTCCTGCACCGGCGGGCGCTCGATGACCGGCGTCGTCAGGCGCTCGACGTCCGCTCGCGCCACCGCCCGCTCGGGCACGTCGTTGGCGTTGCGCACGGCGAACGCGGCGAACACGCCCGCCACGGTGAGCACGAGCACGAGCGCGATCCGCGAGAGCGGCCCGCCCCGGCGGCGGCGCTGCCGGCCGGCCGTCAGCACCGGCCCGCGGCCGCGCGCGATGCGCCGGCCACGCGCGCGTTGCCGTGACGCGCGGGTCAGCACGGCGCCCCGCCGGGGCTATGCCGCGGCTTCGGCCGCCGGTTTCGCGGCTGCGGGCACGGGCTCGGCGGCGTCGCCCGCCTCGGCGGCGGGATCGGCCTTTGCGCCTTCCTTTGCCCACGGCTCATCGAACTCCACCCGCCACTTGCCCTCCTCGCTCTGCTCGAGCGCGAGCCTAGCCCGGAACGACCGCCCGCTGCGACCTTTGAAGCCGGTCACAGGTTTAGCGGTACGACCGGTCGCGATCAGCTCCTTGGCCACGGCCATCGGCAGCGTCTTGCCGGCCTTGGCCTTCCAGATGACGAAGCCGCAGCCCGGATCCTCGCGTCCCCAGCACGAGAAGCCCTTGCGGTTCTCGACGATGTCATGGCCGCAGACGGGGCACGGGCCGAGGTTCGCCCGCGGGATCCGGACGTCCTTGAGCTTGGCGTCGAGGTCGGCGACCGTCGACTCGGCGAAGCCCTTGATGTCGGCCATGAAGCGCGCGCGGGGCTCCTCGCCGCGCTCGATCATGCCGAGCCGCTTCTCCCAGTCGCCCGTCAGCGACGGCGACGTCAGCGGGTGCTCGCCGAGCAGGCGGATGACGTTCAGGCCCTTCTCGGTGGCGACGAGCGAGCGCGCGTCGCGCTCGACGTAGCCGACGTCGATCAGGCGCTCGATGATCGACGCGCGCGTGGCGGGCGTGCCGATCCCGGACTCCTTCATCGCCTCGCGCATCTCGTCGTCGTCGACGAGCTTGCCCGCGGTCTCCATCGCGCCGAGCAGCGAGGCATCCGAGTAGCGCCGCGGCGGCTTGGTCTCCTTCTCCTCCGCCGCGACCTCGCGGGTCTCGACGTCCTCGCGGAGCACGAGCTTGGGCAGCTGCTGGTCGCGACCCTCGTCGTCGTCGGCCACATCGGAACCCTCGGCGAGCTCGCCGTAGACCCCGCGCCAGCCGGGCACGAGCAGGACCTTGCCGCGCGTGCGGAAGCTGTGGCCCGCCACCGTCGTCTCGACCTTCGTGTTCTCGAACACGGCCTCCGGGTGGAAGACCGCGAGGAAGCGCCGGGCGACCATGTCGTAGATGCGGCGGTCGTCGTCGGAGAGCTTGTCGAGCGCGTGCGTCGAGTTCGTCGGGATGATCGCGTGGTGGTCGCCGACCTTGTCGTCCGCGACGACGCGCGCCAGCGGCAGCATGTCCAGCCCTTGGACGTACGCGGCGGCCGTCTGGTACTCGCGGCCCGCGGCGCCGACGTGGCCGGCGATGGGCTTGAGCTCGGCGATCATGTCGCTCGTCAGGTAGCGCGAGCTCGTACGCGGATAGGTGAGGACCTTGTGCTCCTCGTAGCAGCGCTGGGCCGCGGCGAGCGTGCGGCGGGCGGTGAAGCCGTAGCGGCTGTTGGCCTCGCGCTGGAGCGACGTGAGGTCGTAGAGCAGCGGCGCGCGCTCCTTGCGCTCCTTGGTCTCGAGCTGCGTGATCTCGCCGACCTGGCCCCGCACGGCGGCGACGATCGCGTCGGCGGCCGCGGCGGTCGCCAGCCGCGGCTTCGCCCCGTCGTGGTAGCGGCCCTCGTAGACGCGCTCCCCGTCGGCCGCGAAGACGGCGTCGACGAGCCAGTACGGCTCGGGCACGAACGCCCGGATCTCCTCCTCGCGGCGCGTGATGATCGCGAGCGTCGGCGTCTGCACGCGGCCCAGCGACACGGCGCCGTCGAAGGACGACCGCAGGCGGATCGTCGCCGCGCGGGTCGCGTTCATGCCGACGATCCAGTCCGACTCCGAGCGCGAGCGGGCGGCGGCCTCCAGCGACGCGAACTCCGACGCCGGGCGCAGCTCGTTGAACGCGCGCTCCATCGCGGACTTCGTCATCGACGACAGCCACAGGCGCTGCACGGTCTTCTTGGAGCGCGCCTTCTCGAAGAGGTAGGCGAAGATCAGCTCGCCTTCGCGGCCGGCGTCGCAGGCGTTGACGACGTCGGCGACGTCGTCGCGGCCGAGCTGCTGCGTCACGACCGACATCTGCTTCTTCGAGCGCTCGTCGCGCACGACGAGCTTGAACTTCGCCGGCACGATCGGCAGGTCGGCCATGCGCCACTTCTTGAACTTCACGTCGTACTCGTCGGGCTCGGCGAGCTGGACGAGATGGCCGACGGCCCAGGTCAGGACATGCTCGGGTCCCTCGAGATAGCCCTCCTGCTTGGCGAAGGGGCCGGGCAGGACGCGAGCGAGGTCGCGGCCGACCGAGGGCTTCTCTGCGATGACGAGTGTCTTGGCCATGGGGCACGGCAGGGTAGCGCCCCTCCGGGCGGCGACCCGGGCCAGGCCCGGCCCGAGCGCGCGAAGGTCAGCGTGCGCAGGGCCCGGTGTCGACCGGCCCCGAGGCCTTGGCGAGCACGCGCCGCACCGTCGCGTTCGGCACCGCGTAACCGCCCTGGCGCCCGCCGCCCACGGACTCCGCGAACACCGTCCCCGAGACGCGCCCTGCGGCGTCGACGATCGGCCCGCCCGAGTTGCCGGGCTGGACCTTTCCGCGGAACGCGGTGATCCTGCGCCGGACCGGCCCGCGGCCGTACGCGTCCTGCGAGAGCACCACGCGCGTCTGGCCGACGCGCGCCGCGCGGATCTGAAACGGCCCGGCGAGCGGGTAGCCCTCGATCGCGCCGGGCTCGGAGACCTTGACCTCGCGAGCGAACCCGAGCGGCGTCAGGCCGAGCCCGCGCACCCGCAGCACCGCGATGTCGTTCTTCGTGTCGAACGCGATCACGGACGCGCCGATGCGCCCGCGGTCACCGCGCGGCGCGACGACCGTGTCGTCCTGCCCGGCGACGACGTGCGCGTTCGTCACGACGGTGCCGTCGCCCGCGACCCAGCCGGAGCCCGACACGCGCAGGCCGCACGCGCTGCCGAACACCTGCACGACGGAGCTGCCCGCCCGCCGGACGTCCGGGTCGCCGGCGATCCCCGTCGGCGGTGGCCCGACGTTCACCTCCGGGCCGTCGACGCGCGGGAACGGGTCGATGCGTGCGAGCGCCTTGAGCAGCGTGTCGGCAGGCAGCACCTGGTTGAGCTCCTCGAGGATCGCCGAGCGCTGGACCGTCCGGCGCAGCTCGCCGGACCCCGGCGTCTGCAGCGACGATCACGCTGACGACCCATGCGAAGCCCAGTGCGAGCGCGACCGCCAGCGCCGCGCCGAGCAGCCCGTCGAGCGCACCGAACGCCGACGAGCGCATGCCCGCTCGCAGCGACCCCGCCATGCTCTCCGCGCCGATCGACAGGACCATCCCGGCGAGGACCGCCCCGAGCAGCCCGAACAGCGGCGCGTACGGCGACTGGTTGCCCTCGCTCAAGAGCTGCGGGCCGAACCGCGTGCCGATCCAAGCCCCCGCGACGAAGCCCGCCAGCGACAGCGCGCCGACGAGGAACCCGCGCGCCAAGCCGATGAGCCCGAAGCCCAGCGCGACGGCGATGATGATGTAGTCGACGACCGTCATGGCGCAGATGATGCACGGGTCGCGTCCGCCGGGTAGCCATAGTTGTCGTTCATGGTTGTCGCTTCGTCACAACGGCGCCGGTCCCTTGCCCGGCGCCGGCTGATCTTCCTCGGCGCCGTCGCGGGCGTCGTCGCGCTCGTCGTCGTGACGATCGCGATGACGGGCGGGCGGCCCGAGGCCGAGATCCGCGCGGAGCGCTTCGTCGGGGCCTGGGCGCGCGGCGACTACGCGGCGATGCACGCCGAGCTCGTCCGACGACGCGCGCAAGGCCCGCTCGGTCGGCGCGTTCAGCGACGACTACCGCGCGGCCGCCGCCACCGCGACCGCGACGGCGTTCACGCCCGGCAAGGTCGGCAAGCTCGACGACGGCGTCGTCAGCGTGCCGATGACCGTCAGGACGCGCGTGTTCGGCACCGTCACCGCCACGCTGAAGCTGCCCTTCACGGGCGACGACGAGAAGGCCCGCGTCGACTGGGCGCAGCACCTCACGTTCCCCGGCGTCGCTCGCGGCGAGCGCGTGCAGCGCAGCACGCAGCTGCCGCGACGCGCGAACCTCCTCTTCCGCGACGGCACGCCGCTGGCGGAGGGCGAGCAGCGCACCTCTCCCCTCGGCCCTGTCGCCTCCGCCATCGCCGGCCAGCTCGAGGCAGTGCCGGCCGCGCGCCTCGAGGAGCTGCGCTCCAAGGGCGTGCCCACGAACGCGACCGTCGGGACGACGGGCCTCGAGCGCGTCTTCGACGACGACCTGCGGGGGCGCCCCGGCGGCACGTTGCGCGCGGGCACGCGGCTGCTGGCCACGGCCATCCCCCGGCCGGGCAAGAGCGTGCGCACGACGATCGACCCGGCCGTGCAGCGCGCCGCGGTCGACGCGCTCGGCGGGCAGTTCGGCGGCGTCGCGGTGCTGCGGCCGAAGACCGGCGAGATCCTCGGGCTCGCCGGCGTCGCGTTCTCGGGCCTGCAGCCGCCGGGCTCGACGTTCAAGATGATCACGCTCGCCGGGGCGCTCGAGGCCCGCATCGCCGGCCCGAACTCGAGCTATCCGGTGCAGACGGGGGCGACGATCGAGGGCGTCGAGATCGAGAACGCCAACGGCGAGTCGTGCGGCGGGTCGCTGCGGCTGTCGTTCGCGCACTCGTGCAACTCGGTGTTCGCGCCGCTCGGCGCGCGCCTGGGCCCGGAGCGGCTCGTCGCGGCCGCGGAGAAGTTCGGCTTCAACGAGGACGTCGGCATCCCCGGCGCGGCGACGAGCACGATCCCGAAGGCCGGCGACATCGGCGACCCGCTGGCGGTCGGCTCGTCGGCGATCGGCCAGGGGCGCGTGCAGGCGACGGCGCTGCAGATGGCGTGGGTCGCCGCGACGATCGGCGAGGGCGGGACGCGCGTGCCGCTGACCCTGCGGGCGGGGCGCTCGGCGCCCGCCGGCAAGCGGGTCATCCGCGCGGGGACGGCGCGGATCGTCCGCGAGTACATGGAGGCCGTCGTGACCACCGGCACGGGCTTCGCCGCCGCGATCCCCGGCGTGCGCGTCGCGGGCAAGACCGGCACGGCGGAGCTCAAGGACACGTCCACGCCCGACTGCACCCCGACGCCCGAGGCGCCGGAGTGCCCGCCGGTCCCGCCCAACGACCCGACGGACACCGACGCCTGGTTCGCTGCGTTCGCCCCCGCGCGAGCTCCGCGGATCGCGGTCGGCGTGTTGCTGATCCAGGCCGGCGCGGGCGGCGACACCGCGGCGCCGGTCGCGCGCGCGGTCATGGTCGCCGGGCTGCAGCGCAAAGGCTGACCGGCCGCGCGCTCCGGCGCGGCCCGCGGCCCGCCTGGCGACCGGCGGCTACGGCGCGGGCGAGCAGGCCTCGTACTCGTCGGGCATGACGAGCGCGCCGACGGCGTCGCAGCCCGTGTGGGCGTTCACGCGCGCGTCCGGCTCGTCGACGCCGACGCTCAGCACCCTCGCGGCGTCCTTCCCGCGGCGGGCGTAGCGCACGAGCTGCGCCGCGCCCGCGGCGATCTCCGTGGCGTTGAGGGGCTGGCCGCTCACGAGCTTGGCCACCGCGTCGAGCAGCGGCGGCCGCGCGGCGACGCTCCAGCCCGCGTCACGCCAGCGCGTGACGGTGGCGCACGCATCCGGGACCGCCGTGTAGACCGCGCTCGCGACGAGGTAGTCGCGCCGCAGCGCATCGGCCGCGCGAGCGAGGACCGGCGAGCGGTCGATGCGCCGCGAGCGCCGCAGGTCCGTGATCCAGTGGCGAAACAGCCGCGCGTCGACGGACCACAACGCCCCGCTGAGGTACTCGAAGTAGATGAAGCTCAGGTCGCCGCGCACGCCGAGCGGCGCCGCCTGCCAGACCGCCAGGCAGTCCTGCGCGGCGGCCCGGCGCGCGGCGAGCGCCCGGCGCGCGTCCTGGTCGGACGCCCGCCGCTGGCTCGCGAAGCTCAGCGTGCGCTGCGCGAAGGCGTTGGCGGCGGCGACGCGCTCGGCCGCGGTCGACGGACGAGCGGCGGCGGCCGGAGCGAAGGCCAGCGAGACGGCGACCGCGGCGCTGCAAGCGAGCGCTTGCGCGCGCACTACACGTCGAGGTCGACGATGCCCGTCTGCTGGGGCACCTTGCGACCTTCGATCTTCAGCTCGAGCGGGCGGTTGTTGAGCGCCGTCAGCGTGAGCTTGAAGAGCAGCAGCGAGCCTTGCGACGGCGTGTCGTGCGCGGGCGAGTCGAGCACCGGATAGACCTCGCGCGGCGGGATCGCGAAGTCGGAGCGATACGCGTAGAGGTTCGTCTCGTCGAGCTCGATCGGCTCGAACACCTCGTCCTGCGTGTCCTCGATCTCGATGTCCTCCGACGGCTGTAGCGGCTCGCCGGTCTCGTTCTGCACGCGCATGAGGACCGCGAACCAGACCTCGTCGTCCCTGAGATCCCGCACGTCCTCGGGGATCCCCTGCAGGTAGGGCTTGTCCTGGACGTCGTCCGGGTTGAGCTGGCGGGAGACCTGAACCTGGTACTTCAGCTCGGAGACGTCGAGGTAGATGCCCTCGGTCTCGGCGACCTTCACGCGAGCGTCCGGGTCGACGTGCTTGCCGCACGCGCTCAGGCCGCCTGAGACGAGCAGGGCGGCGAGCAGGGTGAGGGTGCGGCGCGAGCGGGTCACAGGCGGCGCGAAATCTACAGCCTGAAGCCCGAGGCAGGCTTGCGCGCCCCGCCGGACACCGACGTCCGCGTGCCACGTTGCTCGCCGCCCTCGAGAATCGAGCGCAGCCGATCGAGCGCCTTGCGATGGCAGCGCGCGGTCGACCGGCGGACGCCGAGCAGCTTCTCCATCTGCCTGTCGGCGAACGTCGCCGGCGTCGACTCGGTCGTGAACTCGACCTTCGTGCGCCCCGGGCCGTCCTCCTCGAGCGTCCACTCCGAGCGCGTGCGGATCCGGTTGAAGCGCCCGGCCCGGCCCGTCCCGACGATCCGCTGCGGCGGCACCACCTCCGCGAGCGTCAGGTCGCCGTAGGAGAAGCGGTCGAAGCGCGACTTGGTGCGAAAGCGCCCGCCGGCGCCGCTGCCGTAGGAGTCCTCACGCGTCAGGTGCCAGTCGACGAGGCAGTGATCGGTGAACTCGGCGTGGTTGGCGACGTCCGCGAGATACTCGAAGACCTCCTCGCGAGGTCGGGCGATCGTCGTGCTCAGCGTCACCGGGTCCATGCGTCCCGGCAATCTACCGGCCCGAGCGCGAGCGACGGGGCGCGGTGAACGCGTCGTGCGCCGCGGCCGGCCGGGTTACAGGCGGTGGATGCGAACGGCGTGGCCGGACTCGCCGTTGCGCACGCGTTCGTGGCCCTCGGGCGTCTCGCGGCGCAGCGGGCTGCACAGCTCGCAGACGGGGGCGCTGGCGGCGTAGCGGTACAGCGTCTCGCCGATCAGCGGCGTGCGCCCGCAGTCGGTGCAGCGTCGCGTCTCGTGCGACAGCGCGCCGACGCTCTTGCGCAGCAGCGCGTGCTCGAGATCCTGCTCGTCGATCGTCGACGCTGTGCGGGCCATGGCGCATGCTTCGCCGCTGCGACGGGCGTTCCTGCACACTCTGCGCGCTTCATTAGCGCCCGTTAAGGGCGGGTTTATGTCCGGGGCCACCATGGGTACACCGCCCGTCAGCGAGCCCCGGCTGCCACGGTTCGGGCCTTGACGCGCTTGGTACATTCCGCACAAGCCGAGAGAGGCCGGCGGACCCCCGCAACGCTGGTGAAGGGAGTATCGGGATGGAATCGCTGACGTCGGGCACGCTCGCCGGTACCGGCTCGTTCCGCTGCGAGATCTGCGGTCACGTCATCACGATGACGGCCGCCGATGTCCTTCCCCAGTGCCCTGGCTGCGAGGGCGCGAGCTTCACCCGCGCCTCGCTCTTCAGCTCGACGGGCCGCTTCAAGCGCGTCGAGCCCTCCGCCCGGACCGCCGGGGGCGACGCCCAGATCGACGCGGCCCGCGAGGCGCTCGACGAGCCCGGCCGCTACCTCGTCTTCCACGATGCCGGCGCCGTGCGCACGGTCGCCGTGCCGGGCAGCTCGATGCGCATTGGGCGCAGCCTGTCCGCCGAGCTGCGTTTCGAGGACCCGACGGTCTCGCGCCGCCACGCGGTGCTGCTCGCCGAGGACGAGGGCATCCGCGTGCTCGACGACCGCAGCCTCAACGGCGTGTTCGTCAACGGCGAGCGGGTCGTGTCGCAGATGCTCGCCGACGGCGACGAGATCGTGATCGGCCGCTACCGGCTGAGCTTCTTCGATCGCTCCGCGAGCCTCGCCTCGCCCGCTGCCGGCGCCCTCCAGGCCGAGTAGCATCAGCGCCCTTGGGCGCCACGATCGCAGTCCTCTCGCAGAAGGGCGGCACCGGCAAGACGACCACCGTCCGGACGCTGACCGACATCTTCCGGCGCGCGGGCCTGTCGGTGCTGGCGGTCGACCTCGACCCGCAGGGCAACCTCTCGGACTACTTCGACGTCGACCCCGAGGCGTCGCCGACGATCGGCGACGTGCTCGCCGGGCGCGCCGAGGCCGCCGACGCGGTGCACGGCGACATCATGCCGGCGAACCTCTCGCTCGCCGAGGCGGAGCTCATGCTCGCCGGCAAGATGGGCCGCGAGCTGACGCTCAAGCGCGCGCTGAAGAAGCTGCGCAAGCGCTACGACCTGATCCTGCTGGACTGCCCGCCGTCGCTCGGCCTCTTGACGGTCAACGCGCTCGTCGCGGCCGACTGGGCGCTGATGACGACCGAGGCGCAGTACTTCGCGCTACAGGGCGTCGAGCAGGCGCTCGAGGTCGTCGAGCTCGCGCGTGACGGGCTGAACCCCGAGCTCGGCTGGCTCGGGGTGGTGTTCAACATCGCCGACATGCGCACGCGCCACAGCCGCGAGGCGTTCGCGACGCTGCGCGAGCACATCGGCGAGAAGCTGTTTCAGACGACGGTCCGCCAGTCGATCGCGTACGCCGAGTCCTCCGAGCTCGCGGTGTCGATCCTCGATCACCGTCCCGATCTCGGCGCCGACTACCTCGCGCTCGCCGACGAGGTCCTCGCGCGGCTGAAGCTGCCCGACGCGCGCAAGCGCGTGCAGGCGCTCGCCGAGCCGAAGCCCGCGAAGACGTAGCGACGTGCACGCGCGGCGGCCGACGAGGCCCCTCCCGGCCCGGGCGGGACGTTGAGGCAGCGCAGGCGCGCGGTCGGGGACGACGCCCGTCCCGGCCACGGCGGGAGGTCGAAGCAGCGCCGGGGCGCGGTCGCGGTCGCGCTCGCGTGCGCGGCGACGCTCGTCGGGCTCGTGGGCGTCGTGCTGCTTCGGATCGACCCCGGCGCCCCGTCCCACCCTCCGGCTCCGGTCCTGCGGCCCGCGCCCGAAGCTCCGCGCGTCCCGCCGCCGATCGAGCCCGAGGCCGCCGTGCCGCGCGGCCCGCTCGGCGCGCGCATCGTGCGCCGCACGCAGCTGCGCCGCAGCCCCGGCGGGCCGGTCGTCAAGACCGTCGCCACGACGACCGGCTACGGCTCCGAGCGCGTGCTCGCCGTGGTCGCCCGTCGCGGGCGCTGGCTCGGCGTGTTGACGGACCACATGCCCAACTCGCGCGCGGCATGGATCCCGGCCGCCAGCGCCGAGCTGCTTGCACGAGCCCTACCGGCTGGACGTCGACCTCTCCGCGCGGCGGATCCTCGTGCGTCGCGAGGGGCGGGTCGTGCGGCACATCCGCGTCGCGATCGGCAAGCCGTCGACGCCGACGCCGGTGGGCCGCTTCGGCGTGACCGACACGCTGCGCATCGGCAAGGCCAACCCGGAGTACGGCTGCTGCGCGGTCGCGCTCACGGGCCGCCAGCCCAACCTCCCCCAGGGCTGGACGGTGAGCGACCGGCTCGCGATCCACGGCACGCCGAACGAGGCCGCGATCGGCAGCGCCGTCTCCAACGGCTGCCTGCACGCCCACCGCGCGGACATGCGCTGGCTCCTGCGCAAGCTCACGCTCGGCGCGCAGGTTCGCATCCGCGCGTAGCGCCGCCGGTCAGAGCTCGCGCACGTCCGCGCCCTGCGTCTCGAACGGGGCGCGGAGGACCTCGGCCCAGCCGGCGGACGCCGCCTGCAGCTTGCTCGCGACCGCGCCGGTCGTGTCGACGTGCGTCCAGAAGAGGATCGTCGGGCCGGCGCCGGAGACCGTCGCCCCGAGCGCGCCGAGCTCCGTCGCGCGCTCGAGCAGCGCCATCGACTTCGGGAAGAGGTGCGCGCGGTAGGGCTGGTGCAGGCGGTCCTCGAGGCCGCGCGCGATGAGGCTGAGGTCGCCGCGCGCCAGGCCGAGCGTCAGCAGCGCGCCGTGCGCGACGTTCGCGACCGCGTCCGCGAGCGGGACCGTCGCCGGCAGCGCGCGGCGCGCGACCGCCGTGCGGACGGGGTCGTGCGGCACGACGAGCACGGCTTCGAGGCCCGGCGGCGGGTCGAAGCGCGCCGCCTCGCCGTTCGCGACGATGACGAAGCCGCCGAGCAGCGCGGCGGCGGCGTTGTCGGGGTGGCCCTCGAGCTCGGTCGCGTCGGCGAGCAGGTCGCGGTCGTCCTCGATGAGGTGCGCGGCGGCGCTCAGGCCGGCGACGTAGGCCGCGGCGCTCGACCCGAGGCCGCCCGACAGCGGGATCGTCGAGCCGATGCGAAACGTGAAGCGGTCGGGCGACAGCAGCTTCGCGAAGCCCCGCACGCAGAGGTTGCGGCGGTCGCGCGCGATGTCGAGGTGCGTCTCGACGCCGAAGCGGCCGGTCTCGACGACCTCGAGCTCGACGTGCAGCGCGAGCGCCGCGCAGAACGTGTCGAAGCCCGGGCCGAGGTTCGCCGACGACGCCGGCACCCGCACGACCCTGCGCCGGCGCATCAGCCCGCTCCGCCCAGCACGGCCTCCTCGACCGCCGCGAGGTGCGGCTCGCAGGGGATGACGCCGCCCGCCTGGTCCAACGCGGTGCCGGGGTCCTTGAGGCCGTGGCCGGTGAGCACGCAGGCGACGCGGCGCGCGCCGTCGGCGCCGTACTTCAGCAGGCCGGCCACCGAGGCCGCGCTCGCGGGCTCGCAGAAGACGCCCTCGCGCTTGGCGAGCAGGTTGTAGGCGCCGAGGATCTCGGCGTCGGAGACGGCGCGGATCTCCCCGCGCGAGGCGGTCATCGCCTCCATCGCCTCCTCCCAGCGGGCGGGGTTGCCGATCCGGATCGCGCTGGCGATCGTCTCGGGGTGCTCGACCTTCTTGCCGAGGACGAGCGGCGCCGCGCCCTCCGCCTGGAAGCCGAAGAGGCGCGGGGTCAGGCCGAGCTCGCCGAAGCCCTTCCACCACGCCGTGATGTTGCCGGCGTTGCCGACCGGGATCGCCAGCGCGTCGAGCTCGTCGACCTCCTCCATGATCTCGAAGGCGCCCGTCTTCTGACCCTCGAGGCGGTACTGGTTGACGGAGTTGACGAGCGCGATCGGGTGGTCGTCGGCGAGCGCGCGCACGAGCGTCAGGGCTTGGTCGAAGTTGCCGCGCAGCGCGATGACGCGCGCGCCGTGCATGAGCGCCTGGGCGAGCTTGCCCTGGGCGATCTTGCCCTCCGGGACGATCACGGCGCACGTCAGGCCGGCGCGCGCGGCGTACGCGGCGGCGCTCGCGGCGGTGTTGCCCGTCGACGCGCAGATGACGGCCTTGGCGCCCTCGCGCACGGCGGCGCTGACCGCGCACGTCATGCCGCGGTCCTTGAACGAGCCGGTCGGGTTGAGGCCCTCGAGCTTCAGCCAGACCTCCGACTCGACGAGCTCGGAGATATGCGGCGCGTGGACGAGCGGCGTCGTGCCTTCGCCGAGCGAGACGACCGGGTCGTCGGGGGCGAACGGCAGGCGGTCGCGGTAGCGCTCGATGAGGCCTTGCACGACGGCCACCCTACTGCCGTGCGCCCATCCCTCGATGGCCGCTCGCGTCGTCGACGCTCCGCGTGTCGCCAACGAAACCTTCGCAATTTGCGGCAAACGCTCGCGGCCAGGGGGGCGAACTTTGCGCGGCGGATCCCTAGTCGAGGAGAAGGGCCCGCTCGGGCCCGCCGAGCGGGAGGACGAAGACAGCCATGCGCATGCGACTCGCCGTGATCCTCATGCTGGCCACGATCGCGCCCGCCGCGCCCGCGAGCGCGCACAACGTCACAGCCTCGATCGTGCCGCCGCCTGCCGTGGCCGTCGAGGACACCGAGTTCGCGATCCAGTTCTCCGGCGACATGTCGCCGCTCCCGCGCGGTGAGGGCTACCTCTCGGCCCGGATCCGGCCGGGCACGCAAACGCCGTGCGCCGCAACGGAGCTCGCGGACCCTGGCGATTCGGTCTTCCTCCGGGGCGGCAGCATTGCGGGCGCGTTCAGCATCGCTGGCCGCTACACGGCGGCCGCGCCCGGCCAGTACCTCATCTGCGCGTGGGTCCAGGGCGAGCTGCTCGAGTCGGGGCCTCCCACCGCGGCGACGATGACCGTGCGCCCGCCCGTGCTCCGGCTCGCGGCGGCCGCGCCCCGGCGGGTGGCGATCGGTGACCCGTTCGAGCTGACGGTCGACTACGAAGCCGAGGTCCCGCGCTTCCTCACGGTCCTGATCAGGCGAGCGACGCGCTGCCCTGTGGCCAGTCGGAGCCTGGGTGCCATCTTCGGCCAGCCGGTGGTCGTCGCCGACAACGCCGAGGTGGTCGGTCCGGGGTCGCTGACCCGCACCATCCGCCTCGCGAGGGCGGGAACCTACGTCGTCTGTGGCTACCTCGACAAGCGCGTCCTCGGCAGCGCGGTGGCCCAGCTGAACGTGACGGCGGCCACGCTCACCGTGCCCGGCCCCGCGTTCCGCGCCTGCGGCAACGCCGGCGGCCGCCGGCACATCCGCGACGTCCGGGCGCGCAACGTGTCGTGCGCCGCGGCGAGATCGCTCGCGTTGCGCTGGGGCGCGCGCGGCCGCGCCCCCCGCCGCCTCGGCCCCTACCGCTGCTTCGCGCGCCTTGGCAGCGTGACGTGCTCGGCGGGCACGGCACAGGTCCGGTTCCGATACACGCGCCGGAACGGCTGATCATGGCCTGGCGGGGTGGGTCCGCAAGCGGGTACACTGGCCGGTGGCCAGCCGGCATCCTCGTATTCAGGTGCCGGTCGATCCCGAGGTCGCCGACGCGATCGAGCGTGGCCGTCGAGTCGTCGGCCGGGACGCACCGGCCTCACAGGTTCTGCGGGTACTCGCGCTTCGCGGGGCCGACGCGATCGAGACCGATGCGGACGCTGAGGCGGCAGCACAAGAGTTCCTCGTGAGCGTTGCGCGTGGAACCTCCGGACTCGATCTCGACAGTCTTCGCACCGTCCGCGAACGGGCGTGGCGCTGACCTGGGACGGCGGTCCGTGGGTCGCGGATACGTCGGCATGGGCTCGTGCTTGCGCTCCGGAGGTAGGCCCGCTCTGGACAGCCGCCGCGCGAGCCGGGGACCTCGCGGCCTGTCCAGTGGTGACGCTCGGGCTGCTGTTCGACGCCCGCAACGCGGAGGAGGTTGAGCGCGTCGCCACCGTCCTCGGCTTCGCGAGCCAGTGGGTCGCGGAACCGGGCAGCGCTTGACGGTTTCATTCGCCCGCCCACCCCAATTAGACGAACTGCTCCTCGATGACGCGGATCGCGCGTGGAGGGGAGCGCAGGAACGGGAGCTTGGCGATCTCGTCGACGGCCGCGAAGAACTTCGACTCGAGCAGCGGGTGGACGACCATCACCAGGCGCGCGCGCTCGCCGAGGCCCTTCTGGACGACGGACTTGATCGAGGCGCCGTAGCGGCCGAGGATCGTCGCGACGGACGCGAGCACGCCCGGCTGGTCCTCGACCTCCATGTGCAGGTAGAACGCCGACTCGACGTCGTCGACGATCTCCAGCGCCTGCGTCGTCTCGGGCGTCGACGCGGGCGGGATCATCGCGCTGATGACGTCGCCGAGCACCGCGCTCGCGGTCTGCGGGCCGCCGGCGCCCGGCCCCGACATCGTGATCTCCGTGATGGCCTCGGACTCGACCGTGATCGCGTTGAACGGCCCGTGCACGCTGGCCAGCGGGTGGCCCTCGTAGAGGAACGCCGGGTGCACGCGCACCGCGAGCTTGCCGTCGATCCGCTCGGCCGTCCCGATGAGCTTCAGCCCGAGGCCGAACTCCTCGGCGTACTCCATGTCCTCCGACGTGATCCGCTCGATCCCCTCGAACGTGACCTGGTCGATGTGCACGGGCGTGTCGAACGCCAGCCGCGCGAGGATCGCCATCTTCGCCGCCGCGTCCTTGCCGTTGACGTCGTCGGACGGATCGGCTTCGGCGTAGCCCAGCCGCTGCGCGGCCGCCAGCGCGTCCGCGTAGGAGCAGCGGGTGCTCGCCATCTCGCTCAGGATGTAGTTCGTCGTGCCGTTGACGATCCCGTGGATGCGATCGACGTGCGCGCCCGCCAGCGACTCCTGCAGCACGCGGATGACCGGCACCACGCCCGCCACCGCCGCCTCGAAGCGCAGTTGAACACCCCGCTCGCGGGCGCTCGCCCATAGCTCCTCGCCGTGGTGCGACAGCAGCTGCTTGTTCGCCGTCACGACGTGCTTGCCCGCCCGCATCGCCCGCAGGACGTAGTCGCGCGCGGGCTCGAGGCCGCCGATGAGCTCGACGACGAGGTCGCAGCCCGCGAGGATCTCCTCGAAGTCGCCGCGCGAGCGGGTTAGCACGCCGCTGATCTCAGGGTGCAGGCCGGTGATCGCCGCGACGTTTTCGGCGCGCTCCACCAGCAGCGTCTCGAACGCGCCGCCGACGGTCCCGTGGCCGAGCAGGCCGATCTTGAAGCGCTCGCTCATCCGACGTCGCGGGCGGCGAGGTCGTCGTAGGTCTCGCGCCGCACGACGAGTCGCGCGTCGCCGCCCGAGACGAACACGACCGGCGGGCGCGGCACGCCGTTGTAGTTGTTGGCCATCGCGTGGCCGTAGGCGCCCGTCGCGGGCGTGACGATCACGTCGCCGACGCGCGGGATCGGCGAGCTCGACGTCGTGGACGATGATGTCGCCCGACTCGCAGTGCTTGCCCGTCAGCCGCGACGGCGTGCCGCCCCCGAAGCGGTCGGCGATCTGCGCCTCGTAGACCGCGCCGTAGAGCATCGGGCGCAGGTTGTCGGACATCCCGCCGTCGACAGCCACCCACGTCGAGACGTTGCGCTTGACGCTCTGCACGGTGTAGAGCGTCACGGTCGAGTTCGCGACGAGCGCGCGGCCCGGCTCCTCGAGGATCCGCTTGCCGGGCCCGAACGCGCGCTCCGCCGCGTCGACCTTCGCCGCGACGTAGTCGTTGATCCGCGGGGGTTCCTGCTCGGACGTGTACGCGACGCCGAGGCCGCCGCCGAGGTTGTACGTGCCGAAGTCGCCGAGCGTGGCGATCGCCTCGATCGCCCGCCGGAACGGGTCGAGCTCGAGGATCTGCGAGCCGATGTGGATGTGCAGCCCCTGCGAGGTCGAGGGCCCGGGCGCGAGTCACACGCGCGATCGCCGCGGGCGCGTCGGCCATCGAGAAGCCGAACTTCGTGTCGGCCTGGCCGGTCGAGATCTTGTCGTGCGTCCTGCCGCGCACGTCGGGCGCGACGCGCAGCAGCACGGGCTGGGACGGGCCGTCACCGACGACGGCCTCCAAGCGCTCGATCTCGTCGGCGTTGTCCACGACGATGTGCCCGACGCCGGCCGCGCGCGCCTCGTGCAGCTCGGCGACGGACTTCGCGTTGCCGTGCATGTAGATGCGCGCGGGGTCGAAGCCGCCGCGCAGCGCGAGCGCGAGCTCGCCGCCCGAGGCGACGTCGCACGCGATGCCCTCCTCGGCCAGCACGCGGTAGACGGCGGTGCAGGGAAACGCCTTGGACGCGAACAGCACGTCGAAGTCCTTCGTGCGCGACCGGAACGCCTCGACGAACGTCTGCGCGCGGGCGCGCAGGTCGTCCTCGACGACGATGTACGCCGGCGTGCCGAACTCGCGGGCGAGCTCCACCGCGTCGCAACCGCCGAGCTGCAGCCGGCCGTCCTCGTCGAGCCGGCTGGCGATCGGATAGGCCTGCGAGAGCTGGGTGCGGGTCGGCAGCATGTGCGGATCGGAGAGTATGCGGTTGCATGCCCAGCCAGCCGGCCGCCGCCACGTTCGCGACCGTCGACGGTCTCGCCTACGCGCTGGTCCCCGCAGCCTCGCCGCGGCGCGGCGGCGTCGTGGTCCTGCACGGGGCAGGCTCGTGCAAGGAGAACCACCTCGACTTCGCTCGCCGCTGCGCCCGCGCGGGCCTCGACGCGATCGCCTTCGACCAGCGCGGCCACGGCGCCAGCGAGGGCGCGCTCGGCGCGGGCGCGCTCGACGACGTGGCGACGATCGCGCGGCTGCTCGCGCCCGGGCCGGTGTTCCTGCGCGGCTCGTCGATGGGCGGCTTCGTCGCGCTCGCGGCCGCGCAGCTCGTCGGGGCGCGCGGCGTCGTCGCGATCTGCCCGGCCAGCGGCGCGCAGCTCGCGGCCGGCGTGCGCGCGGGCGGCTTGGGCTTCCGCGCCGACGTCCCGGCGCTCGAGACCCTGCTCGAGGCCGTCGACCTCGGCGCGGCCGCGCGCGCGCTCGGGCCCGATCTCATGCTCCTGCACGCCGAGGCCGACGATCGCGTCCCCGTCGAGCACTCCGCGGCGCTGCACGATCGGGCGCAGGGCAGCCGCTTCGTCCGCGTGCCCGGCGGCGACCACGGCTCCGTCCAGCACGACGCCGCGCTACAGGACGACGCCGTGCGGTTCCTGCTCGAGCGAACCGAGGGGGTGCGGTGAATAAGTCGGTCATATCCCGACTTATTCACCGACACCCTCCGGCCGACGCTCAGCTGCGGCGACCCGGGGCGCGGCCCTGCCGTCAGCGGCGGTGGCCGAGCGCCCGCCCGAGCGCCGCGCCTGCGCCCGCGACGACGTCGGCCAGCGCTTCGCCGGCCTTCGCCAGCACCCCGCCGAGCGCGGGGCTGAGGCCCTCGACGCCCTTGCCGAGTCCATCGGTGAGCGTGCGCACGGCATCCGCCACCCCGTCGGTCGTCTCGCTCAGGCCCTCGCCGAGGGGCTGCGAGCGGGGCGGCCGGGGGCCGGGGCTCAGCGGGCGCAGGCGGCGGCGCTTCGGGCGTTGCGGGGCGAGCCGGGGGTGGTGGCGGCGGGGGCGCGGGAGGCCGTGGGGTCGTCCTGACCCGGGTGTCGACGAGCGCGGGCTTGGCCGAAGGCCGCGCCGCCGCGGGCGCGGGGCGACCGGCGCGTGCCGGCGCGCGGCGCGCGCGGCGAGCAGGCCGTGCGCGCGGCTTGGGCGCGGGCGCGCGCCGGTGCTCGACGATCTGAAGCGACGCCGAAGGTCCGTTCTGGTCGCCGCCGTCGAACGGGCGAAAGCCCACCAGCCCCGCGGCGACGGTGAAGGCGACGAGGACGCCAGCCAGCACGGCGCTCGCGACACCGATGCCCGGCAGGAGAGTGCGCGAGGGGCTGCGGGACATGACACAAAGGCGAGCGGACGAGCCCGTGATCGCGTATCGGCCCGGGGAGCTGCGGGACTTAACCCCGGGGACCCCAGTTTGGCGCGTTGGCGCTCTTCGCTAAGTGAGAACCGTTTTCGATAACCTCCTCCGCGTGCGCTGGCTCACGGATCCGCTCGCCGCACCGTTCATGCAGCGGGCGCTCGTCGCGGTGCTGCTGTTGTCGGTCGCGGGCGGCCTGCTCGGAGCATGGATCGTCCTGCGGCGCCTGGCGTTCTTCGCCCACGCCGTCGGCAGCGCGACGTTCCCCGGGCTCGTCGTAGCCGGGCCGTGGGGCATCGCCCCGCCGCTCGCCGCGCTCGCCGCGGGGCTCGGCTTCGCGGGCCTGCTGTCGCGCACGACGCGCGGCGGGACGACGAGCTCGGACACCGCCACCGGGCTGCTGCTCGCCGGCGCGCTCGCGCTCGGCAGCGTGCTCGCGAGCGACGTCTACCGCTCGGGCGTCGGCGTCGACCGGCTGCTCTTCGGGACGCTGCTCGGCCTCAGCGACGGCGATCTCTGGCTCGCGGCGGCGGCGGCCGTCGCCGCGCTCGTCGCGACGGCGGCGCTCGCGCGCACCTGGCTTGCGACCGGCTTCGACCCCGACGCCGCGCGCGCGCTCGGCGTGCCGGCCGCCCGGGGCGACTGGCTGCTGCTCGCGCTGCTCGCGGCGTGCGTCGTCGCGGTCCTGCCGGCCGTCGGCGCGCTGCTCGTCAGCACGCTGCTCGTCGTCCCGGCCGCGACCGCGCGCCTCGTGACCCGGTCGCTCGGCGCGCTGCTCGCCACGGGCGTCGCGCTCGCCGCGGCGGAGGGCGTCACGGGCCTGCTGCTGGCCTACCACCTCGACCTCCCCCCGGTCCGGCGATCGCGATCGTGGGCGGCAGCGTCTTCGCCATCGTGGCGGTCGCCGCCGCGGCACCATGGCGCCGCGCGGGAGCCCTCGCATGAGCGCGCCCGGCGTCGACGGCGCCCGCGCGCCCAACGCGCCGAAGGGCGCGGCCGCGGGCGGCGCGGCTCGCGCAGACGGCGCGGTGCGCCCGCCCGCGCGCCTCGAGGTCGCCGGCCTCGCCGCGTCCTACAACGGTGGTCCTCCGGCGCTGCACGGCGTGACCTTCACGGCGCACGCCGGCCAGGCCGTCGCGGTCCTCGGGCCCAACGGCGGCGGCAAGACGACGCTCTTCCGCGCGCTGCTCGGCGAGCTGGGGACCGTCACCGGCAGCGTGAAGATCGATGGCGCCACGGCGTACGTCCCGCAGACCGAGCGCTCGCGGCTGGACTTCCCGGTCAGCGCGCTGGACGTCGCGCTCATGGGCGCGTACGCGCGCACCCTCTGGTACCGGCGGATCCCAGCCGCCGACCGCGCGCTGGCCCGCGCCGCGCTCGAGCGCGTCGGGCTCGCCGAGCACGCGCGCAAGCCGTTCGGCGCGATGTCCGGCGGCCAGCGCCAGCGCGTGCTGATCGCCCGCGCGCTCGTCCAGGACGCCGGCGTGCTGCTGCTCGACGAGCCGTTCGCCGGCGTCGACCAGACGAGCGAGGAGGCGATCATGGGCATCCTCGACGACCTCCGCGGCGAAGGGCCGGGTCCTGCTCATCGCCACGCACGACGTCGAGCAGGCACGCCGCTGGGATCGCGTCCTGTGCGTGCGCGGGGAGCAGATCGCCTACGGCCCGCCGGCCGACACGCTGACGAACGCCGTCCTCGAAGCGACCTACGGCGCGGAGATCGTGCTGCTGGACTGCGGCCACCGCGCCGTCGCCGTCCAGCACCACGCGCACTGATGGCCGGCCCCGCCGCGCCGCGCCCGTGACGGAGATCCTCCACTCCGGGCTGCTGCAGCGCGCGCTCGTGGAGATCGTCGTGCTCGGCGCGGCGTGCGGCGCGCTCGGCGTCTGGCTGCTGCACCTGCGCCAGGCCTACGCCGCCGAGTCGCTCGCGCACGCGATGCTGCCGGGCCTCGTCATCGCCTCGCTGATCGGCGCCCCGCTGCTGCTCGGGGCCGGCGCCGGCGTGCTCGTGACGGCGGCGCTCATCGCGCTGGCGGCGCGCGACACGCGCGTGGGCTCGGAGGTCGCGATCGGCGTCACGGTGACGACGGCGTTCGGGCTTGGCGCGGTGCTCGCGCTGTCGCCCGACGTGCCGGTCGGCCTCGACAAGCTCCTGTTCGGCGACCTGCTCGGCGCCGGGACCAGCGACCTCGTCGCCGCGGGCGCGCTCGCCGCGCTCGTCGGCCTCGCGCTCGCCGCGGGCCACCGCCGGCTCACCGTCGCGGTCTTCGACCCGGTGTCGGCGCCGTCGCTCGGCGTGCGGCCGGCCCGCGTCGAGCTGGCGCTGCTCACGCTGCTGGCGATCGCCGTCGTCGCCGCGGTCCTGAGCCTCGGCAACCTGCTGGTCTTCGCGCTGCTCGTCGCGCCCGCCGCCGCCGCGATGCGCGTGGGCCGCGGGGTGCGCGCCCAGGTGCTGCTGGCCGCGGCGCTCGGCTCGGCGGCCGGCGTGCTCGGGCTCGCGGCGAGCGCCGAGCTCGACGTCGCGGCCGGCGGCTCGGTCGCGCTGGCGGCCGTCGCGATCTACGCGATCGCCGCGCTCGCACGACCCGGCGCGCCACGCGGAGGATCCGCGCGGCGCTCGCCGGTCGAGGCGCTCGGCGCTCCGCGCTGAGCGAAGCGCCGACCTGACTTGGCGCTCCGCGCCGAGCCAAGCGCCGACCTGACGTGGCGCTCCGCGCCGAGCGAAGCGCCGACCTGACGTGGCGCTCCGCGCTGAGCGAAGCGCCGCCTGACCGGCGCCGCCTCAGTGGACGACGAGCGTGCGGGTGCGGCTGTAGCCGTTGACGTGATCGCCGTCGCTGGCGACCTTCACGCGGTAGACGCCGTCGCTGCGGATCCGCAGGCGCTTGGAGTAGGTCGACTTCTGGGTTCCGGCGTCCTGCAGGCCCGGGCGAGCGACCGTCACGAAGCTGCCGCTGCGCGTGCGCCGCTGGATCAGCGCGCGAGCGCCGTCATGGGCCGGGAACACCGAGCCGGAGAACGTCACGAAGCCGCCGCGGCGCGGCGTGCTGTCGGACACCCGCAGGCCCACGAGCGTGCGGACGAGCACGAGGCGCGCCGAGCTCGTGACCGGCGGCGACGCCTGCGCGATCGCGCGGTACTGCGTGTTGACGAGCGGCTTGGCGGCGACGGAGTACTTGCCGTTCTTCGCCGTCGTGGCGGTCAGCGCGCTGGGCTTATAGCTGTCGCCGTAGGGCCGCGTCGCGTCCTCCTCGAAGCGGATCTTCACGCCGTCCGAGTCCTTGCCGGTCACGTCGCCCGACAGCGTCGTGACCTGGCCGAAGACGATGGGGTTGGCGCGCGCGTCGAGCGTGACGGCCGAGGGCTTGTTCGGGCTGTTGCCTTGCGCGAAGACCTGGGGCGCGAGCAGTGCCAGTCCTGCGACCGCGGGCCCCGCAATGCGCATCGCGCGGCTCATCGTGGTGGACCTGCGTGGCGCTGTGAGGTTCATCGTCAGCCTTCTGTCGGAGAGATGCTTCTCACCGGTGCTGCCCGCGAGGCGCAGCAGGCCCTCACCGCTCTCACGAGGCTCTCATGGGAGCGCCCTCGCCGCGCAGCCCGCCCGAGCGCGCCAGGCGCACGAGCCAGATCGTCGCTCCCGCGAGCACGACGAGGCTCGCGATCTGCGCCTCGGTCAGCCCGGCCAGCACCGCGTCGTTGCGGCGCAGGAACTCGACGAGGAAGCGCTCGCCGCCGACGAGCGCGAGGTACAGGGCGAAGAGCACGCCCGGCCGGAAGGCATCGCGCAGGCGCCACAGCGCCCACGCCCCGAGGCCCATCGCCAGGGTCTCGTAGATCGGCGTCGGATGGACGACCTCGGCCGTCGGCACGACGCCGTCCGGATACGCCATGCCCCACGGCACGCCGGTCGCCTTGCCGTAGTCGCCGTCGCCCGAGACCTGGCAGCCGATGCGCCCGACCGCGTAGCCCATCGCGAGCGACGCGGCGTTCATGTCGAGCAGCTCGAGGTTGAACATGCCCTTGCGGTACGCCCACAGCAGCACGCCCACCGCGCCGCCCGCGAGGCCGCCGTACCAGACGAGCCCGGACCCGCCGAAGACGCTGCCGAGGACGTCGCCGGAGAGCTCGTCGGTGTGCGTCAGCAGCCAGTAGCCGCGCGCGCCGACCAAGCCGCCGATGAGCGCGGCGAAGACCATCTCGTATGCCCAGTCGGGCGGGTGGCCGAGCTCCTTCAGGCGGCGCGCGGTGATCGCCCCGGACACGACGAACGCGAGCCCGAAGCACAGGCCGAACGTCTTCAAAGACAGGCCAAAGACGACGATCTCGGGCTTCATCGGCCCGAACGCTAGCGGCCGGGCGCGGCCCGCCCGCGCGCTACAGGTAGTTCAGCGGGTTGACGGGCGTGCCGTTGACGCGCGTCTCGAAGTGCAGGTGAGCGCCGAACGAGTGGCCGGTGTTGCCGACGAAGCCCATGATCTGGCCCTTGGCGACGCGGGCGCCCATGCTCGTCCCGAAGCGCACCTGGTGCGCGTAGCACGTCGACAGCGAGGCGGTGTGCTGGATGCAGGTGTAGTTGCCGTAGCCGCCCGACGAGCCGACGCCCTGCATGAGCACGACCTTGCCGCTGTCGGCGGCGTGGATCGGCGTGCCCTCGCTCGCCGGCAGGTCGATCCCCGCGTGCAGGCGCCCCCAGCGGAAGCCGAACGGCGACGAGATCGCCGCGTTGATCGGCCAGATCATGCTCCCCGAGCCCTGGCGGATCGGCAGGTCGCCGGCGTTGCCCTGCTGCGCGATGTTCAGCTGCCGGGCGATCCTGTTCGACGCCTTCTCGAGCCCCTCGACGTGGCTCTCGAGGCTCGCCCGGTCGGAGCGGACCTTCGTCAGGGCGGCGGCCTTGTCGGCCTTCGTGCGGGCGGCGCCCACCCGCGTGCCGATGAGCTCCATCTTGATGTCGGCGACCTCGTCGCGGCGCTTCTGGACGATCTCCGTCACGCGCTGCTGGCGGTCCTCGAGCCTCGCCAGCCGCTTCTCGCTGCGCGTCGCGTCGCCCTTGGCGGCGGTCACCAGCGTGACGATCTTGCGGTCCTGGTCGGAGATGCGCGCGATGAACTCGCTGCGCTCGAGCAGGTCGGCGAAGCCGTCGGAGTTCAGGATCACGGTCACGAGGTCGGGCTTGCCGGCCTTGTAGATCTCGACGAGGCGGACGCGGAGCATCGTGCGCGTCTCGGTGAAGCGCTTGCGCAGGCGCACGAGGCGCGCGCGCTCGGCGCGCAGATCGGTCTGCAGGCGCTCGAGCTCCGTGCGCTTGGCGTTCAGGTCGATCTCGATGATGTCCTGGCGATCGGCGAGCGTCGTGATCTTGCCCTGCAGCCGGTCGATGCGCCGCTGGTAGCCGGCGATCTGCGACGAGAGCGTGCGCTCGGCGCCCTTCTTGCGGCCGATCTTCGCGCGGGCCTTCGCGATCTTCGACTGCAGCTCGGAGAGCTCTTGCTGCTTGGACTGGCCGGACGAGGCGAGCGGCAGGATCGCCCACAGGACGAGCGGCAGCGCCACGGCAGCGATAAGGACGCGGACGCGCATGCGACTGCGGAGTCTAGGGTCGCCCCCGGGCCCGGACAAACGCCGGCGGTGGGTTATGGAGCCTTGCGAGTGCCCTTGCGCGATTCCGAGCGCCCGCATCCGGCGAGCCCGCGTAGGGGGTTTGCCAGAATGGACGCATGGCCGCTACCAAGACCTCGTTCGGACACGACCCCGGCCTTCAGGCCCGGATGCTGCTCACGCTGTTTCTCCTCGGCGCGCTGTACGTCTTCTTCGCCGTCGCGCTGATCGCCGGCACGGGCGCGAGCGGCCCGATGGTCTTGCTCATCTGCGGCGGCCTTGCGCTGTTTCAGCTGTTCACGTCCGACAAGCTCGCGCTGCACGCGATGGGCGCGCGCGAGGTCTCCCCGCAGGAGGCCCCCGAGCTGCACGCGATGATCGAGCGCCTGTGCATCCAGGCCGACCTGCCCAAGCCGAAGGTCGCCGTCGCCCAGACGCCCATGCCCAACGCCTTCGCGCTGGGACGCTCGCAGAAGTCCGCGACGGTCTGCGCGACGACCGGGATCATGGACCTGCTCTCGCCCGCCGAGCTCGAGGGCGTCATGGCGCACGAGCTCGCGCACGTCAAGAACCGCGACGTGATGATCATGACGATCGCGTCGTTCTTCGCCTCGATCGCCGCGATGATCCTGCAGTTCGGCTTTCTCTTCGGCGGCGGCGGTCACTCCGACGACGACGACAGCCCCGGCATCTTCGCCGTGATCATCATCTCGCTGATCGTCTACGTCGTCTCGTTCTTCTTGATGATGGCGCTGTCGCGCTACCGCGAGTTCGTCGCCGACCGCGGCGCGGCGCTCGTCACGGGCCGCCCGAGCGCGCTGGCGTCGGCGCTGCGCAAGATCTCGTCGGGCATGGACCGCCTGCCCCAGCAGGACCTGCGCGTCGCCAACGAGCTGAGCGCGTTCTTCATCGCGGCGCCCTCCAAGAAGGCGATCATGGGCCTGTTCGCGACGCACCCGCCGATGGAGCAGCGCATCGAGAAGCTCATGCAGTACGAGCGTCAGCTTCAGACCGGCACGCTCGCAGCGGCGTAGGGTTCGCGTCGTGGGATTCCTCGACGCGATCATGGGCGGCAAGAAGAAGCTCAAGGGCCCGGCGCCCGACCGGCTCTTCGCGATGTCGACGGCGTACGTCACGCTCGACACGAGCCATCAGATCAAGACGAAGGGCGTCGCGGCGATCGTCTTCCAGCCGCTGGCGACGGCCGACTTCGAGTCGATCGCGAGCGAGATGCAGGAGATCCTCGGAAGCACCGGCGCGGATACCGGCACGACGATCGCCACGCGGGAGGACGAGCACGGCTACCGCTGGATGATCCTGCGCGACGACGACATCGAGGATCTCGTCGTCGGCATCAACGCCGTCTCCGACGCGCTCGCGGTCGGCGGCTACGGCGACCGCGTGCTCGCCGCCGTCTTCGCGTTTCAGGATTCCAAGGGCCGCCCCGTCTACTTCATCTACAACTACAAGCGCGGCTACTGGTATCCGTTCGTGCCGGCGGGCTCAAACCAGCGCGACGCCGAGCGCGAGCTGCAGATCAGGGCGATCATCGACGGCGAGCTGCCGATCGAGCCCGAGCTCGAGCGCTGGTTCCCGCTCTGGGGCATCCCGATCTAGCGGTCGCTCGCGCCCGCGCCGCCTGAGCGCGTGCGCTCGCGGAAGCCGCGGACCTTCGCGCGGTTGCCGCAGACCTTCATGTCGCACCACGTCGCGGAGCGGTTGCGCGACTCGTCGTAGAACGCCCAGCGGCAGTCGTCGGCGGGGCAGACCTTCAGGCGCCGCCAGGTGCCGTCCGCGATCGCTCCCGCGACGATCGCGAGCAGGCGGCCGAGCGCGCCGTCAACGCCGCCGGCCTCGGGCTCGAGCGTCGTCTCGTCCAGGCCGCTGAAGCGCGCCGTGAGGCGCGAGCGGTGGGCGGTGGCGTCGAGGACCGCCGCCGCGGCGGGGTTCAGGGGCTCGCCGTGATGGGCGTCGAGGTGCGCGCGCAGCGCGTCGCGCAGCTCGATCGCGTGGCGCACGTCGGCGGCGCTCGCGCGCACCGAGGCGGCGTCGCCGAGCAGGCCCTGCGCCGCGAACCACCGCGACGCCGACGCCGGCTCCGCGAGGGCGTCGGTCCCGTCCTCGACGTCGAGCGTGTTGACGAACGAGCGGACGATCTCGAGCGCGCCCGGAGCGGGATTGGACATGACACCAGCATAGAGGGTTGAATGGTTAGCTAACCAGTGATACTATTTAGCTAGTTACGCAACACGAGGAGCCGTCATGTTCCATAGCCACACCCGCCCCATCCGAACGACCCGTCCGTCACGCCGTCCCCACCGCCAGCCGTCGTTTCGCGCCGCCGACGACGCGCCCGTCCTGATCCGCCACGCCGGGCCGACCGACGCGCGCGAGATCGCCCGCCTGGCCGAGCTCGACGAGCGCTCGCTGCCGCTCGGCGAGCGCCTGGTCGGCGTCCTCGAAGGCCGGGTCGTCGCCGCGCTCGAGGTCGACAGCGGCACGGCGATCGCCGATCCGTTCGTCCCGACCGAGGGCGTCGTCGAGCTGCTCGGACTGCGCGCCGCGCAGGTGCGGCGATGATCGTCGCGCTCGGCGGCGAGGACCGCGCGCGCCGGCCGGCAGCCTCGTCGCTGGTCCGGCCGGCAGCTCGCGCGACGCGTTCGCCACAGGCGGACACCGCCGTGCCGTCGTCGGCGCGCAGTCCCGGGCGAGGCGTTCGTCGGCTCCGGAGGTGGGAGCGGCGCCAGCTCCAGCTCAGCCGCGCCGCAGGCTGACGGCCCAGACCTCAGGCGCGCCAGTGAAAGAGCCCGCGCGTGCCCGTGAGGTCGAAGATGCGCTGCACGCGCGGCGGTCCGGGAACCACCGTCAGCCCGTGCCCCTCGCGCAGGGCGGTATTGCGCAGGCTGAGCAGCGTCCGCAAGCCGGTCGAGTCGATGAAGTCGACGCCGCGCAGGTTCAGCACCACCCGCTCGCCGGGCTCGGCGACCAGCGCTCGGATCTCTCGCTCGAGCATGTCCGCCGAGGCGAGGTCGAGCTCGCCTTGAGGGGCCACGACGACCTCGTCGCCTTCGCGCACGACGCGGACGCAGAACGGCCGGATGGGCGAGGCAGGCGTGGCGATCATGCGAGGTCTCCTCTCTGCACGGAAAACGGATCGGGCGCGCAAGATCTAGCGCAGCCCCTCGCATGGCGATACGCGGGCGGTACGCATGCGGACGTCGTCGCTGCGACATTGCGGCGCGGGCGGACTATCCGGGCGTCGCCGGCCGTGTCACCATGACTCGCCGTGGCCGGTCCTGGCGAGCTGATGAGCATTGTCGACGCGGACGACGACCTCGCGGCGCTGCTCGACGACGCGGCACGCGAGCGGGCGCGACGCGACGCCCTCACCCGCGTGCGGCGCCTGTCCACCGGCACATGGGACGCCGGCACGGCGGAGCACCCCGGCATCCATCACCGCGGCTTCCTCGTGGTCGACGGCCTGCTCACGCGCGAGGTCGACGTGCTCGGCCGGCGTTGCGTGGAGCTGATCGGAGGCGGGGACGTCCTGCGGCCCTGGAGCTGGGACGAGGACGGCTCGCACGTTCGCGCGGAGGTCGGGTGGGAAGTGCTCGAGCCCACGCGCCTGGCGGTCCTCGATCAGGGGCTCGTGACGCGCATGGTGCCGTGGCCGGAGCTCGGGCTCGAGCTCTTCAGCCGCGGGACGCGCCGGGCGCACCACCTCGCGGTGGCGCTGGCGATCGCCCACCACCAGCGGGTGGACGATCGGATCCTGCTGACGCTGTGGCACGTCGCGGAGCGCTGGGGCCGGGTCGGGCGCGACGGCATCGTCGTCGACCTGCCCCTCTCCCACCAGCGCCTCGCCGACCTGGTCGGCGCACACCGGCCGTCGGTCACCTCGGCGCTGGGGGAGCTCGGGAGATCGGGAGCGGTCACGCGCCGCGACTCGGGCGAGTGGATGCTCCACGGCCAGCCGCCGGAGCAGCTGCGCAACCACCCGCTCGCCGCGGCGATGAGCTGACGCTCAGAGCGCCGTGCCGCGCCGCCGCGGGCCGTGCTGTACCCCGCCCGCAGTCGGGCGGGCCGGGGCGGTATGCGCGCGGACGTCCGCGCGCGGACCTCAGTCCGGGATCAGGCCGTCGCCGCTGAACTCGGCGCTCGCCTCGGCGAACGACGTGTCCGGCGGCGGCACGATGACGTCGGAGGTCTCGAGCTCCTCGTCGCCGAGGTGCTCGCCCTCCTTGCGGATGACGTCGAGCAGCCCCTCGAACGCGACGTGGAAGGCGTCCTCGTCGTCGGCGTCCACCGCCGCGACGGCGGCGTTGTCCAGCTCGTTGACCCGGTCGATGCACTCCTGGCTGAGCCGGTACTGCCCCTCCCCCATGATCCGGACGATCATGCCTTGCCCTCGCCCGGCTCGCCGGCACCGGCTTCGAGCTCGGCGGGCGCCGGCTCGGGCGTGCCCATCCCGAGCTCCGCCTTCATCTTCGACAGCTCGTCGTCGACCATGCCACCGGCGCCGAGCTGCGCGAGCTGGCGGTCGATGTCGTCCTGGCCCTCGCCGAGCTGCGTGAGATCCTCGAACGTGCCCGCGGCCTCGAGCTCCTCGACGGCCGAAGCGCGCGCCTTCATGTTCTCCGTCTTGTCGACGGCGCGCTGCATCGCCAGGCCGACGTCGGCCATCTCCTCGCCGACGCCCGTGGCCGCCTCGGAGATGCGCACCTGCGCCTCGGCGGCGGAGTACTGCGCCTTGATGACCTCCTTCTTCGTCCGGAAGGCCTCGATCTTCGCGCGCAGGCGCTTCTCGGACTCGATGAGCTTGTCCTGCTGGGACTGCAGCTCGGCGACCTGCTGATCGAGCGACTGCAGCTCGGTCTGCGCGAACTGCTTGCGCTCGAGCGCGGTGCGCGCGAGCTCCTCGTTGCCGGCGGCGAGCGCTTGGCGGGCCTGCGTGTCGAGCTTCACGACCGACTGCTCGAGCTTGGACGCCTGCATCCCGAGGCGCTTCTTGGCCGTCACGACGTCGGCGATGCCCTTCTTGACGTTCTGCAACGACTCGAGCTGCTTCTGGTAGCTGTAGTCGAGCGTCTCGCCGGGATCCTCCGCCCGGTCGAGCAGTTTCGACACCTTCGCTTTGATGACGGTCGACATCCGCCCGGCCATACCGGCCATAGCAGCCTCCTCGAAAGATTGGGTCCGCGTCATTTCTAGCATGCGGGGCGTCGCGGTCAGCGGGGTTGACGGCGGGGCTGGGCTTCCGAGGGGACCGCTAATGTGCCGCGCGATGCCGAGCCCGAGGCTTCTCGCAGTCCTGCTCGTCGCCGCGGTCGCCGTCGCCGGCTGCGGCCGCGACACGCCCGCGACGGACCCCGAGCGCCCGGCGCTCGTCGCGCCCCAGCGTGCGGAGCCGGAGAACCTCGGCTTCCCCGAGCGGGCGACGAAGAACACGACGCGGATCCCCGGGACCGACCCGATCGCGATCGCGGCCGCGGTCGCCCGCGCGGTCTTCCCGGACCCGACGCGGCGCCCGGACGCCATCACGCTCGTCGACACGAGCGACTGGCGCGTGGCCGTCGCCGCCGCCGCGCTCACGGCCTCGCCGTTCAACGCCCCCGTGCTGTTCACCAACGGCACCGAGATCCCCGGGGCCACGGCCAGCGCGATCAACGCGCTGAGCCCCAAGGGCGCCGCCGCCGCCGGCAACGCCCAGATGATCCGGGTCGGCAGGGTCGCCAAGCCCCCCGGCTACGAGACCAGCGACCTCACGGGCGACAACGCGTTCGGCCTGACGCGCGCGATCGCGACGCTCATCAGGTCGGCGAAGCCCGGCAAGACCGCGCGCGTGGTCATCGCCAGCGCCGACGACCCGGCGTTCGCCGCGCCCGCCGCGAACTACGCCGCGAAGTCGGGCGATCCCGTCCTGTTCGTCACGAAGGACACGGTCCCGCCCGAGACCCGCGCGGCGCTGGCGGCGCTCGGCGGGCTCTCGCGCGCACGGCTGTACATCCTCGGCCCGTCGAGCGTCATCTCGCCGAAGGTGCGCAAGCAGCTCTCCCGCCTCGGGCGCGTGAAGCGCTTCGGCGGCGCGGAGCCCGTCGCGAACGCGCTCGCGGCCGCGCGCTACAAGGACGGCGCGTTCGGCTGGGGCATCGTCGATCCCGGTCACGGGCTCGTCTTCGCGCGCGCCGGCCGGCCGCTGGACGCGGTCGCCTCGTCGCCGCTGTCGGCGTCGGGCCAGTTCGGCCCGCTCGTGCTGCTCGACGACCCGGCAGCGCTGCCGCAGTCGGTCAACCAGTATCTGCTCGACATCCAGCCCGGCTACAACACCGACCCCACGACCGGGGTCTACAATCACGGCTGGATCATCGGGAGCACCAGCGCGATCTCGGTCGCCGCGCAGGCTCGCATCGACGCCCTGCTGGAGATCGTCCCGGTCCGGACCCCCGACGCGCCGCCGAACAACCCGTGAGCCAAGCCGAGCATCCCGACCGCCTGACCGCCGACCACCAGGTCACGCTGGACGACGTGCGCCAGCTCATGGGCGCGTCGACCCCCCACTTCGCGCTACAGCTGCGCAACCGCATCGCCAAGCTCATCCGCGGCCTGCCCGCCGACCACCCGGCGCGCATCGTGGGCGAGCAGGAAGTCGCGCGGCTGACCGCGCTCGGCTACGACGGCGAGCTGCGCGGCCACGCGGCCGAGCCCGGCATGGCGACGCTCGCGTCGGTCACGGGCGACGGCGCCGCCGCCCCCGGCACCGGCGCGCACTAGTCCGCGCCCGGTCGCGCTCGGGCCTTCCGCGCCCCCTGGTCCGGCGGCGCCGGTCGGCCTCAGGCCTTCCGCGCCGCGGGGTCTCGCGGCGCCTTCGCGCTCAGCAGCCGCCGCAGCCGGGCATCGGCGCCTCCCAGGCGCGCGACGTCGGCGTCGAAGCGGTAGGCGATCGCGATCGCGGCAGCGTCCGCGTTCCCGAGGCGCGGGATCGTCGCGCGAACGGCGCGCCCGCTGCGGAGCGCGTCGGCCGTGCGCCGCTGCACCGCACGGTGCGCAGCGGCGAGCTCGCGCGGCGGCTCCAGGTTGGCGAGATCGTCGCGGAACCACCCGAGGCGCTGCATCAGCTCGCCAAACGCGCGCGTGAACGCTGCCGCGCCCTCGCGCCCCTCCAGCTCGCGCTGGATGAACCTGTTGCTGAGCTCCATGTAGTCGCGGTGGACGAAGTACTCCGTCCGGTAGGCGACGAACAGCGCACTGTCGGCGGCGCGGTTGCCGCCTCGCCCGCACGCCTTCAGACCCGCCGCGCGGGCCGCGCGGTACAGCGACGCGGCGCGTGTTCGCAGGCGCTCGGCGTGCTTGCGCACGGCGGCGCCGTCGCCGAGCTCGGCGTCGGCGGCGAGCGTCTTCGTCGCCGCGACGACGGGATCCGCGCGGCGATCGAACCTCGCGATCGCGGCGGGCAGGGGGTCGCCGAGGCGCCCGCGAAGCTCGTGCAGCCGGCCGGCGCCGTCGCGCAGCGCGGCGTGCGAGGCGTCGAGACGGCGGCCGAGCGCATCCAGCGACAGCGGCTGACCGCCCGCGAGCGCCCGCGTCTGCGTCGCCGCGCAGCTCGCGTCGGCCTCGCGGAGGTACTGCGCGCGGTCGATGCGGTCCGAGCCGCCGCAGCCGGCGAGCGCCGCGAACGCGAGCGCCGAGGCGAGGGGCGCTGCGCGGGCGGTGTCCATCGTGGGCGACCTTAGACTGAACGGGCGATGGCCGACCCGCACGCGCCTCCGACAGGCATCCAGGGCAGCGCGCTGCCGGGTCCCTACGGCGTCGGCCGCTACGCCGCCGGGCTGCGCGGCTTCCTGCGCGAGCGGCCTCGGGTGCAGCTCTTCGGCGAGGTGTGGAACCTGCGCGTCACGTCCGCGAAGGTCTACTTCGAGCTGCGCGACGTCGACGGCGCGCTGCCGTGCTCGATGTGGCGCTCGGACTTCGACCTCCTGCGCCTCGGCGAGGGCGCCCTCGCCGACGGCTCGCAGGTCGTCGTCGGCGGCGGGCTGGACTACTACGCCGGCAGCCGCACCTCGTCGCCCGCCTTCTCCTTCGCGGTCAACCGGCTGCGCGTCGCCGGCGAGGGCGACCTGCTCGCCCAGCTCGACCGCCTGCGCAAGACGCTCGACGCCGAGGGCCTGTTCGAGCCGCAGAAGCTGCTCGCGCGCCCGGCGTTGCCGCGGACGATCGGCGTCGTCACCGCCGAGGGCGGCAAGGCCCGCGACGACGTGCTCGCCGGCCTCAGCCGGCGCGGCTGGTCCGGGCGGATCGTCTGGGCGTTCGCGGCCGTCCAGGACCGCCATGCCGCGCCGCGGATCACCCGCGCCGTCCAGGACCTCGCCGCGACCGGCGAGGTCGACGTCATCGTCGTCGCCCGCGGCGGCGGCTCGCTGGCGGATCTCTTCTGCTTCTGCGACGAGACGCTGTGCCGCACGGTCGCGCTGCTCGGCGTGCCGGTCATCGCGTCCGTCGGCCATCACACCGACCGCACGCTGCTCGACGACGTCGCGGCGCTGAGCTGCTCGACGCCGACGCACGCGGCCGAGTCCGCGGTGCCCGTGCACTGCACGCAGGCCCGGGCGGACGTCGTGCGCATGGCGCGGCGCCTCGGCGTCCACGGCACGCGCGCCACGGCCGCGCGCCCGGGCATCGTCGCCGCGGCGCGGCGGTTGAGCGTCCACGGCCGGCGCGCGCGGGTCGCACGACCGGCGATCGTCGCCGCTGCGCAGCGCCTCGGCGTCCATGGCAGGCGCGCGCTGCTGCACCGCGCGCAAGCGCTCGCGCGCCTCTCGCGCGCGCCCGGAGAGCACGTCGCCCGCGAGCGCGCGAGGCTGCATCAGGGGGTGCGCGAGGTCCGCGCGTCCGGCCGGCGCAGGCTCGAGAGCGAGCGCTCGCGGATCGCGCGCCGCGCGCTCGTGCTCGAGCGCAAGGCGCAGGCCGCGGCACTCGATGCGAGGAAGGCGACCGAGCTGCACGCCCTGGCGCTGGCGCTCGCCGCGCACGACCCGGCGCGCACCCTCGAGCGCGGCTACGTCCTCGTCACCGACCGCGCCGGCGACCCGCTGACGAGCGCGAACGCCGCCCGCGAGGCCGGGGACGTCTCGCTGCGCTTCGGCGACGGCGCCGTGGATGCGACGATCTCCGACACGCCATGACCGATCAGCCCGTCACCTACGAAGCCGCGACCGCCCGCCTGGAGGCGATCATCAAGCGGCTGGACTCCGGCGAGGCCGGCCTGCGCGAGACGCTCGACCTCTGCCGCGAGGGGCGCACGCTCGTCGAGCTCTGCGCGGCCGAGCTCGAAGCCGTCGGCCAGGGCCTGGAGGAGCTGCGCCTCGACGACCTCGTCGCGCGCTTGGAGGCCGGCGCCGGCAGCACAGGGGCCTGAGCGACCCGGCGGCCATCGCCTATCGTCGGCGGTGGACTTGGAGCTCGACGAACAGCGCCGCGATGATCCCCACGAGCGCTCCCGCGATGACGAGCAGGAACTCGCGGTCGGTCCAGGCCTCGCCGCTCTGCATGACCGCGAGCACGCGGCAGTCCTCGATCGGACTCCGCAGATACGCGTCGTTCAGGGCCACTCCCGGGTCGTCCGCGTCGACGCCGGGCGCCGGCGTGCGGCGACCGGCCCCGGCGAACGGCTCGGGCGTGCATTGCCACGTGGGTTTGCCGTTGTCGCTCTGCTGTGGCGTCGGCGACGACGCGCCGGCGTCGATCCCGCCCTGGCTCCAGCCGATCGTCAGCGAACCGGTGACGACCTCCCAGCTGCGGCGGTAGAGCACGCGCTCCGTCTCGCTCGACCGCGTGTCCCCGTCGAGCTCCGCGTAGCGGAAGACGTACAGGGCGTCGTTCGGCACCGCCTTGAGCGCCTGCTTGCGGTAGCGCTCGAAGACGGGCGCCTCCGCGAAGCCGTGCGCACGATCCTTGAATCGTCCGTGAAGTTGGCGAGGACGCTCGCCGCTTGCTCGACGGTCGACTCCCCGGTCAGCGCCGGGGCGTCGATGAAGCACGTGCTCAAGTCTCGCCGGCGGGTCCAGTCGCCCTCGAAGTCGATGACGAGCACGGACCGATGCTTCGCCCAGTCGTCGACGTAGCCGCGCACGACGGGCCACCCGTCGTCGTCGGGATCCGCGAGCTCGCCCCAGCGGGCCGGGCTTGCGACCCCTCCGGACTCCGTCCGCAACCTGTCATCGAGGCGCACCCGCTGCTTCGCCAGCTCGCGCGATTCGGCCCGATCCTCGCCGGTCGCTTGCTCGTTCACCGGATCCAGATAGCTCGGGTAGGCCAGTGCCCTGCCCTCCGTGGTCAGCCAGACGTCACGGATCCGCGTTTCGGCATAGGGCAGCGAGACGAGAAACGCGCCGGCGCGATGACGCCGCGTGCGTCCTGCGTTGTGCGCGTCGTACGCGCGCCAGTAGTCCTCGCTGCCCCCGACGACGAGTCGACCGACCACAGGCTTGTGGCAACCGGCGAACTCGAGCTCGAGCGTGCTCGTGAGGCTCTCGCCGGGCGCAGACTCGAAGGGCCCGAGTACCGCGATCGACTCGTAGGACCCGCAACAGCGCTCGGGTGCCAGCCGTTCGAGCAGCGCAACGCTCAGCATCAGCAGCGCCGCGATCGCGGCAACGAGTCGCCTCTGGGTCTCGGTCATCTTTGGATAACGGTGCTTGTAGACCCGCTTCAGGAGCCTGGGGCCGCACAGCAGAACGAGGAGCGCGAACGCGACGAGCGCGGCCTCCCACCAACCAAAGGAGGCGGCGACGCCGCCGGCCACGTAGGCCGATGCGTAGCAGCCGGCGTAGCGCCTGGCCTCCCTCGTCAGGAACCACAGCCCGATCCAGAGCACGAACGAGAGAGCCGCGAACACCCACGACGATCCGAGGAGGTATCCGACGAGCAGCCCGGTCGCGAGCGCGGCGACTACCAGGGGCGGTTTAGCCACGCAACTCCCTCCGAAGCACGTCATAGGCCGGCCGCGCCGTGCCGTCGGGCGCGATCAGGCCGGAGTCGAAGCGCGCCTTGGCGTCCGAGCCCGTCCAGTTGTAGATGTACAGCCGCCCGATCCGCGGGTTCGATCGCGCGAGCTTCATCATGAACCGCGTCGCGCGTGCGGCGCGGTGCTCGTCGCGCTCGAGACGCTCGGCGAGCTGGACGAGGCCGCCGGTCTCGGTCAGCCAGATCTCGCCGGGGACGGCCTTCAGCATGGCCTTCAGGCCGCGCGTGCGAAAGCGGTTGACGTCGGTGTAGTTGTGCAGGCCCCACGCCTGCGGCTCGCCGTCGATGTGGCTGCGGTAGCGCTTGAGATAGGCCGCCATGCCGGGCTGGTCGAGCACGTCGCCGGCCACGACGAGGCAGCCGCGGCACTCGGCCTTGACGACGTTGTAGTACTCCGCCGCGCGCTCCGGATGGTCGTGCGTCGGCTGGCCGTTGTGGTTGATCTCGTTCCAGGCGGCGTAGACGCGGACGTCGGGGTAGCGCTTGCGAAACGCGCGGAACGCCGAGCGGAACTCCCGCAGCGACGGCAGCCTGTCCGGATGCACGCGCGAGTGGCCGAACGTCACGAACGGCTCGACGCCCGCGCGCCGCGCCTCGGCCAGCCAGAGGTCCATGAGCTCGCGCTCGAACTTCACGCGCGTCGCGTCGTACGCCACGACGATGCGCGCCTTGTCGATGCCGAGCTCGCGGAAGCGCGGGTCGGAGAACATGGCGGCCCGCTGCTCGCCCATCCCGACGATCAGCGGCGGCCGCCCCGGAGTCGTGGTCGTGGAGGGAGGAGTCGTGGCGGCCGGCGTCGTAGCCGCCGGCGGGCGTGGCTCCGATCCGCCCCACAGGCCGAGCGCGACCCCCGCGGCAAGGACGGCGAGCGCCGCGATGGCACCCAGGACGATGCGTTGGCTCGCGACGGACACCCGCGTAGATAGTCTCGAATCCATGAGCACCTACGAGCTGGTGGCCGACCTGCCGGTCACGATCGAGTCCTACGACCTCGAGGGCCTCGTCCAGAACGTGTCGAGCGACTTCGAGCGCAAGTCGACGATCGTCCACCTGCGCGGGGAGGGCGAGGAGGGCGTCGGCGAGGACGTCGTCTACGAGCCGGTCGACCACGAGATCGCCTGGAAGCAGGGCCCGACGCTGCCGCTCGCCGGCGACTGGACGTTGCGCTCGTTCTCCGAGCACCTCGCGACGCTCGACCTCTTCCCCGAAGACCCGCAGCGCGACGTCTCGCGGCTGTATCGCACCTGGGCCTACGAGTCCGCGGCGCTCGACCTCGCGCTCCGCCAAGCGGGGCAGCCGCTGCACGCCGTGGTCGGCCGCGAGCCGCGCCCGGTGACGTTCGTCGTCTCGCTGCGCCTCGGCGAGCCCCCGACGCTCGAGCCGATCACGCGCCGCCTCGAGCACTACCCGTCGCTGCGCTTCAAGCTCGACCCGACCGCGTCGTGGGACGCCGAGGTCATCGCCGGGCTCGTCGCCACGGGCTCGGTCGACTCGCTGGACTTCAAGGGCCTCTACGAGGGCACGGTCGTCGACAACCCCGCCGACCCCGACTTCTACATGCGCGTGATCGACGCGTTCCCCGACGCGTGGATCGAGGATCCCAAGCTCACGCCGGAGATCGACGAGCTGCTCGTGCCGCACCGCGATCGCATCACCTGGGACGCGAACATCCACTCGATCGCGGACATCGAGGCGCTGCCGTTCGCGCCGCGGATGGTGAACCTCAAGCCGTCGCGCCTGGGCGGCGTGAAGCCGCTGTTCGACGCCTACGACTACACGGCCGAGCGCGGGATCGGCGCCTACGGCGGCGGCCAGTTCGAGCTCGGCGTCGGGCGCGGCCACATCCAGTACCTCGCCTCGATCTTCCATCCCGACACGCCGAACGACACGTCGCCGACGGGCTTTCACACCGCCGACCCGCCGCCCGGCCTGCCGACGAGCCCGCTCGCGCCGGCGGCGGCGGCGACCGGCTTTCGCTGGGGCTGAACGACGCCCGTTAACGCACGAAGCCCGGCACACAGGCCGGGCTTCGAGCATGGAGCGGGAGCGCGCCGCAAACGCGTCCCGCGGGTGAGTCGTTACAAGCCGCGCCTGCCGTAGCCGTAGCCGCCGGTGCCGACGCCGCTGAGCAGCACGAGCACCGCGGCGATGATGGCGACGATGGCCGGCAGCCCGATGACCAGGCACACCCAGTACACGAGAGCAGCGAGCAGGACTGCGATGAGAATTCCAATCATGTGATGAACTCCTCCATGAGCAACGGTGGCTAGGGGATGTTGCTCATACGGATACCCCGCGCCCTGCGCCGGCATGCCGGATGCTGCCGTCCTCATAGTTCTCTCATACACGCTGGATGAGCGTCCCGGTGCCCAGGCCGCCGCCGCAGCACATCGTCACGAGCCCCGTCTCCGCGCCTGAGCGCTCGAGCTCGTGCAGCAGCGTCGTGAGCAGCCGGGCGCCCGTCGAGCCGAGCGGATGGCCGAGCGCCATCGCGCCGCCGTTGACGTTCACGCGGTCCATGTCGGGGTCGAGCTCGCGCTGCCAGGCGGCGACGACCGGCGCGAACGCCTCGTTGATCTCGACGAGATCGATGTCGCCGATCGTCATGCCGTTGCGCTCCAGCAGCTTGCGCGTCGCGGGGATCGGGCCGGTCAGCATGGTCACCGGGTCGACGCCGACGGTCGTCTGGTCGACGATCCGCGCGCGCGGCGTGCAGCCGAGCTGCTCGGCCTTCTCGCGCGACATCAGCAGCACGGCGGCCGCGCCGTCGGAGATCTGCGACGCGTTGGCCGCCGTGATCCGGCCGTCGGGCTTGAACGCCGGCTTGAGCTGCGGCGAGCGTCTCGATGTTCGTGTCGGGCCGGATGCCCTGGTCGGTGAGCCGCGTCGTGCCGTTGGTCTGAAACGGCACGATCTCGCGCTCGAAGCGGCCCTCCTCGGTCGCCGCGTGCGCGAGGCGGTGCGAGCGGACGGCCAGCTCGTCGAGCTCCGAGCGCGGGATCTCCCACTGCTCGGCGATCAGCTCGGCGCTCAGCCCCTGCGGGACGAGCGCGTGCTTCTCCATGAGCGCGGGCGGCCACGGCGAGCCGACGGTCTCGGTCCACTGAAAGCCGACGCCCATCGGGATGCGGCCCATGTGCTCGACGCCCGAGCCGATGACGACGTCGTGGATCCCGGCGGCGATGAGCGCCGCGCCGAAGTTCACGGCCTGCTGCGCCGAGCCGCACTGGCGATCGACGGTCGTCGCGGCCGTCTCGATCGGCAGCCCGGCCTGCAGCCAGGCGTTGCGCGCGACGTTCCAGCCCTGCTCGCCGAGCTGCTGCACGCAGCCGGCGATGACGTCCTCGACCTCGGACGCGTCGATCCCGGCGCGCGCGAGGAGCTCCGTGTAGCACGTGCCGAGCAGGTCGTTGGGGTGCGTGTCCTCGAAACCAGCCCTTCTCCGGATGGCCCCTCCCGATCGGCGTTCGCACCGCTTCGACGATCACGACCTCGCGCCCCTGCTGTCCACTCATGCTGGCGTCCGCCTCCTCGTTCGCATACGTTGCCACTTGGTCGCGAACAAAAGGTACCGACCGACCAGTCAATCAAGGGGAGGCCGAGGGCGTGGACGAGCAGCTGGGGATTGCGGGAAGTGGGGCCATCGCAACGGGACTGGCCGTCTGCGCGACGCGCGTCGGGGAGCCGATCCTGTGGGCGCGCTCGGAGGAGTCCGCGGCGCGCGCGGCCAAGCAGATCGCCAAGAGCTGCGAGCGGCTGGGCGAGGAGTACGACGCCGGACAAGGTGCGGATCGTCACCGACCTCGAGCGGCTCGCGGACGCGACGTTCCTCGTCGAGGCGATCACCGAGGACACGGCGCTGAAGAGCACGCTGCTCGCGCGCTTGGACGGGCTCGCCGGCCCGCACGCGATCATCGCGACGACGACCTCGTCGCTGTCGGTCACCGAGCTCGCCGCGGCCTCCGGCCGGCCGGAGCTGTTCGTCGGCCTGCACGTCTTCAACCCGGTCGCGAAGATGCGGCTCGTCGAGCTCGCCTATCCGGTCGAGGCGTCCGAGACGACCCGGGAGCGCGCGGCCGAGCTGTGCGCCGTGCTCGACAAGGAGGCCGTCGAGGTCCCCGACCTCGCGGGCTTCGTCGTCAACCGGCTGCTGTTCCCGTACCTCTTCAGCGCCGTCGACTTCATGGAGCGCACCGGCCTCGAGCCGCAGGCGATCGACACCTGCATGCAGCTCGGCGCCGCGCACCCGATGGGGCCGATCGCCCTGCTGGACTACATCGGGCTCGACGTGTCCGTCGCGATCGGCGACGCGATCGAGGCCGACGTGCCGCAGCGCCTGCGCGACCTCTGCGCCGAGGGCGCGCTCGGGCGCAAGGCCGGCCGCGGCCTGTATCCCGCCGAGACCTACGAGAAGCCTCGCGTCCGCGCGTAGAGCGTTGTTGCGAGAACCCTTCGCCCGCGTTTAGGAAGGATTCAGGCGGCCGTTTCACCATCGTCGTGCGACATACCTCGCACTCCTCCCAGAAGCACACGACGGGCCCGCGGCATATGCGGGCCCGTCGTGATTCTGGCTTCGGTGAAACCACCCCAGTCCACCGTGCCCCCTCCGCCGTCCCACGGGCGGTGGTAGACGAGAGAACGTATCCGCAGCGCGGAACTTGCGTCAATTCGCGCGACCTGGCGCGTCAGGCGTTGGCGGTCTCCTTGGCCGGCTCCTCGCGACGCTCGCGGATGCGGACGGCCTCGATGCGGTTCTCGCGAACCGACTCGACGCGGATCTGGTAGCCGTTGCTCGTGACCGTGTCGCCGCGCTTGGGCAGCCGCCCGAGCTCGGCGAAGACGTAGCCGCCGATCGAGTTGTAGGCGTCGGTGTCGACGGGGAGGTCCAGCCCGTAGTCGGCGAGGTCGGTGATCGCGACGTGGCCGCGGACGAACCAGTCGCCGTTGGCGAGCCGGCGCACCTCGCCGCCCGCCGGGTCGGTCTCGTCGTCGATCTCGCCGACGACCTCCTCGACGATGTCCTCGACGGTCACGATCCCCGCGACGCGGCCGTACTCGTCGACGACGACGGCCATCGTCGAGCGGTTGCGCTGCAGGTCGGCGAGCAGGTCGTCCAGCGGCTTGGTCTCAGGCACGATCGGGACCGGCCGCACGGCGGCCTCGATCGACGCCTCCGGCCCGTCGGCCATGAGGATCCGCGCGAGCGAGTTCGAGTGCACGACGCCCTTGACGCGGTCGGCGTTGTGGTCCTCGGTGACGAGCAGCCGCGTGTGCCCCGTCGAGATCGCCCGCCGCAGCGCGGTGCCGACGTCCTCCGACAGGTCGACCGTGACGACCGCCGGGATCGGCGTCATGACCTGCCGCGCCTGCTGGTCGTGGAGGTGGAAGACGCCCGTGAGCATGCCCGCCTCGCCGGGGTCGAGCTGGCCGCCGGCATGCGCCTGGGCGATGATCGCGCGCACCTCCTCCGGGCTCGATCCCTCCTCCCAGCCGGCCTCGGCCTTGATCCCGAGCGGGCGCAGCATCGCGTTGGACGCGGCGTTGAGCAGGTGGATGAACGGCCGCATCACCGAGTTGAAGAGGTCCAGCGGCCGCGCGATGGCCTTCGCGACCCGTTCGGCGTTGACGATCGCGTAGATCTTCGGCACCTGCTCGCCGACCGTGATGTGGCCGGCCGTGACGAGGACGTAGGCGACCGCGATCGCGATCGGCACCGCGACGCCGTGCGACATCACGCCGCCGAGCGCGGGCTCGACGAGCTCGGCGATCGCCGGCTCGCCGAGGAAGCCGATGCCCAGCGAGGCGAGCGTGATGCCGAACTGGCACGCCGACAGGTACTCGCTGAGGTTGTCGAGCATGTGCACGACCCTCGCGGCACGGCGATCACCGGCGGCGGCGAGCTCCTCGAGCTTGGCGCGGCGGGCGCGCACGAGCGCGAACTCCGCGGCAACGAAGAACCCGTTGACGAAGATCAGGACGACGACCGCGCTGAGAAGCAGCGCGGTCAACGGAACCGAAGGGGGCTGGGCTTAGCCGGGCAGCGAGGGCTGCGGCCGCGACTTCGAGGAGGATCGTCGTTCATTGATGCTGCTGCGGGAACCGTAGCACCACGCTCGGTGCCGGCCGCGTCAATCCGGTGACGTGAGCCCGTCGATCGTCTGGGCGAGCTCGAAGTCGTTGTCCGTGATGCCGCCCTCGGAGTGCGTCGACAGCGTCAGGCGGACGTGCTTGTAGTCGTGGATGAGGATGTCGGGGTGGTGGTTGGCCGCGTTGGCCGCGTCGGCGACCTCGTTGGCCAGCGCCATGGCGGCCTTGAAGCCGTCCAGCTCGATGTCGCGGACGATCGCGTCGCCCTCGCGGCGCCAGTCGGTGCCGGCGAGGCGGTCGTCGATCTCGGAGTCGCTCAGTGGTGCCATCGGTCGTGCCATACCCTCTCGATCGTGCGGATCGTCTCCCTCGTCCCACACGCTACCGAGCTGCTGTTCGCGCTGGGGCTGGGCGACGACATCGTCGGCGTGACGCACGAGTGCGACTACCCGGACGTCGGCGCGCGACATCCTGCCGGTCACGCGCGACGTCCTGCCCGCCGGCCTGTCGGCGGCGCAGATCGACGCCGCGGTCCGCGAGCGCACCGCGGCCGGCGACTCGATCTACGAGCTCGACGACGAGCTCCTGCGCGAGCTCGAGCCCGACCTCATCGTCACGCAGGCGCTGTGCAGCGTCTGCGCGGTGTCGCACGACGAGGTCCAGGCGCTGGCGGTCACGCTGCCCGAGCCGCCGCGCGTGATCTCGCTGGACCCGAAGACCTACGGCGAGACGCTCGGCGACGTGCGCACGATCGCCGGGGCGACGGACACGAAGGACGCGGCGCTGGACCTCATCGCCCGCACCGCCCGGCGCGCGGACATCATCCGCCTCGCGGTGCGTGGAGCGGGGCGCCCGCGCGTCGTGGCGCTCGAGTGGCTGGATCCGATCTTCGTCGCCGGGCACTGGACGCCGCAGCTCATCGAGATGGCGGGGGGCGAGGACGTGGCCGGCCTGCCCGGCGAGCCGTCGCAGCAGTCGACGATGGAGCTCGTCGCGGCGGCGCAGCCCGACGTCGTCGTCGTCATGCCATGCGGCTACGACGCGGCCCGCGCGCTGGTGGAGGCCGAGGAGCACGCGGACGAGCTGCGCTCGCTCGGCGCGCAGCGGGTGGTGGCGGTCGACGCGTCGTCGTACTTCTCGCGGCCGGGGCCGCGGCTCATCGACGGCCTCGAGCTGCTCGCGCACATCATGCACCCCGACCGCGTGCCGACCGCGCCGGCCGAGGCGCTGGCGGTGGAGCTCTGAGCCGCGCGCGCGCGGACCCCTCCGGCCCCGACCCGAGCCGCACGAGCGAGGAGCCCTCCGGCCCCGACCCGAGCGGCGCGGGCGAGGAGCCCTTCGGCGCCGGCCAGAGCCTCGCGGCGGCGAGCCCGCGCGCGTCCTCCGGGCCGCGCACCGTGCTCTACCTGCACTCCTCGGCGGGCCGCTACGGCGCCGACCGCCAGCTCGCGCTGCTCGCGACCGGCCTCGACCCGGCGCGCTACCGGCCGCTCGTCGTGCTCGCGATGGACGGCGAGCTGCGCGAGGACCTGCAGGCGGCGGGCGTCGAGGTGCTCGTGCGGCCGCTCGCGGTCCTGCGGCGCGCGGCGATGTCGCCCGCCGGGCTCGCGGGCATCGCCAAGACGCTCGCGCGCGACGCCGGCGGGCTCGCGCGGCTCGCGCGCCGCCGCGACGTCGCGCTCATCCACACGAACACCTCGGTGACGCTCGGCGGCGCCGCGGCGTCCCGCCTCGCGGGCATCCCCCACGTCTGGCACCTGCGCGAGATCTACACCGGCTTCGAGCGCTGGTGGCCGGTCTACCGCCGCATGCTGCTGACCGCCGACGCCCTGCCGTGCGTGTCCGGGGCGACCGCGGCGCAGCTCGGGGGCGACGCGCGCGCGCGGGTCCTGCACGACGGCCTGCCGATCGCTCCGAACCGTGCCCCACGCGCCCCGGCACGCGCGGCGCTCGCCCTGGAGCCGGGCGCCTTCGTCTGCGCGATCCTCGGCCGGATCTCCACGTGGAAGGGTCAAGACGTCCTCATCCGCGCGCTCGCGGACCCGGCGCTCGCGAGGACCGGCGCGATCGCGCTCGTGGCCGGCGATCCGTGGCAGGGCGAGGAGCGGCGGCTGGGCGAGCTGCACGAGCTCGCCGACACGCTCGGCGTCGCCGGCCGCGTGCGCTTCTGCGGCTTTCGCTCCGACGTCGAGAACGTCTACGGTGCAGCCGACGTGGTCTGCGTGCCCTCGACCCAGCCGGACCCGCTGCCCAACGCGGCGCTCGAGGCGGCGGCCGCGGGCTGCTGCGTCGTCGCGGCCGACCACGGCGGCCTGCCGGAGATCCTCCGTGACGGCAGCACCGGCATGCTCGTGACGCCGGGCGACCCGGCCGCGCTCGCCACGGCGCTCGCCGCGCTGCAGGCCGACCCGGCGCGCCGCGAGGAGCTCGGCGCCGCCGCCGCCGCGGACGTGCGCGAGCGCTTCGCTCCGGCGCTCTTGCTCGAGCGCGCCCAGGCGCTCTACGACGACGTCGTCGACCGCCGGCGGCGGGCGCCGTAGCCATGGGCCGCCCGGACCACCGCGTGCTCGTCACGATCCCGATCAGCCACTTCTGCGAGAAGGCGCGCTGGGGCCTCGAGCGCGCCGGCCTCGACTACGAGGAGCGCCGGCACATCCAGATCGTCCACCAGCTCGCGGCGCGCCGCGCGGGCGGCGGCAAGACCGCGCCGGTGCTCGCGACGCCCGAGGGCGTCTACCCCGACTCGCGCTCGATCCTGCGCTACGCCGACGAGCACCTCCCCGACACCGCGCGGCTGTACCCGGCCGACAAGCTCGCGCTCAAGGAGGTCCTCGCGCTCGAGGACCGCTTCGACACCGGCGTCGGCGTCGAAGGCCGGCGCTGGCTCTACCACGAGGTCTTCAAGGACACGAAGCTCTTCGAGCCGTACAACCTCACCGGCGTGCCCGGCTGGGAGCGGCGCGTGTTCCCGTTCGTCCTGGCGCCGGCGAAGCTCTACATCAACCGCTACCTCGACATCGACGACGAGACCGCCGCCCGCGCGCTGGAGATCGTCGACGAGGAGCTCGACTACGTCGGCGAGCTGCTGTCCGACGGCCGGCGCTACCTCGTCGGCGAGCGCTTCAGCGCCGCCGACCTCGCGTTCGCCGCGCTCTGCGCGCCGCTGATCGTGCCCGTCGAGTACGGCACGCCGCTGCCGCAGCCCGAGGTCATGCCGGCCGCGATGGCCGACCGCGTCCGCGCCTGGCGCGAGCACCCCGCGGGCCGCTTCGCCCTGCGCCTGTTCGCCGATCAGCGGCGAGCGACGGTGCAACAGCGCTAGAAGCTCGGCGGCGTCGCCGACTGGGCGACGAGCACCGCGCCGACCAGGAGCGCGAGCCCGATCACGACCGACGCGCCGTACACGAGGTTCGGAGCCAGGCGCCGGCGCTCGGCCAGCTCGAACATGAGGTAGCCGATGGCGAAGCCCGCGGCCAGGCCACCGAGGTGACCGCCGATCGCGATGCCGGGGATGAGGAACGTGATGCCGAGGTTGAGCAGCAGCGTCACGCCGAGGCCGGACTGCATCGGGTCGATGCCGCGGGCGCGCATCGCGAGGATCGCGGCGCCCATCAGCCCGAAGACCGCGCCCGAAGCGCCGACCGTGACGCTGTTGGGCGACAGCAGCAACGCGCCCATCGAGCCGCCGGCGAGCGACACGAAGTAGATGAGCCCGAAGCGCAGCTTGCCGATCACGGGCTCCATCAGCGTGCCGAGGAAGTACAGGAAGTACATGTTGAACGCGATGTGCAGCGGCCCCGCGTGCAGGAAGCCGGCGGTGATGATCCGCCACCAATCGCCCGCGGCGACCGCGGGGCCGTAGAGCGCGCCCTCCGCGTAGACCGTGCCGGACGTCCCGCGCAGGCCGCCGCCCGTCGCCGCCATCGCCACGAACGCGACGAGGTTGATCGCGATCAGCACGTACGTCAGCTGCGGCGTGCCGGTCAGCGTCTGGACCGTGCGCACCTTCGTCTTCTGCTTCGAGCACTCCGGGCAGCGCATGCCGACCGACGTCGAGGTCATGCAGTCCGGGCAGATCGGCCGCCCGCAGTTCGAGCACGAGACGCCCGTCTCGCGGTTCGAATGGCGATAGCAGGTGACCGTCGTCGTGTCGCTCGCCTGCTGGGCCACGCGGCTGACGCTAGCAGCCGCCGCGGCCCGGCCCGCCGGCGTCAGGTGGAGGCCTTGAGGATCGGCGTGCGCGTCGGGACCTCGCTGCCCATGGGCGACGGCTCGTCGGTCACGAGCACGGTGCGGCCGGCGGCGACCTTGCCGACGTCGACCGTCGCGCGCCCGTCGCGCACGGAGAACAGCGCCCCGGCCGTCGGTCCCTGACGGTCGTTGGGGTCGTCGAGCCACACCTCCCAGATGCGCCCGTCGGGCGGCGCGTCCATCCCGGCGACCGCGAGCTGTGCGCTGCCGCCGCAGACCTTCAGCTCGCCGCTGGCGTTCGCGCCGGCAGCGGCGTCGATGTCCACCGTCCGCACCGTGCACGACGGGTCGCCCTGCATGAGCGTCCCGACGCCGAGGCCGAGGGCGATGAGCACCGCCGCGAGGGCGCCGGCGGTCAGCGGGCGCAGCTTGGCGAAGCCCAGGTTGAGCCGGCCGCGCTTGTCCTCGCGGCGCACGGGCCGGTCCGCGGTCGCGCCCGCCGCCTGCAGCAACTCGGACTCGGCGCGCACGACGTTCATGACGCGGTCGAAGATCTCCGGCGGCGCGCTGAGCTGCGGCGCCGCGCTGAGCAGGGCGTGCGAGACGAAGCCGAGCTCGGCGACCTTCTCCGCGCACTCCACGCAGTCTGTGACGTGATGGCGGTAGGACTCGGACTCGGAGTCCGGCAGCGCGCGCAGGACGTAGCCGGCGGCGTCTTCGATCCGGGGGCAGGACGTGTTCACGGCATGACCTCCCGCAGTCCCCCGAGCTGTGCGCGCATCTTCTCCAGGCCGAGGCGCATCCGGCCCTTGACCGTACCGATCGGGGTGTCGAGCATCGAGGCGATCTCGGTCTGGGTGAAGCCGCCGAAGTAGGCGAGCTCGATCACGCGGCACTGCTCGACCGGCAGGGTCTGCAGCGCGTCGCGGATCTCCTGCGCCTCGTCGAGGCGCGCGACCTCGACGTCGGTGCGGTCCTTGGCCTCGAAGCGCTCCTCGATGCCCTCGTCGCTCGCGCGCCGGCGGTCGTGGACGACCGAGCGGCGCAGCGAGTCGATCGCGCGGTTGTGGACGATGCCGAGCACCCACGTACGAACAGACCCGCGGGCGCGGTCGTAGCGGGCGCCGCTGCGCCACAGTGAGAGGAAGGCCTCCTGGACGACGTCCTCTGCGGCGGAGCGGCTGCCGCACATGCGGTAGGCGAGCGAGAACGCGGCGCTCGAATGGCGCTCGTACACGACCTCGAACGCGGTCGCCTCGCCGCGGCGGACGAGCTGCATGAGGTCTTCGTCGGCGAGCTCTCGGAGCTCTGTGGGGCCGGGCTCGGCTTTGCGCAGGAGTGCCATGTGAACCGGATTACGCCGCCCCGTTGGGTTCGGATCAGGCGATCTGAGCTTAGTCGCGCCGAGCGAATCTCGCGGCGCCTCGCCGCCGTGTCATCCACGATCTTCGGTCGTCGCGGGATTAGTCGCGCCGAGCGATCTTGCGCGCCTCGCCGGCGGCCGCCTTGACGGTCCGCTTGAGAAGGTCGAGCGGGTCGCTCGAGGCGGCTGCGCGCTTCTTGCGCTCGTTGCGCACGCGCAGGACGACGAGCGCCGTGCCGGCCGTCACGCCGACGGCGCTGGCGACCACCGGGCGCACCCAGTTGCGCGGGTCGCGCATCGCGCCGATCTCCCATGCGTCGAGCTCGTCGACGGCGGCGTCGGTGAGCTCCTGCAAGGTGGATTCGACGCGGTGCTTGAGCGTCTCGGGCGGATCGACGGGATGCAGCGCGAGACGCAGCATCGTCTCGAAGTCCGCCTGCTGGGCGGGCTGGGTCATGTGGTCGTCACCATCCCCTCGAGCTGCTTGATGGCGCGATGCAGGAGCACCTTCGTCGCACCGTCGGTCTTGCCCATGGCACGCGCGATCTCGCGGTTGTCCATGCCGAGCGCGAACCGCATGATGAGCGCTTCACGTCGCTCCTCCGGAAGCTCCTTGATCGCCTCGATGATGCGCGCGAGCTCGTCGCGGCCCTCGACGAGGTCCTCGGTCGTGTGCATCGTGCTGAGGCCGGTCGTGTCGTCGATCGGCGTCTGCGGCCTTCGCGAGCGATCGCGGTAGAGGTTCGCGGCGAGGTTGTGGGCGATGCGGATGAGCCAGGGCCGCAGCGGCCTGCCCTCCGACTCGGCTTGCGCGCGCTCGAAGTGGCGGTAGGCCTGCAGGAACGTCTGCTCCGTGAGGTCCTCGGCATCGTGGTGGTTGCCGACCCGGTAGTACGCGTAGGAGTAGACGTCGCGCAGGTGCACCCGGTACAGCTCCGAGAAGTCTGCGTCCAGGCGCGCCTTGTGCTGCTGGTCCACGCATCGCAGCCTATCCGCGCCGTGCGGCTTCCTCGGCCTCACCGGCGACGGCGGCGAGCTCGCCGTTCGGCGACCCGTTGCGGTGCGTGCCGTTGGTGCCGTTGGAGGGTGTCTCCGAGGATGGCGCGCGGTCGAACCGGCGCCCCGGGCGGCGCCATCACGTGGGCGGTGAACGCCTCGGGCTCGATCCGGCCGTCGACGAGCGCGACGAGCCGGTCGAGCGTCGGCGAGGGGACGCCCGCGCGGCGCAGCGTCGTGGCGAGCAGCGCGACGCCCTCGAGCGCCTCGCTGGACTGGCCGCCGATCGCGTCGCCGATGCGCTCGGCCGACATGCCCTGGCCCAGCAGCTCGCCGGCGCGGCGGTTGCGGCTGCCCTCGGCGACGACGGTCGCGACGAGGTCGCCCGCGCCCGCGAGGCCCGCGAACGTCTGCGGGCTTGCGCCCTGCGTGCGGGCAAACGCGTCGACCTCGGCGAAGACCTTGCCCGCGGCGGCGCCCGCCGCGTTTGGCCCGCTGACCCCGGCGACGGCCGCGGCCAGCGCGGCGGCGTTCTTCGCGGTGCCGGCGAGCTCGACGCCCGCGACGTCCTTCGTGACCGACGGTGTCGAAGCCCGCCTTGCGCAGCACGCGCTCGAGCTGCGTGGCGAAGATCCCGTCCACGGAGCCCACGACGAGCGCCGCGCCGCTCGAGAGCGCGTCGGCGGCGTGGCCGGGGCCACCGATGCAGGCGACAGCGCGAGCGGCCACGCGCCCGGCCACGTACGTGCTTGGCAGCGTGCCGAGCGGCGCGACCAGGCCCTTGGAGAGCACGAGCACGCCGGTGCGGTCGGGGATCGCCTTGGCGTGTGCCTCGACGGCGTCGGGCAGCGCCATCGCCGGCACGGCGAAGCAGACGATGTCGGCGCGGTCGAGCGTCATGCGGTCGGCGGTCATGACCTGGATGGACGCGGGCAGCGTGACGCCGGGCAGGTAGCGGTCGTTGACGCGCGTCTTGCGCAGCTGTCGCGCCTGCTCCTCGGTGCGGCAGCCGAGCTCGACGTGCAGGCCGGCGCGGGCGAGCGCGACCGCGAGGCCGGTGCCCCACGCCCCGGCGCCGACGATCTCGGCGCGGCGTAGCGGCGCGGTCCCGCCGAGCCACTCCCATTGGAGCTCGACACAGGCCCAAAGGCGCTCCATGACGCCGCGCGCGAGCTGCGGCGACGGGTCCTCGACCTTCGGGAACAGCAGCGGCTTTCCGACGCGCAGCTTGATCTTGTGCGGGCGGATGCGCCAGCCCCTGCGCACGGCCTCGGTGCCGATGACGGCGACCGGGACGATCGGCGCGCCGGTCTCGAGCGCGAGGCGCCCGACGCCGCGCTTGGGCTGGCCGAGCGGGCCGGGCCGGGTGCGCGTGCCCTCGGGGAAGATCAGGACGACGTCGCCGCGCTCGATGATCCGGCGGGCCGTGTCCATCGCGTCGCCGTCGTTGCGGCCGCGGTCGATCGGGAAGGCGCCGAGCGAGCTGAGAAACCAGGCCGACAGGCGGTGCGAGAACAGCTCGGTCTTGGCGACGTAGTAGATCGGGCGCTTGACGAGCGTGCCGATGACGAACGGGTCCAGGAACGAGCGGTGGTTGGCGGCGAGGATGACCCCGCCTTCGCGCGGGATGTGCTCGCGGCCGACCCGGCTCATGCGGAAGTACACGAGGCAGAACGGCTCGACGAACGCGCGTGAGATCCAGTAGACGAGCGGGTTGACGCCCCGCCCGCGGGCGCGCTCGAGAAAGCGTTTGCGATCCATTGCCCACCGATACCCGAGGTGGTGACGACCGTTACAGTCTCTCGGGATGGTCATCGATCGCGCCAAGGCCGTTCGCGGCGCCGTCGCCGGCGCGTTCGCCGCCGGCGTGTGGGCGGCGCAGCAGCCGGCCGACAAGACGGTGTTCGGCGTCGACTACGACGACACCGAGTTGCTCGGCAAGGCCTTCACGCGCGGGCGCGGCTGGCCGGTGCTCGGGCTTGCCTTGCATCTCGGCAACGGCGCGGCCTTGGGCGCCGCCTACGCGACGTTCGCGCCGCGGATGCCGGTGCCGTCGTGGTCGCGCGGGCCGATCGTCGGGCTGGCCGAGCATCTGGCGACGTGGCCGCTGACGGTCGTCGTGGACCGCTTCCATCCGGCGCGCGACGACATGCCGCGGCTCGCGGGCAGCTGGCGCGCGTTCGCGCAGGCGACGTGGCGCCACGCGCTGTTCGGGGTCGTGCTGGGCGAGCTCGAGCGGCGCCTGAACGCGCCGCCGGATGACGACGTTCCGTCGTACGAGCACGCCGTGTCGAGCAACGGCCACGGCCGGCTCGAGCACGTCGCCACGTCGGGCTGAGGCCACCGCTTCCTCCGGCCTCCTCCGCCCCCGCCTCTCCTCCGCCCCGCCTCCGCCTCCACCCCGCCCCGCTTCCTCCGCGCGCATGCCCGACTCGCTCGATCCGGCCGCTCGCAGCCGGCTGATGAGCCGCGTGCGCGTGCGCGACACGGCGCCGGAGCTGCTGCTGCGCCGCGCCTTGTGGGCGGCGGGGATGCGCGGCTGGCGGCTGCACGTCAAGCGGCTGCCCGGCAAGCCCGACCTCGCGTTCGTCGGCGTGAAGCTCGCGGTCTTCGTCGACGGCGCGTTCTGGCACGGCCATCCCGACTACTACCACGGTCAGTCCGGCCCGTTCTGGGACGCGAAGATCGCCGGCGAACCGTGAGCGCGACGCGCGCGTGAACGCACAGCTCGCTTCGCTCGGCTGGGAGGTCGTGCGGCTGTGGGACTTCGAGGTCGAGAAGGACGTCGCGGGGTGCGTCGCGCGAGTATCGGCCGCGCTCTCGGCGCGCCGGGCCGTCGGGTCCGAGCCCTAGGCTGCTCGCCCATGCCGCCGTGGACCGTCGTCGACCTCTTCAGCGGGGCCGGCGGGATGAGCTACGGCTTCGCCGCCCGGCCCGAGTTCGAGATCGTGGGGGCGGTCGACAAGCAGCAGGGCAAGCCGGGCCGCGGGGCGAGCGCCGGCTCGAGCACCCACTGCAACGAGACGTACCTCGCGAACATCGGCGTGCAGCCGCTGGACGCCGACCTCCATACGCTCGACCCGTCCGAGTACCGCCTGTCGCTGGGCCTGGAGCCGGGAGAGCTGACGGTGCTGATCGCCTGCGCGCCGTGCACCGGCTTCTCGCAGAAGAACGCGATGAACCACTCGGTCGACGACGTCCGCAACAGCCTGGTCGCGCGCAGCGGCCGCTGGGTCGCCGAGCTGCGGCCGGAGTTCTTCGTCATGGAGAACGTCAAGGAGCTGTTGCACGGCCGCCAGCGCCACCACTTCAAGGCGCTGCGCGCCAGCCTGCTCGCCGAGGGCTACAGCGTCTCGGCCGAGGTCCACAACCTCGCCGACTTCGGCCTGCCCCAGAAGCGCTCTCGCACGCTGATCATCGCCCGCCGCGACGGCGGCGCGATCGCGCCCCTCCCGCCGCCCGGCCGGCCGCCACGCGACCGTCCGCGACGCCATCGCCCACCTCCCGCCGATCGAGGCCGGCGAGACGCATTCGAGCGATGCCCAGCACCGGGCTCCGAACCACACCGCCCACTCGATGCAGCGCATCCGGGCGATCCCGCACGACGGCGGATCGTGGTCGGACATCGCCGACCCCGATCTCCTCATCCGCTCGATGATCGGCAAGCGCCCCGGCTCGTTCCCCGACATCTACGGCCGCCTCTGGTGGGACCGCCCCGCGATCACGATCACCCGCGAGTGCGGCCACCCCGGCAACGGCCGCTACCTGCACCCCGACCAAGACCGCATGCTCTCGGTCCGAGAGATGGCCCTCCTCCAAGGCTTCCCCCCCGACTACGTCTTCACAGGCCCCCTTTCGGCGCGCTACAACCAGATCGGCGACGCGGTCCCGCCGCTTATCTCGATGCAAGTGGCCGGCATGATCGCCTCTCGCATCGGCGAACCGGTGAAGCCCGCCTTCGGACTCGAACCGAAAACCTCTTCATTACAAGTGAAGTGCTCTGCCAATTGAGCTAGGCGGGCGGGCGACGCGGCTACCGCTGCGCAGGCTAGCGCCCGCGCTCGCAGTCGCGGCGGGCGACCGTCCGGCCGCCAGAACCGCCGCGTCTGGCACCCTTTCCGGCGTACACGACCAAAGGACTGCGCGGTGGCGGGCCACACGGAGGATCCTCGGGCCAGCGACGCCGGCGTCGGGAACCTGCTCGGAGGGGACGGATTCCGCGGCATCGGGATGTCGCTGGTCTTCGTCGCGCACGTCTTCGCGAACGCCGACCCCGCTCCCACGCTCGAGAGCTACGGCTGGGCCAAGCAGCCGATCGCCCGCATCGACCTGGCCCTGGCGACGTTCTTCGTCCTCTCCGGCTACCTCATCGCGCGGCCGTTCATGCGCTCGTTCGTGCTCGGCACGAGGCGCCCGTCGATCAAGCGCTTCGCCCGCAACCGCGTGCTGCGGATCGTCCCGATCTTCTACGTCATCGCGACGCTGGTCCTGCTCAGGTTCGGCCTCGACGGGGCGATCGGCCCCACGCCGGACAACCCGTCGGGAGCGGCGCCCGCTTCGGACTGGTGGCAGATCCTCTCCGTCTTCACGTTCACCCAGAGCTACACCGGCGGATCCGCCACCCTGCCGATCGGCCAAGCCTGGTCGCTCGACGTCGAGGCCGCGTTCTACTTCTCGATCCCGATCGCCGCGCTCATCGCCTACAAGCTCGGCAAGCCCCTCAAGACGCCCAGAGCCCGCGCCATCGCCGCCCTCGGGTTCATCGGCTTCCTCGCGCTCTTCAGCATCGCCCTGCGCCAGTACGCCAACAACCGCTTCCCGCTGCTCACGAGCCCGCCGCTCATCATCTACGTCTTCCTGCCGGGCGTCGCGCTCGCGGTCCTCGAGCCGTTCGCCGTGCCGTGGTTCCGCGGCCACGCCAAGCGGGCGCGGCTGTTCGCGTGGGGCTGCGTCGGCGTCGCCGTGCTCGCCTGCCTGCTCTACATGCAGTGGGACTACGAGGCCGGCACGACGCAGATCCACCACGCGCTCGGCCGGCGCTCCGTGCTCATGGCCATCTTCGGGATGGCGCTCATCGGCGGGATGATCGCCCTGCAACTCGGCACGAACCGCGCCCCGCGCTGGCTGAACAACCGCGCGACGAACTGGCTCGGCGAGCGCTCGTACGCCTTCTATCTCCTGCACGTGTGGATCTTCTTCGAGATCATCCACGTCGTCGGCCACGAGACCGACCCGGTCCTGCTCGGCGCGATCCTGTTCGTCGTCGGCTTCCCGATCTCCGTCGGGCTCGCCGGCCTGTCGTGGAGGTACATCGAGCGCCCGTGCCTCGAGCGGCGCCTGCCGTGGGCGCCCGGCTTGCGGCCCGAGAAGGACAAGGCCCACGAGGTTCGCGACCCGAAGACCAAGCCTGAGCCGGAGCCCGAGCCCGAGAAGGCGCCGGCATGAGCCGCGTCCGATCGGCTGCCCGCGCCGCGCGACTGGGCGCCGAGCGAGCGCGCTTCGCGCTGTGGGCAAAGCGGCTGGACGCCGCGCTCAGGCGCGCCGGCGGCCGCCTCGTCCTCGACGCGCCGCACGGCGCGCACTTCTACGACCTGCCCAGCCTCGAGATCCACCCCTACGGCGGCAGCGAGTCCGGCACGCTCACGCTGCGGATCGGCGAGCACGCGATGCTCGGCCGCGGCCTCATCCTCGAGGTCTGGGCCGGAGCCGAGAACACGATCGAGCTCGGCGACCGCGCGACGTTCCGCGCCGGCGTGCGCGTGCAGATGCGCGGCGGCGCGGTGCGCCTTGGCGACGACGCGCGCATTCGCGACTACAGCCTGCTCGAGGCAAGCGGCGGCGAGATCGTGCTCGGCGACTCGGTGCAGTTCGGCGCGCAGGTCTGCCTGCACGCGACGGAGCGGATCACGCTCGGCGAGCACGTGACGGTCGGCGAGCGCACGAGCATGTTCGACTCCGACCACCGCCACGACGGCAGCGACGCCCCGGTCGTCGACCAGCCGGTGCGGGTCACCCCCATCGAGATCGGCGCGAACACGTTCATCGGCGCGAACTCGCTCGTCCTGCGCGGCGCGACCACCGGCCCCAACTGCATGTTCGCGGGCGCGAGCGTCGTGCGCGGGGGCACCTACGAGGGCGGCTTCCTGTACGCGGGCTCTCCGCCGCAGGCCGTGCGCCCGCTGGCGCCGCGTGCGCCGGTCGTGCCCGGCAATCCATAGGCTGTACGGCATGACATTCGCCACCCCATCCTCGGACGCTGCATGACCGACGGTTATCAGACGCTCGAGATCTCCACGGACATGGGCAGCAAGCCCGAGGTCCCGATGCCCACCGGCACCCCGCCGGAAGACCTCATCACCGAAGACATCGTCACCGGCGAGGGCGCGGCCGCCAAGAGCGGCGACCACGTCACCGTGCACTACGTCGGCGTCTCCTACTCCAACGGCCAGCAGTTCGACTCCTCGTGGGATCGCGGCCAGCCGTTCGACTTCCCGCTCGGCGCCAATCGCGTCATCAAGGGCTGGGACTTCGGCGTCTCCGGCATGCGCGAGGGCGGCCGGCGCACGCTCGTCATCCCGCCGTCGCTCGGCTACGGCCCGCGGGGCATGGGCCCGATCGCCCCGAACGAGACGCTCGTCTTCGTCGTCGACCTCGTGAAGGTTGGTTAGCTTGCGCCCCCGTACCGCCACGGCCGCGATGCTCGCCGTCGCCGCCCTCGGCGTCGGCGCATGCGGCGACGACGAGCCCGCCGTCGACAACAGCGTGACCCCCGCGCAAACGGCCCCGGCGCCCGCCCCCACCGAGACGACGGCGACGACCGCCGACGCCGGCGCGACGATCCAGAAGATGGAGATCTCGAAGGACATCAAGACGAAGCCCGAGGTCACCAAGCCGGCGGGCGACCCGCCGAGCAAGCTCTACAGCCGCGACATCGTCAAGGGCAAGGGCAAGCGGGTGAAGACCGGCGACAACGTGTCCGTCCAGTACGTCGGCGTCTCCTACTCCAACGGCGAGCAGTTCGACGCCTCGTGGGACCGCGGCGAGCCGTTCGAGTTCCAGCTCGGCGCGCAGATGGTCATCGCGGGCTGGGACCAGGGCGTCGTCGGCATGCGCGCAGGCGGCCGGCGGATGCTGGTCATCCCCCCGGACCTCGGCTACGGCGCCGCGGGCCAGGGCCAGATCGCTCCCAACGAGACGCTGATCTTCGTCATCGACCTCGAGAAGGTCACCTGACGCGAAGGCTTCGCGGGCGCTGCCGACGCGGCAGCGTCCGCCGCCCGCGGGAGCTTTCGCCGCGCGGCGCGGCGGTCGGCTAGGCCGGGCCCCAGACGCCGCCGGTGCGCCCGAGCGTCATCGACTGCTCGCCGTCGGCGGTCTCGACGCGGAAGACGGCCTGGTCGGCGTCGGTCCCCGGCTTGTCGATGACCTGCACGAGCTGCAGGCCGCTGACGTCGCCGAAGCGCTTGTCGGCGGCCGCGCGGGCAGCGGACTGCAGCGTCGTCGGATCCCAGCCCTTGTCGGCGGCATGCGCCTTGGCGAGCTCGCGCTCGGCGCGCTTGAGCTGCACGAGCAACTCGTCCTCGCGGGATCGCGTGCGCCGCGTCATGGCCATGAAGCCGCCGATCGCCGTCACGAGGACGATCAGCGCGAAGATGAGCAGGACGATCTGAAGCGCGGTCATGGGCAGCGACTCTAGCTGCTAGATCGAACGCGCTTCAGTTCAACACGGCGCGCGCGGTGAGGTGCGTGCCGACCTTGCGCTTGACGCGCTGCAGCGCGTTGTCGACGGTCTTGGCGTCGCAGCCCAGGCGCGTCGCGACCTCCTCGTACGGGCGCCCGTCGAGGTACAGCGCGAGCACGCGGGACTCGAGCTCCGACAGCGCGGTCGAGAGGCAGCCGACGAGCGAGTGCAGCTCCTCGGTCGAGATGACCTGGTTGACCGGGTCGTGAACCGTCGAGCCGGGGATGACGTCCTCGAGCGTCGGCTCGCCGTCGCTGGCGGCGCCCGCGGGGGTCGCCGAGAACGACACGTACTGGTTCAGCGGCGTGTGCTTGTTGCGCGTGGCGGTCTTGACCGCGGTGATGATCTGGCGCGTTATGCAGAGCTCCGCGAAGTTCCGAAACGACGACTCGCGGTCCGTGCGGTAGTCGCGCACGGCCTTGTAGAGCCCGACGAGGCCCTCCTGGACGAGGTCGTCGGAGTCTCCCCCGGCGAGGAAGTACGACGACGCCTTCAGGCGGACGAAGCCGTAGTACCGGCGCACGATCCGGTCGTAGGCGGTGCGGTCACCCTGCTTGGCCAAGGCGATGAGGAAGTAGTCATCGACATGAACCTGAGAGTGAGACTTCTGGGAGAGTCGGGCCACGAGCAGTCCTTTCCCGGCCCGCTCGCGCGTCCGGAGTTTGCTCAGTGGCGGTCCCCTCCCAGGGCGCCAGCTGCAATACGACGATGTCCGATGCTGTACCTCAGGTTTACCCTGACGCAGGCGCCACCGTATCCGCTGTTATGGAGCCCTGTCAAGCACGTTCGCGTCGCTGCACGATTCCGTACATGAGCACCGCGGCCGCGGCGCTGGCGTTCAGCGACTGGATGGCACCGCGCTGCGGCAGCGAGATCAAGGCGTCGCAGGCTTGCGCGACGCGTGGCCGCAGGCCGCTGCCCTCGCCGCCGAGCACGAGCACGACGCCGCCGCGGTAGTCGGGCGCGTCGTAGGTCGTCGGGCTGGCGCCGTCGGCGCCGTAGCACCACGCGCCGGCCGTCTTGGCGTCCGCGAGGAAGTCCGCCATGTTGCGCACGCGCGCGATCCGCAGGTGCTCGACCGCGCCCGCCGACGCCTTCGCGGCGGCGGGCGTGATCGCGGCCGCCCGGCGCTCGCACAGCACGACGCCGGTCGCGCCCGCGCACTCCGCGGTGCGGCAGATCGCTCCGAGGTTCTGCGGGTCCTGGAGCTCGTCGAGCGCGACGATGAACGGGTCCTTGATCGCGAGCAGCTCCGCGGCGCCGACGTACGGGTAGCCGCCGACCTCGGCGCAGACGCCCTGGTGATCGGGCGAGCCGCAGCGGCTTTCGACCTCGCCGGCGCTGACGATCTTGATGTCGGGGACCTCGCGCAGCCACGGCTCCCGCGCCGCGCCCTCGGTCGCCCAGATGCGCTCGACCCTGCGCCGGCCGGCGCGGAGCGCCTCGTGCACCGGGTTGCGGCCGTAGAGGAACGCGGTGCCGCCCGCGGCGGCGGACGCGCTCGCTGGGACGCGGGCGCCGCCGCGCCCGCGCGAGCCGCGCCGTGCGGCGGCTGCGGCGCTCGCGCTCGCCGCTCACGGCGCGCTGCGGACGAGCTCGGCGCCGTCGGGCCCGTCGCGGACCGTCCAGCCGCGCTCGGCGAGCTCGTCGCGCAGCCGGTCGGCGGCCGCCCAGTCCTTCGCGGCGCGCGCCGCCTGGCGGCGCTCGAGCAGCTCGAGCTCCTCTGACCCGGCGGCGTCGCCGGCCGCGGCGAGGTTCTCGAGGCCCAGCACGGTGAGCATCTCGACGAGGTCGGCCCCGCCGACGGGCTCGTCGCGCCGGTTGGCCTCGCGGATCCACTCGAACAGCGCCCCGAGCGCCTGCGCCGTGTTGAAGTCCTCGGCGAGCGCGGCGAAGAACGCGTCGCGGTGCACGCGCATGTCCGCCGGCGACTCGCCGTCGCCGAGCTGGCGCGCCGCGTCGCGGATCCGGGCGACGCGCGCGGCGGCCTCGGCCAGGCGCTCGTCGTCGAAGTCCATCGGGCCGCGGTAGTGCGCGCTGGCGAAGAGCATGATCAGCGCGTCGCGCCCGACCTGCTCGAGCACCTCGTGCAGGCGCATCGCGTTGCCGAGGCTCTTGCCCATCGTCATGCCCTTGAGCTGGAGCATCCCGTTGTGCATCCAGATCTGCGCGAGCTCGGCGCCGCGCCCCATCCGCGTCTGCGCCGCCTCGTTCTCGTGGTGCGGGAACGCGAGGTCGTTGCCGCCGCCGTGGATCTCGAACCCGACGCCGAGCAGCTCCTCGGCCATCGCCGAGCACTCGATGTGCCAGCCCGGGCGGCCCTTCCCCCACGGCGCGTCCCACGCCGTGTCCTCGCCCTCCTTCTGCGCCTTCCACAGCGCGAAGTCCAGCGGGTCCTCCTTGCGCGACGAGAGCGCGGGCGGGACGGGTCCTCGCCCTGGCTCATCTCGTCGATCGCGCGATGGCTCAGCGAGCCGTAGTCGGCGTCCGACCGCACGCGGAAGTAGACGTCGCCGTCGACGGCGTACGCGTTGCCGCGCTCGATCAGCGCGGCGATGAGGTCGACGATGCCGTCGATCGACTCCGACGCGAGCGGCTCGGCATCGGGGCGGCCGAGATCGAGCGCGTCGGTGTCGGCGAGGTAGTGCGCCGCCATCTCGCTCGCGAGCTGCGCGCTGGGCACGCCGAGCGGCCGCGCCGCGTCGTAGATCTTGTCGTTGACGTCGGTGATGTTCACGACGAGCGTGGCGGCGTGGCCCTCGTGCTCGAGGAAGCGCTTGAGCAGCGAGAAGACGACGAACGGGCGGGCGTTGCCGACGTGCACGCGGCCGTAGACCGTCGGCCCGCACGCGTAGATGCCCACGCGCCCACCGGGGCCCGGCACGAGCTCGCGCAGCGCGCCGGAGCGGGTGTCGTGCAGGCGGATCGAAGGCATCGCCGGACCCTATCGAGGCCCGGCGTCGCGTCACGCGCCGCGGGAGCGGGCGCGGCGTCAGGAGGAGCTGGCGCTCATTCCGGTGACAGGTCGCCGAGGTGGTCGTCGGTGTGCCCGGACTCGCTGCAGTACCTCGTGATGCTGGCGAGATCCTGGAACATGGCAAAGCCGCTCGTGACGGAATCGGGGTTGTCCGGGTCGACGCGGTCGTCGTGCTCCTTCGCCCAGTCGATGACCGCTTGACGCTTGCCGTCGGTTGTCATGCTCATGAACTCGCTGCACGTCGGGCCGGTGCCCGGCACCGAGCAACCGGCGACCGCGAGGCAGATCCAGAGTGCGGCGCACGATGCGATCGGCCGGGAGAGCATGGCTGTCACTCACCCGGCCACCCGGCGGTGTGACACCGTCAGGCGCCCGTGCGCTAGAGCCGGTCGAAGGCGCGCAGGACGTACGGGCCGAGCGAGGTCGAGAAGAGGTTGGTCATGTGCTCGCGGTCGATGTAGACGAGCGCGCCGCCGACGACGGGCAGGCAGCGCAAGCGGCCGCAGAAGAACGCCGTCATGTCGACGACGCGCACCCGGCGCGAGCGCAGCCGCCGCGCGGCGACGACCGCAGCGTCGGGCTTGAGCACCGTCGCCCGCGGCAGCGCGCAGGTGTCACCGGGGTTTCGCCGCTGGCGGCTCGCGCGGCGCACGCACTCGTTCTGAAACCCGAGCAGCGGCGTGTCGCGCAGCACGACGATGCGCCGGACCGACCGCGGCAGCGCCTTCCATGCGGCGCGGTGCCCGGCGGCGCGCGTGTCGAGCGCGGAGGCGCCGGCGGGCACGACGACCTTCGCCGCCCCGTGCTGCGACACGAACACCGTGTGGATCTCGGGATGGCGCGCGAACCAGCCCGGCATCTGGCGGTTCCAGCGCAGGCAGCGGGCCCGCCTGCTCGCGGGCTCGAGCGCGGGCGTGACGCGCGACAGCGGGCAGCCCGACGTCGTGATCGACACGCCGTGCCAGCGCTTGTGCTCGGCGACGTGCTCGATCGCGCCGCGCCACTGCGCCGCGTGGCTGTCGCCCACGAGCGCGACGCTCGCGCGGGCGTCGACCCTCGGCACGCCGAAGTCGCACGGCTTCAGCTCGCCGTCGTGGCGGCGCGGCGTGCACGGCGCGTTCGTCGACAGGACGGCGTCGTCCGGGGTCGGCACGACGACGAGCCGCAGCTTCGCGTTCTCGCAGCGCCGGCGCGGGTCGCGCGCGGCCGCCGCGAAGCAGCGCAGGCGCGCGGCCGGCGCCGTCGAGAGCGCGATCGGCAGTGCGAGCTCGCCGGCGTCGGGCAGGAGATCGTCGACGCGCTGCGAGCGGCTGCGCACCTGCCAGCGGTAGCGCCCGGGCACCAGCCCCAGCGACACCGGCGAGAAGCGCGCGCCGAGCGTGGCCGGCCCGGGACGCCGCACGACCGCGGAGAGCTCGCGGATGCCGGTGCGCCTGCCGCGGTGGTCGAGCGTCGTGTAGCGCAGTCGCACGCCGGACCCGGCGCGCGCGTCGGGTACCAGGCAGAGGCGACCCTGCGGCGTCCGCGACAGCTCGTTGCGCAGCCAGACGCACAGCGCGCGCGTCGACGACGGCTTGACGTCGGCGGGCTCCCAGGGACCGTGCGTGACGATCTCGAGCGCGAGCCTCGAGCCGGCCACCTGCTCGAACCGCGCGCCGGCGAGGTCCAGGCGCGTGCCGGCGTCGACGCCGTCCGCCCGCGTGGGCGTCTCGGCGGCCGCATGTGCGCCCGCGCCCGCGAGCAACAGTCCGATCGCGGCGCCCGCCACGAGCCCGGCGCGCGGCGCGGCGAAGGCGCTGCGGCGGCTGCGGGTCATCGCCTACAGCAACGGCGCGCCCCCGCCGAAGTTGCGTGCGCCAGGCGCAATCCCGTTCCGCGGCCCCCGGCCCGGGCCGCGGCGGGAGGTCCCTCGGCGCGCAGCGCGCAGGTCCCTCCGCGCGCAGCGCGCAGGTCCCTCGGCGCGCAGCGCGCGGACGTGCCGGCGGGCGCCTCGGCGGCGTCGAGGCGCCGGCGAGGGCCACCCCGGAGACCCGCCTCATTCCTCCAGCACCCAGACGTCCTTGCCGCCGCCGCCCTGCGCGCAGTTGACGACGAGCTCGCCCGCGCCCTGCGCGAAGCGGCTCAGGCCGCCGGGGAGGACACGCCCGCCGACGACGAACGGCCGCAGGTCGACGTGGCGCGGCGCCAGCCGGCCGTCGATGACCGTCGGGTGCGTCGAGAGCGCGACGGGCTCCTGGGCGATCCAGGCGCCCGGATCCGCCTCGATCTCGGCGCGCAGCTTCGACAGCTCCTGCTCCGAGGCGCGCGTGCCGAGCACGACGCCGGCGCCGCCCGCGCCGTCGCGCGGCTTGACGACGAGCTCGTCGAGACGCTCAAGCGCCTCCGCGCACTGCTCCGCGATCGCGAGGTCCCACGCCGGCACGGACCGCAGCAACGGCTCCTCGCCGCAGTAGAAGCGCACGAGCCGCTCGACGTAGACGTACGTGCGCTTGTCGTCCGCGACGCCGGTGCCGAACGCGTTGACGACGCGCACCGTGCCCCGCCGCAGCGGCTCGATCAAGACCGAGCCGAGCGCCGTGAGCCGGCCGTCGTCGCCCCGCACTCGGTCCTCGTTCGTGCGCCGCCAGACGACGTCCACCGGCGAGCCGTCCGACCGCAGCACGACCCGGCCGTCGCGATCCTCCAGATCGTCGATGCCGACCAGCGGCCACCCGGTCAGGCGCGCTAGCTCCTCGAGCTCCCACCACACGATGTTGTCCGGCTCGCGGCCGAGGATCACCGCGGCGCCGTCGCCGGCGAGCTCGAGCAGCGCCGCGCGCAGCGCGTCCTCGAAGGACCGCGGTCGTGGCGCGCCCGGCAGCTCGGGCACGAGCAGCCGCCGCGCCGCGACAGCGAACGCCATGAGCGTCGGCGTGCGCACGTTGTCCTCGAGCACGCGCAGCTCGCCGCTCGCGTCGCGCACGATGTCCGGCCCGGCGACCCCGATGCGCGGCCCGTCTTGCGGCAGCGCGGCGAGCTCGTCCTCGAACCACGTGCAGCGATCGAGCAGGTCGCCGGGAACGACGCCCTCGCGAAACGCCTCGCGCGGGCCGTACGCGTCGGCCACGAACAGCTCGAGCGCGCGGATGCGCTGCGCGAGGCCGGCCTCGAGTCGCGCCCACTCCTCGGCGGCGAAGACCCGCGGGACGGCGTCGACGACGAGCGGATGCGCGCCGTCGCCCGCGCCGTGGACGACGCCGTCGCGCTCCACGCCCGCAGAGAGCGTCTCGGCGACCGCCGCCGGCGAGGCGGCGTCGAGCGCGGCGAGCACGCCGGCGTAGGCGGGGCGCGCCTCGCCATCGGCGTCGAACGCCTCGTCCACCGCGCCGCCGGTCGGCTCGTAGCCCGCAGAGGTTCGGATGGTCGTCATCAGGGCGTGCTACCCGTCACGGCCGCCTGCACGACGTGCGTCAGGCTGCTGCCTTCTCCGGAACGTCGGGCTCCGGCGGCTGCGGCAGGGCGCCGACGAGCGCGTCGATGGCCGCGGCCGTGGTCAGACCCCAGAGGACGGCCGTCAGATAGTCCGTCGGGCTGCCGAACGTCTTGGTGAAGTAGAGCGCGGTCAGCCCGGTGAAGAGCGCCACGATCCACGCCAGCAGGGTCGCCACGGTGTCGCCGGTCCGCAGGCGCCGATCCAGCTCCTCGGCGCGGGTCTTCGAACGATCCGCGAGCTCGGCGACCGCGGCGGCACCGACGAGCTGGGGCATACGGTACGTCGCGCCGAGCGTGAGCAGGTTGGCCTCGGCTGCCAGGCTCGTCTCGGTCTGGCGCACGTCATCCTCGAGCTCGGACAGCAGCACCAGAACCTGCCAATGGCCGCGCTCGAGGTTCGCGCGGCGCTGCTTCTCGGCAGCGGCCTCGGCATCGCCGGCGAGCCAGAGACTGGTCCACGCGGCGTAGAGCACGGACCGAGCGGTCCTCGTGTCGACCCCGGCGGCTCGTGCCTCGGCGATCCACTCCGCGTCGCGCGCGACGACGTCATGCGCCTTCGTCCACCACTTCGCGACGTCCGTCGCCACCCGCATCTCCGCGACGACCTTGGCGAGCGCGGACACCGTCACCTCCGAGCCAGCGAGCTTGGAATCGGCGTTTGCGACCCATGCCGGCTCGCCACCTGCGTCGTCACGCAGAAGCGCGGAGATCGGAGCGAGGCCGCGAACCTCCCTCAGCCCGGCCTGCAAGGCTTGTGCCACTTCGTCGAGCGCCCTGACATCGACGGCGTGCGCCTCGAGCTTGACGAGCTGGACGATGATGAGCTTCCGGCGCTCGGGAGGGATCTTGTCGAATGGCGATGCGGTGATGCCGAGCACGCTCTTGACGAACCCCCGGAATCCCGTGGCGCCTCGAAGCGCGGTGATCGCCTCGGCGACCGACTCGGCCTGCTCCGCGAAGTCCGTGGCTGTGTCATACGGTCCCCAGCGCTGGCCGGCAGCCGACCGCTTGAAGCTCTTGACGGCCTCCGCGTAGCCGGTCTTGGCCGACTCCAGTCGCCGCTCGAGCAGCGTCGCAGGGTGATCGACGCCCCGCCACCGGCGCGCCCACATCGCGCCCATGATCCCTATCGCGAGCGCGATGATCGCCCAGACGATCGTGTCCTTGGTCACGATCGTCACCTCGACGTCGCCGGACTTCTCCTCCTCACCGAGCAGATGGATCGTCCCCGCGTACGTTCCCGGCCCGTCGAAGTTCGCCGCGTCGAGCTTGAGCCCGAGCAAGCCGTGCCGGAGCTTCGTCACGGCCCCCGCGTATCTCACGGACGCGACGCCGCCGCGGTCGCCGGGCAGGCCGCCGAGGACGGCGTCCTTGGTGAGCGCGATGTCCGTGGCCGGCGTCGACTGAGGCACCACGGCGCTCAGCGGCACGACCGCGCGCCGCACCTCGACCGTGCGGTCCACGAACGGGAACCAGCGGATGGCCTGGATGCGCAGCTTCGGCGCAGCCGGCTTCGGCGCGACGGTGCCGGCGGTGCCGGCGGCGGCGACCGTGATCGTGACGGGAACGTGGACGACGGCTGCGCCGCCGGTGGCATAGGCGGCCAGCCGGCCGCTGTAGGTGCCGGTGGCCAGCGTGGCGTCCTTGCTCAACCGGACGGAGACGATCGCGCGCGCTCCGGGCTCGATCGTCTCGGGATCGACCGCGACGGTCAGCGCCGAGTCGACCGCCGGCCCGGGGCTGGCGGGGGTGACCGGGCCCCGTAGCGTCAGTACCGCCTTCACCGTGGCCGGGCTCACGCGGTCGTTGACGATCTCCGCGCTGACCTCGCCGTCCTTGCCCGTCACGAGCTTCCAGGCGTAGCTGTCCGCTCCGAACGACAGTCCCGCGGCCCGGCGCGCTTCGAGCGCCGTGGCGTCGGGCGCCGTCGCGGGCGCAGGCGTGACGGATGGCTGCGAATCCTCGCTGAGCGCCACCCCGCTGCCGATGAGCGCACCGGCCAGAAGCGTCGCGGACAGCAGCGGAAGGGCAAGAGACCCGCGCACGTCGCGACACTATCCGAGTCCACCACCTCGGCGCCAGCGCGAGGACTTCGCGAGCGTCAGCCCTGCTCGACCGTCGCGATCGCCAGCGCCGCGACGCCCTCCAGCCGGCCGACGAAGCCCATCCCCTCACCCGTCGACGCCTTCACGTTGACCGACCGCGGCCTCGAGCCCGAGCGCCTCCGCCAGGCGCTCGCGGATCGCGGCGCGGTACGGGCCGATCTTCGGGCGCTCCATGAGGATCGTCGTGTCGACGTGCACGACGCGCAGGCCCTGCGCCGCCAGCGGTGGCGAGCACCTCGCGCAGCAGCTCGATCGAGTCCGCGCCCTCGTAGGCGTCGTCGCTGTCGGGGAAGTGCACGCCGATGTCGTCGAGGCCCGCGGCGCCGAGCAGCGCGTCGATGACGGCGTGCGTCAGGACGTCCGCGTCGGAGTGGCCGTCGAGGCCGAGCTCGGCGCCCTCGAACGTCACGCCGCCGAGGATCAGCGGCCGCCCCGCCTTGAAGCGGTGCGAGTCCCAGCCCAGCCCCGTCGCCGGGCGCTCATCCGATCGCCTCCAGCCGCCGCTCGCGGCGCTCGAAGACCGCCAGCTCGCCGACGCCGAGGCGCTCGAGCAGCTCGAGCGCGGCCTCGTAGTCGCGCCCGACGTCGCCGGGGACGTGCGCGTCGCTCGACAGCGCGACCGGGCAGCCGGCGTCGAGGCACATCTCGAGGAAGGCGGGCGCGGGGTACAGCTCGCCGACGGGCTTGCGCAGCCCCGCGGTCGAGACCTCGACGGCGATCTGCGACTCGGCGATGCCGTCCATCGCCAGATCGTAGAAGCGGCGCAGGTCGCCTTCGGGCACGGGCCGCCGCCCGCCCCACAGCTTCACGAGATCCGGGTGCGCGAGGATGTCGAAGAGCCCCGAGCGCGCGGCCTCGCCGAGCGTCTCGAAGTAGCGCCGCCACAGCGCGTCGGGGCGCTGGGAGCGGTGGTCGTAGACCTCGTAGCCGTCGTGGTCGACCGCGTGCTCGCCGACGAAGTGCACCGAGCCGACGACGAAGTCCCAGTCGCGGGCCTGCAGCAGCGTCGCCATGTGGTCCTCGCGCCCGACGACGAAGTCCGCCTCGATGCCGAGCTTCAGGTCGGTCTGCTCGCGCACGAACGTCGCGTAGGCGTCGATGTCGTCGACCGCGCTCTCGCGCCACAGCGGATGGCGCCAGACCTCGAGCGCCTGCGCGAAGCGGTAGACGTGCTCCGCGCAGCCGAGCTCCTCGATCCCGCGCTCCCCGGCGACCGCGCGGTAGCGCTCGACGTTGCCCGCCGTGAAGTAGGTCTCGGCATCGGTGCCCGGGTCGTCGGGTCGCAGGTGCAGGTGGTAGTCGGTGAGCATCGGCGCCGATTCCAGCACACATGGCGCGCCTTCCCGCGACGGCGGGTACGTTGCGCCCATGAGGCTGTCACTCGTGCCGATCGCCCTCGTGCTGGCGCTCGCCCTCGCATCGACCGCCGGGGCGCTGCCCGGCGACCCGCCGATCGTCCCGCTCGCGCCGGCCGAGGGCGCGACCGTTCCCGCCAACGCCGCCGGCATCCCGGTCAGCTTCGCCTGCCCCGCCTACACCCGCGAGATCTACGGCGAGACGCGCGACCCCGGAACCTACGAGGACTACGACGTGCGCTTCTCCAACGCCCCCGCGCTCGGGCCCGACGGCCGCCTCGCGGCACGTCCCTTCGGCAGCGACGCCGGCGCGCGCCTGTCGCCGGCCGATCCCGCGGCGTGCATGGCGACGCTCGACACGTACAACAGCGCAAGCTCGCCCGAGATCGTGGGCGGCCGGGTCTTCTGGCAGGCCTATCGCCGCTGCGCCGGCTGCCCGGGCGGCTACGAGACAGCGCCGGTGCGCTCGTTCATCATCCGCCCCGACGTGCAGGGAACCCTCAAGCTGCCCGCGGCCGTCTACGCGGGCTACCTCGCCGTCTACCGGTTCGAGAGCCCGGCCCTGCTGGCGGGCGCGGATGCGCTGCTGCAGCGGCGCGGGCGCACGAGCTGGCTGACGGTGGTCAAGAAGCGCTTCAGCCAGAAGACCGACTTCGTGGCGAAGCTGCCCGCGGGCCGCCAGCGCCTGCGCGTGCGCATCGAGACCCCGGGCGGTGCCTTCGACCTGGCCGAGCGAACGCTGACCGTCCGCCGTGGCGGGCGGCGCGTCACCTCGGGGCGCGACGACGGCAGCTACGGGGCGCGCAAGCCGCCGTCGAACTCGACGCTGCGCTTCAAGGTCTCGAAGGACGGGACCGTCCTGCGCGACTTCCGGGCGTCGCTCGCCGCGTTTTGCGTCGGGCCGACGCTCGAGCAGAACCGCGTCATCGTGGCGTTCGCCGCCCTGCGTTCGGCGCGCATCGCGCCCGACGGCTCGGTCACGGGCCTGCTCGAGACGAGCAGCGGCGCGCGGGTCCTGCTCACCGGCCGGCTGCGCAACCGGAGCTTCAAGGGGCACGTCGTCACGCAGTTCTCGACCTGCACGGGGTCGCGCGACCTCGACGCGGTCAGGCGCTGACGCGCCGCCGTCAGCCCCGCTCGCGCAGCGCGAGCTCGGCGACGCGCAGGTCGCCCGGCGTCGTGATCTTCATGTTCTCGCGCGGCGCGGCCACGATCCGGACGGTGCCGCCGTAGCGCTCGACGAGCCAGGCGTCGTCGGTCGCCGCCGCGAGCACGTCGTCGGGCGCCGACAGCGCGCGCTCGAGCGCGGCGCGGCGAAAGACCTGCGGCGTCTGGACCGACCACAGCGCCGAGCGATCGAGCGTGCGCACGACCTCGCCGCCGGCCGCCTCCTTGATCGTGTCCGTCACCGGCGCAGCCGCGATCACGGCGTCGCAGCCGTACTCGACGAGCGCGTCGAGCGCGGCGCAGAACAGCTCGGGCCTCGCCAGCGGGCGCGCGGCGTCGTGGACGATCACCGGGTCGCCCTTCCCCGCCCGCAGCGCCGCGAGCACCGAGTGCGAGCGCTGCGCGCCGCCCGTCACGCCGATCGTGCCGGGCGGAGCCTCGGCGCCCGCCGGCAGCGCCACGACGATCTGCTCGATGCCCGCGACCGCGCGCAGCGCCTCGACGCTCCACTCGAGCATCGGGCGCCCGCCCACAACGACGAACGCCTTGGGCCCCTCCGACCCAAGGCGTTCGCCTTTCCCTGCGGCTACGACGAGTGCAAGCGCTACTGGGCCACGACTCCGGCGCTCTCGGCGAGCAGGTCGTCGAGGTGCTGCTCGGCCTCGTCCTCGTCCTTGTCGAGCGCGTACATCAGCTCGGACGCGAGGATCTTCTTCGCCCGCGTGAACATCTGCTTCTCGCCGGTCGAAAGGCCCTTCTCGTGCTCGCGGATCGCGAGGTTGCGCACGACCTCGGCCAGCTCGTAGATGTCGCCCGTCTTGATCTTGTCGCGGTTGTGCTTGAACCGGCGATTCCAGTTCTTGGGCATCTCCGAGACCTCGTCGGCGAGCACTGCAAGAACCTTCTGGACCGTCTCCTCGTCGATCACGCGGCGCAGTCCTGCGACGCCGGCGTTCTCGCATGGGACCATGACCGTCATGTCGTTGTGCAGGATCTTGATCGTGAGGTACTCCCGCTCCTCGCCGAACATCTTGCGCCGTTCCTTCTTGAGGACCTGACCTGCACCGTGATGCGGATAGACGACGTTGTCGCCCAGCTCGAACTCGATGTTCTCGATCGTGCGGGTCTCGAGGTCTTCCAGCAGCTGCTCTTCGATGGCTTCGGGAATGGTGTCCTCCTTGGTTGGTGCCGGCACTGGCCGGCTACGACGACTGACAGGTCCTGACATCAGGTCTGCAGGTAGCGGTCCACGAGGTTGATCTCCTGCAACCGGCGAAGGCCCTCGCGGATGTCCTTCGCCCGGATCTCGCCCACGCCGTCCACGGTCTCGAGCTCGGCGTCGGTCGCGGCGAGCATCTCGTCGAGCCCACCGAAGTCGTTGACGATCTGTGCCACGACGAGCTTCGGCAGCCTGGGGATGCGCCCCAGAATGCGAAACCCGCGCGGAGACACAGGATAATCGAGCGTGTTGAGCTTGCGGTCGTAGCCGAGCAGCTCGGCCAGACGGCCGAAGTCCAGAAGGTCGTGGTGCGGCAGGCGGCCGACCTGATCGAGCGCGCCGGCGAACGCCTCGTCGGTGTTCTCGGCGAGGTAGTCGTGCACGAGCGCGGCCTTGTCGGCGGCGGTGCCGACCATCGTCTCCTCGAGCTGCATCTCGATGAGCCGGCCCTCGGTGCCGAGCTCGACGATGTAGCGCTCGATCTCGACGGCCATGCGCGTCACGAGCTCCGAGCGCTGGAGCACCGTGAGGACGTCGTGCAGCGTCGCGCCGCCCTCGAACTCGAGCGCGGTCAGCCGCGTCGAGACCTGGTCCAGGCGCGTGCGGTACTTGTCGAGCGTCGCCAGCGCCTGGTTGGCCTTGGCCAGCACGACGGGGATCTCCTCGAGGATGTACTTGCCGCCGTCGACGTAGAGCGAGACGACCTCGCGGCGCTGGGAGATCGCGATGACGAGCGCGTCGGTCTGCTTGGACACGCGCTCGGCGGTGCGGTGGCGCGTGCCCGTCTCCAGCGAGAGGATCGTCGGGTCCGGCATGAGCTGGACGTTCGCCATCGCGATCCGCGTGGCGTTCGCGTTGAGCACGATCGCGCCGTCCATCTTGGCGATCTGGTAGAGCAGCGCGGGGGTGTAGTCGATCTCGAGCTTGATGCCGCCCGAGAAGAGGAAGCTCAGCTCGTCGACCTCGCCGACGATGATGAGCCCGCCGGTCCGCGCGTGGACGATGTTGTCGATGCCCTCGCGAAGCGTCGTGCCGGGCGCGACCATCTCCAACGCCTTGACAAGTCGGGGCTCTTGACGAGACTCCAGCTCGTGTGATTCGTCCCCTACTCGTTGAACCATCCCGGCCATTTTAGCGGGTACTTAGGGAAAAAGAGCGGCCCCGCCGAAAAGGTTTGGCTTAGCCCGCTTAGGCTGCGGCCTTACCCGGCGCGGCCGCCGGGAGGGCGGCACGCAGGGCTTGGCGCAGCGTCGGCGCCGTCTCGGGCGAGACGACGTCGCGCAGGCCGAACTTCGCGGCCTCGCTCAGGCGCCGGTCCGGGTGCGCGATCGAGCGCAGCTCGCCGGTGAGGCCGAGCTCGCCGAAGCACACGACCGGCTTGCCGCGGCCGAGCGCGACGCCGCGCGACGCGCTGGCGACCGCGAGCGCGATCGCGAGGTCGGCGCCGGGCTCCTCGATGCGCACCCCGCCGACGACGTTGACGAAGACGTCCGCGCTGCCGACGCCGATGCCGGCATGGCGCCCGAGGACGGCGAGCACGAGCGCGAGGCGGTTGCGGTCCAGCCCGTTGACGACGCGCCGCGGCGGCACGAGCTCCGACGGCGACACGAGCGCCTGAACCTCGACGAGCAGCGGCCGCGTGCCCTCCATCGCCGCGAGCACGACCGAGCCCGGCTTGCCCGTCGCCTCGGCGACGAAGCGCGCGCTCGCGTCGAGCACCTCGACGAGGCCGCTCTGGCGCATCTCGAAGACGCCGGCCTCGTTGGTCGAGCCGAAGCGGTTCTTCAGCGCGCGCAGGGTGCGATACGTGCGCTCGCGCTCGCCCTCGAACTGCAGCACGCAGTCGACGAGATGCTCGAGCACCCGCGGCCCGGCGAGCGAGCCCTCCTTCGTGACGTGCCCCACGAGCAGCACCGCGATGTCGTCGGCCTTGGCGACCTGCGCGATCCGGCCGGCGACCTCGCGCACCTGGCCGACCGAGCCGGGCGCGCCGCTGAGGTCGGCGCAGTGCAGCGTCTGGACCGAGTCGATGACGCAGGCCTCCGGGCGCTCGGCGCGCAGCGTGGCGAGCACGGTGTCGAGGTCGGTCTCCGCGAGCACGGGGACCTCGAGCGCGCCGCCCGTGTCGGGCGTCAGCCGCTCGGCGCGCAGCCGGATCTGCGCGGCGGACTCCTCGCCTGAGACGTAGAGCGTGCGGCGGCCGGCGGCGGCGAGGTTGCCGAGCGCCATGTTCGTGAGCGTCGACTTGCCGATCCCCGGCGAGCCGCCGAGCAGCACGAGCGAGCCGGGCACGAGGCCACCGCCGAGCACGCGGTCGCGCTCGCGCAGCGCGGCTCCGCGACCTTCAGGTCGCCGGGCGTCGTGATCTTCATGTTCTCCCGCGGCGAGGCGACGACCCGCACGACGCCCCCCATGCGCTCGACGAGCGACGCGTCGTCGGTCGCGGCGGCGAGCACGTCGTCGGACACCGCGAGCGCGCGCTCCAAGGCGGCGCGGCGAAAGACCTGCGGCGTCTGCACCGCCCACAGCACCGAGCGATCGAGCGTGCGCACGACCTCGCCGCCCGGCGCCTCCTTGATCGTGTCCGTCACGGGCGCCGCGGCGATCACGGCATCGCAGCCGAACTCGACGAGCGCGTCGAGCGCCGACGCGAAGATCGCCGGCGTCACGAGCGCGCGCGCGGCGTCGTGGACGATCACCGGGTCGCCCTCCCCCGCGCGCAGCGCGTTGAGCACGGAGTGCGACCGCTGCGCGCCGCCGACGACGCCGATCGTTCCGGCGGGAGCCGACGCGCCTTGCGGCAGCGCGACGACGATCTGCTCGACCCCCGCGACCGCGCGCAGCGCGTCGATGCTCCACTCGAGCATCGGGCGCCCGGCCACAACGACGAACGCCTTGGGCCCCTCCGTCCCAAGGCGTTCGCCCTTCCCCGCGGCTAAGACGAGCGCGAGTGCTACTTGGCCACCACGCCGGCGCTCTCGGCGAGCAGGTCGTCGAGGTGCTGCTCGGCCTCGTCCTCGTCCTTGTCGAGCGCGTACATCAGCTCGGATGCGAGGATCTTCTTCGCCCGCGTGAACATCTGCTTCTCGCCGGTCGACAGGCCCTTCTCGTGCTCGCGGATCGCGAGGTTGCGCACGACCTCGGCGAGCTCGTAGATGTCGCCCGTCTTGATCTTGTCGCGGTTGTGCTTGAACCGGCGGTTCCAGTTCTTGGGCATCTCCGAGACCTCGTCGGCGAGGACCGCAAGAACCTTCTGGACCGTCTCCTCGTCGATCACGCGGCGCAGGCCCGCGACGCCTGCGTTCTCGCACGGGACCATCACCGTCATGTCGTTGTGCAGGATCTTGATCGTGAGGTACTCCCGCTCCTCGCCGAACATCTTGCGCCGTTCCTTCTTGAGGACCTGACCTGCACCGTGATGCGGGTAGACGACGTTGTCGCCCAGCTCGAACTCGATGTTCTCGATCGTGCGGGTCTCGAGGTCTTCCAGCAGCTGCTCTTCGATGGCTTCGGGAATGGTGTCCTCCTTGGTTGGTGCCGGCACTGGCCGGCTATGACGACGGACGGTCTCTGAACATCAGGTCTGCAAGTAGCGGTCCACGAGGTTGATCTCCTGCAACCGGCGAAGGCCCTCGCGGATGTCCTTCGCCCGGATCTCGCCCACGCCGTCGACGGTCTCGAGCTCGGCGTCGGTCGCGGCGAGCATCTCGTCGAGCCCGCCGAAGTCGTTGACGATCTGTGCCACGACGAGCTTCGGCAGCCGCGGAATGCGCCCGAGGATGCGAAACCCGCGCGGAGACACGGGGTAGTCGAGCGTGTTGAGCTTGCGGTCGTAGCCGAGCAGCTCGGCGAGGCGGCCGAAGTCCAGAAGATCGTGGTGCGGCAGGCGGCCGATCTGGTCGAGCGCGCCGGCGAACGCCTCGTCGGTGTTCTCGGCGAGGTAGTCGTGCACGAGCGCGGCCTTGTCGGCGGCGGTGCCGACCATCGTCTCCTCGAGCTGCATCTCGATGAGCCGGCCCTCCGTGCCGAGCTCGACGATGTAGCGCTCGATCTCGACGGCCATGCGCGTGACGAGCTCGGAGCGCTGCAGCACGGTCAGGACGTCGTGCAGCGTCGCGCCGCCCTCGAACTCGAGCGCGGTCAGGCGCGTCGAGACCTGATCGAGGCGGGTGCGGTACTTGTCGAGCGTCGCCAGCGCCTGGTTGGCCTTGGCGAGCACGACGGGGATCTCCTCGAGGATGTACTTGCCGCCGTCGACGTAGAGCGAGACGACCTCGCGACGCTGCGAGATCGCGATGACCAGGGCGTCGGTCTGCTTGGAGACGCGCTCGGCCGTGCGGTGGCGCGTGCCGGTCTCGAGCGAGAGGATCGTCGGGTCCGGCATGAGCTGGACGTTGGCCATCGCGATCCGCGTGGCGTTCGCGTTCAGCACGATCGCGCCGTCCATCTTGGCGATCTGGTAGAGCAGCGCGGGGGTGTAGTCGATCTCGAGCTTGATGCCGCCCGAGAAGAGGAAGCTCAGCTCGTCGACCTCGCCGACGATGATCAGCCCGCCCGTCCGCGCGTGGACGATGTTGTCGATGCCCTCGCGCAGCGTGGTGCCGGGCGCGACCATCTCCAGGGCCTTGACAAGTCGGGGCTCTTGACGAGACTCCAGCTCGTGTGATTCGTCCCCCACTCGTTGAACCATCCCGGCCATTTTAGCGGGTACTTAGGGAAATGGAGATCCGAGTTCGCGAGACCGATCAGTAGCCCGGGACATTGCGGGTCGAGGGCGCCTCGACCGGCATGCGCATGTCCGGCCCGACGCTGCGCAGGCCACTGCCGGCGACCTTCTTGACGACGTACTCCGCCGACATGATCGCCCCCTCCTGCCACCCCGGCAGCGGCGAGACCTGGTCTCCCACGACGAAGAACCGGCATCGAGACGCAGCGGCACCACCCGGTCGTCGCCGATCTCGGGATGCAGCTTGGCGCCTCCTTCGCGGGCGGTCTTCAGGCGATCCGCCAGGCTCAGCCGCGCGAACCTCCAGGCGGAGATCGCCCACGGCGGCAGCGTGTAGGCCTTGGATGCGCCCGGGATGTATCGATACCCCGCGCGGCCGAGCACGTACGCCGCGGTGAGCCCGCCGAACCCGGTGCCGAGGATCAGCACGGACTTGCCCTTGCCCGACCCGACGCGGAAGCTCCGGCGGGCCGGCCCAGACCTCGGGCACGCCGATGAGCCCGAGCGCGGTCATCGTCTCGTACAGCGCGGCGGTGCCGCCAGCGGCTCCGACCTTCTCGAGAAAGCGTCGCCGCGTCCAGTCGCCGTGTGCTTCGGTCATCGCTGTGCCCCACGTTGGATTCCTGCACATGGCGCCCGCTGCAGGACCAAGCCGCAGGTTCAGCGATCACCCGGATGTCACCCATCGGACGCTCATCGGCAGGCGAAGTCAAGCCCGCCGTGCTCTACGCCGCGGCGGCGCTCGCCGGCGCCGGCGGGCAGCGCGGCCCGCAGCGCCTGGCGCAGCGTCGGCGCCGTCTCGGGCGAGACGACGTCGCGCAGGCCGAACTTCGCCGCCTCGCTCATGCGCCGGTCCGGGTGCGCGATCGAGCGCAGCTCGCCGGTCAGCCCGAGCTCCCCGAAGCACACGACCGGCTTGCCGGAGCCCGAGCGCCACGCCGCGCGACGCGCTGGCGACCGCGAGCGCGATCGCGAGGTCTGCGCCCGGCTCCTCGACGCGCACGCCGCCGACGACGTTGACGAACACGTCCGCGCTGCCGACGCCGATGCCCGCGTGGCGCCCGAGCACGGCGAGCACGAGCGCCAGGCGGTTGCGATCCAGCCCGTTGACGACGCGCCGCGGCGGCACGAGCTCGGATGGCGAGACGAGCGCCTGGACCTCGACGAGCAGCGGCCGCGTGCCCTCCATCGCGGCGAGCACGACCGAGCCCGGCTTGCCGGTCGCCTCGGCGACGAAGCGCGCGCTCGCGTCGAGCACCTCGACCAGGCCGCTCTGGCGCATCTCGAAGACGCCGGCCTCGTTCGTCGATCCGAAGCGGTTCTTCAGCGCGCGCAGCGTGCGGTAGGTGCGCTCGCGCTCGCCTTCGAACTGCAGCACGCAGTCGACGAGGTGCTCGAGCACGCGCGGGCCGGCGAGCGCGCCCTCCTTCGTGACGTGCCCGACGAGCAGCACGGCGATGTCGTCGGCCTTGGCGACCTGCATGATCCGCCCGGCCACCTCGCGCACCTGGCCGACCGAGCCGGGCGCGCCGCTGAGGTCCGAGCAGTGCAGCGTCTGGACGGAGTCGATGACGCAGACCTCCGGGCGCTCGGCGCGCAGCGTCGCGAGCACCGTGTCGAGGTCGGTCTCGGCGAGCACGGGGACCTCCAGCGCGCCGCCCGTGTCGGGCGTCAGCCGCTCGGCGCGCAGCCGGATCTGCGCGGCCGACTCCTCGCCGGAGACGTACAGCGTCCGCCGGCCCGCGGCGGCGAGGTTGCCAAGCGCCATGTTCGTGAGCGTCGACTTGCCGATCCCCGGCGAGCCGCCGAGCAGCACGAGCGAGCCCGGCACGAGGCCGCCGCCGAGCACGCGATCGAGCTCGCCGATCGCCGTGCGAAGCCGCGGGACGCGCTCGGTGCTGACGTCGGCGAGCCGGACCGGCCGCCCCGGCGCGACGTCCGCGCGCGGCCCGGCGCCACCCCGCCCGCGCCCGGCGGCCGGCGGCGGCGCGGCGCGCTCCTCGACGAGCGTGTTCCACGCGTCGCAGCCCGGGCACTGCCCGTGCCAGCGCGCCGAGGAGTGACCGCAGGCCGAGCAGATGTGGACGGTGGTCGGACGTGCCATCTCACTGACATTAGGGTTCGGACCCGACGACTTCGCCCCCCGCCCGGGCGCGAATCATCCGCGCGGGGTAGCTTGGGCCGTGAGAGACTGCCGGGCACGGGGCCCGCGGTCGCAGTGGGAGGAGTCACATGAGGGGCAGAATGCCGTCGCCGGCGATGGTCGTCGCGCTCGTCGCGCTGGTCGTCGCGCTGTCGGGAACGGCCGTCGCGGCCGTCGACTACGCCCGCAACTCCGGGGCGGTGGACGGCAAGAGCGCCGTCTCGTCGAACGCCTCGCTCGGCACGGCGAAGGGCCGGCTCGTCGCGACCGCGTCGTCGGGCAGCGCGCGCGGGCGCCTGCCGGGGCGCTTCGTCTCGGACGTCATGCGCGGCGGGGCCACGTCGATCTCGAAGTACCTGCGCGCGGTCGACAACCAGCCCGGCCCGGTGGTCGCGATCGCGACGATCCCCGGCATCGGCAAGTTCGAGGCGCAGTGCCGCGACCAGGACCCGGCGCCGAACGTCAAGTCGACGCAGACGATCATCACGTTCACGGCATCGCAGCCGGGGGGCGTCAACGTCTCGCGCCTGACCGGGCGCGACATCGACAACTCGCGCGACGGGATCGTCTTCACCGCCCTGCCCACGCAGGCGGTGCCGGTCATCAGCATCGCCGACACGATGTTCCAGCTCATCCTGCAGTCCGGCCCGAAGACCGTGTTCCTCAGCGGCTCCGCGCGCAGCGACGCGAATCGCACGGCGAACGCGGCGTGCCTGATCTGGGGGATCGGGCTGCGGGTCGGCTGAGCTTACTTGAGGCCCGCGCCCGCCGCGGGGCCCGCCGGCCCGGAGGGCGGCGCCGGCGGGTTCGCCTCGAGCCACGCTTGAGCGCAGACGCCGGCCTCCTTCGCGACCGTCGCGAGATCGACGTCGGGCGCCGGCTTCTCGATGACGCCGAGCTCGACGAGGCTGCGGATGATCGACTCGATCGGGTCCGACGCCCACTTCCACGGCTCGGGGAACTGATCGCCGACCTTCGCCTGCGCGACCCACTCCACGAGGTAGCGGTCCGACAGCGAGATGTCTCGCTTCACGCGCCACCCGGGGTCGACCCATCCGCCTCGCCGTCTCATGCCAGGAGGATCGCACAGCGGCCAGCGTGATCGAACTCACGCGCCGCGGCACCCCGAACGCAATATCTTCGGCGCCGACAACGCGACCATCGACCGGGGAGGCCCAATGGGCGCCGAGGTTCGCATCTACGACACCACCTTGCGCGACGGCTGCCAGGCCGCCGGGCTCTCGCTCTCGCTCGCCGACAAGCTCAACGTCGCGCGCCTGCTCGACGACTTCGGCGTCGACTACGTCGAGGGCGGCTGGCCCGCATCCAACCCGAAGGACGCGCAGTTCTTCGAGGCGCTGCGCGAGCAGCCGCTCAAACGCGCTCGCGCGAGCGCCTTCGGCAGCACGCGCCGCGCGAACACTCGCCCCGAGGACGACATGAACCTCCGCGTCCTGCTCGAGGCCGGCACGCCCACGGTCGCGATCGTCGCCAAGGCCTCCGACGTCCAGGTGCGCGGCGTCCTGCGCACGACGCTCGAGGAGAACCTCGCGATGGTCACCGACTCCGTGCGCTACCTCAAGGACGCCGGGCGCGAGGTCATCCTCGACGCCGAGCACTTCTTCGACGGGGCGCGCTCGGACCGCGACCACGCGCTGGCGGTGCTCGAGGCCGCGGCCGGCGCCGGCGCCGACTGGCTCGTGCTCTGCGACACGAACGGCGGCTCGCTGCCGGACGCGGTCGCCGGCGCCGTCGCGGACGCCGTCGCGGCGTTCGGCCCGATCGTCGGCGTGCACACGCACGACGACAGCGGCCTCGCGATCGCCAACGCGCTGGCGGCGGTGGGCGCCGGCGCCGGCCACGTCCAGGGCACGATCAACGGCTACGGCGAGCGCGTCGGCAACGCCAACCTCTGCACGCTCATCCCGAACCTCGTGCTGCGCCTTGGCCGCGAGTGCGCCGCGGGCGAGCAGCTCGACCGCCTGACGGCGCTCTCGCGGGCGGTCGACGACATCGCGAACGTCGCGCCCAACCCGCGCCAGCCGTTCGTCGGCCGCGTGGCCTTCGCGCACAAGGGCGGCATCCACGTCCACGCCGTGGCCCGCGATCCCTCGAACTACGAGCACCTCGACCCGGCCGTCGTCGGCAACGAGCGCCGGATCATGGTCTCCGAGCTCAGCGGCCGCGCGACGATCGCCGAGCTCGCCCGCGAGCTCGGCGTCGAGATCGAGCAGGGTGGCGAGGCCGAGCGCGCGGCGCTGGCCAAGGTCAAGCAGCTCGAGAGCCAGGGCTTTCAGTTCGAGGACGCCGCGGCGTCGTTCGAGCTGCTCGTGCGCGGCTGCGAGGCCGGCTACGAGCCGCCGTTCGCGCCGCTCGCCTACGCCGTGGACTCGCGCAAGGGCGCGCGAGGACGGCGGGACCGTGTCGGTCGCGTCGGCCGAGGTCGCGGTCGGCGGCGAGGTCCTGCGCGGCGAGGCGACGGGCAACGGGCCGGTCGACGCGCTCGAGCAGGCGGTCCGGCGCGCGCTGACACCCGCCTATCCCAACCTCACGCAGGTCCGCCTGACGGACTTCCGCTCGCACATCGCGCGCCCGCTGGCCGGCGAGCGCGGGCCGGTGACGGTGCGCATCACCGGCAGCGTCGCGGACGGCACGCCATGGACGACGATCGCAAGCTCCGGCGACCTGCTGCACGCGAGCTGGCTGGCGCTGACGGAGAACCTCGAGTACGCGGTGATCGCGCGCGCGGGCGTCAGCGCGAGCGTGGCCGCGGAGCTGCGCCCGAGCACCGAGCGCATCTCGCTGCGCGCGCTTGCGCCGCGCTCGCCGGCGAGCCGACCGCTTCGGATCTGGCCGTGCTCGACGACGGTCGAGGCGACGGACTGGGCCGCCACGACGCTCGACATCGCCGATCCCGAGGATCGGACGCTCGCCGCGCGCGCGACCGCGCTCGGCGCGGCGGTCTTCTACTCGTTTGGCAACTTCTGCGCGGTCGCGGCCCATCCGCGCTGGGAGTCCGTGCGGCGGGTGAACTTCCTCAAGGGCCGCCCGGAGAACCAGGTCGGCAGCGTCACCACGACGCGCGATCGCTACGGCCTGCTGTTCGACTGGCGCGCGCTGCCCGGCGGCCTGACCCGCGACCGGGTGCTGGCCCTCATGGACGACTTCTTCGAGCTCGGCCCGATGGGCTTCCGCGGCCCGGCGGCGCCGATCATCCCCGGCCACTGCTCGTCGCTTGACGGCGAGACGCGCACGACCCAGGTCATCGCGCCGGGCTATCGCTGTGAGTCCAACGAGCTGCTCGACGAGATCCTCGGCCTCGTCGAGGACGACTTCCTGTTCATCACCTCGGCGAACGTCTCGAGCGGGATCACGGGCCGCGTCGAGCCCGCCCACTACGACCTGCAGGGCATCCAGCAGGACTTCGGCCACCAGGACGGCGTCGTGCTCATCGGCCACCGGGCCGAGGCGCGGGTGCGAGCGACGTACCCGCGGCACCTGCCGATGTCGACGTCGATCGTCGCGTTTCACAAGCTCGGCGTCGACGAGGCCGGCGAGCCGGCGATCGTGCTCGAGCGCCACGGCTCGCTCGACGTCGAGCCGATCCGCGAGCTCGTCGCGCGGCATGGCTTCGGCCTCGTGCTGGAGGCCGGCGCGCGCAAGCGGCTGCCGATGCGCGACGACGCGCCCACCGCGGCGTAGGGCCTGCGGGACGTTCCCGGGGCGGGCGACCACGGCCCGCGGCGCTGACTCCGCGGCCGCCCTCAGGCGCTCGCGTCGAGCGCGCCGAGGATGTCGGCGAGCAGGTCGCCGGGGTCCTCGAGACCGGTGCTCATGCGGATGAAGCCGGGCGAGATGTCGTCGATGCCCCAGCGCAGCCGTCGCTCGGCGGAGCTGTGCACGCCGCCGAAGCTCGTCGCCTCGGCGACGAGGCGGCACGCGCCGAGGAACGCCTGCGCGCGCTGCTCGGTCTCGAGGTCAAAGCACACGACGCAGCCGTAGCGCCCGCCGAAGCTGCGCGCCGCCAGGGCGTGTGCGGGGTGGCTCGTGAGGCCGGGATAGCGGACCTCGGCCACGTCGTCGCGGGCCGCGAGCGCCTCGGCGAGGCGCAGCGCGGTCGCGCACTGGCGCTCGTGGCGGACGTCGAGCGTCGCCAGCGAGCGGTGCGCGAGCCAGGTCTCGAGCGGGCCGGCGATCGCGCCGGTGAGGCCGCGCCAGGTGCGCAGCGCCTGCGCGCGCTCCGGGTCGCGTGCGGCGACGTAGCCGAGGACGAGGTCCGAGTGGCCGCTCATGAGCTTCGACGCGCTGGACATCGAAAGGTCGGCACCGAGCGCGAGCGGGCGCTGGGTGAGCGGCGTGGCGAGCGTGTTGTCGACGACGAGCTGCGCGCCCGCGGCGTGCACGTCGGCGGCGAGCGCGGCGACGTCGAGCACGTCGAGGCCGGGGTTGGACGGCGTCTCGACCCAGACGAGCGTCGCGCCTTCGAGCGCCGCGCGGATCGCGTCCTCGTCGGTCGCGACGATCCGCACCTCGACGCCGCGCGGGCGCAGCTGCTCGATCGCGATCGTGCGCACGCCGGGGTAGCAGTCGCCCGGCACGACGGCGACGTCGCCCTCGCCGAGACCGCCCATGAGCACCGCCGCGACCGCGGCCATGCCGGACGAGAACAGCACGACCTCGCCGCCCTCGAGCTCGCCGAGCGCGCGCTCGTAGGCCGACCACGTCGGGTTCGCGTAGCGCGCGTAGCCGTACACCGAGGCATCGCTCGGGCCGATCAGATGAAACGGCGCGGCGAGCACGGGGCCCGGCAGGAACGGCTCGCCCTGCTCGGCGCGGGGAAGCCCAGCGTGCACGACGCGCGTCGCGGGCCGGCCCGGCGTCTGCGCCCTGCGGCGCGTCTGCGGCGGACCGCGGCGGCCACTCGCTCATCGGCCGGATGCTAGACCGCCCGGTGGCTCGACCTGTTCCAGCCGCAGCCGAGGCCCGTCGAGGCGCGCCGCGGCGAGGTCCAGCAGCTCACGGGTTGGCGTCCCGCGACGCAATGACGACCGGCGCTCGGACGCGCGCTACGCCGCGGCCGCTGAGACGAGCGTCAGCTGCGGGACCGGGCGCGGGCCCGCGAGCGCCGCGGCGCGCTCCGCGGGGTCGAGCGAGCAGGCCGCGATCAGGGCGTCGACGGCGTCCGGGGCCTGCTCGCGCACGATGCGCAGGGCGCGGGTGCCGAAGACGACGAGGTGCAGGGCCGTGGCGGCGAAGACGGTCGCGGTGACATAGGCCGAGCGGCGCGTGGACAGCTCGCCGAAGACGTCGCCGGGGCCGAGCTCGTCGATGGTCTCGCCGGCGCACCGGATGACGCCGCGGCCGCCGGCGATCAGCGCGAGCTCGCAGTGCAGCGGCCCGCCGAGCAGCAAGCCGCCGGCCGGCGGGGACCCACAGCTCCTCGGCGGCGGGCGCGAGCTGTCCGAGCTCGTCGAAGCTCAGCGAATGCAGGTGCGTCAGGGCAGCCAGCCGTAGCGTCTCCATGTCCTAAAGGCGTGATAAATGACCGAACATCGTTCGCTCGGCCTGCACGATCGGTGTTCGAACATCCGGCCAGCGCCGTCGGGCCGCTGCCTATCCTGGCCTCATGACGCCCGCCGTCGAGGTCGCCGACCGCCTGTACGCGCGCTGGAACGACGCGGGGCTGTCCGTGCTCGCCGACAGCGTCGACCCGCAGATCGAGCTCATCTGCGATCCCCTGCGACCGGCGGAGTCCGTGCTGCGCGGGGTGGCCGGCTGGCAGCAGTGGGTCGCGCGCTGGGAGCAGCGCTACGAGAACCTGCACGTCACGGTCGACGGGCTCGTCCCCGTGGACGCCGAGCACGTGCTCGCGTTCGTCTCGATCAGCGCGAAGCCGACAAGCTCCACGAACCCGCTGAGCTGGGCGGCGGCGCATCTCTGGACGGTGCGCGACGGCCGCATCGCCGGCTGGGAGCCGCACCTCGACCTCGCCGCCGCGCGCCGCACGCTCGACGCGTAGCGCGCCTCAGTCGTCGGCGAAGAGCTCGCCGAGCGCGAGCGAGAACCCCGGCAGCTGCGGCGAGGTCAGCGTCTCGTCGCGCTCGAGCTCGAGCACGACGTCGAAGACCGCGGCGTCCGGAGCCGACCGGCGGAACATGCGAACCGCCTGCGCGCGCGTGTCGACAAGCCAGAGCTCCGGCAGCCCGCGTTCCTCGTAGATCCGCTTCTTCACGCCGATGTCGTAGCGCCACGTCGACTCCGAGCGCACCTCGATCGCGAGGTTCGGCATCGGGTACGGCGGCTGGTCACCGCGGGCCGGGACGCGATCCTCGGCGTACCAGAGGATGTCCGGGTTGTAGACGTTGCGCTCGTTGAGCTTGATGTCGATCGGGCGAATCGCGAGACCTCGGCCGGGCTCGGCCCGCCTCCACACCTGCAGTGCGAAGTGCAGTTCGGAGCAGACGAGCTCGATGCGGGAGCTTCGGTGCGGTCAAGACGACCTCACCCTCGATGAGCTCCGTCCGCGGATACCCCTCCCCCAGCGCGAGGTACTCGTCTGCGGTCATCAGCGCACCGACTGCCATCGCGGTCATCGTAACCGGGTCCTCCTCGCGTTCCAACAGGTCTCATACCTCCTATAGGCGCGACGGAGCCGAAGTTCGCCCCCCACAACGACCGAGGGCGGCCTCGCAGGGCCGCCCTCGATTCGACCTTCAGATAGTGCTAGAGCGTCACTCCGCCGGTGGCTCCTCGACCGACGGCTGATCGAGCGCGCCGCCCGGCTCGGCCGGGCCCTCCTCGGCCTCGGCTGCGCCGCCGCCGACCGAGGCCGGCACCTTCTTCGGCTCGACGACCGTCAGGGAGACCTCGCGGTCGTCCTCCTCGGGCGCCTTCTCGACCATGACCGTCGCGCCGGGCGTCAGCTCCGAGCGCAGCACGAAGTCCGCGAGCGGATCCTCGATGTAGCGCTGGATCGCGCGACGCAGCGGCCGGGCGCCCATGGACGGGTCCCAGCCCTTGTCGACGAGCAGGTCCTTGGCCTCCTCGGTGAGCTCGAGCTGCAGCCCCCGCTCGGCCATCGACTCGCGGATCCGCCGCAGCAGGAGGTCGACGATCTGCTTGATCTCGTCCTTCTGCAGCTTGTGGAAGACGATGACGTCGTCGATCCGGTTGAGGAACTCGGGACGGAAGACCTTCTTCAGCTCGCCCATGATCCGGTTCTTCATGTCGTCGTACGTGATGCCCGTCTCGTCGTCCGAGACTGCGAATCCCAGCGGCGTGTTGCGGGCGATCTCGGACGCGCCGATGTTCGACGTCATGATCACGATCGCGTGGCGGAAGTCCACCGTGCGACCCTGCGAATCCGTCAGGCGGCCGTCCTCCAAGATCTGCAGGAGGATGTTGAAGACGTCCGGGTGAGCCTTCTCGATCTCGTCGAGCAGCAGCACGCAGTACGGCTTGCGGCGGACCGCTTCCGTGAGCTGGCCGCCCTCGTCGAAGCCGATGTAGCCCGGAGGCGAGCCGACGAGCCGCGACACGGAGTGCTTCTCCATGTACTCGGACATGTCGACGCGGATCATCGCGTCCTCGTCGCCGAAGAGGAACTCGGCGAGCGTGCGCCCGAGCTCGGTCTTGCCGACGCCGGACGGGCCGAGGAACACGAAGGAGCCGGTCGGCCGCTTCGGGTCCTTCAGCCCGGCTCGGGATCGCCGGATCGCCTTCGAGATGACCTCGACGGCGGCCTGCTGCCCGATGACGCGCTTGTGGAGCTCTTCCTCCATCCGCATGAGCTTCGCGGTCTCCGCCTCGGTGAGCTTGAAGACCGGGATGCCGGTCCACATCGAGACGATGTCCGCGATCTCCTCCTCGCCGATGGCGGGACGCTCGGTCTCCGCCTCGCCGGCTTCCCACTGCTCCTCGAGCTCGCGCTTGCGCTGGGTCAGCCGGCGCTCGGCGTCGCGCAGGTTCGCGGCCTTCTCGAACTCCTGCGCCTCGATCGCCGACTCCTTCTCGCGCCGCGTCGTCTCGATCTCCTCTTCGAGCTCGCGATACACGGGCGGGGAGGTCATCGACTTGATCCGCATGCGCGACGCGGCCTCGTCGATGAGGTCGATCGCCTTGTCCGGCAGGAAGCGGTCGGAGATGTAGCGGTCCGCGAGCTCCGCCGCGGCCTCGAGGGCCTCGTCGGTGATCTGCACCTTGTGGTGCTGCTCGTAGCGATCGCGCAGGCCCTTGAGGATCTGCACGGTCTCCTCCGTCGACGGCTGCTCGACGCGGATCTGCTGGAAGCGACGCTCCAGCGCGCTGTCGCGCTCGAGGTACTTGCGGTACTCCTCGAGCGTCGTCGCGCCGATCGTCTGCAGCTCGCCACGGGCGAGCGCCGGCTTGAGGATCGAGGCCGCGTCGATCGCGCCCTCGGCCGCACCGGCACCCACGAGGTTGTGGAGCTCGTCGATGAACAGGATGATGTCGCCGCGCTGGGTGATCTCCTTCATCACCTTCTTCAGGCGCTCCTCGAACTCGCCGCGGTACTTCGACCCGGCGACCAACGCCGCGAGGTCAAGCGTGTAGATCTGCTTGCCCTTCAGCAGCTCCGGCACGTCCGAGGTCGTGATCCGCTGAGCGAGGCCCTCGACGACGGCGGTCTTGCCGACGCCAGGCTCGCCCACGAGCACGGGGTTGTTCTTCGTGCGCCGCGAGAGGATCTGCATGATCCGCTCGATCTCGGTCTCGCGACCGACGACCGGATCCAGCTTGCCCTCTTCGGCGAGCTTCGTGAGGTTGCGCCCGAACTGGTCGAGCAGCTTCGAGGACTTCTTGCCCTCGCCCGACGTGCTGCCTGACGTGCCCGCCCCCGAAGCCGCACCTGCGCCGGCGCCCTGACGGCGGCCGCCGGGACCCGACAGCATGCGGATGACCTCGTTGCGGATCTTCTCGGAGTCCGCGTCGAAGTCGAGCAGGATGCGGGCGGCAACGCCCTCGTTCTCGCGCACCAGTCCCAGCAGGATGTGCTCGGTGCCGATGTAGTTGTGGCCCAGGCTCAGCGCCTCGCGCAGCGCAAGCTCGAGCACTTTCTTCGCACGCGGCGTGAACGGGATCTGACCGGACGTGACTTCCTCGCCCGATCCGACGATCCGTACAACCTGCGCACGAACGCGCTCGACGGTGATGTCGAGGCTTTCGAGGACCCGCGCTGCGAGGCCTTCCTCCTCACGGAGAAGGCCGAGCAGGATGTGCTCGGTCCCGATGTAGTTGTGCTTGAGCGTGCGCGCCTCTTCTTGCGCGAGAACGACCACCTGACGGGCTCGCTCTGTGAATCGCTCGAACATGCTGCTGATCCTTCCTGCTGGGGCGGGGCCTCTAGCCTCGGTCTAAGCGTGGTCCGGATGCCTTCTGTGGACAGCGGATTACCCGACTGTCCATCCTTTCGGCGCCGCCGGCGAAATGGATGCGTGATCGGGTGCAGAAGGCGGGCATGGGGCAGTCTACCAACGCATCCCACCCCCGATTGTTGCGTCGGTCACGCGTCAAGCGCGCCGGCGGAGGCCGAGTCCTACAGCCCGACGTCGATCTTCGTGATCTTCAGCTGGATCTTGCGGCCGTTGGGCAGCGCGACATCGACGACGTCGTTGCGCTTGCGCCCGAGCAGGGCCTTGCCGACCGGTGACTCGTAGGACAGGCGCTCGGGCGGCTTGGCCTCGGGCGACCCGACGATCGTGAACTTCTGCGCCTTGCCGGTGTCCGCGTCCTTGACGCTCACCGTCGCGCCGACCTGGACGACGTCGGTCTTGACGTCCTCGGCGGCGATGACGGTCGCTGAACGCAGGCGATCTTCGACCTGCGCGATCCGCGCCTCGAGCATCGCCTGCTCGTTCTTGGCGTCGTCGTACTCGGAGTTCTCGGTGATGTCACCGAACTCGCGAGCCTCCTTGATGCGCTGCGCGACCTCACGGCGCTTGTCGCCCTGAAGGTGAGCGAGCTCGACCTTGAGCTTCTCTAGTCCGTCGGCGGTGAGGATGACGTCCTTGGGCATGTGCTCCCGGGGGGA
>CAVYAX010000059.1:0-123630 GCA_963766525.1 uncultured Actinomycetes bacterium
CTCAGCGAGAAGGGCAAGAAGGCGGGCATCGGCGTCGGGATGTTCGGCGCCGCGGGGCTGCTGGGCTTCTTCGCCTTCGCCGTGCTGACGGCGTGCCTCGTGCTCGCCCTCGCGACAGCCGTGGCGCCCTGGCTCGCGGCGCTCATCGTCGCGGCCGTGTACGGCGCGGCCGCGGGCGTCCTGGCGCTCAGCGGCAAGAAGCAGGTCACGGAGGCCACGCCTCCCGTTCCCGAGCAGACCGTCGACACCGTGAAGGAGGATGTGCAATGGGCGAAGCAGCGCGCACAAGCGGGGAGGCGGTAAGCGAGCACAAGCGCGGCCCCGAGGAGATCCGCAAGGACATCGAGCAGACGCGCGAGGAGCTCGGCGAGACCGTCGAGGCGCTCGCCGCCAAGACCGACGTCAAGGGTCAGGCGCGGGCGAAGGTCGAGGATACCAAGGAGCGGGCGCGAGGCCAAGGCCGAGCGACGCCACGGCCAACGGGCGCTGGCGAAGGCGCGAGGACGCGCACAAGCAGGCGAAGGCGCTGGCGCGAAGGTCGAGGCGGTCGCGCAAGGGCTCGCGTCGGAGTCGAGGTCGACCGATCAGAGCACCGGCGCTTCGCAGGGCGGCGCTCCCGCCCCGCCCGTCTACGCCGCCCCCGGCGGCCGACCCCGGCACGCCGCGCCGGCGCCGTACGGCGCCCCCGCCGGGTCGCAGCAGCTGCGCAGCGCCCTCGCGAGCCCGGCCGCGTACGTCGTCGTCGGCGCGCTCGCAGGCATGCTGCTCGGGCTCGTCCTCGCCCGCCGGTGAGCGCCTCGCCATGAAGCGGCGACGCAGGAGCGCGAGCGCGAACGCAGCATTCCAACGGGAGCCGAGCCGACCGGCGAGCGGCCGGACAGCCGACACGCCGGGCGAGCTCGACAAGCGCTCGTGGCGGGGCGTGCTCAAGCGCACGGTCTCGGAGTTCAAGGACGACGCCATCACCGACTGGGCCGCGGCGCTGACCTACTACGGCATCCTGTCGCTGTTTCCCGGGCTGCTCGTGCTCGTCTCGATCCTGGGGCTCGTCGGCGCGTCGGCGACGCAGCCGCTGATCGACAACCTCGGCAGCGTCGCGCCGGGCCCGGCGAAGGAGATCGCCACGACGACGCTGCAGGGGCTGCAGAGCAACAAGGGCGCCTCCGGGCGTCGCCGCGATCATCGGCGTGCTCGTCGCGCTGTGGTCGGCGTCGAACTACGTCGGCGCGTTCATGCGGGCGTCCAACGCGATCTACGAGGTCGACGAGGGTCGCCCGTTCTGGAAGGTCCGCCCGCTGCAGATGGGCGTGACGATCGTCATGGTCCTGCTGCTCGCGCTGTGCGCGGTCGCGGTCGTCGTGACCGGGCCGCTCGCGCAGACGGCGGCGACGTCGTCGGGCTCGGCGGCACGGCGGTCACCGTCTGGAACATCGCCAAGTGGCCGGTCATCGCGACTCGTCTTCATGGTGATGCTGGCGCTGCTGTACTACGCGGCGCCGAACGTCAAGCACCCGCGGTTTCGGTGGGTCAGCCCCGGCGCCGTCGCGGCCGTGGTGCTGTGGCTGCTCGCGTCGGTCGCGTTCGCGTTCTACGTCGCGAACTTCGGCTCCTACAACAAGACCTACGGCACGCTCGGCGGCGTCATCGTGTTCCTCACCTGGCTGTGGATCTCGAACATCGCCGTCCTGCTCGGCGCCGAGCTCAACGCCGAGGCCGAGCGCGGACGCCAGATCGAGCGCGGCATGGACCCCGACCGCGAGCCGTTTCTCCCGCACCGCGACACGACCAAGCTCGACGACGACTGACGCCCCGTGCGCCGGCGCGAGAGCTACGATCCCGCCCGATGCGGGGCCGGGCTCGTAGCGCTGATCGTGCTCGCGTGCGTCCTCGCGGCGCCCGCCGGCGCCAGCGCGCTGCCCGGCGACCCGCCGCCCGCGCCGCTCGCGCCGGCGGACGGCGCGACGCTGCCCGGTGGACGCCGACGGCATCCCGGTCAGCTTCGCGTGCCCGCTGTACCGCTCCTTCGACGACGGGTTCATCCCGGTCTACGGCGGGGTCAAGGACTACGGCGTGAGCCTCTCGGACTCGCCCGCGCTCGGCGCCGGACGGCCGCCTCGCCGGCGCCCTGCGCAACACCGCCAGCGCGGACCCCGCCACCGCCGGCGCGTGCAACGCCGCCCTCGGCGCGGGCGGCCCGCCGCCGCGCGTGCAGGAGACGCCCGGCAAGTACTACTGGCAGGTCTATCGCATCTGCGTGGGCTGTCCGGGCAGCTACGAGGTCGGGCCCGTCCGCAAGCTTCACGCTGCGCTCGCCCGTCGCGCCGTCGCTCAGCGTCCCGCAAGCAGGCCTACGACGGCTACCCGTTCATCGTCTCCATCGCGCTGGCGGGCGCGCCCGATGGCACGCAGGCGATCGTCGAGCGCAAGGACGGGCGCGGGCTGGCTGAAGGTCGCGACGGCGAACGCCGCCGGCTGGCAAGGCCGAGGCGGTCGTCACGCTCGCGCGCGGCGACCGGCAGCTGCGTGCCACCGTGACGATCGGCTCGCAGAGCACGTCGAGCCCGCCGCAAGCCATCAACGTCAAGCGGGCGCGCAACTGGAGCACCTCGTCGCGCGCGAACGGCAGCTACAAGGGCACCGGATCGGGCCTGAAGTCGATCGCGCTTCCGGATCGCGGCGAAGGGCCGCGAGCTGCGCGACCTCGACGCGAAGGTCCCGATGCTCTGCCCGGGGATCACCGGCCGGCCAGTTCACGACCCAGATCGGCACGGCGAAGCTCAAGAAGGTGAAGATCGCGCCGGACGGGCGCTTCGTCGGCGCCGGCCACGCCCGCCAAGAGCACGTCGATCCGCCTCCGCGGCCGGCTCGTCGGACGCAAGGTCCAAGACGGCCGCGTCGAGCTGTCGGTCGGCAACTGCACCGGCAGCCAGAGCCTTCAGCCGCGAAGCGCGGCGGCTGAGTCAAGCCAATCGGCACCGACGCGTCCTGAGCGAGCCCCGTGGATGCAGGACGCCGCGCGGCGAGGAGGCACAGTGCGACAGCACGGGCCTCCTCGTTGCGTGGCGTCCTGCCGCGGGAGCCGCTCAGGACTCGTTCGGGATGTCGAGGTCGGCAAGCTCCTCGGCGAAGCCGGTGTCGCCACCGCCGGTGCCCATCTCCTCGAGCGACGCGATGTCGTCGTTGAACGCCGCGCCGAACCCGCCGAGGCCGTCGCCGTCGCCGAGCCCGAGCTCCGCGGCGATCTCGTCCTGGTCGAGCAGGCCGACGTCGTCCATCGCCCGCGGCAGCGGCTCGGACGGCTCGATCTCGATCCGCCGGTAGCGCTTGAGGCCCGTCGCCGCCGGGATGAGCTTCCCGATGATGACGTTCTCCTTCAGGCCGTTCAGGCGGTCGATCTTGCCCTCGAGCGCCGCATCGGTGAGGACCTTCGTCGTCTCCTGGAAGGAGGCGGCCGACAGGAACGAGTCCGTGTTCAGCGAGGCCTTCGTGATGCCGAGGATGATGTCCTCGAACTGCGCCGGCCTCGCCGCCCTTGGCGATGATCTCGTTGTTGACGCGCGCGAACTCGAAGCGGTCGACGAACTGCCCCGGCAGGTAGTCCGTGTCGCCCTTCTGGTCGACGCGCACCTTCTTGAGCATCTGGCGCGCGATGAGCTCGATGTGCTTGTCGTTGATGTCCACGCCCTGGGACACGTAGACCTCCTGCACCTCCTTGACGAGGTACTGCTCGGTCTCCGTGCGGCCGCGGATCGCCAGCAGCTCGTGCGGGTACAGCGACCCCTCGTTGAGCTGCTGCCCGGCCTCGACGCGCTGGCCCGGCTCGACGAACACGCGCGTGCGGCGCGGGAACGTGTGGCGGTGCTCCTCGCCGGCGTCGTCGGTGATGACGACCGTGAGCGCCTTGTCGGTCTCCTCGAGCGCGATCGTGCCGTCCTGCTCGGCGATCTTCGCCAGGCCCTTCGGCTTGCGCGCCTCGAACAGCTCCACGACGCGCGGCAGGCCGTGCGTGATGTCCGCGCCGGCGACGCCGCCGGTGTGGAACGTGCGCATCGTCAGCTGCGTGCCGGGCTCGCCGATCGACTGCGCGGCGATGATGCCCACCGCGTCGCCGATCTGCGCCGTCTGGCCGGACGCCATCGAGCGGCCGTAGCACGCCTGGCACACGCCGCTCGTCGCCTCGCACTTCAGCACCGAGCGCACGGCGATCTTGACGATGCCGTGGTGGTCGGTCTTGAGCTGGTCGCCCGTCGCCGACTCGATGAGGTCGGCGAGCTCCGCGCGGTCGATCTGCTTGGCCTTCTCGACGATGACGCGGCCGCGCTTGGTCGTGATGTCGTACGCCGCGTAGCGACCGAGGATGTTGTCGTTGAGGTCGCCGGTCTCCTTGTAGAGCGCGAGCTCGATGTACTCCTCCGTGCCGCAGTCGGGCTCGCGGATGATGACGTCCTGCGCGACGTCGACCAGACGGCGCGTCAGGTAGCCGGAGTCCGCCGTGCGCAGGGCCGTGTCGGCCAGGCCCTTGCGCGCGCCGTGCGTCGAGGTGAAGTACTCGAGCACGTCGAGGCCCTCCATGAAGTTCGCCTTCACGGGACGCTCGATGATCTCGCCCTTCGGGTTGGCCATGAGGCCGCGCATCCCGGCGAGCTGGCGGATCTGCTTGAACGAGCCACGGGCGCCCGAGTTGGCCATCATGAAGATGGGGTTCAGGACGTCGAGGTTGGCGACCATCGCGTCCGCCACCTCCTCGGTGCACGCGTTCCACTGCTCGACGATCGCCTCGTGGCGCTCCTCCTGCGTGATGAGCCCCATGTCGTACTGCGACGTGAGCTCGGCGACCTTCTCCTCGTAGGACTTCACGATCTCGCCCTTGGAGGGCGGGATCACGACGTCGTTCTTGGAGATCGTGATGCCGGCCTTCGTCGCGAACTCGAAGCCGAGGTCCTTGAACGCGTCGAGCACCTGGGAGATCGTCGTCGCGCCGTACGTCTGCACGAGCTGGTCGACGAGCTCCGTCGTGTCGCGCTTCTTCATCGACTTGTTGACGAACTCGTACTGCTTGGGATCGAACTCGTCGCCCATCGCCTCGAGCAGCGCCCGCTCGATGCGGTCGTTGTAGATGATCCGGCCGACGGTCGTGAGGACGTGGCCGCCCTCGCGCCCGAGCGGGCGGAACTCGGCGAGGTCGTGCAGCTTGACGCCGCCGAGCTCGTAGGACAGCTCGGCCTCCTGCGCGGTGCGGAAGCAGTGCGGACGCGGATCGTGCGTCGCGCGGTCGACCTTCTCGAGCTCGTCGGACTCGGGGCCGTACGTGAGGTAGTAGGCGCCGAGGATCATGTCCTGGGTCGGCGTGGCGAGCGGCTGCCCGTGCGCCGGCGACAGGATGTTGTTCGAGGACAGCATGAGGATCCGCGCCTCGGCCTGCGCCTCGGCGGACAGCGGCAGGTGGACCGCCATCTGGTCGCCGTCGAAGTCCGCGTTGAACGCGTGGCAGACGAGCGGGTGGACCTGGATCGCCTTGCCCTCGACGAGCACGGGCTCGAACGCCTGGATGCCCAGGCGGTGAAGCGTCGGCGCGCGGTTGAGCAGCACCGGGTGCTCGTGGATGACCTGCTCGAGGACGTCCCAGACCTCGGGGATCATCGAGTCGACCATCTTCTTGGCGGCCTTGATGTTCTGCGCCGCCTTGCGCTCGACGAGCTGGGCCATGATGAACGGCTTGAACAGCTCGAGCGCCATGAGCTTCGGCAGCCCGCACTGGTGCAGCTTGAGGTACGGGCCGGCCACGATGACCGAGCGGCCCGAGTAGTCCACGCGCTTGCCGAGCAGGTTCTGGCGGAAGCGGCCCTGCTTGCCCTTGAGCATGTCGCTCAGGGACTTCAGCGGCCGGTTGCCCGGGCCGGTGACGGGGCGCCCGCGGCGGCCGTTGTCGAACAGCGCGTCGACGGCCTCCTGGAGCATCCGCTTCTCGTTGTTGACGATGATCTCGGGAGCGCCAAGGTCGAGCAGGCGCTTGAGCCGGTTGTTGCGGTTGATGACGCGGCGGTAGAGGTCGTTGAGGTCGGAGGTCGCGAAGCGCCCGCCGTCGAGCTGGACCATCGGGCGCAGCTCCGGCGGGATGACCGGGACGGCCTCGAGCACCATCTGCTCGGGGCGGTTGCCCGACGAGATGAACGCCGCGACGACCTTCAGGCGCTTGACCGCGCGGGCCTGCTTCTGGCCCTTGGCGGTGCGCACCATCTCGCCCAGCTCCTCGGCCTCGGCCTCGAGGTCGACCTGCTGCAGGAGATCGCGAATCGCCTCGGCGCCCATGCCGCCGCGGAAGTACTCGCCGAAGCCGTACGGCGAGCCGAAGCGCTCCTTGAGCTCGCGGAAGATCGTCTCGTCGTGCTCGATGCGCTTGGGCTCCATGTCCTTGAAGAGCTCCCACACCTGGCGCATGCGCTCGGCTGCGTCCTCGATGTACGCCTCGGTGTCCGAGATGTCCGACTCGAACGTCTTGCGCAGGTCCTTGAGGAGCTTCGCGCGCTCGTCGTCGTCGATCTTCTTGATGTCGAGGTCCAGGGCCTCGGCCCACATGTGGTCCTCGTCGTCGAACGCCTTGCCGCCTCCGGCGCCCGGGTCCGCCAGGTAGGCCTCGCGGCGCGCCTGCTGCTCGCGCAGCTCGAGCACGCGCTCCTCGCGCTCGGCGGCGTAGGCGTCGAGCACCTCGTTGACCTTGACCTCGAGGTCGGCGGTGTCGCGCTCGCGCGCCTCGTCGTCGACCCACGTCACGATCGACGCGGCGAAGTACAGGACCTTCTCGAGCTCCTTGGGAGCCATGTCGAGCAGGTAGCCGATGCGGCTCGGGACGCCCTTGAAGAACCAGATGTGGCTGACGGGGGCGGCGAGGTCGATGTGGCCCATCCGCTCGCGGCGGACCTTCGAGCGCGTGACCTCCACGCCGCAGCGCTCGCAGACGATGCCCTTGTAGCGGACGCGCTTGTACTTGCCGCAGTAGCACTCCCAGTCCTTCGTCGGACCGAAGATGCGCTCGCAGAACAGGCCGTCCTTCTCGGGCTTCAGGGTGCGGTAGTTGATCGTCTCCGGCTTGGTGACCTCACCGGAGCTCCAGCCACGGATCTGCTTCGAGGAAGCTAGGGCGATCTCGATGGCGTCGAAGTTGTTGATGTCGATCAAGGTGAATCCTTCTGCTGGGGGGTTGGGCCACGGGGTGGGCGGGCCCGGATCGGCGCGCTTAGGCGCCGCGAACGTGATCGGCTCTGCGGGACCTGCGGGCGGCCTACGTCTCCGCGGGGGCTTCGGCGTCGACGTCGATGTCGACGTCCGGATCGACGATCAGCGGGTCGTCGAGGTCGGGGACCTCGACGTCGTCGTCGCCGACGAGGTCGATGACGGCCTCCGGATCCTCGGGGGCGACCTCGGCGGGCACTTCCTCCTCTGGCTCCACCGCAGCCTCCGCACCGTTGCCGGCGGCGCGCACGCCGGACAGGTCGATGCCGAGCTCCTCGGCGGCCCGCAGCAGGTCGTCGTCCTCGTCGCGCATCTCGGCGCGAGCGCCCTCCTCGGAGACCACGTTGACGTCGAGCGCCAGCGACTGCATCTCCTTGAGCAGCACCTTGAAGGACTCGGGGATGCTCGGCTCGGCGATGTTCTCGCCCTTGACGATGGCCTCGTAGGCCTTCACGCGCCCGACGGTGTCGTCGGACTTGATCGTCAGCATCTCCTGCAGCGTGTACGCCGCGCCGTACGCCTCGAGCGCCCAGACCTCCATCTCGCCGAAGCGCTGGCCGCCGAACTGCGCCTTGCCGCCCAGCGGCTGCTGGGTGACGAGCGAGTAGGGGCCGGTCGAGCGGGCGTGGATCTTGTCGTCGACGAGGTGCAGCAGCTTGAGGATGTACATGTAGCCGACCGTCACCTGCTCCTCGAACGGCTCGCCCGTGCGGCCGTTGTAGAGCGTGAACTTGCCGGACGCGCGGATCCCCTCCGTCTTGGACTTGTCGATGTCCATGCGGATGCGGCCCTTGTGCTCGTCCTGCCACTTCACGAGCGCGTAGTCGACGTCCGCGACGGACGCGCCGTCGAACACCGGCGTCGCCGTGTAGACCTTGCCCGGGCGACCGTCGACCGTCTGCGCCTGCGCGTCCTTGTAGGCCTGCGTGCCGTCGTCGTACCAGCCCTCGGCGGCGGCCCACCCGAGGTGGGTCTCGAGGATCTGGCCGACGTTCATGCGGCTCGGCACGCCGAGCGGGTTGAGGATGACGTCCACCGGAGTGCCGTCCTCCATGAACGGCATGTCGGCCTCGTCGACGATCTTCGAGATGACGCCCTTGTTGCCGTGGCGGCCGGCGAGCTTGTCGCCCTCGGAGATCTTGCGCTTCTTGGCGACGAACACGCGCACGAGGTGGTTGACGCCCGGCGGCAGGTCGTCGCCGGCGTCGCGACCGAAGGTCATGACGTCGATGACGACGCCGCCTTCGCCGTGCGGCACCTTCAGCGACGTGTCGCGAACCTCGCGCGCCTTCTCCTTGAAGATCGCGCGGATGAGCTTCTCCTCGGCCGTCAGCTCGGTCTCGCCCTTCGGCGTGACCTTGCCGACGAGCAGGTCGCCCGAGCCGACCTCGGCGCCCACGCGGACGATGCCGCGGTCGTCGAGGTTGCGCAGCGACTCCTCGCTGCGGTTCGGGATGTCGCGCGTGATCTCCTCGTCGCCGAGCTTCGTCGTGCGGGCGTCGATCTCGTACTCCTCGATGTGGATCGAGGTGAGCTCGTCGTCCTTGACGAGGCGCTTGGAGAGGATGATCGCGTCCTCGAAGTTGTAGCCCTCCCAGGACATGAAGGCGACCTTCAGGTTCTTGCCGAGCGCCATCTCGCCGTGGTCGGTGGCCGAGCCGTCGGCGAGCACGTGGCCCGCCTCGATGACCTCGCCCGAGCGCACGCTGGGCTTCTGGTGGATGAGCGTGCCCTGGTTGGAGCGGCGGTACTTGTCGAGGTCGTACTCGTCCTTCGTGCCGTCGGTCGCTTCCACCTCGATGCGCGTCGAGTCGACGTAGGAGATCGTGCCGCCGTTGCGCGCCAGCAGCACGTCGCCGGTGTCCAGCGCCGCGCGGCGCTCCATGCCGGTGCCCACGATCGGGGCATCGGTCTTCAGGAGCGGCACCGCCTGGGCCTGCATGTTCGAGCCCATCAGCGCGCGGTTGGCGTCGTCGTGCTCGAGGAACGGGATCATCGCCGTCGTGACCGACCAGATCTGCTCGGGCGAGACGTCCATGAGGTCGACCTGGCTCGGGTGGACCGTGACGTACTGGCCGGCGAGCGTCCGGCAGACGGCCTCGTCGCCGAGGAGCTTGCCGTTCTTGTCGATCGGGTGGTTGGCCTGAGCGATCTTGAGCTCTTCCTCCTGCGTGGCGTCGTAGCGGACGACCTCGCCGGTGACGGAGCCGTCCTTGACGACCCGGTAGGGCGTCGTGACGAAGCCGTGCTCGGAGACCTCGGCGTAGCTCGACAGCGAGCCGATCAGGCCGATGTTCGGGCCCTCCGGCGTCTCGATCGGGCACATCCGGCCGTAATGGGTCGGGTGCACGTCGCGCACCTCGATCGGCGCGCGCTCGCGCGTGAGGCCGCCGGCGCCGAGGGCGCTGAGGCGGCGGCGGTGGCGCAGGCCGGCGAGCGAGTTCGTCTGGTCCATGAACTGCGAGAGCTGCGAGGACCCGAAGAACTCCTTCTGCGCGGCCACGACCGGGCGGATGTTGATGATCGTCTGCGGCGTGATCGTGTCGGCGTCCTCGGTGGTGAGGCGCTCGCGCACGACGCGCTCCATCCGGTACAGGCCGATGCGGAAGGCCTCCTGGATGAGCTCGCCGACGGTCCGCAGGCGGCGGTTGCCGAAGTGCTCGTACTCGTCGAGGTGCTCGGCGACCGGCTCGCGCGGGTACGTCGAGGCCTCGGCGGCGTAGTCCTTGATCTCGACCTCGGGGTGCTCGGGCACGCCGAGCAGGCGCGGCAGCGAGACGAGCTCCTTGACCAGGGCCAGGATGTCGTCGTGCGTGAGCGTGCGGGTCTCGAGGTCGATGTCGAGGCCGAGGCGGGCGTTGAGCTTGTAGCGGCCGACGCGTGTGAGGTCGTAGCGCTTGGGGTCGAAGAAGAGCTGGTGCAGCAGCGCGCGAGCGTTGTCGACCGACGGCGGCTCGCCGGGGCGCTGCTTCTTGAAGAGCTCGACGAGCGCGCCCTCCTCGGTCTTCGTCGGCTCGGTGTCGGCCTCGATCGTGTTGCGGATGTAGAGCGAGTCCTCGAAGAGGCTGATGATCTCCTCGTCGGTCGCGTAGCCCATCGCGCGCAGCAGCACCGTGACCGGCAGCTTGCGCTTGCGGTCGATGCGGACGAAGACCTTGCCCTTCTTGTCGATCTCGAGCTCGAGCCACGAGCCGCGAGCCGGCATGAGGTTCGCGATGAAGACCTGCTTCTCGCGGTCCTTGGCCTCCATGAGGTAGGCGCCCGGCGAGCGGACGAGCTGCGTGACGACGACGCGCTCGGTCCCGTTGATGATGAACGTGCCCCGCTCGGTCATCCACGGGAAGTCGCCCATGAACACGGACTGCTCCCGGATCTCGCCGGTCTCGCGGTTGACGAACGCGACGGTCACGGTGAGGGGACGCGCGTAGGTCAGGTCCTTCTCGCGGCACTCCTCGATCGACGCCACCGGATCGTCGAAGTGGAACTCGCCGAAGTCGACGGCGAGGTTGCCCGTGTAGTCCTCGATCGGCGAGATGTCGGAGATCGTCTCGCGGAGGCCACCCTTCTCAGGATCAGTCAGCCACTCGAAGGAGCGGCGCTGGATGTCGATGAGGTTGGGGACGTCATGAACTCGTTCGAGGCGCGCGAAGGTGCGGCGCGTACGCGGGGCGTCGGTGCGGGGCAAGGCGGCGACTCCTCAAGGGGTCGGAGGGGAAAGCATGCTGGGCGGGCGCCGCGGCCACAGGCCTTCAGGCGCGGACTGCCAAAGATAGCACAGGGAGATGCGGTCCCCGCTAGGGGACGGTCGACGCTCACGGACCCCGCCTCGAAGTTCGCGCTATGTGGGCGCGAAACCCATTGTGGAGGCGGCTACGGCTATCGGTCGACCCCGGCAATGTAGCGCGTAAAGGTTCAGACGGGAAGTCCGAGCCCCTATCGTCTCCGTGCGTGCGATTCGACCACGTAGCTCTGCGGGTGCCCGACGTCGCCGCCGCTATGGAGTGGTGGCGCGAAGCGGTGCCCGGAGCGGAGGTGCTCTACGCCGACGAGACCTGGGGGCTGCTCGAGGCCGGCGGCGCGAGGGTCGCGTTCGTCACGGCCGAGCAGCACCCCGATCACCTTGCCTACAAGGTCTCGGGACCCGAGCTCGAGCGTCTCGCCGCCGAGCACGGGAGCGAGATCTCCGGGCACCGCGACGGCAGCCGCTCCTTCTACATGGAGGCGCCCGGCGACCACCGGGTCGAGGTCATCGCCTACCCGGACGCGCTGCCGGAGGACGCCGAGTAGCTCGCGCCCGGGCGCGCGCGTTACTCGCGCCCGGGCCGGCCCCGCGCATGCGTCAGGCATGCGTCCCGGCTAGCCGTTCAGGCGCGTCACGCGCTCGCAGCGGCGCTGGCTGTCGCGGCTGTCGAGGCTCACGCTGTCGGAGCCCGACCCGCAGTTGGCCGCGTCGGCGGACCCGCCGGCCGTGCGCACCCTGTCGTTGCCGGCGCCGCCAAACAGCTGGTCGCGCCCGCCACCGCCAAGCTTGCGGTCGTCGAGCACGTCGTTGCCGGAGCCTCCGTCGACGCGGTCGTTGCCATCGCCGCCACCGGTGCGGTCCTTGCCGGAGCCGCCGCGCACGTCGTCGTTGCCGGCACCGCCGAGCAGCAGGTCATCGCCGCCGTCGCCGTGCAGAGCGGCCGCTGGCAAAGCATGCCCGATCGGCTAGGTCGATCGGAGGCCGTCCTGGTAGATCGCCTCGAACGGCAGCGCCCACGACGACCAGCACGGCGAGCGCCATCGCGCGAAACGGCGAGCGCCGGTCAGCCCGTCTGCTTCAGCCGCTCGGGCAGGTCCGGGGGCGCGGTGAAGACATACCGCCGCCCCGCGCGCGAGCGGACGAGGAGGCCGTGCTCCACCAGCGGGACGATGTCGTTGCGCGCCGTCTCGTGCGTAACGCCATGGCTGGCCGCGTGTCCCTGGAACGTGTAGCGCTGACCGGCCGTGCGGACGGCGTGCCCGAGCAGTGCGCGCTGGCGGTGGTTGTAGAGCGTCGCGTCCGCCTTGAGCAGCCGGCCGATTTCCCGCTGCTCGGCGATCTTGCGATCGAGGTAGTCGTGGAGCTCGGCGACCGCCCGCTCGATGACGTTGAGCTGATAGAGCAGGAAGTAGGTGGTGTCGCGGTCGTCGGTCTCCGTGAGGAGAAACGCCTTGCTGTACTGCGCGGGCGCGTCGGCGAGGATGCGCGAGATCGAGAGGTACTCGACGAGCCAGTAGCCGCGCGTACGCATGTACCAGTAGAACAGCGCGCGCGCCGTCCGGCCGTTGCCGTCCTCGAACGGATGGTCGTAGGCCAGCCAGAAGTGCAGCACGATCCCGCGAACGACCGGATGGATGAACGGCTCGGAGTCCTGCGGCTCGTTCGCGAACGCGCAGAGCGCCGCGAGCCGCGCGGGAAGCTGGTCGGCCGGCGGTGGCTCGTGGACGACGCGACCGTCCTGGCGGTCGAAGACCGCAATCCGATCGTCCGTCGTCGTCTGCAGACGCCCTGCTGCTTGTGGGTCGTCGAGCGTGCCGTCGGTAAGGATGCGATGCAGCTCGAGGACGGTCTCAGGCGTAAGCGATGGCCCCATCTCGCGCATGAACTGCAGCGCGCGGTAGTTGTTGGCGATCATCCGCTCGCTGCGGTCGGCCGGCTCGCGCCCGGTCCGCAGGAGATCCTTTGCGACACGCCGGCTCGTGCTCGCGCCTTCGAGCTGGCTCGAGCGGATGGCCTCCTCCATGAGCGAGTTGACGAGGTAGTGCTGGCGAGCCTGGTCGTCCGCGATCACGACCTCCGGCATCGCGATCGCGCCGCTGCAGCGTTGATCGACGAAATGCAGGAGCCGCTGCACGGCGTCGGGCGTGCCGTAGACGAACTGCCGGCCAGCCGGATCGGCCAGCGGCAGCCGGCGGAGCGCGGCGCCGCGACCGAGCTTGATCATCCACCACCACTCCTCGTGGCTCAGGCCGGCAGGGGGGTCGAGGTGACGCAGCTTGTCCCAGTGGATGTACTCGCGCGGAACCTCCCCTGCTCCCGAATGGAGCACCTTCATGAGTCGATCGCTACTCGGGGAAACGGCACCGATATCCGGCGGCGGGGCTACGCGCATCCGATCTCCAAATCTGATCCAAACAACTCCAAGTCTTTGGAGTATGACAGATCCAAATTCTTGGATCTCCTTGGATGAAGCTTGGACGTCAGAGGTCGGAGCGCTCGAAGATCCGGTTGGCGACGACGCCGACGACGACGAGGTAGACGAGGATGTAGGGGATCAGCAGGGGGCCGGCGTCTTGGGCCCCGCCGAACGGGCCGAGCTGGACGATCACGCCCGTGGCGCCGCGGACGTCGGCGGTGAGCGCGGCGAGGCCGTCCTGGTAGATCGCCTCGAACGGCAACGCCCACGAGGCGATCGACGAGATCCGGTCGAGCGACGCGGAGTCCAGCGCCGCGCCGATCTGCCCGATGAGGCCGGAGGCGAGGCCGGCCCCGAAGACCATGAAGATCGCGATGCCGTTCGCCGTCGAGGAGAGCAGGGTCGTGCCGAGCAGCGCGATCGCCACCACGACGAGCATGGCGAGCGCCAGCGTCGCACCGCCGTACAGCGGGTTGTTGGGCCAGTACCCGCCGGTCGTGTGCGTGATCAGCACCGCGGCCGCGTAGACGAGCAGCACGTACACGACGCAGACCGCGCCGGCCGCGAGGAAGCGCGCGAGCAAGAGCGTCGTGCGGCCGATCGGGCGCACGACGAGCGGCTGGAGCAGGCCGCGCTCGGCGTCGCCGCGCACGGCGTTGAGCGTCACGAAGACCGCGAGCACCGTGCCGAGGAAGAGCGAGACGAACATCGCGAGGCCAAGCAGCGTCGCCCCGGCCAGGATCTCCTCCTGGATGTCCTCCGGGACGCCGGGCTCCAGGCGGGTCGTCTCGTCGAAGGCCTGCTCCGTGCCGTACGCGAAGAGCGCGAGGAACGCGAGCGTCAGCACGACGACGACCACGAAGACCTTGCGGCGCAGCGCCTCGCGCAGCGCGTAGCCGGCGACGATGCGGAGGTCCAAGAGCACGCCGCTCAGCGCGGAGCCCGCGCTCTCGCGAGGCGCGGCGCCTGTCCTGCCCGCGCTCTCGCGAGGCGCGGCGCTCATCCTTCCTGCGCTCCCACGAGCCCGAGGTAGGTGTCCTCGAGCGAGCCCGCAACGACCCGCGCGCCGTAGATCCGCTCGCCCTCGGCTACGAGCAGCGCGATGAGGTCGGGGATGTCCTCGCGGCCGGCCTCGGGGTAGCGGCGCGGCCCGCTCGCGGTCTCGATCTCGACGCCGCCGGGCACGACGAGGTCGGACGGCTTGCCCTCGGCGATCGTCTTGCCGCGGTCGACGATGACGACGCGGTCGCAGACGAGCTCGACCTCGCTGAGCAGGTGCGAGTTCAGCAGCACCGAGACGCCGCGGTCGCGCAGGCGGTCGAGCAGCTCGCGGACCGTGCGCCGGCCGCCCGGGTCCAGCGCGCTGGTCGGCTCGTCGAGCAGGATGAGCCGCGGGTCGCCGACGAGCGCCTGCGCGATCCCGAGGCGCTGCTGCATCCCCTTGGACATCGCCTCGACGCGCCGCTTCGCCGCTTGGGACAGCTCGACCAGCTCGAGCAGGCGCGCGCGCTCGGGCGCGCCCCCGGTCGAGCGCGCGAGGCGCTGGTGCAGCACGAGGACCTCGTCGGCAGTCGCCCAGCCGGGAAAGCGGAACAGCTCGGCGAGGTAGCCGGTCTGCGAGCGGGCGGCCTTGCTGCCGCAGGGGTGGCCGAGCACCTCGACGTGCCCGCCGCTCGGCTTGACGAGGCCGCAGGCGATCTTCGTCAGCGTCGACTTCCCGGCCCCGTTCGGACCGAGCAGGCCGACGAGCTCACCCGCGCCGACGCGCAGGTCGACGCCGGCGAGCGCGACCGCCGCGCCGTAGGACTTGCGCAGGGCAGTGACGTTGAGCGCGTCGGGCACCCGGTCGAGGATGACGCAAAGCCGTCACGAAGTTGCCGCGGAGATGTGCGGATCCTGTGTTGGAACATCCCATGCGCCGCCTGAACGACGGAGGGCGCCGCGTGGGCGCCCTCCGGTCCGGCGTGCGTTTGCGGCGCGTTCCCGCAGCGACTACTTGATCTCGACGGAGGCGCCGGCCTCTTCGAGGTCCTGCTTGAGCTTCTCGGCCTCGTCCTTGTCGACGCCCTCGCGGACCGCCTTGGGGTACTCGTCGACGAGCGCCTTGGCCTCCTTCAGGCCGAGGCTCGTCGCCGCGCGGACGACCTTGATGACCTGGATCTTCTTGTCGCCCGGGGCGGTGATGACGACGTCGAACGTGGTCTGCTCCTCCTCGGCCGGGGCTGCTTCGGCGCCGCCGCCGGCGGCGGGGGCCGCAGCAGCAGCCTGCGCCGAGACGCCGAACTCCTCTTCGAGGGCCTTGATGCGCTCGCTCAGCTCAAGCACCGAGATGCCCTTGAGCTCCTCGATCCATTCTGCGGTGGACGTCGCCATGGTGTGTTACTCCTTCTCGTCAGTGTCAGTTGTGGGTGCGGCGGCCGGCTCGGCCTCCGCGACAGGCTCGGGTGGGGCTTCGGCTGCGGCAGGCGCCGCGCCCGCGGGGATCTCGCCGGACTCCTTCTTCTCGACGACCTGCGCCAGCTGGCGCGCGAGGCCCGAGATGAGGTTCGACAGGCTCGTCACGAGGCCGGTCAGCGGCGACGCCACGATGTTCACGAGCTGCGCGTTGAGGATGTCGCGCGACGGCAGCTTCGCGATCGCGGACACCTGTTCGGCGGCCAGGGCCTGGCCGTCCATCAGCCCGCCCTTGAACGGCAGCAGCTGGGTGGTGCGCGCGAAGTCCGAGACCGCCTTGGCGGCCGTGGCCGCGTCGCCGCGCACGAACGTCAGCGCCGTCGGGCCGACGAGCAGCGACTTCAGGCCGTCGGCGCCGACCTGGTCGGCCGCACGCTGCGTCAGCGTGTTCTTGACGACCCGCAGCGTCGCGTCGACGTCGCGCAGCTTGCCGCGGAGCTCCGCGGCCTGCACGACGGTGATGCCGCGGTAGTCCACGGCGAAGACCGCCTCGGACTCCTTGATCTCGACGGCGATCTCCTCGATCACCGCAGCTTTCTGCTCTCGGTTCATAAGCCTCCTCGCCGGGTCTTCCCGCCGTTATCGGCGAGCCCGGGGTCTGCGGTGGCCTCGATGAACGCTCAGGCTGTCGCCGGGGCGGTCTCCTCGAGGATGTCGCGGGTACGGGACGGGTCGACCTTGACGCCGGGGCCCATGGTCGACGCAAGCGTGATCGTGCGCAGGTAGCGGCCCTTGGCGCCCGACGGCTTGGCGCGGATGAGCTCGTCGATGATCGCCGCGTAGTTCTCCAGGAGCTGGCGCTCGCTGAAGTCCTTCTTGCCGATCGCCAGGTGGACGTTCGCGGTCCGGTCGGTGCGGTACTCGACCTTGCCGGCCTTGGACTCCTTGATCGCCTTCGTGACGTCCATCGTCACGGTGCCGACCTTGGGGTTGGGCATCTTGCCCTGCGGCCCGAGCACGCGGCCGAGCCGGCCGACGACGGGCATGAGGTCGGGCGTCGCGATCGCGACGTCGAAGTCCGTGAACCCCTCCTCGACCCGCTTGGCGAGATCCTCGGCGCCGACGATGTCGGCGCCGGCCTCCTCGGCCTCCTTCGCCTTGTCGCCCTGCGCGAAGACCGCGATGCGGACCTCCTTGCCCAGGCCGTTGGGCAGCGCGATCGTGCCGCGCAGCTGCTCGTCGGCGTGGCGCACGTTCAGGCCCGTGCGCACGTGGACCTCGACGGTCTCGTTGAACTTCGGGCCCGGAAGCGACTTCAGCAGCGAGATCGCCTCGGCGGGCGTGTGCTCGCGCTCGCGATCGACCTTGCTACGGGCCTCGAGGAACGTCTTGCCGTGACTAGACAACGTCGACCCCCATGCTTCGTGCCGTGCCGGCGATGATCTTGGACGCCTGATCGAGGTCGTTGGCGTTCAGGTCGGCGAACTTGCGCTCGGCGATGTCGCGGACCTGCGCCTGCGTGATCTTGCCGACCTTCAGGCGGTGTGGCTCTGCGGACCCCGACGCGATGCCGATCGCCTGCTTGATGAGCACGGCGGCGGGCGGCGTCTTCGTGACGAACGTGAACGAGCGGTCCTCGTAGACGGTGATGACGACCGGGATCGTCGTGCCGGCATCACCCTGGGTCTGCGCGTTGAACGCCTTGCAGAACTCCATGATGTTGATGCCGTGCTGACCGAGCGCGGGACCGACCGGCGGAGCCGGGCTGGCCTGGCCGCCGACGGCCTGCAGCTTGATCTTGGTGAGGACTTTCTTGGCCATTTAGATCTTCTTCACTTGGTCGAAGCCGACTTCGACCGGTGTCTCACGGCCGAAGATTGACACGAGCACCTTGAGGCGGGCGGCGTCCTCGTTGATCTCGGAGATCTCGCCCGAGAAGTCCGACAGCGGCCCCGAGACGACCTTCACCGACTCGCCGATCACGAAGCTCGCCTTCTTGATGCGGTCCTTGATGACGATGTCGCGGTGCAGGAGGCGGTCGACCTCGGCTTGCGTGAGCGGGACCGGCTCGTTGGACGCGCCGACGAACCCGGTGACGCCGGGCGTGCCCTTGACCAGGCCCCAGGAGTCCTCGTTGAGCTCCATGTTCACGAGCACGTAGCCGGGCATCGTGCGCTTCTCGACCGTGATCTTCTGGTTGTCCTTCATCTCGGACACGGACTCGGTCGGCACGACGACCTGGCGGACGTTGCGCTTCTGGTTCAGCGAGACCACGCGGTGCTCGAGGTTCTGCTTGACCTTGTTCTCGTGGCCTGAATAGGTGTTTACGACGTACCAGCGAAACATGAGTGCTCTCGAAAAGTCGGGGTCTAGAGGATGAAGTTGACGATGCGCTGTGCGACGACGTCCGCGAGGCCGAGGAAGGCGCCTGCGATCACGACGAAGCCGAGCACGACGGCTGTGGCCTGACCGACCTGCTTGCGATCGGGCCACTGCACGCGCTGAAGCTCTGCCCAGCACGCCTTGAGAAAGCCGATGACGCGGAGAGCCGCCCTTCTTCGTGGCGGGCGGCGCTGCGACGTCGCCGGCGCCGGGCCCGAGGTCCTCGGGCTCGACGGCGCTTGAGTCGTCGTCGTCGTCGTCGAAGTCGACCGGATGCACCGTGCCGAGGTCCGTCGGAGGCGCGCCGCCGGCAGCAAGCGACGGATGGCTGATCGCGTCTGCGCCGTCGTCGACGGGCCCGAGGTCCGGGTCTCGCTTCTGCTTGCGCTCTTTCGCGCGCTGGCGGTTTCGAGCCATGAGATGCGGTGCGGTGAGGCGGTTACCGGGTCTCCCGGTGACTCGTATGGGTCTTGCACCACTTGCAGTACTTGCGCAGCGTGATGCGATCCGGGTTGTTGCGCTTGGACTTGTTCGTCATGTAGTTGCGACGCTTGCAGACCTCGCAGGCGAGGGTCACAGCGATTCGCACGTCTCCGCGGGCCATTCGGCGCTCCGTGACTGCAAGAGGACAGAAAAACGACCCGCCGTCGGCAGGTCTGCGGTGCAGTCTAGCGCGTCACGCTCGAGCGCTGGCCTGCGGGTCCAGGCGGGTCATCGAGACGCTCGCGTCGAGCTTGGAGGTCGCGCCGCCCTGGTAGACGCCGCGCACCGGCGGGACGTCGCTGTAGTTGCGCCCGTGGCCGATCTTCACGTGGCGCTCGCCCGCGAGCCGGCGGTTGGTCGGGTCGGCGCCGACCCAGACCGGCTCGCCGCGCCCGTTCTCGCTCGGCAGCAGGGCCTCGAGCCACGCGTGCGTCTCGACCTCGACGGAGTCGTCGCCCTCGTCCGCGGGCGCGGCCCACAGGTAGCCGCTGACGTAGCGCGCCGCGATCCCGTTGCGGCGCAGGAGGATCAGCGCGAGGTGGACGTAGTCCTGGCAGACGCCCGCCCCCGCCGTCATGAACTCCTCGACCGTCGAGCCGACGTACGTCGCGCCCTTGCGGTACTCGTAGCGGTCGGGGATGAGGTCGCAGAGGCCTTGCAGCGTCGCCAGCGGCGTGTCCGCGCGCGCGGCCTCGCAGAGCTCCTCGAGCGTGCCGGTGTGCGGCTCGTCGAGCGCCGGCAGCAGGTACTCGCCGGCCGCCTCGGCGTAGGCGTCGGTGTCCAGCGCCGGCCACGGGACGTCGGGCGGGTCGGGCGGCTCGGACGTCACGACCCGCGCGCGGACGTCGATCGTCAACCGCTTGTGCGGGCGCACGATGCCGAACTCGAGCACCTCGGTGCCGAAGTAGTCGCTGTGGCGCCCGACGCGCGCCTCGGGGTCGATCCGCACGGTGAACTCGTCGCAGCGCTGGCCGGACGTCGTCGCCGGGCGCACGCGCAGCGCGTTGAGGTTGTCGGACACGGGCGCGTCGTAGACGTACTCCGTGCGAAAGCGGATGGCGAAGTGCATGGGTCCCCTATGCGGCGGCGCGTGCTCCGCCAAAGTACCGCTGCGCGATGTCGGCGTCGACGAGGCCGAGCTCGCGCTGGACCTCCTGGCACGTGATCCGCAGGTCGGCGTCGGACTCCGCGCTGCGGCGGAACTCGAGGTCGGCCGACAGGCGGCTGAGGCGCAGGATCGGCTCGGAGCTGCGCGGATGCGCGTCGGCGGTGCGCAGCGAGGCGTTGACCGCGTCGACGGCCGCGACGACCGAGTCGGGGTAGTTGCGCTCGAACAGCAAGAAGCGCGCGACGGGCTTGGCATGCGCGGGCGCCGGCACCGCGCGGCGGTAGGCCTGAAAGCCGCCGACCGCCTGCAGCAGCGCGATCGCCTGGCCGTCGGCCTCGTTGCCCTCGGGCACGATCGGCAGCGCGACGCGCAGCATCCGCAGGACCATGTCGCCGGCCTCGATGCGCCCGCCCGCGATGAGGAACGCGCTCGCCTCGTCGCGCAGCATCGTGCGCGCGGTGAGCCCCCAGAACAGCGCCGAGCGCTCCTTGACGTGCTGGTAGATGCCGTACGGGCCCGACGGCGAGCGGCTCGCGAAGTCGCCGTCGCGCAGGCGCAGGTGCGTCGTGTTGATCGCCTCCCACATCTCCGCGGAGATGACGTCGCGCACGGCGGCGGCCCCCTCGCGCGCCCGCGCCACGCACGCCACGACCGACGCCGGGTTCTCGGTGTCGCGCGTGAGCGCGTCGAGCACGGCGTCGCGGTCGTCGGCGACCTCGCGGTCGCGCCGGCCGCCCATGATGTGCATGAGCGAGTCCCACGACAGCGTCGTGGACGAGGCCATCCCCTCCGGGCGCCCCTGAAGGTCGGCTTGGAAGACGCCGTCCAGCAGCCGCGACGTGTGCTCGGCGCGCGCGAGGTTGCGCCCGAGCCAGAAGAGCTCCTGCGCTATCCGGGCGAGCACTGCTGCTGCTGTTGCTGCTGGACCTGGCCGGTCCAGGCGCCGTAGCGCAGGTCGGGGAGCGCGGGCGGCAGGCTCTCGGGGTGCTGCGCCGGGACGCGATCGGTGTGGTCGTCGCCGCTCTCGAGGACCCACGTGTCCTTCGACCCGCCGCCGCGCGAGGAGTTGACGATCATCGATCCCTCGGTCAGCGCGACGCGGCTCAGTCCCCCGGGCACGATCGAGATCGTCTCACCGAAGACCGCGAACGGGCGCAGGTCGACGTGGCGCGGAGCGAGCACGCCGTCGTCGCCCGCGGTCGGCACGGTCGAGAGGTGCACGACCTCCTGGGCGATCCACTTGTCCGGCGAGCGGCGGATGACGTCGGCGAGGCCGGCGAGCTCGTCGAGCGGGGTCGACGGGCCGATGAAGACGCCCTTGCCGCCCGAGCCGTCGGTCGGCTTGAAGACGAGCTCGTCCATCCGCCCGAGGCACGCCTCGAGGTGGTCGCGATCGGACAGCAGGTAGGTCTCGACGTTGTTCAGCAGCGGCTTCTCGTTGAGGTAGAAGCGGATCATCTCGGGGACGTAGTGGTAGATCGCCTTGTCGTCGGCGACACCCGTGCCGACCGCGTTGGCGAGCGCCACGGTGCCGGCGCGGTAGGCGCGCATGAGGCCCGGGACGCCGAGCGCCGAGTCCGGCCGGAACTCGAGCGGGTCGATGAAGTCGTCGTCCAGGCGCCGGTAGACGGCGTGGACGCGCTGCAGCCCGTCGGTCGTGCGCATGTAGACGACGTCGTCGCGGACGACGAGGTCGCTCGCCTCGACGAGCTCGACGCCCATCTGGCGGGCCAGGAACGCGTGCTCGAAGTAGGCGGAGTTCAGCGGTCCCGGCGTCCAGACGACGACGGTGGCCTCGCCCTCGGCGGCGGGCGCGACGGCTCGCAGCGCGGCGAGCAGGAGCTGCGGGTAGTGGTCGACCGGCCGGACCCGGTACTCGTTGAAGAGGCCGGGCAGCAGGCGCGTCATCGCGACGCGGTTCTCGAGCACGTAGGAGATCCCCGACGGCGTGCGGACGTTGTCCTCGAGCACCTTCCACGAGCCGTCCGCGTCGCGCACGAGGTCGCAGCCGGCGACGTGGCAGTAGACGCCGCCGGGCGGGCGGATGCCGTGCGCGGCGCGGGCGAAGTGGCTGCGGCTGATGACGAGCCGCCACGGCACGATCCCCGCGCGGACGATCTCGCGCGCGTGGTAGACGTCGTCGACGAAGCGGTTCAGCGCGCGGATGCGCTGCGCGAGGCCGCGCTTGATGTGCGTCCACTCGCCCGCCGGCAGGATCCGCGGGACGAGGTCCAGCGGGAACGGGCGCTCGAGCGTCGGGCCGTCCTCGCCCGTCGTGTCGAACGTGATGCCCTGCTGCAGGAAGATCGTGTCGCGGCGGCGGCCCGCGGCAACGAGCTGGTCGGGCCCGAGCGCCTCGAGCGCCTCGGCCAGCGCCATGCAGTGCGCGTGCGGCGCGCCGTCGGCGGCGAACAGCTCGTCGAAGAAGCCGGCCGTGGGGTGATAGCCCGACAGCGGGCGTGCGGTGTCCACCTCGCTCATGCTCGCATTCTCAGGGCTCGTGCGGGGTGCGACCATTGGCCGCGAGTCCAGGACTCGCGTCCGCGGGTTCGCCCCGCGGGCGGTTGCGGCCGGCGGCGGCGCGGCGCGTGCTCGGCTTCGCGCGCAGGACGCGGAAGGCGCGCGCCGCGGACACGATCCGCGCGCCGCCGGCGTCGCGCCCGGCGACCTTCCAGCGATGCGCGCCCGGCGCGTGGACGCGCTTTCGCAGCACGCGCGGGTCGCGGCTGGAGCGCTCCGCCGCGCGGCGCCCGTGGAGGTAGATCGTCCAGCGCGCGACGCCGGGCGTCGCCTGCCAGCGGACGGTCGCGGTGCGGCCCGCGCGGATCTGCAAGGGCCCGCCGAGGTGCAGCACCGGCGGCGCGACGACGGCAGCGCCGCCGGGCTGCTCGCGCCACCGCGCTCCCGGCAGGATCGCGTGCATCGCGGCGCCGGCGTCGAGCGTGCCCGCGCCGAGCAGGCCGAGCAGCGACCGCGGCCGTGCCGCGGTGCGGCGCAGCACGTCGCGCAGCTCGGCCTGGCCGAGATCCGGGCGCACCGCCGCGAGCAACGCGAGCGCGCCGGCGACGAACGGGGCCGCCATCGAGGTGCCGCTGCGCGCGTCGAAGCGCGAGCCGGGCGCCGTGGAGAGGATGTTCGCGCCGGGCGCGGCGAGGTCGACGCTGCGCAGGCCGCGGTTGGCGAAGGCCGCGAGCGCGCCCCGCCGGCCGGTCGCGGTGACGCTCAGGACGGCCGGGCTCGGCGACGCCGCGGGGAAGGCGGGGCGCAGGTCGATGTCGCGGCCGTCGTTGCCGGCGGCGGCGACGATCGTCGCGCCGCGAGCCTCGGCGCCGGCGATCGCCGCGTCGAGCTCACGCGACGTCTCGGCGCCCGTGGCGGAGACGTTGACGATCCTCGCGCCTTGGGCGACGGCGTAGCGGATGCCGCGGGCGAGCAGCTCGGAGTCGCCCTCGCGCCGGGCATCGAAGATCTTCACGGGCATGATGCGCGCTCGTGGCGCGAGCCCCGCGCCGCCGAGCCCGTTGCCCGCGACCGCCGCGACGATGCCCGCGACGTGCGTGCCGTGCCCGAGGTCGTCGCCGACGTTCCCGTTTCCGTCCTGCACGTTGGCGCCGTGGACGTCGTCGACGTAGCCGTTGCGGTCGTCGTCGATGCCGTTGGCCGCGACCTCGCCGGGGTTCGTCCAGAGGTTCGCCGCGAGGTCGGGGTGGTCGAGCTGGGCGCCGCTGTCGAGCACCGCTACGAGGACGCCGTCGCCGAGCGACTGCGACCACGCGATCGCGGCGCCGACGCCGCCGGCCCCCGCGCCGACCGCCCACTGCTGGCGCAGGAGCGGGTCAGCAGCGGCCTGCGCTCGAGGCGCGCCCGCCAGCGCCAGCGCGAACGCGGCGGCCAGGCAAGGCGAGGTGCGGATCACAGGTGAGCGTCGGCTTGGCGTCCCGGCATCGCAAGTCCCGCTGCCGTCAGCGGACGGATCTCGCAAGCGGCGGCGCGTCAGGTTCGCGTCCGCGCCGGCGCAAACGACGTAGCACCCGGCGGCAGGCCTTCGCCGCCGACCACCGTCCAAAGGAGCCTCGGATCCATGTCCGCCTTGATCACGCTCGTCAAGGGCTTCGCCGGCAAGCCCTCTCACGCGCCGCTCACCGACGTGAGCATCGGCGCCTACACCGTCGGCGTCCTGATGCTGCTCGCCGGCTGGTTCGGCCTCGAGGAGGAGGCAATGGCGAAGGGCGCGCTGCTGGCGATCTCCGGTGGCCTGCTCGTCGCGATCCCGACGTCGCTGACGGGCCTGCTCGACTGGGCCGATCTCAGCAAGGGGTCACGCGCCCGCACGCTCGCCAACTACCACCTCGTCGTGATGCTGCTGGCGACCGCGACCTTCGCCGCGACCTGGGTCCTGCAGCGCCCCGGCTACCTCGACGGCGAGGTCACCGCCGGCGGGCTCGTCGCCGGCTGCGCGGCGCTCGGCCTGCTGACGCTCGGCGGGACGCTCGGCGGCGCGCTGGCGTACGTCTACGGCGTGCGGGTCGTCAAGCGCGACGTCCCGCTCGCCGATGCGCTGATTCCCGGCCGGCTCGAGGAGCCCGGCGGCCAGGCACGGACGGACTTCAGCAGCCAGTCCAAGCCGGCTACGAAGGCCAGGAAGGCAAAGGCCAGGAAGGCCGCCGCGCCCGCGCCCCCGACGGTCGTGGCTGCCGCCGCGCCGGAGGCGCCCGCCTCGAACGGCGAGAGCATGGCCGAGTACGAGCGCCGCATCATGGCCGGGCGCTGAGCACGCCGGACGCGCCGCATGTATCAGGGTTCTCCCGTGTGACTCATGTCGACGTGGGCACCGATGAATCCAAAGGAGCACCAATGCCAGCGCTACGGCCGCGACTCACGATGGCCGGCCCGCTGCTGCGCGGCAGCGGCGAACTGCACATCGTGGGTCGCCACGAGGTCGTGACGATCCACGACCCGAGCGGTGCGGTGCACCGTCTGCTCACCCTCGCCGACGGCTCGCGCACGCGCGGCGAGATCTTCGCCGCCATGGCGCCCGACTTCGCGCACATCGGCGAGCGCGACGTCGACGAGGCCGTCGACGAGCTCGAATCCATGGGCCTGCTGCAGGACGCCGCGCCGCGCGGGCGCATCCTCTCCAGCCGGATGTCCCGCCGCGACCCGCACGAGCGCGGGCTCCTCACCGGCCCGCGCTTGTAACCCGCGCCCGCCGGCCCTACGGTGCCGGCGGCGCCACGAACGCGCCGACCGCGCCGATCGGCGGCAGCGCGAGAACCGCGTCGGCCGCGGCCGACACGCGCGTCGGGAGCGGGTCGCCCTCGCCGCTGGACTTGGCGCCCCCGCTCGCCATCGCGGCGATCGTGCCGGCGACCATCGGCGTGGCCATCGACGTGCCCGACCAGTATGCGAACCCGGTGTCGTAGCCCTCCTCCGGCCGCTTGAGGAACGTGCTGACGACCTTGACCCCCGGCGCGCAGCAGTTCACCCACGAGCCGAAGTTCGTGAAGTCCGTCTGCACCCAGTTCGTCGACCCCGGGGGCTGACCGACCGCGCCGACCGAGACGACCCGCTCGAACGCCGCCGGCCAGTTCGGCGCCGACGTGCCGGAGTTGCCCGCGCCCCCGACAACCACGGTCGTCAGCGGCAGCTTCCCGAGCGCCGCCTGCAGCGCGACGGGGGGCACGCCGTCGAGCGCCTGCATGCTGAACGAGCAGTTGATGATGTGCGCGTCCATGCCGAACTCGAGCAGCTCCCCGGCGACGGAAAGGTCGTCGGCCGCGCCGACGGCGGTGTCGAGCAGGCGCCGCGGGATGATCGTCGCGTTCGGCGCGCAGCGCGCGATGATGCCGCAGAGGTGCGTGCCGTGCCCGGCCGCCGGGTCGCGGAAGCCGTCATGGTCCGAGTCGACGATCTCCTCCTCGCCGTTTGAGATGTTGAGCATCGCCGTCGACTCGGCCGAGTAGCCCGTGTCCAGGACGAGCACGTTCACACCCTCCCCCGCGCCCTCGGGCCCGGGGATGTCGCCCGGGTCCTCGGCGTTCTCGGGGTCGTCGTCGCCGCCGATGTAGTGCGGTCCGGCGATCGCGACGTGGTTCAGCGAGGCCGCGCCCGGTGCGATCCCGTTGATCCGGCGGACGGCCTCGACGACCTTGTGCTCGGGAACGCGCAGGAGCTCGAGGCCCAGCGCCGCGGCGACCGCGACCGCGTCGTCCTCGCAGCGGTCGCTCTCGGCGGTCGAAAGCGCCTCGCGAACCCTGCTGTCGTCGAGCGCGGAGCGGCGCACGATCAACCGCTCGGGGCGGTAGAGCACCCAGCGACCCGGCGCGCCTAGGAACGAGATGTTCTCCTGTTGCAGAATCGCGAGATCCCAGCGGTGGCTTTTCCAGGGAACCTCGTAGGTCTCATCTTCGTAGCTCATGGTGCTCCTGGCGTATGGGGTGACCTCGATCCCGAACCTACCTCGCCGTGTCCCCGCTACGTGTGACCGCCGTCACGCCCGCGCGTGAGATTAGGGTTAGCCCTGATATCGATCCGGAAGGTGAGCGCGCGTTGCAAGTCGGAGAGCTGTTGCAGTTGGCGGCCGCGGGCGACCGGGCGGCATGGAGCACGCTCGTGGAGCGTTACGAGGGCCTGCTCTGGGCCATCGCGCGCAGCCATCGCCTCGATGAGCCGAGCGCCTCCGACGTCGTGCAGACGACCTGGCTGCGGCTGGTCGAGCACATCGACCGGCTGCGCAACCCCGAGGCGCTTGCCGGCTGGCTCGCGGCGACCGCGCGCAACGAGTGCCTGCGCGTGCTGCGCCACCAGTCGCGTCAGGTCCCGACCGACGACGACAGCATGCCCGTCGACAGCGTGCCGCCGGTCGATGACGCGCGCCTGCTCGAGCGCGAGCGCGACGCCGAGCTGTGGCGCGCGTTCGCGACGCTGCCGGCGCGCTGCCAGTCGCTGCTGCGCATGCTCGCGCTCGATCCCGCCCCGAGCTACGAGGAGATCGGCGCCGCGCTCGGCATGGCGATCGGTAGCATCGGCCCTACGCGCGGGCGCTGTTTGGAGAGCCTGCGCCGCGCGTTGGAAAAGCTACGTATCACGACGACCCCGCCGGGCTCTTATGGGTGAGATGCCGCTGATGACCTCCTTCGACGACGACCTCCTGCTCGACGAGCTGCGACGCGTCTTCGGGGCGATCGACCCGGTTCCCGCGCCCGTCCAGGCCGCCGCGCGCGCGGCGATCGAATGGCGCACGATCGACGCCGAGCTCGCCGCGCTCGTGTCCGACTCCATGATCGACGAGCCGCTGCTCGCCGTCCGCGGCACGACCGAGCTGCGCATGCTGACGTTCGAGGCCGACGAGCTGACGATCGAGCTCGAGGCCGAGCCGGCGGGCGACGACACGCTCACGCTCGTCGGGCAGCTCGTGCCGCCGCAACGCGCGCAAGTCGCGATCCGCCACGGCGCGGACGTGATCGCGACGCAAGCGGACGAGCGCGGGCGGTTCGTCGGCGTGCGGAGTCGGTGCCGGCCCGGTCAGCTTGAGTCTCCGTCTCGACGATTGCTCCGGCGCGCGCCGGCTCGTCGAGACCGCATGGCTGTCGATCTGACCTTGCGCGCCACGACGGCGCCGAGCGACCTCGCCGCGATGGCGGAGGAGGCCCACCGGCTGCTCGGCGAGGACCCGGCGCGCGCCCGCGAGCTCGCCACCGAAGCGCTGGAGGGCGCCATCGCCGCCGGCCTGCACGAGACCGCGTCGGTCGCCCATCGCGCGATGGGCATCGCGGCGCTGCACCTCGACGACGCGCCTACCGCCGTCGAGCTCATGCGCGCGGCGATCGCGGTCGGCTCGCAGAGCGGGCTCCGAGCAGCGCGTCGCCGAGGCCCGCATGAGCCTCGCCCACGCGCTGCTCGCGCACGGGGACTCGACCGCCGCGCTGCGCCAAGCGGGCCTTGCGATGCGCGGGGCCGGAGCCGTCGACGGGCGTCTCGCACAGCAGCACGCCCTGATCCTCCAGCGCCTTGGCCGCGGCAAGAGAGGCGCTCGAGGGCTTTCGCCGCGCGCTCGCCCTGCTGCGGCGAGCCGGCGACGGCGACAGCGCCGACGTCGTCGCCCTGCTGTGCAACCGCGGGGTCACGCACGCCTACCGCGGCTCGCTGCGCGCCGCCGAGACCGACTTGCGGGAAGCCAAGCAGCTCGCCGGCCGGATCGGCCTGTCGCTGTACGCCGCGCTCGCGCAGTCGAACCTCGGCTGGGTCGCGCAGCCGGCGCGGAGACCTGCCGGCCGCGCTCGAGGCCTTCGACGCGGCCGAGCCGCTGTTCGACGACGCCACAGGCGTCCGGCGGGGGGTGCTGGAGGTCGATCGCTGCCACGTGCTCCTCGCGGCGGGCCTGCAGCGCGAAGCGCAGACGAGCGCGCGGCGCGCGATCGAGCTTCTGTCCAGCAGCGAGCTCGCGCACCTCGAGTCGCGAGGCGCGGCTCGCCCTGGCCGAGGCCGAGCTCGCCTGCGGGGAGCCCGCCGCGGCGCTGTCCGCGGCCGAGCGAGCGCGCGAGGAGCTCACCCGCCAGCAGCGTCCCGGTTGGGTCGCCCTCGCCGACCACCTGGCCGTCCGCGCCGCGTACGCCGCCGGCTCGCGCGACGCGCAGCTTCACGCCCGGGCGCGCGACGTCGCGTCCCAGCTCGCGGCGGCGGGCTGGCCCGCGGCCGCGCTCGACGCGCAGCTGCTCGCGGCGCACGTCGCGCTCGCGCTCGGGCGGACGGATGACGCCGCGCGCGACCTCGCTCACATCACCGCGGGCGCGCGACAGCGGCCCCGTCGCGCTGCGGCTCGGCGCCTGGCACGCCGAGGCGCTGCGGCGGCTCGCCGACGGCCGTCGTGGCGTCGCGGTCCGCGCGCTGCGCGCCGGGCTCGCGGTGCTCGAGCAGCACCGGCTCAGCCTCGGCGCGACGGAGCTGCGCGCCGCCGCGACGGGGCACGGCAACGCCCTCACCGCGCTCGGCCTGCGGCTCGCGCTCGAGGCGGGTCGCGCGGACGCGGTGCTCGAGTGGGCCGAGCGCGGGCGAGCCGGCGCGCTCTGGCAGCGACCCGCGCGGCCGCCCGACGACGACGCGCTCGCGGCGGACCTCGGCGAGCTGCGGTCGGTGCTCAGCGCGATCGGCGATGCAGGCAAGAGCTCGGAGGACACACACGGCCTGCTGCGCCGGCAGACCGAGATCGAAGGTGCCATCCGGCGTCGCGCGCGCCACGCCGCCCCGGGCTCGGACGCGAGCGCCACGCACGGCGGGCCGCCGGCGGCGGACCGGCTGCGCGCGGCGCTGGGAGAGCGCGTGCTCGTCGAGTTCGTCCACGGCTCGGGCTCGCTCTGCGCGGTCGTCGTGGCGGCGCAGGCGCGGCCGCGGCTCGTCGCGCTCGGCGACGGCGGCGGCGCAGTCGCGCACGAGCTCGCGTCGCTGCGCTCGGCGCTGCGCCGGCTCGCGCGCGGAGCGGGCTCGACGGCGTCGCGCGCGATGTCGCGCGCCAACGCCGAGCACGCCGCGGCGCAGCTCGACGAGCTGCTGCTCGGCGCGCTGCAGACGTGGATCGGCGACCCCGGCCGCGAGCTCGTGCTCGTGCCGACGGGCGAGCTGCACGCCGTTCCGTGGGCAGCGCTGCCGTCCTGCGCAGGGCGCCCGCTGAGCGTCGCGCCATCCGCTGCGCTGTGGCTGCGGGCGGCGGAGCGGCGCGGAGCTTCGAAGGGCGGCCGCTCGCTCCTGCTCGCCGCGGGGCCGGGGCTGCCGGAAGCGGCGGCTGAGGTACGCACGCTCGCCGAGCGCCACCGTGGGGCGGCGGTGCTCGCGCCCGAAGACGCGAGCGTCGCAGCCGTTGCGGCGGCGCTCGAGACCGCGACGCTCGCGCACATCGCGAGCCACGGCACGTTTCGGTCGGACAACCCGCTGTTCTCGGCGCTCGCGCTCGCCGACGGGCCGCTCACGGTGTACGACCTCGAGCGCCTGAGCGCCGCGCCGCGCGACATGATCCTCAGCGCCTGCGACGGCGGGGTGACCGCCGTGCGCCCCGGCGACGAGCTCATGGGCTTCAGCGGCGCGCTCTTGGCGCTCGGCACGAGCGCGCTCGTGGCGAGCGTCGTGCAGGTGCCCGACGAGCCGACCCACCGGCTCATGCTCGCGCTGCACGAACGGCTCGCCGCGGGCCTCGAGCCGGCGCCGGCGCTCGCGCTCGCCTGCGCCGGCGCGCTCGGCGACGGCGACGCGGACTACGCGACCGCGGCGGGCTTCGTCTGCTTCGGCGCGGGCTCCGCCGCGGCGGTCAGCTCCTGATCGTCGCGGTCGCGGCTCGGCGCGATCGCGTCTTGCGCGGGACCGTGACGGTCCGCGCGACGGTCTTCTTCAGGCCGGCGGCGTCGGTGTAGACGACCGTCAGCCGCGCCTTGCCGCCGGGGGTGCGCAGCGGGACGCGCAGCTCGACGGCCCGCGTGCCCGTCGCGAGGCTGCCGGTCTTGCGCACGAGCGTCGTGCCGGAGCGCGCCAGCCGCGCGGTGACCGCGGCCGGCTCGCTCAGGGTGCTCGTCACGCGCAGGATGCGCCGGCCGGTCTTCGTGCGCCGGAAGCGCGTCGAGGCGATCGCGGCGCCGACGGTGTTCGCCGTGGTTCCGGTGCCCGTGCCCGTGCCGCTCGGCAGCCCGGACAGGCCGACGACGAACGTCCCGGCGTAGCCGCCGCTGCCGTCCGGCGTGAGCGCGACGACGAGCTTTGCGCCGTCGCTGCCGTAGATGCCGTCCGACGCGTTCGACGTGCTCGCCTGGCCGCGCGCGGCGTAGACGCCGGTGCCGTAGACCGCGCTCGTCGTCGCCGGGTGGAAGAACAGCTGCGAGGTGAACTCGTAGGTCTGGCTCGCGCCATGCAAGACGCGGACCTTGAAGTGGATGTGGACGGCGCGGCCCTGATACCAGCCGGGGTAGATCGTCGTGAACTTCGCCTGCCCGCCGGCATCGGAGACCTGCAGGCCGCGGAGGTACTTCTTGCCGGACGTGCCCTCGCCGGCGACGTCGGAGTACTTGCCGGCGGCGTTCGCGTGCCAGATGTCGACGACCGCGCCCGACACCGGCGCGCAGTTGCCGTCGGAGCGCACGACGACCATCGTCAGGCTCACCGGCGCGCCCGGCTGGACGCTGCCGTCGGCGGGATCGGAGCGGATGTCCGAGCGGTTGAGCTTTTCGTCGACGAAGTACGGGCCCTCGGTCTTGTCGGGCGTCAGCACGCACGACGTCGCCGCGGCCTGCGCGACGTCGGAGACGCCGAGCGACGCGAGCAGGCGATCGGGTCCCGAGATCCGGCTCAGGACCAGCGCCGCCCCGGCGGCACCGGCCATGCCGACGGCCTGGCGGCGCGTGACGCTGTTCGTGGTGTGTTGGCTCATCGGTCCGGCTCCTGTGTGGTCGCGGGTTGATGACAGCAGCGTCGGCGCGCAGCGTGGGAGGTTGCGGGGAGCTTCCCGGGAGCTTCCCGGGACCGCCGCAGGTACTCCCGTTCGAAGAAAGTTGCATCGCGCGGCGCGGGGGTGTCGAATCCGGAGATCCCGTTCGTCGTCCTTGCAGCGGGCCGGATCGGACCGGCCCCCGAAACCCCACGAGGTGTCCCATGCCGCAGTACATGCTCCTGATCTACTCCCCGACCGACGTCGAGCGCGCGCCCGAAGAGCTCGAGGCCGAGATGCCCCGGTGGTTCTCCTACACGCAGGAGCTGCAGGAGTCCGGCGCGATGGTCGCGGGCGACGCGCTGCATCCCGCCCAGACCGCGACGACCGTGCGCGTGCGCGACGGCGAGACCGTCATCTCCGACGGCCCGTTCGCGGAGACCAAGGAGGCGCTCGGCGGCTACTACCTCGTCGACGTCCCGGACCTCGACGCCGCGCTGGCGTGGGCCGCGAAGATCCCGAACGTCGGCTACGGCTCGGTCGAGGTGCGCCCGGTCGTCGTGTTCGACGACACCGGCATGGCGTAGCAGGGCGCGCGTGACGCTGCCGAGCACCGCGGCCGCCGAGGCGGCCTTCCGCGACGAGCGCGCCGCGGTGCTCGCAACGCTCATCCGCCAGGTCGGCGACTTCCAGCTCGCCGAGGACGCGGTGCAGGACGCGTTCGCCGCCGCGATCGTCGCGTGGGAGCGCGACGGCGTCCCGAGAAGCCCGGGCGCGTGGATCACGACTACCGCGCGGCGCAAGGCCATCGACCGCTTGCGCCGCGACCGCGTCCTCGCCGATCGCGTCGAGCGCCTGGGCGTGCTCGCCGAGCTCGAGACCGCGGCGCCGGACGACGACGAGCCGGCGTCCACGATCGGCGACGACCGCCTGCGCCTGATGTTCACGTGCTGCCATCCCGCGCTCGCGATGCCCGCGCGCGTCGCGCTGACGCTGCGCTCGCTCGGCGGGCTGACGACGGGCGAGATCGCGCGGGCGTTCCTCGTCGAGGAGACGGCGATGGCGCAGCGGATCGTGCGCGCGAAGCGCAAGATCGCGACGGCCCGCATCCCGTACCGGATCCCGCCCGACGAGGAGCTTCCCGGCCGCCTCGCGGGGGTGCTGGCCGTCGTCTACCTCGTCTTCAACGAGGGCTGGAGCGCGTCGGCCGGCGACCGGCTCGTGCGCGGCGAGCTGTGCGCGGAGGCGATCCGCCTCGGCCGGCTGCTCGCCCGGCTCATGCCCGACGACCCCGAGGTCGCCGGCCTGCTCGCGCTCATGCTGCTGCACGACTCGCGCCGCGACGCCCGCGTCGACGAGCACGGCGATCTCGTCGCGCTCGACGATCAGGACCGCGCGCGCTGGGACCTCGGCCGCATCCGCGAAGGCACGATGCTGCTCGACGGCGCGCTGCGACGCCGGCGGCCGGGGCCCTACCAGCTCCAGGCGGCGATCGCGTCGCTGCACGCCAACGCGCCGTCGCCGGAGGAGACCGACCACTGCCAGATCGCGGCGCTCTACGGCGAGCTCGCGCGGCGGGCGCCGTCGCCGGTCATCGACGTCAACCGCGCCGCCGCGCTCGGTCGCGCCGGCCGGGCGGCCGAAGGCCTCGCGCTGCTCGAGCCGCTGCTCACGGACGCTGCGCTGGCCGGGTACGCGCCGCTGCACGCCGCCCGCGCCGACCTCCTCGACCGCACCGGCGACGCGCCCGGCGCGGCCCGCGCGTACGAGCGCGCGGCCGGCTACGCCGACAACGAGGTCGCGCGCGCCGAGCTCCTGCGCCGCGCGCGGCGGCTGCGCGCCGCGAGCTGACCGACCCGCGCGGAGGCTGCGCGCCGCGAGCCGACCGCCGCGCGCGGGGCTGCGCGCCGCGAGCCGACCGCCGCCGCGCGACGGCTGCGCGCCGCGGGCTCAGCCACCCCAACGCGGGGCTGCGCGCCGCGGCGTGTAGCGTGCAGCGCCATGGCCGACCCGCTCTTTCGCCTCGTCTGCACCCCCGGCGTCCTCGACGGCGCGCCCGAGGGCTGGGTGAGCTCGATGCTCCAGGAGGGCGAGCTCGCGCTGCTCGTCGACGGCGGCGGCCTCGACGCGATCTCCGACGTCGCCCATCGCCTGGACCTCGTGACCGTGCCCCGTGCTGCGCACGGAGGCGACCCCCGAGCAGCAGGAGCGCACGGTCATGACGTACGCGGGCGCGATGGCGCTCGTGTGGGTGGCAGCCGGATTCGGCGAAGCCGCCACGCAGTGGGCGCACGACCGCGGCCCGATGACGCTGCTCGTCGAGACCGGCGAGCCGCTCTCGGATGACGAGCGCCGCCGCGTCGAGCGCTTCGTCGTGATCCTCGGCCGCCAGGCCGAGTAGCGCCGACCGAGCCCGCGGGGCGCCCCGCGCGAGGCTCAGGCCGCGCGCACGTCGAACGTCATGACGGCGAGGTAGCCGCCGTCGTCGGCCTTCGCGGTCACGACGAGCGAGTCGTCGAAGATGCCGTCGCTCGCGTTGAGCTGGTCGGGCTGGCCGCGGCCGGCGTAGGGACCCGTCGCGTGGACCTTCGCCGAGAGGTCGTCGTCGAAGTACAGCTGGGTCGTCAGAGCGGTCGCGCTGTCGAGGTGGACCTTCGCGTGGATGTGCGTCGTCCGCCCCTGATACCAGCCCGGATAGACCGTCGTGAACTCCGCGACGCCCTCCTTGTTCGTGACCTGTGCGCCACGGAGGTAGCGGGTCTGCGCGGGAGCGCCGTCGAAGCCCGAGTACGCGCCGCCGGCATCGGCGTGCCAGATGTCGACGACCGCGTCGGGGATCGGCTCGCACGTGCCGGCGTCGCGCACGCGCAGCGCGAGCCGCAGCCGCGTGCCCTTGCGGTCCTCGCGGATGTCGCTGCGGATCTTGTCGGCGTCGAAGTAGTACGGCCCCTCGGTCTGCTCGACCGTCAGCGCGCAGCTCGCGGCGTCGTCGAACAGCGCGCTCGTCGCATCGCTCGTGCTGGTCTTCGGCGCGACGGTCGCCGTCTCGCCGGCGGTGGTCGCGACGGAGGCCGTGCCCCCGTCGCCGGCGTCCTTGCCGCAGGCGGCCAGCAGGCCTCCAAGGCTGATGGTGCCGATGGCGCCAAGTGCCTGGCGGCGGTCGATGCGCTTGCTCACGATGCTCCCTCGCTGTGTCGTCGAAGAGTTGGTGAGGGAAGCATCGTCGCCGACGCTGGGAGGATCCCGGGAGCTTCCCGTGTAAGCAGCGCCCGGGCCGGGCCGGCCAGGGCGCCGGACCTCAGCGGCGGTGCTCCGGGTTCGGGTAGTCGAAGCGACAGCCCGCGTCCCACAGCGTGCGCTGGTTGCCGTGCGCGGGGATGCCGCCCGCGTCCTTGAGCATGCGCGCGACGTGGAGCAGGTTCCACGTCATGAACGCCGTGTTGCGGTTCGTGAAGTCGTTCTCCGGACCGCCCGAGCCGGGGTCCGTGTAGCTCGGGCCGGGCCCGGCCTCGCCGAGCCAGCCCGAGTCGGCCTGCGGCGGGATCGTGTAGCCGAGGTGCTGCAGCGAGTAGAGGATGTTCATCGCGCAGTGCTTCGCGCCGTCCTCGTTGCCGGTGATGATGCAGCCGCCGGCCCGTCCGTAGTAGGCGTACTGGCCGGCCTCGTTGAGGATGTGGCTGTTGCCATACAGCCGCTCGATGATCTTCGTGCAGACCGACGACTTCTCGCCGAGCCAGATCGGCGACAGCAGCACGAGGATGTCCGCCGCCATGACCTGCTCGGAGATCGCGGGCCACTCGTCGGCGTCCCAGCCGTGCTCGGTCATGTCCGGCCACACGCCCGTCGCGATCTCGTGGTCGATCGCGCGGATGACGTCGACCTCGACGCCGTTTCGCCGCATGATCTCGATCGAGCGGTCGGCGAGCGCCTGCGTGTGCGAGATCTCGGGCGAGCGCTTGAGCGTGCAGTTGATGTACAGCGCGCGGAGGTCCGAGTAGTCGGCCGGCGCCGACTCGCAGAGCTCTGCCTCGATCTCGGTCAGGTCGGCCATCGTGGTGATCCTCCTCGGCTGAGCGGTTGTCCACCGCTATGTCCCGCGCGGCGGCGGTTCGTTACGCGCCGGGTCAGAGATTGCGCAGCGCCGTGAAGAGGTTCGGCGTCGAGACGATCAGCAGCAGGTCGTCGTCGGCGTCCGGCGGCCGTAGCGCGACGTCGACCCGCGAGCCGACCACGTAGCCGTTGACGCGGTGGCCGCTCGCCTCCTGGCGGCGGGTCATCGCGCTCGTCGCGAGCCACAGCCGCGTGGCGTCGTTGTCGATCATGATCGCGACGTCGGTGCTCTCGCAGCGCCCGCAGTCATAGAGCGTGAGGCCGCCGAGATCCTCGACCGTCATCGCGTCGAGGCGCTGCTCGAGGCCGCAGGTGCAGGTCAGCAGGAAGTCGCCGTCGGCGATCTGAGGCTCGTCGGGCGTGCGGAAGGCGTCGGCGAGCCGCAGCGGCATGCTCCGGATTCTGCCAGCGCCGTCAGTCGCGCGCGATCATCGCCTGGACCGCCCAGCCGTTGCCGTCGGGGTCGCTGAAGAACACGAAGCGTCCCCACGGGAAGTCCTGGATGTCGGACACCTCGACGCCGCGCTCGGTGAGATGTGCGTGCGCCGCCTCGATGTCGGAGACGACGAGCTGCATGCCTTGCACGGAGCCCGGCGCGGCTTCGGTGACGCCCGTGCCCACCGCGATCGAGCAGCCCGATCCGGGCGGCGTGAGCTGCACGAAGCGCATCTCGTCGCTGACGACGTGGTCGTGATCGGCGTTGAAGCCGACCTGGTCGGAGTAGAAGGCCTTCGCGCGGTCGACGTCGGTGACCGGGATCGCTACGAGCTCGAGCTTCCAATCCATGTCGGGCCGTCCTCTCTTGAAGTGGATGTTCGCCAACCCTAGCCAGCATTGCGGCCACCTTCCGTCCGCAATCTCGGTCGCGATCGGCGGGTCGTTAGCCTCATGACGACGATGGCGACGCAAGCTCCCGACAGCCTCGATCCGCTCGCCCTGCTCGAGGACCCGCCGCAGGACGAGTTCGCGCTGCTCGAGCTGCGGCTGGACTTCCCGTACGACCTCGACATCCATCCGCGCAAGTTCCAGCTGTGGCTGCGCTTCTTCGTCATGACCGACGACCCGCTCTCGTGGATCGCCAACCGCGGCGAGGCTTGGGCGGCGACCAACGTCGACAACGAGCACGAGGTGCTCGAGCTCGACGTCTACGTCTTGCGCTCCGCACTGCTGCGCGAGCTCGAAGCCGGGGACGGAGACCTCGGCGCCGCGGTCGGGCACTGGGCGGCGCCCGCGATGCTCGCCGGCCTGAAGTACGAGCTCGTCCTCGCCAGCGGCGAGTACTTCGACCGCGCGATCTCCGGCGCGCTGCCGCGGCTGCTGGATGACGCCGGCGGCGAGCGGGGCGCGTTCGGCTCGCCGGCGATTTCAGTCGGCCAGCCGTGGGGCCCGTTCGGCTTGGGCGCGCTTCAGGACCTCGTCCAAGAGGCCTTCGGCTCCGTCGCGCTCGACCGCAGCAAGGTCCAGCTCGATCGCGTGGAGCCGGCCTACGACGACTGCGAGGCCTGCCAGGGCACGTCGTTCACGTTCCCGTCCGGGCTCGAGGACGCCAGCACGGACTTCTGCGGCGCGCACAAGGCGGCGGCCAAGGCCGTGAACGCCGCGCGCCTCGCGCATGCGCGCGAGTCCAACCCGGCCGGCTGGCGCGCGATCGACAAGGCGGCGATGCGCATCAACAAGCTTCGCGAGCCCGGGTTCGCGCCACAGCCACCGCGGATCGTCGGCGACGTGCCCGCCCGCAACGACCCCTGCCCGTGCGGCAGCGGCAAGAAGTACAAGCGCTGCCACGGGGCCTAACGGGCCCTCCGGCATCCCATCCATGAGAGGGTCCGCCGCATGGGCTCACTCATCAAGCTCCCCCTCGCGGGACTCACCATGGTTGTCGCGCTCGCACTCGCCTCGTGCGGTGGCGAAGCCTCGAAGGACCTCACCACGCTGAACGGCGACGGATTCACCGTCAGCATGCCCGGCAAGCCCAAGCGCGAGCAGCAGTCGGTGCCGACGGCGAAGGGCACCGTGCAGGCGGTCTCCTACACGAGCGACAGCGACGACCGGGCGTTCTCGATCGGCTACACGACGTTGCCGGACGGCGTCGCGGGCGACCTGCACGGGGCGATCGCGGGCGGTGCGGCGAACGTCGGCGGCACGGTCAAGGACGAGAAGGCCACGACCTACCAGACCTTCAAGGCGCGCGACGCGCGCATCACGAACGCCGCGGACAACAAGGGCACGTTGTTCGTGCGCGCGATCCTGGCGAAGGGCCGGCTTTACGTCCTGCAGTTCGTCGGCGAGGGCAAGGACCTCAAGGAGGCCCCGGCCGTCTACACCGAGATCGTCAACTCGCTGAAGATCGGCTGACGCGGCCCGGCTTGCGGCTCACGTGGCGCCTGCCGCGTGAGCCACCGTGCCGGAGGCTGCTTACCGGTTGACCCAGCGGGCGGACCCGCCGATGCGCTTGGCCTTGATCCTCTTCTTGGCCCCGGGACCGCTGTTGATAGCGTTCCCGACGGGCAAGACGACGCAGCTCAACGTGGCGCCTAGTCCGTCGGGCACGTAGCAAACTGTCTGCTCAGAGCTGCCGCTGCCCACGAGGTGCCCGAGCGTATTGCCGCCGGTCAACCCCTCGAGCACGCCCTGGAGAAGGGTGTCCAGGCCTCCGAGCGAGTCGCCGGACTGCGCGGATGCGGCCGGCGCGAGCGCCAGCGGCGAAGCCATCAGCGCTACGCCAACCAGGATGCCGAGCCCCCGCCGGACGCGTGGGCGCTGTGGCCCGTCGGTCGAAATGCTGTCGTGCATGTGGTTTCCCCCTGCCTGTGTTGGCCCGCGCTCCCCGAAGCAGCGGATTTGTCCGCTGCACAATAACCGCGGCTCGCAGGTCTTTGCGTCAATCTTGTACGAACACCGTTCCTCGGCGATGAACACGGGGCACCGCGAGCGCTCGCGCTCCATCCGCCCGCCGAGCTACCTTCGATCTCCCGGGCAGCGAACGCCGCCGCGGACCCGGGGTCTTCCGCACGCGGGACGGGAGACAGTGAAGCGGCCGGCGCACCGGAGGCGTCGATGAAGCACATCCAGCTCCCGCTGCTCGCAGTCCTGCAGGGCGGCGGCGGCCCGCCCGACTTTCAGCCCAGCCGCGGCGGCGGCCCGCCGGACTTTCAGCCCAGCCGCGACGCGGCGATGCGCGAGATCGCGGCCGCCTACGAGCGCGCGCTCACGTTGCTCGATCCCCGCGACCTCGACGAGCAGGCGTGGTACCGCGAGCGCCTGAAGGATGCTCGCTGCGCTGCTGGGCTCGATCCCCGAGCGCCTCGGCCTCGCGCTCGCGAATGACCGCGCGGCCCGCGCGGCGCGCCACGGCGATCGGGTACTCGTAGAACGTGGCGGGCTCGACGCCGAGCGTGCGCGCGAGGCTCTCGAGCGTCGACGCGTCGGGGACGCGACCGGGCTTCGTCTCGAGCGCCTCGATCGTCGACTCGCTCACGCCGGGGTCGCCGACGGCGACGGTCTGGCGCGACAGCTGTGACCGGCTGAGGTTGCGCTGCTCGCGCAACTCGCGCAGCGCCTCCCTGATGAGCTTGGCCACCGGAGGCATACAACTGGTCGGACACCCCCTTGACAACGCATTGTTGATCAGCATACGCTTTATAGGCAGATCGGACGTGGGAAGCTCTAGGGTCGTCGCCGCCAACGGGGAATCAGGGCGGCGACGGCGCCGCCCGCGTCGGATCGGCCTCGCCGTGAACCCCTACTCCCGGCGAGGTCCGCACGCTGACCGATGGCCGTGCGCAGCCGATCCCCCGCGCGGCCGGTCGGCGTGCGGACGACCTTGGCCGGGCGCCGCTGCCGGCCGGCGCGTGCCCGTAGAGTCCATGGCCGATGGCGCTCGTCCAGCAGATCGACGACTCGATCCTCGACGCGGTCGGGCGCACGCCGCTCGTCAGGCTGTCGCGCCTGGGCGCCGGCCTGACGGCGCAGCTCGTCGCGAAGGTCGAGTACCTCAACCCCGGCGGCTCGATCAAGGACCGCGTCGCGGTCGCGATGATCGAGGCGGCCGAGCGCGACGGGTCGCTGCGCCCCGGCGGGACGATCGTCGAGCCGACGTCCGGCAACACCGGCACGGGCCTCGCGATCGCGGCCCGCCTGAAGGGCTACCGCGTGATCGCCGTCATGCCCGACAAGCAGTCCAAGGAGAAGATGGACCTCCTGCGCGCGTACGGCGCCGAGGTGGTCGTGACGCCGTCGGACGTCGCGCCGGAATCGCCGGAGTCCTACTACAAGGTCGCCGAGCGGCTGGCGTCCGAGGTCCCCGGCGGCTTCCGGCCCGACCAGTACTCCAACGCCGCGAACCCGCGCGCGCACTACGAGACGACGGGCCCCGAGCTGTGGGAGCAGACCGGCGGCGCGCTGACGCACGTCGTCGTCGGCGTGGGCACGGGCGGCACGATCAGCGGCGTCGGGCGCTACCTCAAGGAGCGCAATTCGGCCATCCAGGTCATCGGCGCCGACCCGGCGGGCTCGATCTACACCGCCGGCCCCGAGGGCCCGAAGCAGTACCTGCTCGAGGGCGTCGGCGAAGACTTCTGGCCCGAGACGTTCGACCCGTCGATCGTCGATCGCTACGTCAAGGTCTCAGACCGCGAGGCGTTCCTCATGACGCGGCGGCTCGCGCAGAAGGAGGGCCTGCTGACGGGCGGCTCGTGCGGGCTGGCGTGCGTGGCCGCGCTCGAGGTGGCGCGTGAGCTCGACGACCCGGCCGCGATGGTCGTCGTGATCCTCCCCGACGGCGGCCGCTCGTATCTGTCGAAGGTCTACAGCGACGCGTGGATGACGCAGTACGGCTTCATCGAGCGCTCCGAGAACGTCACGATCGCCGACGTGCTCGCGCGCAAGCAGGCGGCGAGCGACATCCCCCACCTCGTGACCGTCGGCGCGCACGACGAGGTGCGCGACGCCGTCGCGCTGCTCAACGAGCACCGCGTGTCGCAGCTGCCGGTGGTGTCCGCGCACGACGCGAGCGCCGTCGTCGGATCGATCTCCGAGCGGGGCCTGCTGCGCCACGTGATCGAGGACCCGGCGCTGCTGAGCGCCAAGGTCGTCGACATGATGAGCTCGCCGTTTCCGGCCGTCGCCGCGAGCGACCTCATCGAGGAGGCCGTCGGGCTGCTCGCCGGCGACCGCGAGGCGCTGATGGTGACGGTCGACGGCCGCCCGGTGGGAATCCTCACGCGCGCCGATCTCCTGGAGGCGCTCGCACGATGAGCAAGCTCCCCGACGACGCGGCGTTCGCGACGCGCGTGGTCCACGCCGGCCTGGATCCCGACCCGCACTACGGCTCGGTGATCCCGGCGATCCACCAGACCTCGACGTACGCCCAGAGCGCGCCGGGCGCGTTCGTCGAGGAGTACGACTACTCGCGCTCGGCGAACCCGACGCGGGCCGCGCTGGAGCTCGCGCTGGGCGCGCTCGAAGGCGGGCTGGGCAGCGCGTTCTCGAGCGGCATGGCCGCGACGCACGCGCTGATCACGGTCGCCGCCGAGGCGGGCGGGCACATCGTCATCCCGGCCGACCTCTACGGCGGCACGTACCGGCTCGTCGACAAGGTGCTCACGCGCTGGGGCCTTGAGTACACGATGGTCGACCAGACCGACCTCGAAGCGGTGGCGGGCGCGGTGCGCGACGACACCAGCCTGATCTGGGTCGAGACCCCGACGAACCCGCTGCTGAACGTCGTCGACATCGCGGGCGTCGTGGCGTGCAAGAAGGCCGCGCTCGTGGCCGTCGACAACACGTTCGCGACGCCGGCCAACCAGCTTCCGCTGATGCTCGGCGCGGACGCCGTCGTGCACTCGACGACGAAGTACCTCGGCGGTCACTCGGACACGGTCGGCGGCGCGGTCGTCGTCGCGGATCCCGAGCTGCACGAGCGCGTGCGCTTCGTCCAGAACGCGATCGGCGCCGTGCCCGGGCCGATGGACTGCTTCCTCGTGCACCGCGGCCTGCGCACGCTGCACCTGCGCATGCGCGCGCACGCCGAGAACGGCGCGGCGGTGAGCGCGTTCCTCGAGGGCGTCGCGGGCGCCTACGACGTGCGCTGGCCGGGCTTCGGCGGCATGGTCTCCTTCCGCCACCCCGACGCCGTGCGCATCGCGAGCTCGACGCACATCTTCACGCTCGCCGAGTCGCTCGGCGGCGTCGAGTCGCTGATCGAGGTCCCGCAGGCGATGACGCACCAGTCCGTCGAGGACTCCGACGCCGCCGTGCCCGCCGACCTCGTCCGGCTGTCGTGCGGGATCGAGGCCGCGGAGGACCTCGTCGCGGACCTGCGCCGCGCGCTCGGCCAAGGCTGACCGCTGGCGCATCCGTCGCTGAGCTCGCCCACCGCCGGACATGACACCGGCTTCAAGTTCGGCATGGTCCGTGTCGATGACTGGAGCGTGCCTGCTTCTCTCGCCGCGCCGGCGCTCGCGCTCGACGAGCACGGTCTTGTCGTCGACGCGAACGACCTCGCCATGGAGCTGCTGCGCCGCACCCGCGACGAGTTGCTCGGCTGGAGCGTCTCGGACGTCGTCGAGGGCTACGAGGCCGACGGCACCCCCGTCCGGCTGAAGACGCTGCGATCCCAGCGCGTCGACGGCACGATCCTCTGCCTGCTGCGCGCGGTGCAGGGCGACGAGCTCGTCGAGGACATCGCATCGTTCTTCGACGCGGCCTTCCACCACGCGCCCATCGGCATGGCGATCCTCGGCGCGAACGGGCGCTACGTACGCGTCAACGACGCCCTCTGCGCGATGCTCGGCCGTCGGCGCGAGGAGCTCGTCGGCCAGCGCGACAACGAGATCACGCATCCCGCCGACCGCGACCGCGACGTCACGCTCGCATGGCGCATCCTGCGCGGCGAGCTCGACTCCGTGCAGCTCGAGAAGCGGTTTGTCAAGCCGGACGGCTCCGTCGTCTGGGTCATCGCGAACATGACCTACCTGCGCGACGACGACGGCAACGGCATCGCGTGGGTCGGGCAGTGGCAGGACGTCACGTCGCGGCGAGCCGCCGAGACCGAGCTGCGCCGCGAGCGCGACCTGTCCTCCGCGATGCTGAGCGCCATGCGCGAGGGCTTCTGCCTCGTGGCCGACGACGGCACCGTGTCCCAGGTCAACGACGCCATGTGCGAGCTCGTGGGGCGCAGCCGCGACGAGATGATTGGCCAGAGCTGGCCGTTCCCGTGGGTGCCTGCAGATCAGATCGAGCTCCACAACGCGCTCGGCGAGCGTTGTCGCTCGACCGGCCACGGCGACTCCGATGACATCGTCCTGCGGCGCGGCGACGAGACGCGCTTCGACGCGTCCGTCACGCTGGCGCTCGCGTCGGGCCCGGACGGCGCGTCGCTCGGCTTCGTCGTGACCGTGCGCGACATCTCCGCGCGCAAGCGCCAGGAAGCGGACCTCGCCCGGCTGGCGACGCACGACACGCTCACCGGCCTCGTGAACCACGGCGGCTTTCACTCGCGCCTGCGCGAGGAGATCGCTCGCAGCCGTCGCCACGGCACGCCGCTGAGCCTCGCGATCCTCGATCTCGATCACTTCAAGCACGTCAACGACACGTACGGGCACCCGGTCGGCGACCGTGTCCTCGCGGAGGTCGGCCGGCGGCTGCGCGCGCTCACGCGGTTCGGCGAGCACATCGCGCGCATCGGCGGCGAGGAGTTCGCGTGGATCCTGCCGGGCACCGACGGCGCCGGCGCGTACGCGGCCGGCGAGCGCGCACGCCGCGCGGTCGAGCGCGAGCCGTTCGACGACATCGGCGGTCTGACGGTCAGCGTGGGCGTCTGCGAGCTCGGCGCGTCCGCGGACGCCGGCGAGCTGCAGCGGCTGGCGGACATCGCGCTCTACCAGGCCAAGCACCAGGGGCGCAACCTGGTCGTGCGGCACTCGGCCGGCGACGCCGCCCATCGCGACCCGCTCGGCGACCCGTGGGCTGCCGCGACCGAGCGCGGTATGCGGCTGCAAGCGGTCCACGCGATCGCGCGCATCGTCGAGCAGGGCCACCCCACGTCCGACGGCCACGCCGAGCGCGTCGCGGATCTCGCCGGTTCGCTGGCCGAGCGATCGGGCTGGCTGCCGGCGCAGACGCGCGCGCTGCGCGAGGCCGCAGTGCTGCACGACGTCGGCAAGATCGTCATCCCGCGGTCGATCCTCGTCAAGCCGACGGCGTTCGACGAGGCGGAGTGGGCGCAGATGCGCCAGCACCCCGTCGTCGGCGACGACATGCTCGAGGGCCTGCTCTCGCGCCTACAGCGCTCCTGGGTGCGCGGGCATCACGAGCGCTGGGACGGCCGCGGCTACCCGGACACGCTCGACGGGCCGGCCATCCCCGTCGGCGCGCGCATCCTCGCCGTCGCCGACTCCTGGGACGTCATGACGGGCGCGCGCGTCTACAGCGGTGCGCTGACGCTCGACGACGCACTCGCCGAGGTGCGGCGCTGCGCGGGCCGGCAGTTCGACCCCGCCGTGGTTGACGTGCTCGTCGACCTCGTCAGCAGCGGGACACCGGCCGCCGCCTGAGGGCGCCTACGCGCTAGTGGCCCGTCTCGCAACAGTCCACCCGAAACGCCGGGCGCCGATCACCGACCAACGGCGTTACGGGCGTCTGTTACGAGACGGACCACTCGAGCGCGCCGGGCGCCACCAGTCGGCGGTGTCTGCCACGACCTCGCCCTCGAGCACGAGGAAGTCCAGGCCGAGGCGCCGGAAGCTCGTGATCGCGTCGCCGTGGCTCGACACGATCGGCTCGCCGGGGCCGTTGAACGACGTGTTGATGAGCGCGCCGCCCGCGCGGTCGCCCCACTCGGCGAGCAGCTCGGCGAGCAGGTCGCCGCACTCCGGGTCGAGCTCCTGCGGGCGCGTCGTGCCGTCGACGTGGATCGCGGACGGGAGCGCCTCGCGCGCGGCGTCCGACGCGGGCGTGCCGGCGAGCATGTAGTCCGACAGGCGCGGGCGCGGCTCCCACAGCGCGGCCGCTCGCGGGGCGAGCGCGGCGGCGCCGAACGGGCGCCAGGGCTCGCGGCCCTTGAGGTCGTTGAGGCGGCGGTGCATCGCCGGGTCGCTCGGGTCGGCGACGATCGAGCGGTGGCCGAGCGCGCGCGGGCCGATCTCGCCCGCGCCTTGCACGAGCGCGCCGCAGCAGCCGGCTTCGAGCGCGGCGCAGACGCGCTCGAGCTCCAGCGGCTCGCGGTGCAGCCCGTCGAGCGCGCCGTTCCCGTTCTGAGTCCCCGGCGCCGGGCCGAGGAACGCGGAGATCCGGCCGGCGGCCTTGCGCGGCGGCGCGACGTGCCACGCGGCGCCCAAGGCGGTCCCGGCGTCATGCGGCGCGGGCGGCGCGAAGACCGGGCCGCTCAGCAGGCCGTTGGCCTTGCAGTTCAGCGCGACGCCGCCGGCGAGGCAGAGGTTCTCGGTGCCCGCCAGCTCGCGCGCGAGCGCCGCCAGCCGCACGACCGTCCGCTCGACGGCCTCCTGCGCGCTGACCGCGACCTGCACCGCGAGCTCGTCGAGCTGCAGCTCGCGCCGGCCGCGCGCCGGCCGCCGCCCGCCGGCGAGTCGGTCGAGCTCCGCCGTCCAGGCGTGGATGTAGCGGTTGAAGCCGTCGCCCTCGTCGACGTCGACGGGCGCGCGCGGCTGCGCGCCGGGCAACAGCTCCCACGGCTCGGCGCCGGCCGCGCGGCCGTACGCCGACAGCCCCATGAGCTTGCCCGCCTCGAGCGGGGCGAAGCCGGCGTAGCGCGACGCCGCGTCGTACATGTAGCCCAGCGAGTGCGAGCGCGGCCAGACGCGCCGGCGCACGAGGCCGCGATCGCGGTCGGCGCGGTAGATCGAGATGCTTTCGTCGTCGCCGTTGCCGTCGACGACGAGCACCGCGGCGCGGTCGAAGTCCGAGGCGCAGAAGGCGAGCGTCGCGTGCGCGAGATGGTGGCCGACGAAGCGCACCTCGGGCATGTCCTGCGCCGTGCACGGCCAGCCGAGCTGCTCGCCGAGCCAGCCCGGGACGCCCTCGAGCGTCCACTCGTGACCGTACAGCCGGGCCGCCTGCGGCATCTCCCAGCCGGTCACGACGAGGTCGACGTCGCCGAACTGCGCCCCTGCCTGCTCGAGGCAGTACCGGACCGCGAGCCGGGGCCCGCTGCGCTCGGCGTGCTTGGCGCGGCTCAGCCGCTCCTCCTCGCAGAACGCGAGCAGGGTGCCGTCGTGCTCGACGAGGCACGCGGCCGCGTCGTGCCAGCCGGTCGGTGGGGCGTTGACGCCGAGGATCATCGCCGCACGCAACGTACCGGCTTGCGGCGCGTCAGGCCGAGGCGTCCGGGCGCGGGCGCTCCATCGAGCGGTACAGCGCGAGCAGCGCGGCGGCGCCGCCCACGAGGCCGGCGAGGTAGAGCCACTTCATCGGGCGGTCCGCCAGGAACGTGTCCCACTCGCGAATCGCGCCGACGAGCAGCAGCGCGACCGCGATGAGGAACGTCTGGACGAGGATCTTCCAGCTGCTCCAGCGCGCGTCGAGCGACAGCAGCACGAAGCCCGTGCCGACTTGCGCGGTGAAGCAGCCGATCACGCGAGCGGTGAGATCGCTGAGCTTCCAGCCCCAGTTGTCGACCGCGACGCTCGGCGAGAAGAGGATCACCGCGGCGCCGATGAGCGCGCCGATCGCGATGACGCGCGCGACGAGCCGGACGTTCGCCGGCACGAGCGGCTCGCCCTGCTCGGGCACGCCCGGGTCGGTCTGCTGGTTGCGCCACCACAGCCAGCCGACGACCCACGGCGAGAGGATGTAGACGATCGTCCAGCCGTAGTACGCGAGGGTCGCGAGCAGCGGCGGGTCGGGCAGCCCGTCGTGCGCCTTGCCCTGGTTGAACGCCTCGAAGTGGATGACCGTCGTGATGAGCATGAGCAGCGCGAAGACCGCGGCCGACAGCACGCCGACGGACACCTCGTGCCAGCGCTGCGTGCGGTAGACGCGGTAGAAGAAGTACGCGCCGGCCCCGTAGCCCGCCCCCATGAAGATCGGCGTGAGCGGCGCCGGGATCGTCCAGGCCCAGAGGTCGTCCGTGCGCGTCGGCAGGCCCCACAGGATGATGAGCGCCGGCACGAGCACGGCCACGACGACGACGGCCGCGACCCGCATGGCGGGCAGCACATGGTCGTCGCGCTCGGCGGTCGTCCCCTCCATCGCGTCGCCATTGTCTGCTCATGCGGCGGCGCTGTCCACTGCGCGGCGGTGGAGATTCGGACGACGCGCCCGGACGGGCGCCGGCGCCGTCAGGTGATGCGGATGTCGACGCCGAGGAGGATCAGCGGCCACAGCAGGATCGCGATGACCGCCGAGGCGATCCGCTCGATCGAGCCGAGGTGGTCGTAGTAGTTGTTCGCGGCAGCGACGAACGCGCCGATGACGATGTACGCGATCGTGAGGAGTCCTCCGCCTTCCATGCGCCCACCGTACCCGGAAGCGCGCACCCGCAGCGGCCCGACCTAGACTTGCTCGGTGACCGGCATCGACCCCGCCGACCTCGACCTCTGCCTGCGCGTCCTGGCCGAGGCCGAGGCGCTGCCGGTCGAGCATCCCGACGCGATCGCCGTGCGGCGCGCGACCGGCGGGCTGTTCAAGACCGTCAAGGAGCGCCGCCGCGCGGAGCGCCGTGCCGCGGTGCTCGCCGCCGACGCCGTGGCCACCGCGGCCACCGCGACGGGCGCGCCGGGGCGCATCGACGACGAGACCGCCGGGCTGGCGCTGCGCCCGGCCGTCAACGGGTCGAGCGCCGGGACGCTCGTACAGGCGCGGGCGTGCTACGTCTGCAAGCACCGCTACGTCGAGCTCGACGCGTTCTACCACCAGCTCTGTCCGGCCTGCGCGGCGCGCAACCGCGACCGCCGCGACGCGCGCACCGACCTGCGCGGGCGCCGCGCGCTGCTCACGGGCGGGCGCGCGAAGATCGGGATGTACATCGCGCTGCGCCTGCTGCGCGACGGCGCGCAGACGACGATCACCACGCGCTTTCCGCGCGACGCGGCCCGCCGCTTCGCCGCGACGGGAGACAGCGAGGACTGGCTGCACCGGCTGAGGATCGTGGGGATCGACCTGCGCGACCCCGGCCGCGTGACGGCGCTCGCCGACGAGGTCGCGGCCGAGGGCCCGCTGGACATCCTCGTCAACAACGCCTGCCAGACCGTGCGCCGCTCGCCCGCGGGCTACGCGCTGCTCGCGCGGGCGGAGGCGGCGCCGCTGCCGCCCGGCCCGCTGCCGCCGATCCGCATCTTCGGCCCGGATGGCGACGGGGGCGCCACGCGCGGGCTCCCGGCCGGTGGGGACCTCCCCGCCGGCTCGGCGCAGCTCCCGCATTGGTCGCCGACGCCGGACGCGCTCACCGCGCTCGCCCTGAGCGCCGGCTCCGCCTCGCCCGAGCGGATCGCCGCCGAGCGCGCGATCGACGCCGGCGGGCTCGTCCCCGACCTCGACCCGGTCAACAGCTGGAGCCGCGTCGTCGGCGAGGTGGACCCCATCGAGCTGCTCGAGGTCCAGCTCTGCAACCAGACCGCGCCGTTCATCCTCGTCGGGCGCTTGCGCGCGGCGCTCGCCGCGTCGAGCGCGCGGCGCACGTACATCGTCAACGTGTCGGCGATCGAGGGCCAGTTTCAGCGCGGCTACAAGGGTCCCGGCCACCCGCACACGAACATGTCCAAGGCCGCCCTGAACATGCTCACGCGCACGAGCGCGCACGAGCTCCTGACGCGCGACGGGATCCTCATGACGAGCGTCGACACGGGCTGGATCACCGACGAGCGCCCGCACCCGACGAAGATGCGCCTCGCGCGGGAGGGCTTCCACGCGCCGCTGGACCTCGTCGACGGCGCGGCCCGCGTCTACGACCCGATCGTCCGCGGCGAGGCGGGCGAGGACCTGCACGGCGTCTTCCTCAAGGACTACGAGCCGGCGCCCTGGTGAAGCGTCAGTAGTAGACGGGGCCGCCGCGCATCGCGTCGGCCTCCTCGACGCTCACGATCTCCGCGCCGAACGGCAGCAGCGAGATCGGGACGAGCTTGAAGCAGGCGAGGCCGAGCGGGATGCCGATGATCGTCAGGCACAGCGCGATGCCCGAGACGATGTGCGCGAGCGCGAGCCACCAGCCGCAGAAGAGGATCCAGATGACGTTGCCGATCGCCGACACCGCGCCCGCCGAGGGGTCGCGGACGACGGTCGCGCCGAACGGCCACAGCGTGTGCGCGGCGATCCGCAGGGCCGCGATCCCGAACGGGATCGTGATGATGAAGATGAAGCAGACGATCGCCGCGAGCACGTAGCCGATCGCGAGCCAGAGCCCGGCGAGCAGCAGCCACAGGATGTTGAGGACGAGGCGCACGGGGCGGACGGTATCTGCCCCGGGCGTCACGTCGCAACCGCCCGAGCGCCGGAGCGCGCGGCGTGAGCGCGAAGGGCTGCTCAGCGCCGGCGAGAGGGGGCGACCGCGAAGCGCACGACCCGGCGCGGCGACCGGTTTGCGGCGGCGTCGGTGGCGGTGAGCGTCACGCGGTTGCGGCGTGCAGGACGCAACGCGCCGAGGCGAACGCGTCGCGCCCCGGCGCGCAGGTCGCGCTCGATGACACGCACCGTGCGCCAGCGTCCGCCCCGCGCGCGCTGCACGACCGCGCGCACGCGCGCGTCCTCGGACAGCGTCAGCCGCAGGACACCGCGCACGACGCGGGTGCCCGCGATCCGCGGCGCCTCGCCGTCGGCGCCCGGCGGCAGGTACTCCGACCGCATGACGCCCGTGCGCATCCGCTGCGGGTGGTCGCCGACGCCGATCCGCGCCACGATCCGCTCGTCGGCGTAGGAGATGACCGCGACGCGGTCGTCGCCGCTGGCCGAGACGAAGCAGTAGCGGCCGTCGGCGCTGTTGGTCGCCCAGTACGGCTTGCGCCCGACGTCGAGCAGCGTGTGCGCGAAGTCGTCGCGCGCGACGATCGCCGCGTAGTCGGACATCGTGCCGGCGACGCAGAGCTTCGTGCCCTGCGGGTTGATCGCGATGCCGTGGTGGGCGGAGTCCAGCAGGTAGGCCTCGCGCGGCAGCGCCTTGGCCTGCGAGCTGACGGGCAGGTTCGCGATCCGCAGCGGCGCGTCGCGCTCGAGGTCGAACTCGACGAAGCCGTGCAGGAACGAGAGCTGCAGGTAGGCGGTGCGGCCGTCGGGCGCGAGCGCCATCGGCCGCACGGCCGAGCTGTAGCCCCGATAGCCGTAGGCGGCCAGCACCTTGCCGATCTCGTAGCGCTTGCGGACCTCGAGCGTGGCGGCGTCGACGACCTGGAAGAAGCGATCGCCCTTCGTCGCGTCGAGCTCGGGGGCGTCGAGCGGGGTGTAGACCGTGCCGATGCTCGCGTGGTAGATGAGCTTGCCGTCGGCGGAGAAGTTGTTCTCGTGCGGCTGGTCGCCGGAGGGGAACTCGCCGACGATCGCGCCGTCGGAGGTGTCGATGGCGTGGACCTTGCCCGCCGTCGAGGCCGACACGAGCAGCCGCCGGCCGTCGGGCGAGATCGCCATGTGGTCGGAGCGGTAGCCCTCGACCTTCGTGCGCCAGACGATCGCGCGCGTGCCGAGGTCGATCGCGACGACGTCGGCGAGGCTCGGCCGCGAGACGTACAGCGTGCGCCCGTCGTGCGACGTGAACGCGTCGTCGACGTACTGGTTGTGGCCTTCGCCGACGAGCAGGCCGTTGCCGAGAAACAGGCCGGCCGCGACGGGGTCGGCGAAGATCTCGGCCTGGCGCTGCGCGAGGTCCGGGACGATGTTCAGCCGCGTCAGGCGCTCGAACGTGTGCGGGTCGACGATGTCGGCGGTGCCGTCCCAGTTGTTGCCGACGACGAGCACGTCGCGGGTCGCGGCGGCACCGTGCGCCGCGGTCGCCGCCGCGCACGGCAACGCGAGCGCCAGGCAGACGACCAGGGTGCGTGGCACACGTCCGAGGATGAGCGCGATCGTAACCGCGCCCGCCGCCGGCCGGGCGGTTAGTGCTGCGCTAGGTGCGCTCGCGCTCCTGCTCGGTCTCGGTGGCGCGCTCGGCGTGGAACTGCGCGTGGCGCTGCTCGCGCTCGATGCGCTCCTCCAGCTCGTCCGCGATGCGCGTGTGGTCGGCCGCGGCCTCGCGGTGACCGATGGCCTGCGGCTCGAGCTCCTCGACGGAGCTTTCGTGCGACTCCGCCATCTCGCGATGCCCGGCGGCCACGGACGTGAGCTTCTCCTCGCGGATGCGCCGCTTGGCCGCGACCGCGTCCATCTTCTTCGAGAAGCGCCAGGCGAGGAAGATGATGCCGAGCACCGGGAGCGCCGCGATGAGGATGATCGGGAGAGCGTCGCCCATGCGTTCGCGATACCCCGGCGCACGACCCGGCAAGCGCGCCGGCGCCGCGTCAGCCGAGCTGGCGGCCCGACAGCTCGCCGCGCAGCGACGCGATCTCGGTGACGGCAAGGCCGACGTAGGCGTCGCGGGCGGCGGCGAGGTCTTCCTCGAGGTCGCTCATGTACGCGGTGTTCGCGCCGAGACCCGCCTCGGCGGCGTCGAGGCGCTCAGCTGTCAGGCGGTTCAGCTGGATGCGGAGGTCGGAGGAGGTCATGCGAGTAAGAGTGCTCGGACGCCCGCGGACGTACATCCATGATGGTCCCTGATTCCGACCCTTAAATCGCGCGCCCGCGCGGCGGTGAGCTCGCCGGCGGCGGTCGCGATCAGGCGGTCTCGCGCTCGCGCTCGACGGCGCGCGCGACGTCCACGCGCGAGGAGACGCCGAGCTTCACGAAGATGTTGCGCAGGTGCGACTCGACGGTCTTGTCGCTGAGAAACAGCGCCGCGGCGATCTCGCGGTTGGTCTTGCGGTCGGTGACGAGCCCGGCGATCTCGAGCTCGCGCTTGGTCAGCGCGGCGACGCCGGAGTCGCCGGCCGCGGCCGGCCCGCGCTTCTCGGCACGCGCGCCGAGCTTGCGCAGCTCGCGGCGCATCTCGTCGCGCACGCGGTGCGAGCCGCAGGCGTCGAGCTCGGACTCGGCCGCGCGCAGCACCGCGATCGCACCCGCGCGGTCACCGGCCGCCACCAGCGCCCGGCCGGCAAGGCTGCGCGCGAACGCCGCCACGAGCCTCGCGCCGGCCGCGTCGGCGCGCGCCGCCGCCTGCTCGGCCACGCGCGCGGCCTCCAGCGGCTCGCCCGTCGCGAGCAGGTACGCCGCCCGCCCGCGCAACGCGAACACGGCCGGCAGGCGCAGGCCGCCGAGCCGCGCCGCCAGCTCCTCGCAGCGGCGCAGGTAGGCGTCGGCGGCGTCGATCCGCCCCAGCGCGAGCTCGACGAGCGCGAGGATCTCCCAGTCGATGCAGCGCTCGGCCGGGATCTTGTGCTCGAGCTCGTCGCTGCCGAGCCCGTGCATGATCTCGCGCGCCCGCTCCACCTCGCCGTTCTCGAAGCGCGCGCAGGCGAGCTGCCAGCCGGGCCCGCCGCCCGACGCGGGCATCGTCCCGCCGGCGAGACGGCCGCCGACGCGCGCGCTCTCCTCCCCCGCGGTGATCGCGGCCTCGAGGTTGCCCGCGTGGTAGTGCGCCCAGCCGAGCTCGTACAGCGACCAGAAGAGGTAGTGGTCGTTGCCCGACAGCCGCGACGCCTCGACCGCCGCCTCGCTGACCTCGAGCGCCTCCTTCAGCCGCCCGCCGAACTCGAACGGATAGCCCTTGATGAGCATCATCGGCACGAGCAGCCGGCCCTCGCCCGTCGCGCGGGCGATCGCGATCCCGCGGTCGACGTGGGCGAGCGCGTCCTCCCAGTGCTCGAGGTAGTTCTCCGCCCAGCCGAGGTAGAAGAGCGCCTCCAGGCGCGGCGCGAGCTCCGCGTCCGAGAGCCGCTCGAGCTCCGCGAGCGCCTCGGCGCGATGCTCGCGCGCCTCCGCGATCCGGCCCGCCGCGGCCTCGGCGAGGCACAGCGCCGACGCCGCGGCGGCGATCAGCGCCCGGTCGCCGACGGCGCGTGCGACGTCCAGCGCGCCGCGCCCCATGTCGACGGCCTGCTCGAGGTCCAGGACGTACAGGCCGTCGACCGCGAGCTCGATCTGCAGTGCGGCCGCGGCCGCGGTCGTGCGCTCGGGCAGGTCCTCCCACGCGCGCACGAGCCGACGATGCGCGTCGTCGTGGCGGCCGAGCCAGTGCTCGACGGCGGCGCACAGGGCGGTGAGCTCGACGCGCCGCGCGCCGGCGCCGGCGGGCAGCAGCTCCATCGCCTCGAGCAGCGTCGCGTGGCAGCTCGACAGCTCGAGCGAGCGCTGCGCGGACGCGAGCGCCACACGCAGCTCGACCTGGCGCTCGACGTCGGCCGCCGGCAGCAGCCGGAGCGCCGCTTGAAACCAGCGCGCGGCGGCGGCTGGCGCGCGCGGAGCCGTGGCGGCGCCCGCCGCGCTCAGCAGCGCGATCGCCTGCTCGTCGCCCTGCGCCGCCGATCGCTCGACGTGCACGGCCTGCTCGGTCGCCGCGGCGCCGCGGTCGGCGAGGGCGCGCGCCGCGCGGGCGTGCGCGGCGAGCCGCCAGCCGCCGCGCGTCGCGTCGTAGACGGCGCGCCGCACGAGCGGGTGGCGGAAGCGAAAGCGGCGCGGCACGGTCGTCGGGCGCAGGAGGTCGCGGGCGAGCAGGTCATCCAGCGCGTCGAGGCCCGCCGCGAGCGTGAGCTCCCCGATCGCCGCGGCGAGGTCGGGCTCGAACGGCTCGCCCGCGACCGCCGCGCCTTCGAGCAGCGCGCGCTCGTCCGCCGTGAGGGACGCGAGCTCCTCGGCGAGCGACGCCGCCACCGCGGCGGGGATGCCGCCTTCGGCGCTGCCGGCGGCGACCTCCTGCGGCGCCACCCGCGCGAGCTGCTCGAGGTAGAACGGGTTGCCGCCCGCGCGCGCGTAGATCGCGCGCGCGGCGGAGCCCGCACCCGTGCTCCCGGCGGCGCCCTCGCCAGCGGCGGCGGCACCCGGCCGCGCGGCGCCGCCTGCGCCCGCGGGGGCACCCGGCCGCGCGGCGGCGCCCGCGCCCGCGTCGTCGACGCCGACGCCCGCGCCCGCGAGCAGCTCGGCGGAGGCGCGCTCGGACAGCGGCGCCAGCGCGATCCGCCGCACCGCGGGCGAGGCCAGCGCCGCGAGAAGGCGCTGCGGCGCCTGACCGGGGCGGTAGGCCAGCACGAGCAGCACCGCGACCTCGGCGTCGCGGCGCAGCAGCGCGGCAACGAGGTCGATCGAGGCCGGGTCGCTCCAATGCAGGTCGTCGAGCGCGAGCACGAGCGGGCGGTCCTCGGCGAGGAGGGCCAGGAGGTCGCGCATCGCGCGGTGCGCGCGGTAGCGGTCGTCGGCGAGCGCGCTGCCGGCCATGCCCGGCCGCCGGAGCGAGGGCAGGATCTCGGCGAGGTCGGCCGCCGCCGCCACATCGAGCTGCTGCGCGGCGACGTACGCGTCCAGCGCGTCGGCCCAAACGCTGAACGGCTCGCTGCGCTCGAACTCCGCGGCGGAGCCCGCGAGCACGAGGCAGCCGCGCGCCTCGGCGCGGTCGCGCAGCTCGTGCAGCAGGCGCGTCTTGCCGATGCCCGGCTCGCCCTCGATCGCGACGCAGCTGGCCGCGCCGCTGCCCAGCGCCTCGAGCGCGGCCTCGAGCTGCTCGAGCTCTGCCTCGCGCCCGACGATCGGGCGAGCGCTGGAGTCGATCGCCATCTTGCGAGCGACCCTACTGCGGTTCAGGGGGTCGGTTCAGGGTCGGTCCCCGATGTTCGCCGGGCGCCGGAAGGCGAGGGTGGCAGGCATGCCGCGCACACCGACCCAAGGGACCCCCATGCAACCGTCACGCAACCTCGCAGCCAGCGCTGGACGTTGGAGCGCGAAGCACCGAAAGACCGCCCTGATCGGATGGCTCGCCTTCGTCGTCCTCGCCTTCGTCATCGGCGGCAAGGTCGGCACGAGCACCCTGACAAACGTCGACTCGGGCGTCGGCGAGTCCGGCCAGGCGGACCGCATCGTCGCCGGCGCCTACCCCAAGCGCGTCGACGAGGTGGTCCTCATCCAGAGCGCCAAGCTCAAAGCCGGCGACCCGGCGTTCAAGGCCGCCGTCGCCGACGTCACGCAGCGACTGCGCAAGGTCGACGGCGTCACGAAGGTCACCAACCCGTACGGCGAGCGCGACGGCGCGGGCGCCATCTCGCCCAAGCGCGACGCGGTCCTCGTGAGCTTCCAGATCCCGGGCGACGCGGAGACGAGCGCCGCGGTGACGGCGTCGATCGATGCGAGCGTCGCGGCCGTGGACGCCGCCGCGAAGGCGCACCCCGACCTGCGCGTCGAGCAGTCGGGCAGCGGCAGCAGCGAAAGCGAGTTCCAGGCGGTCTTCTCGTCGGACCTCAAGAAGGCCGGCATGACGTCGCTGCCGATCACGCTGCTCATCCTGCTCGTCGCGTTCGGCGCGCTGATCGCCGCGGGGATCCCGCTGCTGCTGGCGATCACCGGCGTCGTCGCGACGCTCGGGCTCATCGGGCCGATCAGCCAGATCGCGGCCGTCGACGAGTCGATCAACGAGGTCATCCTCCTGATCGGCCTTGCCGTCGGCGTCGACTACGCGCTGTTCTATCTGCGCCGCGTGCGCGAGGAGCGTGCGGCCGGGCGCAGCAACGAGGCTGCGATCGAAGCGGCCGCCGCGACCTCCGGGCGCGCCGTGCTCGTCTCGGGCGTCACGGTGATGATCGCGATGGCCGGGATGTACTTCGGCGGCGCCGCGACGTTCACGTCGTTCGCGACGGGCACGATCACCGTGGTCGCCGTGGCGATGCTCGGGTCGCTCACCGTGCTGCCGGCGCTGCTGTCGATGTGCGGCGACAAGGTCGACAAGGGCCGGATCCCCGGCCTCGCCCGCCTGAAGTCCCGCATGGCCGCGTTCGGCCTCTGGTCGCGGGTCGTGGACGGCGTCATGCGCCGCCCGCTGCTATGGGCCGGCGTGTCCGTCGCGCTGCTGCTCGCGCTCGCCGCTCCGGCGCTGCACATGAACACCGGCACGCCCGGCGTCGACACGCTGCCGCAGGATCTCGCGGTCGTGCAGAAGTTCGAGCACCTCAAGGCCGCGTTCCCGAGCGAGACCTCGTCGCTGAGCGTCGTGATCAAGGGCAAGGACGTCACGTCCGCGGCCGTGACGCGCGGCATCGAGCAGCTCGAGCGCGCCACGCACGCAAACACCGCGCTGTTCCCCGGCAAGGGGCCGTTCGAGCAGGACGTCAACCCCGACAAGACGGTGAGCATCCTGTCGATGGAGGTGGCCGGCGACGGCAGCGACGAGCGGTCCGGGCTTGCGCTGGACGCGCTGCGCGACGACCTCGTGCCCGCGACGCTCGGCAAGGTCGACGGCTTGGAGGCCTACGCGGCGGGCGGCACGGCGATCGATCGCGACTTCGACGAGTCGATGATCTCTCACCTGCCGATCGTGTTCGGGTTCGTCCTCATCGCGGCGTTCCTGCTGCTGCTCGTGACGTTCCGGTCGATCGTCGTGCCGATCAAGGCGATCGTCCTGAACCTGCTGTCGGTGGGCGCGGCGTACGGCGCGCTCGTGCTCGTCTTCCAGCACGGCTGGTTTCACAGCCTGCTCGGCATCGGCGCGACCGGCCCGATCGTCTCGTGGCTGCCGTTGTTCATGTTCGTGATCCTGTTCGGGCTGTCGATGGACTACCACGTGTTCGTCCTGACGCGTGTGCGTGAGCTGTATGACCGCGGCATGAGCACCGAGGACGCCGTCTCGACGGCGATCAAGAGCACCGCGGGCGTCGTGACGAGCGCGGCCGTCGTCATGGTCTGCGTGTTCGCGGTCTTCGGGACGCTCTCGTGGATGATGTTCAAGCAGATGGGCGTCGGCCTGGCCTTCGCGATCCTGCTCGACGCGACGCTCATCCGCGGCGTTCTGCTGCCGGCCACGATGAAGCTCCTCGGCGACCGCAACTGGTGGCTGCCGAGCGCGCTGGACTTCCTGCCGGAGGTCCGTCACGAGGGCGAGGCGTTGCCCGCCCGCGCGTAGCGCAACCGCCTCGCAACTGCCGTACCCGGCGCCCGCCCTCACCCGGCGGGCGCCGGTCGTCGTTGGCAGCCGGCCTCGGTTCAGGGATCGCCCCTGATGATCCGGGGGGCGCGTTGCGGGAGCCTGCTCGCATGCCCGTCTTCCTCCTTCACCACCAGCACGCCGCGGCCGAGTGCGCCGCGGCCTTCGCCGCCTGGACCGGCTTCGACAGCCCGCTGCGCCACCGCCCCGCCGCCTCGACCTGCCTGGCGGGCGGCCACGCGCTGTGGTGGCGGGTCGAGGCTCCGAGCGACGAGGCGGCGCTCGCGCTGCTGCCCCGCTACCTGCGACACCGCACGACCGTTACCGGCGTGCGTGACGTCGAGATCCCCTGAGACCTCCGTGAACCTCAAGCTCCCCACCCTGCTCGGCGTCCTCGCCGCGCTCGCCGCGGCCGCGCCGGCCGCGGCCGTCGTCAACGGCACGAAGGTCGATCATGCGGCGGTGCCGTGGTACGTCTCGATCGGCAGCTGCGGCGGGACGCTCGTCGCGCCCGACCGGATCCTGACCGCGGCGCACTGCGTCGACGGCGAGACCCCCGCCCAGCTCGCCGGCGTCTCCATCGCCGGCGGCTTTCGCAAGACGACCCGGATCGCGCTGCACCCCGGCTGGCGCCATCGCAACGGCCCGTCGAACTACCTCGACGACGTCGCGATCGTCGAACTCGACGGTCCGGTGGCGGGCGTGCCGCTCGTCAAGCTCGGCGGCGTCGACGCGCCCGAGGCGCTCATCCTCGGCCAGGGCCGGGCGTTCGCGCCGGGCACGGGCCACAGCGAGGCCGAGATGCTCGACAGCTCGCTGCGCGCCGCGCCGCTGAAGACGATCAGCGACGCCGCGTGCGCGCGCGCCTTCAAGGGCTACACGCCGAGCGCCGGCGAGCGCTTCCATCCGCGGATGCGCTGCTCGATCGACGCCGACGGCCTCGAGCCGCTGTACTCGGGCTGCAGCGGCGACAGCGGCGGGCCGCTGTGGACCGGGCCGGCCACGGCGCCCGTGCAGCTCGGGGTCGTGAGCTGGGGCGGCGATCGCTGCGGGGCCGACCACCTGCCGTCGGTGTTCGCCGACGTCGCGCTGTACCGCGCGTTCATCCTCGATCCGTCGCCGGTGTGGGCGCCGGCGAAGGCCGGCGGCCGCGTGCGCATCTCCGGCGTCGGGCGCGCGGGCCGGACCCTGACCTGCGCCATCCGCGGCTATGCGCCGGAGGCGGGCGCGAAGCTCGGCTACACGTGGAAGGTCCTCGGCAAGGGCCGCGGCGGGGTCAGCGCGCCGAAGACCGTCGGCGCGCGCCGGACCTACAAGGTCGCCGCGCGCGACCGCGGCTACCGCCTCGGGTGCTTCGTCGACGCGAGCAACGACGGCGGCTTCGTGCGTCGCCGGCGCCGCGAACCGCCTGATCGCGCGATAGACCTCACGGATGGCGCGCGGCGCGCGTTCTACAGGCATGACCCATACGACGATCTACGAGAGCCCGCTCGGCCCGCTCACCCTCGTGGGCGGTCCGGCCGGGCTCTCGGCATTGCGGTTCCCCGGCGACGGCGAGCCGCTCGCAGCGGCGGCGCGCGCGCCCGCGCCCCTCGCGGACGCCGTGCGCCAGCTCGACGCGTACTTCGCTCGGGGCCTTGCGCGCTTCGATCTCGAGCTCGACCTCGGCGGCACGCCGTTTCAGCGCAGCGTGTGGGACGCGCTACAGGCCATCCCCCGCGGATCGACCACGACCTACGGCGCGCTGGCCCGGGAGCTTGGCCGGCCGGCGGCCGTGCGAGCGGTAGCCGCGGCGGTCGGGCGCACACCGGTGCCGATCGTCGTGCCCTGCCATCGCGTGCTCGGCAGCGACGGCTCGCTCACGGGCTACCGCGGCGGATTGGAGCGCAAGCAGGCGCTGCTGGAGCTCGAGCGTTAGCATCGCGCCTGTGAGGGGGCGCTGGGCTCTCGCGGCAGCGGTGGCTGTCGCGCTCTGTTTGGAGGGCGGCGCCGGCGTCGCCTTCGCGGCCTCGGCCAAGACCGGGTGGAAGAAGATCAGCCGCGTCACCACGCGGCCGGTGCCGATCGACTACACCCGGATCGCGGGGCTGTCGCAGCCCACCGCCGGGGGCGTCGAGCGCACGACGCACGAGCTGCTCGTCGGCGACAACACGCGCCTGCACCTCGAGGTCGTCAAGCCGAAGGGCGCGGAGAACCTCGGCGTGATCCTCGAGGCCAGCCCGTACCACGGCACGCTCTACGACCGCACCGGCGCGCGCATGATCCCCCTGCCCGGCAAGGACGGAAAGCCCGTCGGGCTGTCGGGCTTCTTCCCCCAGCGCGGCTACGCGGTCGTGTTCATGGACATGCGCGGCACGGGGCTGTCGTCCGGCTGCCTGAACACGCTCGGCCGCAACGACCAGTCCGACCTGCGCGACGTGATCGAGTGGGCCGCTTCGGAGCCGTGGTCGAACGGGCGCGTGGGCATGATCGGCCACTCGTACGTCGGCTCGACGCCGATCATCGCCACGATCGGCGACCCGAAGGGGCTCGTCACGATCGTGCCGAGCGCCGGCCTGCCCGCGATGTACGACCACCAGTGGCAGCTCGGCGTGCCGTACAACGCGCAGTACCTCGGCCCGATCGAGGCTTACCAGCAGCTCGCCCTCCAGCGCGAGCTGCCGATCCCGTTCGAGCTGCCCAACGGCATGGGGATGGCCGGCGAGCACTTCGCCAAGGACCTCACGCACACCGGCTGCGGCCTGCAGGACACGTCGCTGTCAAGCGGCGAGCAGCTCGCGGGCGTCAACACGCCGTGGCACAAGCTGCGCGACGCGACCAAGGCCGCCGCAGAGTGGGACGGCAGCGCGTTCGTCATCCACGGCGAGAACGACGCCGCGGCGCGGATCGCGAACCTCCACTGGCTCTATGACCGGGGCCCGAAGAAGCAGGACAAGGTGTGGATCGGGCAGTGGGATCACGGCATCGACTGCTGCCCGAACCGCCGCGGCGCGCAGTGGGTCGGCGCGATCCACGCGTGGTTCGACAAGCAGCTGCTGCGGCGCAAGGTCGCGACCGGGCCGCCCGTCGAGATCTTCATGAACGACGAGCCGACGGTGGCGGCCGCGATCCCGGCGCGCAAGGAGATCTACACGGCGAAGTCGTGGCCGCCGCCGGTGGCGCGCACGCTGACGCTGCGGGCGTCCGCCGACGGGTCGCTTGGCACGGAGCCGGGCGCGCCGGGCGCGCCGTCGTTCGCCGGCGATCCGCTCGGCTTCCTCTTCACGACGACCGGCAACCTCACGTTCGCGTCCGCGCCGCTCGCCGAGGACACGATCCTGCTCGGGCTGCCGAAGCTCACGCTGTCGTCCGCCGTGACGATGCAGCCGCTGAACCTCATCGCGACGCTGTACTCGGCCCACGCGTTCGACCTGCGGCGCATCTCGCAATGCGCGATGAACCCGCAGCTGCGCGGCGGGGCCGACCGGATCGCGCCGGTGATCCCCGGCGAGCGGATGGAGCTGCACCCGCCGTGCTTCACGGTCTCCCAGCACGTGCGTGCCGGCGACCGGCTGATCCTCAAGATCTCGACGTCGGACATCGACAAGCTGCCGCTGTTCGCGATCGACCCGCAGGTCACGGTCTTCACGGGCGGCTTGGGGGGGACGAAGCTCGAGCTGCCCGTCGCGACGGGCCGGACCTACGGCGATACCGCGCCGATCGCCGCCGAAGCCGTAGCCCCCTGAGCGCCGCAGGTGTAGCGTCGCTGCATGCTCGCCGGCTCGCGCCATGGTGCCGCGCTTTGTTTGGTCGCCAGCCTCGTGTGCGCGCTCGCGATCGTCGCCGCGCCGGCGTTCGCGGCGGACGGCGCGCTGTACTGCGACGGCGCCGCTGACGGAGGGCTCGCCGGCGCCGTGACGGAGGCCGAGCACGTCGTCGGTGCCGGCGATCCGCCGCTGCCGGCCGGCCTGTCGGAGCGCCGCCTGGCGGTCGACGGGGTGTCGACGCGGCTGGTCGAGGCCGGCCCTCGCTTCGCGGACGAGGCCGTCGTGTTCGTGCACGGCAACCCCGGCTCGGCGCGGGACTTCGACACGCTGGTGGCGAGCGCGGGCGGGTTCGGGCGAGCGGTCGCGTTCGACGTGCCGGGGCTCGGCCACGCCGACGATCGCCGCGGCCTGGACTACTCGACCGCGGGCGCCGCGCGCTACATCGGCCGCGTGATCGACGCGCTCGAGGTGCGGCGGGTGCACCTCGTGCTGCACGACCTCGGCGGGATCTGGGGCTTGCAGTGGGCGGTCGGCGCGCTCGGGGCGGTGCGCAGCGTGACGCTCGTCGACACGGGCGTGCTGATCGACTACTACGGCCACCCGCTGGGGCTGTCGTGGACGGTGCCGGTGCTCGGGGAGGCCGAGATGGCCGCGATCACGCGCGATCAGTTCAAGTCGACGATCTCGCTGCAGGACCCGCTCCCGGAGCGCTACCTCGACCGGATGTACGACGACTTCGACCGCGCGACGCGCTGCGCGACGCTCGACTACTACCGCTCGATCGGCCTGCCGGACTCGCTGGGTCGCAAGCAGGCGGCGGTCCTGCGTGGCGCCGACCTGCCGGCGCTCGTCGTGTGGGGCGCGCGCGACAACTTCGTGCCCGTGAGCGTCGCGTACAGCCAGGCGCAGGCGTTTCCCCGTGCGCGGGTGGAGGTCCTCTCGCGCGCGGGGCACTGGCCGCAGCTGGACTCGCCGCGGGCGGTCGACGCTCTCGTCACCGGCTTCCTGCGCGACCTCGTGCGATCGCCGCGGCTCGTCCTCGAGCCCCAGCGCGCCCGCGCGGGCCGGCGCGCGCTGTCGGTTCGCGTGAGCGTGGACGGCGCGCCGCGAGCGCCGGGCGTGCGCGTCAGCCTGCTGCGCGGTGGGCGGGTCTTGAGCGGGGTCGCGGCGGCGCACACGGTCGACCGCGTCCCGCGGCGGATCGCGCTGCGGCTCCGGCAGCGGCTGCGCCGCGGGGCGCGCTACACGCTGCGCGCGACGTCGGCCGAGCTCGGCGTCCAGACGCGCACCATCCGCGTGCCTCGCTGAGCCGGAAGCCTGGAGGCCGGCGGCCGCGGTCAGGTCGCGCCTTCGGCGCCGGTGGTCAGCTCGCGTCGTCGGCGCCGGCGGCGCGCGGGTTGCCCGTCGCCTGCCCCGGATCGCCATCCTCGCCGTCCTTGGGCTGCGTCGGATCGGGAACCTCGTTCTCGGCGTGCTCCTTGGGGTCCATGCCGGTGCCCGGCTGGCCGTCCTCCGGATAGCCCGCGCCCGCGTCGGTCGGTTGCTGCTCACGTTCGGTCATGAAGCGCGCAGTACCCGGCGGGCGCCGCGCAATATTCTTGTCTTGACAAATAAAGTCGTCGGTGGCACAGTGTCGCTGATGCACGACGTCACCGTCATCGACGACCCCGCCGCGGCCGAGGCCTCGCTGGACCCGATCAGGGCCCGGCTGCTGTCGGCGCTGGCGGTCCCCGGCTCGGCGACGGCCCTCGCCGCGAAGACCGGCCTCACTCGCCAGAAGGTCAACTACCACCTGCGCGCGCTCGAGCACCACGGTTTGATCGAGCTCGTCGAGGAGCGCCGCAAGGGCAACTGCACCGAGCGCGTCATGCAGGCCACCGCCGCGTCGTACGTCATCTCGCCGGCCGCGCTGTCGGCCGTGGCGCCGGACCCGGGCCGCGCGCCCGATCAGCGCTCGGCGCGCTGGCTGCTCGGCGTGGCCGGGCGCCTCGTGTCGGAGGTCGGCGAGCTCATCGCGCGGTCGGGCGCCGCCGGCAAGCCGGTCGCGACGCTCGGCATCGACAGCGAGGTCCGGTTCGCCTCCGCCTCGGAGCGGGCGGCGTTCGCGGCCGAGCTGGCGGACGCCGTGAACGCCCTCGTCGCCAAGTACCACGACGAGCACGCGACCGGCGGCCGCGAGCACCGCTTCGTCGCCGCCCTGCATCCCACGATCACCAAGCCATCGACTACCGAGGAGCCCCCGTCATGAGCCGCGAATTCGAAGTCATCCGCGAGATCGACCTGCCGTCCGCGCCGGACGACGTCTGGACCGCCATCACCGCTCATCCCGAAGCGTGGATGTTCCCGACGGGCATGGAGATCCCCGCCGGCGCTGCGCCTCCCGAAGGATCGCCCGTGACGACGTGGGACCCGCCGCACCGGCTCGTCGTCCGCATGGAGTCGCCCGACGGCACGTTCAACGCGCTGGACTACGCGATCGAGGCGCGCGACGGCGGCACGGCGCACCTGCGCTACGTCCACAGCGGGATCCTCGCGGACGGCTGGGAGGACCAGTACGACGCGATCGGCGGCCACACGGACTTCTACCTCCACACGCTCGGGCAGTATCTCGAGCACTTCAGCGGACGGCCTGTGACGTACGTCGGCCAGCCATCGTCGGGCATCGACGGACCGCAGTCGGCGGGCGGCGAGGACGCGATGGACACGCTGCGCGCGGCGCTGGGCATCGGCGACGACGCCGCGGTCGGCGACGCGGTCCACGCCAAGCTGGGCGGGGCCGGCGCGCTGGACGGCGTCATCGACTACCTCACGCCGGAGTTCATCGGCGTGCGCGACGACGACGGCCTCTGGCGCTTCTTCGGCCGCAACGCCTTCGGCAGCGTGGTCGGCATGAGCGCCCACGTCTTCCGCGACGACGTCGACGCCGCGAAGTCCGAGGCGGTCCTGAAGGCCTGGCTGGACTCCGTGTACGCCTAGGAGAAGCGCCCGGGCGGGGGGTCTGGTTCAAAACGTGAACATACGGGACGTTTTGAACCACACCCCCTGGCGGGCCCCCGCGGGCAGCCTCCTTCCGCCACACGTCAACGCGCGAGAGAGCCCTCTTCCGGACTCGAACCGGAGACCCCTTCCTTACTATCGACGCCGGAAGGGGTCATACAGGGCTTCGCAGTCCCTGAAGTCCTGTATTTCCGGGTTCGTCGGACTCTCCGGGATCGCGCGCCTCACGCGAATGCGGCCCAAATACGGCCCACGAGGCGTGCATGGCCGCCCGCGGCCCGCGAGGCGTGCGGACCCGCTGGCCGCTCCGCTAGCCTCGCCGGATCGAGTGACCGGCCATCAAGCGAGACACCCATGACACGCGAGCTCAGCTTCCCTTTCACCGAGAGGCACCTTGCCCGATCGCGGCGGGAGATCGCGGAACACTTCGAAGGCGCCGACGAGACGATGATCCAGTGGGGCGTCGCTAACGAGGTGATCATCAACGTGTTCGGGCGCGCCTGCTGGGGAACCCGTCTTGCCGGTACAAGACGAGACCCCTACTTCGTCGACGGAAGCGATGGATCGCTCGACGCGTATGTTCACCAGAACAGGGTGCTGCGTCTGGCGAATGACCTGCTCGTCTGTCAGTACTTCGCGGGGTTCGCCGAGCAGCGTGAGGAGATGAGCAGGCAATCTCTCATGGGGGTCTACCATGAGCTGCGCGTGGCCCGGATGCTTCATGACAGCGGGCACAACGCCGCATTCGTCGTCCCGAGCTGTGTCAAGGGAGCGGACTACGACCTTCGCGTGGATGACGTACTCGCTACCGAGGTGAAGGCAAAAGAGGATCACACGCCTTACACGCGGTCCTCGCTAAAGAGCACGTTGGGGACGGCCCAAGCTCAGCTACCTTCCAACGGTCCCGGCCTTATTGCGCTGCGCATTCCCGACGCTTGGGCCGTCGATCCCAACTTTGTAGCTGAAGCGGATGAGGTCTTCCAGGGAGTCATCCGCGGCAGTGGTCGCATCAACGCCATTCTGGTGCTCTGGGATGAATGGCTTTGGGGCCGTCCGCGGGTCGGCGCCTGTTTGACGCGATTTCGTGTGTACGAGAACCCAGCACCGCGGACCGAATTTGCAGACCTGCCGCGCGTCCTGCGGTCGGCAGCCGTCGACGCGTCGCTCGAGAACGGCGAGGTGGAATTCCCCGCGGGCGAGTACACATTCGTCTGTGCAGTCCGACGGCATGCAGCGGATGGCCCGCTCTTTGAGACGTTCGACGGCCATCTCCAGGTGATCTTCGATCGTGGAGGCTTCATCGCGAACCGGGTCGCGGGTGAGGCGCGGACGACGCAAACGCCGATCGACTCGATCAACGGGCGATGGGCGAACGTCATGTTTCGCTTCGGCGGCACGTGGGCTGACCTCCGCGTGGACGATCACGTGATCGATTCGTGGGAGGCCTCCGCGAGGGAGTACAGAGGACTACGCATAATGCCCGCCGTCGACGCCGATTTGCGAACAACCGTCGTCTACGCCACGAGGCTGGCCGATGCGGACGTTGACCAGCTCTTCGCCTATCTCACAGCCAAGAGCGGTGGCCCATACGTGCAGTTTCGGCGCGGCGACGTCGCGCGATACCGCACCGGGGACCGGTGAGATATGCGCGACGCGCGCACCCATGAGGGCGCGGTCCGCTCCGCTAATGAGTCAGCTGGCCCGCAGGTACTGACCGATGGCGCGGCGGATGGCTTCTGAGACGGTGATGTGCTCCTCGGCGGCGCGGAGGAGAAGGTCGCGCTTGAGTTCGGGGTCGAGGCGGACGGACTCGACGGTGGATGCGGCCGAGCCCATCGGGGGGCGGCCGCCGCGGCGGCGCCGGAGGATCTCGTCGACGTCGTAGCCGCGCTCGGCCTCGTCGGCCATCGCCTCGACCATCTCGTCCGTGATCGGGGTGCCGTCTGCCTTGTGTCCGTGCGTTGCCGACATCGCTTAGGGGCTCTCCGGGAGTAGGTGGCGGTACTTGGGTCTCATGGGCATGGCGTGGATCACGGCTGGGCCTTGCGGGCGGTCCACGACGATCAGTTCGAGGAGCTGGCCGGAGGGGTCGGGTCCGAGAACGAGGTAGCGGGTGGGGTCTTCGGCGATCTCTTCCACGACGACAGCGTTGCGCAACGCATGCTCGATCTCCTCTACGTCGACTCCGTGCCGAAATGCCGACAGGAGAACGTCCACCGAAGAATCGTAGTACAGAACCACCCAGGCTCCGAGCAACAAGAGGACAGCCCGCACTTCAACCGGTGCCGTAGGCCAACGGCCACACAGGGGACGCATTTGCACTGGCGAGTGCGCCGCCCGCCAAGCCGAGCGCAGGCCTGGCTGAGCGGGATCTCCGACCGCTCGCTGGATGGCGCCCGTCTACGGGATGTGGACGCCCCGCTCCTCACGCCGGCCGAGGTCGCGGCTCACTGGCGGGTGAGCACGAAGACCGTGCTACGTGCCGATCAGGAGCAGTGCCCTTCGCGCAGCTCGCCTTGGCACTCCTGGCGCGTACCGGGTCGAGCCTGCCGCCGTGGATGCCTGGCTCGCTGCTTGCCAGGAGTTCCGCGCGGGCTCCGAGAGGTCGGCGCGGCGCCTGCGCTCGGCGGCCTCGCCGCCGCGGCGTCGCGCAGCGGACGGCGGCTCTCCTTGGTCGCCGTGATCGAGAAGCGGGATCGCAAGCGGCGCGACGGAAGGCGTGCTCGGTCTACCGGGTGCGGTGGTGCGAGGCCGACGGGAGAGAGCGGAGCGGGACGTGCGACTCCCGGGCGGATGCCAAGGTGTTCGAGGGCAAGGTGCGGACGCTCGAGCGCTCCGACGGGCTCGCGCAGCTCGACGCCGGCACCGAGACGTTCGCCGAGTTCGCGGCTGAGTGGTGGGAGCTGTACGCGAAGCCGAACCTCGAGCGGGCGACGCTGTCGAATTACGCGAGCGTCCTCACTGCTGCCGCGGATCGGGCACACGCGGCTGTGCGACCTGAGCGTTCCGACGCTCATGCGGCTGCGCGCGGACCTGGAGGCCGATGGCGTCGGGCGCCAGGCCGTGCGCAAGTCGCTCGCCCCGTGCTCCCAGAGCATCCTGCAGCGGGCCGTCGAGTGGGAGCGGATCGGCTCGAACCCGGCGCGCTCGGTGCGCAAGCCTCCGATGCGGCGAGACCGCGCGATCACGCCGCTGACGCCCGAGGCGGTTGAGCGGTCAGAGCCGCACTGCTCGACCAGGGTCCCGCGGGACGCGACGCTCGTGTCGGTGCTGGCGCATGCCAGGGTGCGGCCTCAGGAGGCCGTCGCGCTGCGCTGGCGGAACGTCCGGACGAACACGTTGCGGATCGAGCAGGCCGTGGCCGATGGCGAGCTCAAAGGGCAGAAACGAATCGGCCGCCGCGGACCGTGACGCTGCTCGCGCCGCTGCGCGAGGATCTTGCCGCCTGGCGGAGCGAGCGCGCGCGCAGCCAGAGAGCGACGACGTGTTCCTGTTCCCTCCGCAGATGGCCAGCCGTGGCGGGAGTACGACTGGCGCAACTGGCGGCGACGGAGCTTCCGGCCGGTGGCGCGCCGCCGGGGTCGAGGATCCGCGTCCGTACGACCTTCGGCACTCGTTCGCGAGCCTGCTCATCCATGGAGGGCGGCACTCGATCGTCGAGATTTGCGGCGCAGCTTGGGCACAACCCGACCACGTGCCTCTCGACGTACGCGCACGTGATCGCGGAGCTGCAGGAGGCGTCGCGTTCCAGCGGAGGAGCAGATCCGGCTCGCTCGCGCCGCCGGCCGCGATGCGGCCCGCAAGCCGCCGTCGCGGCAGCTCAGTCTCGGCGACCTCGGGCTCTGACGCGTGGCGGCCCATAAAGCCCGGATGCGGCCCAAATACGGCCTACCAGCGCCAAGAGATGGCGGCCGACCGTTTGGAGCCGGCCCTGAAATCCAGAAAGACCCGCAACTGCGGGGGCTTCAACGAGAGAGCCCTCTTCCGGACTCGAACCGGAGACCCCTTCCTTACCATGGAAGTGCTCTACCAACTGAGCTAAGAGGGCGGGATGGGAAGCGTAGCCCTTCGGCCGCCGCGCTACCGTCACGAGCCTCATGGCGAGCCTGAATCCGGCGCTGGAGGGTGCGCGCTTCTGCCCCCGGTGCGGCGCCGATGCAGATGTCGTCTTCCCGCGGTCGCTGTCGTGTGACGCGTGCGGGTACCGGGCGCTGTGGTCGCCCGAGCCGGTCGCCGCGGCGATTCCGCGCGACGAGGAGGGCAGGATCTGGCTGCTGCGCCGCGCGCTGCACGAAGGCGCAGGGCGGTGGACGTTCCCCGGCGGCTACGTCGAGCTCGGTGAGTCCGTCGAGGACGCCGCGCGGCGCGAGACCCGCGAGGAGCTCGAGATGGAGATCGAGCTCGGTGGGCTGGTGGGCGTCTACTCGCGCGCGGAGGATCGGATCGTCCTCGTCGTGTTCGCGGCGCGCGCGCTCGGCCCCGCGCGGGAGACCGAGGAGGCCACGGAGGTACGCGCGTTTGCGCCGGCGGACATCCCGTGGGACGAGCTGGCGTTCTGGTCGACGACCCGCGCGCTGCGCGACCACCTCGCGGCCGCCTGAAGCCCGGCCTCGCTCGCAGCGACCGTGCGGCGGCGCGGCCGCGCCCGGCCTCGCTCGCAGCGACCATGCGGCGGCGCGGCTGCGCCCCGGCCTCGCTCGCGACCGCCGTACGGCGGCGCGCTGTACCGGGAAGCCGCCCGTGTGCTCCGCGGGCGGGCGGCCCGCCTGCTTACGCCACGCCCTCTTCCTCCGCGGGGCGCTTGGGGATCGGCTTGTCCGTGCCCTGCGCCGTCACGGTTGTGACCGGCAGCCCGAGGCCCTTGAGCTTGCTCGGCAAGTCGCTGCGCAGCCACCGCGACACGCGCACCGGCAGCGTCGAGACGATGATCTCGTCGCAGCCATGCGAATGGATGGCGTCCGACACCGCGTTCAGCGGGTTGGGGTCGCCGATGACGCCCTCGATGTGCGAGCCGGATGCCTCCTCGAGCAGCGGCAGCGCGAGCTCGAGGATCGCGCCGGCCTCGGCGCGATCCGTGTCCTCGGGGTCGACGACGCGGTGCAGGCCGCGCGGCGCGGTCGGCACGACGAGCGTGAACACCGCGGGCCCCGCGGCGGCGCGTGCGGCGACGGCCTGCTGCAGGGCGGGCGTTGCGGCGGTGCGGTGCGCGACGACGAGGACGCGGGCGGGCGCGGAGGACTCCACGGGCATGACTCCTTCGGCTCGGAGGCGGAGCGGCGGATCGTGTCAGGTCGCACTACCCGCTGCCATCCGGCTCGACGCCACGCCGGGATCCGTCGAGGCGACCCCGCGTCCGCCAGCGGCGGCGCGGGTCGACCACGACGATGGCGGGGGCAGGATTCGAACCTGCGAAGGCGTAGCCGTCAGATTTACAGTCTGATCCCTTTGACCGCTCGGGAACCCCGCCAGGGCCCGCGCAGTCTAGCGATCGACGCGCTGCATCTCGGTGATTGCGCGGCCTCGATCGATCTCGTACGCGGCGTACTTCGGGCCTCCGACGAGGATGCCCGCACCGCCCTCGACGGCCTCCGCCGGGATCAGCCATTGGCGCCCGTCCGCGACGAGCACGAAGAGGTAGTCGCAGCGCGCGGAGCTGAATCGCTTGACCAAGCCGTTCCAACTTTGGTTGCCGCCGCGGGTTGCCAGGGTGACGGCATACCGGCCGTTCTTGACTAGCACGGTGGAGGTCTTGACCTGGACGCGGCACAGGTGGCCGTCCAGCTCAGCGACGAGGTCTGCATCGGGGCTGTGGCCAAACGGTAAGAAGACGCGCGCGCCAGGCTGGCTCAGCAGCCAGAGGACGGCGGCACGCTCGCCGATGTCCCCTTGCTCGCGGGTGGATATGACGTCTGGCATTGCACGAACATACGTTCGCTATCGGATGGAACGCGCTCACGAGGCGAGCAGCTTGGCGATGCGGCCCTTGAGCTCCGCGGCGTCGGGCTCCGTGCCGGCGCCGTAGCGCGCGACGACCCGGCCGCGGCGGTCGAGCAGGTACTTGTTGAAGTTCCACTCCGGCTCGCCCTCGGCTGCCGCGAGCGCGCGGAACAGCCGGTTCGCGCCGTCGCCGACGACCCGCGTCTTCGCGAACATCGGGAAGCTCACGCCGTAGTTCGCCTTGCAGAACGTCGCGATGTCCTTGTCGGACCGCGGCTCCTGGCCCGCGAAGTCGTTCGCCGGGAACCCGAGCACGACGAAGCCTTCGCCACGGCGCGCGCGGTAGAGCGCCTCGAGGCCTTCGAACTGCGGCGTGTAGCCGCACTCGGTGGCGGTGTTCACCACGAGCACGACCCGCCCGCTGTAGCGCGCGAGGTCGACCGGCTCGCCGTTGAGGCGCTTGTACGTGCCGCGAAGCACGCCGGACGAGGAGGAGGAGGACGCCGGAGGGGCGGCGGAGGCTCGAGGGGTGGCGGAGGCCGGAGGGGCGGCGGAGGCCGGAGGGCGGGCGGAGGCCGGAGCGGCCGCGGACGGGGGCGCGGCTGCGGGTGCAGGCGTCCCCGCGGCCGCCGGCCGCGGAGGGTCGTCGGCCTCGCCGCAAGCGGCGACCGTCACGGCGCAGACCACGGCAAGCGCGACACCTCGCATGCCCGTCTCTACGCGCGCAACCCGCCCCCGGCTCAGCCGAAAAGGCTCAGGACGCGTCGCGCAGCTTCTGCGCCTCAGGCAGCGACTCGAGCTTCTTCAGCGTGTGGTTCTCGATCTGGCGGATCCGCTCGCGCGTGACGTTGAACGCCCGCCCGACCTCCTCCAGCGTCCGCGGCCGCCCGCCCGTCAACCCGAAGCGCATCTCGATGACCTCGCGCTCGCGCTGCGGCAGCGCCGCCAAAGCACGGCGCACGTTCTCGCGCCGCAGGTTCTCGGCGGCGAGCTCGAACGGCGAGATCGCGTTCTCGTCCTCGACGAAGTCGCCAAGCTCGGACTCGTCCTCCTCGCCCACCGGCCGCTCCAGGGAGATCGGCTGCTGGGACATCCGCAAGATGTCGCGCACCTCGCGCGGCGTGCAATCCAGGTTCGAAGCGATCTCCTCCGGCGTGGGCTCGCGACCCAACGACTGCACGAGCTGGCGCTCGACCTGCACGACCTTGTTGAGCTTCTCGACCATGTGCACCGGGATACGGATCGTGCGCCCCTTGTCGGCGATCGCGCGCGTCACGGCCTGGCGGATCCACCACGTCGCGTACGTCGAGAACTTGTAACCGCGCCGGTGGTCGAACTTCTCGACCGCGCGAATCAGGCCCAACGACCCTTCCTGGATCAAGTCGAGGAACGTCAGCCCCCGACCCAGGTAGCCCTTGGCGATCGACACGACCAGCCGCAGGTTCGCCTCGACCATGTGCTGCTTGGCGTCCATGTCGCCGCGCTCGATGCGCTTCGCCAGCGCGATCTCGAGCTCCGCCGTCAGCAGCGGCACGCGCCCGATCGAGCGCAGGTACAGCCGCAGCGAGTCCAGCGACGGCTCGACCGTCAGATCGAGCTCGGGCTTCTTGGACACCTCCGGCGCGCCCGAAGCCGTGGCCTTGCGCGCCTCCGCGGCGGCCTCGACCTTCGCGGCCTCCGATTGGGCGCGGCGGCCGTCGGAGCCGACGACGTCGATGCCCTGCTCGGACAGATACGCATGCAGCTCTCCGAGCTGCTCCTTGGTGACCTCGACTTCCTCCAACGCCGTGGAGATGTCATCGAACGTCAGGAACCCACGCTCCTGGCCTTCCGTGATCAGGCTGCGAAGCTCATCCAACTCGTGGATCGGGGCCTCGTCAGCCAGCAGGACTTGATTCTCGATCGTTCGGCCCCCCTCAGGTGCCCCTGTCCGTGCACTGCACGTCTGCCATCCCGGCGTCGCCGTGCCGGAATTGACTTCGTGATTGATAGCACAAGAAACCCCCGCCGTCAGCCTCATTGAGAAGACCGATCGGTACCCTCAAGGCATGTCGCAGGGGGCCAGCGTCTCTCTCAACGACGTCCAGGCGCAGCTTCCGGCGCTGCGCGTCAGCCTCTCGCGCGTCGGCGTCACCGCGGTCGAGAAGATCGTCCGCGTCAAGCACGGCGGCAACGAGCAGCTGTTCTCGGCGCGGATGGAGTGTTTCGTCGACCTCGGCCGCGACCAGAAGGGCGCGCATATGTCGCGTTTCGAGGAGGTCGTCAACGAGGTCATCGGCGAGGTCGTGCTCGGCGAGACGACGTTCAAGGCCGAGGCGCTCGCCCAGCGCATCGCCGAGCTCGTGCGCGAGCGCCAGGGCGCAGAGCGCGCCGAGGTGACCGTCGCGGCGCGCTACCCCGAGCACAAGGCCGCCCCCGCGTCGGGCATCCTCACCCAGGAGATCTACACGCTCTACGGCTCCGCCGTGGCGTCGCGGAGCGGCACGCGGCGCATGGTCGGCGTCGCCGCGCAGGGCATGACCGCGTGCCCCTGCGCGCAGCAGCTCGTCATGGGCGCGTCGCGCGAGCGGCTGCTGGCCGACGGCTTCACCGACGACGAGGTCGCGCGCGTCTTCGAGCACGTCCCCGTCGCGACGCACAACCAGCGCGGCCTCGGCACGCTGCACATCGGCTTCCCCGAGGGCGCCGCCGCCGACATCGAGGCCCGCACGCTGCTGGACATCGTCGAGGGCTCGATGTCGTCGGAGATCTACGAGCTCATGAAGCGCTCCGACGAGGCCGTCGTCGTCGAGAAGGCCCACCGCCGCCCGCGCTTCGTCGAGGACTGCGTGCGCGAGATGATCGGCGGCGTCGTCGCGAGCCTCCCAAGCCTCTCCGACGAGCATTTCGTCAGCGCGCGCCAGGAGAACCTCGAGACGATCCACCAGCACAACGTGGTCTGCGAGCGCTTCGGGCTGCTCGGCGAGCTGCGCCACGAGCTCGCGACGGGCGAGCACGCCGGCCATCAGACGTCGATGCGCGAGTGGCTCGACGCTAGCGGCCGGTAGACGCTCCCTGGCTGCGAGCCGGCCCGCCGCCTAACACGTCCGACCCGCCGCGGGCGAGCTCTCCGAGGGACGCCTTGAGCCCGTCGATGACCTGAAGCGCGCGGACGTGGTTGCGGATCTGGGCCGTCATCTTGGCCGCCGCGCCCTCCATCTTCGAGAGGCCGGTCTGCGCCCCGATCTGCTCGAGCGCGTGCAGCGAGCTGGCGCGCGCGTCGTCGAGCAGCCCGAGGGCCTCGCTGACGACCTTCGCGGGGTCGAGCCGCAGCCGGGCCGCGGAATGCCCGCTGTCGGCCGCCTTCTTCAGCGCCATGCAGCGCGCGAGCAGGCTCTCCCATTTCGGCGAGAGGCCCGCGATCGGGACCGCCAAGCCCGGCATGTGGATGATCTCCTGCGTGCGCTCGCCGTACTTGCCGACCGCGCGCAGCGCGTCGACGAGGTTCTCGATCTTCGTCGACGCCAGCTCCTCGGCGGCGTGGTTGAGCTTCGAGAGCTGGTCGAGCAGGACGGTGTAGCGCTCGACGGGCACCTGCCCGCGCAGCGCGGTCGGGGTGATCAGCGGCATCGGCGTCTCGCCGGCGCGGTCGCTGACGTACGCGCGCCCGCCGCCACCCGAGAAGTAGCCGCCGTCGTGGGCGGAGTTGATCAGCGCCTGCGAGCGGCCGAGCTCGTCCGCCGCCTTCTCGGCCTCCGCCATGTCGCCCTTCTTGATCGCCGTCAGCAGCGCCTGGTGAGCCTCGTCGAGGCGCTGCCCGAGGCGCTTGATCTGCCCCGCCGACAGCGGCACGTAGTCGAACTCCTTGACGCCCTGCTTGCGCATCTGCTCGCGGATCTCCGCGACGAGCTTGTGGTTGCCGTGCTTGCGGGCTTGGTAGAGGTCGCGGTTGGGGATCAGCTCGCGCTCGAAGGCCGCCTGGCGGCCGGCGACCTTCTCGCGCAGCGGCGCCGGCAGCGCGTCGTAGGCGTGCAGGCGCCGCGGATCGGTGAACAGCTCGATCTTCAGGAGGTGGTCGAGCAGCGCGGGATCCTTGCGCACGTCGAGCCGCTTGGCGAGGTACTGCGCGATGCGCTCGCGATGCTCGCTGCTCAGGCCCTCGAGCATCGAGATGTCGAGGTCGTTCTTGAACTTGGTGGTCGTCCCTTGCTTGGGGATGTCGAGCTTCAGCTCCTTCTTGGCGAACGCCCGCATGTCCTCGAACACGCCGTCGCGCCAGCGCATGAACGGCCCGGCCGCCGGCGACGCGTCGGTCAGCGCGGCCGACAGCCTCGTCCAGCCGCCGGCAAGGTCGACGGTGCGCTGCGGGCCCCAGCGCTGGACCGCCTCGAGCGCCAGCTCGCTGCCGATCTTGGGGTCGATGACCCCGTGATTGACGGCCGTCACGAGCCCGGCGATCCTGCTCTCGAAGTCGCCCCCCTCCAGCCACGCCCGCGCGGCGGCGGAGTCGGCCGCGCCGGCGGCGAGCTTGCCGCGGCGCGCGCGCTGCGCCGCGTCGACCGCCGCGGCCTCCGCCGCGCCCAGCGGCTTGCCGCCGAGGCCGAGCTTGGCCGCCTGCTCGAGCTGCGCGCGCACGGGCGACTTCGCCGCCAGCCGCGACGCGAGCTCCTCCGCCGACTTGCCCGTCACCTGCATCGCCCGCTCGGCGCCGAGCTCGGTCACCAGCCGCTCGATCGTCTGCGCCTCGCCGTGCGCGGCGACGAGCTTCTCGAAGGCCTTCGCGCCCTCGCCGGCGGTCGACGGATCGGCGGCGAGCTTGGCGATCCGCTTCCACTCCGCGCTCAGCGTCTGCTCGGCGACGGTGCGCTCGGCCCGCATGCCGTGCAGCGCGACCTTGCCTGCCTTCCACGCCGGAGCGATCGCGTCGAGCGCGACGAACACCGTGTTGAGCACGGCCTCCCATTGCGCCGCGCGCGCCTGCTCCGCCGAGACGACCCGGTGCTCGGCGTCGGCCGCCGACCCGGCGGCCGTGCCCAGCCGGCGCGACTGGACCCAGCTCTCGGCGGCCACGCCCGCCCCGATCCCCAGCGCGCCTCCGAGCAGGATCACGCCGGGGATCGTCGCCGCGCCGACGCTGAAGATCTCCATGGCGATGAACGCGCCGCCCGCGAGCAGGCCGAGCTTGAGCTGCAGCCACATGCGCGCGGACTCGTGCTCGTCGACGATGCTCTGACCCACGCCCTTCGCCACGGGCGACGACCAGTCGATCGTCGACGAGCCGCGCTGGGCACCTTCGAAGAGCTGCGCGTGGATCGGGGCCAGCGAGCGGAAGTCGATCTCGCCGGAGTCGATCCGGCGTCGCGTCACCGCGATGTTCGAGCGCAGGTCCTTGAGCACCTTGCCGGTCTCCGCGAGCCTGTCGGCGGAGCTCGTCTTGTCGGCGATCGTGCCGACCTTGTCCTGCGCCATCGCCGCGTAGACCGCGGGCGATTGCGATGCGGCGAGGCCGATGAAGCCCTGCACGGTGTCCCACCACTGCTGGACCTCGGCGTGGTGACGCCAGCCCCGGGCGAGCTCGGCACGGGTCGGATCGGTGTCGGGCCGGTTGTGCGGCTCGAACAGCGCAAGCGTGTGGATGATCGGCCCCTCCGTCTGCTTCTCCGAGCGGTGCCCGACCGCGACCTTGCGCAGCTCCTCGAGCGCGAGCTGCGCGAGCGCGACCTGCAGCATCAGCTCGTGCACCTCCTCGCGGCGCGCGTCGCGCTGCAGCGGGTGCACGGGCGCCGCCCCCTCGGCGAGGCCGAGGCTGCGCAGCTCCTGGTCGGTGGCGGCGAGGTTGAAGTCCATGTGGCTCAGCGCGACCGAGGTGACGTCGCCCTCGAAGCGCTCTCGCATCGACTGCAGCACTGGGATCTCGTGCGCTGCCATGCCGCGCTTGACCGCCTTGTCCCACAGGCCCCGGTTGGCCTTGGCGACCACGCCGATCCGCTCCTCGCCGAAGGCGTTCCAGAGCTTCGCCGCGGCGTGCTGATGGGGCGCGCGAAACCAGATCGTCGTGTCGAGCTTGCGCAGGAGCGCGAGCTTCGCGTCCTCGGAGATCTGCGATCCGAGCACGGCCGGATGGCGCTCGACGAGGTCGACCACGTCGCCGGCGTCGCCGTTGGCGAGCGTCCTCGCGAGCGCGACGACCGTCTGGTCGTGCGGCGCGACGGCCCCCGCCGGCGTCTGGCGGGCGAGGACGGCGCGCGCGAGGATGGGGCCGAGGGCGTCGTCCGCCGGCGCGGCCGGCGCGGCCGGCGCGGCGGGTCGCGGGGCGGCCGGCGCAGGCACTGGGCCCAGCGGATGCGAGCGCCGGCGCCGGGCGCGAAGCCTGCGGTCGCGCCACCGAGCCGGCCGCCGGTGCCGGCGGCCCGAGCTCGGTCTCCGGGGGCTTCACCGCGCCGTGCATCGGAGGTGCCCTACGGGCGGGCCGGCTCCTTCGCTCCCGCCGCCGCCTTGCGCTCCTCGGCCTCGCGCAGCACGCGCCGCAGCCCGAAGAAGTAGTCGATCCCGCTGACGATCGTGATCGCGACGGCGCCGTAGACGAGCCCGTCCACCCACGCCGGCGTCGGGTCCCCGAACGCGATGACGCAGAAGATCGCCGCGACCTGCACGATCGTCTTCGCCTTCCCCCACCAGTTGGCGGCGATGACGACGCCCTGCTGCGTGGCCTGCATGCGCGTGATCGTCACCGTCAGCTCGCGCGCGATGATGACCATCGCGACCCACGCGGCGAGACGGTCCTGCGAGACCAAGGCGACGAGCGCCGCGATGATCAGCAGCTTGTCGGCGATGGGGTCCATGAGCTTGCCGAACGTCGTGATCGCGTTGCGGCTGCGGGCGAGGTAGCCGTCCATCGCGTCCGTCGCCGACGCGAGCCCGAAGACGATCGCCGCGAGCAGGTCGCCATTCGCCGTGCCGTCGAGCAGCGCGACGACGAGCACCGGCACGAGCAGGATCCGCAGCAGCGTGAGGACGTTCGGCAGGTTGAGCTCGAACACACGACCACCCTATGCGCCGGAAGGCGCTGGCGCTACGCCTTCAGGCGCTTTCCGGAGCGGAACATCGAGGCGCTCCACGCCGCGACGCCGGCCGCGAGCAGCGCGGTGACCGCGAGCGCGATCTCGACCGGCACGTCGCTCGAGCCGAGGAACCCGTAGCGCACCGCGTTGATGAGGAAGAAGACCGGGTTGAGGTGCGAGATCTCGTGCCAGGGCGACGGCAGCAGGTCGACCGAGTAGAAGACCCCGCCGAGGAAGCTCAGCGGGAGGATCACGATGTTGTTCACGAAGCCCGCTTGGTCCCACGTCTCCGCGTAGACGCCGACGAGCACGCCGAGCGACGCGAACAGCACGAGCACGAGCGCCAGCGCGAGGATCAGCACGAGCGGATGGCGCACCGGCACGCCGGTCACGGGCGCGGCGATCGCGAGCAGCGCGCCGCCGATCGCCAGCGCCCGCACGACGCCGCCGAGCGACAGCCCGACGTTCACCTCCCATGCGCGCATCGGCGCCGACAGGACGTCGTGGAGGTAGCGGTCCGCGCGCGCCTGGAACACCGACGAGGAGTTGTTGGAGTACGCCGCTTGGGCCATCGCCATCGTGATGAGGCCCGGCACGATGAAGACCTCGTAGTCGACGCCGCCGATCTGCTTGATGCGCCCGCCGAGCGACAGGCCGAAGACGAGGATGAAGAGCATCGACGACAGCACCGGCGCGGCGATCGTCTGCGTCCAGAGCTTCAGCACGCGCGCGCTCTCGCGCCCCGACAGGGCGATGAGGCCGCGATGGCGTGCGAGGAGCTCGCTCACCCATGCGAGGGTAGAACGTCAGCCGGCGCGCTTGGGCTCCACGAGCCGCACGGTCGCGAGGACCTCCTGCACCTCGGCGAGCGTCTTCGCCGATGGGCGGCCGGGCGTCAGCAGCGTCACGAGGTACGTCCTCCAGCGCGAGCTGCCGAGCAGCGCGAGCGCCCGTACGGGCTCGCCGGCGTCCAGGCCCGAGAGCTCGAAGCTCGTGAACCTGCGCGTGCCGAGCTTCGCCGGCCCCTCCTCGACGATCTCCGCCGGCGGGTAGCGCTTGCGCAGCGCCGCCTTCGTGTCGGCCTTCAGGCGATCGGTGTGCCGGCCCGACACCGGCGAGGAGAACGTCATCACCGCGGCGCCCTTCGGCGCGTGCAACCGGATCACGAGACCCGAGACCGTCCGCTCCCACGTGCTCGGGTAGGCGAACGTCAGCCCGAGCTGCGGGACCGAGACGATCCGCGCGGGCTGGACCCGCGCGCCGCGGTCGGTCGCCGTCGCCGTCGCCGGGCCACAGCACGACCCCGGCGACGATGAGGCCTGCGAGCACGAACAGGGCGCCGCCGAGGCGGCGCCCTGTCAGCGCGTCGAGCAGCCAATCAGGCACCTAGAGCGCTGGGTGCCCGTCCTCTCGCCGGCGCAACAGCAGGCCTCCGGCGAGCATCAGCAGGCCCGCGAGGGCGATGCCGACGACGTCGGTGCCGGTGAACGGCAGCGTGTCGTCGTCGCCGGCGCCCTGGCCGCCGGTCGGGGCGTTGCCGCCGGCGCCGCCGCCACCGTCGCCGTCGTCGCCGCCGTCACTGCCCTCGGAGTCGTCGTCCGGGTTGTACGGGTTGTTGATGTTGTTGTCGATGTGGCAGCCCGGATCGGCTTCGTCCGTCTTGCCGTCGCCGTCGTTGTCGCGGTTGTCCGAGCACTGCGGGGTGCCGGAGCCGCCCGTGCCGCCCGTGCGGTTCGTCTCGTCGTTGTCGTTCGGGTTGTAGCTGTCGGGGTTGCTCGCGTCGCCATCGCTGTGGCAACCCGGGTCGCGCGCGTCGATGACGCCGTCGCCGTCGTTGTCGATCTGATCGGAGCACTGCGGGCCGCCCGTCTCGGCGACGGGCGGAGCCGTCGTGATCGCCTCGGAGGAGGCGGTCGTCGCCTTCGTCAGCGACGTCGAGCCGACCTGCAGCACGAAGACGTCGAGCGCCTCGCGCACGGCTGCCGCACCGGCGACGTCCTCGGCGTTGCAGACGATCGGCAGCACGCCCGGAATGCCGGTGAGCGTGTCCGCCGTGCCATCCGCGCAGCCCGCGGCCGGAAGCGGCACCTGAACGCCGCCGAGCCCGATGACGTGCGAGGTGTTCGTGATCTTCGCCGGCTGGCCCTGGCAGGACTCGGACGTCGTCGTCGAGTCGGAGACCGCCGCGACGGCGCCGCCGCCCGGTGCGGTGACGTTGGCGACGCGCGAAGCGCCCGTGCCGGCCTGGCAGGTCGCGTTCTGGCCGATCGTGCCATGGCTCTCGGCAGCGCCGACGCCAAGGCCGAGCACCGACGCGCGGGCGACCGCGAAGTCGTTGTCGGAGCCGGCGGCGTTCGTCGTCGAGTTGGCCGTCAGCACGCTGAGGCAGACCTGCTGGGCGGTGTTCGTGCAGAGCGGGTCGAGGATGCCGGCCTGGATCGGCTGCAGCGGGCCGTTCTTCGTCTCGCCCGGCGCACTGTCGACGCCCGCGAGCTCCTGGCCGAGCAGCGTGAGGATCGTGATGTGGCCGTGATACGCGCCGTTGACCTGCTCGCCGCGGGCGCGACCGACGATCGCGTCCTCACCGGAGTCCGAGCCGTCGGGCTTGGCGCCGAGCGGCCGCTCGTTGCTCGGGTTGAGGTCGACGACCGCGACGCCGCCCTGGGCGTGCGGATCGGAGCCGTGCAGCGGCGGCTGCGTGGCCGGCTCGCTCGTCGTGGCGCGCTTCTCGGCGTCGCTGCGCTTCGTGTTGAGCGCCGCGCCGGTCTTGTCGCGGGTCTTGCGCACGGCCTCACCGGTCTTGGTCACCGTGTTGTCGACGGCATCCCCGAGCTGCGTCGTCGCGTCCCGCAGCGCAGACTCCGCCTTCTGAAGCGCAGACGGCTTGCCTACCGACGCGGTCGGAAGGGCCCAGATCACGGCCGCCGCGAATACGACCGCGAGCAGCCCAAGCTTCTTTGAGGTCATGCTGTCTCTCCCTAGTCGTCGTCGGCGCGCCCTTGCCCCTGCCCCTCACGGCGCACTCGTCCGCTCGTGCCTACCCATTGTGCGGGTTACCAACCCCTGCGGTCAACTGCCGCAAGACCGCCCATCGCTTTGACGTACACGTCGGCGAGTGAATCGGCATCGTACGCCTGCCGCAAGCCGTCCGCCGTGTCGCGCGCGATGACCCTCCCACCGCGGATGAGGGCGATGTCGTCGCAGAGCTCGTCGGCCTCCTCGAGGTAGTGCGTCGTGAGCAGGACCGTGGTGCCATGCTCGTGCAGCCGGCGGATGTAGGCCCACAGCTCGATCCGCAGCTCGAAGTCCACGCCGGCGGTCGGCTCGTCGAGGATCACGAGCCGCGGCTCGTGCATGAGCGCGCGTGCGAGCAGCAGCCGCCGGCGCATGCCGCCGGAGAGCTTCGGCGCGCGGACGCCGGCCTTCGCGCGCAGGTCGAAGACGTCCATCATCTCCCGCGCGCGCGTGCGTGCCTGCGCCCGCGACATGCCGAAGTAGCCGCCGTGGTAGCGCAGCGTCTCCTCGACGTCGAGGAAGCGGTCGAGGTTGACGTCCTGCTCGGCGAGCCCGACCATCCGCCGCGCCTCGAGCGTGTCGTGCGGCTCGCCGAAGACCTCGATCTCGCCGCTGGTCGCGCGGATGATGTTGCAGACGGCGCTGATGAGCGTCGTCTTGCCGGCGCCGTTGGGCCCGAGCAGGCCGAAGAAGCGTCCCTCGGGCACCTCGAGATCGAAGTCCTCGAGCGCGAGGAAGCCATCGTCGTAGCGTTTGGTGAGGCCGGTGACTCGCAGCGCCGCAGGCATGCGATCCAGGCTACTCGCGGCGCCCGCTCGCCTGCGACCTCGGCCCGCGCGGGCGATCTGGAAGGATGCGGGCATGCCCCTTGTCCCCACAGTCGTCCAGCGCACCGGGCGCGGCGAGCGCGAATACGACATCTACTCGCGCCTGCTCAACGAGCGCATCATCTTCCTTGGCACCGCGGTCGACGATCAGATCGCGAACCTCATCGTGGCGCAGATGCTGCACCTCGAGTCCGAGGATCCCGACAAGGACATCTCGCTCTACATCAACTCGCCGGGCGGGTCGATCACCGCCGGCCTCGCGATCTACGACACGATGAACTTCATCAAGCCCGACATCTCGACGATGTGCATGGGCATCGCGATGTCGATGGGATCGCTGCTGCTGATGGCCGGCGTGAAGGGCAAGCGCTTCTCGCTGCCCAACAGCCGCATCCTCATCCACCAGCCGTCCGCGGGCTTCGAGGGTCAGTCGACGGACATCGAGATCCAGGCGCGCGAGATCCTCAAGACGCGCAAGCGCATGGACGAGATCTACGCCAAGCACACCGGGCGCAGCGAGGAGGAAGTGCACCGCGACATGGAGCGCGACCGCTTCTTCAAGCCCGAGGAGGCCGTCGAGTACGGCCTCATCGACCGCGTCCTCGACCGGCACTGAGGCCGAAGCCCGACCCCCGCCGCAGCGAGGATCGGGCTCCCACGTTTCCCGCTAGCTGGGCGTCGGCGGCTGGACGACGACCGTGCACGGGCCAGCCGTGTCGGCCGCGTACCCCGGCGCTCCGGCGTAGCTCGACGAGATCTGCCAGTTGCCGATGTCGTTGAAGTTCGTCGTGAACTTCGACGCGGTCCAAGCGCCCCCGGCCCCGGTCGTCACGACCTTCGTCTCGGGCGGCGACGGGACGTTCGTGATCGGGTTGACGACCGGCGGCGGCGTGAACGTGACGCTCACCTGCGAGCCGACCGGCGCGTTGGCGAGCGTGCCCGTCACCGTGACGTTCCACCCGTTGCCGCCGTACGGCACGGCCGCCGGGCACGACTGCGTGAGCTCGGTCGGCGGCGGCGGCGGCGGTGGCGGCGGCGGTGGCGGCGGTGGCGTCCCGCCGGACACCGGCACCCTCACCGGAGCGGCGCCCTCGGCGTCGATCGCGATCTCGAGCTGACCCGGAGGCGGCGCACCGTCATTGAACGTCGCGTCGACGCGAACCGAGCCGTCGCCCGCGATCGCCTTGCCGATGACCTGCCCGTTGCGCAGCAGGCTGACCGGCTGGCCGGTCAGCGCCGGGTTCGACGGGAACGTGAGCTCCACGAAGAACGGCGGCGGATCGCCCGGCCTCGGGATCGGCAGCTCCTTGTAGATCGCCTTGAAGATGGCCGGGTTGAACACGATCGGCGGCGAGCCGCCACCGAACATCTGCATCGTCGGATCGCCGAACCAGTGCCACAGGTACAGCTCGTTGCGGGTATTGCCGTCACCGCCGGCGATGCCCGGCCCCGACGGCGGCGCAAGCCCGGCGAGCCGCAGCTTGCCGTGCGTGAGCGCGTCGCCGACGCGCTGCTTGGACGACGGGCCCTCGCTGCCGAGCACGCTCGGCAGCAGCGCGTCGATGAAGCCGAGCGCGATCTGCGAGTTGTGCCACGACGGCGAGTTGCGAGTGTCGCCGAACGCGCCGACGGCGCCGCCGACCGGCTTCACGAGCGAGTTCTGGACGAACGACGTCTCGTCGTCGTCGTAGCGCGCGCTCGCGCAGTTGATGCTGAGCACCACCGGCAGGTTGTCGTTGGAGTTCGTCAGCGCGTCGACCTCGGTCGTCGTGAAGAACGGGTCACCCCATCCGTCCGACCAGCCGTGGTCGCGGTGCACGACCATGAAGCGGCCGTTGTTCCACGCCGCGCTGACGTCGGCGCCGTCCCCGTCCCACGGGAACGTCGGCTTCTTCAGCGCGTTCGGCAGGTTCGTGCCGTCGTTGAACTTCAGCGGCGTCGTCGTCGGGTTGTCCTCATAGATCCGGTCGACGGCGACGCCGCGGGCCGCCAGGCCGTTGCGCGCGGTCTCGGCGAACTGGATGAACGTCCGGTCCTCCTGACCGTCGTTGACCTCGCCGACGTCGTCGGTGTCCTGGAACTGCGCGGCCATGATGGCCTTGTTGAGCATCGGCCCGGTCGGCGGGGCCGTCTCGTAGTGGATGATCTTCGCCAGCAGCGCGTCGATCTGCGCGGGCGTGTTGCCGAGCATGCGCCCGACGGCCACGTCAGGCAGCTCGTCGGTGTCGTTCTTCGTCGAGTACGGGTTGTCGGACGGGATCCCGCCGGGCCCGGTCGTGAACGTCGGCACGAGCTCGTCGTCGCCCATGATCGTCACGTAGCTCGGGCGGATGCAGAACGGGTGGTTGACCTGCCCGCGGATGTACGTCTGGATCTGCGCGGCGGTCGTCCCGATCTGGCCCGACAGCGGGCCGGTCTGCGCGATCCGCGTCAGGAAGCCCGCGGCGCGCCGCGCCGTCGCGTAGGTGTTCGCCTGCGCGAGCGTCGACGGGTTCGTGATGACGAGCAGCTCCTCGCCGCACGGCTGGTAGATGATCGGCGGGTCGAACTTGCGCACGACGTTCGCGTTCAAGAGGCCGTTGGCGATCCGCAGCTGCGCGGTCTCCCACGGCGAGCCGACGGCGTTCGAGAAGGTCTTCAGGCCGCCCACGAACGTGATCTGGACGTCGACGTGCGTCAGCACCTGAAGCTTGTCCGTCTTCGGGTTGTACTGCGCGGCCGGGAAGTGCAGGCCCGCGATGTTCAGGTCGCGCGCTTGGCCGAGCGCTTTGCCGAACGCCGGCGCGGCGGGAACCAGCGCGTCGGTGCCGTACGCCTTGCCGTCGAGCTTGAACGGCCCGTCGGAGAACTCACCCGCGCGGAAGTTCGGCTTCGGCGCCAGCGGACCCGGGGCCTGGTCGACCGGCTCGGGCTGGGTCGGGAACAGCTCGACGTTGTCGACCGTGTAGGACTCCTTGGACGTGGCGACGACGTTCAGCCTCGCGCCGTCGGGCACGGCGATCGTGCGCGACGAGACCGGGATGCCGGGCGTGCCGGGCGCGCCCGCGGAGCCGGTGTTGGGGAGCACGAGCTGCGTCCACGACTTGCCGCCCTCGGTCTTCTCGACGAAGCCCACCGCAGGCAGGTCGACGCTGAGCTTGAGGCCGTTCTCGTCGCTGGACTGCACGGTCGTCTTGACGTTCGTGCGCGTCGGAGGGACGACGCCGCCGCCGCAGGTGCGCGTGCGCCGGTCGGACAGCAGCTTGCGGCTGGCCCTCGTCGATGCCGGCCCGAGCGCCGCGAGGCGCTTGGCGAGCCTGTTGCGGGCCGCCCGGCCCCTGACGGAGCCGCTGATCTTCGTCGCCTTCAGGGTCTTGCGGTAGGCCGAGAGATCCCTGACCGCGGCGCACGGCGTCTTCGAGGCGACGCTGCGCGCGTGGCGAGCCCTGCTGAGCAGCTTCGCCTTGGCGGAGCGTGACGCGGCCAGCCTGGGCAGGCTCTTGGTCTGGTTGACGAGCGAGGTCAGCGTCGCCCGCGCGTTGACGGTCTTCGTCGACTTCGCCGCCTGCGCCTGACCGCCGAGGGCGAGCAGGATGAGCAGGCTGAGGCCCGCGGCTGTGGCTAGCGCCCGTGAAACGGCTCGTGGCATCTCGTGTGTCCCCTTTGTCTTCATGACGTCAGTTTGGGCAGGCGAACACGGCGGACGTGCTCGAGTTGTTGGTCTCGTTGGACTCGGCGACCTGGTTGCTCGAGTCGGCGGTGGCGAAGCGCTGGCGCAGTGGCAGGTCGGTGCAGGTGAACTGCTTGGTCTCCGACGCGCCCGCGGCGAGCCCGGTGAAGTCGAACGTCAGGACGTTCTGCTGGCTGTCGGTCACCGTGGCCTTGAAGGCGCCCGCCGGACCGGCTCCCGTGTTCTGGATCGTCACCGACGACGGGGTGAGCGAGCTCACGACGAGGTCGGCGGGCGGCGGCGGTGGCGGTGGCGGTGGCGGTGGCGCCGGCACGCCCGCGACCGGCGCCCTCACCGGCTGCGCGCCGTCGCCCTCGAACGCGACCTCGAGCTCGCCCGGCTTCACCGAGCCGTCGCCGAAGGCCGCCAGGATCGACGCGGTATTGACGGCGATGATCGCCTTGCCGATGACCTGCCCGTTCTGCAGCAGGCTGACTGGCTGGCCGTTGAAGCCGGACGGCAGCGTGACCTCGACGAGGAACGGCGGCGGGTCGGGAATGCTGATCGGCCCCGGCTTGTAGACCGCCTTGATGTCGATCGGCTTGATGACGATCGGCGCGTTGCCGCCGCCCCACATCTGCATCGACGGGTCGCCGTAGTAGTGCCAGAGGTAGAACTCCGAGCGCGTCGTGGCGTTGGGCAGCGGCGAGATGCCGTTCAGGCGCAGCTTGCCCCAGTTCAGGGCGTCGCCCGTGCGCTGCTTCGTCGCGGGGCCCTCCGTCGGCAGCACGCTCGGGAGCAGCGCGTCGACGAAGCCGAGCGACATCTGCGTGTTCGCCGTCGACGGCGAGTCGCGGGTGTCGCCGAACACGCCGACCGCGCCGCCGTTGGCCTTGACGAGCGCCTCGCTCGCGAACGACGTCTCGTCGTAGTCGTAGGCGCCGCTCGAGCAGTTGATGCTCAAGACGACCGGCAGCCGGTCGCCGTTCGTGAGCGCCTGGGCGTCGGTCGTGGTGAAGCTCGGGTGGATGAAGCCGTCCGAGCCGCCGTGGTCGCGGTGCACGACCATGAACCGGCCCTCGTTCCAGCCCGCCGCGATCTGCGCGCCGGTGCCGTTCCAGCCGAAGCCGTTGGCCTTCAGCAGCGCCGCCGGCAGCGCGCTGCCGTCCTGGAAGCGCTGCGGGTTGTTGCCAGGGCTCTCCTGGTAGACGCGGTCGACGGCGACGCCGCGCGCGACGAGCCCGGTGCGCGTCGTCTCGGCCATCGTGATGAACGTCCGGTTCTCCTGGCCGTCGTTGTCGTCGTCCTGGAACTGCGCGGCGATCAGCGCCTTGCTGAGCATCCCGTTGCCCGTGGGCGCGGTCGTCTCGTAGCCGAGGATCTTCGTCACCGCGGTCCCGACGGCCGCCTGGTCGTTGCCGAGGATCCGCCCGATGGCGAGGTCCGGCAGCTCGTCGGCGTTGGTCTTCAGCGAGTACTTCAGGTCCGACGGGATGCCGCTCGGGCCGTCTGTCCAGGTGGGCACGAGGTCGTCGTCGCCCATGATCGTCACGTAGCTCGGGTGGATGCACAGCGGCGCCGTCAGCCGGCCGCGGATGAACGTCTGGATCTGCGCCGGGGTCGTGCCGATCTGGCCCGCGCCCGCACCGACCTGGAAGACGTTCGTGCGCCAGCCCTGCGCGCGCTTCCCGACCGCGAACGCGTCGGCGGCGGCCTGCGTCGCGGGGTTGGTGATGACGAGCATCTCCTCACCGCAGCGGCGGATGACGAACGGCAGCTTCGACTTGACGATGCCCGCGTTCAGCAGGCTCGCGACGAGCGACTGCTGCGAGCGCTCCCAGGGCGAGTTCAGCTCCGGCGTGAACGTCTTCGAGCCGCCCTCGAACGTCGCCCTGACGTCGACCGTGTTGAGCACCTTGAGCTTGCGGTCGGCGGCGTTGTACTGCGCGGCCGGGATCGACAGGCCGCCGATCGTGAGGTCGCGCGCCTGGCCGAGGATCTTGCCGCTGGCGGCGGCCGACGGGACGTACGCGTCGGTCTTGTACGCGCTCGAGTCGAGCTGGAAGGGGGGCTGCACGAACGAGCCCTTGAAGATGTCCGGCTTCGGGGGGTTGTTCGGGTCGCCCTTGGGCGGGCCGGGAATCGGCTGGTCGCCATCCAGCGGCTCGCCTTGGGCCGGGAAGACGTCGACGCCCTCGATCGTGAACGACTCGGTGCTGCCGGGGACGACCGTGAGCTTCGCGCCGTCCGGCACGCCGAACGCGCGGCTGATGACCGGGATGCCGGGCGTGCCGTCGGCGGCCGGCGTGTCGCTCTTCGGCAGCACGAGCTGGGTCCAGCTCTTGCCGCCGCCGGTCTGCGGCGAGAACTTCAGCTCGGGCATCTCCATGCGCAGCGTCATGCCGTTCTCGTCGGAGGACAGGATCCGTGCCGTCGCCATCGGCTTCGTCGACGGGATGACGCCGCCGCCGCAGCTCTTGGCGCGCCTGTCGGAGAGCAGCTTGCGGCTGGCCTTCACCGATGCCGGGCCGAGCGCGGCGAGCTTGGAGCGCAGGTTGGCCCGGTTCTTCGTGCCCTTCGCAGTCGGGCGGATCCTCGTCGCGCGCAGCGTCTTGCGGTAGGCGGAGAGCTGGGTCAACGCCGAGCATGGGCGGCTGCGCACGCTCTTCGCCTTGCGCGCGGCCTTCAACAGCTTCGCCTTCGCGCTCTTCGACGCGGCGTCCCTCGGCAGGTTCTTCGTCTGGTTGACGAGCGACGTCAGCGTGGCCGTCGCATTGACGGTCTTCGTGGACTTCGCGGCCTGCGCCTGACCGCCAAAGGCGAGCAGGGCGAGCAGGCTCGCGGCCACGGCGATGCCCGTGGCTCGGCAAGCGGCGATCGGCATATTCGGCCCTTTCGGTGCGATCAGCAGCTGCTGAATCCCGTCGAGCTGGTTGTTGGACTCGTTGGACTCGGCCACGACTTCGTTGAAGTCCGCCGTGGCGACGAACACCGAGTTCAGCCCGAAGCCGCAGCCATCGGCCGGTGTCGTCTCACTCGCTCCGGCCGCGAGCGGTCCGATCTGGAACGTGGCCGTCTGCTGCTGGCCGTCGATGAGCCGCAGCGTGGATGCGCCCGCCGGGCCCGCGCCCGTGTTGGACACCGTCACGGTGAAGCTCGTGAACCCGGAGACCACGAGGTCGGGCAGCGGCGGAGGCGGAGGAGGCGGCGGCGGCGGAGGAGGCGGAGGCGGCGGCGGAGGTGCCACCGGCGGGACGCCCGTGACCGGCACCTTCACCGGCTGCGCGCCGTCGCCCTCGAAGGCGATCTCGAGCTCGCCCGGCTTCACCGAGCCGTCGCCGAAGGCCGCCGGGATCGAGGCCGCTCCGTCGCCGGCGATGGTCGCCTTGCCGATGACCTCCCCGTTGCGCAGCAGGCTGACCGGCTGGCCGGCGAACTGGCCCGGCAGCTGGCCGAGGTTGAACTCGACGAGGTACGGCGGCGGGTCGGGGATGCTGATCGGCCCCGGCTTGTAGACCGCCTTGATGAGGACCGGGTTGAGGACGATCGGCGGGTTGCCGCCGCCCCACATCTGCATCGACGGGTCGCCGTAGTAGTGCCACAGGTAGAACTCGCTGCGCGTCGTGCCGTTGGGCAGCGGCGAGATGCCGTGCAGGCGCATCTTGCCCCAGTTCAGCGCGTCGCCGGTGCGCTGCTTGGTCGCCGGCCCCTCGGTCGGGAGCACGCTCGGAAGCAGCGCGTCGACGAAGCCGAGCGACATCTGCGTGTTCGCCGTCGACGGCGAGTCGCGGGTGTCGCCGAACACGCCGACCGCGCCGCCGTCGGGCTTCACGAGCGCCTCGCTCGCGAACGACGTCTCGTCGTAGTCGTAGGCGCCGCTCGAGCAGTTGATGCTCAGGACGACCGGCAGGCGGTTGGCGTTCGTCAGGGCTTGCACGTCGGCCGTGCCATAGCCCGGCGTGCCCCAGCCGTCAGACCAGCCATGGTCGCGGTGAGCGACCAGGAAGCGGCCCTCGTTCCAGCCGGCGGACACCTGCGCGCCGGTGCCGTTCCAGCCGAAGCCGTTGGACTTCAGCAACGCCGCCGGCAGCGGGCTGCCGTCCTGGAAGAGCTGCGGGTTGTTACCGGGGTGCTCCCCGTAGATGCGGTCGACCGTATTGCCGCGGGCGACCAGCCCGTTGCGGACGGTCTCGGCGAACGTGATGAACGTGCGGTTCTCCTGGCCGTTGTTGTCGTCGTCCTGGAACTGCGCCGCGATGAGCGCCTTGGACAGCATCCCGTTGCCGGTCGGCGCGGTCGTCTCGTAGCCGAGGATCTTCGTCACCGCGGCCGCCACGTTGGCCTGCGCGTTGCCGAGGATCCGTCCGACCGCGAGGTCCGGCAGCTCGTCGGCGTCGGTCTTCAGCGAGTACTTCAGATCGGACGGGATCCCGCTCGGGCCGTCGGTGAACGTCGGCACGAGGTCGTCGTCGCCCATGATCGTGACGTAGCTCGGGTGGATGCACAGCAGCGCGTTGAGCCGGGAGCGGATGAACGTCTGGATCTGCGCGGGGGTCGTGCCGATCTGCCCCGCGCCCGCTCCGGTCTGGAAGACGTTCGTGCGCCAGCCCTGCGCGCGCTTGCCCACGGCGAACTGGTCGGCCGCGGCCTGCGTGGCCGGGTTGGTGATGACGAGCATCTCCTCACCGCAGCGCCGGATGACGAATGGGAGCTTGGACTTGACGATGCCGCGTGTTGAGCAGGCTCGAGAGCAGCACCGACTGCGCGCGCTCCCACGGCGAGTTGAGCTCGGGCGAGAACGTCTTCGTCCCGCCCTCGAACGTCGCTCGCACGTCGACGGTGTTGATCACCTTGAGCGTGCGGTCGGCGGCGTCGTACTGGGCTGCCGGGATCGAGAGGCCGCCGATCGTGACGTCGCGTGCCTGGCCGAGGATCCCGCCGGACGCCGCAGCCGCGGGCACGAACGAGTCGCTCTTGTAGGCGTCGTTGTTGATCGTGAAGTCCGGCTGCGCGAACTGGCCCTTGAGGAAGTCGGGCTTGAGGGGGTTGTTCGGGTCGCCCTTGGGCGGGCCGGGGATCGGGTTGTCGTCGAGCGGCTCGGGCTGCGACGGGAACACGTCGACGCCCTTGACCGTGAAGGACTCGGTGGCGCCGGGCACGATCGAGAGCTTGGCGCCATCCGGCACGGCGAACTGGCGGCTGATGACCGGGATGCCGGGCCTGCCGTCGGCCGTGGGCGTGTCGCTGCGGGGCAGGACGAGCTGGGTCCAGCTCTTGCCGCCGCCGGTCTGCGGGGAGAACTTCAGCTCCGGCATCTCGACGGTGAGCGTCATGCCGTTCTCGTCGCTGGAGCGGACCGTCGTCTTGGCCATCGGCAGGGTCGACGGCAGGACGCCGCCGCCGCAGCTCTTGGCGCGCCTGTCGGACAGCAGCTTGCGGCTGGCCTTCAACGATGCCGGGCCGAGCGCGGCGAGCTTGGAGCGCAGGTTGGCCCTGTTCTTCGTGCCCTTCGCGGTCGGGCGGATCCGCGTCGCGCGGAGGGTCTTGCGGTACGCCTCAAGGTGCGTGAGCGCGGTGCAGGGGCGGCTGCGCGCGGTGCGCGCGCGGCGAGCGGATCGCAGGAGCTTGGCCTTCGCGCTCCTGGACGCCGCCTGCCTGGGCAGGTTCTGCGTCTGCTTGACGAGCGCGGTCAGCGTCGACGTCGCGTTGACGGTCTTCGTCGCCTTCTTCGCGACGGCCTGTCCACCAAGCGCCAGCAGCAGCAGCAGCGCCGCGCCGGCTGTCACGGCGAGCGCCCTGGAAACGGCATTCGGCATGAGTTGCCCCTTGTCCCGGAGTACGCGCCGGGGCGGTGTCATACCGCCGCCAGCGATGTCCGTCGAGCATACGGCGCAGATTGAGGCCGAAGGAACGAAATTCGTCCAGTTGGGGGTGTTCTCGCTCACACATCCGGCCACGCGTAGGCGCCCGGCAGGCTGGGCATACCGAGCGGACCGCGTGCTGCGATCGCTCCCACACCACCCCGGCCCGGTCCGGGGCTCGGACCCGCCCACGTCGTCCGAGGTCGCCGTCGAGGTCGAGGACCTGGCCAAGCGCTACGGCGACGTCCGCGCCCTGGACGGCGTCAGCCTGCAGGCCCGGGCCGGCGAGATCTTCGGGCTGCTGGGCCACAACGGCGCGGGCAAGTCCACGATGATCCGGATCCTCACCGGGCGCGCGAAGCCCACCGCCGGCCACGCCCGCGTCCTCGGCCACGAGGTCCCGCGCGAGCTCGAGGCCGTCCGCGGCGAGATCAACCTCGTCGCCGAGACGCCGAATGTCTACGAGCGCGCGACGGCACGCGAGAACCTCGAGCTGTTCTGCAGGCTCTACGCGCTCCCGAAGAGCCGCGCCTCCGAGGTGCTCGAAGAGGTGCGCCTGAGCGATGTCGCCAAGCGCAAGGTCAAGACCTTCTCGACGGGCATGCGCCAGCGCCTGCTGCTCGCACGCGCGCTGCTCAACAGCCCCCGCGTGCTGTTCATGGACGAGCCGACGCGGGGCCTGGATCCGCAGTCCGCGCGCGACCTGCGCCAGACGGTCAAGCGGCTCGCCGACGGCGGCGCGACGATCTTTCTCACGACCCACGACATGCACGAGGCCGACGAGCTCTGCGCGCGCGTGGCCTTCCTCGCCGACGGCAAGATCGTCGCGCTCGACACCCCGCGCGCGCTGAAGCTCAGCCTCGGCACGAAGGCGCCGGAGGTCGACGTCGTGCTCGACGACGGCAGCGAGCAGCGCTTGGCGCTGCACGACTCCGGCGACGCGGCCCGCCTGCAGGAGCTCGTCGGCGCGCGGCGCGTGCGGTCGGTCCACTCGCTCGAGCCCACGCTCGCCGACGTCTTCATCCACCTTGCCGGGCGCAGCCTCGTCGACGACGACGAGGGGGACGCCGGATGAGCCTGCGACGCATCGTCGCGATCCTGTTCAAGGATCTGCGCGACGCCGGTCGCGACGGGCGGATCCTCGTCTTGCTGGCGTTGCCGATCGGGATGGCGGTCTTCTACAACGCCACGATCGGCGACGAGAACGAGCTGCCCGGGACGAAGGTCGCGGTCGTCGAGTCCGGCGGCGGCGCGCTGGCGCGCGAGCTGCGCAAGGCGACGGACAAGACCGCGAAGCTCGAGGTGCAAAGCGCGAGCAGCGCGGAGTCCGCGCGCAAGCGCGTCGCCGGCGGCGACGTCGACGTCGCGGTCGTCGCGCGCGGCGCCGCGGGCGCGGGCGCGCCGAGCGCGCTCGTGCTCGTCGGGCAGGACGCCTCGCCGACCGCCCAGTCCGTCGCCGCGCTCGTCCCCGACGCCCTGACGCGGGCGGCCGGCAAGACGCCCGCCGCGACGGCCACGGTCAGCACCGTGCCACCCGCCGATCAGAAGCCCTACGAGATCGTGGAGCAGCGATCGCTCGCGGTGCTCATGGTCATCATCCTGCTCGTCGCCTTCGTCGCGATGATGGTCGTGCCGATCCAGACCGCCGAGGAGCTCGAGAAGGGCACGTTCGGCGCGCTGCGCCTCGCTGCCACCGGTCCCGAGATCCTCGCGGCGAAGGCGACCGCGGGATACCTCTACAGCCTGCTGGGGGTCGCGGCGACCCTCCTGCTGACGCGACTCGACGTCGAGGATCCGCTGCTCTTCGTCGGCGCGACGCTTGCGCTCACCGTCAGCCTCGTCGGCTTCGGCCTGCTGATGGGCCTGCTGTGGCCGAACTCCAACGCGATCAACACCTACGCCGCGTTCTTCTTGTTCCCGCTCATCGGCGCGGCCGCAGCCGTGTTCTTCCTCGACTCCGGCGTGGTCATGACGATCCTCGACCTGCTCCCGTTCAGCCAGGCGGCGAAGCTGCTCGGCGACGCGCTGAGCGCCGAGACGCCGTTTGACGCCGGCGCCGTCTCCTGGCTCGTGATCGGTGTGTGGGCCGTGCTCGGCTACGCCGTCCTCGCGCGGATCTCGACTCGCCGCGAGCTCTGAGCCGAGCGGGCTAGATGACGACCGTGCTGGCGGCGCTTGCCGCCGTTGCCGCGGACGCCGCAGCGGTCGAGGCGTCCTGCTCTTCGTCCGTCATGTCTTGCGGGGCCGGCTCCGGCGCCTCGCGCTCGTCGTCGTCGTTCTTCTTGCCTGTGAGGAGATCTTTGAGTCCCATGCCACGGGTGTTCCCGGTGTAGCGCTCACGCAGTCGCGCGGCGACCGGGCGGGAGGGGCCGCCGCAGCTCAGATGGCGGCCGAGGCTGCCGCGCCGGCGCTGTTCTGCAGCGCGCCGTAGCAGGCGATGACGACGAGCAGTCCTTCGCCCGCGGACGGCTCGGCGCAGGTGACGCGATAGCGCTCCTCGCGCCCGCGCGCGGCGGTGATCAGCGGCCGGTCGCCGTCGTGCAGCACCCAGCGATCCGACAGCGGGCCCTCGGTCCGGTAGCGCAGCTCGCGCTCGCCGACGCGGACCGTGCCGTGCGAGCCGGCCAGCCCGCGCGAGCGCAGCGAGGCCACCTCTTCGCCCGCGGCGTCGGTGACGACGACGCGCGGGCGCAGCAGCCCCTCGCGATCGAAGCGCCACTCGCCGCCGGCCATGCGCGCGAGCCACGCGGCCCCGCCGCCGTCGCGGGCGCTCAGGCTCGCCACGACGGCGCCGTCCGCACGCAGCTCGTACGCGCGCGCGCTCGGGTCGGTCGCGACGAGCTCGAGGTCGTCCTGTCCCGGCGCCGGCTCGCCCGCGCCGCTCATGGGGCCACGACCTTGACACGGCGCAGCACGCGGCGCGCGCCCGGACGGATCGCGGTGCGACCGTGCAAGGTGCGCCGGTTGTCGAGCAGCAGCACGTCGCCAGGGCGCAACGCGTGGCGCGCGGGCAGCCGCGGGTCGCCCAGAGCGCGCTCGAGCGCCTCCAACGCGCCACGGTGTCGGGGCGCCAAGCGCCTCGCGGCGGCCAGCTCACCGCGTGCTACGGCGTCGGCGCGGTAGCGGATGCGCCAGCCGTCGTCGGCGCGCTCCAGCACCGGCAGCGCCCGCACGGTCGGGGGCTCGCCGGGCTCGCGCGCGAGAAACCAGAACGCCGGCTCGCAGAGCGCGTCGACCGCATCGTCGCCCGCGTCCGCGGCGATCGCGGCCCACAGCGCGTCGACGTGCACGACGAGCGACTCCCCGCCCGCGTCGGATGGCGCCTCGAGGCAGCCCAAGATCACGAAGTCATGCGGCCGCGCGAGGAACGTCGAGTCGGTGTGCGGCGGAAAGGGCTCGGCCGTCTGCGAGAGGTCCGTCGCCGACGGTCGCGGGCGGACGTCGTAGATGAGGCGGCCGTCGTTGCCCGCGGACGTGGGCTCGCCGAGGCTCGAGGCCGTGGCGAGCAGGGCGTCGTCGCTGGCGACGTCGACATCGCGCACGACCGCGGCGCCTTGGCGGCGCACGGCCGCGCGGACGTCGGCTTGCAGGCGCGCCGGCGGCAGTGCGGACGCCAGCGAGGGGAGGGCGGTCAGCCCGGCCCCTTCGACAGCGTGAACGCGAAGACGGCGAACATCGCCGCCACGGCCGCGAAGACCAAGCCGATCACGACGTTTCCGAGGACGACCAGCGCGATGGCCGCGACGATCATCAGGACGGCTGCCAGCAACCACGTGCTTTGCGTCGAGGACGTGCTGCGCATGTTTGGCTCCGGGTGTCAGGGGTGGGAAGGCGGCCCCTCGGCTCGAGGGGCGCGACGCCCCCGGCCGCGTTGTGCCGGGGGCGCATCGTTGCGCCGGCTCGCTAGTCGAGGATCTCCATCGTTCCGTACCCCGCGATCAGGCCGCCGGCCACGATCAGGGGGGTGGCGCCGCCCGCGGCGGACTCGAGCTCGGCGTCGCTCAGCTCCGAGCCGTCGGCGGCGGTGGGGCGATCGGGGATCGCCGCCCGCTCGTCGTCGCCCAGGCTGGCGCGGAAGCTCTCGTCTTTCCAGGCGCGCATGATCGTGTCTTTCGAGATCTCCATGTGGGGCTCCTCAGGTTCGGTTGCGAAGTGGGCTGACGGGGTCGGCCTCAGTCGAGGCCTTCCTCGACCGCGACGCCGATCGCCGCGGCGCCGAGGCCGACGCCCCAGGCGGCGCATGCCGGGGTCGTGCCGCCGGCGGCCGCCTCGAGCTCGTCGTCGCTGAGCGCAGCGCCGTCCGGACCGGTCGGGCGAGCGGGGATCGCGTCGCGCACCTCCGGGTCCAGACTGTTGCGATATTCCTCGCTCTTCCACGCCTTCAGGATCGTTTCCTTGGAGATGTCCATGAAGCTGCTCCCTTCCGTGCAGTTGCGTTCGAAGATCGGCGTACCCGGGCTTCCGACCCCGTGAAACGGCTATCGCTGCGCCTGCGTGAACGGCGGGTCCGTCGCGTGGCGTTCGTCATAGCGCGCGGACCAAGCGGCGATCACCGCGCCGCGGGCGTCGCGATCGCCGTCGAGCGCACGCCACGCCAGGCCGATGCCCGCGAGGCCGTCCTCGAGCACCGGCGTCTCCGCCCCGTCCTCGAAGCGCGGCGGCCCCGAGGCGCGGGCGACGAGCGCGCGCACGAGCGAACGCGCCTCGGCCGCGCCGGGCCCGAGCGCCCGGGCGGCGGCGTCGACGATCACGGCAACCGCCAAGGCCCGGGCCGTAGGCTCCTCGGGCGTGATGAGCTCCGGCGCCGTCAGGCCGCCCAGCAGGCCGGCGAGCCGGTCGCCCAGCGCCGCCTGGCGCGGCGGGGGGAGGGCTGCGCGCGCGGCGGGCCGAGCGCCGCGGGCGAGGGCCGCGCGCGGCGGGCGGCCTGCGCGCGCGGCGGGCTGAGCGCCGCCGGCGAGGGCTGCGCGCGGCGGGCGGCTGCGCGCGAGCGCCGTCAGCGCGACGACGCGCGCGAGCGGCGAGCCTTCGAGGTCGAGCCGCTCGGCGTGCGCGGTCGCCGCAGCGGCGAGCGGTCCGCCGGGTCCCTCGCCGAGGCGCTGCGCGGCGGCTGCGAGCGCGAGGATCGTCAAGAGCGCGGGCGGGCCCGCGCGGGCCGCGAGCGCCGCCGCGGCTCGCTCCAAGCGATCGCGCAGGTCGCCCTCGCGCGCCGCCGGCAGCGCGCCCAGCCCGAGGACGAGCTGCGCCGGCGCGTTCGAGGCGTCGCCGCCTGCGGGCGCCGCAAGCCGGCGGACGAGCGCGTCGCGGTCGCGCACGCCCTCCAGCGCGGCGAAGGCGAGCAGCAGCTCCCCGCGCACCTCGGCCGGCAACCCGCCGGCGGACGCGAGCGCCTCGAGCCGGCGCGTCGCCGCCGGCGCGAGCTCGTGCCCCAGCAGGCCGAGGAGCAGCGCGATCCCGGCCTGCCCGCGGCGCAGCCCGGCTTCGACGGGACGCAGCACCCGCGCCCCGGCAGGTGGCAGGGCGACAGGCGCGAGCCAGCCCGCCGAGTCGCCGTCGTGCAACGCGAGGATCTGCAGGCGCCGCGCGACCGCGCGCGGGGTGCTCGCGTCGACGCCCGGCGCGGCGGCGGGCGATCGCGGGGGCGTCGCGGCGGCGGCCGCCAGCACGGAGCTGCGCAGGTACGAGAGCTGTCGCGCGCGGTCGTCGGCGTCGAGCCGGTTCACGACCGCCGGCCCTGCCGCGCGATGCGGGCCGAGCATCCCGGCGAGCCGGCCGAGCGCGTGATGCGCGCCGTCGGCGCCACCGGCGGTCGTCGTGAACCGCGGCACGTCGCCGCGCGACAGGTCGTAGCGCTCGGCCGGCGCGACGATGCCGAGCTCGGCGCGCCGCCCCGCCCCGCGCCACAGCACGTCGAAAGCGTCCTCGCGGGCGACGCCGTCGTCGAGGCACGCCAGGTCCTGGGACTGGCGGCGCAGCAGATCCGCGTACACCTTCGTCGGGCGCAGCACCACGCGCGTCGGCCCGCGCAGCGACGCGAGCGCCCCGCCCGGCGCCAGCAGCCGGTCGCGATGGTCGAGCAGCAGCCCGTAGGCGTCCGAGAACCCATCCGCGAGGGCGCCGACGTGCTCGTGCGGGCGCACCGGGCGCCCCCGCAGCCGCGGCGCGTTGTCGCCGGGCTCGAGGCGCAGGCGCTGCATGACGAGCCGGGCGTCCGCGCCCGCGCCGATCCAGCCGAGCTGCGACGCCTCGAACTCCCCGGCCGGATCGCGGCCAAGGCCGCTGATGTCGACGCCGAACGCGACGTCGGACCGCGGCAGCAGCCCGACGCGCAGCACGCAGTCCAGGCCGGTCTCGGCGATCAGCGGGTCCACGACGCCGGCGCGCTCGGACCCGAGCCGCGGGTGCAGCACCGTCTCGAGGTCGACGAGCATCGGGTGCTCGCCGCACGCGAGCACGTTCTCCTGATGCATGTCCGTCGCGCGCAGCGCGTGCAAGATCGCGAGCTGCGCGCCGAGCCGGCGGAAGTACCGGCCCAGCTCGGCTCGCGAGGAGCAGCTCGCGGGCTGCGCCCAGGCCTGCCAGCCGTGGTCGCGCCCGCACGCGAGCGTCGTCACCGGGCGCAGGCGCGGCTCGAAGCCAAGCCCGTTGAGCGCGACGAGCACGTCGGCGAACCCGCGCTCGGCGGCGAGCGAGCGCGGCTTGAGCGCGGCGCGCGCCCCCGACGCGAACTGCACCCGCGCGACACGGCGACCGCCGTCGTGCGAATCGCCCGCCAGCGCGATCGCGACGACCTCGCCGGGCTCCTCGCCGTCCAGGAGCTCGTCGCGAACGTGCTCGCGGTCGGCAGCGACGCGCTCGAGCAGCTCGTGGCCGGCCTGCACCGCCAGGCCCGCGCGCCCGACGATCATGCGCGCGAGGCCGGGGTGCGCGCTCAACAGCGTGCGTGCATCCTGCGGCCGGCCGAGCGCGCGCAGCGTGGCGGCCGTCTCGCGCTCGAGCTCCTCGTCGCTCCAGCCGCCGGCGGCGCGGGCCGCCACGAGCTCGAGCGCGACCGCCGGACGGGCGAGCTCCACGAGCTCCTCCGCGAGCGCCTTGGCGAGCGCGCGAGCGGTGGCGTCGGTGGCGCTCGGATGGGCGCGCAGCTCGCCCTGCGCGCGCCGGACGAACGGCGCGACGAGCCGCAGCGCGCCACGGATCACGTCGCCGTCGGCGCGGTCGTCGCGGTCGCGCACCGGCGCGCGGGTGCCGGGGGCAAGCGCCGCCTCGAGCTCGCGCCACCACCCCGGCGGCGCATCGAGCCCGGCGGCGCGCTCCGCGCGCGTCGCGGCGCGCCACCACGGCGGCGCGGTCACGTCTGGGCGCGATCCTGGCCGGAGACGAGCTGGTCGGCGACCAGGCGCGAGTACACGCCCTGGCGGTCGATGAGCTCGTCGTGCGTGCCGCGCTCGACGACCTCCCCTTCGTCGAGGACGAGCGTCACGTCGGCGCCCTGGACCGTGGACAGGCGGTGCGCGATCACGAGCGACGACGCGCCCCGATCGGCGAGGTGCTCGGAGACCGCGCTCTCCGTGACGCTGTCCAGCGCGCTCGTCGCCTCGTCGAGCACGAGGATCCGCGGGTTGCGCGCCAGCGCGCGTGCGATCGCCAGCCGCTGGCGCTGGCCGCCCGACAGCGCCGAGCCGCCCTCGGCGATGAGCGTCTCGTAGCCCATCGGCATCTTCGTGACGTCGTCGTGCAGCGAGGCGAGCTTCGCCGCGCGGACGATGTGCTCCATCGGCAGCGACGGGTCGTTGTAGGAGATGTTGCGCCGCACCGAGCCGCTGAAGACCGTCGGCTCCTGCATGACGACGCCGCACTGCTCGCGCACGGTGCGCAGGTCGAGCTCGGGCAGCGGGATGCCGTCGATGCGAACCTCGCCCTCGGTCGGCTCGTAGAGCCCGAGCAGGAGCTTCGCGACCGTGCTCTTGCCCGAGCCCGTGGGCCCGACGAGCGCGACCTTCTCGCCGGGCTCGATCGTCAGCGACAAGTGCCGCACGGCCCACGGGCTCGACTCGTCGTAGCGAAACGAGACGTCGTCGAACTCGATGCGCCCTTTGAGCTGCGGCGCCACGCGGACCTTCGTGCGGTCCTGCTCCGGCGACGCCCGCAGGACGTACGCGATGCGCTCGAGATGCCCGCCGACCTGCTGCAGCTGCATCCCCGCCGTGACGAGCGAGCCGAGCGGCTGCAGGAAGAGCTGCGCGAGCGCGATCATCGCGAGCATCGTGCCGAGGTCGAGCTTGTTGTCGAGCACGAGGCGCGCGCCCATCCACATGAGCAGCAGCGGCGCCAAGCGCTGCACGGCGCTCGTCACGGAGCCGATGATCGACTGCAGCTGGCCGCGCTGGATCAGCGTGCGGATCTGCTCGCTGAAGACGCCGTTGTAGTGGCTCAGCGTCCGGTCCTCCGAGCCGGCGGCCTTGATCGCCTGGATGCCGGAGATCGACTCGACGAGGAACCCCTGCGCGCTGCCTTGCGCGCCGAGCTCCGCCTTGACGTAGGTCGTCATGCGACGGCTGGTCGCGATCAGCAGGCCGATCTGGATGACGCCGAGCATCACCGCCATGAGCCCGAAGACCGGCGACGTGTAGATCATGATCGCCGCGTAGACGAGCACGAACGTCCCGTCGAGGAACGCGCTGAGCGTCTGCGTCGAGAGCACGTTGCGGATCTGCGCGTTGCTCGACAGGCGCTGGATGAGGTCGCCCGTCGAGCGCTCCTGGAAGTACGGCAGGGGCAGCGACAGGACGTGCTCGAAGAAGCTGACCATGAGCTCGTTGTCCAGACGAGCCTGGAAGTTCACGAGGATCAGCCCGCGCAGCAGGCCCATGAGCAGCTGCGTCACGAGGATGACGACGATCCCGAGGCCGAGGATCGTCATGACGTCGTCGAGCTGTTGGGGCAGGATCTCGTTGACGACGGTCTTCGTGAGCAGCGGCACGCTCAGGCCGAGCAGCTGCAGCGCCAGCGAGGCGAGCATGATCTGGAAGATCAGCTTGCGCAGGTGCGGGGCCCGGAAGGCGCGCCGGCCGAGCAGCTTCCACGCCGGCTCCTCCTCGAGGTCGCCGCGCTCCTCGAAGCTCTCCCCCGGCTCCATCCCGAGCGCCACGCCGGTGAAGCTCTCCGACAGCTCCTCGCGGTCGATCTCGCGCCGCCCGCCCGCCGGGTCGCAGATGACCGCGCCCTTGCCCTTCATCCGCTCGAGCACGACGAAGTGCGCGAACCGCCAGTGCAAGACGGCGGGCGTGCGGAGGTTCTCGAGGTCCTCGAGCTCGAGCGAGTGCGGCGTGACGCGCAGGCCGTAGGTGCGGGCGGCGTTGGCGATGTCGAGGGCGGTGGCGCCGTCGCGCCCGACGTGGCAGCGCTCGTGCGCCTCGGCGACGGAGGTCTCGCGCCCGTAGTAGCCGAGCACCATCGCCAGGCAGACCGCGCCGCACTCGAGCTCGGAGTCCGACTGGATCTCGGGGACCTGCCGATCGATCCCCGGGATCTGCCAGCGCAGGCGTGCTCTCAGGCCGGCCATCAGAACAGCAGCGAGATGATGCGCCGGGAGCCGGTCTGCACGGATGCCTCCGTGGTGGTCGTGCCCTCGTAGGAGCGCGGCCGCTTGCCCGGTGGCGCGTCGAGCGGGGCGAGCGCGATGTGCCCCGGCGCGGTGACGCGGTTGGCCTGGCCGAGCGGCAGCCGGTAGCGGTCGATCACGTCGCGCGGGGCCACGGCCGACGGGCTGACCCACTCCAGGCGCATCGGCGTGCGGTTGGCCTGGCCGGGCAGCGCGACGCGCAAGGTGTCGCCCGCGCGGACGTCCTCGCCCGAGCCCGTGTCCTCGGACTGCCCGCTGTCCTGCGGGAAGAGCGCGAGGACCGACAGGCCGCCGTCGCCCGCGCCGGGCGCGGTCGGCGGGAGGTCGACGACAAGCACGACCGCGCTCGTGTTGACGGGGATGCGGATGAAGACGCAGAACGCCAGGCCCGCGAGCAGCGCCGCGAGCACGGCGTACATCGAGAGCTGGACCGGGCGCGGCGCCCAGCGCGGCAGCTCGATGCGGTCGTCCGCCTCCTTGTGGGCCTCGATCGCCTCGCTGCGGTACGGCGACACGAGCTCGGCGGCGGCCTGCTGCGCGTTGGCCGCGGTGCGCTTGCGGCTGCGCTCCTGGCGGCGCTCGGCCAGCGAGCCGCGCTCGGGGGACCCTCGCGACCGGCGCCGGTGGACGCGCTCGGCCGGGCTCAGCGCGCCCTCGTCGCCGGGCAGCGGCGGTGGGTCCTCGAGCCCGGCCTCGGCGAGGATCTCGCGTGCGCGCCGCGCCCACGCGACGACGTCAGGCTCGGCTTCGATCAGCCGCCACGTGCCCTCGGCCTGGCCGGGCGACTGGCGCCCGAGGAGGTAGTCGCCGATCGCCGCCCGGTCGGGCTCGCCGGGCGCATCGCCGCCGGTGCCCGCCAGCGTCTCGAGGGCCTGGCGGGCAAGGTCGACGGCTTCGTCGCCCGGCCGGTCGCCACGCGCTACGGCGCGCAGCGCGTCGCGTTGCTCGGGGGCGATCTCCCCGAGGCCGGGCGGCGTGCTCAACCCAAGAGGCCTGGAAGGCCCCGGGGCTCGTCGACGCCGCGACGGAGTTCTCCTCGTCGTGGCGATCCTGGCGCTGCTCGGCCGAGTGATCCTGCTCGCCCCGCGTTGTCCATGACCACGTGGATGCCCGCCCCTTGCGATCGGCTAACAACCGGCTGTTCAGGTGACATCGCGACGCAACATCGCGACGCCGCCGGCGAAGGTGAGCGCCAGCGCGTAGGCGAGCAGCACGAGGCCTGCCATCGTGGCTGGCAGCACGTCCTGCGTCTGGCTTCGCAGCAACGACGCGACGGCCCCGCCGGGCAGCAAGCGGCCGAGCTCGGGCACGACGCTCATCGCGAGGCTGTCGACGAGGAGGGTCCAGCCGAGGCCGGCGCCGAGCGCCAGGCGCTGGTCGCGCAGCAGGGCTCCGAGGCCCACGCCGATGACCGCAAACAGCGCGGGCGCCAGCAGCGACCCGGCTATCACGGCGCGGATCAGCGCGCTGCCGTAGGCGACGTTCGCGTCCTCGGCGGCGAGCCCTGGCACGCCGGCGGCGAACGTGGCGGCCAGCGCGACGAGGCCGAGCAGCAGCCCGGCCAGCGCGTACGCGGCGGCCTTGGCGGCCAGCACAGGCCAGCGCCGCGGAGCTGCCAGCACAGCGTGGCCGAAGGTGGCGTGGCGATACTCCCCGGTCATCGCGACGATGCCGAGCGCGAGCGCGAAGAAGCACGAGACCCAGCCGCCGAGCGTCAGCACGCGCCGCACCCCGCGGGCGCCGGCGAGCTCGCCGGCGTCCAGCGCGCTCAGCGCCAGCGCCACGAGCACGAGCGTCACGAGCGCCATCGCGCCGACCAGTGCCCGGGTGCCGCGGGAGGTCCAGAGCTTCAGGAGCTCGGCGTGCAGGAGCGGTCGCAGCGCGCTCACCTCAGGCCCTCCGCGACGGCGAGGCCCAAGCGCTTGAGCGCGTAGCGCGTGACCGGCGCGACCTCGGCGAGCTCGAAGTCGCCGGCGTCCAGCGCGCGGATGAGCTCGCGATCCTGCGGCACGAGGACGTGCGCTCCGGCGCCGGCGCCCGCGCTGTGCGCGTAGCTCCGCAGGCGCTGCTCGTCGACCTGGTTGAAGACGAGGATCGCGGGGGCGGACCGCTCGGCCTCGATCGCGTCGAGCACCTCGGACTGCTCGTCGAGGTCGTCGACGGCGCCGGGCGCGCCCAGCAGCAGGACCTGGTCGGCGCGCCGCACAACGGCTCGCAGCGCCGCGCTCGCCAGCTCGCCGACGTCGAGGACGATCAGCTCGTAGAAGCGCGCGACGAAGTCGAGCAGCGCGTCGAGCTGCTCGGGCTCGATCGCGTCGAGCGCGTCGCGCTCGGGCGGGCCGGAGATGACGTGTGCGCCCGAGGCCGCGACGGAGACGTACGGCGAGATGTGCGCCGACTCGCCGAAGCCGGGCAGGTCGCCGAGCAGGTCGCCGAGGTGAAGCGACGTCCGGCCGTCCTCGGCGACGGGCATGCTCATGCGGTCGTGGTCGGACGACAGCGCGATGGCGATCGCCGAGTCTGCGGTGGTTGCGGCGAGCACGTCCGCGACGAGGAAGGACAGCGTCGTGCGTCCGAGGCCGTTCGCCGGCGCGAGGACGGCGACGACGTTCGAGCGTCCGAGATCCGGGAGCTCCGCGAGCTCGCGGTCAAGCCGCGCTTCGGCGTCCGTGGCCTCGCCCGGCTCTTGCTGCGCGCCGTCCGGCTCGGCGTTCTTGGCGTTGCTCGGGTCTTGCGCCGCGCCGTCCGGCGGCCGGCCGTTCGCGGCGTGCTCCTTGGTGAGGTCGTCGACGGCCTCCTCGAGGCTCGGCTCGTCCTCGCGGATCTCCCACACGGGGACGCCGCTCTCGCTCGCGATCTTGCTCACGACGGGCACCGGGGCGTCGCGGACGCGGACCTCGTCGCCGCTGACCTCGGCGTGCTGAATGCCGGCGCTGCGCAGCTCGTCGGCGAGCACCTCGGCGCCCGGGGATCGCACGAGCACCTCGACGTGCGGCTCGGTCAGCTCGCCGGGCGCCGACTCGGCGAGCAGCGATCCGCGGTCCATCACGAGCACCCGGTCGGCGGCCTGTGCGACCTCGTCGGCCTCGCGGCAGGAGACGAGCACCGTGCGGCCATCGTCCGCGAGGTGGCGCAGCAGGCTGCTCAGCCAGCGCTGGCCGGCAGCGTCCAGGCTCTCCCCGGGCTCGTCGAGGATCAGCACCTCGGGATCGGCGAGCAGCGCCACGGCGATGCCCAGCCGCGCGCGCATGTCGGCGAGCAGGTCGCGCCCGCGGCGCTCGTCGTCGCCGGTGAGGCCGACGGTGTCGAGCACGCCGTCGATGCGCCGCTCGTCCAGCCCCGCCGTGGCGGCGCAGATGCGCAGGTGATCGCGGACGCGCTTGGAGGGGTTGATGCCGTGGCCCACGAGGACCCCGACCCGCTCCAGCGGCCGCTCCAGCTCGGCGTAGGGCTTGCCGAGGATCGTGGCGCCGCCGGCTGTCGGAGTCACGAGCCCGACGAGCATCCGTAGCGTGGTGCTCTTGCCGGCGCCGTCGTGGCCGACGAGCGCGACGAGCGAGCCCGGCTGGACCTCGAACGACGCGTCGTCGACGGCGATCGTCCCGCCGAAGCGCTTCGTGAGCCCCTCGGCGGCGATCATCTCGCGTCCCCGTAGGCCTCGTCGAGGATCTCGTCGAGGTCGTCGACGTCGAGCTCCTCGCTCAGCTCGCGCTCGGCTTCGTCGCGCGTCGCGCCGCCGAGGGCGAGGTTGAGCGCCAGCAAGCGCGCACGCTCTTGGCCTTCGCGCCCGCCGCCCGCGGGCGCATCCTCGTCCGCCTCGTCGGGCGGAGCGCCGTCGTCGAGCTCGTCGGCGGCCGCGTCGAGGTCCTCGGCGGACAGCTCAGTACCCGGCTCGCCGTCCGCGGCCTCCGACTCCGTGCCTTCGGCGGCCGAAGGCTCCGCGGCCTCGGCGGTCGAAGGCTCCGCGGCGTCCGTTGGCTCCGCGCCCTCCGCAGCCTCCGGCTCCCTGGCCTCCGCAGCGGCGGTCTCCGCCTCCCGCCCCGGGGGGTGTGGCGCAAAACGGGACGTATGTTCACGTTTTGCGCCAGACCCCCCTTCGGGCTGCGGCTCTTCGGTGCTCGAAGGCTCGCTCGTGCGGGCCGCGAGGCCGGATGCCATCAGGTCGGCCTCGAGTCCGAGCGACTCCGCGCGTTCGCGCAGGGCCGCGACAAGCGGCTCGGCGGACCGCTCGAAGCGGCTGACCAGCTCCGCGCTGCTCGTCTCGATGGCGCGCTGCGCCTCGTCGACGCTGCGGCTCAGCTCCTCGACGCGCTCGAGCAGGCCCTTGACCGCGAGCCGTGCCAGCTCGAGCTCCCGGTTGGCATCGTCGGCGGTCATGCCTGCGTCGCCGCGAACGGGCCGTCGAGCGTGCTCGTCGTCGACGTTGAGCAGCTCCGGGAACTCCGGGTCGGCTTCGAGTAGCGCCAGCAGCTCGCGCGGCTGCCGCGTCGCCACCTCCACCGCCCAGTGATCGACGCGCTCGTCGACCTCGACGCCGGCGACGTCGGGTAGGTCGGCGAGCAGCGCCCGATCGGGCTTCTCCGTGACGTGGAAGCGCAGCGACCGCTCCGGGAAGAACTCGCCAGCGATCGCTTCGGGCGTACCCAAGGATTCGAGCCGGCCGCCGATGAGCAGGCCGGCGCGGTCGCCGATGCACGTGGCCTCCTGGATCGAGCCCGTCGCCACGACCGTCGTGGCGCCGCGCTCGCGCCGGTTGCCCACGACGCGCCAGACCTCGTCGCGCTCCACCGCCGACAGCCCAGCGGTCGGCTCGTCGAGCAGCAGCACGGCCGGGTCCTGCACGACCGCGCAGGCGATCGCGGTGCGCCGCCGCGCTCCCGCTCCGAGCTCACCGACCGGCGTCGCCGCCTCGTCGTGCAGCCCGGTCGCCTCGAGCACGCCGTCGACGATCCCGGCCGCGTCCGCCTCCGACGCCCGCGAGTGCAGCTCGACGCTCTCGCGGACCGTTGCCTCGTCGGCGAGCTCGGCGTCGGGCATCGCGAGCTCTGCCCCCGGCGCGTGCTCGCGGCGGGCCGCGCGCGGGTCGCGGTCGAGCACCCTGACGCTGCCGCCCGAGGCCATTCGCAAGCCCGCGGCGATGCCCAGCAGGGTGGACTTGCCCGCGCCCTGCGGGCCGACGAGCGCGAGCACCTCGCCCTCGTGGACGGTGAAGCTGACGCCCTTCAGCACGCCGGGCTTGGAGACCTCGTCGAGGGTCAACACGACCGGCCCTCGGCCACGCTCGTCGTGCGCGGCGCCAGAGGATGTGTCGCACGCGCCGTCGGCCGGTGCCGGCGGCGCCTCGCGCGCCTCGCCCGCCTCGCCCGCCCCGTGCGCCTCGCCGACCGCGCGACGACGCCCGTCCCGGCCTCCGGCGCCGGCCAGGACGAGCCCCAACAGCGCCTCCTCGAGCGGCGTCACGCCGAGGCGGTTGCAGACCAGGTGCGCGTGGCGGCCCACGGCCGAGGCGCCGGCCAGCTCCCGGCAGCCGTCGCCCCAGCGTTCGAGCGCGCCGGCGCTCGCGCCCTCGCGACGCAGGCCCCGGGCAACACGAACGAGCTCCTCGCCGAGCTCGCCGGCCTTGCGCGCCAGGCTCGCGAGCAGCCGCTCGTCGCCGCCCGTCAAGCGGCGGGCCCCGTCGCGCCAGAGGTCTGCGGCAGCCGCGCCATCGAGCGCAGCCCGCGCCGTCGTCGCCATCAGGGCCATGCCAAGCGCACAGCGCGTCCGTCCGTCGGGCAGCTCCGGCAGCGCGCGCAGCACGACCTCGCTCGACAGTTGGTGCAGCGGCTCGAGGAGGTCTTCGTCGCAGGCGCGCCTGCGCACCCCGACGGCGCCGCCGGAGCCACGCCAGGACGCGGGGCGGGGCAGCAGCGGCGCCGGGATCGTCGGCGCCGCGCCCGGCACGAGGCGATCCTCGACGAAGCGAGCGATCTCGCGCGCCTCCTCGTCACCCGTCTCGAGCTCGAGTCGCACACAGGGCCCGTCGTCTCCGCTCCAGCGCAGAAACGACCAGCGCGCCGGAGCGAGTTGCTCGACGGCCGGGCCGACGGCATCCGTCAACGCGGCGTCGAGCGCGTCGGCGCCTCCGGCGAGCACCGCAAGGCTGCGCGGTCGTGTGGCTGGACGGGTCTGTGCCGCGCGCGTCACGGCTGTCGTGGCTTGCATGTCGTCCTCTCTCGTGGGGCCTGCTGTACCCCCGGTCCGCGACGACGATGCGTTGGGCCGACTGCCCGAGGACGGCCGGGGGTACAGCAACTCGCGGCGCCGTGGACGACTGCGCACGGAGGTAGATGACCCGCGACGTGACCCCACCCGAGCCCGCGCCCGGCACCGCCGCCGACGATCCCTGGACCTCGGAGCGCTTCCTGAGGCCGCGGCGGCGCCGCATCGTCCCGGTCGCGCTCGGTGCGATGGTGCTCGTGCTCGTCGCGATCGCAGCGGCCGGCGCGCTGAGCCCCGGCGGAGGCGACGGCGACGACCCGAGCGTGGCGGCCAAGGACGCCGCACCACCTCCACCTCCACCTCCTCCACCACCACCTCCTCCTCCTCCTCCACCACCACCTCCTCCACCACCCCACCGCCCCCACCGGCGCGCCCCGCCCCGCCCCCGGCCACGGCGCAGCCACCCGCCGCCCCGCAGCCACCGCCCGTCGCACCCGCCGCCGCCCGGCCGCCCGCCCGTCGCGGCGCCGCCCGCGGCCCCTCCGCCGCCCGTCGCGGCGCCGCCCGCGGCCCCTCCGCCCGCCGCCGCCACAGGCTGTGAGTTCCCGCCATGCTGAGGCCCCGCCTGCGCGTCGTGGTCGCCTCGGCAGTCGCGCTCGTCGCGGCCGCCACCCTCCCGGCGACGGCCCCGGCCGCCGAGTACGACGTCAACGTCTGCCGGCACGCCGACGGCAGCGTCGCCCCGACCGACGGCTGGCAGCTCGCGATCGCGGACGACTACGCGACGCCGGGCGACGCGACGAACACGTGCGCGGCCGGCGGGCAGATCGATCTCGTGCTCAAGCGAGCCACCGTGCACGGCCGCGGCACGGGCCCGGTCGCGAGCGCGCAGCTGTCCTTCACGGCCTTCCCGCCGCCCGGCGTCGCATGGCGCAGCATGCAGGTGTGGTGGGCCTACGAAGCCAAGCCCGTGACCGCCGCGGAAGATCCCGGTCATCTCATCCAGGGCATCGTCGGCGCCACGGGCGGCTGCGTCTGGGGCCGCGGGGCCGGCAGCTGCAGCGCCCGCGGGACCATCGACGGCCCGCCGCTCATCGAGGCCCACCGCACGACCGTGCCGATCGCCGCCGCGTTCGCGACGAGCCCGCTCGTGGTGGACGTCGGCTGCGACAGCTCGCCGCTGGCCTGCCCCGCGAACCTCAACAACGACCTGGCGCACCTGCGCGCGTGGCGCATGCTCGTCACGCTTCAGGACAACAGCGCACCGGCCTTCTCCGAGCAGCCGAACCTGCCCGCGACCATCGCCGGCGACGGCGTCCCGGTGAGGTTCAGCGCGACCGACGTGGGGTCGGGCGTGCGCACCGGCGAGCTGCTCGTCGACGGCCGGACCGTCAACGCGCCGATCGTCCTCGATGCCGCCGGAGGCCGCTGCGCGCCACAACCCGACGGCAGCTTCGACCACCTCGCACCATGCCCCCGACAGGTCGCGCAAGCGACGCTCGGACTCGGCGCAAGCTCACTTCCCGACGGCCGCCACAGCGTCACGGTCCGCGTCGCCGACGCCGCCGGCAACGTCGCGGACTCCGCGCCGGTGGCGGTCACGGTCGACAACCCCGTCCCGCTCGCGGCGATCCCGCTGCAGAACCCGCTGCGCGGGCGCGGGCACCTCCACAACGGCAGCGGGAGCGCCGGCGCCGGCAAGCTCGACGCCGGCCTGCGGCGCGGCACCCGCGGCGCACTGGCCGCGAAGGCGCGGGTCCTCCCGGGCGGCCGCGTGCGCATCGCGGGGCGCCTCACGGGCGAGGACGGCAAGGCCGTGAGCGGCGCGTCGCTCGTCCTGCGTCTCGCAAGGCCCGGACGCAACCCGCAGTTCGCGACCTTCGTCACCGGCTCGGCCGGCAGGTTCAGCCGCGTCTTGCGCTGGGGCAAGTCCAAGCAGCTCGCCGTGCTCTGGTATCCGTGGGGAGACTCCACGGCGCCGGTCTCCAGCCGCACGCTGCGCTTCCTCGGCGCCGCGAGGATCGCGATGCGCGTGACCCCGCGCTCCCCCCGCAACGGCCAGGCGCTGCGCTTCAACGGCACGGTCAGCGACGCGCCGGCGAACGGGCGCGTGACCATCCAGGTTCTGGACGGGCGCCGCTGGCAGACGTTCCTCACGCCGCGGATCGACAGCCGCGGGCGCTTCTCCGGGCGGCGCAAGCTCGTGCGCTCGGCGGGGTTGTCCTACTGCCTGCGCGCGCGGGTCCTGTCGCAGCCCGGCTTCGGCTACTCCGCGGGCTTCACGAAGCCGGTCTGCCGGCGCGTGCGCCGCTGACCCGCGCCGGGCCGCCGGGCGCCCGCTTGCGTCGCCGGAGCCGCGGGTACCGCAAGCACCATGCCCGACATCGACGAACGCGACCGGGCGCGGCAGGCGGGCAACGGCCGGGCAGCCCTTCCGGCATATCCGCGCGCGACCGCCCCGCAGGACGCCCCGCCTCGCACGTCGGCGTCCGCGAGCGACTTCGCGCCCGACACGATGCTGCGCCCGTCCGCCGAGCCGCCGCAATCCGGCTGGCGGCGCGTGCTCTACAAGCTGACCGGCGGGTCGGTCAACGCCGGACCCAGCCAGCGCGAGCAGCGCGAGCGCGAGCTCATCGCGGCGGTGCGCGCACCGGTCACCGGCTGCCGGCGGATCGCGGTCGTGTCGCGCAAGGGCGGCGTCGGCAAGACGACGACCACGCTGTTTCTCGGCCACACGTTCGCCGAGCACCGCGGCGATCGGGTGATCGCGCTGGACGGCAACCCCGACGCAGGCTCGCTCGGCTACCGCGTGCGCCGCGAGACGAACAAGACGATCACCCACCTGCTCGTCTCACGCGAGGAGGTCTCGCGCTACGCGGACATCCGCGCGTTCACGTCGCAGGCCCCGACCCGGCTCGAGGTCATCGCCGCCGACGACGATCCGCGCATCACCGACTCGCTGCGCGAGGCCGACTACAAGCGCGCGGTCGACCTGCTCGAGGTCCACTACAACCTCATCTGCATGGACACCGGCACGGGCGTGCTCGAGTCGGCGTCCAAGGGGATCCTGCAGCTCGCCGACCAGCTCGTGCTCGTGACCTCGCCCAGCCTCGACAGCGGCCGCGCCGCCAGCGCGACGCTCGACTGGCTGGAGTCCAACGGCCACGAGGATCTCGTCGCGGGCTCCGTCGCGGTCATCAACGGGATCCGGCCCAAGGGCATCGTCGACCTCGACAAGGTCGAGCGCCACTTCCAGGCGCGCTGCCGCGCGGTCGTGCGCGTGCCGTGGGACGAGGTGCTGCAAGCGGGTGCCGAGGCCGCGCTCACGGACCTGCGCCCGGCGACCCGCGCCGCCTATCTCGAGCTCGCGGCGAAGGTCGCCAAGGGCTTCGCCGAGCCCGGCCGCCGCGACTAGGACAGCCCGTACAGCGCGCGGTACTTCGCGCGCAGGTGCTCGAGCATCGGGGCCGGGTCCAGCGGCCCGCCGACGGCCTGCTCGATGAGCTCGCCAGGCGTCAGGCGGCGGCCGTGGCGGTGGATCTTCTCGACGAGCCACCCGCGCAGCGCGCCGAAGTCGGCCGCGCGGATGTCGTCGTCGAGGCCCGGCAGGTCCGCGCGCGCGACGCGCCACAGCTGCGCGGCGAGGACGTTGCCCATCGCGTAGGTCGGGAAGTAGCCGATGATCCCCTCGGACCAGTGGATGTCCTGCAGGACGCCGCGCAGGTCGTCGGGGACCTCGACGCCGAGCAGCTCGCGGAACTTCGCCGCCCAGGCCGCGGGCAGGTCGGCGGGATCGAGCGTTCCCTCGATGAGCGCCAGCTCGAGCTCGAAGCGGAGGATGACGTGGAGCGAGTAGGTGAGCTCGTCGGCCTCGACGCGGATGAGCGTCGGGCGGACGACGTTGATCGCCCGCATGAACGTGTGCAGGTCGACGCCCTCGAGCGTCTGCGGCATGGCCTGCGCGAGGCGCGGGAGCCAGTGGCTCCAGAACGGCTCGCTGCGCCCGACGAGGTTCTCCCACAGCCGGCTCTGCGACTCGTGGACGCCGAGCGAGACGCCCGTGTCGAGCGTCGTGCGGGCGAGGGCGGGGTCGACGCCGTGCTCGTAGAGGCCGTGGCCGACCTCGTGCATGAGCGCGAACAGCCCCGTGAGCGTGCGGTCGTCGAAGCGGGCGGTGACGCGCACGTCGTGGCTGGACGGCGAGGCGGCGAACGGGTGGACGGCGTCGTCGAGGCGCCACGCGCTCTCCTCGAAGCCCATCGCGTGCGCGATCTCCAAGGCGACCTCGCGCTGCGCGGGGACCGGGAAGCCGCCCTCGAGCGGCGCCGGCGCCGGCTGCGCCGCGATCTCCGCGAGCAGCGGCACGAGCCCGTCGCGCAGCGTCGCGAAGAGCGTGCGGACCCGGGCGGTCGTCGTGCCCGGCTCGTAGCGGTCGAGCAGCGGGTCGTAGGGGTGCTCGGCCTCGGGGAAGCACGCGGCGTAGCGGCGAACCAGCTCGACGTTGCGCCGCAGCGCGGGCTCGAACACCCCGTAGTCGTTGGCCTCGCGCGCCTGAAGCCAGGTCTCGAAGCCCTGCGAGCCGGCGCGCGCCATCTCGGCGGCGAGCTCGCCGGGCACGCGGCGGGCGACCTCGTAGTCGCGGCGCACGGCGCGGACGAGCTGCGGGTCGTCGCCGTTCTCGGCGTCCAGGAGGGCGCCGAGCTCGGGCGCGACGAGCTTGTGATGGGCGAGGATCTGCAGCGCGCCGAGGGCCTGGCCGCGGGCGGCGCCGCCGGCCGGCGGCATCATGACCTGCTGGTCCCAGGCGAGCACGTGGCCCGCGTGGCGCAGGTCCGACAGCTCGCCGAGCCTCTCCAGCAGCTCAGGGTTCGTCACGGAACAACTGCGAGGGTTGGGGTGCCGGATCGTGGATGCCAGGCGCCGCGCGCGAGCGCAGGCGGGCGCCAGCCCGTCGAGCATCGCGGGTGGGGCCTGGCGCCGCGAGGCGGTGCCCCGGCCCCGCAGGTGTTTCGTGACGGGCCCTAGGCGATGGCATGCTCGATCGCTCCGAGCGTCTCGATCTCGATCCGCACGACGTCGCCGGACGTCAGGAACTGGCGCGGGTCCATCGACATGCCGACGCCGCTGGGCGTGCCGGTGAGGATGAGGTCGCCGGGCTCGAGCGTGCAGGTCTCCGAGATGAAGTCGACGAGCTCCTGCGGGCCGAAGATGAGGTCGGCCGTCGAGGAGTCCTGGCGCAGCTCGCCGTTGACGTGCGTCGTGATGCGCAGGTTCTTCGGGTCGGGGACCTTGTCGACCGTGGTGATCCACGGGCCCCACGGGCAGAAGCCGTCGGCGCCCTTCGCGCGGGTCCACTGCGGCTCGCGGCGCTGCAGGTCGCGGGCGGACACGTCGTTCGCCACGGCGTAGCCGGCGATCTGCGAGTCCGCGCCCATGACGACGACGAGCTCGCCCTCGTAGTCCAGGCGCTTGACGACCTCGGGGCACGTGACGTCGCCGAACGGCGGCGCGCTCGAGCTTGGGAGCTTCATGAAGACGATCGGGAACTCCGGCGGCTCCTTGCCCTGCTCGGCGGCGTGCGCGGCGTAGTTCAGGCCGATGCCGAAGATCGCGCGCGGCCGCGGGACGGGCGCGAGCAGCGTGACCTCGTCGAGCTTGTACGGGTCGCCGATCGCGGGGTCGTAGTCGGCGGTGCGCAGGCGCTCGAGCACGGTCTCGCGCTTGACGACGAACGAGATGACCTCGTCGTCGTGCACCTCCCCCGCGCGCGGCATCGTCTGGCCGGGCGGAAGGAAGGTGGCGAGGCGCATGCCGCGCAGGCTACGAGCTTGCGCCGCCGCGCGCTGCGCGGCGCCGCGCGCTCACGCGACGAGCAGCGTCTTGCCGATCGTCTCGCGCGCCTCGATCGCGGCGTGCGCGGCGGCGGCGTTGGCGAGCGCGAACCACTGGCCGACGACGGGCTTGAGGTGGCCCGCCGCGGCGGCGTGCAGCGCGCGCTCGGACAGCGCGCGCAGCTGCTGCGGCTGGAGGCCGTTGCCGCGCAGGAGCGTGACGCCGGCGTCGCCGGCGACCTCGTCGGAGATGCCGGCGAACGTGCCGCTCGCCATGCCGAAGCTCGAGAACCTGCCACCGGTGCGGACGAGCTCGAAGGCTTGGCGCGCGACGGCGCCGCCGACGCCGTCGAAGACGACGTCGACGGGGCCCGCCTTGTCCGGCCAGCCGGGCTGCGAGTAGTCGACGGCGTGGTCGGCGCCGAGGCTGCGGGCGAGCTTGGCCTTGCGCTCGCCTCTTGCGGCTGCGACGACACGCGCGCCGGCGCCCGCCGCGAGCTGGACGAGCAGGCTCCCGACGCCGCCGGCCGCGGCCTCGACGAGGACGGTCTCGCCCGGCTCGATCCTCGCCGCCTCGAAGAGCATGAGCGCCGTGCGGCCGTCGGCGAGCAGCGCGACGGCGTCGGCGAGCTCGAGGCCGTCGGGGACCTCGATGAGCAGGTCCTCGTCGGCGAGTGCGCGCTGCGCGTAGCCGCCGCGCCCGCCGGTCGTCGTGACGACCCGCCTGCCGATTCGCTTCTCGTCGACGCCCGCGCCGGTCGCGCCGACGATGCCGCCGACGCCGTTGCCGAGCACGACCGGCAGGTCGGGCGCCATCGCGGGGTGCGGCGGGCGGCCGGCTCGGATCTGGGTCTCGACGAAGGTGACGCTCGCGAGCTCGACATCGACGACGACCTGGCCCTCGCCCGGCTGCGGATCCTCGAGGTCTTCGGGTTGCAGGTTCTCGGGCGGTCCGAACGCGTGGAGGACGGCGGCGTTCACGGGAGGATGAGGTGGACGTCGCCGAACTCGTGCCAGCGGTAGCCGGCGTCCAGCGCCGCCGCGTAGGACGTCTCGACGAGCTCGCGTCCGGCGATGGCCTCGAGCATGAGCAGGTGCGAGGCGTCGGGGTCGTGCCAGCCGGTGAGCAGGCCGTCGACGACGCGCACGCCGGTGTGCGGCGTGACGACGTGGCGCGTCCAGCCGTGGTCGGCTTCGACGTGCCCGAACGGCAGGGCGACGGTCTCGAGCGCGCGGACGACGGTCGTGCCGACGGCGATGACGCGCCCGCCGCCGGCGCGGGCGGAGTTGACGAGCCGCGCGGTCGTGGCGGGGACCTCGAAGCGCTCGGGGTAGGGCAGCTCGCCCGCTTCGAGCGAGGACACGCCGGCGTGCAGCGTGAGCGGCGCGACGACGATCCCGCGGGCGACGAGCGCGGTCACGAGCTCGGGGGTGAACGGCCTGGCGGCGCTCGGCATCTCGGCGCTGCCGGGGTGCAGCGCGAAGATCGTCTGGTAGTCGTCGAGCGGGTGCTCGCCGCGCGTGTGGGCGTAGCGGATCGGCGCGCCGTGCAGGGCGAGGTAGCCGGGGAGATCCTCGACATCGAGGCTGGCCAGCCAGAGCCGCTGGCCGACGTACGCCGCGAGGAGCGTCGCGTGCGCGCCGCCGGGGAGCGCGAGCGTCTCGCCCGCGTTCGCCGCGCCGAAGCGCGCGTCGTCGCGTCGCAGCTCGACGACCCAGCGATCGTTGGCGTCGCCTGCTGCCGGGGTCGAGAGGTGCAGGCGCAGCAGCGTGCCGTCCGCGCGGCGCGCCGGGAGCGCCGCGGGGATGGTCTTCGAGGTGTTGACGACGAGCACGTCGCCCGCGCGGAGGTGGTCGGGGAGGTCGTGCGCGTGCGCGTGCGCGAGCGTGTCCCCCTCCGCGACGAGCATCCGCACCTCGTCGCGGCGCAGCCCGCGCGCCTCGGGCGGCTCGTGCGCCTCGCGCCGCTCGCGCGCGACGCGCGCCAGTACCGAGGCGCCCGCCAAGCCTTCGCGCGGGGCGGCCGGCGCCCCTTCGCACCGCGCGGCGTGCGCCGCCGTCGCCATCAGGCGCTCACCTTCGCGAGCTCCGCCGCGCGGTAGCGCCCGCTCGGCAGGTCGCCTTCGACGAGCGCGAGCAGGCCCGGCACGCTGTCGCGCGGCGGCGGGCGGTCGGAGATGTCCTCGCCCGGGAACGCGTCCTGGTGCATGCGCGTGTTCATGTCGCCGGGGTCGACGGCGTAGACGCGCAGGTCGGGACGCTCGGCTGCGAGCACGCTGGAGAGCTGCTCGAGCGCCGCCTTCGAGGCGCCGTAGCCGCCCCAGCCCTCGTAGCCCTCGACCGCGGCGTCGGAGGTGACGTTGACGATCGCTCCGCCCGCGGGGAGGCGCTCCAGCGCGAGCTGGATGAGCGCGAGCGGCGCGATCGCGTTGACCGCGAAGACGTGCTCGAGCGTCGCGAGCGGGTAGTCGGCGAGCGCGGGCAGCGGCGACGCGCCGAGCGTGCTCGCGTTGTTGACGAGCAGCTCGAGGCTGTCGCCCGCGGCTTCGACGAGCCGCGCGCGGTGCTCGGGGTCCGCGACGTCGCCGGCGAGCGCGACGACGTCCGTGGTGGCGGCCAGCTCGGCGCGGGCCGCTTCGAGCTCGGGCGCGCCGCGGGCGTCGAGGACGAGCCGCCAGCCGCGCTCGGCGAGCGCCCGGGCGAGCTCGAAGCCGAGTCCTCGCGAGGCGCCGGTGACGATGGCTGTCTTGTGCATTGGTAGTCAGGGGCGCAGTGTCCGCGCGTCGGCGGCTCTGGTTCCCCGTTCCCCTTTCAATTCCGTGCGTGCGGTTTTCCCGCACACGGCTTACCGATGATCTTCTTCGCATGGCCTACGCGGCCCCGGGGTAGCGGATCGTGCCCCTGAGCCGGTGAAGGCCGAGGCCGACAAACCAGTCTTCAGTCCAGGCGGCGAACTCGCCGGCACGCAGGTTGCGACCCTTGCGCTTGACGAGCAAGCGCTTGAGCCGCCACGCGACGTAGCGGTCGATCGTCCTGAACTCATCGGCGGCGTTGCCGGTCCGAAAGTAGGTGCCCCAGCCGCGCAGGATCGGGTTGAGCTCCGCGATCAGCACGCGGATATCACCGACACCGACGCGGTTGCGGCCGGTCTTGGCCTTGACCTTGGCTCGCAGGCGCTTCAGCGAGCGTCGCGAGGGCCAGCGGTGCAGGTAGTAGCGGCGAACGCCGCGCTCCAGCAACCGGCCCGACACACGCGCCCGGAAGTGCCAGCCGAGAAAGTCAAAGCCCTCGCGTCCGTCTCTGAGGTCCACCACCTTCGTCTTGTCCGGATGCAGCTTGAGCCCGAGGCCGCCGAGGATCTCCCCGGCCATCCCAAGGGCCGCGTTCGCGTCTTGCTCAGACCGGCACAGCACGACGAAATCGTCCGCGTACCGGACGAGCTCGCCGAGGCCGCTTTCGGTCATCGCGCGGTCAAACGCGTGCAGGTAGACGTTGGACAACAGCGGCGAAATCACGCCGCCCTGAGGTGTCCCGGAGACCGTCTGCGAGTACACCCCGTCCTCCATCACGCCCGCTTCAAGCCACTGTCGCAGGAGCTTGAGCACCCGCCGATCCGAAACACGTTCAGCGACAAGCGCCAGCAATTTGTGCTGATCGATCGAGCCGAAGTAGTCGCGGATGTCGGCCTCAACGATCCATGCGCTACCGCGCGGAAATGAGACCCGGATGCGTTCCGCGGCGTCCGTAGCCGACCGCTTGGGACGAAACCCGTACGACACCGACAAGAAGTCGGCCTCGAAGATCGGCTCCAGCACCAACCGGGTCGCCTGCTGAACGACACGATCACGCACCGTCGGAATGCCCAATGGCCTGCGGCCACCATCTGACTTGGCGATCGTCACACGCCGCACCGGCGCGGGACGATACGAACCAGCTCGAAGCGCACCTTGCAACTCGCCGAGCATCCGCTCGACGCCATACGCCTCGACCTCAGCCAACGTCTGCCTATCGACGCCGGCCGCCCCACGGTTCCCCCTCACCCGTCGCCACGCCTCCCGCAGAACGTCACTTCTGCGGACACGGTCATACAGCGCGTGGAAACGACGTTCCGGGGACCGCTTTGCACATGCGCATAGCGTGCGCTGGAGTTTTCGCACGTCCCCGCCACCAGCAGCCAGAACGGCACCGGCACACGGGTCAGCAAGCGATAGCTCGCCGAGGTCGTTGGATCGCGTCACCGCGACCATGCCCTAACGCTTACCTCCGCCGACACGCGTGATCAAAGCAGGGGCCCTTCGCTCCCGGCGCGTTGTTCTGCACGCCGATCTCGGCTACTACGACCCCCTCGGACTCCCGCTGCGCTCCGCTCGCTTTCGCCATCGGCTTATACAAGCGGTCTTCGCTGACAAGGCTGCGCAGACGGGCCTCTCCTGTTCCGCGATCAGACCTTGCGCGCGTGCAAGTCTCCCTACCCCGCAGGGACCCGCCGCACCCAATTCCGGAATGGGACTGGCGGACATGGCCTTCGCCGTGACATGAGCGGCCCGGCTCCCCAATCGTGAGTTTGACGAGGCTGCAATCCCAGCCCACGCGCTTGCTCCCTCCAAAGAGGCTCTCGACACCCCGCTCAGCCACGAGGATCTCTCCCCGAGACCGGGGCCTGCTACCCGGCGCTCCGGCGCCTACCGGGACGGGACTCCCACCCGCCGGCCTGATCCAGCTTGCAGGACGCAACATGGCCGCCACGCTACGTCCGCACCCGCCCGGGGCACCATCGGCAATTGGTCCTAGGACCGTCGCCGCGAGTTGCGGCCAGAACCTGGCCTGAACCGGCCGTACCGTTCTCACCGTCAAGCGATTGCGACGAGGAGGCAGGCGATGCTGCTCGACCGAGATGGATACCCGGCTGGCGTCCCGTGCTGGATCGACACGAGCCAACCCGACCCGGAGGCCGCGGCGCGGTTCTACGGCGAGCTGTTCGGATGGGAGTTGGACGACCGCATGCCGGCCGAAGCGCCGGGCCACTACTTCATCGCGACGCTCGACGGGGCCGAGGTCGCGGGCATCGGCTCGTCCGACGAGGGCGCCGCCGCGTGGAACACGTACGTCGCGGTGCACAGCGCCGACGCGGTCACCGAGACGGCCCGCCGCGCCGGTGCCGAGGTGCTGCTCGAGCCTTGCGCGGTCGTCGATGCGGGGCGCACGGCGCTGCTCGCCGATCCGTCGGGCGCGCAGGTCGCGCTCTGGGAGGCGCGCCGCCGCAAGGGCGCCGAGCGCGTGAACGCGCCGGGCACATGGAACTGGAGCAACCTCGAGACGCCCGAGCTCGACACCGCGAAGGCGTTCTACGGCGAGGTCTTCGGCTGGGAGTTCGACGACATCCGCTTCGGCGACAGCGCGTCGGTGATGGTGCGCCGGCCCGGCTACGCCGAGGCGCTGGCGGCGCACGACCCCGAGATCCGCCGGCGCCACGCCGAGGCCGGCGCTCCCTCCGGGTTCTCGGACGCGGTCGGTTGGATGCTGCCCAGCGAGAACGGCGCGGCGCGATGGAGCGTGACGTTCGCGGTCGAAGATCCCGACGCGATCGCCGCTCACGCGGTGCGGCTCGGCGGGACGATCGTCGTCGAGCCCTACGACATCCCGCCGGTCAGGATCGCCGTCCTGCGCGACCCGCAGGGCGCCGAGTTCACGGTCAGCTCCTACGACCCGTCGCGCTAGCCCGGGTTCTCGACGAGCCCCTCGCGGACGGCGTACAGCGCGGCCTGAGTGCGATCCGACAGGCCGAGCTTGCCGAGGATGTTGCCGACGTGCGTCTTCACGGTCTTCTCCGCGACGCCGAGGTCGAAGGCGATGGCCTTGTTCGCGCGGCCGCGGGCGATGAGCGCGAGCACCTCGAGCTCACGGGCGGTGAGCAGGTCGTGGCGCTCGGCGCGGGCACCGTCTCTGGCGATCTCGCGCAGGACGCGCGCGGCGACGGCGGGGTGCAGCAGCGCCTCGCCGCGGTCGGCCATGCGAATCGCGCGCACGAGCTCGGTCGGCGAGACGTCTTTGAGCAGGTAGCCGGCGGCGCCCGCGCGGACCGCCGGCAGCACCTTGTCCTCGTCGAGGAAGCTCGTCAGCACGATCACGCGCGTGGCCGGCGCAAGCTCCCGGAGGCGCTCGATCGCGCTGACGCCGTCGAGCTTGGGCATGACGAGGTCCATGAGCACGACATCGGGCTCGAGCGCTTCGACCGCTTTGAGCGCCGCGTCGCCATCCGCGGCTTCGCCGACGACCTCGATGTCGTCCTGCAGCTCGAGGAACGTCTTGAGCCCCTGGCGCACGACCGCGTGGTCGTCGACGACGAGGACGCAGATCATGGGCGCGCCCCGCGCCCCGAGATCCCGCCCGCGCCGGCCGTGCGCCGAGACCTCGGGCCCGCGCCGATCACGCGCGCACCGTGAGCCGTACCGTCGTCCCCGCGCCGGGAGCCGACTCGACCCGAAGTTCGCCGCCGATCGCGTTCGCGCGCTCGTCCATGGTCGTGAGCCCGAGGCTGCGGGAGCGCACCTCGGTCGTGTCGAAGCCTGCTCCGTCGTCGGCGACGGTGAGCTCGAGTGCCTCGTCAGCGCACCTCAGGCGCACCTCGATGTGCTCGGCGCCGGCATGGCGCAGGGCGTTGTGCAGCGCCTCCTGGGCGATCCGGAAGACGTCGGTCTGCAGTTGCGCGGGGCAGTCGCCGGCGACGTCGAGGTCGATCGCGCGGCGGTGGGCGCGGCGCAGCACGTCGACGTGCTTGGCGAGCGCGATCGCCAGGCCCTCGGCTTCGAGCGCGGGCGGGCGCAGGTGGACGATGACCGAGCGCAGCTCCTCCATCGCCTCGCCCGCGAGCTCGCCGGCGAGCTTGAGCTGCGCGCCGGCGGCTGCGACATCGCGCTCGAGCAGCGCGCCGCCGGACTCGGCGGCGAGCACGACGCCGAAGAGCTTCTGCGCGACCGCGTCGTGCAGCTCGCGGGCGAGCCTGTTGCGCTCCTCGACGATGCTCAGCTCGCGGCTGCGCTCGTGCAGGCGCGCGTTCTCGATCGCGAGGGCGGCGTGCGCGGCGAAGGTCTCGATGAGCGCCTGGTCGTCGTCGGAGAAGCCGCCGTCCTTGTCGGTGAGGTAGAACGCGCCGGCGACGTGCCCGCGGGCGACGATCGGCACGCCGAGAAACGAGCTCATCGAGGGGTGCGTCTTGGGCCACCAGCCGCGAAAGCGCGGGTCCTCGCGGATGTCGGTCGTGCGCTGCGGCGCCGCGTCGGCTTCGAGCATCGCGCCGAGCAGGCCGTGCGTGCGCGGCAACGGCCCGAGCGACGCGATGAGCTCGTCGCTCATCCCCGAGGTGATGAACTGCGCAAACCCGCCCTCCCCGTCGGGCACGCCGATGGCCGCGTAGCGCGCGCCAGCGAGCTCCCGCGCGGCGTTGACGAGCTTCTGCAAGACGGGCTCGACCGCATGCTCCGCGGCGATAGCGAGGACGGCGTCGCTCAGCGCCTCCGCGGAGTCCATGTGCTTGATGGTAGGCCCGCCGCGCGACGCTTACGCGGGCGCCGGCGTCTCGAACACGAAGCGGGTCGCGTCGCGCGGAAACCTGCTGCCAGCTCAGCGCGCGGCGCGGTCGCAGGCACCACACCCCGCCGTCTTCGTAGGTCTTCGGATCGGGCCCGTAGCCGTACTTCGCCCTCGAGCGCTCGGACAGTGCCGTGGCGAGCTCGCGCTGGGGGAACACCCACTCGCAGACGCCGTCGACGATCACGGCCTGGCTCGCGTCCTCGAGATGCAAGGTGGCGCGTGGGTCGTCTCGGAGGTTGCGGTGCTTGACCGCCTCGAGACTGCCGCCGAAGTACCAGCAGTCGTCGAGCCAGATGCCGTCGAGCGGCACGACGTGCGGTCGCCCGTCGGGCCGGACCGTCGCCAGCCAGTAGTGGGCGGCGCCCTCGAGCCGCGCCCGAACGACGTCCCACGCAAGCGGCGCCTCCGGCGAGCCGTACTCGCGCGGCAGGCTCAGGAGCTCCGTGCGCGGTTCGGCTGGCATCGCGCCGGTACTACCCGGCATCGGTGCCGCCAGCGCCACACGTCCCGAGCGCGACCTCGCGTGATCTCGACGGCACCACCGGGAGTTATTGTCAAATGTTGTGGATGAGTTGGCGTGAGAACGCTCAGACGGCGACCTTCTCGTCGATGCTGTTGTCGTTGTCCTCTTCGATGACCCGCTCGCCGTCCTATCGTCACGCCGTCGAGGACGTCGGCGATCAGTCGTGGCCGTTGAACCTGCGCCAGCGTGCCTGGGCGGCATCCAGCAGCTTGTAGGCCATCGCGAGCGCGGCCTTCTTGGATCCCGCGCCCTTGGTGACCTTGGTGCGCAGCCGGACGGTTGCGAAGCTCGACTCGATCGGGTTGGTCGTGCGCAGATGGCGCCAGTGCTCGGCGGGGAACGCGTAGAACGCCGTCAGCGCGTCCCAGTCGCGGTCGAGCTTCGCGGTCGCCTTGGGGTACTTGGCATCGAACTCCGAGCGGAAGCGCTCACGGGCGGCCCGTGCGTCGGCTTCGGTCGGCGCTTCGGCCATCTCGTGCAGCAAGCTCTTGGCCCGTGGCTGCAGGCGCTTGGGCATCGCGTCCAAGACATTCGCCGTCTTGTGGACCCAGCAACGCTGCTCTGTCGCGTCGGGAAAGACATCTCTGAGGGCGACCCATGCGCCGAGCGCGCCGTCGCCGGTCACGAGCTTGGGCACGTTCAAGCCACGAGTCTTGAGGTCGCGCAGGACGGCGGCCCAGGAGTCGGTGCTCTCGCGGTAGCCGTCCTCGGTGGCAGCAGTTTTCTGGTCTCGCGGACGCCGGTGACGACGAGCAGGCACAGGCGATCGTCCTCACCGAGGCGGATGCTCATGTGGATCCCGTCGACGAACAAGTAGGCGTACTTGTGGAACCTGAGGCTGCGCTGACGAAATGCGGCGTGATCGGCCTGCCACTGCTCGGTGAGGCGCTGAACCGAGCTGGCCGACAGCCCCGACGCGTCCTCGCCGAGTAGGTCGCGCAACGCCGGGCCGAAGTCCCCGGTCGACAACCCGCGCAGATACAAGACCGGCAGCACGTCGGTGACCTTCGGCGAGCGGCGCGCGTAGGCCGGCAAGATCCTGGAGCTGAACTTCTTGCGCTCGCCGCTGTCGGGGTCCACGCGCTTGTCGTTGACGCGTGGCGCGCGCAGGCGCATCGTTCCTGACCCGACCGTCAGCCCGCGCTCCTTCGCGCGGCCGTTGCGCACGACCAGCCGCTTGCCGGCCTCGTCGACCTCCTCGGTGAACGACGCGACGTACTGCTCGACCTCGACCTCCAGAGCCGCGGCAATCATCCGGCGAGCACCCTCCCGGGCGAGCTCGTCGAGCGTGACCGCGACCTCTTCGTTCCCCTCGATGGGGAGCCTGCGAACATCCTGCATGGCGTGCCTTCCTGCCGGCCAACACCGGCATCGGTCTTCATCAACCGGGAAGGTACGCCGCCTTCGTTCTCAAGCCCATCCACAACATCTGGGTATATTCGCAGTGCAGGCGTCAGGGGCTTGTGGTCTGCCGCGCGACGTGGCCCTCTGAGGGCCCTTGTGATGCGTGCCCCGGTGTCGCGCTCGCGCCCGCTTTCGCCGGTGCGCTGGCGACCCAGTCACGGACGGTGTTCTTGTAGGCCAGTTCGGCCTGTGCGGCGAGTTCGCGTTCGGCCTGTGCGATCGCCTTGTTAGCGGCCCAGAGTCCGGTCGTGCCCTTGTGGCGCGGCGCGCCGGCCGCGAGCTCGAGCTTGCGCAGCTTGCGGCGTGTCAGTGATGGTTGGCCGTAGGCGTAGTCCTCGCCGCGGGTCAGCATGCACCAAAACAGGCACGCCAGCTTGCGCGCGGCGGCGACGATCGCGACCTGGTGGCCGCGGCGTGCGCGGATGCGCTGGTAGAACGCGCGCATCGGGCCGGGTGCGCGGACGGTGCTCCAGCATGCTTCGACGAGCGCGTGACGGGCGGTGCTTGAGCCCTGCTTGGAGATCCGGCCGTGCGTCGCGGGGCCGGTCCCGGATTGGCGGACCTTCGGGTCCAGGCCGAGATATCCGACGAGCTGCCGGGATCCCGGGAAGCGGCGGATGTCGCCGACCGCCGCGAGGAACGTCGCGGCGACGATCACGTTGACGCCCGGCACAGTCATCAGTCTGCGCACGTCGGGCCACGCGAGCGCATCCAGAGCGATCACGCGCTCGACCTCGGCGATCTCGGCATCGAGGAACGCGATGTGGCGCAGCCCGGCGTCGACGGTCTCGCGCTCCTCCACTGGGAGCTGTTGCTCGGCGAGCCAGGTGCGGCCCTTGATGCCGAACAGATCACTCGCCGGCGGGCGGCCCTTCAGCCGCCGCATCAGCACGGCGTGGATCTCGTTCTTTGCGCGCGTGCACGCTGCGACGAGCTGGCGGCGCCGAGCGAGCCGGCGACGCATCACGCGGATGCGCTCGTCGGGCACCCAGACCGCGTCCAGCGACCCGGCCGCCAGCAGCTTGGCCAGCGCGCGAGCATCGAGGCGATCGGTCTTCGCGCGCGCCTGACGGATCCCGGTGTCGCTCGGGCTGACGACGATCACGCGAGCGACATGCGGCTCGAGGATCCGCGCGATTTCCCACGCGTTGCCGGTGACCTCCAGCGCCACGCGATCATCGGGCGCCAGGCTCTGCGCGAACAGCTGCAGGTTCTCAAGCTTCCACGCGACGCGACCCCGCGTCCAGCGCCCGCTGACATGGTCGAAGACCGCGACCTCGCAGAAGTCGCGATGCACATCCATTCCGATCGACCTCATCACAGCTCCCTCCGCGTCGATTGACGGTCAGGAGAACCGGTGGGCAAACGACAACGACGGATTCGCGCTCGCAGCGCACCCGGGCAAGTCGCAGGGGCGGCCAATGAAAAGCTCGGGCTCGCAGCCCATCGACGAATAACGGCCTGCCCAACATGCGTTCTCCCAGAAGGCCCCTGTGCCAGGTCCGCCGACCGTAGCCGCCGGCCCGGACGCGGCCTCCGAGGAGCAGTTTCATGCCCCGACAAGCGGTAGCCACCACACGCGGGCGTGGTCGGGCATCGTTGTCGAATTTGCCCCGCATAGAGAGTCAAATTCGACATTGACCCCCCGCGGAGCGGTCTGCTGCATTTCGCGCGAAGCGGAAGCGCGACAAGGCCCCTCGCGCAGCTATGCGGCAGTCGAGTGCGGCTCGCGACAAAGCGGCAGCCGTGAGCACGTTGCGCCGACCAATTGCCCTACGCGCCGGTCTGGAAGCGGAACTTGCGTGATCCACCCAGTCTCACGCATCGCACGTCCGAGTACTCGTGCGCGCTTTTGAGCGTGCGACAGCGATATCCCTCGCGGATGGGCCGATAGGGCGGCGTCTTTGAGTAGCGCCCTCTCTGTCACGTCGGGGGAGACCTGACCATCGAGAAATCGATCGACCTTGAGGGCGAGAACGGAGCAACGCGAGGAAGCCGGAGAAGAGCACGAATGGAGCCGAGGCTGCCGCCGGCCGCGAAGACCAGGGAGGCGTAGCCAAGCTGGGAATCGGCCGGCGGGCGCGCTGCGCCCGGGGTCCCGACCCTGAGCTGACGTTGCAGGCGAAGCGTCGGTCGTTCACGGAAGGACAAGCTGGAGGTCCTCGCGAAGGCCGAGGCGTGCACGAAGAATGGTGAGCTGGGTGAGCCGCTGTGCCGCGCAGGGGCTGGGGACGTCGCATCCGCACGTACTGGCGCAAGCAGCAGGCGCGACGGGGGCGCTGAAGGAGCTGGGCCGCCGATGCGGGCGGGAGCCGGTCGACCGGCGCGATGAGGAGGCCGCGAAGCTGAAGCGGAAGCTCGAGGCCTCTGAGGCCAAGCTCGTGAAGGCGCGTCGGGCGATCGAGACCGAGGGAAACGTCTCAGCGCTGTTGGAGGAGATGCTCGGCTCCGAGAGCGGCGCCGAGGAGCACGCAGCCAGTCACCGCCGCCATGGTCGAGGAGCTGACGCTGTTGAGCGGGACCAGGCCGGCGTGCCGGGCGCTGGGCGCGGTCGCCTGCGATGATCGACCGTCGGCGCTGCCTGCCGCAGCCACGGCCGGCGTTATTGCGACCGATGCGCTCGCCAGGCCACCGAGCCGCTGAGCGCCAGCAGGCGCTCGAAGGGCGTCGGACTGGGAGCGTTTCGTCGATGTTTCGCCGGAGGAAGACCTGGGTGATGCTGTGAGACGAGGGTACCTACCTGGCGCTCGACCCGTACGACGAACCGACATTCTTGCCGCCTATTACGGCGGCGTCAGAGAGCTGGGCGCGGTCAGCTGGACCCGATCCCGCCCACGCCAAGCCGAAGCGCCCGCCGAGCGGTCGAACGAGCCGTGGTCCTGGGACGCTAACAAGCTGAGCTGCCCGGCCAAGCTGGACCTGGCTCGACCTGTACGTGATCCTCGACGTGTTCAGCCGCTACATCGTCGGCTGGACGGTCCAGGTACCGCGAGTACGCTGAGCTGGCCAAGGCCATCCTCGAGCAGGCCG
>CAVYAX010000060.1:0-10881 GCA_963766525.1 uncultured Actinomycetes bacterium
GGGCTTGAGGACCGTCGAGTAGCGACCCGCCGCGCTCAAGCGCGGGCATGCCCGAACCGATGCTGTAGGCGTGCTCGCTCGCCTGCGCACACGGTGGTCCCTGGTCGCGGTCGCGCTCGGCGGCATCGCCGTGCTCGCGTGGCTGGGGCTCACCGACTTCGCGTGGACGGACTACGACCGGGAGGCCGCGCCCGCGATGAAGGCGCTCTCCGCGGGCGACGTCTCCGGGTTCTTGGAGCAGGCCCCGGCATACGGGGGGTCCCTGATCCTGCGCGCGCCGTTCGCCCTCGCGGCGAGCGCGCTGGGCGGCGGGGAGCTCGCGGTCTTCCGCGCGGTCTCGATCCCGTGCCTCGTCGCCGGCGCGATCCTCGCGCTCGTGCTCGCCGGCAGGATGCTCCGTAGCGGCCGCGCGCACGGCGCGTGTGTGCTCGTCGTCCTCCTCGCGGCGGCGAACCCGATCGCGATCAAGGCGCTCGAGATCGGCCATCCGGAGGAGCTACTGTGCGCGGCGCTTGCGATCTGTGCAGTGCTGGCCGCCGCCCGGGAGCGGGTGCTGCTCGCGGCCGTCCTGCTCGGCCTCGCGATCGCGTCGAAGGCGTGGGCCGTGCTCGCGATCGGTCCGGTGCTGCTCGCGCTGCCGGGCCGCCGGCTGCTCGCGCTCGCGGTCGCCGGCACGGTCTGTGCGGCGATCGTGGCGCCGCTCATGCTCGCGGGCAGCGGCGACGCGGTCGTCCACGGCGCCCGCATGACCGGCGGGATCTTTACCCCTTGGCAGGTCTGGTGGCCGCTCGGCGACGTGACGAACATCGGCGTCGACGGCAGCTTCCACGCGGGAGCGCGCGCCGCGCCGGTCTGGCTTCAGCAGCTCACCCACCCACTGATCGCGCTGCTCGTCGTCCCGCTCTCACTCCTGTACTGGCGGCGCAACCGCGGGGACCTCGCGCCGCGACCCGAGCACGTCCTCGGCCTGCTCGCCCTGCTGCTGCTCCTGCGCTGCATCCTCGACCCGTGGAACACCTCGTACTACGAGCTGCCGTTCCTGCTCGCGCTGCTGTCGTGGGAGGCGCTGTGCCGGCCGTCGCGCCCGCCGGTGCTCACGCTAGCCGCCACCGCGGCGACCTGGGTGACGTTCGTCTCGCTGCGCAACGCCGACCCCGACCTGCTGTGCGCGGTCATGCTCGCCTGGTCGCTGCCGCTCGCCGCCTGGCTCGCGCGGGAGCTGTTCGCGCCGGGCTTGAGGCTGCCGCGGCGCCGGCGGTCGGCGGCGCACACGGCGTACGCCTGAGCGCACCCGGCTAGCATCCGCGCCGTGCGCGCCGCGATCGTTCTCGTCGCCCTCTGGATGCTCGTCCTCGCAGCCCCGGCGCAGGCGCTACCGGGCGATCCGCCGATCGCCGCGCTGAGCCCGAAGGAGGGGGAGACGGTGCCCGCCGACGACGCCGGCATCGCGGTGAGCTTCACCTGCCCGCCGTACACCAAGCGCGAGGCCAACGACCTGTTCGGCGCCGAGACCGGGTCGCCGGCGGCCGGCGACTACGAGGCGCACTTCGCGCGCGCGGCCGCTGTGGGCGCCGACGGCCGGCTCGCGCAGACGGTCGCCACGGGCCGGGTCGACGAGCGCGCCGCCCAGCCCGGCGTCTGCGACGCGACCCTCGGCCAGGGCGGCTTCCCCCGCCCGCAGTCCACGCCCGGGACGTACTTCTGGCAGGCGTCGCGCGAGTGCCCGAGCTGCACGGGCGGCTTCGAGGTCGGCCCCGTCGTGCGGTTCGTCATCCGCGCCGCCGGCGCCGCGACGCTGAAGGCCCCCGACACGGCCTACGCCGGCTTTCCGTTCGTCGTGAAGGCGACGTACGCGGGCACGAGCGGCCAGGTCCAGCTTCAGCGCAAGGCCGGCTCGACGTGGACGACGATCGCCCGCTTCGTCGGCGACGCCGAGCCGATCGTCAAGCTCGAGCGCGGCCGCCAGACGCTGCGGGCCGTCGTGCAGGTCGGCAGCGACTCCGTCACGTCGAACAGCGAGACCGTCGACGTCAAGCGCGCGCGCAACTGGGCGACGTCCAAGCGCGACGACGGCTCCTACCGCGATCCCAAGCGCGCTTCGGTCCGCTTCGAGGTCACCGGCGGCGGCAAGCGCATCACGGGCTTTCACGCCGACGTCCCGACGCTCTGCGGCAATCCGTCGTCGACCACCGGCACGAGCCCGAACATCGCCACGGTCACGCTGCCGGCGATCAAGATCGCTCCCGACGGGCGCTTCGCGTTCACGGCCCGCATCGCGCAGCAGACCGTCCGCTTCGTCGGCCGGCTCGCGGGCCGCAAGCTGCGCGAGACGCGGGCGAGCATCGCCCAGACGAACTGCAGCGGCTCGATCGCCGTCGAGGCGCGCCGGATCGCCCGATAAACGGCCCGTTTCTTGCATCGCGGCCGCACCGCTCGGGGTATCGTGCCGCTCAGTCATGACGGACCATGAGGAGCGTGCCGGTGACCGCCACAGCTGAGCATTTCGATGCCGTCGTCGTCGGATCCGGGTTCGGGGGATCTGTCACCGCGTACCGGCTCGCCGAGGCCGGTCGCAGCGTCTGCCTGCTCGAGCGCGGCAAGGCGTTTCCGCCCAACTCGTTCCCGCGCTCGCCGCTCGGGATGAAGTCCCAGTTCTGGGACCCCAGCGGCGGCGGCCACGGCATGTTCAACATGTGGAGCTTCGACAACATCGACGCGATCTGCGCGAGCGGCCTCGGCGGCGGCTCGCTCATCTACGCGAACGTGCTGCTGCGCAAGGACGAGGACTGGTTCGTCAAGGAGGCGCCGGGCAAGGGCTCCTGGAAGGACGGCTACGAGTACTGGCCGGTCACCCGCGCGGACCTCGACCCGCACTACGAGCGCGTCGAGCGCATGATGAACGTGCAGAAGTATCCGCTCGACAAGGACCCCTACGACAAGACGCTCAAGACGCTCGCCTTCCGCGACGCGGCAGCGAAGCTCGGCCTGGACTGGCGGCTCGTGAACCTCGCCGTGACGTTCGCCAACGACGGCGAGGAGCCGATGGTGGGCGAGCCGATCAAGGAGGAGCGGCCGAACTACCACGGCCGCACCAGGCTGACGTGCAAGCTCACCGGCGAGTGCGACCTCGGCTGCAACCACGGCTCGAAGAACACGCTGGACTACACGTACATCACGGCGGCCATGCACGCCGGCGCCGACATCCGCACCCGCCACGAGGTGCGCGGCTTCGCGCCGCGCGAGGGCGGCGGCTACGAGCTCTCCTACGTCATCCACGACGCGTCCGCCGAGGGCAGCCCGACGGACACCTCCAAGCTCGACAAGCACACGATCACGTGCGATCGCCTGATCCTGTCGGCGGGGACGCTCGGCACGACCTACCTGCTGCTGAAGAACCGCGCGGCGTTCCCGCACCTCAGCCCGATGCTCGGCCAGCGCTTCAGCGGCAACGGCGACCTGCTGACGTTCGCCCGCCACTGCATGACGGAGGTCGACGGCAGGCGCGTGCCGAACGTCATGGACGCCGGGCACGCGCCGGTCATCACGAGCGCGATCCGCGTCGCGGACGAGCTCGACGGGGGCGACGGCCGCGGCTTCTACCTCGAGGACGCCGGCCAGCCGGAGTTCGTCTCCTGGATGCTCCAGCTGATCGACGCGCCGCGCTCGGTCTTCAACCTCATCCCCGACCTGCCGAAGCTCGCCGGCAACTTCCTGACCCACAAGGACACGGACATCGCCAACGAGATCGTCGACGTGCTCGGCGACTGTGCGGAGTCCGCGGGCTTCCTGCCGCTGCTCGGCATGGGCCGCGACATCCCCGAGGGCGTCATGCACCTCGAGAACGGCGGTCTACAGGTCGACTGGAAGAAGAACGGCGGCTCGAAGGCGTACTTCGAGCGGGTCCGCGACGTCTCCAAGGCCGTCGCCGAGGAGATCGGCGGCGTGTTCCTCGACAACCCGATCTGGCTGCTGTCGCGCGTCGTCACCGTGCACGCGCTCGGCGGCGCGCCGATGGGCCGCGACGAGAACGAAGGCGTCGTCGACGCCTACGGGCGCGTCTACAACTACCCCGGCCTGCACATCGCCGACGGATCGGTCATGCCGGGCCCCGTCGGCCCCAACCCGAGCCTCACCATCGCCGGCCTCGCCGATCGCTTCGCAGACGCGATCCTCGAGGAGATGAAAGGACACACCGTGACCGCACCCCCGCCGGACGACGCACCCTCGACGCCGCCTTCAACAGCGGGAGCGAGCGAGCCATCCCGCCTCCGTCGAGTTCACCGAGAAGATGCGCGGCTTCATCACGTTCGGCGAGGACGACTACGACAAGGGCTTTCGCCAGGGCAAGAAGTCCAAGACGAAGTGCATGTTCCACGTGACCCCTCGGATGGACGACATCGAGCGCTTCGTCGCCGAGCCGGCCCACGAGGGCTCGATCACGGGCCACGTCCAGTGCGACGCGCTCGGCGGGAAGCTGCCCGTCATCCAGGGCTGGTTCAACCTCTTCGTCGACGACGACGAGGACGGCGAGGAGCGCAAGCTCATGAAGTACCGGCTCTGGCTCGAGGACGGGGAGGGGCACCCGATCACGCTGAACGGCTTCAAGGAGGCCAAGGACGACCCGGGCTTCGACATCTGGACCGACACGACGACGCTGTTCACGCACATCCTCGCGGGCCACGTGCCGCCGGGCCCGCCAAACGAGGTCGGCGACGCGGGCGAGGACATCGTCGCGACCGGCATCCTGCACGTCCTGCCCGCGGACTTCGCCGTCCAGATGACGACGTTCCGCGTCGATCCGGCACACCGCCTCGACGCGCTCGGGCGCTTCGGCGGCCTGTTTCTCGGCTCGCTGTGGGAGACCTGGAAGCCGGGGAAGGACGATTGACCACCGCCGCGGCGCACACCGATGAGCTGGTCCCGCTCGACATCGCCGACGGGGTCCCGTGCAACCTCATCCACGTCACGGGCCCGAAGGCGCCGACGAAGGGGCCGGTGCTGCTCGTCCACGGCGTCGGGGTACGCACCGAGATCTGGCGCCCGCCGACGCCGCGCACGCTGATCGAAGCGCTGATCGACGACGGCTACGACGTCTGGATGGAGACGTGGCGCGCGAGCATGGACGTCCCGAACAACACGTGGACCCTCGACCAGGGCGCCGTGCTCGACCACCCGGTCGCCGTCAAGAAGGTCGTCGAGCTGACGGGCGCGGACTCGATCCAGGCGATCACGCACTGCCAGGGCTCGACCAGCTTCATGATGGCCGCCTGCGCTGGCCTCGTCCCCGAGGTGCGCACGATCGTCGCCAGCGCGGTGACGCTGCACCCGGTCGTGCCGCGGGTGGCGAAGCTCAAGCTCAAGTACGTCGTGCCGATCGTCTCGCGGCTGACGGGCTATCTCGACCCGCAGTGGGGGATCGGCGACCCGCCGTGGATCCTGCCGAAGGCCGTCACGGCCTACTGCAAGCTCTCGCGGCGCAAGTGCGACAACGGCGTGTGCAAGGTGTCGAGCTTCATGTTCGGCGCCGGCGACCCGACGCTGTGGACGCACGAGGGGCTCAGCAAGGAGACCCACGAGTGGACGAAGGGCGAGTTCGGCCCCGCGCCGCTGACGTTCTTCAAGCAGATCTCCAAGTGCGTGCAGCTCGGGCACCTCGTCTCCGTCGAAGGCCGCCCCGAGCTGCCCGAGAGCTTCGTCGCGCAGGCGCCGCAGACCGACGCGCGCTTCTCGTTCATCACCGGCGGCGCGAACAACTGCTTCGTCCCGGAGAGCCAGCAGCGCACGTTCGACTGGTTCGAGCGCCGCGAGCCCGGCCGGCACTCGCTGCACATCGTGCCGCGCTATGGCCACCTCGACGTCTTCGTCGGCGAGCACGCGGGCAAGGACTGGCACCCGATCATCCTCGGCGAGCTCAACAAGCCCGAATGAGACGCGACGAGGTCTCGCCCGACGCCCCGCCGGCGAACGTCTGCGGCGAGTGGACCTCGATCACGCTGTTCACGACGCAGCGCTGGTGGGGGCGCTTCGCGATGCCCGTGCTGTTCGCGATCACGCGGGCCGCGCCGCAGACGCTGGCGAAGATGGACTCGCTGTCGTTCATCGGCTTCGCGAGCTGGTCGCTCGTGCGCGACATCCCTTACAACGGGCCGCCGCAGCGCACGCGCCGGCTGCGCTCTGAGCACCTGTTCTTCGAGGTGCACTTCAACGGCAGCTGGGCGCAGTACATCGACTCGTCGGTGCGGATCCTCACGTCGGGCATGAAGTCCTACTGGAGCAGCTCGAGGGAGTTCCCGGGACCGCTGCCGGCGGGGCCGTTTCAGGCGTTCTTCCGCGAGCACGAGGTCGACCTCAGCCACTACTGGTGCGCCTATCCGGACGCGACCGTGACGAGCATCCGCCAGGCGCTCGCGCTCGAGGAACGCCTGGACATGTTCGCCCACCGCGCCGCCCTGCTCCCCGAGTCCCGGTTCGACGCGGCCTGGGAGACGTTCCTCGAAGACGCGCAGCGCCGCCTATGAGATCGACGAACGTCGCCGGCCGGACGTATGCGCTGATGGTGCTGACGCCGATCAAGCCCGGTGCCGCGGGCGACCTGCGCACATATCTCGAGGAGTTGGGGGAGAGCCCCTTCGCGCGGCTGTCGCGCACGCACTTCGCCCGGCTGATGATCGTCCCCGACATGCCGGCCGCCCGCGGCGCGAGCTACCGCGACCCCCTCGACGGCCCGTACCTCCTGTTCACCGCGAACTTCGACGGCGACGTCGACACCTGGCTCGACGAGCTCGCGGAGCTGCTCGGCCCGGAGGCGCCGGAGATCTGGGGGCGTTGCATCGGCTGCCCGCAGCCGGCGTCGGGCTCGGCGCTGAAGGCCTACTTGTGGCGCAATCAGCTCGATTCGGGCGTCGTGTTCGCCGCCTACGGGCAGGCGAGCGTGACGCAGATCCGCGGGGCGCTGGACAAGCGCGCGCGCCTCGAGGACTTCGTCATCCGCGCGCAGGACATGCAGCCGGCCCAGCGCCGCAAGGCGTTCCTCAAGGAGTTCGGCCCGTGAGCCTCGACCTCGCCGACATCCAGGGCGACATCCTGCGCGCCTACGGCGGCTCGTATGACTGCACGTCGTACGCGTTCGTGCGGATATCCGGCGAACAGGCCGCGGCGCGGGAGTGGTTCGCGGGGCTGCTTCACCACGTCACGACGGCCGAGCCGTGGCGCGACGGCAAGCCGCTGACGACGCTGAACGTCGCGCTGAGCGCCGCCGGGCTGCGCGCGCTGGGCGTGTCGGAGGAGATCGTGGAGACGTTCGCGATCGAGTTCCGGGCGGGGATGTCGGCGCGCGCCAAGGTCCTCGGCGACAGCGGCCCGAGCGCGCCGGACAAGTGGGAGCGCGGCCTCGGCACCGGCGACGCGCACGTGCTCCTGACGATCAACGCGCAGGAGACCAAGGATCACCGGCGCGCGCTCGCGAAGATGAAGGCCGCGATGAAGGGCTTCGACGGCGTCGAGGTCGTCTTCCAGCAGGACGCGGAGCTGCTCGAGGGCGCGCGCGAGCACTTCGGCTTCGCGGACGGCTTCGCTCAGCCGGCGATCGCCGGCGCGACCGAGGACAAGGTCGCGGGTGGGGGGGTCCCCGAGGCCGACGGCCGCTGGCGCGCGCTGGCGCCCGGCGAGTTCGTGCTCGGCTACCCCGACGAGGACACGCTCGTCGATCGCCTGCGCCGCCTGCCGCCGGCGCCGGCCGACCCGCTCGGCGCGAGCGGGACGTACATGGTCTGGCGCAAGCTCTACCAGGACGTCGCGCTGTGGCGGCGGACGATCGCCCGCGCGGGCGCGAAGTACGGCGACGCCGAGCGGCTGGCGGCGAAGGTGGTCGGGCGCTGGCACAACGGCGCCCCGCTGTCGACGCACCCGAACGGCGCCGGGTCCGAGTTCGACGCCGCGGCGCCGGGCGCCAACGACTTTCGCTACGAGGACGACATGGAGGGCCTGCGCTGCCCGGTCGGCGCGCACATCCGCCGTTCGAACCCGCGCGACGCGCTCGGCAACGGCGGCACGCTGAGCATGCGCCACCGGATGATCCGCCGCGGCATGCCGTACGGCGCGCCGCTCGAGCCGGGGGCGGACGCCGACGACGGCACCGACCGCGGGCTCGTCTTCGTGAGCTTCCAGGCGAGCATCGCGCGCCAGTTCGAAGGCGTGCAGGGACCGTGGCTTCAGGACGGCAACATCTTCGGCCTCGGCCACGACAAGGACTACCTGCTCGGGGACCCGGAAGGCCGTGGAAAGATGACGATCCAGGGCAAGCGGCCGTTCTTCCTCGCGCCGCAGGAGAACCTCGTCACCACGCGCGGTGGGGAGTACTTGTTCGTACCAGGGATGACGGCGCTGCGCGCGATCGCCGAGGGGGTGGCTGGCTGATGGATCCGCAAGAGCTCGGCGGTCCGGATCGCGTCGTGAAGGTGCTCGACGCGATGGAGCAGCACATGAACAACGTCACCGGCTTCAAGCGCGGGCACGCGCGCGGCGTGGCGTTTCGCGGGTACTTCGAGGCGACCGCGGAGGCGGCCGCGCTGACGACGGCCGAGCACCTGCAGGGCGAGCGGATCGAGTGCGTCGTGCGCGTCTCCAACGGCGGCTCGAGCCCGTACCTGGCCGATCGCGAGGGCCCCAAGCGCGGCAACCCGCTGGGGCTCGGCGTGCGCTTCGAGCTGCCGTCCGGCGATCACACGTCGTGGACGGCGCTGAACCTCGCCGCCTTCCCGCCGCGCACGCCCGACGACTTCCACGCGATGGTGTCCGCGCAGCGCGCCGAGCTGCCGGGCGGCCTGCCCAACCCGCTGCGGCTGCTGGCGTTCCTCGCGCCGCGCGGCCCGCTCGCGGTCAAGGGGATCCAGGCGGCGGCCACGCTGGCGCCGCCGCAGAGCTTCGCCACGGCCCGCTTCAACGGCTTTCACGCGTACTGGCTGATCGACGCCTCGGGACAGCGGCGGGCGTTTCGCTTCCGCTGGATGCCGCTGGCGGGGATCGCGGCGATGGATCCGAAGGACCACGTCAACCTCCCGCCCCAGTACCTCGTGAGCGAGATCAAGCAGCGCGTGGCGCGGGCGCCGGTCGCATGGCGCTTGGTCTTCCAGCTCGCCGGCCCCGACGATCCGACGGACGACCTGCGGCGGCTGTGGCCGGAGTCGCGGGAGCTCGTCGACGCGGGCCAGCTCGTGATCGACCGCGAGCACGAGGATCCTGCGGTCGTCGACGACTACGTCTTCGATCCGACGCGCATGCCGCCGGGCATCGAGCTGTCGGACGACCCGCTCCTGCACTTCCGCTCGGAGGCCTACGCGGAGTCGCACCGCCGGCGCACGAGCGAGGAGCGGCCGGCGATCACGCCCGAGTAGCCGCGACCTCGAGCCGCGCGCCGCCGCGCAGCGTCTGCAGCACGACGCAGTAGCGCTCGGTGAGCTTTTTGAGCGTGGCGATCTGGTCGTCGTCGGCGTCGGGCGCTTGCAGGTCGAAGGTCAGCGCGATCTGCTTGAAGCCGACGGGCGCCTCGCGATCGACGCCGAGGGTGCCGCGGAAGTCGAGCACGCCGTCGGCGGTGATCGTGCCGCCTTCGATCGGGATCTCGAGCGCGGTCGCGACCGCTCTGAGCGTCACGCCCGCGCACGCGACGAGCGCCTCGAGCAGCATGTCGCCCGAGCAGAGCTTTAGCCCGTCGCCGCCGGTCGCGGGGTGCAGGCCGGCGGTCGCAAGCGCGCGGCCGGTCTGCACGGAGCACGCGATCCCCTCGTCGAGCGTCCCGTGCGCCGAGAGCGTGACGAGCGCCGCCTCCGGCTCGTCGCGGTAGCGCTCCTTGAGCGGCGCCTGAACGGCGCGCAGGCTGTTGCTATCCATGCGCTGAGTTGTAACGAACGCGTCTAGTCCTGTCACAGGTCCGCTGCCACGCTCGCCGCATGCCGGCGCTCAGCGAGGGGGTCCGACGAATAAGTCGGGCATATCCCGACTTTTTCACCACACCCCCCGACGTCCGCGTGGCGATCGTCGCCGCGGAGCAGGAGGGCGTGATCTCCACCAAGCAGCTCTACGAGCTCGGGCTCGACCGGCACGCGATCCAGGTGCGGGTCCGCAGGGGTCAGCTGCATCGCATCCACCACGGCGTGTACGCCGTGGGGCACGTAGCGATCTCGCTACGCGGCACGTTCAAAGCCGCGACGCTCGCGGCCGGCGACACCTCCGCCCTAAGCCACTACTCGGCCGGCGCACTGGATGGCTACCTCGACTGGGACGACCGTCTTCCGGAGGTGACCGTCATCGGCTCCGGCGCTCGCCGCCGTCCAGGGCTGCGCATTCACCGAGCGGGTTCGCTCGACGAACGCGATGTCTTTCGCAACCGGGTGATCCCGATCACGTCGCCCGCTCGCACGCTGCTCGACCTCGCCGACGTCCTCTCCGACAAGGCGCTGCGGCGCGCGACCCGCCAGGCCCAGGCGATGCAGCTCACGAGCACGCGTGCGATCGCCGACGTGCTCACGCGCGCGGAGGGCCGCCGCGGCGCGCGCCGCCTCGCCGCGCTCATCGCCGACGGGTACACGCCGACGCGCTCCGAGCTCGAGGATCTCGTGCTCGGCGTCATCCTCGACGGCGGCCTCGCGAAGCCCGAGGTCAACCGCCGGCTCGGCCGCTTCTACCCCGACCTGCGCTGGCCCGAGCAGCGGCTGACCGTCGAATGTGACAGCGCGACCTGGCACGACGGCAAGCTCGCGCAAGAGGACGACGCGGCGCGCCAGGCCAAGCTCGAGGCCGACGGCGAGCGGGTCCTGCGGGTCACGTGGCAGCAGGCGGTCGAGCAGCCGCGGCAGACCGTGGCCCGCTTGGTCGCCGCAGGGG